>NZ_CM169894.1:0-1732500 GCF_057162725.1 Tenacibaculum profundi
ATGACTAAAACAGCTGATTCAGTTTGGATGGAATGTCTGTCCTTTATAAAGGACAATATCAAACCTCAAGCATATAAAACTTGGTTTGAACCGATTAAACCGGTAAAGCTATCTGGGGAAGCTTTAACAATACAGGTTCCAAGTAAATTTTTTTACGAATGGCTGGAAGAGCATTACATCAAGTTGCTGCGTGTTGCTCTTGTAAGACAGCTAGGAAGCGATGCTAAGTTGGTCTATGACGTTCGAATGGAAAATACATATAGTAGTAATAATCCTCAAACAGTAAAAATTCCTAGCTCTAATAGAAATCCAATTAAACCGCAAAAGGTAACGGTGCCTATTGAGTCGAAAAGAGAACTTAAAAATCCATTTGTAATTCCGGGTTTGCAAAAGGTGAAGATTGAATCACAGTTGAACCCAAATTACAACTTCGTTAATTTTGTTGAAGGAGATTCTAATAGACTGGCCAGATCAGCGGGAATGGCTGTGGCAAATAAGCCAGGAGGTACTTCTTTTAACCCACTACTTATTTATGGAGGTGTAGGGTTAGGTAAAACACATTTAGCTCATGCAATTGGAGTTGAAATAAAAGATAAATATCCTGATAAAACTGTTTTATATATTTCTTCAGAGAAATTTACACAACAATTTATAGATTCGGTAAAATCGAATACAAGAAACGATTTTATACATTTTTATCAAATGATTGATGTGTTAATAATTGACGATGTTCAATTTCTTTCTGGAAAAGCAGGAACTCAAGACGTGTTTTTTCATATTTTCAATCATTTACACCAAAATGGAAAACAGGTCATTTTAACTTCAGATAAGGCTCCTGTTGATATGCAAGATATAGAGCAACGATTGTTATCACGTTTTAAATGGGGATTGTCTGCAGAATTGCAATCACCTGACTATGAGACAAGAGTTTCAATTCTTCAAAATAAATTGTATAGAGATGGTGTAGAGATGCCTGAAGATATTGTTGACTATATTGCAAAAAATATAAAATCTAATGTTAGAGAGTTAGAAGGAGTTATTATTTCAATGATAGCACAAGCATCATTTAATAGAAAAGAATTTACTATTGAGTTAGCTAAACAAATAGTTGATAAATTTGTAAAAAATACTAAGAAGGAACTATCGATCGATTATATTCAGAAAGTTGTTTCCAAATATTTTGATATGGATGTGGCAACTTTGCAGTCTAAGACAAGAAAGAGGCATATAGTTCAAGCTCGTCAATTAGCGATGTATTTTGCTAAAAGAATGACTAAATCTTCATTAGCTAGTATTGGAAGTCAAATAGGTCAGAGAGATCATGCAACAGTTTTACATGCATGCAAAACTGTTGACAATTTGACAGAGACTGATAAGCAATTTAAAAAGTATGTTGAAGACTTAACAAAAAAGTTAACCATTTAATAGAATTTCAGAAATAATATGAAAATATTAATGGTATGTTTGGGTAATATTTGCAGATCTCCACTAGCGGAAGGTATATTAGCATCCAAAGTCGTATCAAAAAATATCATTATAGATTCAGCAGGTACTTCTGGATATCATGCAGGTGAACATCCTGATAAAAGGTCAATTAAAATAGCAGAAAAGAAAGGTATAGACATATCCAAACAAAGGTCAAGAAAGTTTATGATAGATGATTTTGAAAAATTTGATCTTATTTATGCAATGGATGAAAGTAACTTTCAGGATTTAATAACTTTAGCAAGGAATGAAAATGAAATTAAAAAAGTTAAACTAATACTAAAGGAAGTTTCAGAGAATAAAATATTAAATGTTCCAGATCCTTACTATGGAAGTAACCAAGGTTTTGAGAAAGTATTTGAAATGTTAAATGAGGCTTGTGAGGTAATAGCCTCAAAATATGTATAGTTTAGTCGTTTTTATTTAACTTAATTAAGCTTTGGTGTTCTATCTCTGAAAAGTAAATCTTACTATTATGATGATAATTTCGCTTAAAATCAATAAGTAAATGAAAGGTAAATTATATTTAATCCCAACTACTTTGGGTAATACAGAACCCTTAGAGGTGTTGCCAATTTCCGTAAAAAAAATAATTGAGCAATTAAATCATTTTATTGTTGAGAATGAGAAGACAGCACGTCGTTTTATTAAGAAAATAACCCCAAGTAAAGGTCAGGGTAATTTACAGTTGATGTTGTTGGATAAATACTCTGACGAAATTGAGATTCAAAACTACTTAGATGTTTGTGAAGAAGGAATTTCCGTAGGGATTTTATCTGAAGCTGGAGTACCTGCAATTGCAGATCCTGGAGCTTCGATTGCTAAGTTAGCTCATGAAAAAGGAATTCAGGTTGTTCCTCTAGTTGGTCCTTCATCTATTTTGTTGGCTATGATGGCTTCGGGAATGAACGGTCAGAGTTTTGCTTTTAATGGGTATCTTCCGATTGATAAAGCAGAAAGAAAAAGAGCTATTAAACAATTAGAAAATACTTCAAGAGAAAAAAATCAATCACAGATTTTTATTGAGACTCCTTATAGAAATGAAAAAATGTTAGCAGATTTATGTTCTATATTATCAGATCATACAAGGTTGTGTGTTGCTTGTGATGTAACATTAGCATCAGAATACATTAAAACACTTCCTGTAAAAAATTGGAAGAAACAAAAAATCGATTTACACAAAAGACCAGCTATATTTATTATTCATAAATAACCAGCTTACCTTGGTAAATACAATTTTTTGTATGTTGTTAATTAAGCACTAGCGTATTTATCACCAATAATATTTGATACATCGTAGCCCTTAAATTTTCTTATATAATCTTGAATTGTTGTTCCAAAGGCATCTTTAAAAGTAATTTTCCCATAAGATCTAAGATATTTTTTTACATTTCCTGCACCACTTAGATGAGCTGCCGCCAAGATTCCAGATTCTGTTATTACAACACCGTTAATCTTTTTACCTAAAAAACGACTAATGTCTTTACGTAGAATCCATTTATTAACTTTGCAAAGAGCTATAAAAGTTTTTTCTTGGAGTTCTGGGTCTCTTAGAAAGTTATAAGTATTGTATATTTTAAATCTTTTTAAAGTAGATTTACCAAATTGATATTTTCCCAAATATCCTAGTTTGTTTACAACCATGTACTTTCCTTGAGATTCTTTAAAAGCTAATGCTTCTCTAAACCCTATAAAATCTTTATCCAAAAAAGGAAAATTCAAATCCTCTTTAAAGACCACTTCAGGAATTGGTTTAGTTGTTTTCTTATTGTTCCCTTCTTTTTTACTCTTACTTATATTTTTAGTAAAACTTGTCGATAATAAAAATAATAAAAATAGAGTTCCTAAATTTCTGATAATTAAATACTTTCCGTTTAGCGCCGGCAAAGATACAATAAAAAATTAAAACTGCTAATAATCAATATGTTAAGTTTTTTTATCAGTTATTAAATATTTATTTAATTTGTGTTTATCTAATGAATTCAATAATCAAAATATTAATAAATATATTGGAAGAGTGTTAAAATATTCTTTTTGGTCTAAATAAAAAAAAATCAATTTATCTATTGATTCCTCTTTTGTTTATCCATTGTTGATATTGTAACGCATTTCTATTGTGTTGACTTAGCGTTCTCGCAAATTTATGGTAACCTATGTTTTCTATGCTAGCACACATATATATATAGTTATGTTCCTTATAATTTAAAACAGCATCGATAGCAGAAATGTCGGGCATTGAAATTACACCAGGAGGTAATCCTGAGTTTTTATAAGTGTTATAGGGAGAATCAATTAAAAGATCCTTGTTTAAAACTCTTTTTACTGTAAAATTAGGTCCATTGATCTCTTTCAAACAATAAATAACAGTAGGGTCAGCTTGTAACGGCATGTTACTTCTAAGTCTATTCAAATAAAGTCCAGCAACAATTGGACGTTCACTTTTCTGAACAGTTTCTTTTTGTACAATTGAAGCTAAGGTAAGAACTTCAGATTTGGATAAATTTAATTTTCTAGCCTTAGAAATTCTATCTTCATTCCAAAAACGATTATACTCTTTGAGCATTCTATTTCTGAATTTCTCAGCAGAGGTATTCCAATAAAATTCGTAGCTATTCGGAATATACATTCCTAAAGCCGATTTTTTATCAAAACCATTAGATTCTAAAAATCCCATGTCTTGCATTGACTGAAGTAAAGAAACAGAATCTGCTTCAATTTGTTCTGATATTCTACTGGCTAGTTTTTCTAATGTATCTTGATTGTTAAAAGAAAGTCTAATAGGGGTCTGTTTACCGCTCCTTAAAAGATTAATAAGATCATTTAAGCTCATCCCTTCTTTTAATTCATATCGTCCGCTTTTAGGTTTTATGTAATTTTTCTTTTCAGCAATCCATTCGAAATTTGAGGAATTATTTATGAATTGAGTAAGTTTGGTTTTAACATTAAGCAAGTTATCTGTGGAATTAATAAATAACGTGCCATTTTTAACAATAGCTTTTCCATAGATGTTTTTGTAAAAACTATATCCTTTAATTAGTGTAGCTATTAGTATAAAAATTATTATACCTGAGATAATTTTTTTATTCATTGATTAATTGAAGTAAAATTTCGTCTTTAAATTTTCCTTGATAATATATCCAGTCTTTTTTGATTCCTACTTTCGTGAAACGTTTAGCATGAAACAAATGTAAACTATTTTGGTTATCAATAGTAATATTTGCGTAAAGTTGACGAAGATTTAAGTGTTTGAAACAATAATTAATTAAATTATCTAAAGCTTCATTGGCATAACCTTTTTTTTGATAATCTGGATGAATAAGAATGCCAATACCAGCACGTTTATGTTGAGGATTGAAATCAAATAAGTCAATCATACCTACAGAAGATTTATTTTTAGAAAGTTCAATAATCAGTCGTAATTGTTTTGCTTCGTAAATATCTAAATGAGAGTTTTCTATGTATTTTTTAAGTAGAAACCTAGAGAAGGGGATTTGTGTATGGCTAACCTCCCAAAACTGTTCATTATTTTCAATATCGAATAAGAAAGAAAGATCTTCGGGCTCTAGAGCTCGTAAATTAATTTGATTTCCTTTAAGAGTTTTCATATTATAATTCAATATTAAGTTCTCCTTTAAAGACATATTTAGCAGGTCCTGTTAAAAAGATATTGGTATAAATACCATTATTTTTTTCAAATGAAACAGAAAGTTGACCTCCTTTTACAGGAAGTTTTATTGATGTACTATTGGTTTTCTTAGTAGCATGCATTGCAATTGCCACAGCAGTAACACCAGTGCCACAAGCAAGTGTTTCGTTTTCAACACCCCTTTCATAAGTTCTTACTTTAAAGGTTGATTCATCTATAGGTTCAACAAAGTTTACATTACTGCCATCTTTACCATAAAGATTATTTCGAATATTTTTTCCTTTATTAAATACATCAAAAGAATCTAAGTCATCTACCAATTCTATGTGATGAGGTGACCCTGTATTTGTAAAAGCATATGATTCTTGAATATTTATAGTGTCTACATTTATCATCTTTAGAGAAACAATGTCGTCTTTAATTGATGCAAAGTGAATGCCATCAACAGCATTAAATTTGGTTTCTTTTTGAATTAATTTTAACTTATGTGCGAAGGCAACAATACATCTGCCACCATTACCACACATGGTGCTTTCATTACCATCTGCATTGTAATAAACCATTTTAAAATCACTTTCTACATCATTTTCCAATAAGATTAACCCATCAGATCCAATACCGAAATAACGGTTACATAACGAAGAAATGATGTCTTTATTTTTTTTTGGAAAGGTTTTTGATCTGTTATCAATAATAATGAAATCATTACCTGTACCTTGGTATTTATAAAATATCAAATTCATGCAACAAATATAAGTATTTAAACAATGATTTGTTGCTGTTAAACAGTGGTTAAAAACAGTTAAAAACAAGTTAAACAGATTTTGTTAAAATGTTAAAATTGTATATTTGTATAACACTTAAATTATTGTAGACGTATGAAGAAAATCTTAGGAATTTTAGTAATAGCGTTTTTAGGGGGCGCTTTATCACTTGCTGGTTACAAATTATTTTTCGAGGAAACACAAGTAGTGGTTCAAGAAAGTACACCTTCTTTGCAAACAGTAAAAGCAAATTATGTTTCACCTATTTTAGCAAATTCTTCAGCACCAACAGACTTTACAAAAGCAGCTGAAAGTTCTGTTAATGCAGTTGTTCATGTGAAAAATACAGCAATCAGGACGCAACAAAATCCTTGGCTAGAACATTTTTTTGGAAGAGGAAGTGGTACAAGAAAATATGAGCAAATTGGAACTGGGAGTGGAGTGATTATTTCACCCGATGGTTATATTGTTACAAATAATCATGTTATTGATGGGGCTTCTGAAATTGAAATTACCCTGAATAATAGAAAAAAATTAAAAGCTGAATTAATAGGTTCTTCAAAAGATAATGATATTGCTTTATTAAAAGTTGATACAGATGAAGACTTACCTTTCTTGCCATTTGCCAATTCTGACTTTGTAAAAATAGGAGAGTGGGTTTTAGCTGTAGGGAATCCTTATAATTTAACGTCTACGGTAACTGCGGGTATTGTTAGTGCTAAGGGGCGTGATTTGGATGGAAACAGTAATACAGAGTCTTTTATTCAGACAGACGCGGCAGTAAATCCAGGAAATAGTGGTGGCGCACTTGTAAATACAAGAGGGGAACTAATAGGGATTAATACAGCAATTACATCAAAAACAGGTTCTTTTATAGGTTATTCTTTTGCTGTTCCATCTAATATTGCAAAAAAAATTATTGATGATTTATTGGAATTTGGTAAAGTTCAAGAAGCGCTGATAGGTTTTATACCTTATGTAGATAAGGAAGGAGAAATAGAAGGGGTTAAAATCGAGAGTATTGATAGAGAAAGCGAGGCGTCAAAGGCAGGTTTGAGAGAAGGAGATATAATTACTAAAGTTAATAATATAAAAATTTCTAAATTTTCTGATTTAAAAGGTCAATTAACTGCAAAACGACCAGGAGATGTAATAGATGTGACTATTGATAGAGAGGGGGAAGAATTAGTGAAAACAGTTAAGTTGATAAAAAAAGTTGTAATGCCAACAAGTAAGGTGCTTGGAACGCAGTTTAAAAATTTAAGTAAAGAGGAAATGAAAAAGTTAGGTGTCAAAGGAGGTGCAAAAATAACTAATTCCTGGAACCCTTATTTTGAAGATTATAATGGATTAAAAGAATATATTTTAATAAAAATCAATGGTAAAGACGTTATGTCTGCTGAACATGCTGTAGAGTTATTAGATCAAAGCGGCAATAGAAGATATATATTTGAAATGATAACTCCTGAGGGTAAAAAAGAAATGTTCCGATATTAAAAAATAACAGCTTAAAGCACAGTAAAATCTCAGTTTCATAACTGAGATTTTTTGTTTATGTGAATAGTGAAATGAATTGAAATACGTATTTTTGCACAAATTTTAAAAAAATTACTTAACACACAACTATGTCAACAATAATAAATTACGAAAATGAAGTAGCTAATCAAGCTCAGGTAAGAAGAGCTACTACTGAATTTATAAATATTGTCAATGATCTTTGGTATGACAAGTCCATTGAACTGGTTTTATTTAGAAACCCTTTAGTAGATAAGAGGGCAAGTGAGGTTCTTAATTTGATTAGTTATGCGAAAGAGTTTGTGGCAAAACCAATTTCCATAACCGATGCCCTAGAAATAGCAAAGGCAATACAAATAATTGATTTACCTGCATCTAAGTTGGATATAGGAAAATTAGCTTATGAGTATCATTTAACAGAAGATTCAGGCCTAGATAAGGTAGCATTTGTAAAACATCAGTTAAAAAATGCAACTGGAACAACTCCTTTTGAACCAAAAGATGTAGTACTTTATGGTTTTGGACGCATTGGACGCTTGCTAGCTCGTGAGTTGAGTAGTAAAATGGGAAAAGGATCTCAATTGCGTTTACGAGCCATTGTAACACGTGGAAAAATTGATCAATCTGTTCTTGAAAAAAGGGCTTCTTTATTAGGAGTAGATTCTGTTCACGGTGACTTTTTAGGTACTGTACAAATCGATGTTGAAAATAAATCATTAATAATCAACGGGACAACGGTTCAAATGATTTCGGCTAACGAACCTGAGGAAATAGATTACACCAATTATGGAATATACGATGCTTTAATAATTGATAATACAGGAGCCTTTAGAGATAAGGAGTCTTTAAGTCGTCTTTTAGCATCGAATGGAGCAAGTAAAGTTTTATTGACAGCTCCAGGAAAAGGAGTGCCTAATATAGTTCATGGTGTTAATCACTTAGATAATAATCCTGATCAGATAGATATTTTTTCTGCAGCTTCTTGTACAACGAATGCAATTACTCCTGTTTTAAAAGCGATTGAAGATAATTTTGGAATTAAAAAAGGACACTTGGAGACAATTCATGCCTATACAAATGATCAGAATTTAGTTGATAACATGCATAAAAAGTATCGAAGAGGGCGTGCAGCAGGGTTAAATATGGTTATTACAGAAACAGGTGCAGGTAAAGCAGTCTCTAAGGCATTACCAGCTTTGGAAGGTAAATTAACTTCAAGTGCAATTAGGGTGCCTGTTCCAAATGGATCATTAGCAATTTTGAATTTGCAGTTAAACTCCAAAGCAACTGTTGAATCGGTGAATGCTATAATGAAACAGTATGCATTGGAAGGAAGTTTAGTAGAACAAATAAAATATTCGCTAAGTAATGAATTGGTTTCGTCAGATATAATAGGTACTTCAGCACCAGCTATTTTTGATAGTAAAGCAACAATTGCTGAAGATGATACAGTTGTGCTTTATGTTTGGTATGATAACGAGTATGGATATTCACACCAGGTAATGCGTTTAGCTAAGCATATTGCAAAGGTTCGTAGATATACTTATTATTAAAATTAAATAATAATAGATACTATGTAAAAGTCGATATAAAAAATATTTATATCGACTTTTATACTGGTTAAAAACAATTGCTAATTGTTCCAGTCGGAACCAATATTTTTAATTTATTAGATATGAGAAAAGTTATTCTTAAATAAATTGTTGTTCACTTATTTGATCAATAATTAAGGAAAGAGTTAGATGATATTTGTGTTTTTTGATAAAATTAAAATTAATTATATTTCGTTTTTTTAAAAGCTAAACAGTAAATTAAATATGAGAATTATAAGCACCGTTGTATTACTTTTTTTTATGAGTAAATTAAATGCACAAACATTACCTTATTATCAAATACCAGAAGCTCCAAAGAACTATACAGAAGGGGCGGTAGCGGCAAGAATGATAGATGGTCTAGGGTTTCGATATTTTTGGAGTACAGAAGGATTAAAGGAGGAGGATTTACAATTTAAGCCAAATGATGAAGCAAGAACTTCTAGGGAAACTTTAGAGCATATTTTAGCCTTATCTATAATGACTTTAAGTACCTTAGAGGGGCGTCAAGTTGAATTTAAAAAGAGCGATCATCTTTCATTTAACCAATTAAGAAAAGAAACATTAGAAAACTTCAAGAGATCTAGTGATATTTTAAAAAGGTCAGATGACTTGTCAAAGTTTTCGATGAAAATAACCAAAGGTGATCATACAGCTGAATATCCATTTTGGAATCAGTTAAATGGGCCAATTGCCGACGCTCTTTGGCATTTAGGACAGATAGTATCCTTTAGGAGATCGTCTGGTAATCCTTTTCCAAAAGGAGTTAGTTTATTAACAGGAACAGTAAAAAAATAAGTAAATAGTTATACTTTTTCAATGACAATAAAGGATGAAATAGAGAAGCTTAGAGAAGAATTACGTGAGCACAATTATAATTACTATGTATTAGATAATGCTACAATTACTGATTATGAGTTTGATGTAAAGTTAAAAGAATTAGAAAAATTAGAAGAAGAGAATCCAATATTTTTTGATCCGAACTCTCCAACCCAACGTTTAGGAGGGGGGGTAACAAAAAATTTTGACACAGTTACACATGAAAATAGAATGTATTCTCTTGACAATTCTTATTCAAAAGAAGATTTACTAGATTGGGAAAAACGTTTACAAAAAAATCTAGGAGTTACAGATATAGAATATACATGTGAATTAAAGTATGATGGAGCTTCGATTAATTTGATATTTGAAAAAGGGAAATTTTTAAAAGCTGTTACAAGAGGAGATGGGTTTAAAGGTGATGACGTAACTACTAACATAAAAACTATTAAATCAATTCCTTTAGTGCCTAGAGAAGATTTTCTCTCTAATTATGAAATGAGAGGAGAAATTATTCTTCCGTTGGAAGGTTTTAATAAAATGAATGAAAAAAGAATTGCTAATGGAGAGGAAGTATATAGAAATCCTAGAAATACCGCTAGTGGAAGCTTGAAGTTACAAGATAGTACTGAGGTAGCAAAAAGGCCTTTAGATTGTTTGTTGTATCAGGTAGTAACGAATGAAAGAAAGTATACGACACATTATGATATTTTAGAGGCTGCTCGAAATTCAGGCTTTAAGGTTCCTAATACAATTGTTTTAGCAAAAAATATAGATGAAGTACTTAAGTTTATAAACATTTGGGACGTAGAGCGTCACAATTTACCATATGAAACAGATGGTATTGTAATAAAAGTGAATAGTTTAGAGCAACAAGAGGAGTTAGGTTATACATCGAAATCACCAAGATGGGCTATTGCTTATAAGTTTAAGGCTGAGCAGGTTTCAACAATTCTAAATGAAATAACGTATCAGGTTGGAAGAACAGGAGCGATCACACCTGTAGCAAATCTAGAAGCTATTCCTTTGGCAGGAACTATTGTCAAGCGGGCTTCTCTTCATAATGCTGACCAAATAGAAAGGCTTGATATTCGAGTAGGCGATACTGTTTTTGTTGAAAAAGGAGGGGAAATTATTCCTAAAATTATTAAAGTTGATTTAAGTAAAAGACCTGAAAATTCTTCTCCAACAAAATATGTAACAAATTGTCCAGAGTGTGAAACCAAATTAATAAGAACTGAAGGAGATGCGAAGCATTATTGTCCGAATGAATTTGGTTGCGCACCTCAAATAACAGGTAGAATTCAACATTTTATATCTCGTAAAGCCATGGATATTGATGGTTTGGGGGGAGAGACAGTTGATTTATTAAGAAAGGAAGGGGTGATTAAAAATTACGCAGACTTATACGAGTTAACTAAAGATGTGGTAATGCCATTGGAAAGAATAGCCGAAAAATCTGCTCAAAATATGATTGAAGGAATTACAAAATCAAAAAAAAATCCTTTTGAAAAAGTATTATTTGCTCTTGGAATACGTTTCGTAGGCGAGACAGTAGCGAGAAAGCTAGCTAAGCATTTTAAATCAATCGATAACTTAATGAGTGCAGATTTAGAAACTCTTACGGCTGTTGATGATATTGGTGATCGTATTGCTCAAAGCATCATAGATTTTTCTGTAAATGATAATAATAAGAAATTAGTAGAAAGATTAAAGTCTTACGGAGTTCAGTTAGAGGTTTCTGCGAAAGCCATAGAAAATCAAACAGATAAATTAAAAGCAAAGGCATTCGTAATATCAGGTGTTTTTCATCAATTGAGTAGAAATGAGTTAAAGAAGGCAATAGAAGATAATGGAGGAAAGGTTAGTAGTTCCATTTCTAAAAAAACGGACTATGTGGTAGCGGGAGATAATATGGGGCCAAGTAAGTTGGCTAAAGCACAAGGGTTAGGGGTTTCAATTATTACGGAACAAGATTTTATCGAAATGATTAAATAAAAATATGAAGTCTTTTGTATTGTTTGAGGCTTATGAAGTTAGTTTAATGTTTTTAACAAATAAGTAGGTCAAAATGTCATATAAGAGTTTTTTAGCTACTGTAGCATTTATATTAGTTTCGGCTTTAGATATATTGGCTGTAGTTACCTGTAATAAACAGCTTGAAATAATATTTAAACCTTTATTAATGATTTCGTTGTTGGTAATGTATTTAGCATTAACTAAAAAACGAAATCATTGGTTTATTATTGGTTTGTTTTTTTCGTTTTTAGGAGATGTTTTTTTACTGGGGAATAAAAAATTTTTGATTTTTGGTCTATCTTTTTTTTTAGTTGTTCACTTTCTCTATATAAGAATTGCGTTTAGTCTAATGATAAAACCGATACTTTTCAAAATTATCATTTTTATTATTCCTTTTTTATTTGTTTTTTTTAACATTTTCCATTTGATAAGGGAAGCTTTAACAGATTTAGTGATTCCTGTGATTTTTTATGGAGTCACAATAGCAACTTTGGGAGGGATTACATTGTTTAATTACGTCCAGCAAAATAATAATAAGAACAAATATTTATTCTTAGGTGTTATTCTTTTTATGGCTTCGGATGCTTTAATCGCATTGAATACTTTTTATAGTTCACTTTATTTATTTGATGTACTTATAATTATTCTGTACCTAATTGCTCAATATTTAATATGTAAAGGAGTAATAAAAATACATTCTTGATACATTATTAGCGTATGTAAAATAGCTATCATTCATAAAAATTGAAGTCATTTAAATCAAAAAGTGTTATAATATTCTAAATTGCATATAAGAACTTATAAGTTTATTAATTTAAGTGCTACTTTCGCTTTTTTAATATTATTATTTATTGCCTTATGAGATTTATATTTTTCGTACTTTCCATAGCATGCTTTATAGGTTGTGAAAACAATTATATAAGACTAAGGTTTTTAGATGAATATGTTATTAAAGATTCTGTCAGTTTTCAAAATAAAATAGTAGGAGGGCTATCCGGGATAGATAAATATAAGAATATGTACTATTTGGTTATAGATGACTCAAAAGAACCAAGAGTTGTAGCTTGCTCAATTCCTGTAAAAAATGGAAAAATAGAGAAAGTTATTTTTAACAAAACAATACTTATAAACGATTCATTAAATAGTACTAATTCAAAAGAGTTGTTAGATTTAGAATCTGTTTTTATTGATATGGATGGTAATTTGAATCTAGCAAGTGAAGGATCTATTAAGAAAAATAAAAGGCCCTTGCTATTTGTTTCAGATTCTTCTGGCAGCTTTATAAGAGAGTTTAAATTCCCAGAAAATTTAGCGTCTACTAAAAAAGAAAGTTATAGGCATAATGGTGTTTTTGAGGGATCTTGTAGGTCTTTTGATTCAAAAGGTTTTTGGGTCTCGTTAGAGTCCCCTTTAAAAGCTGATGGAGAAGAAGCTTCCCATAAACAGGAAAAATATCCTGTAAGAATTACTTACTTTAATTCAGGTTCTGGGAAGGCAGAAAAACAATATGCTTATGAATTAGAACATCTTGAAAATCCGATAAAAGGAAATTTAAATTTGAATGGGGTGACAGCACTTATTGAGTATCGAAAAGATGAATTTTTTATTATTGAAAGAATTTATCAAAGTGGTTATGGAAGTTATGGGAATACAATACGAATTTTTAGAGCAACAGTTTCTCAAAACACAACGAATACCATAGGGCTTCCATCTTTAAAAGAAGTTAACTATATACCACTTAAAAAAGAACTGTTATTTGATTTTGAATTGATTAAAAAAGAGTTGACAGGAGGAATTATTGATAATATAGAGGGAGCTTGTTTAGGCGATACTTTAGCTAATGGAAATAAAACATTACTTTTAGTTTCAGATGATAATTTTCAACTTTATGGAAAGCAATTGAACCAGTTCGTATTAATGGAAATAATTGATTGAGGGATAAAATAGATAAAGTCTAGTAACCATAGTAAAAAATGATAGGGAACTTTAGAAAGAAATCGATATTAAAACAATATAATAAACTCAAAGAAAGAAGTAAAGCAACTAGCAGTAATAAAGATAAGATTAAATCTATTGCTATTATTCTTGATAATGCTGCTCTTGAAAATGTAATAGCGTCTAATTTAGGAACAAAATTAAGCTTCAATAAAGAAAATATTACCTTTTTAGTTTATCGTAAGTTTTCAAAGAAAGAAGAGTCAATAACAAAGTTTTTCTCAGAAAGAGAAATCGGTTTCAAGGCAAGTTTGAAATCAGACAATTTGAAAAAGTTTGTTAATTATAGTTACGATTTACTTATAAATTACACTAAGGCTTCAAATTTATATACCAATGTAATAACTTTGCATTCAAGAGCAAAACTTAAGGCAGGTTTTGCTGAGATAGATGATGAACTCTTTGATATAGTAGTTTCAGACCCTACTTTTAATGAAGCAGTTTTGAATCAAGAATTAAAGAAATACTTAACGATTTTAAATAAAATATAATGCAAAGTTTTGTAGGAATGGGGGTTGCTCTAGTAACACCGTTTACCGAGGATTTAAGTGTAGATTACGGCGCTTTAAGAAAATTAGTTGAATATAATATTGAAAATGGAACTGATTATTTAGTCATAAATGGAACGACAGCAGAGAGTGCAACAATAACAAAGGAAGAAAAAATCGAGATTATTAAGTTTATAGGAGAAGTTAATAATGGAAGATTACCTTTAGTTTTAGGTGTGGGAGGAAATAATACGCAAGCAGTAATTCATGAATTAGAGGTGTTAGATTTATCAAATATAGATGCTATTTTATCAGTTGCTCCTTATTATAGTAAACCAACACAGGAAGGTTTTTATCAGCATTTCAAAGCTGTTTCAGAGGTAAGTACTAAGCCAATAATATTATATAATGTTCCAGGGAGGACGGCTAAGAATATGTTGCCAGAAACAACACTTAGGTTAGCAAAAGATTTTGATAATATCATTGGAGTTAAAGAAGCAGGAAATAATCAACAACAATATTATCAGTTATTAAAAAATAAGCCTGAGGATTTTTTGGTGATTTCTGGAGATGATGATCTAGCTTTAGGAACTGTATTAGCTGGTGGGTCTGGCGTTATTTCTGTAATTGGACAAGGCTTTCCAAGAGATTTTTCCACCATGATTAGGTTAGGGTTGGAAGGGAAAAATAGAGAGGCTTATGAAATTCATTATAAGCTGATGAATATAATTGAATTAATTTTTGAAGAGAATAATCCAGCAGGAATTAAGTCTGTACTTAAAAAACTAGATATTACAGGAAATGATGTTAGGTTACCATTGGTGCAAGCAACAGAAAGCTTACAAAATAGAATCAATAATTTTGTTGACAATTTGTACTTTGAATACAATAGGTAAAAAGCTCAGGGTGGCAACTTTTGAAGCTTGCTTTTTTTTTGCATCTTTGTAGCCTAAAAACCGACATAGACTATGTTATCTAAAAAAATAGAAGAAGCCTTAAATAAACAAATAAGAATCGAAGCAGAGTCTTCACAGGTATATTTAGCAATGGCTTGCTGGGCAGAAGTTCAAGGATTTGAAGGAGTCGCACAATTCATGTTTGCACATTCAGATGAAGAAAGAATGCATATGCTTAAGTTAGTAAAGTTTGTTAATGAAAGAGGCGGGCATGCACAAGTATCTGATTTAGACGCACCACCTACAGAGTTTGGTTCATTTAAGAAGATGTTTGAAACATTGTTTAATCATGAAGTAATGGTTTCTCAATCAATTAATGATTTAGTACATATAACTTTAGAGGAAAGAGATTATGCTACCCATAATTTTTTACAATGGTATGTTTCAGAACAAATAGAGGAAGAAGCGTTAGCCAGAAACATATTAGATAAAATAAACCTTATTGGTGATGATAAAGGAGGACTTTACCTTTTTGATAATGATGTAAAACAACTTGTTGCTGCTACAGATAGTACTTCAAAATAGTATTAACAAATAATTGTAAATTTCTTAGTGTTTTTGTAACATAATTTATAGTTATTTCGTGTTTAGAACTTAAAGAAAATATCAGCTTTTGGTTTTAATATTCATGTTACATAAATTCTATAATCCTAGTCAAAGTATTAAGATTTCAAAAGATCGTGTAAGTGAGTCAAAAATGTTTTTAATAATTCATTAATAATACTTAATTTTGCCAGATGATTAAAAATAAAATTTTAGCGCTATTATTTTCACTCATGTTCATGCTCACATCATGTGGGGAGTATCAAAAAATACTAAATAGAGGAACTACAGACGAGCAATATAAGATGGCTGTTAAATTATATGAGTCTCAAAAATATAGTAAAGCAATACGGTTATTTGAAAAAATAACACCTGCCTATAGAGCTAAACCTCAAATGGAGCGTATTCAGTTCATGGTTTCACAATCTAATTTTAATGTGAAAAATTATGCTTTGGCTGGATATTATTTTGACCGATTCGCTAAAAACTATCCTAAAAGTTCTAAAGCAGAAGAGGCAGAGTTTCTGTCTGCTCTAAGTTATTATAAGTCGTCACCTTCTTTCAGCCTAGATCCAACAGATACAAATAAGGCTTTGGAATCTTTTCAAAAATTTATAGACAAGTATCCAGAATCAAAAAGATTAGTAGAAGCTAATAAGTATTATGGTGAACTTAGGTTTAAACTAGAAAAGAAAGCCTTCGAAATAGCAAAAACTTATTATAGAACAGCAGACTATGATTCTCGAAATTATCGAGCTGCAATTGTTGCTATGGATAATTTATTATCCGATTATTTGGGAACAAGTTTTAAGGAAGAAGCGTTATATTATCGTTTAAAAGCAGCGCATGATTTTGCAATGAAAAGTACAAATAGGAGAAAAACTGAAAGGATAGAAGAAGCGCTAAAAGCTTATGAGAAACTAACAAGAAATTTTCCTAATTCTAAATTTTTAGTCGATTCAAATAAAATGTCAGCGGCATTAAAAAAGGAACAAAAACAATTAGTTAAAAGTTAAATAATAATGGATTATAAAGAGACGAAAGCACCAGTAAGTACAGTTACATACGATAAAGAAGCTATCGAAGAAGCTACAGATAATATTTACGAGGCTATTTCGATTATAGCGAAAAGAGCTACTCAAATTAATTCTGATTTAAAAAAAGAGTTGGTAGATAAATTGGATGAATTTGCTACTTACAACGATAGTTTAGAAGAGGTTTTTGAAAACAAAGAACAAATAGAAGTATCTAAATTTTATGAACGATTGCCTAAACCTCATGCTATTGCAGTAGAAGAGTGGTTAGACGGAGGTGTTTATTTTAGATCACCTGATCGTAAATAATATGTCAGTGCTGAATGGTAAAAAAGTGTTGCTAGCTGTTACAGCAGGTATTGCGGCATACAAAACAGCCAGTTTAGTACGTTTATTTATAAAATTAGACGCAGAAGTCAAGGTTATTATGACTCCTGCGTCTAAAGATTTTATAACACCTCTGACATTGTCTACGTTGTCAAAAAATCCTGTTCATTCAGCATTTTATGAAGAAGAAGAAAACGAATTATGGAACAATCACGTTGAGCTTGGACTGTGGGCTGATCTTATGATAATAGCTCCAGCTACAGCCAATACCTTAGCTAAGATGACTAATGGTGTATGTGATAATTTAGTTTTAGCTACCTATTTATCAGCTAAGTGTCCTGTATATTTCGCACCTGCTATGGATTTGGATATGTATCAACATCCTTCTACAAAGAATAGTTTAAATAGGCTCCAAGAATTTGGTAATGTTATGATTCCGGCTACCTCAGGAGAGCTTGCTAGTGGTTTGGTTGGAGAAGGTAGAATGGCTGAACCTGAAGATATAGTTTCATTTATAGAGAAAGATATTTTGCATAAGCTACCCCTGAAAAATAAAAGAATACTAATAACAGCAGGTCCAACTCACGAAGCAATAGACCCTGTTAGGTTTATAGGAAATCACTCTTCTGGTAAAATGGGATTTGAATTAGCAAAAGCAGCTGCAAATTTAGGCGGAGAAGTAGTTTTGATAAGTGGTCCTAGTAATCAGTTTGTTAATCATTTATCAATAAAAAGAGTTGATATTATTTCGGCAGAAGAAATGTTTAAGGAGTGTCATAAATATTATGAGAATTCAGACATTGCTATTTTATCGGCCGCTGTAGCTGATTACAGACCAAAAAAGATAGCCTCGGAGAAAATAAAAAAGAAAGATTCAGCGTTAACTATAGAACTAGAACCTACCAAAGATATTTTAAAGTCTTTAGGAGAACTAAAGAAGAATCAAATTTTGGTTGGCTTTGCTTTGGAGACAAATAATGAAATAGAAAATGCAAAAAGCAAAATTGAAAGCAAAAATTTAGATTTAATCGTTTTAAATTCATTAAGGGACAGCGGAGCTGGTTTTGCTACTGATACGAATAAAGTAAGTATTTTGGACAGTAATCTGAACTGTAAAGAATTTGATTTGAAAGAAAAAAGTAAAGTTGCTAGTGATATATTTAACGAAATAATATTAAAATTATATGCATAAGTTTTTCATTTTAATTCTTTGCTGTGTTTTATCAACCAATTTAAGCTCACAGGAATTAAATGCTTTAGTTACTATTAATACAGAAAAAATACAAAGTTCAAATAAGCAGGTTTATACAACACTTCAAACAGCCCTGACTGAATTTTTAAACCAAAAGCAATGGACCGATAAAAGGTTTAAGGTTCAAGAAAGAATAAATTGTGCTTTTACGATTATAGTAAACGAACAAAATGGGAATGATTTTTCAGCTAGCCTTCAGGTACAAGCTACCAGACCGGTATATAAATCTTCGTATGCAAGTCCTATTCTAAATATTAATGATTTAAATTTTAATTTTAAATATAATGAGTTTGACCCATTAATATTCAATCCTAATATTTATGAGTCAAATTTGGTTTCGACAATAGCCTTTTATGCATATTTAATAATTGGTATTGATGCAGATACGTTCCAACAAAATGGAGGTGAAGCATATTATAAACAAGCTGAAAACGCAATGTTACAAGCACAGTCTAATGGGGAGTCAGGCTGGCAGAATCAAATTGGGAAACAAAATAGGTTTGCTTTAATTGATAGCTTATTATCGCAGAAATTTTCTCCACTCAGAAATATTTATTACAATTATCATAGGAATGGTTTTGATAAAATGATCTCAAATATTGATGAAGCAAAACTAGAAATTGAAAAAAATATAATTGATTTAGATAAAATTCACAACATTACTGTTGGAAATTATATGATTCGTGTTTTTCTTGATGCTAAAGCGGATGAGATCGTTAATGTTTTTTCACAGGGAAAACAAAGTCCTAATCAGCAAAAGATGAAAGCAGTTCTTCAAGCGGTTTCTCCAACATATGAAAATAAATGGGAGAAAATTAATTAGGCTTTTAGTATTGAATTAAGATATATTAATTCATTCAAAATTCTTACTTTTATTCTTTTCAAAGAGTTAGAACTTGCTTACACATTTATCAATACATAATTATGCGTTAATCAATTACTTATCAATTGATTTTACAAAAGGACTATCTATAATTACTGGAGAAACAGGTGCTGGTAAATCTATTCTTTTAGGTGCTTTAGGACTTGTTACGGGAAATAGAGCCGATTTGTCCTCCTTAAAAAATACAGATCAAAAGTGTGTTATAGAGGCAGAGTTTTCTTTAGATGGATATGGTCTTGCTACTCTTTTCGAAGAACTAGATGTTGATTATGATGACAATACAATAATAAGAAGAGAAATATTACCATCAGGAAAATCAAGAGCTTTTGTAAATGACACTCCAGTTCGTCTGTCTGTATTAACAACACTCAAAACGAATCTACTAGATATACATTCTCAACATCAAACACTTGAAATATCTGATGAAAGTTTCCAGTATTCTATTTTAGATGCTTTAGCAAATAATACTGCTAAAATAGCTTCTTATAAAAGGGGATTGAGAAAATATAATATCCTAAAAAAAGAGCTGAAAATTTTTCAAGAAGAAGCCAAAAAGTCTACAGAACAATATGATTATAATTTACACTTATTTAATGAACTAGAGGAGGCTTCACTCCAATTAGGAGAGCAGAAAATATTGGAAGACAAATTAGATAAGCTTAATAACATTGAAGATATTAAATTAAACTTATCAGAAAGTCTTCACATGGTAATCAATGAAGAAATAGGTTTACAAACTCAGTTAAATTCACTAGAGAACAAACTCCAAAAAATAAGTTGTTATGCTAAAGAATACGACGAATTATTTTCTAGAATATCCAGTTTAAAAATTGAGCTTGATGATGTTATTTCTGAATTGGAATCAGAAAATGAAAAAGTAGATTTCAATCCATTAGAGATAGAAGAGTTAAATGATAGGCTCCAATTAATTTATGGTTTACAAAAAAAACACGCTGTAGGTAGCATTGATGAATTATTAAAAATTCATGAAAATCTGAGTGAGAAGGTTTCTCAGGTTCAGGGAGCTAGTGATCTCATTCAAAAAAAAGAAAATGAAATTAAAGAGGTGGCAAATAAGCTTGATGAGCTAGCTAAAGTTATTATGAGCAAACGAAATAAAGTGATTAAACCTTTACAAAAAGAGTTGAAATATTTGTTAACGGAATTGGGCATGCCAAATGCGAATTTTTTAATTGAAGTAAGAGAAAGCGAAAACTATAACAGTTTTGGTAAAGATGAACTTATTTTTCTTTTTTCAGCAAATAAGGGTGGTAATTTTGGTGAGTTAAAAAAAGTAGCTTCAGGAGGTGAATTATCAAGAATAATGCTGTCGATTAAGAATATTCTTTCAAAGAACATTCAATTACCAACAATAATTTTTGATGAGATAGATACTGGTGTTTCAGGTGAAGTTTCTAATAAAATTGCAGATATTATGAAAGATATGGCAAACTATATGCAGGTAATTACAATTACACATTTACCTCAAATAGCTGCACAAGGAGAACATCATTATAAGGTTTATAAAGGAGAGAAAAATGGAGTTACAACATCAAATTTAAAACTCTTAAACCATGAAGATAGAGTTTTAGAAATAGCAGAAATGTTAAGTGGTAAAGATTATTCAAAGAGTGCAATTGTTCATGCAAAAGAATTACTTACAAAATAATAATACTACCAAAATATTGATTTTTTTAAGTAAGCTTTTGGCTACAAAAAGAAATTAGTATCCATATATAAAGAATATTATTATATCTATAAAGGTTTATATTTGCCTTTACAAATAACTAAAGAAAAGACAACGATATTATGTACAATTTATTAAAAGGAAAGAAAGGAATAATTTTTGGAGCACTAAATGAGCATTCTATAGCTTGGAAAGTTGCGGAGAGAGCTCATGAAGAAGGCGCTCAATTTGTGTTGACAAATGCTCCAATAGCAATGCGAATGGGAGAAATCAATAATTTGGCTGAGAAAACCGGATCGCAAGTGATTCCTGCAGATGCTACTTCAATTGAAGATTTATCTAATTTAGTTGAAAAGTCGATGGAAATTTTAGGAGGAAAAATAGATTTTGTTTTACATTCTATCGGGATGTCGGTAAATGTTCGTAAAGGACGTCACTATACGGATTCTAAATATGATTTCACTAATAAAGGTTTTGATGTTTCAGCTTTATCCTTCCACAAAACAATGAATGTATTATATAATAAAAAGGCAATGAATGATTGGGGAAGTATTGTGGCTTTAACCTATATGGCAGCTCAGAGGGTATTTCCAGATTACAATGATATGGCTGATAATAAAGCTTATTTAGAATCTATTGCCAGAAGTTTTGGGTATTTTTTTGGTAGAGATCATAAAGTGCGTGTAAATACAGTTTCTCAGTCTCCTACACCAACAACGGCAGGAAGTGGTGTTAAAGGTTTTGATGGATTTATATCTTATGCAGAAAAAATGTCACCTTTAGGAAATGCTACAGCTTTGGAGTGTGCAGATTACACAATATCTTTATTTTCAGACTTAACAAAGAAAGTTACTTTGCAAAACTTGTTTCATGATGGAGGTTTTTCTAACATGGGAGTAAGTGATGCTGTTATGGAGAAATTTATTGAGAAATAGATTTTTAAGTCAAAAAGTTAAATATATAAAAAAGCAAATCAGTAGATTTGCTTTTTTATTTGAATGTATCTAAATAACGATAAAAAATTATGAACTAACTATTTTTCAGATATACTTGAGAGAATATAACTTATTTTTATGTGTATTTTCAAAAAATAATTATTAGAAGATTGATTAATGAGTAAAATTACATTATTAGAAAAGAAATTATCGACTTTAAGAGTTCAGTTAAAAGAACATCATTTGTATAAATCGTTGAATGATATTGAAGATGTACGTCTGTTTATGCAAGAACATGTTTTTGCAGTATGGGATTTTATGTCACTTTTAAAGGCTTTACAACAAGCATTAACCTGTACAACTTTACCTTGGATACCAGTTGTTAACCCTAAAACAGCAAGGTTTATAAATGAGATTGTTTTGGGTGAAGAAACAGATTTAAATGAATTGAATGAGCCAAAGAGTCATTTTGAAATGTATTTAGATGCAATGTTTCAAACAGGTGCAAATACAAAACAAATAGCCTCATTTATATCTAATTTAATAGACTCTGGTGAAATTGAGTCTTCGATGAAATATTTAAATATAGAAAAAGAAACTAAAGAATTTGTTTCGTTTACTTTCGAAGTCGTTGAAACTAAGCAACCACATATAATAGCAGCATGTTTTACTTTTGGAAGAGAAGATTTAATTCCAGATATGTTTCTTGAAATAGTAAAAAATACAGAAAAGAAATATGATGTTGATTACAGCAAATTAACTTATTATTTGAATAGACATATCGAATTAGATGGAGATGAACACGGGCCTTTATCCCTTCAAATGATAGAAGAGTTATGTGGTAATGATGAGCAGAAATGGGATGATGTTTTTTATTATGCAAAAGTATCTTTAGAAAAGCGAATAAATCTATGGGATGGGATAGAGCGAAAATTGCTAATTCGAAAAAAAGCAACCTTAAATTAGAAGAATGAAATTATCGTTATCTATTATAGTACCGGTTTATAATAGACCAAAAGAAATAGATGAATTATTAGAAAGCTTAACAAAACAAACTTACAAAGGCGATTATGAGGTTATAATTGTAGAAGATGGATCTCAAAACACTTCGGAAAAGATAACTCAAAAATACAAAGATTTAAATGTAAAATATTTATATAAACCTAATACTGGTCCCGGAGATTCAAGAAACTTTGGAATGAGAAAAGCTTCTGGTAATTATTTTATTATTTTAGATTCAGATGTTATTTTACCAAACAATTATTTAGAAACGTTAGAAACCTTTCTTAATGAATCTTATGTAGATTGTTTTGGAGGATCTGATGCGGCTCACGAAAATTTTACAACACTTCAAAAAGCAATTAATTATGTGATGACTTCTTTTTTTACAACTGGAGGCATTAGAGGTGGAAGAAACAGAGTTCAAAAATTTGAACCTCGAAGTTTCAATATGGGTATTTCAAAAGATGCTTTTGTAAAAACGAATGGTTTTTCCAGAATTCATCCAGGAGAGGATCCAGATTTATCAAGGAGAATAGAGAAAGCGGGGTTTAAAACTGCATTTTTGCCCGAAGCTCATGTTTTTCACAAAAGAAGAATCTCTTGGGATAAGTTTTATACTCAGGTAAAAAAGTTCGGAACGGTTAGACCAATTTTATCTAGTTGGCATCCGAAAACAAAGAAACTTACTTTTTGGTTCCCTACAATGTTTGTGTTTTTTACTTTAGGTTCGGTATTAGCGACTTTTGTGGTAAAAAATATTTGGTTTATTGTACCATTGTTATCTTATTTACTTGTTTTACTTATTCATTCTACATTATTAAATAAGAGTTTAAAAGTGGGGTTTTGGTCCATATATGCGGTTTTTATTCAATTTTTTGGTTATGGTATAGCTTTTTTAAAATCTACTTTTTATATACGTATATTAAAAAGAGATCCTGAAAAGCAATTTCCTCATTATTTTTTTAAAAAAAATGAAGCCACCTAATCTTATTTACTTTATGAGATATTTAAATAGGGATAATTGATAGATTCCAATGAAGTTCTTATTTTTGGTAAAAATAATTCTAAGTTGAAAAAAATATTAGTTACTGGTGGAGCTGGTTTTATTGGTTCGCACCTTTGTGAAAGGCTATTAAATGAAGGAAATGAGGTAATATGTTTGGATAACTATTTTACAGGTAGTAAGAAAAATATTTTACATTTGATGAATAACCCATTTTTTGAATTAGTTCGTCATGATGTTACTGAGCCCTATTACGCTGAGGTAGATGATATATATAACTTAGCTTGTCCAGCATCACCAATACATTATCAACATGATCCTATAAAAACAATTAAGACCTCTGTTGTTGGTGCAACTAATATGTTAGGTTTGGCAAAGAGAGTAAATGCAAAAATTTTACAAGCATCTACAAGTGAGGTTTATGGAGACCCAAAGGTTCATCCACAACCTGAAAGTTATTGGGGACATGTAAACCCAATAGGGTTGCGGTCATGTTATGATGAAGGTAAACGATGTGCTGAATCACTTTTTATAAATTATCATAAACAAAATAATGTTCGTATTAAAATTATTAGAATTTTTAATACCTATGGAACAAGAATGAATACTAATGACGGTAGAGTTATTTCAAATTTTATTGTTCAAGCTTTAAAAGGAGAAGATATAACAATCTACGGTGATGGATCTCAGACAAGAAGTTTCCAGTATGTAGATGATTTAATAGAAGGAATGATTCGAATGATGAATACACCTGAAAATGTAATTGGACCACTGAATATTGGAAATCCTTTGGAATTTTCAATTGCGCAATTGGCTAATGAAATTATTCGATTAACAAATTCATCTTCTAAGATTATTTATAAACCTCTACCTGAAGATGATCCAATGCAGCGTAAACCTGATATTACATTGGCACAAAAAATATTAAACGATTGGAAACCTGTGGTAGGTTTAGAAGAAGGATTAAATAAGGTAATTACTTATTTTTATAAGGTTATGAAATAAACGTGTTTGATTAACTGTATTTGAAAATTTTTAGTATTTATTGTTAATACTTAAATAAAATAACAAAACCGTCTAAAAAGAAATTTAGACGGTTTTTAATTTATTTTATTGCTCAGGATTTAATATTCCAAGTATATAGCCGTTTGCTAGATATTTTTTCGCTACCTTTTGTAGATCTTTAATTGTTAAAGAATTCACACGATCTTCAAACGTAAACGGATCTGATTTATCATTATTCAAATAATCAATATTTTTCAAAGTTGATAACCAAAAACGATTCTTTTTTAAGTTCTCTTTATGATCGTTAATTATTCCTTTTTGTGCCTTTATTAAATCTTCGGCAGTGGGACCATTTTTTACAATATCCGCTACTTGATTAACAGATATTGTTTTTAATTTTACCACATTTTCAGGAGCGCAAGGAAAAGAAATTGTCATATTATATTTTCCATAAGGTAATTTTGATATTCGTCCACGAGTTCTAGAAGAATATACACCACCTTCTTTTTCGCGAAGTTTTTCCGTTAATTTAATACCAATTACATCTCCTAAGAGCATAAAAGCTAAGGCTTCTTTTTCGTTATATTTTGTTTCTCCTTGGTAGATAATTTTAACATTACTTTTAGGGTCTTTACCTTTTTCAAAAGTTTTCGAGTGAGTTCCAGAAATGGGTCTAAAATCATGAATTTTATATGTTTCGTTTGAGTTTTTACCAGGTAAACTAGCTAAGTACTTTTCTGAAAATTCTTTGATTTGTTTTTCATCAATGTTTCCTACAAAGTAAAAGTTGAAATCTCCTGCGTCGGCGAAACGCTCTAGGTATTTCGTATAAGCAAGATTATAATCTGCTTGTTCATATGCTTCTGGAGAAGGAAATCCAGAATATCTTGAATTTCCATTGTTCATAAACTCACCCATTTCTTTTTGAAAATAAAAATTCGGGTTAGCCATTAAGTTCCCTAAGAAACTTTTTTGCTTATTAATATATGATTTAAAAGCTTTTTCATCTTTATTTAAAGCGGTAAAGTATAAATATACCATTTGGAATAATTCTTCAGTATATTTTGGAGTAACCATTCCTCGGAAGCCTTCACTTAATTCACTTATGTAAGGACTAACATTTACAATTTTACCAGACATCATTTTAGATAAATCATTTTTAGAATAAGTATTGATTCCCGTTTCAAAAAGCCCTCGATTGGCAAAAGTAGTTGCTTTTAAATCCTTGTCGGAATATAAAGAAGTACCCCCAAAGCTAAATGCTTCAAATAAAATTTCATCATTTTTAAAATTAGTTTTTTTGTAAATTACCTTAGCACCGTTACTTAGAGTCAATGTTGTTATTCCTAATTTATTATTTTTCTCAGTTGAAATAATAGAACCTGAAGTAATGGGGTTTGTTATTAAGTTGGAAGCTATAACTTTATCTTCATATGGTTTAAGGTCCTTTGTTTTAACATCATTTAATGCTTTTGTAACCTGACCTTTGGTAACAACTTTTTCTGGGCCTGTAATAACAACAACTCTATTGTCATCATGCAGGTAATTATTGATTAACTTGTTAACCTCATCAATTTTAATAGTGGGTAATAACCCCATTTGAATTTCATATTCCCAATCAATTCCTGGTATTGGTTCTTGTTCTAGGAAGTTATTGATGTATTCATTAACGATTCGTTTTGATTCTCTTTTATCCTTATCTTTAAAAGCCTTTTCGATGTTAGCTATAATGTTCTTTTTTGCTCTTTGAAGTTCACCTAACTGAAATCCGTATCGTTTTACTCGTTCATTCTCATCCAATAGTGTTATTAGGCCTTTTAACTGTCCATCGGCGCTAGTTCCAGCAATTGATTGATATGCATTTTTACCGCGTGCCCATGTTCGTCCGTGAAAGCTAAAACCATAAATAAAAGGAGGATTCTCACTATTTCTCAGCTCATCAAATCTATTGTTTATCATTTGACTAAATAGAGACTTTATAAGAGATTTTCTATAGTCTTCCATAGTTATCATAGGAGCAGCTTTATCATAATCTTTATACATTATCTGCACTCTTGAAAAAGGAGCTTCTTTGTCGGATTCAATTCCAATAAAGGTTTCTTTATGATTTTTCAGAGGAGAAACCTCTCTTTTTTTGGGGTTCTTTGGCATTGTTATTTGTCCAAAATGCTCTTTTACCTTTTGTTCTAGGGTAGCAACGTCAACATCTCCAACGGCAACAACAGCCATTAAATCTGGGCGATACCAGTCTTTGTAAAATCTTCTTAAGCTTTCATGTTTAAAGGTTTTAATATTTTCTTCAGTACCAATAGGAAGACGGTCGGCATATTTAGAACCATACATAACAATGGGTAAATACTTTTCACGCATTCTACTATCTGCACCCCTTCTTGAACGATATTCTTCTAAAATAACACCACGTTCTTCATCTATATCTTTTCCAGTTAACAGGGCACCATGTGCCCAATCTTCAATAATTTGGAAGCCTTTTTCTAATTTAGCCTTTTCATCACTTGGAATTGGCAAAATATAAACAGTTTCATCAAAGCTAGTATAAGCGTTTAAATGAGCACCAAATTTGACTCCTATTGACTGCAAATAATCTATTAAATCATTTTTTTTAAAGTTTTTGGTTCCGTTAAAGGCCATATGTTCCATAAAATGAGCCAAACCTAACTGATCTTCATCTTCTAAAATAGACCCAGCATTCACAATTAAACGAAGTTCAACTTTATTTTTTGGTTTCGAATTTTGTTTGATGTAATAGGTGAGTCCGTTCGATAACTTACCAATTTTTAGACTTGGGTCAACAGGTATTTTGATTGCAGTAAGTTTATTTTTTATTAAAGCGTTTGATTTTAGTTTCTGCGAATGTGACTTTAGTATAACAAAAACAATCAAAGAAATGATGAAAAACAGTTTCTTCATAGTGTTAAGTATTTGATTTATAGCGCAATTTACAAACACTATTTTTTACAACTAATTTTTTAGTTATAAAAAACTGTTAAAAAAAGTAGTATGTTTATTCAACTATTCAATCCTTTTTAGAAAATAACATTAATTACTTTATTATTTCTTCGGATTTAATGCACTTAAGATATGGTAATTTTTTTAGTAATGACCTTTATTATAGACTTGACGAAATGTCTTTGCTTGAATAAAATGAATGAAGCTACAATGTCTTTGATTAAGTCTTACATTTGAAAAAATCAAACGGAGAGTTTTCTATAATACTGTAGAAATTTTTTCAGGAGGTCTTCCAATAACAGCTTTATTTCCGTTAATTACGATTGGTCGTTCAATTAATTTAGGGTTTTCTACCATTGCAGTTATAATTTCATTTTCTGAAAGTTTCTTACCTTTAAAATTCTCTTTCCATATTTTTTCATTTTTTCTTACTAATTCAATAGGGGAGATATTAAGTAAATTGATAATTTCCGTTAGTTCTCTGAATGATGGAGGGGTATCTAAATATTTAATTATCTTGAATTCTTTTCCAGAATCTTCAAGAATGGCAACTCCTGAACGGGATTTACTACATCTATTGTTGTGATATATTTTTATCATGATAATATTTTTTCTACTATAACTCTTCAAAAAGAGGATTACGAATCTTGTTCTCTTTGCCCCATAGCCATTAGGTAAGATTTCAAAAATGGATTAATTTCTCCATTCATAATGGCATCAACATTACCTGTTTCGTGGGCTGTTCTTACATCTTTTACCAGCTTATATGGATGCATTACATAGTTTCGTATTTGACTACCCCACTCGTTTTTAAGTTTATTTGCTTCAATATCAGCACGTGCAGCTAACCTTTTTTGTAGTTCAATTTCATATAGTTGTGATTTAAGCATCTGCATTGCTGTGGCTCTATTGTCATGTTGAGAACGAGATGTAGAACATTGAATTTGAATTCCGGTAGGCTTATGGTGAAGTTGAACTTTTGTTTCTACCTTATTAACATTTTGTCCACCAGCACCACTTGACCTTGCAGTAGTTATTTCGATATCTGACGGATTAATTTCTATTTCTATTGAATTATCAGCTACAGGATATACATATACTGACGAAAAAGAAGTATGTCGTTTTGCATTACTGTCAAATGGAGATATTCTGACTAATCGATGAACACCATTTTCTCCTTTTAACCACCCAAAAGCATAATCTCCTTCCAGTTCAAGAGTTACTGTTTTAATTCCTGCAACATCTCCTTCTTGATAGTTTAATGTTTTTATTTTATATCCTTGTTTTTCAGCCCACATGGTATACATGCGCATAAGCATTTCAGTCCAATCACAACTTTCAGTCCCTCCAGCTCCTGCAGTAATTTGTATAACGGCACTCAAATTATCTCCTTCCTCAGAAAGCATATTTCTAAACTCTATATTTTCAAGAGTATTAATTGTTTTGCTGTGATAACTCACCAATTCTTCTTCTTCAATATCTCCTTCTTTATAAAAATCAAACAATACTTGAAGATCTTCGTTAAGAGCTACAATAGCATTATAGTCTTCAACCCATTTTTTCTTTAAACGAAGTGACTTCATCAATATTTCAGCTTCTTTTGGTTGGTTCCAAAAATCGGGATCTGCAGTTTTTTCCTCTTCATTAGAAATTTCAACCAATTTTTTCTCGATGTCTAAATAACCTCTAAGTTTTTCAACTCTTATAGAAATATCTTTTAATTGTTCTTGTGTAATCATAATTGAAGCAAAAATAAGTTAAAATTTAAGATTGAGTAGCGTATAGATTTAAATAACTAATACTATTTTATAACTTTAAGTAAAACTAATAAGTTTAATCGAGATAAGTCTACTTAGTGATGTGGTAGATAAATCAATAAAGAAAGCTTGTTAGATATTTGGAATGTTATAGGTTTTATTTTTTTTAATAAAAGAAATCAAATACATTAACTAGAAGTATATAATTCGGAATAGATTGTTTTTTATTAACGAACTCACATTAGTCATTTTTAAGTAAAAGGAGTTACTTTTTGTTCAGGTATTTTATGAAAACGATAGATTATTTAATAGGCATCAGAATAAAAGAGAATCACTTTAATAAAATTTTAAAAAAAATATGTACTGCATAATAATTAAATAAACGATGAAGTTATTTTTTTTAAGTTTCTTTATTATAGTGCTTTAACTTGGTTTTAGAATGTATTTAGGTTTAAAAATAAAGTTATATTTGTAGAAGAAGAATATATAATTGTTTATTTTATCAAGTCTTCTTTTAATTTACAAAATAAGACACTGAGAATTGAAAATATATGACAAATGCTCACTTGATATTTCAAATTTAAATTAAAGAGAGAGTAAAATATTACTTTGTCGATTTTAACTCAATGTATTGAATATTTTGAGTAGAAATGCTAAAATAACATTATGAAAATGAACAGATTGTTGCATTTTGTAGTCGAAATGTAAATGGTGTTTGAGTCATTTTTATGAATTCTACCGAATTGATTTTATAATGTTAACCTGAGATTTGAAATTTAATTTAGAGAGTTTATTCTTCTAAAATTTGTATTAATTAAAATAGGAGTTGTATCAACAAAAAATGAATAGAGAAAACGAAGACTTCGTGCTTATCAGAAGTAGGATGTTATAAAAATAAAGACACATAAAAGTGACAACTGAGCTATTCCCATAACTTAAATAATTTATTTGGCATAAAGTAGTTTACAGGTTACATGATTAGGAATAGAAAGAATGTGTGTAACATTATCTACCGTTATATTTTAAGATATAATACATTAAATATTAGTTAGTATTGAAAAAAAAGGTAAAAAAAATAATATTAAACAATTGGGGAAAATTTGGATTTGAATTTTTTTTAATATTTATTGCTGTTATAGCTGCATTTTCTTTAAATAATTGGAATGAAAATAGAAAATCTGATAATTCTGAAAATAAAATTCTTATTGAAATTTTTAATGGCTTAGAAAAAGACCTTGAAGATATAAAACAAAATAAGCTTGGTCACAAATACGGAATTTCAGCTTGTAACTATTTTAGGAAAGCTTTATATGATAAAAGTTTGAGTCAAGATTCTTTAAAAATTTATTATAATGCAATAACAAGAGATTTTATATCAATTCAAAATACTGCTGCATACGAGACTTTAAAGTCAAGAGGATTGGAGTTAATAAAAAATGATAGCTTAAGATTTAAAATAATTACGTTGTATGAGTTTGATTATCAAATATTAAGAAAATTAGAGGAAGAGTATTCTGAAATGCAATTTCATGAAAACTATTTTAAAGAAATAAACAAGAGTTTAGCACCAAATTTTAACTTTAATGATGAATATATAATTACAGGAATTAAATTACCCTTAAAAATTTCTAATAGAAATAAAAAAATATTTCTATTGTATTTGGTAAAAATACAAGGAAATAGAAGTTATATCATGAGTTACTATAATCAAATTGAAAAAAAGGTTTTTGAAGTTAAAGAGGAGATAAAAAAAGAAATAAAACGTTAGCTAATACTTATTACTATTAAACTAAAATAGTGTGTTGGACAAACATATACAAAATAAATAAACTTAATATGTTAAGTATTTTATATTTTTTTAGGTTAATTATAATAAGAGTATAAGTTGTGTAACAGTTACAAAAACAAAGTTTAGTTACTGTTTTATAAAATTTTAATTGAAATAGTCGAATTAATAAAAATAGAAGAATAAGAACCAAAATGAACAATTCTAAGCATAATAATATATAATTACAATTGGGGGGAATAAGATTATGTTTAAAACCATTTGAAATTATAAATGTTAGTTTTAAATCTAAAATAATAGCTCATTTAGTCAACCTGTAACTTTTACTATACTAGTCATTATAGCATATTAAAATGATGTTTTTAAGCGTTTTTAATGGTTTTTTTATAAGTTTAAAATAGATTTTATTAAGTCGTTATTCAGAATTTCATCAACTATTTTTGATGCTTGAATAGGTCTTTGTATAGGGTGACTTTGAAATACTTTTTTATTTAATTCATCTACAGTATTAGAGAATGCCATAGCTTTATTTTTTGAAAGTTCACTTATTCTAGATTTGTATCTGGTATTAAAATTTAAATTTTCAGGATCTACTTTTCCTTCCTTTATATAACCTCTTGTTTTCTTTGAACATCGACATGGATTATTAAGATTAACCAATCCACATTTTTTGTTCATCCAGTTATATAACTCTTTACGAGCTCTCATTAATTTAATTCTAAAATTACCTGGTGTAATCTCCAAAATCTCTGCACCAAGATTATGATTAATTTCAAACATTTCACCTAAAATATAAATCATACGTTGTTCTTTTGATAAACAAAGTAACATACCTGAAGTACAATTAATTCTAATCTCTTCTATTGTATCCTTTAATTCTTCTTCTTCTTGGTCATTTAAATCATGAGAAGGAATGGCATCAATAGAATTAAAATAATTCTCAAAACTAATTAACTTTAATTTAGAGTTTTTCTTTTTACTGTTAATAAAATGATTAATACTAATACGGTATAACCAAGTTGTAAATTTACTATTACCATTAAATTTAGATAACGCCGTAATAACTTTTATAAAGACTTCTTGTGTTAAATCTTCAGCATCTTGTATATTCCCAACCATTTTAAGGGCTAGATTATATACAAAAAGTTGATGACGAATAATTAAACTATTCAATGCTTCTTTATCTCCATTTATAGCTAATTTTACCAATTTAGTATCGTCGTAGTCTTTATAATTATTAGAAAAAATATTCATATTTTTTTATAAAAAGCCTTATTTTAAATTGTTAAAATAAGGCTTAGAATCTTAACTATATAGAGTTAATTCCTCCATGTACTGCAATTTCTTCACCAATGATATAAGAAGAATCATATGAAGCTAAAAATAATACAGCTTTTGCTACTTCCTCCGGAGTACCAAAACGCTTTAATGCTGTTTGAGCAGTAATTGCTTCTGTTGCTCCTGCAAGAACATCTTCTGGTAAACCAATTTTTTCCCAAAAAGGTGTTCCAATTGGTCCTGGACTAACTGCATTAACACGTATTCCTTGACTGGCAAGTTCTGCAGAAGAAACACGAACTAATGATCTCAATGCTGCTTTACTAGCACTTAACAAACTACTTCCACTAAAACCAGTTTCATTTAAATAAGATGTAGTTATAATTACAGAAGCATTTTTATTTAAACTTTTAATTCCTTTTTGTAATGTAAAATATGATCCTTTAAAATTGACATTCATCATGTCATCAAATAATGCTTCATTAGTATCTGCTACAGGAGCTAATTTTCCTTTTCCTACATTAATGAATAAACAATCAACACCACCAAATTTAGATTTAGTTTCTGAAAATAATCTTTCTAAATCAGAATGATTTGTAACGTCACCTTTTACTGCGTGACTATTATCTCCTAATTCTTTTAGAGCTGAATTTAGTGCTTTCTGTCCTCTGCTAAAAAGAACTACTTTTGCACCATTATTTATAAATTCTTGTGCGGTTGCTAAGCCAATACCACTTGTTCCTCCAGTAATAACAGCAACTTTACCTTCTAATTTTTCCATTGTTTTTGTTTTTTTAATAAATCAAGCATAATATTATCGTTATATGTCTAATTTAGACAAGAGGAAAATGATGGTGTTACAAAACTAAAGCAATAAATAAACTAATCAGGTTAATATATAGGAGTCAAATGTTAATTATTCATATTCTATTCGTGATGTTCATTGCAGATTTCATATTCAAACAAGCCATCATAAAGCATTTTTCACCAATTTTTTATCATAAAAAATTAAAGAATAAATAATCATTTTAATAAACTCTAATTCAAAATGTAAGTTAAGCCTAATTGATGTATAGAAGTTAATAAACATATCTATTGAGTTTCTCCTACCTATGTAAGTTTTACTTAAATGCTAGGCTGTTAAAACTTTCTTCCTTTATGAAAGAGCTATGTTAACAGTAAAATCGCTGTTGCAGATATTGTAAATCAATTGTTTTTACTTTGGATTCTTTATAATTGACTAACATAATCTTATTAAGAATTATATTTTTAATTTACTGAAACTTTAATAAGGAAAACCGTACTTCCTGCTAGGTAAATAAAAATATATTTGTTAACTAAGTATAAGTATTAATATACACAGTTAAGCATTGATAAAAAATGAACGATGAAATAATAGAAGTTCCACAACATCTTAGTTTTGAAAAAACAATTGATTTCATAAACAGTTTTGCTAGCATTAGAAAAGAAAGTAATTACATTTTTGATTTTAATAAAACAAAAATAATTGATCCCTTTTCTTTATTATTTGTAAGCCAAGAATTAGAGATATTTAAAAAAAACAATTTTTCATCTACTTTTCATGCTAGAAATTTTTCACATTTAACATACCCTGCCCATATGGGTTTTTTTAAATCTTTTGGTTTAGATTTTGGTAATGAACCTGGCGAGGCAAAAGGTTCAGATACTTATTGTCCTATTCAAGTTTTAAAAGTTCAAGATATAAAAAAAGAGGCAAAAGATTCGTATGTTAATCCTGGAGTTGTATTAGATAATTATGCCGAAGGGATAAGTAATATACTTACGCAAAATAAAAGTAATATTGTTACCAATGTTTTAAGATATTCTATGAGGGAAATATTAAGAAATATTACTGAGCACAGTCGAAGTGAAAAGTTTAGTTTTTGTGCTCAGTATTTACCTACCAAAGAGAAGGTTACTTTCGCTGTGTTGGATAATGGTATAGGCCTCAAGAAGTCACTTTCTGATAACCCTAAATTGTCGTTAGAAAATAATTTAGAAGCTTTATTATGGGGTATTAAACCAGGTGTATCAGGAAAAGTTTATCCAGGACAGAAAAGAAAACCAAAAGGAGAATGGGCTAATTCTGGTTATGGGCTCTATATGACAAGTGAAATTTGTAAAAAAGGAGGTTCATTTTTTATTTCTAGTGGAAATAAAGGAATTCTATTAACACATAAAGAACAAAGGGAATTTGATATTGAAACACATGGAACAGCTGTATGTTTAGATATTGATCTAAGTTCTATTTATGAGCTAGATACAATGTTAAAAGAATTGGGAGATAATATTCCCAAAAATGTTTTTCTTTTACCTTCCAAGTCTACGATGGATAAGAATACTAAATAAATAAAAGATTAAAAACTATAATTAATTAGTAAAGGTCGGAATAATAAATAAACAATATATTACAATCTCACTTATTTATGATAAAATGAAGAGTCATTTTTTTATTAAATATCATAATTTATATTTTGAAAAAAAATATTGATATCTGTAATGTGAGAAAGTATATTAAAAAGGGGGTATGGTTCGATTATTTCGATATTAGAGAAACTAAAAAATAGTCAAAGAAGATGAAAGCGCATATTGGTTCAATTAAAAAGAAGTTTTAACTTATTCAATATTCTCTAATTTAATGAGTTCTTTATAATTTTTATTTAATTTACTCAATAATCTACCATAGATAAGTCTATAGAAGCCCCAAAGCAACAAAAACATAATAAATATTGTAACACAAAGAATAACCAATAGTAAATTTAAAAAAGCATCCTTGTTTAAGGGAACTTCCATACCTTGTGATTTATAGTATTCTAATAATAAATCTGTATTAATGAAAAATAAAAATAGTATGACAATGTTAGAGGTAATGGCAAATATTATATTAAAATATACATAATAATTTACTATTTTTCTGGTAATCAGAATTTTTTGTATGAGAGTTCTAGTATTATCTGAAATAGAAATTGATTTATAGTTTTTGTAAAACAGAATTAAAAATATAATTATTATTATATAATGGATATAAACACTAGAGTAAATAAAAGTGTTAAGATGAAGAGCCTCATAGACCTTCATATGAGAGTTTCCTATAAAATAAAAATTTAAGCTAGTCCAAAATAAAAGCTCCAGAATACCAATTATAAAAATCCATTTAACAATAGAAGAAGATTTTGATTTTGACATTTTATAGATATCAGCTTTAGAAACTTTATTTGTTTCTTCACTTTGTTGGTCAATCCAAGCTTTTTTATATTTATCTAATGAGTCCATTTAGTGTTAAGGGGTCAATATTTTTTTTAATTTATCTTTTGCTCTGTTCATTTTAACTCTAGCATTTCCCTCACTTATACCCAGAGTATTTGAAATTTCTTTGTAAGGCTTGTCTTCTAGATATAAAAATATCAAGGCCTTATCGATATCGTTTAATTTATGAATAGCCTTATATAACTGTTTCAACTGTTCTTCTTCTGTATCATCGTAATCTTGAGATTGTATCTTATAGTCAATTTCACTTATATCTTGTGTTTGAATACTTCTTGTAGATTTTCTATACAAAGAAATAGCAGTATTTAAAGCAACTCTATACATCCAAGTACTAAATTTAGAATCTCCTCTAAACTTATTGTAATTTTTCCAAAGTTGGATAGTTATTTCCTGAAATAAATCATTGTGCGCATCTAAGTTCGTTGTATAAATTCTACAAATTTTATGCACAATATTCTGATTTTTTTCAAAATCAGATAAAAATTTATTTTCAAGTTCAGACTCCAACTAAATTATTTGTGTTAGATTATTATGAGCCTTTCAAAAATAAAAAAAGTTACAATAATTTTCAATTTTATTTTTCGAAGGTGAGTTAAAGGCAAATATTAAATTTTACAAAAGTATTATTTTCATCATTGTAGAGGTTTAACTTGTTTGTATGTATTTTTTTATGAATTTTTTGCCTTTATGAAATCAGAAATCAGATAGCTTATGAATTTTCCTACTTGAATTGTTGCTATGGGATCTTTTTTAATCGAAGGAGCCCCTTCACAGATATGTATGTAGGAAGCTTTATTAATTTTGGCAAAATTATAGGTGAATTGACGGACTTGTTGAGGTGTAAAGCCACTTGGCGTCATAGCGCTACTAGGAAAATATTGAATGCAATCTAGGTCAATTTCTATTCCAAAGTAATTATCCTTTATAAAATTTGATGCGCGTTGTAGCTCATTCTTCATATTCGTTACTTGATATACCTCTAATTCTTCAAAAGTATTGTATTCGAGATTCATATTACTATGAATTTTCTCAAAGATATACTGAGGAGTATAGCTTTCATGTAGGCCAAACATAAAGTATTTATTTAAAAAACCTTCTTTAAGAGCATATGAAAATCCATTCCCGCTGTGGCGTTCCTCTAAACGTCTTAGATCGGTATGTGCATCTAAATTGATAACATTTATGGAGCTTTTTTTTGCTAAGGAAAGACCTTTAATATTTCCATAAGCATTGTTATGCCCCCCTCCAATAATAATGGGGATTTTTTTGTGTTTCACTATAAGGGCTACTAGCTCCGAAACTTCTTGATCAATTTTTTTTAGTAACTCATCTCCTTTTTTACGGTCTGATGAGTCAAAATTGATAACATCGTCAAAGTGATCTAAATAACCAAGGACAAGAATATCTTCGCCTTTTATAAACTGATTTTGCTGCGTATTTAAAAAAGCTTTGATGCTCGGAATAAAACTTGTATGGGCTCCTCCATTACCACCGTTCATTTTAACTCCAATATCTTCAGGAATACCAAAAATAATGAAAGTAGCCTTAGATTTTTTAAGTTCTTCGTCAAGCGAATAATTGTTATTAATAGTAGAAACACATTCACCAAGTTTTATTTCTCCTTTACGAGCATTGGTGAAATCGTTAATATGTTTTTGATTAAATAAAGTAAGCATAAAAATTATATTTTTTCACCATCAATATATACATCTTCTATTAAATTTGATCCAAAGCTATATGGAATAAAGCCGTAAGAAGGAATTTCTTTAGTAATAATAAAATTAGCTTTTTTTCCTTTTGTAATACTTCCAACTTCTTCAGATAAGTTCATCGCATATGCCCCATTTATGGTAGCGGCATTGATAGCTTCTTCAGGAGTCATTTTCATTTTGATGCAGGCCGTAGCTACCACAAAATTCATGTTTCCAGAAGGGGTAGACCCAGGATTAAAATCAGTAGCCAAAGCTAGAGGGAGTCCTGATTCAATAATAGCCCGAGCAGGAGTGTAGGGAATACTTAAGAAATAAGAACAAGAAGGCAATGCAACAGGCATAGTATCTGAGCCTTTTAATGAATTAATATCTTCTGAAGTCATTACCTCTAGATGATCAACTGATAAGGCTTTGTGTTTCACACTAACTTGAATACCTCCAATAGTATTGAATTGATTTACGTGTACTTTTGGAATCAACCCATATGATTTCGCAGCAGATAATATTTTATTGGTATCTTCAACAGAAAAATAACCAGTTTCACAGAAGACATCAATAAATTCAGCAAGATTTTCTTGAGCAATTTTTGGAAGCATTTCATTAATAATCAAATTAATATAGCCTTCTTTATTATCTTTGAATTTTGAAGGAAATGCATGTGCTCCTAAAAATGTCGCTTTAATGGGAATTCTGTAATTTTCCTTAAGCCTTTTTATTACTTTAAGCATTTTGAGTTCAGCATCAATAGTGAGTCCATATCCAGATTTTATTTCAACGGCTCCTGTACCCAAAGCCATAATTTCTTCTAACCTTTTTGCTGATTGTTCATACAAATCAATTTCATTTGTATTTTGAAGTTTTTTTGCTGAATTTAGAATACCACCGCCGTTTTTTGCAATTTGTTCATAAGTTAAACCATTTATGCGATCAACAAATTCTTGTTCTCTATTTCCGGCAAATACTATATGCGTATGTGAATCGCACCAAGTAGGCAAAACCATTTTTCCTGTACAGTCGATTTTTTTACAAGCTAATTTGGGAACACTATCCATTGAACCAAAATCAATAATAAAACCATTTTTTATCAATAAGAAAGCTTTTTTTATGGTGGGTAAGGTTTTCATTTCAATGCCTGATATCTTTTTAGTTCCAGGTTTTCTTACTTGAATTAATTCTTTAATATTAACTAATAAAGTAGTCATATATTCGGGTTATTTTGATATTGCAAACTTAAACAAAAACATAATTTTATTATATTAAGAAGATATAAATTTAAATTATCAATCTAAATAACCATATCAAAAGCATTTTGTTCAAAAAATTAATATTTTTTGTGTTATACTCCACAATTTATGTTTAATATAAGTTTTAATGTCAAGTTGTTATAGTTAATGGTTTATTGATTTTTAGTTCCAGTATTTGTTTTTTGTCCTTGTTTTTAAGTGATTTACCTTTCCATTCTAACCATTCAACTAAAGGAGGTTTGTTTCCCAATATATTATGAATAAATTCTGAGCTTATTGTAAATAAGGTTTAAACTAATTAAACTTCTTCATATGCGATTAACTCATAGTATTCTTGGTAAAAAAAGTTTATTTTACGATTTGTTTCCACTCACTATATTTTCATTTGGTATTAAGTTTAGAAACAATACAAGCAAACTACCTTACATTTTTTTTAAAAAAACAACAGCTTGCTATGTCGTAAATACTTTTAACTCGATTTTTTTTAAAATAAAATATATTTTTTTTTTAATTTTTTTTGTTCTTTTAGGGATACAAGATTTAAAAGCTCAATGGACATTCCCATATCCAACTACAGGTTCACCATGCACTGGATGCGTACCTTCTGGTTGGTCAATGTTAAAAGGAACACCTGATATATCATCTTTGTCTAGTTGGATTGGTTATAATCACTATTCTTCATCAGGTAGCATTACTGTACTGAGTCCAGACGGGATTTCAAATTCTTTTATGTCAGTAAATCTCGATGAAGCTACTCAAACTACTTTTACAGCCCCTGCAGGAGCAGACTATATTAATATTTACTTCGGTGGATTTGGCACCAATCAATCGGGGTCAGGGCCCATTGCCGCTCAACCAGGCAATACAGCAAATGTTGTTATTAATGGAGCACCTGTTGTCGCAGAAGAAATTCCTTGGGACGGACAATGGCATATGAGAACTTTTTCAATTAATCCAGGAGCCTCTAATACAATTCTTTGGGACGCTACATTGAACAGTTCTTTAGATAAGAGTACCATACATATTTACATACCAGCCTCTCAAATATCTACAGAGGATACTGATGGTGATGGTATTAATAATGATATTGATATTGATGATGATAATGACGGTGTACTAGATAGTCAAGAGTGTTCTGAAACTAATAGTACCTTGTTTTTTGATGAATTTTCAGGGAGTGCTTTAAATGCACCTAATTCTCAAGTTCCTAATGGATGGACAAATATTAATTCTTCAGATTTAATTACAATTAACAATACAATAGATGGAGGAAGTTTTGTTAATGATTCAAATAATAGTGGAGTTATTGTGAGGTCTACTAGTTATGGTACTTCCTATATCGAAGGTATTTATAGAACAGTTAGTGGTTTTGAAATAGGAGAAGAGTATTACATTTCACTGGAACAATCAATTTACCACTATACATGGGGAGGGTGTACAGGGCAGTGGAAAGTAATTTTAGGAGGAGAAATTCTTAGAACACCTACAATGAGTCTACCTCCTTGGGGACAAAATGCACCTTTTGAAACCGTAGCGATTGGTCCTTTTACAGCTACAGCTAATAGCATGGAATTACGAATAGAAGATGAAAGTAATAATGATGGACTTCAATCAGCTGATTTGTTGTTAGATGCGATACATGTTTATAAATTAGAGGTAACTTCATGTGATATTGACGGAGACGGTATTGTTAATGAACTTGATTTAGATAGTGATGGAGATGGATGTAGCGATTCCGTAGAGTCAGGAAATACTCTAGGGTCTAATAATGATACGATAAACTATAAATCAGGAGCTGATTCAAACTCAAACGGTTTGTTAGATGAGTTTGAAGATGGAACTACCGGTACTATAAACTATGTTTCAACTTACAGTTACGCTATTGATAATAATTTAAATGCTTGTGCCGATACAGATGGAGATGGCATTGGTGATTTAATAGATATCGATGATGATAATGATGGTGTATTGGATACAGATGAAGATAAGGGGGATTCAACAAGAGATACCGATAATGATGGTATTGTTAATCGTTTAGATTTAGATAGCGATGGAGACGGATGTTCGGACAGCGTTGAGTCAGGAAATACAATTAAGGATAATAATGATATCACTAACTATAATACAGGAGTAGATGCAAATCTAAACGGATTATTGGATCAATTTGAGGATGGTGCAACTAGCAATATTAATTATACGTTAACTTATCATTTCGCTGACGATTCAAATTTAAATGCTTGTGCCGATACAGATGGAGATGGGGTTGGTGATTTGATAGATATAGATGATGATAATGATGGAATCTTGGATATAGATGAAGGATGTGAATTATCAAAACTCGATTTTTCAACATTAACATGGACTGAAGAAGATGCTTCTATGAATGTTACCACTACAACCAATTCCATAAACACAAGTGGTACTGGTTGGAGAAATCGTTTTTCAAACGAAACATTTTCGTTACCATTAGATATTTCTTTTACTTACAATACAACTAGTGCAGAAAAAATGTTTGGTTTTGCACCTGCTGAAGGTACTGTAGTGACCGATAATTGGAATTCAATGGCATATGGTTTTTATATTTCAAATTCAACAAGTTATGCTAGATATAATCAAACTTATGGAACCTCTACATCAAGTTCACAAAATAAAGTACATAGAATAATAATTGATTCTTCAGGAACATTAACTTTATATGTTGACGGAGTTGTTTTGTATACACAATCTGGATTATCTACCACGGATTATAGATTTTACATAGCAAATAATGGAGACAAAGAATTAATAAATCTTGATTTTGAAGATCCTAATGGTTATTTGGTTTGTTCTCTAAATTCAGATTCCGATGATTTTTCAAACCATTTGGATTTAGATAGTGATGGAGATGGGTGTTCGGATAGTGTTGAGTCAGGAAATACAATTAAGGATAATAATGATATCACTAACTATAATACAGGAGTAGATGCAAATTTAAACGGATTATTGGATCAATTTGAGGATGGTGCAACAGGAAGTATTAATTATAATTCTACCTATTACTATGCACTGAGTGTTATTACTAATGCATGTGCTGACACAGATGGTGATGGCGTAAATGATTTAATAGACATTGATGATGATAATGATGGTATCCTTGATACTATTGAATTATCTTGTAAAGCGGGTGCGGTAACAGTAAGTAATACAGTTTTAACAGCAGGAAGTCAACAAATTCAAGGGACTTTTACAAGTGGATTAGGTATTGCTGATTTTGATATCCAATTTACAAATTTGAGCGCGGCATTGGATGCATCGAATATTATTTCTAGATCTGCCGGAATTCATTATATAGTTGATGATACAAATTTAGGAGATTATGAGGTGGCTTTTACAGTAATTCCTCAGTTGGGAAGCTTATTAGGAAGTATCGAATGGGGACCTAATCTTATAAAAAATACAGACACAGAAAACAATAATGATGAACAAACAATAACTTTATCATGGAGCCCTGCCGTAACTGCAACAGTTATTGATCCAGATAATCAATTAGACATCGCTGATGGAACAATAATAAATTCAGGACAAGCCATAGTTCAAGGTGCTGAATATGAACATACCAGTCAACCAACATGGAAAATAATATTCAATACAAACTTATTGCCTTCTGCCTTCCAAATTAATGCTTCGCATATGGCACTTGCTGGTGTTGCTGATTTAAGAGACGAAGGATTCTCTTTAGTAGCTAATGTTTGTTATTCCGAAAATACAGACAATGATATTACTGTTAATAGCTTGGATCTAGATAGCGATGGAGATGGTTGTTCTGATGGTGTTGAATCAGGAAATACATTAGTAACAAATAATGACATTATTAATTACAACACTGGAGTGGATACGAATTCAAATGGGTTATTGGATCAGTTTGAAGAAGGAATTACAGGAAGTATAAATTTTGAATCAACCTATGCCTATGCGATAGAAAGTTTATTAAGTACTTGTGTTGATACTGATGGAGATGGTATAGGAGACTTAATTGATATTGATGATGACAACGATGGAGTTTTGGATGTTGATGAAGGATTAAATTGTAATACAAGTATTAATTTAGGTGTTGATGGGACTTTTGAAGATTTGGTAGATGTTGCTAGCACAGATGCCTATAATGGAAATGTTAATTCAGGAGGTTGGATCGATGGAAGTGGAACCCCAGATTCGTGGCAGTCACCAATGCCCAACACAGGCTCGGGTACATGGGGAGGAATAGCGGATGGTATGCCATCATCACCCGATGGAGGCGTATTTGTAGGAGGTTCGACTAATAATACAGGAACAGGAGAATCTTTTTATAAAAATATTGTTGGTTTAACAATAGGAGAGCAATACACAGTAGTTTTCTATCAAGCTCATGCGGGAATCCAAGGAACTACCCAATTCAATGATCTTGCACGTTATGATGTTTTGTTCGGAAGTGAATTACAAGCTAGTAATGAGCAACCCTATCTTGGTGAGGGAAATCAAGTGTGGGAAGAGCAACGATTACTTTTTACAGCGACAGCAGTAACTCAAAGATTGGAATTTTTTGCACATTCAGGCTCAGATAATCACACAGGTGGTTCTTCGGCTTATAATTATCCGGTTGTTGATGATATTAGAATTTTAGAAGGCGACCAATTAATACCGATCATTGGTGGGTGTGTAACTATCGATACGGATAACGATACTATTCCTAATCATTTAGACTTAGACAGTGATGGAGACGGATGTTCGGACAGCGTTGAGTCAGGAAATACAATTAAGGATAATAATGATATCACTAACTATAATACAGGAGTAGATGCAAATTTAAACGGATTATTGGATCAATTTGAGGATGGTGCAACAGGAAGTATTAATTATAATTCTACCTATTACTATGCACTGAGTGTTATTACTAATGCATGTGCTGACACAGATGGTGATGGCGTAAATGATTTAATAGACATTGATGATGATAATGATGGTATCCTTGATACTATTGAATTATCTTGTAAAGCGGGTGCGGTAACAGTAAGTAATACAGTTTTAACAGCAGGAAGTCAACAAATTCAAGGGACTTTTACAAGTGGATTAGGTATTGCTGATTTTGATATCCAATTTACAAATTTGAGCGCGGCATTGGATGCATCGAATATTATTTCTAGATCTGCCGGAATTCATTATATAGTTGATGATACAAATTTAGGAGATTATGAGGTAGCTTTTACAGTAATTCCTCAGTTGGGAAGCTTATTAGGAAGTATCGAATGGGGACCTAATCTTATAAAAAATACAGACACAGAAAACAATAATGATGAACAAACAATAACTTTATCATGGAGCCCTGCCGTAACTGCAACAGTTATTGATCCAGATAATCAATTAGACATCGCTGATGGAACAATAATAAATTCAGGACAAGCCATAGTTCAAGGTGCTGAATATGAACATACCAGTCAACCAACATGGAAAATAATATTCAATACAAACTTATTGCCTTCTGCCTTCCAAATTAATGCTTCGCATATGGCACTTGCTGGTGTTGCTGATTTAAGAGACGAAGGATTCTCTTTAGTAGCTAATGTTTGTTATTCCGAAAATACAGACAATGATATTACTGTTAATAGCTTGGATCTAGATAGCGATGGAGATGGTTGTTCTGATGGTGTTGAATCAGGAAATACATTAGTAACAAATAATGACATTATTAATTACAACACTGGAGTGGATACGAATTCAAATGGGTTATTGGATCAGTTTGAAGAAGGAATTACAGGAAGTATAAATTTTGAATCAACCTATGCCTATGCGATAGAAAGTTTATTAAGTACTTGTGTTGATACTGATGGAGATGGTATAGGAGACTTAATTGATATTGATGATGACAACGATGGAGTTTTGGATGTTGATGAAGGATTAAATTGTAATACAAGTATTAATTTAGGTGTTGATGGGACTTTTGAAGATTTGGTAGATGTTGCTAGCACAGATGCCTATAATGGAAATGTTAATTCAGGAGGTTGGATCGATGGAAGTGGAACCCCAGATTCGTGGCAGTCACCAATGCCCAACACAGGCTCGGGTACATGGGGAGGAATAGCGGATGGTATGCCATCATCACCCGATGGAGGCGTATTTGTAGGAGGTTCGACTAATAATACAGGAACAGGAGAATCTTTTTATAAAAATATTGTTGGTTTAACAATAGGAGAGCAATACACAGTAGTTTTCTATCAAGCTCATGCGGGAATCCAAGGAACTACCCAATTCAATGATCTTGCACGTTATGATGTTTTGTTCGGAAGTGAATTACAAGCTAGTAATGAGCAACCCTATCTTGGTGAGGGAAATCAAGTGTGGGAAGAGCAACGATTACTTTTTACAGCGACAGCAGTAACTCAAAGATTGGAATTTTTTGCACATTCAGGCTCAGATAATCACACAGGTGGTTCTTCGGCTTATAATTATCCGGTTGTTGATGATATTAGAATTTTAGAAGGCGACCAATTAATACCGATCATTGGTGGGTGTGTAACTATCGATACGGATAACGATACTATTCCTAATCATTTAGATTTAGATAGTGATGGAGATGGCTGTTCCGATAGCGTAGAGGCAGGAAATACATTAAGTATAAATAATGACATAGCAAATTATAATGTAGGAGTTGATATAAATGAAAATGGATTACTAGATCAGTTTGAAGATGGAGCGACAGGTACTATCAATTATACTTCAAAATATTCACAGTATGCATTAAGTGGTTTTTTAAACTTTTGTGCTGATACTGATGGAGATGGTATTAATGATTTGGTCGACTTAGACGATGATAATGATGGAATTTTAGACGGGACGGAATCTCCTACTTGTTATTATACTTCAGAGGAAGTAGCAATTTCAAAGGTTACTACCACGCTAACAAATTACGCTATAAGTACATCTTACGAGTTTTCAGAATTGTATGATAGTGTATTAAATGATCTAGCATCATACGGAGTCAACAATACTGATATTACTGGAGAAACTATTTATGAAATAGAAATGTTATTTCCTGTGGAATTAACAGAAATAGATGTTGTATTTAATTACAGTATTTTTAGAACGGCAGCAACCTTTAAATGGCAGGGATATGATGGAGCAAATTGGGTAGATGTAACAGGAGTTTTAAATGAAGCAGAAACTACAAATAATACGTATACTTATCCTTTTAATGTGACAGGAAAAGAATACTCTAAGTACCGACTGTTAGGGGTTTCAGGCAAAACATATTACAACAGGATTTATGAAATAATACCGAAAGTAGATTCTAGTGTATATGTTCCTTCATTACACCCAAAGTTGAGTTGCAGTAATGATTTAGATGGAGATTCAGTTTACAATCATTTAGATTTAGATAGTGATGGCGATGGTTGTTCTGACAGCGTTGAAGCAGGGAATACTTTAGTATCAAACAATGATATTGCCAATCATAATTCAGGGGCAGATTCAAATCAAAATGGATTATTAGATCAGTTTGAAGATGGAACTTCAAATACTATCAATTATAATTCAACCTATAGTTATGCTATCGATAGTGATTTAAATGTCTGTTTGGACTCCGATGGAGATGGTGTTGGAGATTTAATTGATATCGATGATGATAACGATGGTGTTTTGGATATTTTGGAAAATTCAAGTTGTGAAATGATAGGTACACCTACCCTTGGATATTCAGGAAGTTATCCTTTTGGGACAACGGCAATTCAATATCAATTAGCAAATTCAGAGAATTATGGAGGAGAGGGTATTTATTCAGCTGTAGATAATCCTTTTAGTTTTATAGATGTTACTAATGATTTAAATAATTTATCAGCGGAAGAACTTTTAGAAAAATATACCATTATTAATATGGGGACTGGTGATCCGACTGAGGTACAATCTCAAAAAATTTATGACTATGTCGTATTAGGAGGAACAGTACTTCACTCTTATAATATTGGTGCGGGATCTACATTAATGTCTAAATTTGGTTTTTCAGGTGCTGTGGGTACTGTTCACGGTTCTCAGCCATTTAGCTTGGGTCAAGCTAATATTCTTAATGGTGTTTTTGGAGATGTTAGAGGAGTGTCAAATATAGGTAATACTCCTCCTGCAGGAACCCTTTCAGTTTCTCAATTACCACCAGAAGCTATTGTTTTAGGAACGATAAATTCCAATGGAGAGGTTGCTGGTTGGATAGCAGGTTCGCCTGGGACAACAAAAGGGAGGGCAGTATTTATTTTTGATGAGCTAGGATATTTAGCTCAAGGAAATACCCCTTCTAATTCTTTAGACATATATTTAAATAATATTGTGTCTTATTTGCTGGATGAATCTTTGAAAAGATTTATCTGTAATAATGATTCAGATGGAGATGGAATTGTAGATTCTTTAGATTTAGACAGTGATGGAGATGGTTGTTCTGATAGTGTTGAAGCAGGAAATACACCTCCTACAAATAACGACCTTGTAAACTTTAATACAGGTACTGATGCCAATATGAATGGTTTGTTAGATGAATTTGAAGATGGAGTAACAGGTGGTATAAATTACACTTCAACTTATGAACAATATGCCTTAAGTGATTTCTTAAACTTTTGTACTGATACTGATGGAGATGGAGTCAATGATTTGGTTGATATTGATGATGATAATGATGGGGTATTGGATGCAATAGAATCACCTAATTGTTATTATACTGAATCGGAAATAACCATACCTTTTAAGGTAACTACAGAGTTAACTACCAGATCAAATGAAGAAATTGAGAGAAGTTTTGATAATGATTTAGCTACTTATTCATCTTTTAATCCAACACAAAATATTGCCAATATTACACTTTTTGAAATAACCCCAGTAGTACCAATTGCTATTAATACAATTAATTTTGAAATGGTGAATTGGTACATGACAACAAATGCTAGTTCTATAGCTAAGCTTCAAGGGTTCAACGGAAGTATATGGGTTGATTTATCAGTTGCTGAGGCACATAATACAGTGGCTAATGGAACGGATACTTTTATAAATACGATCCACTCGAATAGGGTTTATGAAAAGTATAGAATTTATGGTGTTGCAGGAACCAATTATTATAGTGGGGTTAAAGAGATCACATTCGATATAAATAATTTTGTTTCTGAGTTATATCCTAAACCTGCTTGTTCTGCAGATAGTAATGGAGATTCAGTTTACAATCATTTAGATTTAGATAGTGATGGTGATGGTTGTTCTGACAGCGTTGAAGCAGGGAATACTTTAGTATCAAACAATGATATTGCCAATCATAATTCAGGGACAGATTCAAATCAAAATGGATTATTAGATCAGTTTGAAGATGGAACTTCAAATACTATCAATTATAATTCAACCTATAATTATGCTATCGATAGTGATTTAAATGTCTGTTTGGACTCCGATGGAGATGGCGTTGGTGATTTAATCGATATCGATGATGATAATGATGGAATTTTAGATGAGAATGAAGGTTGTGGTGTTTTAAAGTTTGATTTTTCAACATTAACATGGACTACAGAAGACGCATCAATGAACGTCAGTACAACTGCTAATTCGATTAATACAAGTGGCACTGGCTGGAGAAATCGTTTTTCAAACGAAACATTCTCATTGCCTTTGGATGTTTCCTTCACTTACAGTACTACTAGTGCAGAAAAAATGTTTGGTTTGACTCCAATTGGAGGAGTTATAGCCGTAAATAATTGGAATTCTACAGCTTTCGGTTTTTTTCTTTCAAATACCACAAGTTATGCAAGATATGATCAAACCTATGGGGTATCAACAGCAAGTTCACAAAACAAAACACATAGAATAACGATTGATTCTTCAGGAACTTTAACTTTATTTGTTGACGGAGTCGTTTTATACACGCAGTCTGGATTACCTATAACAGATTATAGGTTTTACGTAGCAAATAAAGGAGATAAGGAACTAATAAATCTTGATTTTGAAGAATCGGAAGCCATCGTTTGTTCTTTAGATTCAGATGGAGATGGAATTCCAAATGCCTTAGATTTAGACAGTGATGGAGACGGGTGTTCGGATGGTGTAGAAGCAGGAAATACTCCAATAGCTAATAATGATGTTATCAATTATAAAACTGGAACAGATTCAAATCTAAACGGATTATTAGATCAGTTTGAAGATGGAGTGACAGGTACTATCAATTATACTTCAAAATATTCACAGTATGCATTAAGTGATTTCTTAAACTTTTGTGTAGACACTGATGGAGATGGAATTAATGATTTAGTTGACTTAGATGATGACAATGATGGGGTTTTAGATGCAACAGAATCGCCAGATTGTTATTATACTGCAGACGAGGTGGCCATTTCAAATGTCACAACCACGCTAACAAATTACAATACAAGTTCTTCTTATCAGTTTTCAGAATTGCATGATGGTATTTTAAATGACATAGCTTCCTATGGAGTGTACGATACAGATATTACTGGTGAGACTGTTTATGAATTAGAAATGTTATTTCCAGTAGAATTAACTGAGATAGAAGTTGTATTTAATTATAGTATTTTTAGAACTACTGCCACCTTTAAATGGCAGGGGTATGATGGGACAAATTGGGTTGATGTAACAGGCGTTTTAAATGAAGCAGAAACTACAAATAATACGTATACTTATCCTTTTAATGTAACAGGAAAAGAATACTCTAAGTACCGACTGTTAGGGGTTTCAGGCAAAACATACTACAACAGGATTTATGAAATAATACCGAAAGTAGATTCTAGTTTATATGTTCCTTCATTACACCCAAAGTTGAGTTGCAGTAATGATTTGGATGGAGATTCAGTTTACAATCATTTAGATTTAGATAGTGATGGCGATGGTTGTTCTGACAGCGTTGAAGTAGGGAATACTTTAGTATCAAACAATGATATTGCCAATCATAATTCAGGGGCAGATTCAAATCAAAATGGATTATTAGATCAGTTTGAAGATGGAACTTCAAATACTATCAATTATAATTCAACCTATAATTATGCTATCGATAGTGATTTAAATGCCTGTTTGGACTCTGATGGAGATGGCGTTGGTGATTTAATCGATATTGATGATGATAATGATGGTGTTTTAGATATCATAGAAAGAGATTGTTCTTTATCATTTAAAACAAGAACATTAGTGGATTTTTCTTCTTTGGTCTCTGGTTCTGAGTTAAGCAATCAACTTGAAAGTTCATATGGAATGATATTTTATTCATTAAGCGGTTATCCAGCAGTAATAAGATCTTCGCATGGAGGTTTCGTAGGTAGTCTTGTTGTCGGAGGAGCAAATACTTCTGGAAGCTTAAATTGGTCAGGAGTTGGAATGACATTCGTGAATAATGTCAATTATATAGAAATGCATGGTGATCCCATAGGAAATGGAGGAACTATATATTTTAATGTATACGATAGTAACGATAATCTTCTTTACTCAAATACGGCTCCTGACGGAGGAACTGTGTTTAGCTATCAATCTGGAAGTGACAATATAGCGAAAGTAGAAATTTATGAAAACAATCCTGCTTCTGCTCAAGATGTTGCCTTTGGGGATATTTATCTAAAAAGAAATTATTGCATAAATCAAGATACCGATGGGGATACAATTTTAGATCATTTAGATCTAGACAGTGACGGTGATGGATGTTCTGATAGTGTAGAAGCAGGAAACACGGTTCCAACAAGTAATGATATTACAAATTATAATGCAGGAACAGATGCCAATAACAATGGTTTATTAGATCAGTTCGAAGATGGGACTAATGGAGATATTAACTACACTTCAACTTATGAACAATATGCCTTAAGTGATTTCTTAAACTTTTGTGCTGATACTGATGGAGATGGAATTAATGATTTAGTTGACTTAGATGATGATAATGATGGTGTTTTAGATGCCACAGAATCTCCAAATTGTTACTATACATTATCTGAAATAGCAGTACCTTCTGAGGTTATTACGGAGTTAACTACCAGATCAAATGAAGGAATTGAGAGAAGTTTTGATAATGATTTAGCTACTTATTCATCTTTTAATCCAACACAAAACATTGTCAATATTACACTTTTTGAAATAACCCCAGTAGCACCAATTGCTATTAATGCAATTAATTTTGAAATGGTTAGCTGGTACATGACTACTAATGCGAGTTCTGAGGTTAAACTTCAAGGCTATGATGGAAGTACATGGATTGATTTATCATTGGCAGAAGCGCATAATACCATAGCCAATGGAATTGATACTTTTATAAATACGATCCACCCGAATACGGTTTATGAAAAGTATAGAATTTATGGTGTTGCAGGAACCAATTATTACAGTGGGGTTAAAGAGATCACATTCGATATAAATAATTTTGTTTCTGAGTTATATCCTAAACCTATTTGTTCTGCAGATAGTGATGGAGATTCAGTTTACAATCATTTAGATTTAGATAGTGATGGAGATGGCTGTTCCGATAGCGTAGAATCAGGGAATACTTTAGTAAATGATAATGACATTTCTAATCATAATTCAGGTACAGATTCAAATCAAAATGGCTTATTAGATCAGTTTGAGAATGGGGTGACAGGTACTATCAATTATACGTCAAGCTATACAGAGTATGCACTTAGCGATTTCTTAAACTTTTGTGTAGATACTGACGGCGATGGAATTAATGATTTAGTTGATTTAGACGATGATAATGATGGGATTTTAGATGCTATAGAATCACCAGATTGTTACTATACTACGGAAGAGGTAGCAATTTCAAATGTTAAAACCACGCTAACAAATTACAATACAGGTTCTTCTTATCAATTTTCAAAATTGTATGATGGTATTTTAAATGACATAGCATCATACGGAGTCAACAATACTGATATTACTGGAGAAACTATTTATGAAATAGAAATGTTATTTCCTGTGGAATTAACAGAAATAGATGTTGTATTTAATTACAGTATTTTTAGAACGGCAGCAACCTTTAAATGGCAGGGGTTTGACGGAACGAATTGGGTTGATGTAACAGGCGTTTTAAATGAAACAGAAACTACAAATAACACGTATACTTATCCTTTGAACGCAACAGGTAGTATCTATTCAAAATACCGATTGTTAGGTATTTCAGGGAAAACCTATCATAACCGTATTTATGAAATCATACCCAAAGTTGATGCTAATGTATACCAATCTTCTTTGTATCTAAAATCGAGTTGTACTAATGATACAGATGGAGATTCAGTTTACAATCATTTAGATTTAGATAGTGATGGCGATGGCTGTTCTGACAGCGTAGAATCAGGGAATACTTTAGTAAATGATAATGACATTTCTAATCATAATTCAGGGGCAGATTCAAATCAAAATGGATTATTAGATCAGTTTGAAGATGGAACTTCAAATACTATCAATTATAATTCAACCTATAATTATGCTATCGATAGTGATTTAAATGTCTGTTTGGACTCCGATGGAGATGGCGTTGGTGATTTAATCGATATCGATGATGATAATGATGGAATTTTAGATGAGAATGAAGGTTGTGGTGTTTTAAAGTTTGATTTTTCAACATTAACATGGACTACAGAAGACGCATCAATGAGCGTCAGTACAACTGCTAATTCGATTAATACAAGTGGCACTGGCTGGAGAAATCGTTTTTCAAACGAAACATTCTCATTGCCTTTGGATGTTTCCTTTACTTACAGTACTACTAGTGCAGAAAAAATGTTTGGTTTGACTCCAATTGGAGGAGTTATAGCCGTAAATAATTGGAATTCTATAGCTTTCGGTTTTTTTCTTTCAAATACCACAAGTTATGCAAGATATGATCAAACCTATGGGGTATCAACAGCAAGTTCACAAAACAAAACACATAGAATAACGATTGATTCTTCAGGAACTTTAACTTTATTTGTTGACGGAGTCGTTTTATACACGCAGTCTGGATTACCTATAACAGATTATAGGTTTTACATAGCAAATAAAGGAGATAAGGAACTAATAAATCTTGATTTTGAAGAATCGGAAGCCATCGTTTGTTCTTTAGATTCAGATGGAGATGGAATTCCAAATGCCTTAGATTTAGACAGTGATGGAGACGGGTGTTCGGATGGTGTAGAAGCAGGAAATACTCCAATAGCTAATAATGATATTATCAATTATAAAACTGGAACAGATTCAAATCTAAACGGATTATTAGATCAGTTTGAAGATGGAGCAACAGGTGGCATAAACTATTCTTCAACTTATGAACAATATGCCTTAAGTGATTTCTTAAACTTTTGTATAGACACTGATGGAGATGGAATTAATGATTTAGTTGACTTAGATGATGATAATGATGGTGTTTTAGATGCCACAGAATCTCCAAATTGTTACTATACATTATCTGAAATAGCAGTACCTTCTGAGGTTACTACGGAGTTAACTACCAGATCAAATGAAGGAATTGAGAGAAGTTTTGATAATGATTTAGCTACTTATTCATCTTTTAATCCAACACAAAATATTGTCAATATTACACTTTTTGAAATAACCCCAGTAGCACCAATTGCTATTAATGCAATTAATTTTGAAATGGTTAGCTGGTACATGACTACTAATGCGAGCTCTGAGGTTAAACTTCAAGGCTATGATGGAAGTACATGGATTGATTTATCATTGGCAGAAGCGCATAATACCATAGCCAATGGAGTTGATACTTTTATAAATACGATCCACCCGAATACGGTTTATGAAAAGTATAGAATTTATGGTGTTGCAGGAACTAATTATTACAGTGGGGTTAAAGAGATCACATTCGATATAAATAATTTTGTTTCTGAGTTATATCCTAAACCTACTTGTTCTGTAGATAGTGATGGAGATTCAGTTTACAATCATTTAGATTTAGACAGTGATGGTGATGGATGTTCTGATGGTGTAGAAGCAGGAAACACGGTTTCAACAAGTAATGATATTACAAATTATAATACAGGAACTGATGCCAACAACAATGGATTATTAGATCAGTTCGAAGATGGAGCAACAGGCGATATAAACTATACTTCAACTTATGAACAATATGCATTAAGTGATTTCTTAAACTTTTGTGCTGACAATGATGGAGATGGTGTTAATGATTTAACAGATATTGATGATGATAATGATGGAACATTAGACGCTACTGAATCTCCAGATTGTTATTATACTGAATCGGAAATTACCATACCTTTTAAGGTAACTACGGGGTTAACCACCAGATCAAATGAAGGAATTGAGAGAAGTTTTGATAATGATTTAGCAACTTATTCCTCTTTCAACCCAACACAAAATATTGTTAATGTTACACTCTTTGAAATAACCCCAGTGGCACCAATTGCTATTAATGCAATTACTTTTGAAATGATTAACTGGTATATGACGACTAATGCGGGTTCTGAGGTTAAACTTCAAGGCTATGATGGAAGTGCATGGATTGATTTATCATTGGTAGAAGCGCATAATATGGTTTCCAATGGAACTGATACTTTTATAAATACCATTAACCCGAATACGGTTTATGAAAAGTATAGAATTTATGGTGTTGCAGGAACTAATTATTACAGTGGGGTTAAAGAGATCACATTCGATATAAATAATTTTGTTTCTGAGTTATATCCTAGATCTACCTGTTCTGCTGATAGTGATGGAGATTTAGTGTACAATCATTTAGATTTAGATAGTGATGGTGATGGCTGTTCTGACAGCGTTGAAGCAGGAAATACTTCAGTATCAAATAATGATATTGTTAATCATAATTCAGGGGTAGATTCAAATCAAAATGGATTATTAGATCAGTTTGAAGATAGAATTTCAAATACTATAAATTATAATTCAACCTATAATTATGCTATCGATAACAGCTTAAATGCATGTTTAGATACCGATGGAGATGGCGTTGGTGATTTAATCGATATTGATGATGATAATGATGGAATTTTAGATAATCAAGAATCTGCTAATGGTAAATCATGTTTCTCTTGTGAATTTGACCCAGAATATCAATATGTAAGTTGGGTAGATGCCCCTTATGTAAATAATGGTTATACTGAAATTTATGGGGTAGCAATGATAAAAGGGGAACTGGTAAATGCAACCGTTACCTCAAGTATCTTACATGGTTTTGATGGACCTTTCCAGACGGATGATTTCTGCCCTCCTATAAATGCAACTAATGCCTCGATTTCTTCAAATCATGTTGGATCACATACTATTGATTTTGATAAGCCAGTATTGAATCCTCGTTTAATGATAAGTTCAATGAATACAGGAGCAACGTTCCCTCATGATGTAATTGTAATTCAAGGAGGCGTGGCTACCGTTCGAAATAATATTTCAGGTTGTGAGTGTGATGCTACAGTAATTTTCCCGGGTGTATATAATCAAATTACTTGGACTGGGGGAGGTAACGAATATAGAATGAGTATTAGTGTGACTCTTGAAAACGTCATGTCAACAGGCACTGTTCCTTATATTCAAACGGATATTACCGTAGGAGAGTGTATCGATATTGTTACAGATCAAGATACTGATGGTGATTCTATTCCTGATAGACTAGATTTAGATTCTGATGGAGATGGTTGTTCGGATAGTGTTGAATCAGGAAATATCTCAATAGCTAGTAATGACATTGCTAATTATAATACAGGTACTGATGCCAATATGAATGGTTTGTTAGATGAATTTGAAGATGGAGCAACAGGTAGCATAAACTATACTTCAACTTATGAACAATATGCCTTAAGTGATTTCTTAAACTTTTGTGTAGACACTGATGGAGATGGAATTAATGATTTAGTTGACTTAGATGATGATAATGATGGTGTTTTAGATGCCACAGAATCTCCAAATTGTTACTATACATTATCTGAAATAGCAGTACCTTCTGAGGTTACTACGGAGTTAACTACCAGATCAAATGAAGGAATTGAGAGAAGTTTTGATAATGATTTAGCTACTTATTCATCTTTTAATCCAACACAAAATATTGTCAATATTACACTATTTGAAATAACCCCAGTAGCACCAATTGCTATTAATGCAATTAATTTTGAAATGGTTAGCTGGTACATGACTACTAATGCGAGTTCTGAGGTTAAACTTCAAGGCTATGATGGAAGTACATGGATTGATTTATCATTGGCAGAAGCGCATAATACCATAGCCAATGGAGTTGATACTTTTATAAATACGATCCACCCGAATACGGTTTATGAAAAGTATAGAATTTATGGTGTTGCAGGAACCAATTATTACAGTGGGGTTAAAGAGATCACATTCGATATAAATAATTTTGTTTCTGAGTTATATCCTAAACCTATTTGTTCTGCAGATAGTGATGGAGATTCAGTTTACAATCATTTAGATTTAGATAGTGATGGAGATGGTTGTAGTGATAGTGTAGAATCAGGAAATACCTCTATTTCAAATAACGATGTTACAAATTACAATACAGGAAGCGATTCAAATCAAAATGGCTTATTAGATCAGTTTGAAGAGGGTACCACGGGTACTATCAATTATACGTCAACCTATACAGAGTATGCCTTATCTGATTTCTTAAATTTTTGTGTAGATACAGATGGTGATGGAATTAATGATTTAATTGATTTAGATGATGATAACGATGGTGCGTTGGATGCAACAGAATCACCAGATTGTTACTATACTGCAGACGAGGTGGTCATTTCAAATGTTACAACCACGCTAACAAATTACAATACAAGCTCTTCTTATCAGTTTTCAGAATTGTATAATGGTATTTTAAATGACATAGCTTCCTATGGAGTGTACGATACAGATATTGCTGGTGAAACTGTTTATGAATTAGAAATGTTATTTCCAGTAGAATTATCTGAGATAGAAGTTATTTTCAATTATAGTATTTTTAGAACTACGGCCACCTTTAAATGGCAAGGGTATGATGGGACAAATTGGGTTGATGTAACAGGCGTTTTAAATGAAACAGAAACTACAAATAACACGTATACTTATTCTTTTAATGCAACAGGTAGTACTTATTCAAAATATCGTTTGTTGGGTGTTTCAGGGAAAACCTATTATAACCGTATTTATGAAATCATACCTAAAGTTGATGCTAATGTATACCAATCTTCTTTGCATCCAAAATCGAGTTGTACCAATGATACAGATGGAGATTCAGTTTACAATCATTTAGATTTAGATAGTGATGGAGATGGCTGTTCCGATAGCGTAGAATCAGGGAATACTTTAGTAAATGATAACGATATAGCTAATTATAATTCAGGGGCAGATTCAAATCAAAATGGATTATTAGATCAGTTTGAAGATGGAATTTCAAATACTATAAATTATAATTCAACCTATAATTATGCTATCGATAACAGCTTAAATGCATGTTTAGATACCGATGGAGATGGCGTTGGTGATTTAATCGATATTGATGATGATAATGATGGAATTTTAGATAATCAAGAATCTGCTAATGGTAAATCATGTTTCTCTTGTGAATTTGACCCAGAATATCAATATGTAAGTTGGGTAGATGCCCCTTTTGTAAATAATGGTTATACTGAAATTTATGGGGTAGCAATGATAAAAGGGGAACTGGTAAATGCAACCGTTACCTCAAGTATCTTACATGGTTTTGCTGGACCTTTCCAGACGGATGATTTCTGCCCTCCTATAAATGCAACTAATGCCTCGATTTCTTCAAATCATGTTGGATCACATACTATTGATTTTGATAAGCCAGTATTGAATCCTCGTTTAATGATAAGTTCAATGAATACAGGAGCAACGTTCCCTCATGATGTAATTGTAATTCAAGGAGGCGTGGCTACCGTTCGAAATAATATTTCAGGTTGTGAGTGTGATGCTACAGTAATTTTCCCGGGTGTATATAATCAAATTACTTGGACTGGTGGAGGTAACGAAAATAGTATGAGTATTAGTGTGACTCTTGAAAACGTCATGTCAACAGGCACCGTTCCTTATATTCAAACGGATATTACCTTAGGAGAGTGTATCGATATTGTTACAGATCAAGATACTGATGGTGATTCTATTCCTGATAGACTAGATTTAGATTCTGATGGTGATGGTTGTTCGGATAGTGTAGAATCAGGAAATATCTCAATAGCTAGTAATGACATTGCTAATTATAATACAGGTACTGATGCCAATATGAATGGTTTGTTAGATGAATTTGAAGATGGAGCAACAGGTAGCATAAACTATACTTCAACTTATGAACAATATGCCTTAAGTGATTTCTTAAACTTTTGTGTAGACACTGATGGAGATGGAATTAATGATTTAGTTGACTTAGATGATGATAATGATGGTGTTTTAGATGCCACAGAATCTCCAAATTGTTACTATACATTATCTGAAATAGCAGTACCTTCTGAGGTTACTACGGAGTTAACTACCAGATCAAATGAAGGAATTGAGAGAAGTTTTGATAATGATTTAGCTACTTATTCATCTTTTAATCCAACACAAAATATTGTCAATATTACACTATTTGAAATAACCCCAGTAGCACCAATTGCTATTAATGCAATTAATTTTGAAATGGTTAGCTGGTACATGACTACTAATGCGAGTTCTGAGGTTAAACTTCAAGGCTATGATGGAAGTACATGGATTGATTTATCATTGGCAGAAGCGCATAATACCATAGCCAATGGAGTTGATACTTTTATAAATACGATCCACCCGAATACGGTTTATGAAAAGTATAGAATTTATGGTGTTGCAGGAACCAATTATTACAGTGGGGTTAAAGAGATCACATTCGATATAAATAATTTTATTTCTGAGTTATATCCTAAACCTACCTGTTCTTCAGATACTGATGGAGATTCAGTTTACAATCATTTAGATTTAGATAGCGATGGAGACGGTTGTAGTGATGGTGTAGAAGCAGGAAATACCTCTATTTCAAATAACGATGTTACAAATTACAATACAGGAAGCGATTCAAATCAAAATGGCTTATTAGATCAGTTTGAAGAGAGTACCACGGGTACAATCAATTATACGTCAAGCTATACAGAGTATGCCTTATCTGATTTCTTAAATTTTTGTGTAGATACAGATGGTGATGGAATTAATGATTTAATTGATTTAGATGATGATAACGATGGTGCGTTGGATGCAACAGAATCACCAGATTGTTACTATACTGCAGACGAGGTGGTCATTTCAAATGTTACAACCACGCTAACAAATTACAATACAAGCTCTTCTTATCAGTTTTCAGAATTGTATAATGGTATTTTAAATGACATAGCTTCCTATGGAGTGTACGATACAGATATTGCTGGTGAAACTGTTTATGAATTAGAAATGTTATTTCCAGTAGAATTATCTGAGATAGAAGTTATTTTCAATTATAGTATTTTTAGAACTACGGCCACCTTTAAATGGCAAGGGTATGATGGGACAAATTGGGTTGATGTAACAGGCGTTTTAAATGAAACAGAAACTACAAATAACACGTATACTTATTCTTTTAATGCAACAGGTAGTACTTATTCAAAATATCGTTTGTTGGGTATTTCAGGGAAAACCTATTATAACCGTATTTATGAAATCATACCTAAAGTTGATGCTAATGTATACCAATCTTCTTTGCATCCAAAATCGAGTTGTACCAATGATACAGATGAAGATTCAGTTTACAATCATTTAGATTTAGATAGTGATGGAGATGGCTGTTCCGATAGCGTAGAATCAGGGAATACTTTAGTAAATGATAACGATATTGCTAATTATAATTCAGGGGCAGATTCAAATCAAAATGGATTATTAGATCAGTTTGAAGATGGAACCTCAGGTACTATTAATTATACTTCTACCTATAATTATGCTAATTATAGCAACTTAAATGCCTGTTTAGATACCGACGGGGATGGTGTTGGTGATTTAATTGATATCGATGATGATAATGATGGGATCTTAGATATTGATGAGTTAGCTTGTGAAGCTTCAGGTATAAACGATTATATTGGACCAACCTATATAGAAAGTATATCTGTTGAAAATATTGGTACTATTAACAATACTGATGTAATTTTTCCAGATCATCTTATTGATGGGGATACTGTATTAGGTAATACCCATTGGATAGATATAAGCGGTGATGATTCTAACTATGATATACCAATTTTATATAATTTAACCTTGGTAGCCCCTCTTACGGTTACTGGTTTTTTAATTTATCAAGATTATGTAATTCCAGCAGATGGAATTGCTGAGGCAACTATTTTTATATATGATGAAAATAATTTTTTATTAGGAGAAGAATACCTATCAAGTATACCAAATGATCCAAATGGGGCAACCTATGTTGATTTTTCTAAATTGTATTATAATGTCAAAAGATTTGTAGTATCTCAAACTAAAACATTTCCTGGTGGTGGTGCAGGAAATACTACCCAAATTAGAGAAATGGGATTATTTTCTAGCTTTGTTTGTACAAATGATACTGATGATGATGGTATTTCAAATGCTTTAGATTTAGATAGTGATGGAGATGGATGTTCTGATAGTGTTGAAGCAGGTAATACCGCAATAGATGGCAATGACATTGCTAACTATAATTCTGGTACAGATGCAAATTCAAATGGATTGTTAGATCAGTTTGAAGACGGTAATACGGGTAACATAAACTATAGCTCGACCTATTTGCAATATGGAGTCAGAGATTTCTTAAATTTTTGTATGGATACTGATGGAGATGGAATTAATGATTTAATTGACTTAGATGATGATAATGATGGTGTTTTAGATGCCACAGAATCTCCAAATTGTTACTATACATTATCTGAAATAGCAGTACCTTCTGAGGTTACTACCGAGTTAACCACCAGATCAAACGAAGGAATTGAAAGAAGTTTTGATAACGATTTAGCTACTTATTCATCATTCAATCCAACACAAAATATTGTTAACGTTACGCTTTTTGAAATTACACCAGTAGCACCAATTGCTATCAACGCAATTAATTTTGAAATGGTGAACTGGTATATGACAAGTAATGCGAGCTCTACGGTTAAACTTCAAGGCTATGATGGAAGTATATGGATTGATTTATCATTAGCAAAAGCGCATAATACGGTTTCCAATGGAACTGATACTTTTATAAATACCATCAATCCAAATACTGTTTATGAAAAATATAGAGTTTATGGTGTTGCGGGAACTAATTATTACAGTGGGGTCAAAGAGATCACATTCGATATAAATAATTTTATTTCTGAGTTATATCCTAAACCTACCTGTTCTTCAGATACTGATGGAGATTCAGTTTACAATCATTTAGATTTAGATAGCGATGGAGACGGTTGTAGTGATGGTGTAGAAGCAGGAAATACATCTATCTCAAATAATGATTTAATTAGTTACAATCTAGGAGCTGACGCAAACAGTAATGGGTTACTCGATCAGTTTGAAGATGGTATTACAGGAAATATAAATTATATTTCTACTTATGAATCATTTGCATTGGATGCTAGTACTAATGCATGTACAGATACTGATGGAGATGGAATTAATGATTTGGTTGATATTGATGATGATAATGATGGAGTATTAGATACAGATGAACAGAATTGTAATGTATTGGAAGTTACAAAATCAGGAGATATAACTTGGCATGGAACAGCTGAATCCAATGTGCAATCGCCTATTTCAACAACTTTATCAGTTACAGGAACTGCATGGTCAACTGCTTACTCTGATCAAATTTTCACTTTACCATTAGTAATAGAAGGTACTGTTACATCAGCATCTAATGGAATGATAGGTTTTTTACCAGTTAGCGGAACAGAAATTACAGGTTCAAATTGGGATGATGGAGGATATAAATTCCAATTTGATGCGTCTAATGGAATGTATGTTCGCCACGGAACCGCAGTTAGTGGATGGCATGGTCCTTCGATTTTAGGAACTACATTTAGGTTAGAAGTAGATGTTGCAGGAAATATGAGTTATATTCATAATGGAACGATTGTTTACACTGGTATAGTTCCATTGGAAGATTATAAAATAACTATTTCAACGGGACCTTTTAATATTGAAAATTTTACAGTTTCAGATAAATCAACTACCTGTTCCGATATCGATAATGATGGAGATACGATTCCAGATCATCTCGATTTAGATAGTGATGATGATGGTTGCTCCGATGATGTTGAAGCAGGTAATACCTTTGCAACAGAAAATGATACTGTTGGATATAATACTGGAATTGATGCCAATAAAAACGGATTATTAGATCAATTTGAGGAAGGAGTGTCAGGAAATATTAATTATGTTTCTACTTACAGCCAATATGCATTAGATGATGCTCAAAATTTATGTAATGATTGGGATGGAGATGGTATTGGAGATATTATTGATGTGGATGATGATAATGACGGAATTTTTGATACAGATGAAAGAAATTGTAACCCAATAGCATCAACAAATCCAGAAAATTTGTCTTGGCACGGAGCAGCTGCTTTAGATATCACCGCTCCAATAACGACTAGGCTACAAGTTGATGGAGCAGCTTGGGCAACGGCTTATTCCGATCAAACCTTTACCTTACCAATCATAATGGAAGGAACCATAACTAATGCAGGAAACGGAATGATAGGCTTTTTCCCCGTTAGTGGAACGGAAATTACAGGAAATAACTGGGATGATGGTGGATACAAGTTTCAATTCGACTCAGCGAATGGGATGTACATACGTCATGGAGCTGCGAATAGCGGTTGGTACGGACCATCTATTATTGGAGCTACCTTTAGATTGGAAGTAGACGAATTGGGAAATATGACATATACCCATAATGGAACTACGGTGTATACAGGTACTGTTCCTCTGGAAAACTATAAGATAACCGTAACACGTGGTGGCTTTACTATAGAGAATTACACGGTATCTGGAAGACTAGAAGGATGTTTCGATATTGATAGTGATGGGGATACAATTCCTGATTATTTAGATTTGGATAGTGATAATGATGGGTGTTCTGATGCCAATGAAGCCTATGGAAACCTTGTCGATGGAAGTGATGGAGGGCAGTACGGAACTGGAGATCCTCTTACTGTAGCAGGAGGTCAAGTAAATTCTGACGGGTCTGTTATTGGTGCTTCTTATACGACAGGAGTAGTCATTGCAGTTACGGATGACACAATATCAATTGTTTGCCCAGATGATATCGACAAAGATGGCGTTATTGATGTTATAGATTTAGATAATGATAATGATGGTATTTTAGATGTTGATGAAAAATCATTGACATCTTTTGTTACAGAATCAAGTGGGAATTGGAGTTTGTCAACTGGTTTTTTAACTGGTTTTGGAAATTATAATTGTTGTGGAGTATCAGCTACAGAAGGTACAGATATTTTACATTGGAATAGTAGTAATACAAATTCGGTTGGGACGGCTTTTATTGATTTAGGAAGTTTTAATGTAGCTGGTGAATATAAGGTTTTGGTTGATATTATGAATTTTAATAATCAAGGATATCCTACGAACATCAATTCAGGTCTCACTCAAAATGGATCGTCAGGCGATTCTCCTGGTGATATTATCTTGGATCAAACCTCTAGAACTCCAGTTCCTGTAAGTGGTCAAACACTTACTTGGGAATATACAATAATTTTAAATCCTGGAGATCCTCGCATAGGGACTAATTTAGGATTTTATTTTAATATCGATTTTAACGGACAACCTAATAATTTAGGAATAGATAATTTAAGAGTTTACAGTCCGATAGATACAGATGGAGATGGGATATACGATCACTTAGACACCGATAGTGATAACGATGGTTGTTTTGATGCATTGGAAGGAGCAGGAAGTTATGTATATACACAACTGTCATCAGGAGCATTTACAGGAGGAGTAGATGCTAATGGTGTTCCTTCAGTAACTTCTGGAGGTCAATCTACCGCAGCTCCAGTTACTGATAGTTCTGATAGTATATCATGTTGTGATGTTTCTATTTCTGGTTTTGCAGATAATGATTCAGATGGTGTAGCTGATTCCTGTGATTTGGATAATGATAATGATGGGATATTAGATGCTGTTGAAAATAAAGGATCATGTATTATAACGGATGTAGGTAGTAGTAGTGGAGATACGACAGGTTCTTACTTAAATGATTTTGGCGAAATAGTCAATTATACTGCGACTTCTCCTGGTCCGTATTTGATTGGGAATAGTTGTTTGTCAGGTGCTGGTCGTGATTGTTCAGGAGAAGATTATACCTCCGTTGTTGGTGCTACGAATATTAATATAGGTAGAACTTTTACAGTAACTTTTGATAGGGTTGTAAATGAAGTTACTTTTATTATGGGATGTATGGAGGATACAGAAAGTGGAGATTTCATTACAAATACAACAGGAAGCCAATCTGTAATATCTAATTGTCCTAGCGAGACTACTATCGTTAATAATAGTTCTGTTAATACTTCTGTATCACATAGCTCAATGTCTACGGTAGAATTAACCCTTTCTTCAGTAGTTGGTTTTACAGAAGTTTCTTATACAGTTACATCTACTAATCATGGTACTGTAAACATGAAAATTTGTTCTTCAGTAGATACAGATGGAGATGGAATACAAGACTATCTTGATTTAGATAGTGATAACGATGGCTGTTATGATGTTTTAGAATCAGGAGGAACCGATGGCGATTCTGATGGATACTTAGACGGAACAGGATTTGATGGTAATGGACAAGTTACCGGAGGAACAGGAGGTTATGATGGTTTAACGGGTAACGAAATAGAAGCCAGTAGTTTACAAGTAGATACCCAACCTAGCGATACCACCATCTGTTTAGGTGAGAATGTAACCTTTACGGGAGCAGCTTCCTCTTTAAGTACAACGACATTTACAGGTACAGCACCGGCAACCATACCAGATTATAGCGGAAGTACACCCAATACTGCAGATTTAGTATATCAATGGCAAGAACAATTAAATACTAGTAGCTCATGGACTAATATTCCTAACGGAGGAATTTATAGCAATGCAACAACAGCAAGTTTAACTTTAACGAATCCTTTGGTAGGAGCTTCGAATAATAAATACAGATTGTTAGTAACCAGTACAAAAAACGGATGTGCTAGTGTAACGACTTCGGAAGCTACTTTAATTATAAATGATGTAACAGGTGGAACTGTTGGATCAAATCAAACAATTTGTTTAGGAGATGATCCGGTCGCCTTTACAGAAACAGTAGCTTCCACAGGAAGCGGAACTTTGAGTTATCAATGGGAAAGTAGCACCGACGGATCTATCTTTACACCTATTGGAGGAGCTACTAATGCCACGTATGATGCAGGAGTGCTTACTCAGACCATGTGGTATAGAAGAGAAGTATCTTCTTTACTTAATGGAGTTACTTGTACTGCCTTAAGCAATGTTGTACAAATTACTGTAGATCCAGTTCCGACGATTAGCATTGATGATGTTACGGTTGCTGAAGGAACCATAGCAAATTTTACAGCTACTATAAGCCAAGCGATAGCCTGTGATGTTACTTTTGATGTAACTACGAGTGATGGCACGGCAATGGGAGGAAGTGATTACACATCACAAACGAGTCAAAGTTACACGATTACCGCAGGAAATACTACGGTAACGATTCCAGTAGTAACGACTAATGATAGTACGTATGAACCAACGAATGAAACGTATACAGTAACATTGAGTAATGTTCAGACAGGAACGGGAACTTTAATTACAACAACTGACTTGGTAGGATCCGGAACGATTACCGATTTAGGCGATAGTGCTCCAACGATTAGTATCGATGATATTACAGTTGTCGAAGGAAGTACAGCAAACTTTACGGCTACCTTAAGTCATCCCTCCCAATATGATGTTACTTTTGATGTAAGCACGAGTGATGGCTCGGCCACCGCAGGCGATGATTATACATCACAAAGTAGTCAAAGTTATACGATTCCAGCCGGAAGTACCACAGTAACGATTCCGGTGGTAACGATCAATGACACTACCTACGAGCCAACCAATGAGACCTATACTGTTACGATGAGTAATGTAAGTATTGGTTCAACTCCAGCAGAGGCCATTACAACAACTGACTTGGTAGGATCCGGAACGATTACCGATTTAGGTGATAGTGCTCCAACGATTAGTATCGATGATATTACAGTTGCCGAAGGAAGTACAGCAAACTTTACGGCTACTTTAAGTAATGCTGCTCAGTATGATGTTACTTTTGATGTAAGTACGAGTGATGGCTCGGCCACCGCAGGCGATGATTATTCATCACAAAGTAGTGTACTTTATACGATTTTAGCCGGAAGTACCACAGTAACGATTCCGGTGGTAACGATCAATGATACTACCTACGAGCCAACTAATGAGACCTATACTGTTACGATGAGTAACGTGAGTATTGGTTCAACTCCAGCAGAGGCCATTACAACAACGGACTTGGTAGGATCCGGAACGATTACCGATTTAGGTGATAGTGCTCCAACGATTAGTATCGATGATATTACAGTTGCCGAAGGAAGTACAGCAAACTTTACGGCTACCTTAAGTCATCCTTCCCAATATGATGTTACTTTTGATGTAAGCACGAGTGATGGCTCGGCCACCGCAGTCGATGATTATACATCACAAAGTAGTGTACTTTATACGATTTTAGCCGGAAGTACCACAGTAACGATTCCGGTGGTAACGATCAATGATACTACCTACGAGCCAACTGATGAGACCTATACTGTTACGATGAGTAATGTAAGTATTGGTTCAACTCCAGCAGAGGCCATTACAACAACGGACTTGGTAGGATCCGGAACGATTACCGATTTAGGTGATAGTGCTCCAACGATTAGTATCGATGATATTACAGTTGCCGAAGGAAGTACAGCAAACTTTACGGCTACCTTAAGTCATCCCTCCCAATATGATGTTACTTTTGATGTAAGCACGAGTGATGGCTCGGCCACCGCAGGCGATGATTATACATCACAAAGTAGTGTACGTTATACGATTCCAGTAGGAAGTACTACGGTAATTATTCCAGTAGCAACGACTGATGATAGTACGTATGAGCCAACTAATGAGACCTATACTGTTACGATGAGTAACGTGAGTATTGGTTCAACTCCAGCAGAGGCCATTACAACAACGGACTTGGTAGGATCCGGAACGATTACCGATTTAGGTGATAGTGCTCCAACGATTAGTATCGATGATATTACAGTTGCCGAAGGAAGTACAGCAAACTTTACGGCTACCTTAAGTCATCCCTCCCAATATGATGTTACTTTTGATGTAAGCACGAGTGATGGCTCGGCCACCGCAGGCGATGATTATACAGCCCAAAGTAGTGTACGTTATACGATTCCAGCCGGAAGTACCACAGTAACGATTCCGGTGGTAACGATCAATGACACTACCTACGAGCCAACCAATGAGACCTATACTGTTACGATGAGTAACGTAAGTATTGGTTCAACTCCAGCAGAGGCCATTACCACGACAGATTTGGTAGGATCCGGAACGATTACCGATTTAGGTGATAATGCTCCAACGATTAGTATCGATGATATTACAGTTGCCGAAGGAAGTACAGCAAACTTTACGGCTACCTTAAGTCATCCCTCCCAATATGATGTTACTTTTGATGTAAGCACGAGTGATGGCTCGGCCACCGCAGGCGATGATTATACAGCCCAAAGTAGTGTACGTTATACGATTCCAGCAGGAAGTACTACGGTAATTATTCCAGTAGCAACGACTGATGATAGTACGTATGAGCCAACTAATGAGACCTATACTGTTACGATGAGTAACGTGAGTATTGGTTCAACTCTAGCAGAGGCCATTACAACAACGGACTTGGTAGGATCCGGAACGATTACCGATTTAGGTGATAGTGCTCCAACGATTAGTATCGATGATATTACAGTTGCCGAAGGAAGTACAGCAAACTTTACGGCTACCTTAAGTCATCCCTCCCAATATGATGTTACTTTTGATGTAAGCACGAGTGATGGCTCGGCCACCGCAGGCGATGATTATACAGCCCAAAGTAGTGTACGTTATACGATTCCAGCCGGAAGTACCACAGTAACGATTCCGGTGGTAACGATCAATGACACTACCTACGAGCCAACCAATGAGACCTATACTGTTACAATGAGTAACGTAAGTATTGGTTCAACTCCAGCAGAGGCCATTACAACAACTGACTTGGTAGGATCCGGAACGATTACCGATTTAGGTGATAGTGCTCCAACGATTAGTATCGATGATATTACAGTTGCCGAAGGAAGTACAGCAAACTTTACGGCTACCTTAAGTCATCCCTCCCAATATGATGTTACTTTTGATGTAAGCACGAGTGATGGCTCGGCCACCGCAGGCGATGATTATACGTCACAAACGAGTCAGATATATACAATTACCGCAGGAAGTACCACAGTAACGATTCCGGTGGTAACGATCAATGATACTACGTATGAGCCAACTGATGAGACCTATACTGTTACGATGAGTAATGTAAGTATTGGTTCAACTCCAGCAGAGGCTATTACAACAACTGACTTGGTAGGATCCGGAACGATTACCGATTTAGGTGATAGTGCTCCAACGATTAGTATCGATGATATTACAGTTGCCGAAGGAAGTATAGCAAACTTTACGGCTACCTTAAGTCATCCCTCCCAATATGATGTTACTTTTGATGTAAGCACGAGTGATGGCTCGGCCACCGCAGGCGATGATTATACATCACAAAGTAGTGTACGTTATACGATTCCAGCCGGAAGTACCACAGTAATGATTCCGGTGGTAACGATCAATGACACTACCTACGAGCCAACCAATGAGACCTATACTGTTACGATGAGTAATGTAAGTATTGGTTCAACTCCAGCAGAGGCCATTACAACAACTGACTTGGTAGGATCCGGAACGATTACCGATTTAGGTGATAGTGCTCCAACGATTAGTATCGATGATATTACAGTTGCCGAAGGAAGTACAGCAAACTTTACGGCTACCTTAAGTCATCCCTCCCAATATGATGTTACTTTTGATGTAAGCACGAGTGATGGCTCGGCCACCGCAGGCGATGATTATACAGCTCAAAGTAGTATTCTTTATACGATTCCAGCCGGAAGTACCACAGTAACGATTCCGGTGGTAACGACTGATGATAGTACGTATGAGCCAACCAATGAGACCTATACTGTTACGATGAGTAACGTGAGTATTGGTTCAACTCCAGTAGAGGCCATTACAACAACTGACTTGGTAGGATCCGGAACGATTACCGATTTAGGTGATAGTGCTCCAACGATTAGTATCGATGATATTACAGTTGCCGAAGGAAGTACAGTAAACTTTACGGCTACTTTAAGTCATCCCTCCCAATATGATGTTACTTTTGATGTAAGCACGAGTGATGGCTCGGCCACCGCAGGCGATGATTATACATCACAAAGTAGTCAAAGTTATACGATTTTAGCCGGAAGTACCACAGTAACGATTCCGGTAGTAACGATCAATGATACTACCTACGAGCCAACCAATGAGACCTATACTGTTACGATGAGTAACGTGAGTATTGGTTCAACTCCAGCAGAGGCCATTACCACGACAGATTTGGTAGGATCCGGAACGATTACCGATTTAGGTGATAGTGCTCCAACGATTAGTATCGATGATATTACAGTTGCCGAAGGAAGTACAGCAAACTTTACGGCTACTTTAAGTCATCCCTCCCAATATGATGTTACTTTTGATGTAAGTACGAGTGATGGCTCGGCCACTGCAAGCGATGATTATACGTCACAAACGAGTCAGATATATACAATTACCGCAGGAAGTACCACGGTTACGATTCCAGTTGTAACGATTAATGATACTACCTACGAGCCAACCAATGAGACCTATACTGTTACGATGAGTAACGTGAGTATTGGTTCAACTCCAGCAGAGGCCATTACAACAACTGACTTGGTAGGATCCGGAACGATTACCGATTTAGGCGATAGTGCTCCAACGATTAGTATCGATGATATTACAGTTGCCGAAGGAAGTATAGCAAACTTTACGGCTACCTTAAGTCATCCCTCCCAATATGATGTTATTTTTGATGTAAGCACTAGTGATGGCTCGGCCACCGCAGGCGATGATTATACATCACAAAGTAGTGTACTTTATACGATTTTAGCCGGAAGTACCACAGTAACGATTCCGGTGGTAACGATCAATGACACTACCTACGAGCCAACCAATGAGACCTATACTGTTACGATGAGTAATGTGAGTATTGGTTCAACTCCAGCAGAGGCCATTACAACAACGGACTTGGTAGGATCCGGAACGATTACCGATTTAGGCGATAGTGCTCCAACGATTAGTATCGATGATATTATAGTTGCCGAAGGAAGTACAGCAAACTTTACGGCTACTTTAAGTAATCCTTCACAATATGATGTTACTTTTGATGTAAGCACGAGTGATGGCTCGGCCACCGCAGGCGATGATTATACAGCTCAAAGTAGTATTCTTTATACGATTCCAGCCGGAAGTACCGTAGTAACGATTCCGGTAGTAACGATCAATGACACTACCTACGAGCCAACTAATGAGACCTATACTGTTACGATGAGTAACGTAAGTATTGGTTCAACTCCAGCAGAGGCTATTACAACAACTGACTTGGTAGGATCCGGAACGATTACCGATTTAGGTGATAGTGCTCCAACGATTAGTATCGATGATATTACAGTTGCCGAAGGAAGTACAGCAAACTTTACCGCTATTTTAAGTAATCCTTCACAATATGATGTTACTTTTGATGTAAGTACGAGTGATGGCTCGGCCACCGCAGGCGATGATTATACATCACAAAGTAGTGTACTTTATACGATTTTAGCCGGAAGTACCACAGTAACGATTCCGGTGGTAACGATCAATGACACTACCTATGAGCCAACCAATGAGACCTATACTGTTACGATGAGTAACGTGAGTATTGGTTCAACTCCAGCAGAGGCCATTACCACGACAGATTTGGTAGGATCCGGAACGATTACCGATTTAGGTGATAGTGCTCCAACGATTAGTATCGATGATATTACAGTTGCCGAAGGAAGTACAGCAAACTTTACGGCTACCTTAAGTCATCCTTCACAATATGATGTTACTTTTGATGTAAGCACTAGTGATGGCTCGGCCACCGCAGGCGATGATTATACAGCCCAAAGTAGTGTACTTTATACGATTCCAGCCGGAAGTACCGTAGTAACGATTCCGGTGGTAACGATTAATGATACTACCTATGAGCCAACTAATGAGACCTATACTGTTACGATGAGTAACGTGAGTATTGGTTCAACTCCAGCAGAGGCCATTACAACAACGGACTTGGTAGGATCCGGAACGATTACCGATTTAGGTGATAGTGCTCCAACGATTAGTATCGATGATATTACAGTTGCCGAAGGAAGTACAGCAAACTTTACGGCTACTTTAAGTAATGCTGCTCAGTATGATGTTACTTTTGATGTAAGCACGAGTGATGGCTTTGCCACCGCAGGCGATGATTATACATCACAAAGTAGTGTACGTTATACGATTTTAGCCGGAAGTACCACAGTAACGATTCCGGTGGTAACGATTAATGATACTACCTATGAGCCAACTAATGAGACCTATACTGTTACGATGAGTAACGTGAGTATTGGTTCAACTCCAGCAGAGGCCATTACAACAACGGACTTGGTAGGATCCGGAACGATTACCGATTTAGGTGATAGTGCTCCAACGATTAGTATCGATGATATTACAGTTGCCGAAGGAAGTACAGCAAACTTTACGGCTACTTTAAGTAATGCTGCTCAGTATGATGTTACTTTTGATGTAAGCACGAGTGATGGCTCGGCCACCGCAGGCGATGATTATACATCACAAAGTAGTGTACTTTATACGATTTTAGCCGGAAGTACCACAGTAACGATTCCGGTAGTAACGACTGATGACACTACCTACGAGCCAACCAATGAGACCTATACTGTTACGATGAGTAACGTGAGTATTGGTTCAACTCCAGCAGAGGCTATTACAACAACTGACTTAGTAGGAGCCGGAACGATTACCGATTTAGGTGATAGTGCTCCAACGATTAGTATCGATGATATTACAGTTGCCGAAGGAAGTACAGCAAACTTTACGGCTACCTTAAGCAACCCCTCCCAATATGATGTTACTTTTGATGTAAGCACGAGTGATGGCTCGGCCACCGCAAGCGATGATTATACATCACAAAGTAGTGTACGTTATACGATTCTAGCAGGAAGTACCACTGTAATGATTCCGGTGGTAACGATCAATGATACTACGTATGAGCCAACCAATGAGACCTATACTGTTACGATGAGTAATGTAAGTATTGGTTCAACTCCAGCAGAGGCCATTACAACAACTGACTTGGTAGGATCCGGAACGATTACCGATTTAGGTGATAATGCTCCAACGATTAGTATCGATGATATTACAGTTGCCGAAGGAAGTATAGCAAACTTTACGGCTACTTTAAGTAATGCATCGCAGTACGATGTAACGTTTGATGTTTCAACCAATGATTTAACTGCTACATTTGGAACCGATTATTTACAACAAATCAATGTAAGTTATACAATACCTGAAGGAAGTACAACAGTTATTATTCCAATAACAACTATTGACAATAATGTTTATGAGACAACAGAAACTTATGAAGTCTTATTGAGTAATGTTTTTATAGGTTCCCCAAGTCCCGAGGCGATAACTATGACAGATTTAGTTGGTGGAGGAACAATTACAGATAATGATGTAAACAATCCATGTTTACCAGATTCAACAGATACTGATGGCGATGGTTATTGTGATGCTATAGATCCAGGTCCCAATGATCCTTGTATTCCCGATAATACCGATGCTGATAATGATGGCGTTTGTGATACGGTTGATCCAGATCCAAGTGATCCATGTATTCCTGACAATACCGATGCTGACAATGACGGTGTATGTGATACAGTAGATCCGAATCCAAGCGATCCCTGTATACCAGATGCTACCGATGCCGATGGTGACGGTTATTGTGATACAGTAGATCCGAATCCGAGTGATCCTTGTATACCAGATAGTACGGATGCTGATAATGATGGCGTTTGTGATACGATAGATCCAAATCCTACAGATCCTTGCGTTCCTGATAATACCGATGCTGATAATGATGGCGTTTGTGACACGGTAGATCCAAACCCGAGTGATTCTTGTGTTCCCAAAAGTACTGACACAGATGGTGATGGTTATTGTGATATTGTTGATCCAGGTCCCAATGATCCGTGTATACCAGATGCGACTGATAGTGATGGCGATGGTTATTGTGATACTGTTGATCCAGGTCCCAATGATCCGTGTATTCCAGACGCTATAGATGCCGATGGCGATGGCGTTTGTGATACTGTAGATCCAGAAGTTGTAACACCTTGTAGCTCTCTTGATTTAGATAGCGATGGCGACGGGATATGCGATAGTGTTGATCCTAACCCAACAAATCCATGCGTTCCCAATGGAGCAGATAGTGATGGCGATGGCGTTTGTGATATTATAGATCCAAATCCAAGTGATCCATGTGATCCCAATTCATTAGATGAAGATGGCGATGGTTATTGTGACACGGTAGATCCAAATCCCACAGATCCATGTATACCAGATGCGACAGATGCTGATGGTGATGGCGTTTGTGATACGATAGACCCAAATCCCAATGATCCATGTAATCCAAATTCTATGGATGAAGATGGTGATGGTTATTGTGATACTATAGACCCGAATCCCACTGATCCCTGTATACCAGATGCTACAGATGCTGATGGTGATGGCGTTTGTGATACCATAGATCCGAATCCGAATGATCCATGTGATTCAGATAGTGCAGATAGTGATGGTGATGGTTATTGTGATACTGTAGATCCCAATCCCACAGATCCCTGTATTCCAGATGCCAGGGATGCAGATGGCGATGGAATCTGTGATACGATAGACCCAAATCCAAATGAGTCATGTGATCCGAATTCAGTTGATGCTGATAATGATGGCGTTTGTGATACGGTTGATCCAGATCCAAGTGATCCCTGTATACCGAATGCTACAGATGCCGATGGTGACGGCGTTTGTGATACGGTTGATCCAAATCCAAATGATCCCTGCATTCCTACTGGAAGTGATATAGATGGTGATGGCATTTGTGATGTTGTTGATCCGATAGTCACTGACCCCTGTCCTGTAGGAGCTCCAGATAGCGATGGTGATGGTGTTTGTGATACGGTTGATCCAGATCCAAGCGATCCCTGTATACCAGATGCTACCGATGCCGATGGTGATGGCGTTTGTGATACGGTTGATCCAGATCCAAATGATCCCTGTATACCCGATAATACAGATGCCGATGCAGATGGTGTTTGTGATACGGTTGATCCAGATCCAGGTAATCCATGTATCCCAAATAGTCATGATGAAGATATGGATGGTGTTTGCGATACTATAGATCCCGATATAACAGAACCTTGTGTGCCTGATAGCGCCGATAGTGATGGTGATGGTATTTGTGATGTCATAGACCCAAATCCGAGTGATCCTTGTATTCCAAATAGTAACGATGAAGATATGGATGGCGTTTGTGATACAGTTGATCCAGATCCCACAGATCCATGTGTTCCAAATAATACAGATGCTGATAATGATGGGGTCTGTGATGTAATAGATCCAGATCCAGGTAATCCATGTATTCCCAATAGTCATGATGAAGATATGGATGGTGTTTGCGATACAGTAGATCCCGATATAACAGACCCATGTATTCCAGATAACACAGATGCAGATGGTGATGGGGTCTGTGATGTAATAGATCCAGATCCAAGTAATCCATGTATTCCAGACAATACAGACAGTGATGGTGATGGTACTTGTGATATTTTGGATGTTGTGCCTAATGATTCTTGTATGCCAGATCTATTTGCTATAGGAACAGCAGACTGTGATGGTGATGGTATTAGTAATGCTGATGAATACGATTCGAATGGTGACGGCAGTGGTCCTGATGATCAGGATGGTGATGGAATATTAGATGTATTAGATATCGATGATGATGGTGATGGTATTTTAACTAGCGTAGAAGTAGGAGATGATAGAACGAATCCTGACGATACTGATGGTGATGGAGTTCCTGATTACCAAGATTTGGATAGTGATAATGATGGTATTTCTGATTTAGTAGAAGGAGGAGGAGATTCTAATTTGGATGCTAATAATGATGGTGTTATTGATGATCAAACAGATAGTGATAATGATGGCTTACCCGATTTGGTTGATTCAGATAATGGAGGCACAGTTTCCAATACTCCTGATACTGATGGCGATGGTGTTCCAGATTATCAAGATTTAGATAGTGATGGTGACGGAATTAATGATGTTATTGAAGCAGGCGGAGCTGATACTAACAATGACGGTCAAATAGATACCGGTAATTTGATTGATGGTAATACCTTACCAGATGAAGATGGCGATGGAACTCCAGATGTAGAGGAACCGAATAATCCAGACCTACAAGGAAGTTTAGATACAGATGGGGATGGCGTTATCGATGACCAAACCGATAGTGATGGGGATGGTATTTCAGATTCGGTTGATGGTTTAGGTGGCTTTGGTGATGCCTTGACAACGGATACAGATGGCGATGGTGTAGAAGATTTATATGATCTGGATGATGATAATGATGGTATTTTGGATGTTGTAGAACAGTTAGGTGACGAAAATAGAGATACTGATAATGACGGTGTTCCAGATCATTTAGATTTAGATAGTGATGGTGATGGAATTTTAGATTTAGTAGAAAGTGGGCAGAATGCGATTATACTTGATGCCAATAGTGATGGTGTTTTAGATAGTACAACAGATGCCGATAACGATGGTATTATTGATACAGCAGACAATGATGACTTAGATGTATCTGCAGGAGGAATTACTGTCCCCACTGATACAGATGGTGATGGCATATCAGATTTCCAAGATTTAGATAGTGATAATGATGGTATTTCAGATTTAGTAGAAAGTGGTACAGATATATCATTAGATATTGATGGAGATGGCGTTATCGATGATCAAAGTGATACTGATGGCGATGGTTTAGCTGACGTTGTAGATCCAAATCGAGGAGGAACAAGCCCTGGTATTCCAGATACAGATACTGATGGTATTCCAGATTATCAGGATATAGATAGTGATGATGATGGCGTTACGGATTTACAAGAAGGAGGCAGTGATCCATTATTGGATCTTGATGGTGATGGTATACTAGATACTTTCCTTGACAGTGATGGCGATGGTATGTTAGACTCAGTAGATCCTGATACTAATGGAGATGTGCCAGATACTCCAGATTTTGATGGTGATGGTTTACCAGATTACCAAGATATCGATGATGATGATGATGGTATTTTAACGATTTTAGAAGATGTTGATGGCGATGGTAATTTAAGTAACGACGATAGTGATGGCGATGGACTTCCCGACTATTTAGATATCGACGATGATGGTGATGGTATAGCCACGATTGATGAGTCAGCAGATCAAAATGGCGATGGAGGTCCAGAGGATGCATTGGATACAGATGAAGATGGAACTCCAGATTATTTAGACCCAGATACACTACCATGTTTGACGGTTTATAATGAGTTTACTCCCAATGGTGATGGTGCTAATGATACCTTCGTAATTTCTTGTATAGGGGAGGAACGTTATAAGCACAATCGATTAGAGATTTATAATCGTTGGGGGGTATTGGTTTATAGCAAGAATCGATATGATAATAGTTGGTCGGGAGAATCTACAGGTCGATTTAGCATCCAAGTAAAAAAGCAATTACCATCAGGTACTTATTATTATGTATTGGATTTAGGGACTGGAGCTAGTCCAAGGATTGGTTGGCTATATATCAATAGGGAATAAATTATAAAAGTGTTTTTCTTTAGTTATTATAACTAAAAGCATATGTAATTATATTAAGTGCATTTAGCATATCATTTGTTTAAATGCACTTAATTTTATTTAAATCTCCTATACTACATGCTAGATGAATTGGTCATTATTAACGATATTCTGTTTAACATCTTAAAAAGAAGTTTAGTCTAAAGGTATAGTTATCATGCCGTCATAACTTATAATTATATTGGTTAAAGAATTACCTTAGTTTACATACGGGTAGGGGTATTTTAAACAAACATATAATAAATAATAATCGAGACGTGTAGTATAATTATAAACCCCTAAAGTATACGAAGATGAATAAGATAGTACAGAACCTTATAATGCTAGGCCTTTTATTTACAGGCGCTACCCTTTATAGTCAACAAGATCCACATTATACACAGTACATGTTTAATACGATGAGTGTTAATCCTGCTTATGTAGGCTCTAAGGGACATGGAGTTATCAATTTATTAGGCCGAGTCCAATGGGTTGGTATTGAAGGCGCTCCTCAGACGTTTAATTTAAGTTATGATACTCCATTAGGCTATAGTGGAGTTGGTTTAGGTATCAATTTGGTAAATGATGTTATAGGTCCTTCACGTGAAACTTATATAGATGCGAATGTATCTTATACAGTGCGGACTTCTAAGGAAGGTAATTTATCTTTTGGCTTGAAACTAGGTGGAAGGTTATTCAATATAGATTGGACTAAGGGGATTTACAGAGATAAGGGCGATGAACAATTATCAGTTCCTATTAATAGATTTTTACCAACGATAGGAGCAGGTGTTTATTATTATACGAATAAATGGTATTTAGGTTTGGCTGTTCCTAATATTTTACGGACAGAACATTATGATGACACTTTAGCTGGAGGTAGTGTTGCCGTTGAGCGTATGCATTACTTTTTTATAGCGGGTTATGTTTTCGCTTTAAGTAAAAGTGTCAAGTTTAAACCAGCTTTACTAACTAAGGTTGTTAGTGGGGCACCATTGTCATTAGATGTTTCAGCTAACTTTTTATTCAATGAGAAGTTTCGCGCAGGTATTGCATGGCGTTGGGATGATTCGATTAGTGCTTTGTTAGGTTTTCAAGTAAGCAGATCATTATCTTTAGGTTATGCTTATGATTTAACAACATCGAATTATAGTAATTATAATTCGGGTACCCATGAATTCTTATTGCGTTATGAGTTATTTAGACCTCAAACGGTGAAATCACCCAGATTTTTTTAACATAATATAATAATTACAAAAACAGGAGATTATGAAACGGATTATAGTTATACTATTATTAGTTGTTTTTTTTAGCAGTTATGGTCAACGACGTTATGCTGCTGATCGTTACTTTGAAGAGTATGCTTACAGTAAATCAGCGGAGTTATATCAAGGACTTTATGATAAAGGAGATCGTTCTTATGAAGTTATTAGTAAGTTGGCAGATTCTTATTATTTTATTTCATCATATGCTCAGGCGTCTAATTTTTACGAAGTTTTAATGTCTGACTATCAGGGAGTAGCTTCTCCGGAGCATTTATTTCGATATTCACAAGTGTTAAAGAGTACAGGAAACACGATAGATTCCGATAAGTGGTTGTTGAAGTTAAAAAATTTAAAGAGTGATGATAGTAGGGTTATATCATTAGAGGGTAATACGAGTTATTTTTCAGACTATACCAATCGTCCTAAGACATATATTCATATTGAAAATATAGCTGTTAATACAAGATATTCAGATTTTGGAGGTTTTGTTCATGATGGGTATTTATATTTTTCATCCACCCAACCCGATTCGGATAATAAGAAGTTATACAAGTGGAATAATCAACCTTATTTAAATATTTATAGGTCATTAGAGGATCCGTTAAAAGAAGGAGCTAGTTTAAATGTTGGATCCTCTGAGAAGTTGAGTTCTTTAAGTAGTTCCCTTCACGAGTCCAATGCAATTATCAATAAAGAAGGTACGATTATTTATTTTACAAGAGATAACACTTCAGGAGATAAGAGCAAGACCGCTAAATTGAAGATTTATAGAGGCTATAAACAGAATGATGGTAGTTGGGGAGCGATAGAAGAATTACCTTTCAATGATGATGATTACTCAGTGGGTCACCCTTCATTAAGTTTTGATGAAAGTACGCTTTATTTTGTGTCAGATATGCCAGGGGGCTTTGGTGAGACTGATTTATATAAAGTATCGATTTCATCAGATGGGAGTTATGGAGTTCCGGAGAACTTGGGAGGTATCATTAACACAGAAGGTAGAGAGATGTTTCCTTACATTGGTTCTAATAGCCGATTGTATTTTGCTTCAGACGGACATTTAGGGTTGGGCGCATTGGATGTTTTTGAGAGTAGTATTGAAGGATCAGATTACGAGAAACCGATGAATTTAGGATCTCCAATAAATGGTCCTATGGATGATTTTGGTTTTATTTTAGATGATGTTCGTAAAGCGGGTTATTTTTCATCAAACAGGGATGGCGGTAAAGGCGATGATGATATTTATAGTTTTCGTATCTATCAGTGTAAAGAGTCAATAAGTGGTATTATAAGTGATTCTGTTACAGGTTCTGCGATTTCAGGGGCTTCAGTTCGTTTGATAAATAATAAAGGAGAACCACTATCAGAGCAGTTAACAGATAGTAATGGGTCTTATAATTTTACAGAGCTTGATTGTGATCAAGATTTTACAGTAGTAGCATCACAGTCAGATTACAAGCAAGGACAATTAGAGCAATCCACACTTGATGAAGATAAGAAGTCGCTTGAGGTAAATATATCATTACGTTCGTTAATAGTTGATGATCAAATAGTTATTAATCCTATTTATTTTGATTATGGGTCAGCTGCTATCCGTGCAGATGCTGAGTATGAATTGGAACATATTGTTAGTGTAATGAATAGCCATCCTACGATGGTGATTTGTATTGAATCTCACACAGATAACAGGAGCTCAGTATTATTTAATCAACGATTATCACAGCAGAGGGCAAACGCTACACGATCATATCTTTTATCAAGAGGTATTACCCCTGATCGTATAGAAAGTGCGATAGGTTATGGAGAGAGCCAGCCTCAGAATGATTGCGGATCAAATTGTTCGGAAGAAGAACATGAGCAAAACAGAAGGTCTTATTTTTTTATAACAAAAGGATATAAAGGAATATAAGATAGTTAGGGTTATTTTTTAAAATGATTTTTGAGTATAATGATAATAATTTAAAAAATACGCTGTCTTTTTGCTTCAAAAGTTAAAATAGCAGCCGCTACAGAAACATTCATTGAGTCAATTTTCCCATACATTGGTATGTTAATGTTTCGACAATATTCATTTCTCCACAGATTTGTCAATCCGGAGGCTTCTGTTCCTAAAACAATGGCTGAAGGACCAGTGTAATCATTTTTATAATACTCATTTGAATTCTGGAGAGTAGCACTATATATATTTATTTTTTTTTCTTGTAAGAAAGAATAAATCTCCTCAGAGGTTCCTACTCCTATTTGATTTGTAAATACACATCCCACACTTGAACGAATAATATTAGGATTAAAAATATCTGTTTTTGGATTAGCGATCAGAACAGCATCTACATTAGCGGCATCTGCAGTCCTTAAAATAGCTCCTATGTTACCAGGCTTTTCAAGTCCTTCCAAAACTAAAATTAAAGGAGTTTTATTTTTAAAATCGATAAATTCCAAATCAAATTTTTTTGTTTTGACTATACCTACTATTCCTTCTGTTGAATCACGGTAAGCTATTTTCTTATAAACGTCTTTTGAAATTTCGAAAATTTTATTCTCCGAGATTTCAAATTTGGCTATTTTATTTCTTTCAAATAACGAAGGTTCAATCAAAATATTTTCAATTTCATAACCACTTTTTATAGCTAAAGACAACTCTCTTTGACCTTCTATGAGAAAAAGTTCTTTTTTGCGTCGTTCTCGAGATTTACTCTGAAGCTTTATAATGTCTTTGATGAAATGATTCTGCAGACTCTTAATTATTTTCATGAGGCAAAAATACTATTATGAGGATAACAATAAGTAAAATACCTTATAAAAATCAACACCAAGAAATAATTTATTGTTTTTTTATATTTAGTCTTGAAGTTAAATAAAATAAATTAAATAAAGCACGTTTTCTATAAACGTTACTATATTTACCTTGTCTAAGAGGTCTTCCTACAAAATTTTAATTTTAAAATTTTTACGGTTTGAAATGTATAAAATAAATATTTCGATATTTTTTTAACGGAACATTAACGATATCAATATGATGAACTCTTAATTTTATTATAAATTTAAATTAGTTAAGAAAAGATATATGAAGTTTAAGAATGTAATTACGCTAATTGTTTTATTGGTACTTAATGTTTATTTAGTTGAAGCACAGTTAAACTATAGGTATAGGGCGGAGAATGAGAAAAAGTTTGAATTAAAACATACTAAATTAAAAGTTGATTTTAATTTTAATGAAAAAAAGTTGAATGGTGAAGAATGGGTGACAATGAGTCCTTATTTTTATGAAGCTAAAAAAGTTATTTTAGATGCGAAAGGAATGTTAATCAAAAATGTTTCTTTAAATGGAAAAAATCTTGAATATACGTATAATGATTTAAAGTTGTCTATTGTCTTACCAAGGCTATATAAAAGAGAAGAAGAGTTTACATTATATATAAAATATATAGCGAGACCAGAAAAAGTAAAACAGAAAGGTAGTATTGCAATAACCTCAGCAAAAGGTTTGTATTTTATTAATTCTGATGGGAAGGATAAAGACAAACCAACGCAGATTTGGACACAAGGAGAAACAGAAGCAAGTAGTTGCTGGTTTCCGACCATAGATAGTCCTAATCAGAAAACTTCTCAAGAGATTTATATAACGGTCCCTAGCAAATATATTACATTATCTAATGGTAAACTTGAGCATCAAACTAACCATAATAATGGTACCAGGACAGACTATTGGAACTTTAAACAAAAACACGCACCATATTTATTTTTTATGGGCGTCGGTGAATACGAAATAATCAAAGACAAGTATAAAAATATTCCTGTTGATTATTACGTTGAAAAAGAGTATGCTCCCTTTGCTAAAGATATTTTTGGTAATACCCCAGAAATGTTAGCTTTCTTCTCAAAAATAACAGGTATAGAGTACCCATGGAATAAATATGCTCAAATTGTTGGTAGAGATTATGTAAGCGGAGCCATGGAAAATACTACTGCTGTAATACATGGCGAAAGAGCATATCAAATGCCAGGACAGTTAATAGATCAAAATATACATGAAAATACAATTGCGCATGAAGCTTTTCATCATTGGTTTGGTAATTTAGTTACTGCAGAAAGTTGGAGTAATTTAACTGTAAATGAGAGTTTTGCTAATTATAGCGAATATTTGTGGTTGGAATATAAATATGGAAGAGATGAAGCAGATGCTCATTTATATGAAGATAGGGAAGCATATAAAAAGGGGCAAAATTCAGATAAAAATTTAGTTCGCTTTTATTATGAAAATAGAGAGGATATGTTTGATGCTGTAAGTTATAATAAAGGAGGTGCAATATTACATATGTTGCGCAATTATATAGGTAATGAAGCTTTTAATTTAGGTATGAATACTTATTTAAAAGACAATAAATATGGAACAGCGGAAGCACATCAGTTACGTTTGGCTTTTGAAAAGGTTTCTGGTAAGGATTTAAATTGGTTTTTTAATCAATGGTATTTCAGTAATGGGCATCCAAAGTTGGATATTTCATATGATTATAACAAATTAGAAAAAACGGTAACAGTTAATATAAATCAATTGCAGCCTAAAGGTTTTAAATTCCCTTTAGCGATTGATGTTTTTGAAGGTTCTAAAAGAATAAGACATAATGTTTTTATTGATAAAAAAGACACTTCTTTTAAATTAGCTTACAGCATACGACCTAATTTAATTATTATTAATTCCGATGGTGTGTTGTTATGCGATATAAATGAAAATAAAGTCATGAATGATTATATTTTTCAGCTTCAACATGCTACCAACTTTTATCATAAAAAAGAAGCTTTACAGCAGATGACGAATAGCCAACAAGATAAAAAAGTGTTTGAAGCGATTGCAGAAGCGTTAAATGATAAGTTTTACAAAATTAGAATACTAGCGTTGGAAAATATCAGTTTAGCAAATAAATATGCTAAAAAAGAGGTTATATCTAAAATTAAGTTTTTAGCAATAAATGATAAGAAAACATTAGTTCAAGCCGCGGCAATTGAAACCTTAGGAAAACTTACTGATCCTGAACTTAAGCCTATTTTTGAAAAAGGACTTAAAAGTAAATCATATGCAGTTTTAGGAAAATCCTTGGTAGGTATGTATTATATTGATAAGAAATTGGCAATAGAGAAATCAAAAACATTACCTATTGAGGTCAAAAAAATTATAGCGACACCATTGACTAGAATATATTTAGAAGAAAATGATAATGACGAATTAGATTTTATAGCGAGTAATGTAATGTCAGGAATGTTTTTGAGTCAAAATAAAAACATACAATCTTTATATAAAAAGGCCTATGACAAGATAGCAAGTAGTGATAATTTAAAAGCGATTAACAATTTAGTTGATGATATAGTTGAAAAAGGATTAAAGTATAAGCAATATAATTTTGATAAAGTAGGAATTAATTTATTAAGACAAATGATTCAAAATCAAAAAAATAGTTCTTCAGAAAATCGATTTAAAAATATAGAGGTTATCAAATTAGGAATGGAAAAATTATTATAATAATGCATTATATTAAAATATTAATAATTTTATTAATAGGAGGTGTTTTTTCTAAGGCACCTAAGAATTCTTTGTTTCAAGAAAAACAAGAAGGTTTAAAGGTCGCATACTTTGCGAGTGGTTGTTTTTGGTGTGTTGAAGCTATTTTTGAAAGTGTTGAAGGTGTTGAAGAAGCGATTTCTGGTTATTCAGGAGGTAAAACAAAAAAGCCAACGTATTTAAAAGTAGGCAGAGGAAATACAGGTCATGCCGAAACTGTTGCAGTTTTTTATGATTCAAAAAAGGTGAGTTTTAAAACATTAGTGGCTATTTTCTTTGGTTCTCATAACCCAACGACTAAAAATGGACAACATCCAGATTATGGATCACAATACAGATCAATTGCTTTTTATCAAAGTGAAAAAGAAAAGGAGATAATACATAATTATATTAAAACTTTGAGCGCTAGTGGAGATTATGCTCAGGAGATAGTAACTGAGGTTGTCAAATTTGAAAAATTTTATAAAGCAGAAGAGTACCATCAAGATTACGAAAAATTACATCCAAATAATCCTTATGTAAAAAGCGTTTCAATTCCCAGGCTGAATAGATTCAAGAAAAGTTTTACACATTTATTGAAAAAACAACCCCATAAATAGCATTAGGGGGTTGTTTTTTTATTTATAATGTTTTGTTAATAAATTCTTTATTCATTTTTACATAAGTGGTATTTCCTGCTTTTTCGGCACTAGCTAATGAAGCTTTGGCTGCTTTGATGGCTCCATTTTTATCTCCTGATTTAGCTAATATCAATGATTGTTGACGTAAGTACCAAAATCGAGGTTCATCTTTTGTTAATTCAACAGCTTTATTGATCCAATCTTTTGCTTGATTGATATTTTTTCCATTTTGGAAATAGTAAACAGCAGCAGAATAATAATCTCCTGCAGATGGACCGTTCATAACTTCTGAAATACTAGCTTCAACACTTTTTTCCGTTGGTGTATTTAATTTGAGTCCTACATATGTATTTTCCCAAGAGAAAGCAATAATTGCTGAATTGGAAGTAATGTTATCAAAAGAAATAGTAAAAGTTTCTACTTTTATAGGGGTGTTTTTTACTTTAGAAGTTGTTTTTAGAGCAACTTTGCTATCATCCCACTTTCTGGGTGTTCCCCAATTATTTGTGTCAGAGTAGAAAACAATTTCCCAAGAATTTTTATTAGGTTTTGTAAAAATAGCATAAGAGCCTTTTTTTAAATTTTTACCATCAATTACAACATCATCACTAAAAGTAACAATAGTATTTTTATTAGCTCCTGTTCTCCAAAACTCGTCATAAGGTACAAGTTCTCCAAAAATAGCTCTATTTTTTACTCCTGGTCGAGAATATTCAATTGTTACATCAGTTAAGCCTACTTTTTGTTCTATTTTAGAAATAGGGCTTGAAGCAGGCGTTTTTACTTGTGAATTAATACTTGTAACTATTGTTGTCATAAGTAAAGTTAAAAGAAGTTTTTTAATCATTTTAAGTGGTTTTATTTTAATAATTCTCTAAAATTACAAGTAAAATAACGTATAAATGTTAACAAAACCTTAAAGTTGAGAGAGTTATATTTACAATTTTTAAAAATATTATAAACCATTTAACAAGTGAAAAAATATATTTCTGAATTGATAGGTACTTTTGCATTAATTTTTTGTGGAACAGGAGCGATGACTATAAGTGAAATAACAAATGGAACTGATTTAACTCATACTGGAATTGCCATGACATGGGGGTTAATAGTAATGGCTATGATTTATGCGTTCGGTGATATTTCAGGAGCACATTTTAATCCTGCTGTAACAATTGCATTCGCTTTTGCAAAAAAATTTAAATGGAAAGAAGTTCCATTTTATATTACAGCTCAATTATTGGGCGCAATATGCGCCAGTATAATTTTATGGGTATTATTTCCTGCAAGTGAGTACTATGGAGCTACTATTCCTGTTGTAGATGATTACCGAGCTTTCCTTTTAGAGTTTTTGCTTACTTTCTTTTTGATGGTAACAATTATCAATGTTTCAACAGGAAGTAAAGAAACAGGCGTAATGGCTGGAATTGCAATTGGAGGAGTTGTTTTGTTAGAAGCCATGTTTGCAGGTCCAATCACTAAGGCATCTATGAACCCTGCAAGGTCTATTGCTCCTGCTATAATTTCAGGACATTTCGAACATTTATGGCTGTATATAGCAGCTCCTATTTTAGGAGGTATTGTAGCAGTTTTATCTTGCAAATGGGTAAAAGATGATCAATGTTGTTAATTATATAATAAGTAAAAAGAATTATTTTATATTTTTGAATATCTTCTTTTTCTTAAATAATTAAAAGCTACTGCAAAAATAATTAACAGAGTGATTGGCATAATAATGTTTAATAATTGCCAATTTCGTTTTTCATTAAAAGCTTTCTTTTTATCAATTAAATTTATTTGTAAAGTTTTATTTCTAAGTGAAATTAATTCTGATTCATTTAGTAAATAATCTACAGAGTTTAATAAAAATTCTTTGTTTCCATAGATGGCTCCTGTCCATTTATCCATTTCTAAATCGTGAGGTTTTCCTTTTAATATTTGATTTTTAGCAATATCACCATCTGATATTACAATCATTTTATTATCAGCACTTTCCTCAATAAAATTATCTGTTATATTGAAAGGTTTTGTTCTATTTTTATAAGCTGATGGAAATTTCCCCTCTAATAGAATAGCAAATATTTGTGGTCCAGCTTTGTATTCATTTTGTTTGGGTTTTTCGGCAATGCTATTAAGCTCAATAAACGTCGGGGTACCTATTTTTTTAGTCAATCCAGATGAAACTAGTAGTGGTGTTTTTTTTATATCGCCCTTAAGAATGTCTATTTGCGTTGTAAACTCGAATTTTACTGGAGATATATTTTTGGTAATTGAATGATTAGGGTTCCCATTTACCAAAGGATTGTAAAACCAATTTAAATGCTGGAATTGTGTCTGTTTTCCAATATTACCAGTTGCTAAGGGAATTTTAGCACTATAAAGATCTTGAATTAGTTTATTATTTATTCTGATTTGATAGTTAAAAAGTAAATCTGTCAGATTTAAATCTCTCGGAAATGCCATCATTTTACCTTCATTATAAAGACTGTCAGTATCCGAAAAATTATTATCTATCATCCATATAGACTTCCCTCCGTTAGCAATATATTGATCTAAAACAAATTTTTCTTTCTCAGTAAATCGTTGTGTTGGCTTTGCGATTAAGGCTAAGTCATAGCTTTTCAAATCGTTTAGTGTTTCTTTTGGTTTTTTTTGAACACTATCTAGCGTAAATTTGGCTAGTTTGTATTTATTTTTGATCGTAGATAAAAAGCTGTATAAATAAAGATCATCTAATTCTCCGTTTCCTGAGAGTACGGCAATTGACGGTTTTTTAGATTTTAATAATGAAGAAATGTGAATGGCGAATGAATATTCTAATTTTTCAACAGCATTCTGCAATTTTGATTCTTGGTTCTTGAATATTTTATTTGATAGTAATGAAACATTTTCTCTTTTATTCCTGTATGAAATTTCTGCCCAAGGGAATATAATCGTTTCTGTAATTTTCCCTTCATCTTGATTTGTTAATTGAGAAGGAATCATTCCTTTTTTAATTAATTTTTCTCTAATATTATCTGGATTGATAAATTGAAAATGGATGTTATTGTTTAAAGACTTTAATTCATCTAAAAATTGACGAGTTTCTATTTGCAATCGCTTAAATTCTGAAGGAAAGTCACCTTCTAAGTATACATTTATTATTAAAGGATCTTTGATAGTACTTACAAGGTCACTTGTCATTTCTGATAGTGTATAACGTTGATCAGCAGTAATATCAAATCTCTTGTACAATTTTTCGCCGGCACTATTTAAAATAAGTAAGAAAAATAAAATAGTGATGATGTTAATGATATTTTTTTTATTCATTTTTTAATTGCTGTTTGGTAAGGAATAAAAAGAAAAATATGACACTTGCAAAATAAATAAGATCTCTTGTGTCAACAACTCCTTTACTGATACTTTTGTAGTGTTGATTAATTCCAAAATTTTTAATAAACCAAAGGTCATTTCCTAATGTGTCTGAGATAATATCAAACCCATTCAGCATAAAAAAACAAATTACAATAGCTAAAATAAAGGCTATAATCTGATTATTTGAAATAGAGGAAGTAAATAGCCCAATGGAAGTATATATAAAGGCAATAAAAACAATGCCACAATACGAGCCAAAAGTACTTCCAATATCAAGATTTCCTTCAGGTTTTCCTAATTTATAAATGCTGTAGATGTACGTCAAAGTAGGTAAAATGGCAAAAAGAATTATAGAGATTGATGCAAGAAATTTTGCTGTAATAATTTGTATGTCAGATAAAGGTTTTGTTTTTAGTATTTCTATTGTCCCGTTTGTATACTCATCGGTGAAAGATTTCATTGTAATTGAAGGGATTAAAAATAAAAATAACCAAGGAGCTAAATAAAAATAACTAGTTAGATCAGCATATCCAGCATTTAAAATATTGAATTCTCCCTTCAAAACCCATAAAAATAATCCATTTACAAGAAGGTAGACACTTATGACTAGATAAGCAACAGGAGAGGCAAAAAAAGAGCTCAACTCCTTTCTAAATATGGAAATCATAGGTTGTTTATTTTTAAAGTTAAATTGACTATTTTTTTTGTTTTGATATTCATGGTAGATCGATTGATGAGTTTGCCCTAGTAAATAATGTATTTTTTCAAAAGTAACTATTTATTTTAGTCAAATCATCCATAGTAAATATTCTAAAGCTAATATTTTTTAAAATAGAGAAAAAATAAATTGCATAACAAACCATAAGAATTGTTTTTCATAGAAGTTTTTGTTGTTCAATAGTTCTTGAAATAATAAATACAAAATATATTTTTTGTTTATTTAATAATTAAATATTATTGATTATTAATCAGGTTTTTGAGGAGTCTAGCTTGTTTACACTCCACGCCATCGGTTTGTCATTAAATAATATTTTAATTTTTACCCAAATACTTTTAAACAATTCTGAGTTTTTGTACGACTCTAAATATTCCTCAGAATCCCAATAACTATAGGTGAAAAAAATATTAGGATTCTCTTTATCTCTATATAATTCTAATAAACGGCAACCTTTGAAATTTCGTATATTTTTTTCGTTTATGTTAAAAATTTCTATAAACTCATTAATATTTTTGGGATTAAAGCTCAATTTAACAATTCTTATTAGCATGATTATGGATTTATTGGAATAAATTCAGGATGTTCAATATCTTCAAATTCGATCATTATTGTATCTCTATACTTTAAGCCTAGTAATGTTGATGCCCCTCCAACGGTTTCTAAATTACTTTTATAGATAGCAATTTCTAGAAATCCAGCTGAATTAAAAATGGCTAACTTCTCTCCATCGTATTGTCTTTTTTCAAGAGGGATTTCATAATTAATTATACCATTATAAGTATTGAAGACTTTATTGAATTTGTAACGACCTGCAACAATTTTAAAATTGCGCCCCTTTCCAATAGAAGTAAAAAGTTTTTGATTAATATTGGTAATGACATTCCCATAATTGTCAATATGAATAACTCCTCCTTTTATGATATTTTGTTTTTGATTTGTTTTTGGTTGAATTTCAACTAATTTTTTAAGTTCTTGAATTTCTTTACCAATTATATTTAAATTTCCTCCCCTTGCAATGTGTGCAGCGACTTTTACAAAAACATCCAACACAGGAAAGCTTGAATTTAGGTGGTCATGAATATTGATTTCAACAATTTTTGTTGGTTTTATTTCGGAAGCAATCATTGATATTAAGCCATTATCAGGGCAAACAAAATACTGATTATCTAAATTAATTACTAGATGTTTATTCTCATTACTTAACTCTGAGTCTACACCAATAATATGAATTGTTCCTTCTGGAAAGCTTTTGTACGCATTTTTTAACACGTAGGCAGTTTCGGTTATATTAAACGGTGATATGTGGTGTGTAATATCAACAATATTTACATTCGGTAGCTCCGAATACAAAGCACCTTTAACAGCACCAACAAAGTGATCTTTAATTCCAAAATCAGTGGTTAAAGTAATGATAGGCATTTAGTTGAGTCCTTTTTAAAATTTTTTGAATCAGAATCGTAATGATAATTTAGAGCAAAATTAAGCAATTGAAAAAAAATAATTGTTACTTTTAGAATTAATAATAAAAAAAAACTAAAACATTTGAACGAGCGCATTATTGAATTAACCGAAATTAATCCAAATGATTTTTTTGGTGCACAGGATAGCACTATCACTCAATTACGAACGTACTTCCCTAAAATTAAAATTGTAGCAAGAGGAAATAAGCTTAAAATTTATGGTGAGTCTGAGATATTAGATGAGTTTGAGAAACGACTTGAAATGCTAATAAAGTATTTTAATAGATACAACAGACTTGACGAAAATAGTATAGAAAGAATACTCACATCAACTGGCAAAGAAGAAGAAATTAGGAAGACTGTGGGAAATAGTGATGTTTTAGTTCATGGTATTAATGGCAAGTTAATTAAACCAGAAACAAAAAATCAACGGAGTATGGTTTCTTTAATGAACGAAAATGATATGTTGTTTGCCGTAGGGCCTGCAGGAACAGGAAAAACATATACAGCTGTTGCTTTAGCAGTGAGGGCACTAAAAGAGAAGCAAGTAAAAAGAATTATATTAACTAGACCAGCTGTAGAATCTGGTGAAAATTTAGGTTTTTTACCAGGAGATTTAAAAGAAAAGTTAGATCCTTATATGCAACCATTATATGATGCATTAAGGGATATGATACCTCATGAAAAATTACAGGCTTACCTTGAAAATGGGACTATTCAAATAGCGCCTTTAGCTTTTATGAGGGGGCGTACTTTAGATAACGCTTTCGTTATTTTAGATGAGGCACAAAATACAACGCACTCCCAAATGAAAATGTTTTTAACTCGTATGGGGAGGCATGCTAAGTTCATAATAACAGGAGATCCTGGGCAGATTGACTTACCTAGAAAGCAAGTTTCAGGATTAAAGGAATCTTTACTCGCTCTCAGAGATATAGAAGGAATTGGCCATGTCTACTTGGATGACAAAGATGTAATTCGTCATAAGCTAGTGAAGAGAATTATTTCAGCCTATAAAAGTATAGAGACAGAATAAAATTGAAAAAATTATCTTACAAAAACAAATTATTAATAGATTTTAATAGTTTGTTTTTATTTTTCTATTTTGTAAATTCCGGGTAATTGTTGTTTTATGTTCGTTTCCTAATTAATTTTTAGCATCAAGTTTTTAACTTTATTTTTCATTTTCTAATTCTATATTTTATTTATAGAGTAAGTCATATTTAATAAATCATTAAGCTTTTTTGAAATGAAAATATAAGTTGAAGATTTTCAATATAGAAAGTCTTAAAAACATTTTACTTTAGTTGCTTTTATAACTGACTTAGTTATTCAAAATGCTTTTTCTATTTTTATAAAATCAATATTGAATTTAGTTATTTTATATTTCCCCTATAATTCTTCTCCATTAATCAACCCCGAATATTTATAATAAGATAAAAAACCAGCAGCATTAAAAAGTATACAAAACCTAAAAAATAATTTTTTGATGGAGTTTGTATCTATTATAAATTCACTTTTTCAAATAAAAGAAAAGAAGGTACAAACTACCATAAAATAGAGTCTTAGATTAAAAACTATTTGATTTCGTCTTAAAAGAAAACTACAGTAATTTATTATCATAATTTTATATGATTTAGATCATAAAATAGACAGCAATACTTCAATTAATTTCGCCAGCTTATGAAAATAAATCCAATATCATTAAATGATTTTTTGGACTCAAATAGACTTATTTATTTTCAAATATTAAAAATAAAATAGATTATGGCTAGTAAAAAAACAATAGCGATTGTAAAATCAACAGCACCAATATTACAACAACATGGGGAATCGATTACTAAAGTGTTTTATGAATTACTTTTTCATAAACATCCAGAGTTGAAAAATATCTTTAACATGGTAAATCAAAAAAAAGGAACGCAACAAAGAGCCTTGGCTAATGCAGTATTTCAATACGCAGTTCATATCGAGCAATTAGAACAGCTTGGCGAAGCGGTTGAAAAAATAGCACAAAAACACGTGAGTTTATCCATTCCAAAAGAGGCTTACCCAATTGTAGGGGAAAATTTGTTACTCGCGATCAAGAAGGTTTTAGGGGAAGGAGCTACAAACGATGTTATGGAAGCATGGGAAGAAGCATACAATGATTTAGCTAAAATATTTACAAGTAGAGAAGAAGTACTTTATACAACAAGAGAAAATAGCCCAGGAGGTTACAAAGGAATGAAAGAGTATACGGTAATAAAAAAAATAAAGGAGAGCTCCAACATAACATCTTTTTATTTAAAAAGAAAAGATGAGGAGCAGATTCCTTATTTTTTACCGGGGCAGTATATAACAGTAACCGTAGACATAGCAGGAACAGATCATAAGCACACGAGAAATTATAGCTTGTCTGATTCTATTGATAAAAATTATTTAAGATTAAGTATTAAAAGAGAAGATGGAAAACCTGAAGGAATTGTTTCGAATTATATACATGATAATATTCATGTTGGATCTTTTTTGAATTTAGGAATGCCTTCAGGTGAATTTATTTTAAAACAAACAGAAAATCCAATTGTTTTTATTAGTGGGGGGGTTGGCATTACACCTTTGCTCAGTATGCTTAAGGAAGCTGTAAAATTTCAAAAAAACATATATTTTATCCAATGTGTTTTAAATTCTGATCATCAGTCTTTTAATTCAGAGATATCTAGCTTATTTGAAAATAAATCTAGATATATTAAGCTTTTTAGTAAGCCTTTACAAACAGATGTTTTAGGGGTAGATTATGATTTTAAAGGATTTATTAATTCCAAAATACTAATTGATCTAGACGTTCCGAAGAACAGTGATTTTTATTTTTGTGGGCCAACACCCTTTATGGCGAATGTTTTGGAAATCATGAATGAATTAAAAGTAAAAAAAGAAAGTATCAACTATGAATTTTTTGGTCCTGTTGAAGAATTGGTTAAATAAAATATGTGTTAAACCTAGTTTTTTAAAATTTAAGATCGTTTGCAGGGTGATTTTATTATTTGGTAATCAGTTGTTTGTGTTGAGAATACAGCGTGACTTAGCATTTGAATAAATACCAAATAAAAAAATTAGAAATCTATTTCAGATTACTGTTAAGTACAAAATAAAATTGTAAAAATTTCATTAAAAAACTTACTTTTGTATGCGACAACACAATAAACACAGTAATGAAAACAATAAATGAAACCAATTTCCAGTTTCCAAATCAGAAATCGGTTTACAAAGGAAAAGTAAGAGAAGTATACAATATTAATGATGAAGTTATAGTAATGGTTGCTTCAGATAGGTTGTCGGCTTTTGATGTTGTATTACCGAAGCAAATCCCATACAAGGGACAAATATTGAATCAAATTGCATCAAAAATGATGAGTGAAACGTCCGATATTGTGCCTAATTGGTTGGTGGCTAACCCAGATGAAAACGTTTCTGTAGGTCATTTGTGTGAGCCTTTTAAGGTAGAAATGGTTATCAGGGGATATCTATCAGGGCATGCAGCAAGAGAGTATAAGGCAGGAAAAAGAGTTATTTGTGGCGTCAAAATGCCAGAAGGTTTAAACGAAAATGATAAATTTCCTGAGCCGATTATAACTCCTTCAACTAAGGCGGCTAAAGGTGACCATGATGAAGATATTTCTAGAGAAGAAATTTTGGCAAAAGGAATTGTTTTAGAGGAAGATTATTTAATTTTAGAAAATTATACAAGAAAATTATTTCAAAGAGGGACTGAAATAGCAAAAAAAAGAGGATTGATTTTAGTTGATACGAAATATGAATTTGGTAAAAAGAAAAATGGCGAGATTGTTTTGATTGATGAAATTCATACACCAGACTCTTCAAGATATTTTTATGCAGATGGATACCAAGAGCGACAAGAAAGAGGTGAGAAACAAAGACAATTATCTAAAGAATTTGTGCGATTATGGCTAATTGAAAATGGATTCCAAGGAAAAGAAGGTCAGAAACTACCTGAAATTTCTGATAATAAAATAAAAGAAATTTCCGATAGATATATAGAATTGTATGAACTAATTACAGGCGAAAAATTTATAAAAGCAAATACAGACAATATTTTGAAAAGAGTTGAAAATAACATTACTAGTTTTCTGAATGAGTGATAAAAGAAAAAATAGACCTATTTTGAATTTATCAGCAATAAAACAAAATGAAAATTTTCAAAATTCAATTATGCGTCCTGTATTAAAATTACAACATGAAATAATTACAGGCATATTCATTCATGCTATTAGAAAGAATAGAATTGATATACTCAAAAATACTTCGGATGATTCTTATATTCAATTAATAGAAAAAATAATTGGTAAAAATTTAATTTTAAGAAATCAACTTTTAGGTATTGTCATTGGACAATTTGATAACGATGAGTTCAATATATATACTAAAAATGCATCTGAATTTAATAAAAGAATTGTTGCTATGATAAAGCAAAAGCTACTTGATAGTGAGAATGAAATAAAAATTAAAATAAAAAATATTACATAACTTAATTCTTAATTTGATACCGAGCTTTTTAAAATGGTTGTAATTTAACTCTAAGTCAACTTGATTTGGAACTGAAAATTTTTACTATTAATTTTTGAAATATCTTTAACTTACTTTTTTATCGACAAATTTAAAACCATAAGGTATTTATTAACATTCGTTTTTAATAACCTAAGATCGCTTTGAAAAACTATTAAAAAAAGATTATTTTCGCATAATACTAAAAATCAAAAAGTAAAAATGGTTAAAGATTTATTTGAGAGAATCAAAGGAGATAAAGGACCTTTAGGAAAGTGGGCTGATAAAGCGGAAGGATACTATGTGTTTCCTAAATTAGAAGGACCAATATCAAATAGAATGTCTTTCAATGGAAAAAAAGTCATTACTTGGAGTATAAATGATTATTTGGGTTTAGCAAATCACCCAGAAGTTTTAAAAGTAGATGGAGAATCCGCAACTCAACACGGTATGGCTTATCCTATGGGAGCAAGAATGATGTCCGGTCATACAAAGTATCATGAACAGTTAGAAAGAGAATGCGCTGAATTTGTTGAAAAAGAAGCTGCTTATTTAGTTAATTTTGGATATCAAGGTATGGTGTCGGCTATCGATGCATTAGTGTCTAAGGATGATATAATTGTTTATGATGTTGATACACATGCCTGCATAATTGATGGAGTTCGTTTGCATGCAGGAAAACGATTTGTTTATCGACATAATGATATAGAAAGCTGTGAGAAAAATTTAATGAGAGCTACCAAAATGGCTGAGAAAACGGGTGGAGGTATATTACTTGTCTCCGAAGGTGTTTTTGGTATGAGAGGAGAGCAAGGACGTTTATCTGAAATTGTTGCTTTGAAGAAAAAATATAATTTTCGCCTTTTAGTAGATGATGCTCATGGTTTTGGTACTCTCGGTAAAGGAGGAAGAGGAACAGGTTTTGAGCAAGGTGTTCAAGATGAGATAGATGTTTATTTTGCTACTTTTGCAAAATCGATGGCAGGGATAGGTGCTTTTTTTGCAGGAGACGAAGATATCATACAATTTTTACAATATAATATGAGATCTCAGATGTTCGCAAAATCATTACCAATGCCTATGGTAAAAGGAGCTTTGAAACGTTTGGATATGATACGAACAATGCCAGAGTTAAAAGATAGATTGTGGGAAATAACCAATGCGTTACAAACAGGCTTGCGTAAGGCAGGATTTGATCTTGGAACTACACAAACATGCATAACTCCAGTTTATTTAAAAGGAGAAATACCTGAGGCGATGGCAATGGTTCAAGATTTAAGAGAAAATTATGGGGTTTTTTGCTCAATTGTTGTATACCCTGTTATACCAAAAGGACTTATAATATTAAGATTAATTCCGACGGCTCGCCACAAAATTGAAGACGTTGAAGAAACGATAAAAGCTTTTTCAGCAATTAGAGAGAAATTAGAAAAGGGTATATATAAAAGACAAGCAGAAAGTATTATGGCTGGTTAGTCTTAATTACTAGTGATTTGAATATATACAAAAAAGCTCGGAAAATTTTTTTCGAGCTTTTTAAGAAACTAATATAAATGAATTAAGTGCGTTGTTTGTTTACTATACTTCAATGAATAATAATAAAACGGTAAAAACTACATTTATTTATTAATAGTAAATAATTTTCTAATTAAATTAGCTTTTAAATTAATTAATTTTGATACAAATATAGAATCATAAGAAGTTTTGAACCATGATAAAAATCATAGTTTGTAAAACTTATTAGTTACTCATTTTAATATTTATATTTGCCCCCATCTATGCAGAAAAATATAAACATACAAAATAGAAAAGCCCGTTTCGAGTATGAATTAATTGAAAAATACACGGCAGGAATTCAATTGACAGGAACGGAAATAAAATCGATAAGACAAAGCAAAGCAAGAATAACTGAGAGCTTCTGTGAATTTAATGAAAGAGGTGAGTTATTCGTTGTAAACATGTACATTGAAGAGTATGCTTTTGGCAATCACTATAATCACAAACCTAAAAGTGAAAGGAGGTTACTGCTAAATAAGAGAGAGCTAAAAAAACTTTCTAAAGAAGTTGAAACAAAAGGAAATACAATTGTTCCTTTGAATTTATTCATAAATGAAAATGGATGGGCTAAATTAACGATAGCTCTTGCAAAGGGTAAAAAAATCCACGACAAAAGGCAAACAATGAAAGACAGGGATAATAAGAAGAGTTTAGCTAGGATTAAAAAGAGCTATAGTTAATGAGTTTGAATAAGTTTTTTGAAATTATTAATTGGAGGAAGTTAATATATTTAATTCTTATACAATTACTTTTTAAAATTTGTTTTCTTTATGATCTTGGATTTGAGACAACAATATCTTCTTTTTTTACTTTTTTTTTATTGTCATTTGCAACAATTATAATGTTAGCTTCAGGTTACTTAATAAGTTATTACAACAAATATAAGTTCGATAGAGTAGAAGAAAAAGTTGCAAAAAGAGCATATTCTATAGGTATATTTTGTTCAATAATAAGTGTTATACTAGGTACTTTTGTGTCGATTTCAATTGGAAAACCATACCATAGTTTCATAGGGGTTATTATAGCTTTATTATTAATAGCATATCTCCACTATAACACGGATAAAGATTTTCTTAGTATTGTTCTTGAGCCTTGTATAAATGCATTGTGTATATTTATAATTTGGTGGTTTGACACCCCCGTAGATACAACAGATAAACAATGGGAAGAGTATTTTAATTTTCAGTTAATTGCTATTGTTTATGTTTTTTTATCAATAGTAGGGAATATTGTCTATCAAATTATTAAAGATATTGTTAACTTTAATAATGACTACATTAAAAATATTAAAACATTACCGGTTCTATTAGGAAGAAGGAGAGGCAAATCCATAGCATTATTCTTTACAGTTACAGGATGTTTAACTGTTTTAGGGTTCGCTATTAATTATATTGATAATATTTTTATTTTATCTATTATTTTCTTCATGGGAACACTACCTGAACTCTGTCTTATTTATCTTATCTCAAAAGCTAATACAGAAAAAGAATTTAAAAAAGTACTTAAAATGTCTAATTTAACCTACCTTTTAGGAATTGTTAGTATTCCTCTGGTTGCTTATTACTTTCGATATGCTTGCTGATACGTTAAAAAAATATAATTTAATTTTGGCTTCAGGTTCTCCAAGAAGACAGGCATTATTAAAGGATCTTAATATTAATTTTACAGTTAAAGTAAAAAATATTAAAGAGAGCTATCCTGATTATTTAATAGGTTCTCAGATAACAGACTATTTATCAGAATTGAAAGCAAACGCTTACAGAAAGGACCTTAAACAGAATGATATCTTAATAACTTCTGATACTATTGTTTGGTTTCAAAATAAAGCCTTAGGAAAGCCAAGTAATTATCAAGAGGCTTTTAATATGTTGATGAGCTTGTCAAACAAAGAGCATGAAGTAATTACATCGGTTTATGTCAATATAGGAAATAATAAGAGCATACTTATAAATGATATTGCTAAAGTATATTTTAAAGAATTACAAAAAACTGAAGTAGATTATTACATTAAAGAGTATAAGCCTTTTGATAAAGCAGGAGCTTATGGTATTCAAGAATGGATAGGTAAAATAGGAATTAAAAAAATTGAAGGAAACTATTTTACGGTAATGGGCTTTCCTGTTCATAAACTTTATAAAGAATTAAAAAATTTATGACTACATTTTAGTTTAAAAGTTTATTTTTGATTCCTTTTAACAACACAAACTAAATGAAAAAATATACATATACAGAAAAAAAAGACACTCGTTCTGGTTTCGGTGATGGGTTAACTGAGTTAGGTAAGTTAAATCCAAACGTTGTTGCTTTGTGTGCTGATCTAACAGGGTCTTTAAAGATGAATGCTTTTGCGGATAATCACCCAGAAAGATTTTTTCAAGTAGGTATTGCTGAGGCAAATATGATGGGAATGGCTGCAGGACTTACAATTGGTGGAAAAATACCATTTACAGGTACTTTTGCTAATTTCTCTACAGGTCGTGTTTACGATCAGATACGCCAATCTATAGCCTATTCAGATAAAAACGTAAAGATCTGTGCTTCACATGCAGGTTTAACTTTAGGGGAAGATGGAGCAACACATCAAATATTGGAAGACATTGGCTTAATGAAAATGTTACCAGGAATGACGGTTATTAATCCATGTGATTATAGTCAAACAAAAGCTGCTACTATAGCAATAGCAAATCATCAAGGACCTGTTTATTTACGTTTTGGACGTCCAAAAGTACCTGTTTTTATGAAAGATCAGCCTTTTGAAATTGGTAAAGCTATACAATTGATTGAAGGTACAGATGTAACAATATTGGCTACAGGTCATTTGGTTTGGGAGTCTATTCAAGCGGCAGAATATTTACATACAAAAGGTATTTCTTGTGAGGTACTAAATATTCATACAATAAAGCCATTAGATGAACAAGCTATTTTAACGTCTATAGCGAAGACAGGTTGTGTAGTTACTGCAGAAGAGCACAATATATATGGTGGTTTAGGAGAAAGTGTTGCGAGGTGTTTGGTATTAAATAATCCTGTTCCTCAGGAATTTGTTGCTGTAAATGATAGCTTCGGAGAATCGGCCACACCAGCGGAGCTTATGAATAAATATAAATTAAATGACAAGGCGATAATCAAAGCTGTTGAAAAAGTAATTTCAAAAAAATAATACTAATATTAAATCGTTAAATAACAAAATTAAATAAAGATATTATGAAAAAATTTGTTTTATGTACCATATTACTTTTCGGTGTTTCACAGATTTCTTTTTCTCAAATTCATTTTGGAGTTAAAGCGGGAATCAATTATAACTCTGATTCATTTCAAGAAGTATCACAAGACGTTTTAGAAGGAGGTAAAAGTAAAACCGGATTTCATGCAGGTGTATGGACACGTTTTAAAATACCCGTTATTGGTTTGTATCTTCGACCAGAATTGGTGTATACAAGTTTAAAAAGTGAGTATTCTTCCAAGGCTATTCCAAATATTAAGGCGACTTATGATTTTCAAAAAATTGATATTCCTGTTTTATTAGGTAAAAAGTTTTTAAAGGTTTTAAATGTATTTGCTGGACCTTCTTTTCAGTACATAATTGATGGCGATTTTAATTTTGAGTCATTGGGAGATATAAAAACAGAGGCTGATGGTTTAACTGTAGGTGTCCAATTAGGAGCAGGAGTTGAACTAGGTAAGCTAGGTTTAGATCTGAGATGGGAAAGAGCTTTTTCAGATAAAGAATCTGAATTAATTAGTAACGAAGGATTGTCTCAAAGATTCGATACTAGAGTTAACCAAATTATCGTAGGGCTTTCATATAGATTTTAAAAAAATAAATGTAGTAATTTAAGGTTACATTACATATATTAAAATTTAGTAACGAATCTATTCAAATCTCCATTAAAATGCTTTTTTAATGGAGATTTTTGGATTTATAATACTCATATATTAATATTATATAGCTAAATATAAACGATTGAGATGTGGGGAATAGTCTTTGACTTTTTTAAATAGAAGGGGGTCGAATTTATATTTATTGAGGAATGTATAAAAGTATTTTACAGAAAAAATAGCCAGAAAGTATAAACTTAAAAACGATTATTTAATGATTGAACTAACATATTCTAAAACATTACCATCATTCTGATAGTGTTAAAAATCATATTTATTGAAAAGATTCTCAAAATAATAAATAATAGTTTTTTAAAAAAGAATATTAGTTTTATTTTCTATTCAGTTTTAACCAATCATGGTATTTATCCTTATGCTTGTATCTCTTATGTGTCCATAAGTAACATTCTGGTTGCTCTGCAACCGATTTTTCAACAATGTCAAAGTAACGGTCAGTTAATTGATAATTTTCAAACTCTTTTGGGGTATTAGTAATCAACGAAAATTCAGTCTCATAATAACCTCTTCTTATTTTTTTTGTGGTATAATTTACTATAGAAAAATTATATTTTTTAGCTATTACTTCTGCTCCTGTGTGGACAGGTACTTTAGTGTGAAAAAAATTTCTCCAGTAATAGGTTTTGTGAAGCATAGGAGATTGATCACTCAACAAAAGGTACATACTTTGAATCTTTTTATTGTAGTTTTCATGAATATTTTTTATGGTTCTTGAAGTCTTTACAGCTATAAGTCCAAACTTAGTTCTATTTTTTTTAATTCTTCTATCAAAATAAGGATTTGCTAGTTTGCTATAAGTTCCGTAAATATTGATATCTAATACCAAAGGAAGACTAACTGACCACTCCCAATTAGCTAGGTGTGCTCCAACTAAAACAATACTATTACCTTCTTTAACGATAGAATTAACTAGCTCTGGATTTTTGTAAGAAAACCTTTTAAGCATTTCTTTTTTAGAAATAGAAAATGTCTTGACACTTTCCATCATAACATCTATAAAATGTCTAAAACACTTTTTAGCTAGCTTTTCAAGCTCATCCTTTTTTTTATCAGGAAAAGATAACTTTAGGTTTTCTCGAACTACATTTTTTCGATAACCAATTAAGTAATACACAAGTATAAAGATAAGATCTGATATCCAATATAAAACTCTCATAGGAAGCAAAGAGAAGGTCCAAATAAAAGGATATGAAATTATGTATATAATCAAGTTCATTAGTAGATTTTATCGCAAATATCGTGTTTTATATTATAAGTAAAAAAGAAGAGCTAGATGAAAGGTATATATTTTATAATTATTTTATTTTTAGTTAAATATAACATTGCAATTCTAGTTATTGATTTTTTATAGGTTTTTAACAATTTGTCATTTTAAGTTTTTCATTTTACTATAATAATTATTTAATAAGCTTTTGTTTTTAACTTGCTGTATTTCATTTTGTTGTGTTTTTTGTTGATCTTTTTGTTAGAACTTTAAACTTTTTTATTGTCTATTGAAATCGAACCATAATTAATTCAAAAAGTATTAAAATTACGTTAAACAATTTTGTAACTTTGGACTAAAATTTAAATAATTTAACCATGAAAAAATTTCTAAACGTTTTTTTCCTTATAAGCTACTTGTGTACGTTTTCACAGGTAACAACCTCTAAGATTAAAGGGATTGTTACAGACGAAGAAGGTGAGTCTTTATTTGGAGCTAACGTTGCTGTACTACATGTTCCAACAGGTACTTTATCTGGTGCAGTATCCCAAGATAACGGAAAGTATACAATTCCTAATTTACGTGTTGGAGGTCCTTATACTATAACTGTAAGTTATATGGGGTTTACAACATTCGAAGCGAAAAATGTGTTTTTAACCCTTGGTAAAACTACTATTATTGATGCAATTTTATCCGAAGATGGTGATTCGTTGCTACAAGAAGTTGTTGTTTCAGGTTCAAGGAGTAAAACATTTAATTCTGATAGAACAGGAGCACAAACAAGTGTAAGTGCTGTTCAATTAAAAACGTTGCCAACTATTTCACGTTCAGCAGCTGATTTTACAAGATTAGAGCCGACAGCTAGTAATGGTTCTTTTGGAGGAAGAAATGACCAGTTTAATAATTTTTCATTAGATGGATCAATTTTTAATAATCCATTTGGGTTGGATGCGGCAACACCAGGAGGACAGACAAATTCACAACCAATTTCTTTAGATGCTATAGAACAAATATCTGTATCAACAGCTCCATATGATGTAACTTTATCAGGCTTCACAGGTGCCTCTGTAGATGCCGTAACAAAAAGTGGAACAAATGAGTTCAAAGGTACTGCTTACGGATTTTACAGAAATCAAGACTTAACAGGAGGAAAAATAAAGGAAGAAGATGTATTGAAGGCTAAGTTAGCCCAAAGTCAGTATGGTGTTAGTATTGGAGGTCCATTAGTAAAGGATAAACTATTCTTCTTTGCTAATTTTGAAAAGGATGAGAGAGAAGATCTTGGAACAGAAGGATGGATTCCTGATAATAATGATGGAGTAGTTGCTGTTAATGAAGCTTCCGTTTTGGAGTCGGATTTAGTAGCAGTAAGTAATGCTCTTAAAAATTTAGGATATGATTCAGGAGCCTATTCAGGATTTAATTATGATTCAGGATCGACAAAAGGTATTTTTAAGCTCGATTGGAATATCAATGAAAAACACAGATTAGCGCTAATCTATAATTTCTTACGAGCTTCAAGAGAAGCCCCTGCACATCCAACTTCTCTGGGATTAAGAGGGCCTAGTGCTAATATCCTTCAGTTTGAAAACTCAGGATATGAAATAAATAATCATATTGATTCTTTTCTGATGGAAGTGAATTCTACGTTTAATCAGAGTACAACTAATAAATTACAAATTGGATATACTTATTTTGATGATTTTAGAAATCCATTATCTTCACCAGCTCCTAGCATCCTTATAAAGGACGGAAATGGAAGTAATTATATCGTGGCAGGTCATGAGCCTTTTTCTATACACAATAAGTTAAATCAAAAAGTATTTCAATTAACCAATAATATGAATTTCTTTAAAGGAGACCATACGATTACTGTTGGATTTGCTTTTGAAAAATTTATGTTTGATAATTCCTTTAACCTTGGACTATACGGGGGGACTTTTGGTTTTGATGTTAACGGTACTCCTTCTAATTTTGACGATGACCGACATTTTACAAGTGTGACTGACTTTTTAACCTTTGCCCAACCAGGCGGATTGATAGATAACTTAATTAATGGTGCAGAAACTTCTTTTAATAGAAATAATAACTTAGAAGTTGGTGCTGTTGGAGGATGGTCTTTAGCAGAGACAAATGTAGGGCAATTGGCTTTTTATTTGCAAGATGAGTGGGAAGTTAACAATGCTTTTAAATTAACTTATGGGGTAAGATTTGACAAACCATTATTCTTTAATACCAAAGAAAAAATTCAAGAAAACATCGACAGAAAAGGAACTTATCAGCCTAATAATATTTATACTGATCCATCTACTAATCAATCGACAACTTTGAGTTCTTTAGATTTACCGTCAAATAATTGGTTAATTTCTCCTAGATTAGGATTTAACTGGAATGTGAACGATGAAAGTAAGCTTCAAATAAGAGGTGGGACAGGTATTTTTACAGGACGATTGCCTTTCGTATGGTTAGGAAATCAAGTACAAGGAGTTGATTTTTTCTTTTATCAAACGGTTGACGAAGATTTTAAATTCCCTCAAGTATGGAGATCAAACATAGGAGGTGATTATCGCTTTGAAAATGGTTTGGTTTTATCGACTGATCTTGCATACACTAAGGATATCAACGGGGCTCATGTTCAAAACTGGGCATTAAATTCACCTTCAGGTAATTTGAATTCACCAGGGGACAACAGAGCAATCTATTTAAATGGAGATAGATCAATAAATCAATTTGGAGGACCAACAAATGCTTATGTCTTTACAAATTCCGATAAAGGAAGAATTTTAAATGCCTCTTTTAAGGTAGAAAAATCATTCAGAAATGGTTTGTATGCTAATTTAGCCTACAGTTATTTAAATGCAAAAGATGTTAATTCTATAGAAGCTGAAATTACAGGTGATGCTTTTGCATCTAATCCAACGATAGGAAATGCCAATAACGATGTTTTATCATATTCAAAATATGGAGATACACATAGAATTATTGGTGTAGCTTCAAAAAAATTCACTTACGGAGGAGAAAAATTTGCAACGACAATTTCAACCTTTTTTGAGTATGCTCGTGGTGGTAGGTTTAACTATACTTATGGAGGAGATATTAATAATGATGGTTCTATTGTAAATGATCTTTTATATGTGCCAACTAGTGCTGAATTAGATCAAATGCAATTTACAGATGGAGCACAAAAAGAAGCCTTTGAAAATTATATACAGCAAGATGAATATTTGAGTTCAAGAAGAGGTCAATATGTTGAAAGATATGGTGCACTATCTCCATGGAGAGGTCGTTGGGATGTGAAAATCTTACAAGACTTTAATTTTAATGTCAAGGGAGATAAGCAGCATACCGTGCAGTTAAGCTTAGATATTTTAAATTTTGGAAATTTGATTGATTCAGATTTAGGAATTGTTCAAAAACCTAATAATATACAACCATTGGGTGTTTCATTTCCTGACGGAAATTCTGATCCAAATATTTTCCAACCTGACTACAGTCAACAACCTATTTATAGTTTTAATCCTAACTTAAAAGAAACTTTTAGTCCCGATAGTAGTTTGCTATCAAGATGGCAGATGCAAGTTGGTTTAAGATATATATTCTAATAATAAAAAAACCTGAGTAAATTTACTCAGGTTTTTTTATTACTTTTTTAAGAAAATTTAGTAGCAACTTTCTTTGCAATACCTATTATGACTTCAGTTGCTTTTAAAATACTTTCAACAGGTACATACTCATAACGTCCGTGAAAATTATGCCCACCAGCAAATATATTAGGGCAGGGTAATCCTTTGTATGATAACTGTGATCCATCAGTGCCACCTCTTATAGGTTTAATTAAAGGTGTTATACCTAGGTCTTTCATTACTTCTTCTGCAATATCAACGATATGCATCACTGGTGTAACTTTTTCTTTCATATTGTAATATTGATCTTTAATTTCAACAGTAATCAATTCTTTTTGTAATTTGCTGTTAATAGATTCAGCTAAATCTAATATTACTTGTTTTCGGTCGTTAAAGAGTTCCATGTTATGATCTCTTATAATATAATGAAGTGTTGTTTGCTCAACCTTACCTTCTATATGATGCAAGTGAAAAAAACCTTCATATCCAGACGTTTTTTCTGGTACCTCATTTTGAGGTAAACTATTTATAAATTCACTCGCAATAGTCATAGAGTTTATCATTTTACCTTTGGCGTATCCAGGATGTACTATTTTCCCATTAATTGTAATTTTGGCTCCGGCGGCATTAAAATTTTCATACTCTAATTCACCAACCTGACTTCCATCCATAGTATATGCCCATTCAGCTCCAAACTTTTCAACATCAAATAAATGAGCTCCTTTACCTACTTCTTCATCAGGAGTAAAACAAATCCGAATTTTACCATGTTTAATTTCTGGATGCTGAACTAAATATTCCATAGCAGAAACAATTTCAGTAACTCCAGCTTTATCATCTGCACCCAATAGAGTGGTTCCATTAGTTGTTATTATTGTTTGGCCTTTGTATTGAAGTAAATCATCGAAATAGTTTGGGGATAAAACAATATTTTCTTCCTTATTTAAAACGATATCACCTCCATTATAATTATTATGTATTTGAGGCTTTACATTAGCTCCCGTAAAATCAGGACTTGTATCAATATGGGCAACAAAACCAATTGTAGGTACTTCATGATCTACATTACTTGGTAATGTAGCCATTAAATAACAATTTTCATCTAGCTCAACATCTTCTAGACCAATATTATTTAATTCTTTTTCGAGAATTCGAGCTAAATTCCATTGTTTTTCTGTACTTGGAAAAGCTGGATTGTTAGGATCACTTTCAGTATCGACTGTTACATAGCTTATAAAACGGTCAATTATATGCTGTTTATTCATTATATTTTATTTATGGTTTTAAAATAATTATACCAAATTAAGAGATGGATTATTATGAAATAATATTGGGTTTAAGTTTTATTTGAACTTAATAGACTCTATTAAGTTTATTGATTTACATAATCGTTCAGTAACCAAAGAGTCTCCATATATCTCAGTTTTTGTATGCAAAGTGTTGTTAGTATTTACTATTGTGAATATGTTTAATACATGATAGTTAAATTTACCTTTTTTTCCGTGGGCAAGTGAAAAATAAGCATCCCTATCCAGGTGTTTAATATTTTTTTTCTTAATTTCATTAAGATTCATATTTTCATAGTCATTAATTAATTTTTTCTTAAAATTATTGTCAAATGACATAGTGCTGTGAATGTATGATACATCTAATAATATAGTTTTAGTTAAATCTACAGTAGTATCTGCAGCATATATAGAGGACAACCCATTATCATAGTAAAGATTAATTTTCCAGATTTCAGGAAGGTTAATAGAAAAAAAGTTTCTAACATCTTCAACGTTAGATAGATTATAATTTATGCGATTTTTACAAGAAAATTCCTTTTGTAAGTCGGTTGAATTACAAGAAATCATAAAAAAATTTAAAGAAATAAAGATTATAAATGTGTTTTTCATTGATTTTTAATGATTTATTACTTTGAGTATGATTGTTTATAATAAGCTATTAATAAGTCTACAACATAGCTGTATGAATGAATTCCTTTTGCTTGATTATTTGCTTTTAAATATGAATTATACCCTCTTTTTATGATAGGTTCAATTGGATTTTCATAGGATTTCCAAAACAAATTACTGTCCTTATAGTCTTTATAAATACCTGTATTTACTTTCTTTTTTATTTTATTCGCCAAAGTTTTATCTCTTCTAAATAATTCTCTTATACAATACTGATATGCCATTCTGTAACCAGCATATCTAAAATATATATCCTCATTGTAAATAGATGTTAGAAAACTTATAAAATTAGCTTCATTTTCAGCAGCCCAACCAATTTGATGAGCCATTTCATGACATACTGTTGCAGGATATCCAGTTTTAGGTATTAAAGAATTAATTTGAGCCTCACCAGTAATAGGATTAATGTATCCAGAAGTACCATTATAGGATTGGACAAAGCTTACTATTGAATTTTTAATAGATGGGAAACGATAAGCAAATTCGGGATATATTTTTGAAAGTTTGTTAAACCCATTGGGAGCAATATCATGTATTTGATCAATAGTATATGGGATATCAATTTTTGACGTATCATTTTTTGTAATGATAAGATGGCTGTTATTAAGAAGTGAAACAATTGTATCAGTTGTTTTTAAAAGATCTTCCGTGGTATAATCTGAATGCTTCAATCCAAGTTTATGAGACAGGGGAGACCTAAAATAATTAAACCCCCAAAAAAGGTAAAAACAAAAATATAAAGCAGATAAGAATAAAGTTAAATTAACTGCTTTTTGAATCCAATTCGTAAATTTAGATTTTATGAGTAAGTAGATGTTTTTTAAAAAGTAAAAAAGGAGAAAAAAACCTAGTAAATCACCAAAGGAAAAAGGTATCCACCCTAAAAAGAACCTGAATGTTTTTGATATAAAAGGATAGAGACCCATACTGTAATATTTTTCTATTAAAGCAGGTTCTCGAGCTAAAAGTTGTACAAATGTATATTGTATTGGTATAGCTAATATAACTAATCCTATTTTTTTAGAAAGTTTCATAGTCCCCAAAAATAAGAAACATTAAATGGTATCAATATGTTAGCAACATATTTTTTACTAAAAAAATATATGAAGTTGGATGGTTTTAATCTTCTTTTTTGATTATTAAAGAATTAATTTGAGTATAACCAGTAATTAGTATTAACGTAGCAATAAGTCTCTTTTTTATGTCTCTGAAAGTTTATTTAACGCATTAAGATTATTATTTACGTATTTGATTTTAAGCGTAAAGAATATTAATTTTTGAAGTATTGCTTTTGATAGTGTCAAGATGCCTCCTAATATTTAAATATAATTCAATTGTACTTAGTCTTTTTAAGAGTTCTTTTGCAATATAATTTGAATTTTGAAAATCAGTTTTTTACATAGTTGAAAGCAAAAATAATTGACTTTAAGATAAGGCGATACTAAAAATGTAAAGTAGTTAAAAAGAAGCTTAAAATAATTCTTTTTTGAATCCAATTTGTAAAAATGTATTTTATTATTGAGCAGATATTTTTTAAAGAAAAATAGTATAAAATTTAGTTAATTACGAAAGTAAAAGGGAGCTTTTTCTAAAATAATCCGAACGTTATTGAATAAAAGTACAGAAACTTCTGCTGTAGTATTTTTCTGCTAAATTTGTTTTTTTAGCAAAAAAGTTAAATTAATGTATTTTGAATTGGTGTTACCGATATATTCACGTCTATTTTTTCAGTAATCTTTATAGCCCTAAAAAAGAAAGAAACATAAAATGTTGTTAACAAGTTAGTAACATTTTTTTTACTAAAAATGTGCAAAAAGAAAACGATACGAAATTGAATAATTTTGAACTTAAAAAGTTACATTTGCCTTCATGGAAAGAACGCATTCACTAAGAGGCAAAAAAGTAGATAAATCACGTATCATTAATCTTGAAAAAGGAAAATTACCGCCACAAGCAATCGATTTAGAAGAGGCAGTTCTTGGTGCAATGATGATAGATAAAAAAGGAATTGATACTGTAATAGACATACTTCATCCAGAAGCTTTTTACGATAAGCGCCATCAAGAGATTTATGAAGCAATTTATACGCTCTTTCAAAATTCTGAACCTATTGATATTTTATCGGTATCAAATCAACTAAGAAAAAGTGCAAAACTTGAGTTAGTAGGAGGTGACTTTTATTTAATTGGTCTTACACAGAAAGTAGCTTCTTCTGCGCACATTGAGTTTCATTCAAGGATTATTCTTGAGAGATATATCAAAAGAAAGCTAATTACAATTTCTTCTGAACTAATAGAAAGTTCTTATGATGAAACAATAGATGTATTTGATTTATTAGATGATGCTGAAAGTAAATTATTTGAAGTTACACAAGGAAATTTAAAAAAGGGTGCTGAAAAAGCAGACTCTCTAGTTCAACAGTCAATCAATAAAATTCAAGAAATTTCAACAAAAGAAGGAATGAGCGGATTGGCAACAGGTTTTACTAAATTAGATGCTCTAACTTCTGGTTGGCAGCCAACAGACTTAATCATTATAGCAGCTCGTCCAGGTATGGGTAAAACAGCTTTTGTTATTTCTATGGCAAAAAATATGGCAATTGATTTTAACCATGCGGTAGCTGTTTTTTCTTTGGAAATGTCTTCAGTTCAGTTGATTACAAGAATGATTTCTTCAGAAACTGGTTTGACTTCCGAAAAACTACGTAAAGGAAATCTAGAACCTCACGAATGGGAGCAATTAAATGTTAAGGTAAAAAAATTATCAGATGCTCCGATTTTTATTGATGATACGCCAGCACTCTCGATATTTGACTTAAGGGCGAAAGCACGACGTTTAGTTTCACAACATAATGTTAGAATATTAATTATCGATTATTTACAATTAATGACTGCAGGAGGATCTGGTGCTGGAAATAGAGAACAAGAAATTTCTACTATTTCTCGTAATTTAAAAGCTTTGGCTAAAGAATTAAATGTACCTGTTATAGCATTGTCTCAATTATCTCGTTCGGTAGAAACCCGTGGAGGAAGTAAAAGGCCGTTATTATCTGATCTTCGTGAATCAGGAGCTATAGAACAGGATGCTGATATTGTATCATTTATATTTAGACCTGAATACTACGGTATGACAGAATGGGATGACGATGATCATTCGCCATGTGAAGGTCAAGGGGAGTTTATAGTAGCAAAGCATCGTAATGGAGGACTTGATAATATTCGTTTAAAGTTTACAGGACACTTAGCAAAATTCTCTGATTTAGAAGAAGGTTTTAGCAGTGAATTTCAATCAAGTATGAATTCGGGTTTTAATGAAGAAGTTTCTTCAAGCAATTTTGCTTCACCTGAAGACGCTTTCGGAACCAATGGAAATTCAGGGATAGATGATGTTCCTTTTTAAATAAGTTTGTATTAGTTTACTCCAAATAGTTGATTTGTTTTGTGCTTATTTTGGGTTTGTATTTTTGAAATATAATAATTATGTTGGACTCTCTTAAAGAAATTGTTGTTGAGTAATTAATTATAATCGGATAAATACGTATTTTACACTCAAATTCACTAATAATTAAACTTTTGAAAAAACAAATATATATTCTAGTTTTACTGATGTTTACAAATTCATTGTGTGCTAATTTTATTTATTTGCCAATGAGTTCTGAAAATCAAAAAAACCATTTAAAAGCTTATGGTATTGTTTACTATGCATTACAAAATGGTTTAAAAGCAAAATGGTTATTAAATTATGATGGTGGAGCTTTTTTAGTAGAAAATAATAACTTTTTAGAAAAGGAGTGTAAGATTAGAGGTATTTCATATCAAATAATTTCAGAAGCAAAAGCACAGTTAATTTTAGAAGAAATTTCTTCTCCTTCGAAAAATCAAGAAGCTGTTCCTTTGGAAAAAGCACCAAAAATAGCAGTATATTCACCTAAAGATAAAATGCCATGGGATGATGCAGTTACCATGGTTTTGACGTATGCAGAAATTCCATTTGATGTAGTTTACGATGAGGAAGTGTTAAATGATAAATTATTATTATATGAATGGCTACATTTACATCATGAAGATTTTACAGGTCAGTATGGACGATTTTATGGAGCATATCGTGCGGCTCCTTGGTATATAAAACAAAAAAAAGGTTCAGAAGCTTTAGCGACAAAATTGGGATATTCGAAAGTATCTAAGGAAAAAGGCGCTGTAGCAAAAAAAATTAGAGATTACGTCGTTGGGGGGGGGTTTATGTTTGCCATGTGTTCTGCTACGGATAGTTTTGATATAGCACTTGCGGCAGATGGAGTTGACATTTGTGAGAGTATGTTTGATGGAGACCCATCAGAACCAAATTACCAATCTAAAATAGATTATACTAAAACCATGGCTTTTAAAAATTTTGAACTCATAAAAAATCCTACTACTTATGAATTTTCATCTATTGATATGACCAGAAAAAGAAGAATTAATAAAGAAACAGATTACTTTACTTTAAAAGAATTTTCTGCTAAATGGGATCAAGTTCCTACAATGCTTACTCAGAATCATACGCAATTAGTAAAAGGATTCATGGGACAAACAACCTCATTTGATAATAAATACGTTAAGTCTAATGTTATGATTTTGGGTGAAAGTAAGAACCATGGCGAATCTCGTTATATTCACGGAGTTAAAGGTAAGGGAATGTTTACTTTTTATGGAGGGCATGATCCAGAGGATTATCAGCATAGAGTAGGAGATCCAAAAACAGAATTAGATCTGCACCCTACATCACCAGGATATCGTTTAATTTTAAATAATGTTCTGTTCCCAGCAGCTAAAAAGAAAAAGCAAAAAACTTAGTATAATTGCTTATATTTCTTTTTCCAACTGCAAGTTTATTTTAGTTAGAATAATTTTCATAATTATCGTAAAGAAAATTAATTGATAATTAATTTTCCATTCTGTATTTTAGTTTCTGTTTCAATAGTGTAAAAATAAATTCCAGAGGGTAATGAGGGGGTTTTTAAAGAGGTTTTACTTTTTATAATTTTTTTGAAAATTTGTTTACCGTTTTGGTCATGTAGTATTAATTTGGTGGTACCCTTTACATTACTAAAGTAGAGATAATCTCCTTTATTTAGTGGATTAGGAAACAAAATAAACTTACTTTTATTTTGATCAATTATATTAAGCGTTTCTTTACTACCAATATAAAACTGTCCAAAAGAATTTAAACCACCTGTGTTAGAGAAAGTAACACTAAGATCAGCAGTATTAATATCAGTGGCATTTTCGATACTTGATCCCCAATCTGCTGTGCCATCCGAATTAGAGTTCCTTTTGAAGAGTACAATATCACCAGCATTCGAATTGTTAATGCCATTAATATCTGAAAAAGTAATGGTTTCTAAAGCATCAAAAACTTGATTTTCTCCGTATGTATTAATAATCCAAAAAGAGGAATCTATAGTATTAATATTAGGGATTGAAATAGGATCTAAATTGATTTTAGAAACAACTACATTTCCATCAGGGTTGGTTCCATTACTATTAAAAGTCATTTTGCAATTTGCGTTTATAAAGTTAGCAGTTTCTACTGAGTTAATATCCAATAAGCTACTTTTTCCAGAACCAACGGGGGCGTTGGAATCAACCAAAATAGCATTCCCGTTCAATTTAAGGTCATTGCTACCCTTTTTATCATAGATTGTTCCAAAGGCATTATTATTGAATTGATAATATGCTATTATATCATTATTATTATTTACATTGTCTTTGGTAAGGTGTCTCGTCAATCGTACTTCTTCCTTTGTAAGTGTTTTTTTCCAAAAAGTAGCCTCTTCAATTAATCCTTTATAGTTTCTTGATTCCCATTGGTAATATGTGCCTAAGTTTATTTTTGTTAAGTTAAAAGGGGCAGTGGTTAGATTCCAAGAATGAGAATCTTCATTCAAATATAAAGTTATTTTTGATGGTGTAACGGTAATTGCCACATAAGACCATTCGTTTGCAGGAACTTCAAGGTTAGAGTCCCACCACCAATATGATCCTCCTTTCCAATGAATCCCTAATGTATTGTTTGATTCTCTAAAGTTTAAAACGCATCCTTCTGATAAACTAAAAATTGCTGAATAGTTAGGCTGTATGCCATTGGGCTTTATCCAACACGTAAAGCTAAAATTGGATATTTCAGCTTCGTTTACGGAGTTGTTTGTGGCATAATCATTGTTTTGTGAACACACTAAAGCTTTTTTCGGCTCTGATTCCGTAGCGCAATAATCGTCGCCAACAGTTATTAATTTTGTAACTATTTTGCTACTAATATTTCCTTGTTTATCAGTTACTTTAAGGCTAACATCATATTCTCCTGTGGAAGGATAAATTACTTGAGGATTTCTTATATTATTGGTTGTAATGAGGTTTCCTCCAGGAAAATTCCATTCCCATGAAGCTTGGTCATGGTTTAGAATAGAAAAGTCTTCAAATTGCACTATATACCTATTGCAATTAATTGTTTGTTTAATTACCATGGGTTGTGCTTTGGGTAACGAACTCTCAAAAAAATCGGTTTCCCAAATTCCACGATTGGAAGCGATTCGAAGCTTTTCTTTTTTGTAGAAAGGAAGTATTTTAATAATTCTCAGATGTAGAGGAAGATTGTCTGAAAAAGTTTGCCACTCAGTATGTCCATTATTTCGATACCAGATCATTTTGTTAGAGGTTATGTAAATGCCTCCATCTGTTCCATCTTGAACATTAATATTTGTTATCTTTTCTCCATTTAATGCTGAGGTGGTTAAATTATTCCATGAGCTACCCCAGTCACTAGATTTGAAAATTTTGTTAGCGTTATTACCACCATTATTCAAACCAAGAAAGAGTTCATCATTTGTATTAAGTGATAAATACATGGTTTGATGGTTAGCTGGTATCGATATTTCTGTCCAATTTTGTCCGCTGTCGACAGACTTCCATAGTTTTCCAGAGTTACCATGCTTCTGAGTTATAAAAATAATATTAGGATCGTTTCTTGAAATTTCAATTGCTTTTACCAAATTGTTTGTGTCTGATCCAAACTCTTTTACTAAAGAAAAAGATTGACCTCCGTTATTACTTCTCCATAATTTATTTTCTTTTCCTAGATATAGGGTGTTCCAATATCTAGGATCATTAACAATTTCGCTTTTTTCTGAATGAACATAGCTTTCATTAGGGAAAAGGGAGTACTTAGCTATGTCAGTTATGTTTCCATTGATTTCTTTTGGGATTTCTTTGCCGGAAATATCACTATGATATACTTTTCTATTTTCACCTTTATTGACGTATCCTGTCGCGGATTCACCACCACCCAATGATAAGAACTTTCCAAAAGGATAGTTTTCGTAGAAAGTGGCATTGCCATTATGGTATCTTCCCCCAACAAATACATCATGATTCCACCCTTGATCAAAACCCCAATAATCAGCGCCATTGATACCATTATTTCTAGATTCAATAAAATCCAAATTAGCATCATAATAGTCAATTCCACCATCACTACAAACCCAAATATCATTTCCATTCATTTCTATCTCCTGAATGTCAGGATGTCTATATTCGCTTCCACATCCTGTACATCCATAGCCTCCCCATTGTGTATAAGTAACACCTCCGTTTTCAGATTTAAATAGGTTTAAAGACCCCATCATGATATGATCTGGATTGATATCAGAAACTTCAATATCTAAGTCATAGTATCCTTGATTGTATCCTGTTGTAGTTACCCCAAAGTGTGTAAAGCACCAATGGTTATTACTGTAAGGTCCTCCTGGTTCATTATCAGGAGAGCCATCATTATTTCCATCATAAGGCGTGGTCCAAATTTCTCCAGCATTATCACTTCGATAAATGCCGATATAATTATTATCATCAACATCGTCGTTTTCTTCTCCCAGAAGAACTACATAAATTCTGTCAGGATCGGCGTTTGTAACTCCTATTCTGGCTCCGCCGTCACTAGAAGCTACACCACCAATAGGAGAAAACCACCCGTTATTTTTTACGTTAAAAGTAACCCCGTTGTCCGTTGATTTTAATAGTTCTGTAATATTCTTATTAGTGTTTCTCTTTGCTAGGAAAATAGTACTTGGATCATCAGTTTTTAGTTTAATATCCCAGCATCGATCTGTAAATAATGTAGTCCAACTAGCACCACCATCCGTACTTCTTTTAAGTCCATTGTTCCCCGCTATTAATACTATCTGCGGGTTGCTACTATTAATGGTGATAGCTGAAATTTTTGAATTCCACTCACTAAGTATAACATTCCAAGTACTACCTCCATCAATAGTTTTATAAACTTTATTGCTAGTACCTATATAAACAATATCAGGATTCGTTGGATCAATTTCTATTGATTGAATCGCCCCGTCGTTAAAAACAAAATCACCAATTGAAGTCCAGTTTAATCCCTTATCAATAGATTTATAAACTCCTGCAGTTTCTGCACCTGTATATAAAATATTTGGGTTTGCAGTTGATTGGGCAAAGGCATAAGCATTAACCTGCGAACTCTTTTGTTGTACACCTCCATTTTTAAAAGTTTCAAAGGGACCAAGAGGAATCCAGTTTGCAACAGCTACTTGATTTTTGGATATATTTCGCGATTTTAAAACTCGATAACTATTTTTGTTTAGTTCATCTAAAGAAGGAATATGAATACTTCCATCATCTTTTAGATAATCCTGATCATGAATAATTTTAGAGAAATATTTAAAATTTTGTGTATGAATATTTTTTTTAAATAAATGATTTCTATAATAAGTGTTAAAAGCTTCTACAATTTTATAATAATTAGGATTTGAACTGTATAATAAATGAATCCATTCTGGTGCATCAGATTCTATCAATGGTATTATTTTAAAAAGCTCATGATATTTAGGGGTTGGTGAATTTTTGTTTTGGGAGAATAAATTGATACTAAAAAGCAGGGAAAAAAAGAAAATATGCAACTTTTTTTTCATTGTTGAAGTTTTTAGAGGTTTGGTTACTAGTAATATAAATATAAAGATAATAATGTAATTTTTTTTGAAAAATGATTTAGACTTTTATTGATCAGATAATAAACTGTCAATGATTTTACATTTTAATTCGTGAGGTAGCAATTAGGTCAATACTAAAGAGAAAACAAAGCAATGACATTTCTTTTATGAAGTGTAGAATTTTTATTTTGACTAATTCATTTAAATTTAGTGTACGGAACAGGTTTTTATATTAAAGTTTTAATTTAAAATTCATTTTTTGATGTGTAATGTAAATCCTAAATTTAAATAAGAAATAAAAAAGTAATTGCCCATTTTTATTTAAAGAATTACATTTGCTATACAAAACATAACACGAATGCCAACAACACAACAACTTCAAAATTTTACGCAGCAAGTTCGTAGAGACATTTTACGTATGGTTCACGCCGTAAGTTCAGGTCATCCAGGAGGATCATTAGGATGTGCAGAATTTATATCATGCCTATACCAGGAAATTATGGAATATTCCACTGATTTTAGTATGAATGGGGATAATGAAGACTTATTTTTCTTATCCAATGGCCATATTTCTCCTGTTTTTTATAGCGTTTTGGCGCGCAGTGGATTTTTTCCAGTATCTGAATTAGCTACCTTTAGAAAGTTGAATACACGTTTACAAGGTCACCCGACAACTCATGAACATTTACCAGGTGTACGCATCGCCTCTGGTTCTTTAGGACAAGGGATGAGTGTCGCTATTGGCGCTGCTGAAGCTAAAAAGTTAAATAACGATGCTAAAATAATTTATTCTCTTCATGGTGATGGAGAATTACAAGAAGGGCAAATTTGGGAAGCAGCAATGTATGCTTCGGCTAAAAAAGTTGATAATTTAATAGCTACAGTTGATGTTAATGAGAAGCAAATAGACGGTACAACAGATGAAGTTCTTGCTATGGGAAGTTTAAAAGCTAAATTTGAAGCTTTTGGTTGGGATGTTCTAGAAATACAAAAAGGAAATAATATAGAGGCTATTTTAAAAGGAATGTCAGAAGCAAAATCTAGAACAGGAAAAGGAAAACCTGTATGTGTACTGCTACATACAGAAATGGGGAACGGTGTAGACTTCATGATGCATACCCATGCTTGGCATGGAAAGGCTCCAAATGATGATCAATTAGAAAAGGCATTGGATCAAAACCCAATAACATTGGGAGATTATTAAGAAAGTTATACCTTAAAATTAATAATAAAATATAAACGCTATCATTAAAAGTGATAGTGTTTTTTATTTAACAAAATAAAAAACGAAATCTCTTAAGTAAAGCTGTAAATTTACACTTGTGGATAGTCATTAATATTGTTTAATGAAAACTGATTTTTTGATGCATCATTAAGTTTAATAAGATTTGGATTAACAAATCTTTAAAAAAACTTAATTATTAAAATGATATTTTTGAGAACACTAACATAAAAACCCAATCAAAATAAATATGAAAATAGGCATTGTATGCTATCCTACTTTTGGAGGAAGCGGTGTTATGGCAACAGAATTAGGGATGGCTTTAGCAGACAAAGGACATGAAGTGCATTTTATAACTTATAACCAGCCTGTTAGACTTGATTTCATATCGCATAGATTACATTTTCACGAAGTAGTATTAGAAGAATACCCACTTTTTCAATATCAGCCATATGAACTGGCATTATCAAGTAAAATGGTTGAGGTTGTAGAAAAGCACCATCTAGAAGTACTGCATGTTCATTACGCAATACCTCATGCTTATGCAGCTTATATGGCTAAGAAAATGCTTATAAACAAAGGCATTCATGTAAAAGTGGTAACAACATTGCATGGAACTGATATTACATTAGTAGGAAGCCACCCTACATATAAAACAGCATTAGAATTTAGTATTAATAAATCAGATGAGGTTACTGCAGTATCAAATAGTTTACGAGAGGATACATTGCGGTTATTCAACATAGAAAAGGATATAAAAGTAGTGTATAATTTTATTGATGGTAAGAAGTATAGTAATGAAAATGAGGTGGAGTGCAAAAGAAGTGCACTTGCAAATAAAGAAGAACGAATTCTTACACATATTAGTAATTTTAGGCCTGTAAAAAGAACAGAAGATGTTATAAAAATATTCTTTGAAGTTCAGAAAGAGATCCCCTCTAAACTACTCATGGTTGGAGATGGACCAGAAAGATTAAAAGCTGAAAATTTAGTTAATAAATTGAATTTAGATGGTAGAGTATTATTTTTGGGTAACAGCGATGAAGTTGCAAAAATTTTATGTTTCTCAGATGTGTTTTTACTTCCTTCAGAAACGGAAAGTTTTGGTTTAGCTGCATTGGAAGCAATGGCAGCAAAAAATGCCATTATATCAACGAATTCAGGAGGGCTACCAGAAGTTAATATTTCTGGAAAAACAGGTTTCTTAAGTAATGTTGGAGACATAAAAGATATGGCAAAAAATGCGATTAAGGTTTTGAAAAATGACACAGTTTTAGACGAATTTAAACAAAACGCAAAAGAACATACTTCAATATTTTCTTTAGATACTATTTTACCTCAATATGAAGCGATTTACAAAAAATGTTATAGATAACGTCTTTATAAGCAAAATAGTAATCTGTTGAAAGTAGGTAGTTCTTAATAAAAAGATCCAAGCCAGATGAAATTAATTACAAAAATGGAGATTTCCAATAAATATTTTATTTGATATAAAATTGAATACTTTCGTTTATTAAAGAATTAGAAACGTTACAGTCGATCTTGAATTTTTCGTAATTTTCTAATAAAATAAAATTGATTTGACCACCTACATTCTTTTTGTCATGTTTCATTAAATGAATTATTGAATTAATATCATCTTTTTCAATAGCTGTTTTACCATAAATAGATGTAATAGCAGACTTAATTTGATAAACATGTTCTTCAGGAAAATTTAGAATTTTAGAAGAAATATAAGCTTCGCAAACCATTCCTATCGCAATTGCCTCACCGTGTGTTAGGTTTTCTTTGGTTTCACTATCCAAAAAATAAGATTCTATACCATGTCCAATAGTATGTCCCCAGTTCAAAACTTTTCTAACATTCTTTTCTTTCGGATCTTCTAAAACTACGTTATTTTTTATTTCAATGGAACGATGAATTAAATCAATAATATTCAAATTAGGGTTATCCTTTATTTCATTGAATAATCGAATATCATGTGTCATTCCATATTTAATAATTTCAGCAGTTCCAGATCTAATTTCTCTTGGGGTTACTGTATGTAAGTATTCAGGATCAATTATGATTAACTCAGGGTTAGCAAAAACACCAATCTGATTTTTTAAAACACCTAGGTCGACTCCTGTTTTTCCTCCAACGGAAGCATCAACCATACTTAGTAGGGTAGTAGGTATATTAACAAATTCGATACCTCTTTTAAAAGTTGAGGCAACAAACCCCCCTAAATCAGTTATAACACCGCCGCCTAAAGTAATTAATAAACTTTTTCTATCTGCTCCAAGCTCAGTCATGGCATTCCAAACTCCTATACAGGTTTCTAAGTTCTTATAAATCTCTCCAGCATCAATTTGAATAATTTCTATAGGCCTATCTGTTTTTAATAGTCTTATAAATCTAGGATAACAATGCTCAAAAGTGTTTTCATCGACTAAGATAAAAATAGAGGAGTATGCTCTGTTTTTTATATAAGAAGCTAATTCAATATATGCTTTTTCTTCAAAGTAAATAGGGTATGTTGAGGCCTTAATAGATTTCATTTATTATGTTTTTCTAAAAATGCAAATTAAATAGAAAAAATGGAAATATTTAATACCATACAATTATATTTGTTTCGAAGATTAATTATTAAAGTATTTGTTATGGGACTATTTGACAATACGGAAACTGCGTTTAAATTAAAATCAGATTCAGAATTAGAAAGAGCTTCTTTCTTGTTTAAAATGATTCAAAATCAACCAATGGTTAGAATTGGTACAGCTGTTACAAATTTTGCTTTAAAAGCTCATTTACCAGTAGAAGGTTTAATTAGAGCTACAGTATTTGATCATTTTTGTGGAGGTGTAACAGAAGACGATTGTTTACCCAATATAACGAAAATGTATGAAAAAGGTAATGTTCATAGTATTTTAGATTATTCTGTCGAAGGAAAAGAAGATGAAGAACAGTTTGAAAATGCTTTAAGAATGACCTTAAAGACCATTGATTTTGCAGCAGAAAAAAAATCAATACCTTTTGCAGTATTCAAACCAACTGGATTTGGGCGTTTTGCTCTTTATCAGAAGTTAACTGAGGGTAGAGAATTGAACCAACTAGAGAAAGTTGAATGGGAAAGGGTAATTGAGCGATTTCACACTGTTTGTAAGTCAGCTTCAGAAAAAAATGTACCTTTACTAATTGATGCTGAAGAAAGTTGGATGCAAAAAGCCGCAGACGATTTAGTCGAAAGTTTAATGGAGATATATAATAAAGAAAAAGCATTAGTTTTCAATACATTACAGATGTATCGTCATGATAGAATGGCATATTTGAAATCACTGCATCAAAGAGCTCATCAAAAAGGATATCACATCGGAATGAAAGTTGTTCGTGGAGCTTACATGGAAAAAGAAAGAGCCAGAGCTGAAGAGATGGGGTATGAATCTCCCATTTGTGTTGATAAAAACGCAACGGATATTAATTATAATAATGCGATTACTTACATGATGGATCATAAAAATATGGCAATTTTTGCAGGTACTCATAACGAAGAAAGTTCTTATTTATTAATGGATTTAGCAAAAAAACATAACATAGCTTCAACAGATAAACGTATGTGGTTTGGTCAATTATATGGCATGAGTGACCATATAAGTTTTAATTTGGCTAATGAAGAATATAACGTAGCGAAGTATGTTCCTTTTGGTCCAGTTAGAGATGTCATGCCCTATTTAATTAGAAGAGCAGAAGAAAATACCTCAGTTGCAGGGCAAACTTCTCGTGAATTAAACCTATTAAAAACAGAGAAAAAAAGACGAAAACTGTAATGAATACAGTTGAAGAAATAAAAGAAGCAATTCAAAAAAATAAGAAAAGGCTAGCTCTAGAACTTCAAGAAAGTAAAGAGCTAGTATTTTTAATCAAAAAATCACTTTTAACATCTTTAACTGAAAAAGAGAAAGGAAAAGTTAAAGAACAATTACTTGATATTTGTAGAGCTATTCCCGCCTTTACCGTTTTTATGCTTCCTGGGGGTGCTTTATTATTACCTTTGTTGATAAAGTTTATACCAGATATATTACCAAGTGCCTTTAGAATAGATGATTCAGAGTTAAATGATGAGGAGGAATAAACAAAAAATTATTATTGAGTTTGTTAGCTGTCAATTTAATTTTGTATCTTAAATAAAAAACTTCATATATTACATAATAATATACTATTTTTGCGCCAAATTTAAGTAGCAAAATGCAATCAATAAGAAATATCGCTATTATAGCACACGTCGACCATGGAAAAACAACTTTGGTTGATAAAATAATAGACCAGGCTAAAATTTTAGATGAGCGAAAGGAGCGTACAGATTTATTACTAGATAATAATGATCTTGAGAGAGAACGCGGAATTACTATCTTGTCAAAGAATGTATCGGTTAATTATAAGGGTGTTAAAATTAATGTAATAGATACACCTGGGCACGCCGATTTTGGTGGTGAAGTAGAGCGTGTGTTAAAAATGGCCGATGGTGTCCTTTTATTGGTTGATGCGTTTGAAGGTCCTATGCCTCAAACTCGTTTTGTTTTAGGAAAAGCAATTGAATTAGGGTTAACACCTGTTGTAGTTGTAAACAAAGTCGATAAAGAAAATTGTACTCCTGACTTGGTTCATGAAAAAGTTTTTGATTTAATGTTTGCCCTTGATGCAACTGAAGAACAACTTGAGTTCACCACCATATATGGTTCAGCTAAAAACGGCTGGATGAGTAAAAATTGGCAAGAACCAACAGAAGATATAATTCCGTTGCTAGACGCTGTTTTAGAAACTATTCCTGAAGCGCCTTATAGAGAAGGTTCTCCTCAAATGCAAATTACGTCATTGGATTATTCTTCATTTAAAGGAAGAATAGCCATTGGGCGAGTATTTAGAGGTGATTTGGAGAAAAACAAAGACTATATGCTTTGTAAGTCAGATGGGTCAACTAAAAAAGTTCGTATTAAAGAACTTCATGTTTTTGAAGGGATGGGAAAAGTTGAAGCAGATAAGGTTAGAAGTGGAGATATATGTGCTATAACGGGTATAGATGACTTCGAAATAGGTGATACGATTGCTGATTTAGAATCACCAGAAGCAATGCCAAGAATAGAGGTTGATAAACCTACTATGAGTATGCTATTTACAATTAATAATTCTCCATTTTATGGAAAAGAAGGAAAGTATGTAACTTCGCGTCATTTAAGAGATCGTCTTTATAAAGAAACTGAAAAAAACTTAGCCTTAAGAGTTGAGGATACGGATACAGAGGATAAGTTTAATGTTTTTGGTAGAGGAATTTTACACTTATCGGTACTAATTGAAACAATGAGACGTGAAGGTTATGAATTGCAAGTAGGAAGACCACAGGTAATCTTAAAAGATATAGATGGGGTAAAGAGTGAACCATACGAAACATTAGTGATTGATGTGCCAGAAGATTTAGCTAGTAAGGCAATTAATCTTGTCACTATGAGGAAGGGGGATTTGTTAGTAATGGAACCCAAAGGTGATTTGCAACACTTAGAATTTGATATACCATCAAGAGGTTTAATAGGATTAAGGAATAAATTATTAACAGCTACACAAGGAGAGGCAATTATCAATCATCGTTTAAGAGGATATGACGCCTATAAAGGCGAATTTTCTGACTTAGTAAACGGTGCAATAATATCTTCTGAAGCGGGAAAGGCTACAGCATATGCTATAGATCGTCTTCAAGATAGAGGAAGATTTTTTATTGATCCTAATCAAGAAATATATAAGGGACAGGTTGTTGGAGAAAATGCGAAGCAAGACGATTTAGCAGTTAATTTAATAAAAGGTAAAAAATTAACAAACGTAAGAGCTTCAGGCTCTGATGATGGAGTTAAAATTGCACCTAAAATAGATATGTCGCTCGAGGAGTGTATGGAGTATATTAAAGATGATGAATATTTAGAGGTAACCCCAGAAAGTTTACGTTTACGAAAAATCAATTTTGTGAAATAATTGTATATGTAATAATATCTTAAAATATTTCCTTAGTTTTACCAAGAGTTATTGACATAAAAAACCCATTATAAATGATCATTTATAATGGGTTTTTCGCTCGACATGAGCTTTTTTATAAATTTAGTAATGAGTTTTTCTATCGTAATTTTAAATCTGTAATTATATGATTTAAGTGACTTATTTATAGTGTTTTTATCCTATTTATCTATGTTAATTAACCATTTGTGTGTTATTTTTCACATTTTAAAAATTATCGTTTAATATTTTTTTTGTCGTGAAGATATTTTTGAAATAAATTATATTTGGATGGGTTTAAGCTAATATATTTATTTGTAAGTGGGTTTTCATTATTTTTTTTGTATTGATAAAGTATGTGTTTTTTGGAACAATAAAGTGAATTTACTTTTTTGTTTAATATTTTTATCTTTTAATGTTCTTGGTTTTAAAGGGGAATCAGATGTTAATGGTGATGGTGTCGTTGTAACCTATCATAAATATATTGATTCTGAGGATGAAAAATTACTCGATTCAATTTTAACAAGGTTAAGGTCTAGGAAGCTTACTTTTAAAGAAGATTCAATTAATAGTAAAATATTGTATTTAAGAGGTGTTAAAAACCTTAAGCTTTTGCGATATAAAAAAGCTATAAAATATTATTTAAAGGCATATGAATTGGCTGAGAATTATGAGGATTGTCTTTTATTGGGGTTGGTTAAAAATGATTTAGGAGTTATTTCCTCAAAAATGAATGAGGATGCTACAATTACTGAAGTTTATTATAAAGAGGCCATTGATTATTTTAAAAAATCAGATAGAAAAGTTCAAGAATTAGATACATATTATAATTTAACGATATTAAATAAGAAGAATAAAAACTGTAAAAATGTTCTTGAATACTCAGAATTATGTATAAACTTAATAAAAAAAACAAAAAAAAGATCTGATTTATTGAATACACTTTATGTTATTAAAGCAGATTGTTATATTGCAACAAAAGATTTTGAAAATGCTAAGAGATCATTTATATCTGCAGATAGTTTTATAGTGAATACAGGACCTGAAAGATTCTTATACTTTTTGAAGTATGCAAAGTTTTTAGAATCAAATAGAGAGTTTAGTAAAGCTAATACTCTTTATAAAAAGGTAGTTTCTTTAAAAAGTGAACAAAATAAAGAGAATGAAAGAAACTTAAAAGAAGCTTTTGAAAGAGAACTAAGCTTAGAAAATAAACTAAAAAAAGATAATCAAATAATAATTAATTCGCAAAGAAAAATATTATACTTGAGTAGTGTAATTATAGTTGTATTAGTTTTATCTTTAATTTCAGTTTTTTATTTAAGAAAAAAAAATAGAGAAAGAAATAAAAGCATATTTCATTTAAATGAGAAATTAAAAAAATTAATAGCTAATCTAGAAGACAAAAATAAAAAACTAGAAAACAATAAAAATGAAATAGAACAACTCTTAAAACTAAACGAACAAGCTTTGTTTTCACGTATTCTTAAAATTTCAACATATAATGATACCCTTAATAAAATAATCGAGCAAATAGATTCTTTTTATGACAACAATTCATTTAAATCTTCCTTTCTTGCTACTATTAGAAGTAAACTTATTAGTTTGGTTTGCGAAGAAGAATTATGGAAAGATTTCAAAGTTCAATTTGAAAAAATTCGTCCAAGTTTTTTTACTAAATTAAAAGAGATAGCGCCTAATTTATCTGTTAATGATTTAAAGCACTGCACCTATATTGTTTCAAATTTAAAAAGTAAAGAAGTAGCTCAATTAATCAATGTTTCTCCTAGAAGCGTTGAAACAGCCAGGTATCGAGTTAAAAAGAAAATAGGTCTTGATAAGGAAGAAAATTTATACGATTTTTTAAGCAATCTTTAAATTCTTTCAAAATTTTAGCGAATCAATACCTATTTTTTCGCTATGTTACTAAATTGTTATTTTTATAAAAAAAAACATATATATAATGATAATCATTAATTTTGTGATTCTATTTTATGTTTTTTTTGTTAAAAATATAATTTTTAAGGTTAAGTGTTTTTATATTATGACTAGAAGATTTACTTTTAAATTTATCTTATCATTTCTTTGTTTATTTTTTTATGATATTAATGTATTTTCATTCATACAGGATAAAAATGGGGCAATCAGTGTGGAGAATTATCAAAATAAGGTTATTGATATTTTTAATAATTTTAAAGAGACAGAGGATACTTCAGATATTGAGGTTTTACGTAAGTTCTTGAAAAAAAATAACGAACTTAAATTAACAGATACTATAAATAGTTATATTTTATATCTAAACGGTGTTTATGAAGCAATAACGCTACATAGGTATAAAGAGGCTGATAAAATTCTAGAAGAATCCTATAAGCTTGCAGTCAAAACTGAAAACAAGTTGCTACAAGGTTATATATTTAATGATAGAGCTGTTCTAATCAATTATATATATAAAAACTACGAAAAGTCAGATTTGTTATATCGAAAAGCAATAGAGTGTTTTGAAAAAGTCAATAATAAAAACAAGTTGATTGAAATATATTATAATTTGACAGTTAATTCTAGGGAGTTGCAAAACTATAAAAAGGCATTGAAGTATGCTGAAACTTGTCTGAATCTTATCGGTGATAATGAAGAGTTATTAATTTATTATAAGAGACTTTATTACTTAATAGCAGATACCTATATAAAATTAAATAAATATAAAAGAGCCGAATATTATATTAATATTCTAGAAAAAAAATTGCAAAAAAGTAATCATAAAAACAAAGAAAGAACATATGCTTGGTATTATGAAGCAAAAGCTAATTTAAATGCTTCAAAAGGAGAAAACAAACTTGCTGTTGATGATTTAAAAAAAGCGATTCTTTCATGGAGAAAGTTAAGTAGTTTTAATATCAAATCAATTGAAGAATCTTACAAGAGAGAATTAGACTTAGAACAAAAACTACGAATAGAAAACAAAAAGACGATAAAAAATCAAAAAAAAATTCTTTTAGTTGGTCTAACAGCAATAGTATTACTTTTCATGATCATTTTTTTATTGATTCTTTTTTTTAAAAAAAATAGCCGAAAAAATAATCAAATAACAGAGTTAAATAAGGAATTAAATAGTTTAATTATAGATTTAAAAAACAATAATATTAAATTAAATAAAAAAAATAGGGAGATTGAAGATTTACTTAAATTAAATGAAAAAACGCTCTTTTCTCGTGTTCTAAAAATTTCAACATATACAGATACAATTAGGAAAATTAGTTTAGAAATTGATGATTATATGAATAAGAACTCTTCTGCTTCTTCTTATGTTATGAAAATTAGAAATAAATTAGAATTATTAATTTCAGAAGATGAATTATGGGAAGACTTTAAGTTTCAGTTTGAAAAAATTAGACCAGATTTTTTTGATAAAGTAAAAAAGTTAGCTCCTGATTTATCGGTAAATGACTTAAAGCACTGTACTTATATTGTATCAAATTTGAAAAGTAAAGAAGTTGCTCAACTAATAAATATATCACCAAGAAGTGTTGATACAACAAGATATAGAATCAAAAAAAAAATAGGACTAAATAAAGATGAAAGTTTATATGATTTTTTATCGAGTTTATGAATTATTTCTTTAGAACATCTTTCTTATAAAACAAGATCAACAATTATGAAATTGAGCTTTATTTGAAATAATATCAAAAAATAATAATTAAATAAATAAGTGATAAAAAATATTTAAACAAGAATTCTTATTCATCATACATCTTTTATGATGTAATAACTAACTGAAGAAAGATCATGGTTAATCGTCGAAAAAAAAAAGAATTTAAATATAAAATTATTTCTTTCAGGAAATATCCATGAACTTAAGTTATAGTTAATTTATTTTCAATTAAGTAAATATGTAAATTAGAAGAGAAAAAATATTAATAATTCAGTTTTACACAAAAAAAGAAACAAAGTGCGTAAAATTAACTTTTTAAATAAGTGTTTGATTATATATTTCTTTATTCTGATGAAGAGTATAGTCCTTGGAGCTACAGCAGATAAGGGAAAAACAAAAAGTCTAAGTAGTGATGATAAAATTTTAACAGCCTTTTATTCATTCCAAAAAACAGAGGATACGAGGATTCTTGATACTCTTTTTAGATATATAAAGATTAATAACATTAATGTAAAAGAAGATTCTATTAAAAGTAAATTATATTATTTACGAGGAGTCTGTTGTTATATGAATAAAAATTTTGAAAAGTCTGGTTTTTTTTTTAACAAAGCGTTGACTTTAATTCAAAATTCAAAAGATCATTTTTTTTTAGGATTAGTTAATAATGCTGTTGGAGCCAATGAGGTCTTAAAAAATAAAAATTTTTTAAAGGCCAGAGATTATTATAAAAAAGCACTATTCCATTTAGAAAAAACAAAACAAAAGCAGCATATAATTGATACTTACTATAATCTTTTTATGAATTCAAGAGATCTTTGTCAATGGGAATCATCAATAAAATATGTGATGTCTTGTCTCGATTTAATGAAAGAGATTAAATCGGAAAGAAATATAGTTAGAATTTACGCTCGAACAGGAGATAGTTATGTTAAATTGGGAGATTATGCTAATGCAGTTTCTTATTTTAAAAAAGCAGAGCAGTTTCTTGATGAAAATAATCTTTTTGATAATAGTTTAATTAATTATGTTTATGGTGAGTATTATTCTGCTCGAAATAAATTTAAAAAGGCATCAAACTATTTTAAAAAGTCTCGAAATATTAGTGTTAAAATGCACTTTAAGCAACAGGCACTATTAAGTAAATCTTTTGCTAAAGAATTAGACTTAGAAAGTAAACTTAAAAAGGATAAAGAAATCATAATAAAAGCACAAAGAAGGTCCATGTTTTTAGGAAGTATTTCGTTGATTTTTTTGGTTTTACTTGTTTCTGTTTTATTTTTCAATTCAAAAAGAGACAGGAAGAAAAAAAGAGAAATAATAGATTTGAATAAAAAATTAAGTTCGTTAATAGTGGAAATGAAAGAGAAAAATATTTTATTGAAAGACAAAAAAAGCGAAATTGAAAATTTATTGAAATTAAATGAGCAATCTTTATTTTCAAGAGTTTTAAAAATTTCAACATATAACGATAATATACGAAATATAAGTAAGGATATTGATGCCTATGTAGACACTAATTCTTCTGCTTCCAAATATTTAATAGGCATTAAAAAAAAGCTTAATATTCTTATTTCTGAAGAAGAGTTATGGGATGATTTTAAAGTTCAATTTGAAAAAAACCGTCCAGAGTTCTTTGAAAAGTTAAAAAATGTAGCACCCGATTTATCTGTAAATGATTTAAAACACTGTACTTATATTGTATCAAATTTGAAAAGTAAAGAGGTTGCACAAATGATAAATGTATCTCCAAGAAGCGTTGAAACAACAAGGTATAGGATAAAGAAAAAAATAGGGTTGGACAAAGAAGATAGTTTATACAATTTATTAAATAACTTGTAAATAGAGTGTTATTTTTCAAAAAAGAATATTTTTTAATAGAACCAAATAATTATTTGGTAATTAAAATAATTTTTAGAATATTTGCTTAATAATTTTAAATAGAATGAATTTTATTCAATTACATCACCATCATTTTCATACTTGCACTCAGGCGAGCTGAAAATGTATTGAATAAAAATTAAAATATATTTTAACCCGTTTGAGTAAATCAAACGGGTTTTTTATTTCTATACTATCAAGAAATAAACTTTCCAAGAAGATTTACTCAAACAAAAAAAACTAAAATGAGTAAATTAAAAATAGCCATACAGAAATCAGGAAGATTAAATCAAGATTCTCTACAAATTTTGAAGGACTGTGGTATTTCAATTGACAATGGAAAGGATCAGCTTAAAGCTTCTTCTAGCAATTTCCCACTTGAAGTTTTTTATTTAAGAAACGGCGATATTCCTCAGTATTTGAAGGATGGAGTTGTTGATATTGCCATTATTGGTGAAAACTTATTGATAGAAAAGGGTGAAGAAATCAACTTTATTGAAAAGCTCGGTTTCTCAAAATGTAAAGTCTCCTTAGCAATTCCAAAAGGTGAAGTTTATGACGGGATACAATATTTTCAAGGAAAGAAAATAGCAACTTCATACCCGAAAACGGTAAGTGATTATTTAAGTGAAAACAGTATTGATGCACAATTGCACATTATTAATGGATCGGTTGAGATAGCTCCTAACATAGGTTTAGCAGGTGGTATTTGCGATATAGTTTCAAGTGGTTCTACACTATTCAAAAACAATTTAAAAGAAGTAGAAGTAATTTTAAAATCTGAAGCGGTTTTGGCGGTTTCTCCAAAAATTGAAAGCTCAAAACAAGAAATACTTGATAAGCTTCAATTTAGATTACAGTCTGTTTTAAAAGGACGACAATCGAGATATGTTTTATTGAATGCACCAAATGATAAATTGGAAGAGATAATCAATATTCTTCCTGGAATGAGGAGTCCGACAGTATTACCTTTAGCTGAAAAAGGCTGGAGTTCAGTACACTCAGTGCTTAATAAGAATGAATTTTGGGAAATAATAGACGAATTAAAAAAGTCGGGAGCAGAAGGTATTTTAGTGTGTCCAATTGAAAAAATGGTGATGTAATATGGACAATCTAATGAATATAATTACAAATCCAGATAAAAGCTCTCTTCAAAGTTTAACAAAAAGAGTGCTACTAAATAATGAAGGTTTAACCGAAAAGGTTCAAAGTGTTTTATCGAAAGTTAAAATAAAAGGAGATACAGCTATTAAAGAGTATACAAAGCAATTTGATGGTGTTGTTCTTGATGGTCTTTTGGTTTCAAATGAAGAATTAATTGAAGCTGAAAACTTGGTAGAGAATTGTTTAAAAGAAGCAATTAAGTTGGCACAATCAAATATATTGAAGTTTCATACTTCGCAAATAAGTGAAGAAAGCATTGTTGAAACAACAGAAGGAGTCAATTGCTGGAGAAAAAGTGTTCCTGTAGAAAAGGTAGGATTATACATTCCTGGAGGATCAGCTCCTTTATTCTCAACAATTTTAATGCTAGGTGTACCAGCGAAATTAGCCGGATGTGAAGAAATTATCCTTTGTACTCCACCAAATAAAGAAGGAAAGGTTAATCCGGTGATTTTATACACAGCCTCTTTGGTTGGTGTTACAAAAATTTTCAAAATAGGAGGTGCACAGGCAATAGCAGCAATGGCTTTTGGAACAGAAACGATTCCCAATGTATATAAAATTTTAGGGCCAGGAAATCAGTTTGTAACAAAGGCAAAGGAGTTGGTTCAACAAAAAGGAGTGGCCATTGATATGCCAGCAGGCCCTAGTGAAGTTTTGGTTATTGCTGACGAAACGGCGAATCCTGAATATGTGGCAGCGGACTTACTATCACAGGCAGAACACGGACCAGATAGTCAGGCTTTGTTGGTTACAATTAACGAGAATTTAGCCAAAGACGTGGTAGAAGAAGTTCAAAAACAATTAAATCAGTTACCAAGAAAGGAAATAGCTGAGAAAGCTATAGCAAACAGCTTTGTTTTGGTTTTAGAAAATGAGGAAGAATGTCTTGAATTTAGCAATAAATATGCCCCTGAACACTTAATTATTGCTTCAGATAGTCCAGAGAAATTCATTGGAGGAATTGTGAATGCAGGTTCAGTCTTCTTGGGAAATTATAGCTGTGAAAGTGCTGGAGATTATGCTAGTGGAACAAACCATACTTTGCCAACAAATGGATTTGCAAGAAATTATAGCGGAGTTTCTTTAGATAGCTTTGTGAAGAAAATTACTTTTCAAAAAGTAACGAAAACAGGAATTAAAAATATAGGAAATGCCATTGAATTAATGGCAAGTGCAGAAGGTTTAGAAGCGCACAAAAATGCTATAACTGTAAGACTAAAAGATATTGAAAATGTTTAAGTTGAATTCATTAATACGACCCAACATAGTAAAGCTAGAAGTATATTCTTCTGCTCGAAATGAGTTTAAAGGAGAAGCAAAAGTATTTCTAGATGCCAATGAGAATCCTTTTGGAGAATTGAATAGATATCCTGATCCGAATCAGTCAGAAATAAAGAAAGAACTTTCAAAAATTAAAAAAGTAGATAACAACCAAGTGTTTATTGGTAATGGAAGCGATGAAGTTATTGATTTAGTTTTTCGAATTTTTTGTGAGCCAGGAGTAGATAAGGCACTAACATTTTCACCAACTTATGGTATGTATGATGTTTCCGCTTCAATTAATAATGTGGAATTAATTAAAGTTCCATTAGATGAAAATTTTGAAATTGATACGAATGCTTTGAATTCGCATATCGATAATGAAAACTTAAAACTTATTTTTATTTGTTCTCCAAATAACCCAACAGGGAATTGTTTTGATAAGTCTTCAGTTGATTACATATTAAATAATTTCAAAGGTATTGTGATAATTGACGAGGCGTACATAGATTTTAGCTTAGAAGAATCTTATACTTCTAAAGTAAACAATTATCCTAACTTAATAGTTTGTCAAACATTTAGTAAGGCTTGGGGATTGGCAGGTGTAAGAGTAGGAGTAGCATACTCGAATGCTAATATCATTGATTGGTTTAAGAAAGTAAAACCTCCATATAATGTGAGTACCTTAAATCAACAAGCAGTTTTAGAAAGATTAGATAATAAGGTACAATTCGAAATAGAAAAGAATCTTATTCTTAATGAAAAGGAGAAGCTTATAAAACGATTTGAAGCGTTGGATATGGTAAAGAAAATATATCCTTCACAAGCTAATTTTATATTGATTGAAGTAGTTAATGCAAATGAAATCTATCAAATTTTGGTAGCTCAAAAAATTATTACCAGAAACAGGAATAAGGTGGTTAGAAATTGTTTACGGATTACTGTGGGTAGCAAAGAAGAAAATGATCAACTAATCAATGCTATGAAATTATTAGTAAAAAAACAATAACTGCAAAAACTTAATATAACTCAGAAAGATGAAAAGAGTATTATTTATAGATAGAGACGGAACATTAATCAAGGAACCAGCTGATGAACAAGTAGATTCGTTTGAGAAATTGGTTTTCTACCCTAAAGTGTTTCAAGGCTTAGGTAGAATAGCCAAAGAGTTAGATTTTGAGCTTGTATTAGTCACCAATCAAGATGGATTGGGTACTGAAGTTTATCCAGAAAATACATTTTGGCCTGTTCAAAACTTTGTAATGAATACACTTAAAGAGGAAGGTATTGTATTCACCAATGAAATAATTGATAGAACTTTTGCAAAAGATAATCAACCGACTCGAAAGCCTAATACTGGGTTGTTAACAAAATATTTTTCCGATGAGTATGATTTGGCGAATTCATTTGTTATCGGAGATCGATTGACAGATGTCGAATTGGCCAAGAATTTAAATGCAAAAGCAATCTATATTAATGATGAAACTTATTTTGGTTCTGATGAAATTACAGTAAAACGAAAAGAATTAGATAGAGTCATAGCGTTGGAAAGTAATGATTGGAATGCAATTTATGAATTTTTGAAATTAGAAGACAGAAGTGCTGAAATTACAAGAAACACAAACGAAACAAAAATAAGTATCCAGTTAAATTTAGATGGTACTGGTAAGAGTAATATTAATACTGGAATTGGATTTTTTGATCATATGTTGGATCAAATAGCTCGTCATGGACAAATGGATTTAGATATTAAAGTTATCGGAGATTTAGAAGTAGATGAGCACCATACAATTGAAGATACCGCTATAGCTTTAGGAGAAGTTTTTTCAAAAGCTTTAGGTAGAAAGTTAGGTGTTGAACGCTATGGTTTTTGTTTACCAATGGATGATTGTTTAGCGCAAGTGGCAATTGATTTTGGAGGTAGAAGCTGGTTGGTTTGGGAAGCTCAATTTAAAAGAGAAATGATTGGTAAAATGCCTACAGAAATGTTTTATCACTTTTTCAAATCCTTCACAGATGGCGCAAAATGCAATCTAAACATTAAGGCTGAAGGAACAAACGAACACCATAAAATAGAAGCGATATTCAAGTCTTTTGCAAAAGCTATTAAGGTAGCTGTGAAAAGAGATACTGATAAAATGATATTACCATCAACGAAAGGTGTGTTATATTAATCAATGGTTGTCAATAATCAATAAATAATTTTAACTAATAACTGATAACTGATAATTGAAAATGATAGTGATAATAAAATATAATGCCGGAAATATAAGATCTGTCCAAAATGCGCTTTTAAGATTAGGATATAAAAGTGTTATTACAGATAATCATGCTGAGATCTCAAAAGCAGATAAAGTTATATTTCCCGGTGTGGGTGAAGCAAGTTCCGCAATGGCCTATTTGAGAGAAAAGCAATTGGATACGTTGATTGTTTCTTTAAAACAACCTGTATTGGGTATTTGTCTTGGTTTACAACTTTTATGTAAAGATTCGGAAGAGGGAAATACAAAATGTTTAGGTGTGTTTAATACTTCTACCAAGCGTTTCCCCCCAGAAGATAAAGTCCCTCATATGGGATGGAATAATTTTAAAATGAGTGCGAAATCTGATTTATTTAAAGAAATGCCATCAGAGAATGACGTGTATTATGTACATGGATATTATGCAGAAGTATGTGATGATACTATTGCAACTGGCGATTATATAAAGCCTTTTAGTTCCATTATGAAAAAGGGGAATTTTTACGCTATGCAATTCCATCCAGAAAAATCAGCAAATGTAGGAGAAAAACTATTAAAGAACTTTTTAGAAATTAAATAATGAGAATTATACCAGCAATTGACATTATAGACGGAAAGTGTGTACGCTTAACTAAAGGGGATTATAATACTAAAAAAGTGTATAATGAAAACCCCGTTGAAATCGCCAAGGAGTTTGAAGATAATGGAATTCAGTATTTACATTTAGTAGATTTAGATGGAGCGAAATCTAGTCATATTGTAAATCACAAAGTATTAGAGGCAATCGCATCCAAAACGAGATTAATCATAGATTTTGGCGGAGGATTAAAATCTGAAGAAGATGCACAAATCGCATTTGAAAGCGGAGCGAGCCAAATAACAGGAGGTAGCATTGCCGTGAAATATCCTGATATTTTTATGAACTGGATCAACCTTTATGGAAGTGAGAAAATAATTCTGGGAGCAGATTGTATTGATAGAAAGATAGCAACACACGGTTGGCTTGAGAAATCTGAGCTAGATGTTATTGATTTTATAAAGAAATATAAATCGAAAGGAGTTAAGAACTGTATTTGTACTGATGTAGCTAAAGATGGAATGTTGCAAGGTACTTCGGTTAAATTGTATAAGGAGATAAACAAAGAAACGAAAGTTAATTTAATAGCTAGTGGTGGAGTTGCAAACATGAATGACCTTTATGAATTGAAAGAAATAGGCTGTAGTGGAGCTATTTTGGGAAAAGCTATTTACGAAGGGAAAATAACATTAAAAGAACTACAAGAATTATGCTAAAAAAGAGAATTATTCCTTGTTTGGATATCAAGAATGGGCGAACGGTTAAAGGTGTAAACTTTATGGATATTCGTGATGCAGGAGATCCTATTGAATTGGCCAAACGGTATGTATTGCAAGGCGCTGATGAATTAGTGTTTTTAGATATCACAGCAACCTTAGAAAATAGAAAAACCTTAGTAAATCTTGTGGAAAGAATAGCGAAGGAAATTAATATTCCGTTTACAGTAGGGGGAGGTATAAGTTCTGTTGATGATGCGTTAGTATTAATTAAAGCGGGCGCAGATAAAATAAGTATTAATTCTTCCGCAGTTAAGAATCCTCAGTTAATAGTCGATTTAAAGGAACGATTTGGAAGTCAGTTTGTCGTTGTAGCAATTGATACTAAAAATGTTGACGGTGTTTGGAAGGTGTTTACAAAAGGAGGAACTTTTGAAACAGATTTAAAAACTTTAGACTGGGCAAAAGAGGTAGAAGATTTAGGAGCAGGTGAAATATTGCTAACTTCAATGAGTAGTGACGGAACCAAAGATGGTTTTGATATAGAAGTTACTAAGGCAGTAAGTACTTCGGTAAATATTCCAGTGATAGCTTCCGGAGGGGCAGGTAAGGTTGAGCATTTTGATGAAGTGTTTATAAAAACAGAAGCGAGTGCGGGTTTGGCTGCTAGTATTTTTCACTTTGGAGAAATACCCATACCGACATTAAAAAAAGAATTGAAACAAAAAAATATTCCCATACGATGCATATAGATTTTTTAAAAGTAAATGGCTTAGTTCCAGTAATCATTCAAGATGAAGTCACTTTACAGGTATTAATGCTTGGCTATATGAATGAAGAAGCATTTGAAAAAACACAAAAAGAAGGAGTGGTTACTTTTTATAGCCGGACAAAAGAACGTTTATGGACGAAAGGAGAAACTTCAGGTAACTTTTTGTATGTAAAAAAAATTCAAATAGATTGTGATAAAGACACTTTATTAATTCAAGTTACACCGAAAGGTCCAACATGTCACAAAGGAATAACAAGTTGTTTCGGGGAAGAAGTGAATAAAGGTTTTTTATATAAACTAGAAGAAATTATTCACGACAGAATAGATAATAATATTGAAGAATCTTATACAAATAAACTTTATAAAAGAGGTATTAATAAGGTGGCTCAGAAGGTAGGTGAAGAAGCAGTGGAATTAGTTATTGAATCCAAAGACGACAATGATGAGCTCTTTAAAAATGAAGCAGCTGATTTGTTATACCATTATCTACTACTATTAAAATCTAAGGGTATGAGATTAAATGACATTGAAGAGGTTCTGAAGGCTAGAAATTAAAATATTTTGGATTTAAACTACTATATAAGCTTTGGGTGTTTTTGTTGTAAAAATATAAAATTATAGTTGTAACACATATAGTAAATTAGTTTACAGATATTTTAAAAGCAGTAAAATTCAGAGATAACTTTTTATTAAGAGCCATTCGCTATTGTTTTTTTGTTTAATTTTTTTAACATTTTGTTAAACAAATTTTGTTTAAATTTGTTTGAATCAGTTTTTTAGGTTGTGATGATTTTTTAAATGAAGTACAACTTTACTGTAGTTTGAATAAAAATAAACAAAGTCTGAACTAACCGAATATAGACTCAAAAAAAGAAGTAGGTATAATTTAAAACAATTAGCAATGTTAACTAATAATTTAAAAATGATTGTGATACTTGGATTGGTAGTTTTTTCAACATTTATTTCATGTGATGATTCTGATGATGATTCAGTTGTTCTAATGCCAAAGAATATTGTAGAATTAGCTTCTGCTTCAACTGATTTAAGTTCGCTAGTAGCGGCTATACAAAAAGCAGGGTTAGTAGAAACCCTCTCTGCAGATGGTACACTAACGGTTTTTGCTCCAACTAATGCGGCTTTTCAGTCTTTATTAGATTCTAATAGTGATTGGAATTCATTAGAAGACATTCCAATGGACTTGTTAACAAATGTTCTTAAGTTTCACGTGTTAGATCAAAAAGTGACCTCTGATGATTTATCTGATTCCTATGTCAAAACATTGGCTGTTGGTCCAAATGAAGAGAGTTTATCTTTACAAATTGAAACTACTGAAGCCATTGAATTTAATGGAGATTCAAAACCAATTACTGCTAATTTAGAAGCAAAGAATGGTATTGTTCACATAATAGATAAAGTAATGTTGCCTCCAAATGTTGTTACCACAGCAATTAATAATTCAAACTTTTCAATGCTTGTAGCAGCTTTAACAGATAGTAGACATGCAACAGATTTTGCATCTATTTTAAATGGAGATGGTCCGTTTACTATTTTTGCTCCAACTAATGATGCTTTTCAGGTATTGCTAGATAGTAATTCAGCGTGGAGCAGTTTGACAGATATACCAATTGAAACTTTAGATACCGTTTTAAAGTATCATGTTGTAAATGCTGCTAATGTTCAATCTAAGCAACTTCAAGATAATCAAGAAATAAAAATGTTTAGTTCTGATAAAATTACTGTTGATTTGACAAATGGAACTAAATTGAAAACTTCAAGTGGTCAAATAGTTACTATAAGTGCAACGGATATTCAGGGTATCAACGGAGTAATTCACGTCGTAGATGCCGTTTTACTTCCATAACTTTAATAATCTTAACTTTTTTACTTCAAATATCGGTGTAATTTTGTTGTTATGCCGATTTTACTTCTTTTAGAAAAAGCTTTTGAAATTTATTATATTTCTAAGATCTTAGTTTGTTACCTCTTTTAAGTATACTTCTACTAAAAAGAATTTTTAACATCGGTGTATTAGTAATATTTTAGAAAATTATGAATAGTATTTTGCTTGCATACTTCTTTTGAACGTTATTTCTTTAGTTAAGACTAAAGATTTATAAGTATGAAATTATTACTAAAACAAAAAGAGATTCTTTTCAGAAAAGAAGACATGACTTTCATCGCTATGGAAATATACAAACATAATTTTTATATTACCATAGAAACTGGAGTTTTTTGGAGCATGCTTGTTTTTAGATTGCTTATTTTTGCTATGTATGAATATGCTTAATTAAACATGCATAAACAATGATTAAAAGTTAAAGATTTGAAAGAAGCATTACAGAAACTATTTATAGGGCTAAAAGAAAGTTATACGAATGATAGCTTTGTAAAACTTACTCTGAGTAAAGTTACTAAAAAAGGGAATAAATTAGCGAATGTATATGTAAGAAAGGTCAGGATAAAAGAGGGACCTTGTTTACAATTCTTATATAGATACTTAACCAATGATCAAGTTAAAAATTATTCATTGGAAGAAAGTATTGAAGAGTTGGAGCTCCTTTTAACAGAGAACTTTAAAGCGGTAACCTTATTTACTTTATCGAACGATTTAATAGTTTTAATATCAAAGAAGAAAAAGGTTAGTTATAAAAGGACTAAGCCTACTTTAACCATTAAACCCTCAGAAATCCATGATAAACCTAAAGAAAGATTAGCTTCAGGAAAGTATTTGCAACTACTGGGAGTTTTGGATAAAGAAGCTATGGTGATTCCTAAAATGGCTGATAAGTATCGTCAGATAAACAAATACTTGGAAATTATAGAAGTTCAGTTGAAATCCGTGAAACTTCCCAAAACTATCCATATTGTAGATATGGGATCAGGAAAAGGATATTTAACTTTTGCTCTATATGATTACTTAGTGAATAGGTGTAAATATAAGGTAACCATAACAGGTATTGAGTTGCGTAATAATCTTGTAAATTACTGTAATGATGTAGCTAAAAAATGTGGCTTTTCTAATTTAAAGTTTGTAGCCCAACCAATTCAGGAATATGACAACGATAAAATAGATATTTTAATCGCGTTACACGCTTGTGATACGGCCACGGATGATGCTATTTTTAAAGGACTGTCAGCTAAATCAGAGCTGATTATTTGTGCTCCTTGTTGTCACAAGCAAGTTAGGCAACAAGTGAAAGGAAAAGAGCAAAATAGTCCAATTTTAAAATATGGAATTTTTAAGGAACGTCATTTTGAAATGGTTACAGATACGATTCGAGCATTAATTATGGAGAAATATAATTACAGTACAAAAGTATTTGAATTTGTTAGTAATGAACATACAAGAAAGAATATTATGTTAATTGGTTCTAAGTCTATAAAAAAAATAAATGCTAGTTTATTAGATGAAAAAATTCATGAGTTAAAGAGTTCTTACCAAATAGACGAGCATTACCTAGAAAGTTTAATTTCTTAGCGAAATACTAATATTTAATGAAGACTTTTATTAAAAATATCTTTTTTGATATTGACTTGTCGGTAAATGAACTCAAAGAAGTTGCTGCTATTTTTCATGAAACAAAACATAAAAAAGGAGATGTTTTATTAGATATAGAGGACAACGTCAGGTATCAATTTTATGTAGTAGAGGGGTGTTTAAGAACATTTTTCTTAGATGAAAAGTGTAAAGAGCATACTGTTCAATTTGCAGTAAAAGATTGGTGGATTAGTGATTATATAGGTTACTTTTCGGAGAGTAAGTCTGTTTTGACAATAGAATGTATTACCGATTCAATAGTTCTCAAAGTTTCTAAAAGAAACTTAGAAGATATTTATAAAAAGGTTCCAAAGATAGAGTGCTTTTACAGGAAAAAATTAGAAAAAGCAACGGTTAGATTTCAAAAACGAATTTTGAATAACCTGGCATTATCAGCAAAGGAACGATATGAAATATTTTTAAAAACATACCCTAATATTGAACAAATTATAAAAAATTATCATTTAGCTTCATATTTAGGGATCACTACAGAAAGTTTAAGTAGAATTCGAAAAGAAATATAATTTATTACCTTAGATCAATTTTTATGAATTAGTAGTAGTGTATTTTTGAGAAATTAAAATTATTAATATTATGAAAAAAATTGTTTTTGTCTTAACTAGTCATGAAGATTTAGGTGACACTGGACATAAAACTGGATTCTGGATAGAGGAATTTGCAGCACCTTATTATTTTTTAAAAGAGAAAGGTATCGAAATTACATTAGCTTCACCAAAAGGAGGTCAGCCTCCTATTGATCCTAAGAGTAATGAAATAGAAAATCAAACAGAGGCATCAGTTCGTTTTAATAATGACAAGGATTTACAAAAAGAGTTGTCTAAAACGAAAAAGCTAAGTACTATTAAAGAAGAGGATTTTGATGGAATATTCTATCCAGGTGGACATGGACCTCTTTGGGATTTGTCTGATAATATGGATTCGATCAAATTAATAGAAGCTTTTTATAAAAATAATAAACCTGTAGGGGCTGTTTGCCACGCTCCAATTGTTTTTAAAAATGTAGAAATCGAAGGTAAACCAATAGTAGAAGGTAAAAAAGTAACAGGTTTTTCAAATTCAGAAGAAGAAGCTGTACAATTAACTCACATTGTTCCTTATTTGGTAGAAGACGAACTTGTAAAAAATGGAGGTATTTATTCAAAAGCAAATGACTGGGAATCGTTTGTTCAGGAAGAAGGTAATCTTATTACAGGGCAAAATCCAGCTTCATCAGAGTCAGTAGCAGCCAAATTACTAGCAAAGCTATAAATTAATTTTTATCGAAAAAGCACTTACAATTAATAGATTGACTAGTGCTTTTTGTTTTAGAGCATTTAAAATAGAAAGTTTATTATATATTTACCACCTTAAGCAGTAGACATGAATAAATCAACTATTTTAGTTATTTTGGCATTCTTTTCAACATATGTTATCTGGGGATCAACTTATTTATTAAATAAAATAGCTGTTTCTGAGATAGATCCGATGTTTTTAGCGGGAGTACGGTTCACTACCGCAGGTATTTTAATAATGTTAATAGCTAAAATTCTAGGAAAGTCTCTTAAGGTAAGTAAAAATCAAATAATTAATTCAGCAATAGCTTCATTTCTGTTTTTGGTTTATGGTAATGGTGTTTTTGTTTGGGCATTGAAGTATGTTGATAGTGGTTTTGGAGCTTTATTGGCATCCACCCAGCCATTATTCGTGCTATTTCTAATGCGTTTAATAGATGGAAAAAAAATGCAACGAAGATCGATATTTGGAGTTGCTTTGGGAATTTTTGGAATGTATTTATTGGTAAGTCAAAATGAGGTGAGGACTTCAGAAGATACTATTCTGGGTGTTTTTATGATTTTTACTTGTGTTTTTAGTTGGAGCTATGGGAGTGTTTTTGTTTCTAAAGCAAACCTTCCTAAAAACTTTTTTGTAAGTACAGGGTTTCAGATGTTAATAGCAGGCATGCTTTCATTAATGGTTAGCTTTCTATTAGGAGAGCCTTGGAGTTCTCCATACCATTGGAAGTTTAGCACGCAAATGTCAATGTTTTTATTAATTATATTTGGCAGTATCGTAGCTTTTACATCCTTTAATTATTTATTGAAGGAAGTTTCTACAGAAAAAGTATCAACATCAGCGTATGTTAATCCTGTAATAGCACTTTTATTAGGTTGGTATGTTTTAGATGAAAAGTTGACTATTCAGTCTGTCATAGCTTCTGTTGTTTTATTGACAGGCGTTTATTTTATAAATACTAGAAAAAGATTAGGAAAGAATAAGGTTACCACCAAACCACAAAAAGTTTAATAAGTTCACCATTATTTTTTTTTATCCAACAAAGTGGTGAGCGTTCTTGCTTAATAAATTTAGTAATTTCGTCATGGGCTTCTTTATAATTGCGCCATGTTACATTTTTATGTGGTATTATAAGCCAATCATGTTTATTAGGAATATAGAACTTGTGTTTTGAAAATTGAGATAATTCTATGTAATTACAATAAAAGCCAATGATACAATTATTGTTAATGATAGAAAAATTATATTTTTCATAAGTAAAAGGGATGTAAAGTTGTGCTTTGAAATAGACTTGTTGCTTAATGTTTTTTTTAACTAAGTTTAGTTTTTCCAAATAATGATCACTTTGCTTTGAGAAAAGTAGAGGGAATTGTTTGTCTTTTAATTTTTTTAACTTTTTAACTAGGGAGTCTTTTAAATTAGGACCAACCCATTTATGAAGCTCAGATTCATTTACTTTAGGGTTATAAAGATAGAATTTATAAATTATCTCAATATGTATTGGAGTATTATTTTTAACAAGTAAACAATCAAATTCACCTAAGGTAATTTTTCCATTTTGAATTTGTATATTTTCTGCTATGATTTTAATATTTGGAGTGTTCTGAAAATCAAATGAGACAAATCTTTCAACAAGCTTTCCTAATCTTAAGTTTCTATCAACAGCTAAATTAAAGGAAATACTTGATCTATTTTGAGGTTTAAATTGATTTAAGTCAAAAACTTTTTTGTCTTTCCATAGAAATGGTGTTTTAGAAAAGCCAGTATATTGCAGTCCTATGTTTCCTTCATTCTTCTGCATTGTGATTTATTTTTAACTATAATTATTAAAATACAGAATATTAAATTATAGAGCATTAATTACAAAACTTAAAAATCATTATTTTTTTATATCATTTAAAATAAATTTTGCTTTTGTTATCTTAAACGATATTGCTTTCTATTGCCGAAACTATACATTCCAATTTCTCTTTAAAATCAAACCAAATAATTTCTGAATCTTTCCTAAACCAAGTTCCTTGACGCTTTGCAAACCTCCTTGTATTTTTTTTTATTTCTTCAATGGCCTCTTTCATAGGAATTTTTCCTTCAAAATAGTCAAATAATTCTTTGTAGCCTACAGTTTGAAGAGCATTTAACTCTTTGAATTGATGTAATGATTTTACTTCATCAATTAAACCATTTTTGATCATGATATCAACGCGTTTGTTAATACGATCATAAATTATTTCTCTATCAGCTTTTAAACCTATTTTTATTGACTTAAAGTTTCGCTTTAATTTAGGTTTATTTTTAAAAGAAGAATACTTTTGATCAGTCCCAATGCATATTTCTAGAGCCCTTATTAAACGATGTGGGTTGTCTATAGCTATTGTATCATAAGCCTCAGGATCGTATTTTTTTAGTAATGTTTGTAGAGAATTTATTCCTTCTAATTTCATCTTTTTACTAAGATCTAACCTGATACTTGAATCAACCTTAGGGAAGTAGTCTAGTCCTTTTAAAACAGCATCTAAATAAAGTCCACTACCACCCACCATTATTTGTATAGGAGATTTTAAAAAAAGTTCATCTATTTTTTGAAGAGCCTCCTTTTCGAATTGACCTACATTGTAGCTCTCAGTTATGCTTCTATTTTGTATGAAATGATGGTTAGCGGCATTAAGTTCCTCTTCACTTGGAACAGCAGTTCCAATAGTCATTTCCTTATAAAATTGTCTTGAGTCGCAAGAAATGATGTCACAATTATAATGATTAGCTAATTTTATGCTAAGTGCAGTTTTTCCAATTCCAGTTGCACCTACAATGGAAATAAGTAGTTTATTCATCAAATGTTTAATTTAGTTCCGCAGTGATTACAAAAAATAGCATCATCATCATGCCCATCTTCACCACAGTTTAGACATACCTGAGTATTTAAATGTAAATCTTGTGTTTTTACCATTTCAGAGGAGACAATACCAGTTGGAACAGCAATAATACCGTATCCAAGAATCATAATAATACTCGCGATTAATTGACCAAAAGGAGTGTTTGGAGCAATATCTCCGTAACCTACTGTTGTGAGTGTAACAATAGCCCAGTAAACACTTCTTGGAATACTAGTAAAACCATTATCCCCTCCTTCTATTAAATACATAAGTGTTCCAAGTATAATACATAATATCAAAACAAAAAATAAAAAGACAGCTATTTTTGCTCTACTTGCTTTAAGAGCCTTTATAAAATTATTACTTTCACCTATATACCTGGCTAATTTTAAAATTCTGAAAATTCGAAGCAACCTTAATGCTCTGAGAGCGATTAAACTGTGGGTTCCTAAAAAGAAAATAGACAAATAGTTTGGAATAGTTGACAAAAAATCAATAATGCCATAAAAGCTAAAAATATATTTAGTCGGTTTGTTTATTGAAATAATTCTAAAAATATATTCAAAAGAAAACAAAATAGTCAAAAGCCATTCACCGATATTTAATAATGTACCATATTTTAGTTGAATATGATTAACGCTTTCTAGCATGACAAAAAGAACTGACGACAGAATAGCGATTAAAAGAATTACATCAAATATTTTGCCTTCTTTGGTGTCAGCTTCATATATAATTTCATGAAGTTTTTCCTTCCAATTATTTTGTTGACTTTTCACAAAAAAATATTTTATTTAACAAAAATAGGCTTTAGAATTTTGGTTGCCAAATTTGAATAATATATGCATAGTTTACGTATATAAATAAAAGAGAGGCCTCATTATAAACTAGATGTCTTTAATTGCTATCAAAGGTTAAATATCATCAATCTTTAGTACTTTATTAGGTATAAGGATAAGATTTAAAGGTTAATTTTTACATTATAGAATTCTAAATCTTTAATATACTTCTGGATTAAAAAGTTCTCTCCATCAAATTCATCTTGCCGCTTTCTTTTCATTTCAATTCGCTTAGTAGCTTTTAAAAATCTTCTCATTTCAATTTCACTGTTTATGATTAAGCCAGGTACTTGTTTACCTATTCCATTTTGATCTTTAGCAACCATAGTAAAATATGAAGAATTACAGTGGTTTACTTTTCCAGATTGAATATTTTGAGATTCTACACGAATACCCACGACCATTGACGTTTTACCAACGTAATTTATGCAAGCTTTCATAGTAACAAGCTCGCCAACTTCTATCGGATTAAGAAAATCAACGGTATCTACAGATGCTGTCACACAATAAGTGCTTGAGTGCTTGGAGGCACAAGAAAAAGCTATTTGATCCATCAAATTTAAAACATACCCACCATGTATTTTTCCACTAAAATTAGCGTGTGAGGGCAGCATCAATTCAGTTATTGAAATACGAGTGTCTTCTACATTTACAAATTTATTTTTCATCTTTCTTTGTTGTAGTACCTCTAAAATGAGGTGATTGTTCTTCTTCTACTTGTGTTACAAAATATTTAGTATCTCCTAACCAAAAAAAAGTACCAAAACGTTCTTTATAGTGAACTTTTACATATCTTCCTTGATATTTTTGAAGATCATCAATAACCTTTTTATTCTTGTCTTCAACTGAAAAGGAAAAAATTTGAGCACCAGAAATCCCCTGGCTAATTTCGCCTTCCCATGTTTTTACAGCAATACCTTTATTACTAATTTTTATTAATTCTCCAGATCTAACACCTTTACTGTAGGGTACAAAATAAATAAATGAATAATATAGGCCTGCTGTTAAACTAATAATAACTAATATTAAAACTAGTATTTTTTTCATGTGTTTTTTTTATTTATAATAACAAATGTAAGTTTAAAATTTTGACTTGTAAAATAAATTGAAATTGGTATGTTTGTCCTGCTGAAAAAATAAAAAAATGAATTACATTTTATTTGATGGGGATGTTAGAAATGCCTTGTTACCATTTACCTATACAAAACCTGTTGCTGATATTAGGGTTGGAATTCTGACAATTAGAGAAAAGTGGGAGAAACTTCTTGGTTTTACAACAACTTCAATTACTGAAGATTACTTAGAGGAAAAATATCCAATGGTTGAAATGGAAAACAATGTTCTTCTGAATGCTTCTTTTTTACCAACGGAAAAACTTGTTGAAATGGTTCGAGATTTAAAGGTTAACCAGGCTATTTTTAAAGATGAAGATGTAATAGCTTTTTATTCAAACAATTCTCAACAAGAAGTTGACTTTGACACGTATGATCAAATAGAGTTTGATAAAGATCTGATTCAAATTAAAAACACATGGGATATATTTAGTTTTAATGATAGCGCTATCAGGTTTGACTTTGATCTTTTAACAAAAAATAGAAAGTCTCAATCAATTCCAGATACAGTTAATTATCTTAATAAGGATGATATTTTTATTGAGGAAGGTGTTGAAATTAATTTTGCTACACTTAACGCATCAAAAGGACCAATATATCTTGGAAGAAATTCAATAGTAATGGAAGGTTGCATGATTAGAGGAGCTTTCGCTTTAGGAGAAAACGCTGTTCTAAAAATGGGAACAAAAATTTATGGGGCTACAACAGTAGGTCCTCATTGTAAAGTAGGTGGAGAAGTAAACAATTCTGTTTTATTTCAGCATTCAAATAAAGGGCACGAAGGGTATTTGGGAAATTCAGTTATCGGAGAATGGTGTAATATTGGTGCTGATAGCAATAACTCTAATCTAAAAAACAATTATGCTGAGGTTCGCCTATGGAATTATGAAACCGGTGGGTTTTCAAAAACGGGATTACAATTTTGTGGTCTAATGATGGGAGATCACTCTAAATGTGGCATTAATACAATGTTTAACACAGGTACAGTTGTTGGAGTATCGGCAAATATTTTTGGAAGTGGATTTCCAAGAAATTTTATTCCCTCTTTTAGTTGGGGAGGCTCTTCAGGCTACAGTGAATACAAAACTAAAAAAGCTTTTGAAGTAGCTGAAGTTGTTATGGCGCGAAGAAGTATACAACTAGACGATAAAGAAAAACAAATTCTAGAGCATATATTTGAAGAAACTAAAAAATATAGGGTATTTTAAAAACCTTTTATGGTAAAATGCTTTAAAAACACATTGATGATATAGGTTTTTGGCATAAAACAAGAACATAATCTTATCATTAGGAAAAAATTAACGCTTTATTTTTATTTAAATGGTTAATTTTGAGAGTAAAAGCTGTTGTTACAAAGCTACCTATTTAAATAGTACTTTTTGGAAAGCAGAATTTATCGATAAAAATGACTTTTATGACTTTTAAAAAATACAGGTGGAAGCTAGAATATAGTCTTGTTCTACTAGTGAATATTGTTTATTTTATTTTCTTTTATATAATAACAAACTTATATAATTAAAAAAAATATGCAGAGTCTTGATTGGTTAGTATTGTCCTTCACGCTATTGTTTATTGTAGTATATGGAGCATGGAAAACAAAGGGTCAGAAGAGTGTCCAAGAATATATTAAAGGAGGAAATGATACAAAATGGTGGACTATTGGCTTGTCTGTAATGGCGACGCAAGCAAGTGCAATTACTTTTTTGTCAACACCTGGACAGGCTTTTAATAGTGGTATGGGGTTTGTCCAATTTTATTTTGGTTTACCTGTTGCAATGGTGATCATTTGTTTGGTATTCATTCCAATTTATCATAAACTCAAAGTATACACCGCTTATGAGTATCTTGAAGGAAGATTTGATAAAAAAACAAGAATATTAACAGCTATTTTATTTTTGATTCAAAGAGGACTCGCTGCAGGAATTACCATATTTGCGCCAGCGATAATTTTATCTGCAGTTTTGGGCTGGGATTTAATTATTCTAAATATTATAATTGGTTTTTTGGTTATTGTTTACACAGTTTCAGGAGGAACAAAAGCTGTTAGTGTTACACAAAAACAGCAGATGGCCGTAATTTTTGCTGGTATGTTTATTACTTTCTATATAATACTTCAGTATTTGCCTAAAGAAATTACTTTTTCGAAAGCTATCGCAATAGCAGGGGCAAGTGGTAAAATGCAAATTCTTGACTTTTCATGGGATTTAAACAACCGTTATACAGTTTGGACAGGAATTTTAGGAGGTACATTTTTAATGCTTTCTTATTTTGGAACAGATCAGAGTCAAGTGCAACGATATCTATCTGGAAAGTCTCTTAAGGAAAGCCAGTTGGGGTTGATTTTTAACGGGATATTAAAAGTTCCTATGCAATTTTTTATACTATTGGTTGGTGTTATGGTATTTGTTTTTTACCAATTTAATAGTTCCCCTTTGAACTTTAATCCAAAAGCGGAAGAAGCTGTAATTAAATCAGAATATGCTAAACAATATAAAGAATTACAACGTAATCATAAAAGTATTGAAGAGGAAAAAAAGGTTCTTTTTTTTAATAAATTGACAAAGGAATCCAAAAAACAATTGATTTTTTTAAATAAAAAAGATCTTGAACTAAAAGAACAAGCAAAATCACTTATAAAAAAATCAAATACAAAAGTAGAAACAAACGATAAGGATTATGTATTTATAAGCTTTATATTAGATTATCTTCCTAAAGGTTTGGTTGGTTTGTTGTTAGCTGTAATTTTATCGGCTGCCATGTCTTCGACAGCATCAGAATTGAATGCACTAGCTTCTACAACTACTATAGATTTGTATAAAAGAAATGTTTCCCAAGAGCATTCAGATAAACATTATGTTAAAGTTTCTAAATGGTTTACTTTTATGTGGGGTATCATAGCCATATCAGTGGCTTGTGTAGCAAATTTATTTGATAATTTAATTCAATTGGTGAATATAATAGGATCGATTTTTTATGGGAATGTCCTTGGTATTTTTTTGTTGGCTTTTTTTATAAAATTTGTACGTGGACCAGCTGTATTTCTTGCAGCAATTATAACACAAGTACTAATTATAGTAATTTGGTATTTAGAGATACTTCCTTATTTGTGGTTAAATCTCTTAGGATGTGTTATTGTCATGATTTTAGCTAGCCTAATAGAGTTAATTAGTGAAAAAAACAAGAGAAGTTAAAATGAAATATTATCGATAAAAAGTAAGTATTCATTAAAATTATTCGTAATTGTTGCGCATTATATCAAGTCTGTTATAGTTTTGAAAATCAAACCTATAAATTTTACGATAAGTTCTTTTAAAATATCTGTAGTTTTTCCTTTTGCGTATTTTTCTAACCCGATTCTATAATTTTTTAGTTTTATTGTTAGTAAATCTATGTTTTCAATATCTCTGTCAAGGTTTTCATAGAAATAGCGGTATGATTTTTTTCAAAAAGATACGCTAGCATTTTATTTATTTTTGCAAAATCATATTGACTATGATATATAGCAAATATTTTTACTTAATGTTTTGATTTACAGAGGTTTTTTGTTGGGTGTCACCAGAGGCGTCAATTTTTGTTTTTTCGATATTTTCAAATTAATTAGGCAAGTTATCAAAAAAAGTAAATGGATAGATAAACATTTCTTCAATTAATTATATAGGCTCTTTTATTTAATAAAAGCTTTGGTATTTAAAATGATCTTGAATATTCTCTTTACCTCTTAATGTGTAAATGATTTTTATAAAACTTATAATTTGTTAGCTTTTTAGTTTTTTTTGATAATTCTCATTAATGTTATATTTGTAGCGGAAATATATACAATTGTGTATATCCGCTAGTTATGCACAATCCCCCTACTAAAAATCAGTTGAGTTTTTTCGACAACGATTTTGAAAGGGAAATATTTAAGAAGCTGATAATCAATCAGTTGATTTTGAAGTTGTTTAGAATAAACTAATAGAAGAAAACTGGAATAATGGACTTAAATAAGTCGATAGAGCAACTTGAGAATGATATTTGGATTGAAGATGGAGAATTTCCTTCTGGACTTGTGGAAAGGTGTTTTAAATATCGAAAAATACCAATTGGCTCATTGACAAACGAACAATTGAGAACACTATTGAGTCAAAGGATTGGAACAAAGCACTTACTCCCAATTGTGATTAAAAAATTGGAAGAAAACCCACTAAGCGAAGGTGACTTATATGAAGGTGATTTACTTGAGTCCACAATTAAGATTGAAGAAGCTGTTTGGAAAATTAGTCCTGACTCATTCTCCAGATACGAAAAGATAATAGAGGAATATCATTCCATAATTGCTAATGAACTTGGAGAAAAAACGTTAAATAGAATAAAAGAAGAAATAAGTAAAGTGCATAACAAGGTGTAAAAATGCATTAAAACGCATTTTACACGAACCGTTATAAGCCATAAAAGAAAACAACTTAAAAACAATTATAAATTTAAATTATTATGAAAACAAAAATTAAAATTGCCGTCATTGCTATGATGGGAATGAGTATGGGAGTTAATGGGCAAGATCAAATTAAAGATAGATTAACGATCACTAATTCTAATAACGATCAAGTTTTGCATTTACGACCTAATTCAGGAAATTCTGGCTATATTTATTGGGCAGAAAATGGAGTGGCAGAAAGAGGAATTTTGGGCTTTAAAAAAGGAAGTCGAGATTTGGTTTACGCTTCGGGAGGTTTTAATTTTGATAACTCTATTGAGCGTTTTAGAATTAAATCAAATGGAGATGCTATTTTTGGAGGATATGTAAATGGTTCTAACTTTGTTGCTGTGAATAGTAATAACTCAGCAAGCACCTCTCTTCAATCCTATGGAATAGACTTTAATAGATCTTTAAGTTACTTGCAACCTATGGAAAACAAAACCAGTAGACTGTTTATAGGTGGTTATACATCTAATGATAAGGACTGGAAAGAGGTAAATGTTAGATCAAGTATATTTAAAGTTTTTCATAAAGGATATTTTGGAGGAGATGTCGGAATTGGAACAACAAGTCCAAACGCTAAGTTAGAAGTAAAAGGTTCAGAAACGAGTTATCATCAATTGATTGTAGGCGGTGGTGTTGGTGCTGCTATACAGTTGGAGTCAAGAAACAATACAACACAAAGACCTGTTTTAAGTGCTAACAACGGTAATTTTTCTATTCAAATGTGGAAAAATCGAGGTACTTGGAAATCTACTCCTTTTCATATTGATTCAAATGGAATGATTGGAATGGGAATTAAAGATACAAAAGGTTTCAAGTTAGGGGTCAATGGAAAAATAGCTGCAACAGAAGTTAAAGTTGCTACTTATTCAAATTGGGCAGATTTCGTGTTTAAAGAAGACTATCACTTACCAACCTTAATAGAAGTAGAAAACCATATAAAAGAAAAAGGACATTTAAAGGATATTCCAAGTGCTAAGGAAGTTGAAGAAAATGGAATTTATCTTGGTGAAATGGATTCTAAATTACTACAAAAAATAGAGGAATTGACTTTGTATACGATTGAGCAAGAGAAAAAACTAGATGTTCAACAAAAAGAAATAGAAGAGTTGAAAAAGCAAAACTCTAGAATTAAGGATTTAGAAATCTTAGTTCAAAAATTACTAAAAGATAAAAACTAAGCGTAACGGCTTATAACAGGGTATATAAAAAATAGCAGTTTAGAGCTAAAATAAAAGTTCGTTCTTTTCTGCTATTTTTGTATTTAAATTGAAAAAGTACTAGTTTTTTATTCTGCTACTTTTCATATACAAATACGTTAGGTTTCATTAAATGACGAAAGAAGAATTTTTAATATTAATCAATAGGACAAGTTTTGTCTCTTTTAAGTTCGCTGAGCGTTATTTGAAAAATAAATTGGTTCCAGAATTCCGATATGATGTTCATTTGAATTCATCAAATGATAATCCTAAATTAACTCAATTTGACATCTATCCTGAAGACAATGATAGAATTGAAAATGGACTAACGGATAAAGAAGTACGAGATTTGATTTATAGAAATGGAAAAGTACCAGTATGGATTGATGTTGCTGTCCACAAATCAGACAGACGAATTACTACTTTTAAACTTCCAGTAACAATTTCAATATTAGCTTTCTTTTTAAGTTTTTCATTTGATTTTGAAGACATAGTTATAACACTATTTCCATTTTCAATTAACACATCACTAATTTTTGCTCCTTGAGCACCTGTGGCACCTAATACAAATATTTTATCATTCATAATATTTTGTTTTTGATACAAAGTTCTCTATTTACATAGTATTAAACAAGTACCTGCATAAAAGTAAGGTACTTACATTAAGGTTTAAGTCGTTTATTACAAGTGTTTTATTGGTTTAAAGAAGAATAAAATTATTTGTCCAGTAAACAAGTCACTAACAATTATTAGTGTTACATAGAGACTAAGAGTTATACACGAGATTGGTAACAGCAAAAAATGTTTTGTGAATTAAAGGATTGATTCCGGAGATAAGTGAAAAAATGCTTATTCGAGAATTAAAAAGTTTAAAAATACATAAAGTAGTAAATAGAAAAGCTTATCCTGAAATATCTTCTAAAGTTGAATATTCGCTTTCGAAATTTTTGGAAAAGAATAATACCATAACTCAAGTTAACAAAATCTAAACTGCATTAAAACGCAACTTAGCAAAAACGTTATAAGCGATAAATAAATAAAATTTATCAAAGCTTATTAAGACAATTAAAATTATACCAAAAAATAGCCATGGCAACCTTTTGAATAGGTATTGATAGTGTTTTTAATACGGTAAAAAAGAATTTTTTATAATTTTCAAGAAGTATGAAATCTAAATAAGAATAAATTTTTATACTATTTATTTTCTTTATGATTATTTTCATTTCTATTATATTGGATTTGAATACATAGAAATTTTAAAAATTAGTTACTATTATTTTTAAAGCAAAGCCATTAACAATATTGATAAGGGCTTCGCTAAGCTAGAAAAAGTCACTATAGTAGCTGTACGTCTACAGCATGTGGTCCTTTTTTGCCTTCCCTAAGTTCAAATTTTACATTATCACCTTCGCTAATTTCATCAATTAACCCAGAGATGTGTACAAAATGTTCTTTTTTAGTACCTTCTTCTGAGATAAATCCAAAACCCTTCGTATCATTGAAGAACTTTACAATTCCTTTTTTGTTCATCGTAATTAAAATTTTTATTAAATGTTTGGTTTACTCACATGCTTTTCATGTGTTTATCAATATTACGGAAATACTTTTTGAAAAAAAAAGTTAATTGTATTGAAATTATTATTTTTTGTTAGGAGGCTTTCATGTCATTAAGGAACTTTATAATTCATTTTTCATTATCTTCCAACGTTCATTTAAACGTTCATTTATTCTTTTTATATCAAGCTCACCATTGCTAGATATACAATGAGAAAACTCGTTTTTACGTAGTACCTTTACTTCAATAGCATGTGATTTTTTTTCTATTTCTTTGGTATTAAACTCTACAAAATCACCTTCGCCAATTTCATCATTTGAAGAAGAAAAGTGTACAAAATATTGTTTCTTAGTAACTATCTCCCAGATAAATCCAAAGCCCTTAGCATAATTGAAGTATTTTACAATTCCTTTTTTTTTCATTATAATTAAATTTTTATTAAACGTTTGGTTTGCTCACTTGCTCGTTAAGTGATTGTTAATATTACTCAAATTATATCTAAAGTAAAAGTAAATTGTATCGAATTTATTTTTGGTATATGCCATTATGAAATCTTTTGTTGATTGGTATTAAATAATGTAATCAAGTAGGAACAAATAATTCGATAAAATTAAAAAAGGAGCTTTCAAGCTCCTTTTTATAAACGTAATATAAACTCTACTAAAAATCTAAACATTTTTTTTGAAATACGACGAAACGAACTACCATAAGTAGTACGGACATTATAATTCGAAAATGCTTTACAAAAGTCAATAAATAAAATGGTGGAGTAAATAGATAACAATACTGAAATTAAGATTAGTAGAAACCATTAAAAAATAAAATGTAATACTGCTTTTTTATAAAATAGTTTTAGAGTTCCTGAAACTAGAAAATAATTAGCATAAATAGGCTAAAATAGGCTAAAATAGGTTAAAACTTAGTTTATTGACAATTATGTGTTTTATTATAAAAATAGTATTTTAAACATAGTGCTTTAGTAATAATTTTGATATAAAGAAAAGACAATTGCATTATAAAAAGTAATATATATTACAATACAATCTAAGTTATAGAGCTTAAAACTATTGAATTTTATAAGTAAATAGATTTTTAAAAACAAAAATCCCGTTCTAAATTGAACGGGAAAAACTAATTTAATAAGAAAAAACTTAGTTCGTTCTCTAAGCTAAAGCAAAGAAATTAATATTTCTTGAGACAAGAAATAGGTGATAACCCTGAACTTGCATTAAGGGTATTAATTTGAAATAGTATTCAGTTTCAATTTTAAATAAGATAATTTTTTGATTAAGTAGTTGATTTTTAATTTTAAAAAAAATATGTTGACTGATTTTTTGTTTCAAAAAAAAACACTTTAATAAGTGTAATAATAAAAAATTAAAAATGAAGTTATTATACTGGAAAAGAAATGCCTCAATACAAATAATAAATACTGCGCACTAACAGGTTATTCAAATAATTACGCAACGAAAGTTTAGTTAATACGCAGCTAAAAGTTTATACCCAAAATTAATAAAAAAAATGAATTTAAAAAATTGTAAACCAGTTTTTTATGTGTTTATTGAATTGTAGGTCAATTTAATTAGAAAGCTTTACCGTAATTACCCTTTATAACACAATATTATTTATTATTAATTATCAAGATAAAGTTGTGTTAAATTAAAAAATGTAAGGTAAAGTGTATTTTTTTAAATGAACAAGCCTTTAATTGTAAAAAAACTTCTTTACTAAACGGATGTAATCTTAATGTTTCAAGAAAAATTTATGTAAATTAGAAATATTTAACAATTGGAATAATAAATTATTGTTCGCTGTTTTATTTTTAAGTTTTAAAAACATCAAAAAAAAACATAAAATTGTAAAAATTGAAAAAAATAAATTAACAAATCTTTAAGAGGTTGTAAAATAATATTATTTTTGAGGTTAAAATAAGAAGAAGAAATTAACCCCTTAGAATTAAGTTATGCAAAAATTGTTTTTACTGCTATTGATATTTAGCTCTTCCTTTATATATTCAAATGATTTATTTAACGAAATCTCAGTAAAGAAGCTTAATACAGAGCTTAATGTATTGTCAGGCTTAGATGATTTTAACGAGGATTATCTAATAAAAAACTACATTCAAAATCCGAAAGTAGATTCCTTAATAGCAAAGGCAAGTTCCATATTTAATAAATTAGAAACTAACGGTAGTTATGTTGATGTTCTTGGATCGGATGATATGATTAGTTTACCTATCGGCGTTAAAAAAAAAGTAGGAGGATTAACGACAGTCTTAGGTATTAGCAAAGCAAAATTTTATCCAAGTTATACAGAAGTAACAGCATTTGTTAAACTTGTAATTCCACAATCTAGAAAAGATGGAAGTCAGGTTGTTTTATTTTTCGGAGCAGACAATCTAAAAATATCACATAAAGGAGGCATTGTAGGAGATACTAATATTTCCTTATTAGGGAACATTCCAATCCCTATTAATGGGAATAAAGCTTTACTTGAGTTAAAAGGAGGGTTTAATATGCAGACAGGAGCGATTGATAATAAAACTTACGTTACCATAGATTGCTCAGGATTAAAAGAAATCGGAATCGCCGCTGATGTGCTTTTTTCACGTGATTTAATAGAGCCTGTTAAAAGAGAAGGTGAAAATTACAAGAGAGATGATAGTAATGGAGGTACAAATAGAGTAAAAGGAAGTTTTCAAACAGTTGTTGAAGATTGGAATGACATTATTGCTGAAGTTAGCCTTAGTCCATTTCAGATAACTAATAAAAATCGAGGGGATGGAAAAGGAAAGGCTGGACTTGTATTTGAAGTTAATAAAGCTGTTTTCGATTTCAGTGATATTAGAAACTCCGAGAGTGTTGAATTTACTGAAAGTTATAAGAGCAAATACTTAGTAGCAGGAAATGAAGAATTATGGCGAGGTGTTTTTATAAAATCCTTAAAAGTGGCGCTTCCAAAAGAATTTAAAGAAAACGGAAGTAATGAGAGAATCTCCTTTAAAGCCATGAATTTATTATTAGATAATGAAGGGGTTTCGGGAAACTTTTCTGCAGAAAACATACTTTCTTTGGATAAAGGAAATGCTTCAGGGTGGCAATTTTCAGTGAAGAATCTCCACGCAAATCTTGAAGCTAATAAAATTACAGGAGCAGGCTTTGGAGGTAATATTGTATTACCCGTTTCTAAAAAAATAAAGAAAGAAGAACTCACGAATCTTTCTGAGGAAGCGTTAGCAAATAAAACGGTTAAGTACGAAGCCATAATTGATGTAGCAAAAGATGAATATATCTTAAGCTTAGCACCTCTTAAAAAGCTTGCGTTTAATGTTTTCAAGGCAAAAGCGACACTTCTAGAGAATTCAAGAGTTGAATTAAAAGTATCAAAAGGAAAATTTAGACCCAAAGCAGTTTTACATGGCAGTTTAAATATTAATGCAAGTAATGCCGAGTTAGAAAATGGAAAAAAAGGAATTATAGATTTTAAAGGAGTAACTTTTCAGAAACTTCAACTTCAGACAGAATCACCTTATTTTTCAGTGGATTATATGGGGTATGAGGGAGATGTTAAGTTTGCACGGTTTCCAGTAACAATTTCAGAAATTGGAATTACAGCGAACGAACGTAAAACTTCTTTAAGTTTTGCTATAGACGTAAACTTGATGGGAAAAGGTTTTTCTGGTGGAACAAAATTGGATATCGTAGGGAAGTTTTATGAAGAAAATGAGTTACAACGCTGGAAATTTGATAGAGTTGATATTCAAAGAATAAAGGTTGCTGCAGATCTTGGAAGTGTAAAGTTTAAAGGACACGTCGATATTAAAGATGACGATCCTGTGTATGGTGATGGTTTTTATGGAGAATTGGAAGCAGATTTTAATGACATAAATGTAAAAGCAACTGCTTGGTTTGGAAAAACAGATGTTCGATACTGGTACGTAGATGCCTATGCAGATTTATCAGCTATGGTAACAAAACCCACAATTGGCGTTCTTGAGGTAAACGGATTTGGAGGAGGTGCCTATTACCATATGACAAAAAAAACAAATCCACCAGTTTTGGTTTACGAAGGGAAGCCTGTAAAGACTCCAGGTCCTCCTTCAGGAATGGATTATGTTCCGGATGCTAACTCAGGATTAGGGTTTAGGGCAATGTTGGGATTTGCTATTGGTAATGAAAGGGCATTTAATGGAAAAGTAGGGTTTGAGATGGCATTTAATAAGCATGGAGGGCTAAATAGAGTTCTTTTCTTTGGAGAAGCCCATGTTATGAAATCTATTGACTTTAAGTTTGGCGATAAATTCAAGAAAAAGCTAACAGCAATGCAAGACAAGGTAAATAACCTTGAAAACAATGCTGCTATTGAAAAAATTAAAGAAACAAAATTAACAGAGTACAGTAAATTAGCCTTTCCACAAGATGGTTTAACATTTGATGTTGGAATAGATGCGCATTTTTCTATGGAAATGGATTTTCAAAATAGGTCTTTTCATAGTGAAATGGAAGTATACGTAAACACACCTGGAAACTTTTTTAGTGGAGTAGGGCCACGGGGTAGGGCTGGTTGGGCAGTTTTTCATTCAAGTACTCAAGGTTGGTATTTGCATATGGGAACACCTAAAGATCGTATTGGATTGCGTGTCGGGATAGGTAGTTTTAGTGTAAAGGCAACTACGTATTTAATGATAGGAGATAAAATTCCAGGAAGCCCGCCTCCTCCACAGGCTGTAGCTGACATCTTAGGTGTTAATTTGTCTAATCTGGATTACATGAGAGACTTAAATGCTTTGGGGGATGGTCGAGGATTCGCAATAGGTATGGATCTGAGTGTGGATACAGGAGATATGAATTTCTTGATTTTTTATGCTCGCTTTAGAGCTGGATTAGGATTTGATATCATGATCAAAGATTATGGCGAAACAGCTTGTAAAGGAAGTGGTCAAATAGGTGTAGATGGATGGTATGCAAACGGACAAGCTTATGCGTATTTAGAAGGAGAATTAGGAGTTAAGGTAAATCTGTGGTTTTATAAAGCAAAAATTCCAATTATTAGGGCAGGAGCTGCCGTTTTATTACAAGCAAAATTACCAAACCCATCATGGTTTAGAGGCTATGTTGGAGGGCATTTTAGTGTTCTTGGAGGGCTCGTTAGTGGAAGGTTCCGATTTAAGATTGAACTCGGAGATGAATGTGAAATTATTGGAGGAGCACCTTTAGGCGGACTTAAAATTATATCAGGCGTAACTCCCGATGACCAGGCTTCTGAGGTAGATGTTTTTACAGCTCCACAAGCAGCTTTTAATATGAAAATTAACGAAGCATTTGAACTTGAGGATGATCAAGGTGTTAAAACGTATAGAATTTTACTCGATGAATTTGTAGTTACCAAAGAAGGAAAGCTAATAGAAGGCGAGCTGGAATGGAGCGATAGCAAAGACGTTGCTAACTTTATTTCTTTTGACGTATTACCACCAAAATCCACCTTAAAAACAAAAGTAGTTGTTAGTTTTCAGGAATTGAGAGGGGGAAGTTGGGTAACGATATTATCAAAAGGAAAGAAAGCACAGGAAATAGAGGAGCGAACTTTTACAACGGGTGAAGCTCCAGATTTTATTCCACTGAAAAATATTGTATATGCGTATCCTGTAATTGATCAAAAATATTTTTTTCAAAAAGAGTCTAAAATAGGTTTTGTAAAATTAAAAAGAGGACAGCCTTATTTATTCAAGCCAGAAACAAACTGGTCTCAAAATGTCAGATATTCTAATGAAGATGGGCATTTGGTAACGAATACAGTAAGTTATCATAAAGGAGATCGTAAGGTTAATTTTAACCTTAGTCAACTTCAAAATAGTAAAAAATATACCTTGGAATTAATTAGCATGCCTGAAGGAAAAGAAAGGGAAGAGAATACTACCTCTTATACAGAAAAAGATACAGGGCAGGAAGGTAATACGATAAAAGTTAAGAATAAAAATGTTCAAAATGTGGTGAACACTGAGGTTGAAACAGCATTGTTAAAGTATGATTTTAATACCAGTAAATACAATACCTTTGAGAGAAAGATAAAAGCAAAAAATGTTGTTAAACACTACCTAGATCCTATTTATTCAGATGTTCATGCAATACAAACAGATATGAAGGCATCGGAGAGATTTGATGAGGTTGAACTAGAAGGAAGTGAGTACTCAGGATATAAGCCATTAATAGCAGTAGAGGCAGTATTAGATGATTCTTATTATAAAGATAGAATTTACAACTTGATATATGAGGGATATCCTTTAGAAGCTGATTTTACCTTTAATAGGAATACGGATAAATTAGGTTTACCACCCATAAAAGGGCTTGATATATTAACTTGGTATGTGCCGTATTTGCGACAAAAACCAAATTTTTCATTACTGGATAAAAGAATGCCATTTCGATATAATTTACCATATCATTATAAGAATGATTTTATCGATTTACAATATAAAGTGGTAAATAAGTATTTAAATTATCCTTCTCAATATGCCACACAAATTCAAAAGTATAATTTTATCATAAATGGTATCTTTCCAGCCATTAGCTCTGGAAAGTATAAGGTTAAAATGCAGTATGTATTACCAGGAGGTAAATTAGGGACCAATGCTATATTTAAATATAAAAACCCATTTTAAAGCTGAATGAAAAGGATTGTTAAAATAACCATATTAATATTGTGCTCAATTGGCGCTGCTTATGCACAAACGATTACTAAAAAAGCAGAAATAAAAGTTTTAGGAAGAGCGCAAACGGATCCAAAAATAATGCTTCGCTGGGCTCCAGATACTCCAAGAGCATTTAGAAAGCTAGCTAAATACGGATATAAACTCAAGAGATATACTATTAGTATTGATGGACAAACTATAAATAAACCTATTCTTAAAGAGCTTGGAGAATTTAAACCTGCATCACCTGAAGAATGGATGAAAGTTATTGAAAAAAATAACAATGCAGCTGTGATGGCACAAGCTTTATTTGGCGAGAATTTCAATGTTCAAGGGGTCGGCAGTTTACAAGGAATCATCAATATGTCGCAAGAGCAGGAGCAGCGTTTTACATGGGCACTTTATGCAGCAGACCAAGACTTTTCCGTAGCTCAATTAGCAGGGCTGGCATTTGAAGACCATGAAGTTAGACCGAATGAAAAATATGTTTATAAGGTGTTTTCTTTGGTTCCAAAAAATGAAATGAAGATAAATGATGGAGGTGTATTTATTGGTATGAAAGATTATGAGGAGTTACCTAGGCCACTTGATTTAGCAGCCATCTTCGATGACCAAAAGGTAATGTTAAACTGGAATTATAAAATATATGCAAATCAGTATAATAGTTACTTTATAGAGCGTTCTGAAAACGGACAATTATTTGAGCAAATTAATAAATTACCATATACTACCTTAAATAGCGGTGGAAGGGTAGATACGAAAAGAATTTATTATATAGATTCAATAACGAACAACAAAACTTATTACTATAGGGTTAAAGGAAGAACACCCTTTGGTGAGCTAAGCCCTCCTTCCGAGGTAATTTCTGGAAAAGGACTAAAAGTATTAGCATATGTGCCAAAAATAAGCTCAAAAGAAATTGTTAATACTAATAAAAGCGTATTGCTGGAATGGGAATTTTTAGAAGAAGGGACTAAATTTATAACTGGTTTTCGCCTCAATAAAAGTAATAAAGTAGATGGTATTTATAAACCTGTTATCGAAAACATAGCGCCAAAAGAGCGATCTATTCAATATGATGATATTGATCCAACAAATTATTTTACCATTACTGCCATAGGTAAGAATGGAAGTAATCGTGATTCTTATCCTGTTTTAGTACAGCCCATAGATTCAATTCCACCGGTAAAACCTGTTGGGCTAGAAGGCAAGGTAGATAGCTTAGGTGTGGTAACTTTAGAATGGAAAGCAAATACAGAACCAGATATGCTTGGGTATCGCGTATTTAGAGGTAATAATCAAAAGGAAGAGTTTTCTCAAATAACGGTAAGTCCTCACAAAGCAACTATTTTTTATGACAGTATTGCGGTTAAGAATTTAAATGATAAAGTATATTATAAAATCGTTGCAGTAGATCAACGTTATAATATGTCTGAATATTCGGATAGGTTAACACTAAAAAAGCCAGATTATATACCACCAACATCCCCTGTGATTACATCTTACGAGGTAAAAAAAGGAAAAGTACACTTAAAATGGGCCAATAGCCAGAGTAGAGATCTCCTAACACACGAGGTTTATAGGCGTGTAAAAGATTCTGTTAAGTGGTCATTATCAGCTTCCATTCCTAAAGATAGCTTAAAAGTAGCATACACCGATTGGGTAGATTCCAATGTGGATGGAGGTACCGAGTATCAATATCTGATAAAAGCGGTTGATGATAGTGGGTTAAAGTCTGAAAATGAAAATTATTTAACGATTGAGGTACCTAAAACAAAGCTTAGATCTGGCATAAAAAGCCTTGGGAGTTATGTTGATAAAATAAATGGTTTCATTGAAATTTTTTGGAAAATAGTAGATAAAGATAATTTGCTAGAGGTTATGATTTATAAAGGTGTTAAAGATAAAAAAGTGACTTTGTTAAGAAATGCTCCTCAAACGATTACCAGAATTGTTGACGAAGACGTACACCCAAACAATAGTTATATCTATATGTTAAGACCTGTTTTTAAAGACGGTAGTTTAGGAGAAATGAAACAAATGGAAGTTAAATATTAGGTATGAGAGTAGCAATGTTTTATTGTTTTTTATGTTCCATTGTTTTTAATATAAATGCACAATCAGAGCTATATGTTTTAAAAAAAGAAATTTTGATAGACCCTGAAAACTGCCCAATAGATAAAGTCAGTTTGTTGGTGAGTCATCAGCAGGGGAAGTATGATATTTCTGAAAGAGATGTAAAAGTTTATATTGATTTTACACAAATTATTGATGAGCGTGATGGTAATGATTGTTCTGGTAACTGTGGAGGAACTCTCTTTGATGAATGTCCAAATACAGAAGTTGATAAAATACTAAATCATTTCGACAGAATTGATGTTTTATATACGGGAAGTAATCCAATTTATTGTGTTGCACCATGTCTTCCGCTTTCATATTATGCAGTTTTACTACCCAAAATAAATGTTCCAAACGGTAAGATTTGCGAAAGGGAGGCAATTTTTGCAAGGTATTCAGATGGATTAAATCATAATGTGAACGGTTTAGTATGGGAATATTACAGTAACTCAGGTTGGAAAGAAATACCAAATCATAAAAATAGGTATCCTTTAAATGTGAGTTTACTAGATGTTTTTGGAACCTCTTGGCAGTCTCAATTTTCCGGAAACTTACAACTACGTTTCAAGTTCACTGCACCATTTACAAACGATGTAATATACTCATTGAACAATTACACCATTAGTTTAACAACATGCTCACCAGAGTTTAGTGCAATAAATCCTATTAAAACAAAATGTAATTACTCTGATGATGGTAGCTTTAAATTAAAACTAAAGAGGAGCTTGGATACCAATGAAAATTTAGTGATGACGCTTTACTATGAATACGATACAGGCTATGATTTAGCAGCAAATCCGCAGGAGAGTACTTTTAACTTATTTAATGAAAGTGATGGTACTTACAGCTACACTTGGGTAGGTGATTTACCTGCGGGTAATTATAAATTGAAATACCAGACAAAACTAGGCAATGGTGGCATTGTTTCAAGTGATCCTACATGGGCTACTTTATCGGAGCATCTTTTTACGATCGGGAAGGCCAAAAAAGTAGCGTATTTTGCAGAAAAAATAAACGATGAATCATGTTATGCAGTAAAAGACGGTAAAATTCGTCTTTATAATGTCTCATCTGAAGGGAATAGAACTTTTTCATATATAGTTTATGAGGTTCAAGGAACGAATACCCTTACTGTTCTTAAAAACTGGACATCATTTTCGGGGAATAATGTAGTGGTTGATCAATTAAAAAGAACAAAACTAAGAGTAAAATTAAAAGATGACCAAGGTTGTTTTGCTAAAGGAATTTAATGGATAAAATTAAATCAATATTGTGTGGGTTTTTAACGTGCTTTCTTTCAGAAGGAAATGCACAGAGCTCAGAGTATGCTTATTTAGTGGAAACTGAAGTAACCAAAGGATTGCATAGGAACTATGGACAGGTTAAATTGTCTATTGATTCAGGACAAAATACTCAAACTCCAAGCCATGCAGGGCATGCTTTTCTTGATAATGTTGGGGAGGTGTTTTTTGATTTTTTAACCTTACCAAATACATGGAGTTATATCGATATAAGTGTTGAAAATCATGAAATTAGCCTCTTGGATCCAACAAGTCAATGCGATACATTCAATGATTCACGTTATAAAAGAAGGGTAAGAAGCAATAATTTTACAACGGAATTTTTTCGGGAAAGTTGTGGTTTTAAGCAAAAGCTTTATGCATTGCATCTTGAAGGTCCAACTAACTCAGATGGAACTAATAAAAACTTATGCTATAACGAAACGATTGAATTAAAAGGAGGCTATGATTGGGATTATCAAATAAATACAAATGGGTGGGAACCTTTGGAGTCGAAAAAAACGACAATTAATATAAATATAGAAGACTTATATACAAGGTTAGGTCTTCCTACCAACGGGCAAAGTATTTTAAGGTTTAGAACAGGACATAGAGCTTTAGACAAATTTGTTGCCATTAAAGATTATACAGTGACAACATGTTCTCCCAAATTTGAAGGATATTACAGTAAAAAAAATTATTACTGTTCTTATTCACGCCCAGATCTTGATGAGGGTAAAATTTCAATTAAATTAAGTAGAGCGATCGAACCAACAGAGCAGCTAGTAGTAACGTTATTCTATGTAGACGATACAGGTCTTAAAGTGCTAGTAAATCAGTTAAGCACCGAACCGATAGTCTCAACGGATCCCGAAATAAAATTAAATAATTTAGGCGGAGGAAAATTTGGTTTTGAATGGCCAGAGGAAATTCCATCTACTGCAGGGGTTGGTGATCATTATTATTTCAGGTATCAGACTTTAAATCTGGGAGAAACGCCTAATCAACCATCAGAAACAGATGTTTTTTGGGATTCTTTAGAAAAGACAGATTCTTTTCGAATGGATAGACCAACAAATGTAGTTTTTTCAGCAAAGTATAAAAAAGACCAGTCATGTTTTGATGTGAATGATGGACAAATTGAAATATACAATGCTGGAGGAGGAACAGAAGAGGGGTATGAATACGAGCTAAATGGTAACGGAACATGGATTTCTTTTGACGCTTCTAACAGTTCAGTAAGAACGGTAGTAGTTGGAAGTTTACCCAAAGGAAAGGTTCGTTTAAAAATACGAGATAAAAATAAATGTTTATCCAAAGGGAATTAGTGGGATTTCTTTTGATATAAATAAAAAAAATAAAGGATATAGATAGGCAATTCATAAAGACAGGGTTCTTTAAAAATAAATAACATGAAAAAATACTTCTTCATAATGCTTTTATGTAATTATGTGCTTTACGCACAGGATTATAACTACAAAGTAGATATAATAGATTATGATTATAATTTTCTTGCAAATAGTGGACTCTGTGGAGAAAATAAACATGTACGACTTACTGTAACGGATGTAAATAATGTTACGCATACTGTTATTTTTACTCGTGATCCTAAAGTAGAAAAGAGAAAAATACTAACGAAGTATTTTGAGCATAAGCCAAAACAAATTCAGTTTTCATCATTTATTCATGAAAGAAGCTGGTTTAGTTGTGATGGCTACAGTGCAAGTGTGGGTAAAACAGATATACTCTCCTTTAATGCATCAAATATAGCATCAGGTTTTATGGATTTATATGATAGTAATGGAGGACAAGCAACTATTGACGTTAGTTTTAAATATAGCGCCGAAAAATTAAAGAAAGGGTTTAACTATAAAGTTGAGTATAACTTTGATCTTTCTAACAAGTCTAAAGAGTTATTTTTTCCATTTGATAGATATAAAGGGAGTTATTACTTAAAGTTACGTTCTTCTTTGCAAAGTAAAAGAATATATCTTGATAATGTTCAAATTACAAATATTACTGATCCTGAAATAATAAGAAACAAAAAGTATGATAGTATCATAAGATTTATTAGTCCTATGGAGTTTGCAGAGGCAAATTCAAAGATAAATTACAAAGCAACTTCTTCTTTTATATGTGACGGAGCAGTACAAGATGAAAATGGTTTTGTAAAAATGGATAATACTAGAAAAACTGTTATTTCAGAAGTATCTGGATGTTTGAAACATAATTATCTTTTTCCATATTGTGGTTCTTTAAGTATTAATTATGTTAACATTTATAGAATTTACGACGACCCTAGAATTTATAGTAGTAATTCTTTAGAGAAAGATCAAAAAGAAGCGTTTGATAATCTTTTGCTTAAAGATTGTCAGCCACTTAAATTTTATGTTAATGATTGTAATGAGGAATCCAGTTATGCTGTTGAATATAAATTAGAAACCAATGCTGATTGGAAAACTTATTTGCCCTATGAACGCAGAGCTAGTTTTTTTGAATTAAATACGGCGAATATCTCAGGTGCAACTATAGGTAAATCTTTGAAAGTTAGAATTAAGTACTATAATGAAGATTGCGAAAAATACTCTTATTTATGTAACGAACCACTAAGCTTTAGTATTATATCGTGTTCTCCAGAATTTTTGGCACTCTACAATCAGAAAAATTATTTTTGTTCTTATCAACGTGCAGATCTTGATGAGGGCAAAGTTTCGGTGAAATTGAGCAGGCCTATTGAATCTGCAGAGCAATTGGTGGTAACTTTATTTTATGTCGACGGAATGAACCGTAAGATTTTAGTAAACCAATTAAGTTCAATTCCTATCAATACATCAGATCCAATCATTCAATTTGATGATTTAGGAGGTGGAAATGTTGGTTTTGAATGGCCCGAGAAAATTTCTCCCACTAAAGGAACAGACGATTACTATTATTTCAGATATCAAACCTTAAACATAGGGGAATCTCCTCAAAAACCAGTAGAATCATCTCCTTTTTGGGATTCTTTGGAGAAGACAGATACGTTTCGATTGGATCAGCCAACAAATATAAGCTTTTCAGCAAGGCACAAAAAAGACCAGTCTTGCTATGGTGTAAACGACGGACAAATTGAAATCTATAATGTTAATGGGGGGACAGGTGAAGGATTTGAATATGAGCTTAATGGAAATGGAACATGGGTTCCTTTTAGTACTTCTGTTAATACAGCCAGAAACGTGGTAATAGGTAGCTTACCAAAAGGAAAATCAAGAATACGAGTACGGGATGGAAATAAATGTTTGGCTAAAAAAGAATAAGTAATATGAATTATCAAGGGAAAAATAAAAATACAATGAAGTATAAGTTTTTAGTAATAATGTTATTAATGATATCATGTAGCATTTTTTCTCAAACAGTAATAGTTGACGGGGATAATAATAAAATTATTGAATTAGAAATAAAAGGCCCCTCGGAAAAACTATCTGTTACCATTGTAAAAGCACAAGAAATAAAAGAGTATAATACCAATACAGGAATTATTGAGTTAAGTGTGGTGAAAGGAGGATGGGATACAGATTTAAATCCCTATACATATACCTGGTATAAAAACGATGTTCAAATGAGCCCGCAGCCTATTTTAGATCAGAATAATAAGATTAACGGGCTTTCGCATGGAGAATACCATGTGATAGCTAAAAGTAGAACCTGCCAAGCTACAAGTAATAAAATTAACTTAACCAATCCGCCAGAATTGAAAATTAGCACTTCTGTACATTTACCAATAGCTTGTTTTGAGGGAGAAGGACATATTAGAGCGTTAATAAAAGGAGGTTTTTCACCTAGTAGTGGAAATTACACAGTAAAACTTTATAAAAATGGTAACACTTCTATATTGCCTATTAAATATGTTAGTTATTCGAGTGCTACTAATCAAGTTGTTGATTTTGGACCCCTATTGGCTGGAAATTATAGAATAGAAGTTTCAGATAAATATATAAAAAAGAGTGCTACAGTAAATCTTGTAGAACCAACAAAACTATCGACACCAATAATTACTCCCAGTGATATTTCATGTAATGGAGGGAATGACGGAAAGATAAATGTGTCAATAACAGGAGGTATGATACCATATACTTTAATTCTTGATGGTATTGAACAATCAGTAAATTTCAATTCAACAAAAACAATAGCTAATTTAACTGCAAAAAATTATTCAGTACAAGTAAAAGATGCAAATGGATGTTTGTCGACTATTGTGCCAACCAAGCTTGAACAGCCTAGTGCCATAAAGGTTTCTAAGGTAAGCGATGGAAATCCAACTTTCGCAGGCGCAAGTGATGGATTTATTAATGTATCGGTTTTAGGTGGAACAGGAGCGTACTTTTATCAATGGTTTAAGAATAGTAGTTCTACTCCTTTTGCAACTACTCAGAATGTTTCAGGGCTAAAGGAAGGTTCGTATAAAGTAGTTGTAACTGATTCTAATAATTGTAATGAGGAGCTAGCAAATATTATATTGACAGATCCCGAACCACTTATCATTAAATTAAACAAGAGTGATGTTAAGTGTTTTGGAGAAGCATCAGGTACGATAACAGCCAATGTTGAAGGAGGGGCTAGCTCTACTTATCAATATGAATGGTTTAAAGTAGAAGGTACCAATACAACTTTTGGTACCAATACAGCTTCCGTTTTTAATTTAGGCATCGGAACTTACAAGGTTAAGGTTACAGTACTTTTAGCAGGAGTTCCTGTAGAGCAAAAAGAAAAAAGTATTGTTATCAACCAGCCAATACAGCCCCTTTCAATACAAGAAACAGTAGCCAATGTATTGTGTAAGGGAGGAGATACGGGAAGTATTGCATTAAATATTACAGGAGGAACCCCAGGGTATACCTACGAATGGTCTAATGGTGCAACAACGAAAGACATTGGAGGTTTAAGAGAGGGAAACTATACGGTTAAGATAACGGATAACAATCGCTGTTCCTTAGAAAAAACGATAACCATAGTGGAACCACTACAAGAGCTATCTGTTGGAATCGTAAATGCTCAAGATCCATTAGCATATGGTGGCACAGACGGAAGCATAAACATCAATGTTACAGGAGGTACTTTTCCTTATACATACGAATGGTTTAAAGATGGAGCAACAATTTCAATCGCATCAACCCCAAATTTAACGAATATAGGTAAAGGACGTTATGAAGTAAAAGTTAAAGATACAAATGGATGTTCAGAAACGTTGATTCATATTTTAGATGAACCAGAACAATTGGTGGCAGCTATTACTATTCCAAGCGATGGACGTTTATTTTGTTTTAACGATACTGATGGAAAAATGGAAGTAGCTGTTTCAGGAGGATTGCCTCCATATACCTATCATTGGTATGAAAAAGAAGCAGGAGGAGGAAAAATATTTATATCTGGCGCTACTGGAACAACATTGACAAATATTGCTGCAGGAGTTTACGGTATCGAGGTAACGGATAGAAATGGAAACGGTGTTAAAACGACCACTGAGTTAGAAATGATAAATCCGGCCTTGGTAGAAATTTCTTCTTCAAAAGTTACTAATGTGGCTTGTTTTGGAGATACAACTGGCGCAATAGAGGTAGCCTTAAGTGGAGGAAGTAGCTCGTATTTGTATCAATGGACTAAACAAGGGCAGGCTGATGTAATTGGTACAACTAATAAGCTCTCAAATATTCCTGTTGGAACCTACAAATTAAAAGTTACAGATAATTTAAATTGCCCTAATCCAGCAATTGAAAAAACATTTACGATTACGCAACCAGAAAAAATAGAAATAGAGAATGATACTCAGGTAAATTTATCAGGTTTTGAAACTAATAATGGAGAAATTAAAGTAGTAGCTGTAAAAGGAGGTGTTTTGCCCTACGCATATACGCTTAGATTAAAAAATAGTGTTGCTATCATTGGTACAACAAGCCATGTAACAGGATTGGCAGCAGCTACCTATGTAATGACTATTACAGATGCTAATAATTGTATCCTTCAAAAAGAATATACAATAACACAACCTGATAAATTAGAGGTAACATTAGCAATTGCAGATCCGATAGATTGTTTTGGTGGAAGAGGAACGATTAGGTCAAACGTTTCAGGAGGATTTTTAAAAATGAATGAAACCTACACATATCAATGGTTTGATTTGAACAACCCTACTACAGAAATAGGTAGTGCCTTTAAATTGACAAACTTTTCTGGAACCTATATGGTAAAAGTAACCGATTCTAATGGAAATACTGCACAAGCACAAATTTTATTACCTCAGAACAATCCACTCGCTATTAGCTATACTAAAACAGCGGTTAGTTGTTATAATGGAAATGATGCGAGTATTACACTTTCGGTAACTGGAGGAACCAATGCATACCGCTACGCGTGGAATAATGGAATGACGACTTCAACAATAACAGCATTAGCAGCAGGACGTTATACAGTGGTTGTGAAAGATGATAATAATTGTGAAATTTCAGCAACCATACTAATTTCTGAACCTAATGAATATAAGGCTACACCTACAGTATTTAACACACCAACAGGAGCAGGACTTAGTAATGGAAAAATAGCAGTTGATGTAATTGGAGGAACAGCGCCATATCAATTGGAATGGAGAGATGAGGATCTAAATCTTTTAGGAAATACGAATGCCATACAAAATCTTTCAGCAGGAAATTACACTTTAAAAGTAACAGATCAGCTTGGTTGCGAGCTTGTTGAGGTATATAATCTAGGAGAACCTGAACCTCTTACTGTCACTATTGAACAGAATGAAGAAATACAATGTAAAGGAAATAGTCAAGCATCCTTAAAAGCAGTGGCTAATGGAGGCGTCGGAGGAAATACCTATGTATGGTATTCCGCAAGTACCAATAACGTACTAGGCAACGGTCAGTTTATTTACAATTTACCATCAGGAAATTATTATGTAGTAGTTACCGATTTTAATAATAATGCAAGTAACAGCCAATCTTTTTTTGTTGCAGAACCTGAAATTTTAACGGCTACTCTTCAGTCCAATGCTACTGGATGTGGAATGAATAATGATTGGGAGATTACTCCCATAGTTAAAGGAGGAACACCGCCTTATTCGTACGCATGGAGTTCTGGAGAAACTAGCGCTGAACTGACGGATGCCTCATTAGGAACGTATTTTGTGTTAATAACAGATGCCAACGGATGTCAAACAACAGCAAGCATTACGTTAGAGAACAATTCTCCTCTCATAATTAACGAGACAATCACTGATATTAAATGCTACAATCAATGTAGTGGAGCAATCAATGTTGATATAGAAGGAGGAGAAGCACCTTTTACATTTCTTTGGAATAATGGAGCAACAACAAGTAGTATTGCTAATATATGCTCAGGAACCTATACTGTAACAGTGACCGATCAAAAGGGCTGTCAAATGAAAAAAGAATTTACGCTTGAAAACCCAGAAGAATTTGCTTTTGAACTAGTACCAAGCGAAGTTACCCTGTGTTCAGGAGAAAGCATTGAATACAATGTGGCACAAAGTAGCATTGCATCGTATAAATGGACATCTTCCAATGGGTTTAATAGTACTAGTAGCAATGTTATTTTAAGTGAGGAAGGCGTGTATACATTAACTGTAAAAACCAATGAAGGATGTGAGATATCGAAAAGTATTACTATAAACGCTTCCAATGCTATTATTGATGCACAGTTTATACTTACTTCTCAGGCATTTGTTGGGGAAGATATTGTTATTATAAACGTATCCAACCCGATCAGTGATACTATTTCTTGGCGTATACCTACCAACGTTAGTTTAGTTCAAGAGACAACGGAAGGTGTTGTATTGCGATTTCCAGCTCCAGGAAGCTATGAAGTCTCAATGATTTCTGAAGAAGGAAATTGTAGAAAAATGATAACTAAAGTGGTACAAGTTCACAAAGCAAGAACTATAGAAGATATTGGTGATATTGAAGGTCCATTAGTAAAAGAATTTAGCGTTTTTCCTAATCCGAATAAAGGAAACTTTAAGGTAACGATTACCTTAGAAAAAGAGGCTGAAATTTCTTTACGTCTTTTTAGTCTTTCTGCCAATACGATAATTGAAGATCAAATGTTATCTGGACAAAAAGAATATGAAGTTGATTATAATATTAATGTTCCTCCTGGAATATATATTATTCTTTTAGAATCGGCAAAAACAAGAAGAATTGCAAAAGTAATTATAGAATAAATGAAAAGAATAGTTATTTTATTGACATTGATAAGTGCTGTTTTTGCTTGTATTGATGAGGTAGCTTTACCAGTGAAAACAGCCTTTACTCATACCATTTTGAATAATGATTTAACGGCACCTGTAAGCGTTAAATTAGCCAATTCTACAACGGGAGCAGATACTTATAAATGGACATTTCAAGGAGGAAAACCCAATAATTCTAACCGCAAAAATCCGGGGGTAATAGTGTATGATGAACCAGGAGAATTTGTGATAAAACTTGAAGCATCTAATAGGGATGGAAGTGTTGACATACAAACGGACACTATAAGTATTAACCCAACAATTCATTTGGATTTTGACGTACAGGTTATAGAAAATAATTTTTCGCCTGTAGAAATTGCGATTACGAACAATACAACTGGAGCATTTTTCTTCGATTGGTTTTTTCAAGGAGGTTCTTTGCAAACTTCAAGAGAACAACATCCAAGTACGATTGTATTTACTACCCCTGGTGAGCATACAATACGATTAAGAGCAGGAAACGGATCGGAAGTACATACACTAGAGAAGACAGTTGAGGTATTTCCTTACTTAGAAGCTAATTTCGATTATTCTGTGGTTACGGAAGATGATGATTTTCAAATTCCAGTAAAAGTTAGTTTAACAAATCGAAGTATAAGCGCTACTCAGTTTAATTGGACCTTTGAAGGCGCTACAATTAATTCAAGTACCGACGAAAATATGGAAATTACGTTGGTAACACCAGGAACACATGCAATTAAACTGAAGGCTTCTAATAGCAAACAAGAAAAGGAAATTGTCAAAACGATTTCCGTTTATGAAAATACCAACATCAGAACATTTGAGAACTTAAAATTAGGGATAAATACGGCACATAATAACGGTAATATTGGTGCTTTCTTTTCGGCAGCGGATAGAAAAGTATATACTAAAAATGAAGTTACAGATGCAATCGGGTCTAAAATAGATATTGTATACTTCGGACTTAATGATAGTTTTACATTTAACAAGTTTGTAAGTCCAGATAAGGCACAGTCTACCGCTTTTTCTGTGATCCCCAATTCAGGAACTACCAAAATTATCAATTCTCAAGAACATTGTAATTGCCAAACTTCCATGTCGGTTTTAGAATTTGATACACTTAGGAATGATGTATTTTTTCAAAATACAACGATTCATGAAACAGCAGCAGGGCATCAAGAGTTTTCAGAGGTAGGTTTGCCAAGAATAGTATTATTTGAAACCGCAGATCAAAGAAAGGGCGCAATTAAAATTAAAGAGTTTGTAAAGCAAGGTGTCAATTCTTACATTGTAGTAGATATAAAAATTCAAAAAGAAGCTAAGTAATGTATTTTAAAGACGTAAAAGCATATAAAGAGTATTTGTTTTAGCCATGAATATATTTGAAAAAACAAAAAAATATCCAAAGGAAGAACGTTCTTTTTTAAGAAATCAAATGAGAAGAAGTTATAGAAAAATATGTCCAAATAGTGCAGAAGGCCACAGAAATTATTTATATGCAATACTATTTCTAAATAAAAATTTCGCATATAAACAGTTTCTTTTTACATCTTTCGTCGATAACATAAGAAACCGTAGCAATGTTATGCTTTATTTTTTTGCCTTGTTAAATGAAAAAATAATCCAGTTTAGTAGTACCAAATTTTCATTAACCGATAATATAAAATATATTCTTATGAAGTTGTCAGATGCCGATATGAAAAATAGCGAAACGCAAGTTTGGATCAATTTTTCTTTGGCTTGTGAATATATAGAGAATGAAACACATGGTATTTTGATGAAAGAGTCATTAGATGCAAGAAAATTGCTAGGATGTATGATTCAAAACCCTCAAAAAATTAAATAGTAATGAGAAAATTGTTAGAAATAGTACATTTATTTAATTGTTATTTTGTTCTGTATTTTGAAGGTTGTTTGAACAATTTAAAAAAGTTCAGCTTAGCAACTCATTGGCAACAAAAAACAAGTCTACTAAATAATAGAAAGATTAAAAATTGCTTTTTGAAAACCAGTTTGCTATTAACCATTCTGGTAACCTCCCTTCAAACCAATGCACAAACCTATCCAGTGCAAGTAACACCACAAATAGTACCTCCGTACAGCATTAAACTATCTGATTATGCAACCACAACAAGTGAAAAGCTATTTGTTAATCTGCTACTAACAGATATTAATGAAATAGGAAGGCGTGTTCGATTAAAAATGCAAATCAAAGGGCAAGGACTGACCATTATATCCAATGATTTAATTATAGGAGAAGCTCCTATATTTTTAGACGGAGGTGTTAATTTAAGGCTATCAAATCTTGACTTACAAGCTTATTTTCGTCAAAATAATCTAACAGGAATTACGCCACAACGATTCAATACGCCATTACCCAACGGACCTTACGAATTTTGTTTTGAGGTATATGATTATTTTACCAATAGAAAGATATCTAACAACGGATGTACTACTATTTATCTTATTCAAAATGATCCGCCCATTTTAAATTTACCTTTCAGAGATAATGTTGTTACGGCGATGAATCCACAGAATGTAATTTTTACCTGGACACCCCGCCATACAAACGCTCCAAACGTTCAGTATGAATTTACTTTAAAAGAGCTTTGGGACATACAAAACCCTCAAGCAAATTTTTTAGGTTCAGTACCTTTTTATCAAACTACCACACAAAGCACCACTTTATTAGTAGGTCCGGAAGCACCACAAATGCTTTCTGGTAAAATGTACGGTTGGCAAGTAAGAGCTTTTGTAAGTGATGGTGTTGAAGAAACCGCTGTATTTAAAAACGATGGAAAAAGTGAGATTTTTTGGTTTAGATATTTAGAAGATTGTACGTCGCCTTCATTCGTCATATCACAAGCCTTAAATTCGGAATCAGTTCGTGTTAACTGGCAACTATCAGATCATATAAAATACCAAATTCAATACCGAAAAAAGGGATTTGGAGAAGCAGATTGGTTTAGCACTGAGAGTTACACCAACGAGGGCACGATTTACAATTTAGAACCCAATACCATTTATGAATTTAGAGTGGGAGGAGAGTGCACACCGTTATCAGGATATGCATATTCAAACATTCAAGAATTTACGACACCGTCTAATGATGAAGCAGCGTATTACAACTGCGGATTCACCCCAGAGATAGACATTTCTAATACCGATCCATTACCAAGTTTAAAACCGAATGATACCTTTACAGCGGGTGATTTTCCTGTTGTAGTAAGAGAGGTTTCGGGAGGAAACGGTGTTTTTTCGGGTTGGGGCTATGTAACCTTGCCTTTTTTAGAAAACATTAAAGAGATTATTGATGCGGTAAATATTGCAACAGGTGATTTGATAGATGAGAATGATGATTTACAGGATGTTAATTTAGGTAAATACACTAGGATTAAAGTGTTTTTTGAAGGGATAGAAATAAATACAAGTAAGCAGCTTATTCAGGGAGTAGTTGTTACAGATTACGATCCAACATGGAGTGGTATAATTGATTTAGATGAGTCTTTTGATGAAGTTTTAGAACTTATTGATGATGTTTTTGGAGATGATCCATCAGATGATCCTTCTACTTCGGATAATTCAGACGCAACAGATAATGATACTCAAATTGAAGGTTCGGGCGAAAATCAAGAAGAAACACCGCCATCAGACACACCTGATACACCCGATACACCTGATACACCCGTTACTTCAGAAGATCCTCCTCCACCTGGAGGTGGAAATCCACCTCAAGATACCTCCGATGATCCTCCTCAAGAGGGATCTAATGATGATAATAACGAACTAGTCATAGAATATCAGAATAAAGATTATTCTGATAAGGACATCATTACTATTCCCTTTAATAGAAAATTAGAAAAGCAAAATTTTATTTTAAAAAATGTTAAAGAGGATTCAAGGATAGAATGGAGTTTTCATAAAAGTTTTAATGCAGTTTCCGCTGAAAAGTCTTTAGGTCAGGGAAAATCAAAAAAGATTGATGTGGTCAATGATATAAATGAAACAATTGTTTTGCAAGCTGAATATTGGGAGGAGAAATCGGATTACCCTAACGATAATTCAAAAAAAATAAGAATAAAATTAAATATACCACGTAAAAAGTTTAAGTTTGAGGGTTTACTTGCTAGACACAAGAAGTATAGATTGGCAAAATCAGGACAAGTTTTATATTTAGTCCAAAAACCTACGTTACCCGAAGATTTCCAAGAAGTTAATTTCGAAATAAAAACTTCGCCTAAAGTATATAAAAATCAAATCAGAAGAACTGATATTAAATGGAGTTTTGATGGTACAAATTCATTTGATAATTATGGAGAGAAAAAAATAAAACGAAATTTAAGAGCTAGAGAAGCAGAATATGAAACCAGTGTAACTACAGGGTATCAGAATCAAACAGAGAGAAGTGTTGATATAAAATGGATAAAAGAGGATAAACAAACTCACAAAGTAATCCCACCAGCTATACAGTCTCAAGTAGAAGATATATTTGAAAAAGTAAAAACAATAAAAAAAATTATTGATAGGTATACAAGTGACAGAATAAAGATAGAACCAAAAATCGAAATAAAAGGTACTCAGCGAAATAAAGAAGATAAAGAAACTAGATTTTATAAAACTATAAGAGACGGTAGTATTGAAGCTAAAGTTGATGTTAAGTATAAAGTAAAATTGCCTCCTCCTTATTCATGGGAACTAAAAATACCATTTAGTAACATTAATTTGGGGAAAATAGGAGCTTTTATAGATCTTAAAGCGAGTATAGGAATTTCTGGTGTCCTGACATACGAAAAGAGAAATGATAAAGATTACTTTAAGAAAACAAAAAACACAATACAAGCGAAAGGGAGTGGTGGCGCAGAGTTTGGAGTTAAAGCAGATATTTTATCGAATGTAGAAAATGTAACGATTGAGATTAAGGCTTATGGAAAAGCTACTCTAAACGTGGCAGGGAAATTAGTAATTAAGAGCAATGATGATATTGAATTTAAACCAACTATCTATTTTGATCCTTTAATTGGGGCTTTTAAAGGAAAAATTATGGCTGGAGGTATTACAGTTTTTGACCAAAGTCATGAATGGCAACTATTAGATAGATTTACTATATATCCTAAAAGAAATGATTAATGGAAAACAATTTTATATATAAAAAGACAAAAAGGAAATCATTAATTTTATTTCTATTTCTTTTTACAGGAACATTACCCGCTTTTTTGTTTTTGTACATGGGACTTTATTCATTAAATATTTTTAAAAATGCTGGCCTATATAAAATTGGGCTATTTTATATGAAAAAAATTGAATGTGGAGATGGTCATGGAACTGACGATTTTAATTGTTACGGGTATGGTACGATAAATGAAAATAAAGAAAAAGTCATGGTCAATTTAGGAAAAACTCCAGGGGTAAGTTCTTTCAGTAAGGAAAATTATGCGGATTTATCTTCTGATACCATAATGGTGTTTTATCGTCCAGATTTTAAGCAAACCATATTAAAAAAAGAAAATGAGCAAAAGTTGGATAAAAATAGGTATTTAAGAAAAGGGTTAATGGAACTAATTTATCCAATTTTAGTATATCCATTAATAGTATTTTATTTCAGAAAAACAAATAGAAAATTAAAGCAATTAGAGAATGAATAAATTATATTTTAATTTTTGTGTGGTCTTATTTATGATCCACTTTTTTTCCTTTGGGCAAGAGAAAAGTTTAGGTGCTAGAATTATTTTAAGTACGAATAACATTACTGAAACTAATTTTTACGTTTATAAACCGAGTTTTAAATCGAAACCTATATATAATAGTATTAATGAAGTTAAAAACTCTTATCCAGAAGAATTAATGAGTTCTATTTTAAGTGCTAATTCTCAGGAATGGGTAAATTATAATACGTTAGGAGGAGAAAAGAATGCCGATAAAAAAAGTGAATCTCATTTTAATAAAGTCAATAACTACAATAAAGATAAAACTTATTTTGAACTTCAAGCTAAATTAGAATTTAATTCTAATGGAAGTAAAATTGCTATTGTCAAATTTTATTTTCATCAACAAGATAAAGAGAAACCCGTGGCTGGTGCTTTAATAATGCAAAGGTCAGAAGAGGTATGGAAGGTTACATCAAAGCCTTATTTAACTCAGATTGCGATGGCTTTAATGGTTTTTAAACCAGACGTAATGGAAAGGTTATTGTCAAATAATCCCAAGAATGAGTTTGAAAAGGAATTACTAAAAAGTGTTTATAAAGATGGGTTTAGTTTTGAATTATTATTAAAACAAAATTTAACAAATGAGCAAAAAGAATATTTCACGAACCCTTTAAATTGGTAGAAATGTTAAAATACTTAATATTTATTCTATTCCCTATATGTTTGTTTTCACAGAATGTTGATTACTCAAAGTTCATAGGGAATAAAGTCAAAATTAATAAAGTTGGAGAATTGGATAAGCCTTATTTACTTTCTTACAAAATACTAAATAATGATAGAGACTCTATATTATATGATGTTATAGGTAAACAAGATTTAGAATCTAAATTAATACTTGATAAACAGAATATTTTTCTTAATAACATAGGTGAATCTAATAGTAATGGTATTAATTTAATTTTAAAGTTTTCTTTTTCTCATAATGAAGGTTTAATTTCTTTTATAAAATACAAAGAAATTTTAGATGGAATTAAATCTAGGCCTAAAATTCAAGGATATATAAGAAGGGGAGATACTTGGTTGAAATTGGAGAATGAAAAATTTGAAAATGTTATATATGTTATAAAGAATTTAAAAATTATTTCTTTTTGGGAATTTTACAGTAAAGAAAATAATGAAAACTTTCCGAAAATAAATAAACTAAAACCATTAGTAAAAGATTCAAATGGAGTATTAAACATAGATAAACTTGCAAAGGTTATTAAGGATAACAAAAGTTTATTATTTGAATATTTGGACAATTGAGTTGCTAAGAAAGAGAGAATACATAATAATCCGATAGCGCGGATTTGCAATCCGTGCCGATAACGAGTAAGCAATACCAATAAAGTTATTGTAAAACTGTTAGATAATTTGGTTAAATAGTATAACAGAACAAGAAGTAAGAATGTCAACAAAATATAAAGTAACCGACATAACACAAGCTTATTTTATAACAATTACAACAGTAGGTTGGGTAGATAAATAGTAGTTATGTAGCTTATGAAGAAGATAATAAAGAAGTGTCTAATGTTAATATAGCTCCACTATGGTAGATATAAATTATAAAAATAAAATAGGCACTCGTTGCAAAAGAGTACTAGAAGGGTTTAAAAAAATGAATTTTTTTGGAGGTAAATATATAATTTTTAGTAATGATTTTAATTTATTGAATTGTATAAGCAAGATGCCTGTATTAACTGTGAATGATAAAATGAAATTAGTCGTACATGTAGTTTTATTTCTATATAGTTTTGTTACTTTTAGCCAACACACTTATTTATTACAGTATGAAGCTACATTTACTACATCATCCTCACAACCTACTTGGCATAATACAATTTATTATGTCAATAATGGTGTAGATAAAGAAATATATGATGTTACTTCAATAGAAAAAGAAGCTTCAGTAAATATATTTTATATTTTTACAACAAATAATCCTATAACAAGCTTAAAGGCTAAATCAGTATCAGTCTCTGGAACCTTAACTTCATGTACATCGATTGCTTCTCTCAGTCCAATACAAACATTTGATAGATGCTCTTCAAATTCGAGTTTTATTATGAAAGCCGTAAATGGAAACCGGTGTAATAATGCGTTGATCACAAAATTTAAATTGATTGAAATAGAGGATTTTAAGGTTGTGAATAATTTTAACACGGTAAATAATGATATAAAGTCTTGTGAAACTAAAAGCCTAATTATGCCAACCAATTGTAATTATGCCTTAGAGTATAATATACCAAATAATTTAGATTGGGAGGAACTTTTAACATATGGGAATAATGCAAGTATAGTTAACATATCACAAGATGATTTTTTGGGATTACAAGAAGGTGAAAATCTTCAATTAAGAGTTCGATATTCTTCATTAAAGGGTGAAATTGATATCAATGCATATTCAAGTACACTAACCTATAAATTGGTAGGTTGCTCCCCCCAACTCCAAGGACCAGTTGTACCTCAAAAAACCTCCTGTAGTTATAAAAACGATGGTTCCTTCACCCTAAATTTTGATAGAGATTTAAATTCAGGAGAACAGTTAGCAATAACCCTGTTTCAGAAGAATACTATTAATGGAGCGTTTGATATTATACCAGCGGGAGGGCAAATTTTAGATATTTCAACATTGAGTAATAAAAGTTATACTTGGCCAAATAATTTAACAGCTGGGCAATATAAACTAAAATACCAATCACATACCGGAAGTTTATCGGGAGACGATCCTTCATGGACAGGAAATAGCTTGGAAACGGTAGATTTAACTATTGGAAATGCTGCTCCTGTTAATTTTTCTATTACTAGCAGCGCTACTGAAAGTTGTTTTGATAGTAATGATGGCTATATAGAACTACAAGGGAGTAGAGAGTCTGATAGGTCTTTGTTTTATCAATATTCAACCAATGGAGGAATTAGTTATAGCAATTGGCTTCCATTTTTAAATACGAACACCACGAGAATAAGTGGTTTGGGAAAAGGTAATTATAGAATAAAAGTAAGAGATAGTCAAAATTGCATGGCAAAAAAATAAGAAAAAGAGATTAAAAATATGTATAAGAAATATAGGATGATGAGGTGTTTGTTGATTAAAAAAATTACTATTATCTGTTGTGGATTTCAATTTGGTGGACAGTTGATGGCACAACAAATTGATTTTGGAAACATTGGAAGGGGAAAACCCTTTAAGGTAAGTGGTACAGTAGCTGCTAATACAGTTTATTATAACTCAAACCAAAACAGTGCTAGAGCGCCGTTTACTTATTTTTTGCAAGGTAGCTTAAACTTTAATATATATGAGTTTTCTGTTCCTGTGACATACAGTTATTCTAACCAAGGTGGAGATCTAGAATACCAACTACCTTTCAATTTTAACCGACTAAGTTTACATCCTAAGTACAAATGGATTCAGGCGCACATAGGTGACGTAACCATGAGTTTTTCTCCATATACATTAGCAGGGCATCAATTTACAGGAGGAGGAATAGAGTTAACCCCTAAAGGAGGTTTTAGTTTCTCTGCAATGTATGGAAGACTTTTAAAAGCTACTGAGGATAACGATGATAATAGAACACAGCCTGCCTTTAAAAGAATGGGGTATGGTGCAAAAGTGGGCTATCAAAAAGAGAAATACTATGCTGAAATTATAGGGTTTTATGCTAAAGATGAATTAAACTCAATCAATAGAGTGCCAGATGAAAAAAGAGTTTTACCAAAAGAAAACTTGGTGTTGAGCATAGGAGGAGGCGTAACAGTAATGGATGGGTTACAGTTTAAAGGTGAGTTTGCTTCTACAGCAATTACACAAGATTTAAGAGCAGAGGAAGTCAATACCAGTAAAGGAATAGCAGGAGTATTATTTAATAATCGAGCTTCAACAGAGTTTTACAAAGCATTTAGAACAGAAATGGAATATACTTTTTCTAAGTATAAATTTGGAGTGGGTTATGAACGGATTGATCCTGGTTATCAAACTTTAGGAGGCTATTTCTTTAATAATGATTTTGAAAACATAACTTTAAACGGAGCGACCTCTATTTTTAAAAATAAAATAAACCTTTCTTTTAATATAGGTTATCAGAGAGATGATTTGGAGAACCAAAAGCAAACGAATACTAGCAGAACTGTAGGGAGTGTTAATGCGACGTATGCTATGAATAAAAAAGTTAATATTTCAGGGAGTTACTCTAACTTTACAACATTTACAAACAATAGGCTAGATCAATTTGATAATATCAACGATGATAATTTATTAGATAATCAAGATGAATTGTTTAATTACAAGCAATTATCCCAAAATGCTAATATAAATGTTGCCTACATTATAGAAAACACAAAAAAAAGAAGGCAAAATTTAAATACGAATTATTCTTTGGCAACGGTAGCAAATGAAGAAAATGGTGTCGTAAGGGTAGGAAATGGGTCTACGTTTCATAATTTTAATACTTCTTATACTCTAGGGTTACCGAAGAAAAAGATAAATATAACATCAGCTATTAATACAACTTATAACACCATTGGCAGGGAAGATGCTTTCACATGGGGGCCTACTTTTGCAGTAAACAAGCGCTTTTTAAAAGATCAAGTAAATACCACAATAAGCACATCGTATAATCAGAGTAAAAATAAAACCAGCAACACAAGTGCGGCAAATATTCGAGCAAATGCGAATTATGTTTATAAGAAAAAGCATAATTTTAATTTAAGTGCTATTCAGCTTTTTAGAAATAGCCGTCAAAGAAATACACAAGATTTAACCATAACTTTTGGGTATAATTATGCCTTTGACCTGTCTGCTAAAAAACGTGTGAGTGATCAGAGTAGTAAAGGAACAAAAACCTTTGGTTTTAAGTATAAAACACACGTATTTAAGGGAGAGCCAAATGAAATTACACCAGAAGTTTTAGCTGTTGCAAACGATGCTAAATTTGAAGAAATTAATAAAGTAACTGAGATTTCTGAGACGTTAAGTCAACTTAAACAGGAAGTACAAAATGCTGAATTAAAATCAAAATCGAAATATAGAAAGCAAGCTGTAAAATATTTAGATTACTTGTATGAAAATCAGGATTACATAGATACTTATTACAACTTGGCTTTTAATGGTCTTAAAAAATTATACAATGAAGCAAAAAAAATAGAATGGCTCGTTGAAAAAAGATATGATAGAGCAAGAAGTGTTTATAATAATAGTCATAGAAAAGAAAGTAAAAAAATGAAGCAATTTCTTTCAAAAAGAAAAAGCGCCTATAAAGCAAATAAATTTATGTTAGCAAAATTGGAAAATTTTAAAAAAATAGATTTGTATGCCTCAGAAGGGATGCTTTACGATTTTAAACATACTCATCTAAATACAATTCTAGGAATGTTAAAAGAGGGTAAAACAAAAACGGAAGTAGCTATATATTTAGAGATAGCATTTGCCAAATTCTATCATAAACTTAGTGATACGTATGAAGTACAGAAGTGATGAATAAAAATTATCGAAAATGTTTACAGAAAAACTGCGCATCAACAATTAACAGAATTAAGTAATAGTTAGTATAGAATGGTTAATACGCAGATAATAAAACTAAATGATACTCAAAGTTAAATAAATTATTAAATAAAAGGACATTTTTATTCATTTATTTTTGATAATTATTGAGGACATTGTTTATTTTATTGGAGTAGGTAAATTATTGATAAATAATTTTTTGTTTCGCGCTTTTTTACCTTAATAAACGTTTTTTAGTTGATTATCTGATCGTTTTGGATAATTTTAAAACAACGTTCTTCACCTAAAAATTTGGGATCACCAAATTCTTCTGACCAAAAGCCATCCAAAATAGTTGCCGTAAGACATTTATAAAAGACAACCCCTTTATAAACAAGCGAATCTTCTCCCTGATACCAAAAATTGATAACTAAAACAGCATTCTTAAAAAAACCATTACCGAACTGAAGTTGATTTCCAATAATCCATTTTGCATTAATTCTTTTGTTCTCATCCAAAGATAAGTTTAGAGTACCCTTGTAACTACTTTGCTCAATATTTTGGTTTTTACCAATGATTGAATAATCACCCACCAAATTTTCTAGTTGCATCATATAGCAGGTAAAAATAAAGTAAATTTTATTTTGAAGGTCTATTTTGTACAATTTAATGTTGAAACTATTTAAAAGAAAAGAACGTTTTGCTGGATGAACTTTTAAAGTAAAAATAAATTATTAGAATTTATGAGAAATAATTTGTAAAAAAGTTTTTTTTATGTTTAATCTATTTTTTTAACAAAAAATGCAAAAATTATTTTATTTTTTAATATAAAAATATGATATATTCGCCTCGGTTTGAGTTTATTAGAGTGATATTGTATCTCAGACCCAATTAACTAAAATTTGAAATTATGAACTTGATTTTCGAAAATGATCGACTTTTCAAAAGAAATAGGCAATGTACCTTATCCTTCTTAGTAAAAAATGCACTGTTATTATTAGTTGTCCTAAATTACGCGTGTAAAATAGAAACGTTACCAGATAATTGTAACATATCTGTAAATATTGTAGAAGACAATAAAGATGTCCACAATATTCATGACCCTACTATCATAAAGGAAGGCGATACGTATTATTTGTATTCTTCAAGTAAATATTGCACGTTCTACACCTCAAAAGATATGAAAGATTGGAAAAAATCAGGTACTGTTTTTAAGAATAAATATCCTACTTGGCTAACAGACCACTTACCCAATGCAGATCATATCGGAGCACCAGATATTAAGTATTACAATGGTAACTATGTTTTGTTTTATCAATCACATATGGGAGGAACTTGTAATTCAGTAATAGGTTTTGCTACTAATAAAACATTAGATCCACAATCACCAAATTATAAATGGATTGATCATGGTCCTGTTATTAAATCAAAACAAATAGGTCCTTATGGAATTATAAATTGCGGCGATGGTAGGTCTACATACAATGCTATTGATCCACATTTATTTATAGACAATGATAATACGCCGTGGCTATCATTCGGTTCTACTTGGGGAGGAATTAAGCTAGTTAAATTACAAGCACTTTCTCTAAAGGAAGGATTTCTTAAAATACCACAAAAAGAACCTTACAATTATATGACATTGGCGAAGAGAAATATTGTGTCTGAGGCAGATCCAGTAGTAGAGGCTTCTTACATAGTATATAGGTCAGGATATTATTACCTATTTATGTCTCACAATAAATGTTGTCCAGGGGAAACTTCTAAATATAAAATAATGGTAGGTCGCTCTGCTCGTATTGAAGGACCTTATGTTGATAAAAGCGGTGGTCAGTTGCTATTTGGAGAGGGAAGCTTAGTTATTGATAGGGATGGAAAATATATTGGAACAGGGCATGCGGATGTTTTTTATGAAAACAACTCTCATTATCTTGTACATCATGCATATGATTCAGAAAATAATTATGTTCCTGTACTAAATATACGAAAACTAAAATGGGATAGTGAAGGATGGCCAACCATATGTATTCAATAGATAGAAAACGGATTAATTAACTTTAAATAGTTATAAGGGGCATGAGAAATCATGCTCTTTTGTAGTTTATGTAATTACATAGCAGCTCTATTTTTACAGTAAAAGATTCATAATTCGGAATTATTACGCCTTAAAATTTTGATGTTTTCAATGAAATAGGTTGAAAATAAAACTTTTGGTCAAATAGTTTGAAACTTAAAAAGCTTTTCTCATTTTTGCCGCGAAAAAAAAGATATTTAAAATAAACAAAGCTTTATAAATTATGAGTTATTCTAGGGTAAAAAGGTTTGGACTGATTGCAGGACCGTTACTTTTTGTTATCATTAATAATTTAAATATCGAGTTTATTTCAGAAAAGGCAGATGCTGTAATTTCTGTAGCAACTTGGATGATTACATGGTGGGTAACCGAAGCGGTCTCCATTTCAGTAACAGCCTTATTACCGTTAGTTTTATTTCCCTTGCTCAAGGTGATGAGTATAAATGATGTAGGTGCGAATTATGGAAGCCCTATAGTATTTTTATTTTTTGGAGGCTTTGTGTTGGCACTAGCATTGGAAAAAGTGAATCTTCATAAAAGAATTGCGTTAAACATTATTAGGTTAACCGGAACCTCACCAAATAAAGTTGTATTGGGTTTTATGATTGCTACAGGGTTATTAAGCATGTGGATTAGTAATACAGCTAGCACAGTAGTAATGCTTCCAATAGCATTATCTGTAATTCATCTTTTAATAAATGATAATGATGGATTTACAAAAAAAGATCAAAATTTTGCACTATCCGTAATGTTAGGAATCGCTTTTTCTGCAAATGCAGGAGGAATAGCAACAGTGATTGGAACACCTCCAAATTCAGTACTTATAGGACTATTAGAAAATGAATTTCATACGGAAATATCGTTTATCAAATGGATGGCTTTTGGCCTACCGTTTTCTATAATTATGATTTTAGCAGTATACATTACATTAGTTAAAATTATGTATCCAAGTAAAGGGCTTACTTTTAGAACTTCAGAAAATATTATTCTTGATGAAATAGATAAACTTGGTAAATTAACTAAAAAAGAAAAGCATGTTTTAGTTGTTTTCTCTATAACAGTTTTTTTGTGGATTTTTAGAGGTTTGATAAATAGGTTTTTACCTTCTTTAGGACTGACAGATACCATAATAAGTATTATGGCGGCTCTCACTATATTTGTAATTCCTCATAATGTAAAAAAGGGAGAGTTTATTGTTGAATGGAAAGATACAGAAAAGCTTTCTTGGGGTATACTTATATTGTTTGGAGGAGGATTGGCTTTGGCTAAAGGAATGTCAAGTAGTGGTATTGTTGGTTTAATTTCAATGACAATTTCTTCTTACAATATAGGAATAGTTTTTACGGCTTTTGTTCTGATTACGCTAATGTTATTCATGACAGAATTAATGAGTAATGTCGCGTTGGTAGCGGTATTGGCTCCTGTGATAGCGGGAATTGCAATAGGTTTAGATATTCCTTTAATTCATCTTCTAATTCCAGTTACTATGGCAAGTAGTTGTGCTTTTATGCTACCAATGGCAACACCTCCAAATGCTATTGTATTTGCAAGTGGTTATATAAAGGTAAAAGACATGATGAAAGCAGGTGTGGTTTTAAATTGCATCGCTATATTTTTGTTAATGCTACTTTTTATATTTGTTATTCCGTTGTTATTCTAACAAGAAAGACAATTTAAGGCAAATTAAAAGAGTCTTTCAAAAATAATTTATTTTTGAAAAGTATTTTCATTATAATCAAATACACATTTTTTTCAAATTAAAAATATGAACTTAAGGTAATAAGGTAACTTTACAAACATATAAATGAATATAAGTCATTTTATTACGTTTTCTTAGAATGAAATAACTTTGAGTGTGTTTGATATAACATTATTATCAGTATCATTTTTAAATATTTAAAGAATTAAATTGTAGCTTTTTGCTTTTTAATAAACTAACAATATTAAATTAAGTATTTCATTATCAGTATTTACTATATCTCTTAGCTTAGGAATTACAATTAACACTTAAAGAAATTACATAATTATAAACTATAATAGCATAAATAAATATAATTTTAAACATTATGAAAAAAAGTTTTGTTTAACTATATTTACACATAGTTAAACAATAATAGTTATGGATATAGTTAATGAAGCTTTAGCTTTTGAACAATCAAAAATGAAAAATATGTCAACAAGTGACAGGGTTGTAGCTTCAAGAGAAGCAAAACGATTAGTATTAGCACTCAACGAAATCTACAAGAAAACTAAAGATGCCAATTTAATGGATATAATGAAACGACTTACTACCAAAAAGAAAAGAATTGAATCAAGATTAAAAGGAAGACCTTTAATTTAGATATTAATTTTAACAGTAATACCTTCAGTTGAAATAGTTGACTGAAAAGAGGTCATATTTACAGGGAATTTGGCCTCTTTTGTTTATTTTTATGGAAATTTAATTATTGTTGTTCAAGAACAAATAATTACAGTTTAAATCAAAATTATTCAATAAAATTTCTGATTATCGATATTATAAAAATATCTTGAATATCAAGACAATTATATACAAATTATTTTTAAGTGTATCTATTTGTGAATTATAAGTTTCTAAGCTATTGCCAATTATCAATCCTTAAACGTTTTTGTAAGTAATAACTATTTACTTGTTTAATTTAAAAATATTACCAACTAAATTCTTAACTAAAAGATGCTTACCTCTAAACAAGTAAGCATCTTCTTATGTTTATTTATTTATAACAGTATTGAGTTTCGTTTTTGATTTAATAAGGGAAATAGTTTCTCCAATAACAAACCAGCAGAAATATCCTATCCCAACAGAAAAAACGAGATCACCTATTATCCGCATCCATTTTATAGTTTGTACGGCAGGATCATATAATAGTTCAGCGCTTCTAGCGTATGAATATCCTTTAGTAATTGATGTGTATGCTTGAATAACACCTAGAGGAAGAAGACTAAGAAGAACCATGAGCATAAGTCCTAAGTTAAGAAGCCAAAAAGCATTCTTTAAAAGTTTTTCATTCCATGTTTTTTTAGAATATATTCTAAGACATATGATAATGAATCCCATTCCTAGCATTCCATATACACCAAACAAAGCAGTATGGGCATGTACAGAGGTTGTGTTTAACCCTTGTATGTAATACAGTGCAATTGGGGGATTTATTAGAAAACCAAACACTCCGGCTCCAATCATATTCCAGAATGCCACAGCAATGAAAAAAAAGATAGGCCATTTATAGCGTTGTATCCATTTATTTTTGTTTAATAAATTCCAATTTTCTCTAATTTCAAAGCCCATTAATGTGAGAGGTACAACTTCTAAAGCACTAAATGTAGCACCAAGAGCTATAGCTTGTACGGGAGTTCCCGAGTAATACAAATGATGTAAAGTACCTATAATGCCACCAGCTAAGAAAATAGTCGCTGAAGCAATAGATGTTTTACCAGCCGTTTTCATTGAAATAATTTTCATTCTTGAAAATAAGTAGGCAATTGTAACAGTGGCAAAAACCTCAAAGAAACCTTCAACCCATAAATGAACTAGCCACCATCTCCAATAGTTGATAACAGGTAAGCTACTATTTTCACCATACATTAATCCTGAAAAGAAAAACATTCCTATAGCAATAACAGCAATGAGTAGTATGATAAGTAGATTTTTAGAGTCATCTTTTTTCTTAATAGCAAATAAAATATGTCTTCCCACCATAAACATCCATAATATCAAACCTATAGCTAAAAATATTTGCCAAAACCTACCAAGATCCATGTACTCATATCCCTGATGACCGAAAAAGAAGTTTGTAGATAATTCTAGAAATTGATGTACACCCAACCATTCTCCAAGCATAGAGCCTAATACAATTATTAAAGCAGCAACAAATAAGAAATTAATACCAAATATTTGATACTTCATTTCTTTTCCACTAATCATTGGGGCTAAGAATAATCCTGTTGCCAACCATGTAACAGCAATCCAAAAAACAGCTAATTGAGTGTGCCATGTACGGGTTATTGAATAGGGTAAGTATTGAGATAATTCAAATCCAAAAAAAGCTTGTCCTTCTACGGTATAATGAACAGTCAGTATTCCTAAAACTACTTGTAGACCAATTAAAAGAGAAACTACAAAAAAATATTTTAAAACAGCTTTTTGTGAATAAAACAAAGACATTTCAAGAAGAGGATCGTTGCTCGGACTTGTAACGGCATCACCTTTTTCATGATTTCTGATGTAATAATAAGTGAGAATACCTATAAATAAAAGTAAAAGTACTACAGAAAAACCAGACCAAATTTGCGAGTCAGGAGTTATTGTGTTGTTAATTAGAGGTTCATGAGGCCAGTTAGATGTATAAGTATAATCTTTGTTAGGTCTATTAGTACTAGCTGCCCAAGAGGTCCAAAATAAAAAAGCATTTAATTGTTTTAATTTTTCGCTATTTGTTAATGCGCCTTTTTGAATGGCATATTTTTCATGTCCATTTAAAAATATAGCGCTGTAATAATCGATGTTATTTTTTATAGCTTCCAGCCGATCTTTAGAAATAGTAATGGTCTTAGAGACCTTATTATAAGTATTGGTTCTTATTTCTTTAACTAACCTAGCTTTTAGAGCTCCTTTTTCTTCTACATCTAAAGTGTTAAAACCTGAATTATAGTCTTTCAAAGACCAATGGTTAAGTAGAAATTCAGCCTCTCTATGAATCCAGTCAGCGGACCAATCTGGAGCTACATAGCTTCCATGTCCCCATATAGATCCAACTTCCATACCACCAATAGATTCCCACACATTTTGGCCAATTTGTATATCTGATTTGTTATAAAAAATTTCATTAGTTTCTTTTATTACCACTTTCTCTGGAATGGGAGGTTGGGTTTGATATATTTCTGTACCAACCCAAATAAGTGCAGCGAAAGAACTCACTACAACAAGTATAAATATGCTCCAAACTTTTTTCATTTTCTTAATTTTTTTTCTAGTAAAATTGCTTTTTTGAATAAAATATTATTTTCTATATGCATATGCTTATGCAAATCATCTTCAAATTCTTTAAGTAATAAAAAGGTAATTTTATGCTTAGTACAGGCATCATTTGGAGGTTGATAATTATTTGATAGTTCAGCAATTCTTCTAAATCGAGTCTCTTCATTTTCATGGTCTAAATGCATGCTGTCAATTGGATTACTAATTGAACCAAAAGGAGGTTCTTTAAACGTCTCATTATTTTTATATGCTTTTGCAATTTTTTTAATGAAAGGAAATAAAATGAGTTCCTCTTTTTTCATATGTATGGTCAAATCACCAAGAGCTTTTTTGAAAATAGTTGTTATTTCATGTAGCTCAGGATATTTATGTCCCTTTATATCACATAGTTTTTCTAAAAGACTAATTATTTCAGGTCCTTTTTTTTCTATATATAAGTGATGATTTTGATATACATAATCACTCAAATGGTCAAGGTTCCAATCAGGAGAATCATTGCCGAAATAGAAAGTATCTCCGATACGTGTTATTTCAGATGCTAATTTTTTGTTATTTATATTCATGTTTAATTAATATTTGTATTGCTATAATTATTAATGCTATAGTTTTAAGTATTTCAAGAAAAATATATATAAAGTGTTCATAATTATTGCTTACAGGCATAGCAGCAATAATTAATTGAGCTCTTTGATCTAGTCTTGGTAATAAGTAAATACTTTGATATGTAAGTATGGTAAAGGGAATTATTAGTTTTTTTAAGTATATTTTTACTGGTGATTTTTCACGAAAAAACAATACTATAAGAATTATTATAGAGATAATAATTTCAACTTTATTTAATGCGTTGAATATTGTACTACCAATTGCTAGACCAATTTTTTTTGTGACTCCCACTACAGTAAATTTTAACCAGGCTTCCATAAAACTTATAGCTCCAATAAATCCTACCCAAATAAAAAGTAAGGCTATAATAATAATTCGTTTTATTTTCATTAAGTTCATTTTTATATCGGATATTTTTATCCTTTATGTTTTTATAAAGGATGTTTTTGTCTTTTATTATGTAAAATTTTTTTAAAACTTTTCAACGCTATCTTTTTAGTTGAATAGCTTTGCTTTTACCTGTATTTGATTTAATTAAGTCGTAAATAGATGTACTTTGAAGCATGGATTTTAAATCACTTCTTATATTAATAAATTTATCATGCATCGGGCAGGGGCTGTTTGCATTACACTCCTTTAAACCTAAGCCACATCTCGTATATATATGATTTCCATCTATAACCTTTACTATTTCACTTAGATTAGTAGACTTTGTTTTGTCTTCATCTATTAAAAATCCACCGTAAGGACCTTTAATAGATTGCACTATATTATTTTTAGTGAGTTTCTGAAGTATTTTACCAGTAAAAGCTACGGGTGAATCAGTTGCTTCTGCTATCTCTTTAACACTCGTCTTGTTACCTAGAGAAGTCTGCTTTGCAATATAAATAATTGCTCTTAAACCATATTCACAAGACTTTGAAAACATAAAAATAATTTGAAACAAAGATACTATATTTTAATAACGGATAAAAATATCTTTTATAAAAAAATAAAAAATAACACATGGGTAGAAAGTCATTTACTTCCCAATACAAAAATTCCCAAAAATATGACCTAAAATATCCTTGTCTACATCATATTCTCCAGTAATATTACCTAAATGGCGTAAACATTCACGGATATCAATAGCAAATAAATCCGAAGAAATATCCAGCTCGATTCCATTTCTTACCGATTCAATACTCTCCAAAGCCAGTGTTAGGGCTTCAAAATGACGAGAGTTCGTTACTATGGTTTCATTATTACTTAATGCACCTGTATTTACCATAGAAGTTAGCTCATTTTGTAGCCTATCAATACCAATTTTTTGTTTTGCGGATAATAGCAGAGCATTTGAAATTTGAGTTGCTAATTGGTTTTTCTGTTCAGTACTAATCATATCCATTTTATTAGCAATCGTAAGAAGTCTTTTTTGAGGGAAACGATCTTTTATGTCTTCTATTTCTTGTAAAAAATCAGTTGGATTTTCAATAAATTTTTTAGCATTAATTAAGAAAATAATCAGTTGTGCTTTCGTCGCTTTCTCATAGGTTTTTTGAATACCGATATTCTCCACAACGTCTTCGGTTTCCCTGATTCCTGCCGTATCAATAAAACGAAAAGCAACCCCGTCAATAATTACTTCGTCTTCAATAGCATCTCGAGTTGTGCCTGCAATATCTGAAACAATTGCTTTTTCTTCGTTTAAAAGAGTATTTAAAAGGGTAGATTTACCTACATTTGGTTCTCCTATAATAGCAACAGGAATTCCATTTTTCATAGCATTACCGAAAGCAAAACTTTCAATTAATCTTTTTAAAACAGAGGAAATACTAGTAACCAATTCTTTAAACTTTGTACGATCGGCAAACTCAACATCTTCTCCAGAAAAATCAAGTTCCAATTCAATCAATGCAGCAAAATCAAGTAATTGACCTCTTAATTCTTTTAGCTCGTTGGTAATACCACCACGCATTTGTTGAATTGCTATTTGATGAGATGCTGCAGAATTAGAGGCAATGACATCGGCTACAGCCTCTGCTTGACTTAAATCCATTTTACCGTTTAAAAATGCTCGCATGGTGAACTCTCCATTTTCAGCCATTCTGCAACCATTCTGTAAAAATAATTGAATAATTTCTTGTTGAATAAAACTAGAACCATGACAAGAAATCTCTACAATATTTTCACCTGTATATGAATTAGGGTTTTTAAAAATTGATACTAAAACTTGGTCAATAATTTGATTTTCATTAATAATATGCCCTAAATGAAGTGTATGTGATTTTTGTTTTATCAGAGACTTATTTTTTTTAATGGATTTGAAGAATTTATTGGCTATTGCAATGGCATCTTCTCCCGACAATCGTATTATAGCTATGGCGCCTACACCAGAAGGGGTAGCTAGCGCGATAATGGTATCATTTTGTATCATATTGCAAATATAATGAGTATGCATTATATGAGATTGCAGTGTAAATATTATTTAAAGCTACTATTAACTTTCCTTTAGAAATAAGAAGAAAAATTTAAACTTTAGACCAAAAGATAAGTTAAGCGGTAGTCTTTTATTTGGGAGCTTCACTAATTGAAAAATGTAACAAAAATGAGTTTAATTCGTCAAAATAGTATAACCAACAAAAAAAGATTTTATGAAAATAAATAGACAATTAATAGTCGTAACACATTTAAGTCAATTGTTAGATTTTGTAACAGGAATTGGAGGATTACTAGTTCCATTAATTATCTGGATATTAAAGAAGGATGAAATAGTGAATATGGATGTACACGGACGCTCTATTATTAATTTTAGAATAACCATGTTCTTATATTTGTTAGTTTGCGTTCCTCTGGTAATATTTTTCGGTTTAGGTTTACTAGGAATGCTTGTTATCGGTATTTTTTATTTTATTTATCCCATTATCAACGCAATCAAGGCAAGTAATAACGAAGAGCCAACATATCCATTGAGTATTAAATTTATATGATACTATATTTAAAAGCTATTCAAACCATATGAAAATTTGTGTCATTTTCAGTTTGAATAGCTTTCTTTTTTAGAAGGGTTATTTTTAGTATGTTATATATATAAATGGTAATTAATTATTTTCTTATAAAAATATTCGTGTAGTACCAGTAGCCATTTTGATTTTGTTTCGCTGTTAAATTAAAATGAGTATAGTTACCTTCAATGTTTTTTCTATGCCCTTCGCTTTTAATCCAACCATCAACAACTGCTTTTGCAGATGTATAACCACTGGCAACATTTTCTGCAAAACCAACTGCATTTGCATGTGTTTGTAAATATTTAAAACGATCGCCAGAATTATCATGAGATATTTCCTTTTTTATAATCATATAATCATTGTGCTTATCGGTTTGCGATTTTATAACATCTAAAATCTTTAATTCCGAAAGCCCGATATCTATTCTATGTTGATTAATTAATTTCATTATTTCAATTTCATAACTTGTATTGGAGTTTGAGTTATTACCTGTATCTGTACCAGTGTCTGTATCTGTACCAGTGTCTGTATCTGTATCAGTGTCTGTATCAGTGTCTGTGCTTGAGTCTGTACCTGAGTCTATATTGGTGTCAGGCTCATTTAAGTTAATTTCATTAGAATCAGATGAGCAAGAAATGATAATACTACATAGCATAATTAGTATTAACTTTAGGGGATAAAATTTCATATTTGTTTAGGTTTATAGTTTAAATGACTTGTTTTATAAATTCTTCATATTCGTAAAAAAATAATTCGAACTTTGTCATCTTTTCAACAAAAAATTCGTAACATTCGAGCCAAGTATCCTTATTGTGAATACTAAATTTCTTGTTAAAAGGAACATAAATACGCCTTATTATTTTATGACTTTCTAATTCAAATTGACTATCGTAAATTACCTCAGGGAGGTATTCAGAAATCAATATTTTATTCAATGAAATTAATTGATCATATAATAATTCATTAGCTATTTCATCAGGATGATCAAAATCAAGACAAACCGAAGCTTTTTTTCGATCAGCTTGAAATTTAAACGATAATCCTTTTATTTTAGTATTATACAGTAACCATTTTCTTGGAAAAGATTTTCCAAAACTAGTCCAAAACTCTTTTCTAAGTTTTGTAGAGTCTTCTTTACTAAACATTTATGTTGTGTTGGTGAAAATAATTAAAAAAAAGATTGCTTTTATGATATATAATTATATTGATAAAAATTTAAAAGTTACAGATAGTTAGCTATCCATGAACTTTGGCTATATTACCTCTATTTTTCATCATTCTTGCCTCGAAAGAAAGAAGGTCGTTCCATTTCTTATCTACGATATCTCTTTCCAGATATTTTCTTGCATATCCTAAAAATAATGTATAGTGATTTGCTTCTGATACCATTAAATCAGTATAGAATTTAGACAATTCGTTATCCTTCATATGGGTAGCAAAAACTTTAAAACGCTCACAACTTCTCGCTTCTATAAGAGCAGCGACTAAAAGCCTGTTTACTAAAGCTTCTTGTCTGTTTCCAGTATTAGTAAAGAATTTTTGAAGTTTTAATGCGTAGTCATTTTTTGTTGCTTGGCCTAATACCATCCCTCTTTCAATCATAAGGTTGTGAACCATTCTAAAGTGCTCCATTTCTTCAATGGCAATATCACTCATATCTTTTACTAGTTCAGTTTCCTCCGAATAATTTATAATAATAGAAACGGCATTAGAAGCTGCTTTTTGTTCAGCAAAAGCATGGTCAGTTAGTAATTGTTGCAATCCATTTTTGGCTACCTCTACCCAAGAAGTTTCTGTTTCAAATTTTAATCCAAGCATATTCTGTTGTTCTTGTATATATGACGTCCTCTTTTTACGGGGAAGCCTGATTATAATCTATAAAAACAAAATTATAAAATATCCTTATTTCGAGCTTTATAAATAAACTAAAATTAATTAGTTTTGTTAACTTAGGAAGTTAAACATTTTTTGTATTAAAATAAATTGCATTTAAACACCACTAATAAAATTTTATTTGACTTATTTGATATTTTAAAGTTAGTTATGGTTAAAAAATAGAAAAGTTTTTATATTGTATTCAGGTGACGCATTAGTATAACAAACAAATATATTTTTTATTTAAACTAGGATAATAAAGTTTTTTTGCTTAAAATTTTAATATTTAAAATAAAAAAAATAAATTATTGTATGAAAAAATGCATTCTCATGCCTAGATTCCAGCTATTATTATTAGCCATATTTTCAATTTTTTTTTCAACCTGTAAAAAGGAGTCAAGTAAAGAAAGTAATTTTAATGCTTATAGCCAGTATATAAGTGTTTTTCCTGAAAGATTAATTTCCAGCTCTGAAAATATTCAATATCAATTGAAAAAAATACCAAACACAACTAAAATAAATGCCGATGTAATAAGTGTTCATCCAAATGTAAGAGGAAAAATTAGTTTGAAAGACAATGTACTAATATTTGATCCATTAGAAAGTTTAGAAAATGATAAAGAGTATACAGTAACTTTACATTTAGATAAGCTGTACAATAATGTTCATAAAAATTTAAAAGACTTTATCGTAAAATTTAAGACCAAGAAGTTAGTTTACAATGTTTCATTTGAACCAGTAAAAGTATATAATAAAGATTGGTACTTTGTGGAAGGAATGCTTACAGTAAGTGATTTAATAAATAGCAAAATGCTTTCAGGTTTAATAGAAGCTAATTACAAAGGTAAATCAAAAGACATCAAATTTGAAACTATTGGCGGTTATATTTCAAAAGCTTATTTTAAAATAGATAGTTTGAAAAGGTTTGATGATGATGAGTTATTAAAAGTGTCATGGGATGGAAGTCAGCTAAAGTCTACTACAACAGGTGAAAAGGAGCTTAGTATTACAGGAAAAAATAATTTCAAAGTACTCAATGTAGAAGTAATCAATGGCGATAATCAACATATTGAAATTAGTTTTTCCGATGCTATTGATAAAGAACAAAATTTAGAAGGACTAATTCAATTTATAAATACCCAGAAACGAAAATTTACATATAAAATTAATAAAAATACAATCTATGTATTTCCTTCAACTGAGTTTAAAAATATGGTTGAGATTGAAGTTTTTAAGGGGGTTAAAAACGTTCAAGGTTTTAAATTAAAACAAAATTTTATAAAAAAGGTATACTTTGAACAAATTAAACCTTCGGTAAGTTTTATAAACAGTGGTATAATTCTTCCAGATTCTGATAATCTTAAAATTAATTTTAAAGCAGTTAATTTAAGAGCTGTAGATGCTACGATTTATAAAATTTATGAAGATAATATTTTACAGTTTTTACAAAATAATAATCTCAATAATAACGGAAATATAAGATATGTTGGAAGACCTTTAGCAAAATATACGGTAAATTTAGAAAATAAAGGATTGGATTTAAGTAAAGAAAATGCTTTTGCTTTTAATTTAACAGATTTTATTAAAGTAGATAATGGTGCAATGTATAGAATTGAATTTAGTTATCTAAAAGAATATTCAAATTACAGTTGCAACGGTGATATTAAGAATCATACTATTGTTTTTGGAAAAAAGGAAGTAGACACAAAAAAGTATGATACTAATACTTTTTATTATGATAATTATCAATATGGTGAATATATTTGGAGGGATAGAGATAATCCTTGTACTAGCTCCTATTTTTACAATAAAAAAATTAGCACTAATATTTTGGCAACTAATTTAGGTGCTATTGTCAAAAAAAGTAACAATAATAAAATATTTTTTGCTGTAACTGACATTTTAACTACAAAGCCTGTCTCGAATGCTAAGGTAACCTTGTATAATTTGCAGCAACAACCAATTACAGAATTAGTAACTAATGAAAATGGAATTGTTGAAATTAAAGGCGAATACAAGGCTTTCTTCGCAACCATACAAAAAGAAAATAACACTACTTATATAAAACTTAATGAAGGAAATTCGCTGTCAATGAGTAAGTTTGATGTTTCCGGTGTTAAATTACAAAAAGGGTTAAAAGGATATATTTACGGAGAACGCGGTGTTTGGCGACCAGGAGATCAGTTGTTTTTAACATTTGTTTTAAATGATAAAGAAAACCCTATTCCACAAGGCCACCCTATAACGTTTGAATTGATCAATCCTAGAGGTAAGATTATAGATCGAATTGTGTTACAAAAAAATAATTCTAACCTCTATGCTTACTCACCAAAAACAGAAAAAGAAGCAATTACAGGTATATGGAAAGTAAAGGTTAAAGTAGGAGGAGCTAATTTTTATAAAAATCTTAAAATAGAAACCATAAAACCAAATCGTTTAAAAATAAAAATGAAATTGAACAACGAAATCATTAAATCAAATTCATCTATCACAGGAAACATTAAAGTAAATTGGTTGCATGGTGCCATAGCAAAAAAATTAAAGTTTGATATAACAGGTAAGTTTACTCAGTCAAACACTTCATTTCCGAAATTTACTCAATACAATTTTGATGATATAACAAAAAAATTTAAAACAGAAGAATTTAAAGTTTTAAGGGGTAGCTTGAATAATGATGGGACATCTAGTTTTTCAGTTAAACCTCAATTAGACAATAAGGCTCCTGGAATGTTAAAAGCATCATTTATTTCTAAGGTGTATGAAAATGGAGGAGGGTTTAGCACTGATGTTTTTAGTCAAAAAATATCTCCTTATAAGAGTTATGCAGGTTTATTAGAAGCCAAAGAAAAGCAATCAAGAAATTATTTATATACGGATAAAAATTATACTTTTAATGTTGCCGCAGTAAACGAAAATGGCAATGGGATTTCGAATGATATAGAAGTAAAAATATATAAGCTTACTTGGCGATGGTGGTGGAGTAGTACTGAAAATGGATTATCCAATTATGACGGAACGAGACATCATTTGCCCTTCAAAACATTATCTCTAAAAACCAACAGTTTAGGAAAAGGAACTTTTGATCTAGAAATAGATGAAAGTGATTGGGGACGTTATTTAGTCAAGGTTATAGATAAAAGTAGTAATCATGTAACTTCATCCATAGTATATTTTGATTGGCCTTCATGGTATGGTGATAAAAAAAGAAATCAAGATAAGACAGATGCGACCATGTTAGTGTTTACCTCAGATAAAGAATCATATGAAGTAAATGAAATAGCTAATTTAAAGTTTCCCTCTTCTGAAGCAGGGAGAGCTTTAATTACTATAGAAAATGGGACAGAGGTTTTAGATCATTTTTGGATAGAAACAAAGGCTAAACAAACAGAATTTTCTTTTCCTATTTTAGAAAATTATACACCAAACATATTTGTAAATATATCGTTATTACAAAAACATAATCAAAGTATTAACGACTTACCAATAAGAATGTATGGAGTAATACCTATAATGGTAAATGATCCTTCCAAAAATATAATTCCTCAAATAGAATTACCTAATGAGCTTCGACCCGAAACAACAGCTATAATAAAAGTTTCTGAAAAAGAAGGAAGGTCAATGAATTATACAATCGCTGTTGTTGACGAAGGACTATTAGATTTAACTAGATTTAAAACTCCAAATCCATACAAAACGTTTTATGCTCGACAATCTTTAGGAGTTAAAACTTGGGATGTTTTTGATGATGTTATTGGAGCCTATGGGGGGAAAGTAAATCAAATTTTAAGTATTGGAGGGGATGAGTCTGAAGCGGGAAGTAAAAATAAAAAGGCAAATAGATTTAAGCCAATGATTACTTATTTAGGTCCTTTTAAGTTAGACAAGAAAAGTATTGGTAAGCACGAAATAAAAATACCAAAATATATTGGTTCTGTGCGTGTAATGGTCATAGCGACAGATGCAGATAAGGAAGCTTATGGAAGTGCTGAAAAATCTGTATATGTTCGTAAACCATTAATGGTACTGGCGTCTTTACCACGAAAAATAACACCCCAAGAGACGGTAACGTTACCTGTTACGATTTTTGCAATGAAGCCCAGTATTAAAAATGTTAAAGTAAAAGTTTTACCTAATGAATCGTATTCTATAATTGGTAATAATTCTGAATTAATATCATTCAATGAGCCAGATGAAAAGATGGCTTATTTTACTCTTAAAGTAAATGATTTTAAGGGAGTAGGGAAAGTCCAAGTAGAGGCAACTTCAGGGAAAGAAAAGGCTAATTATGAGGTTGAAATAGATGTATTAAACCCCAATCCAGTTACTACAGAGGTTAAAGATTTTGTTTTAAAAGATAGAGAAGAAAAAGAAATTATACTAAACTCTTTTGGAACAACAGACACGAATACAATAACGATTGAATTGTCAAGTTTACCGCCAATTAATTTTACAGAACGATTAGATTATTTGATTAAATATCCACACGGATGCGTTGAACAGATAACATCTAGTGCTTTTCCTCAATTATATTTTTCAGATATTTTTGATTTATCATTAGATAAAAAAGAGAAAATAGAAAGGAATGTAAAAGCAGCAATTCAAAAATTATCTAATTTTCAATTGCTGAATGGAGGTTTTTCTTATTGGAAGGGAAATAAAAGGGCGGATTACTGGGCAACTTCTTATGTAGGGCATTTTTTGATTGAAGCAGCTAAAAAGGGGTATGTTTTACCGATAGGGTTTAAAAATAAATGGATTCATTTTCAAAAAGAACAATCTCGAAAATGGAGAAATAATAAAGATTATGCTAATGATGATCTGAGCCAAGCTTATCGCTTATATACACTAAGTTTAGCTAATAGCCCAGATTTAGCTTCAATGAATCGATTAAAAGAAGCTAATGACATCTCAAACGAAGCAAAGCTTCGTTTGGCAACTTCCTATGCTTTAATAGGTAAACATTCTATTGCGAGTTCAATAATCACAAAAAATTCAAAAGAAAAACCTAACCAGAATTTCTATAAAAATTATGGTTCTAAAATTAGAAATGAAGCAATGGCTTTAGAAACATATATGTTGCTGGGAGATGGTTTTCAAGAAGGTAAACTAGTCAAAAAAATAGCAAAAGCTTTGTCGAGCGATATTTGGATGAGTACTCAAACTACAGCTTACAGTTTGTTTGTAATAAGCAATTATATATTAAAAAATAAAGGAAATCAAGGAGGTATTGTTGTTAATTATAGTTTAAATGGAGTTTCAGAAGAAGTAAATACAAGCAAGTCTTTATTTAATAAAGAAATAGCGATTGAGAGAAAAAAGAATACTATAAGCATTATAAATAAAGGAGAAAATACATTGTATGTTAGAGTTTTAAATAAGGGGGTTTTACCTGTTGGAGAAGAAAAGGCATTTAAAAGAAATTTAAAAATGGACATCTCATATAGAACGAAAAATGGTGAGAGAATTAATCCTGAAGAAATATCCCGGGGAACTAATTTTGTGGCTGAGTTAACTGTTAAAAATGAAACTAATTTTAATATTAATAATATTGCATTAACACAATATATTCCTTCTGGATGGGAAATTATAAACACTAGGTTTACAGATTTCGGAAATCATACAGTTTCTTCAAAAGTAAATTTTACAGATATAAGAGATGCAAGAGTAAGCCATTATTTTTCGTTAAAAGAATTTGAAATAAAGACTTTCAGAGTGTTATTAAACGCATCTTATTTGGGTAATTATTATTTGCCAGGAGCGCAGATAGAGGCGATGTATGATAATGATTTTACAACGAGAGTTAAAGGAAAATGGGTAAAAGTAATTAAGTAGATAACAGGTAGAATAATCTAATTAAAAAGGATTAACAATACCCCTAATTTTTTTAAAAATAAAAAAATTAGGGGTATTGTTTAACGATGTACTTTGCAAAGTAATCTTTGATAAAGATTATAATCTATTGTATTTAAAAGTATCTTTTCCTTTTAATAAAATTGCTTTCCATTGATCAAGACTTACATTCTTAACTTTATGATAGGTTATTTGATGTCCCTCTTCTAACATAGACTTTGTATAAAATCGAGTATTAGTTCTACCTACTCTTGAGTTAATAGCCCATCTTGATTTCTCGGTAGAGTTTGGAACAGAGCCATGAATAACTCTTTCTGTAAATAAAAAGAATTGTCCTGCTTTTGCTTCGATAAGATGTTCTTTTGAGTTTTCAAAAGGGAAGTCTATTGTTCCTTTATCATATCGATATAATTCGTTTGTTTTTGAAGTTTCTCTCTCAACAATTAAAGGGTATATTTTTTTATGACTTCCTGGAATTACACGCATACAGCCTCTAACTTTATTTGCATCTGTTAAGGCAATCCAGCAAGTTAATTGGAATAACTCTTCGTTATTGGGTGGGTTAACCACTGACTCTCTCATATTATGTAATAACCAATTACTTGATTGATGCCATGGAGTACCTGGTGATTTTCCTGGTACTTCAAAACAATCAGTTCTCCATAAAAGTAAATCTTCTCCAAGTAATTGAGCACAACGATCTACAATTTCTGGTTTTTTAAAAATATTGAGTAATTCTTTTGAGTCGAAATGCCTATTTGTTTTGTTTACATGTGAAAGTATCTTTTTTTTATACTCTTCTGTAAGTTCTTCTTTTTCGCTATCAGGGAAAAGTTCGTCTGCTAGCCCTGAGCTATCTTCAAATTCATACTTCCAAGTTTTTGACTCGTTATTTAAAATGGTATTGGTTAAATGTGATTTCAGTTTTTCAGCTTCATCTGATGAAATTAAATCAAAAGGTCCCACATAACCATTTTCATAAAAGAATTTAATATCTTTTTCACTCAGAGAAAATGATGAATTGGTAGTTGTTTTAGGGGTAAATGACGAAGGCATTTTCATTTCAGAATAATAATCGTTATATATTCTTGTTCCACCTGTTTTAAAAGCTTTCCAAAACATATGGAAATTCCATCCTATAGGTAATTTATTTTTTAATTTCTTTGGCAAAAGTGGGTGTAAAACTTTTGCTTTTCCTACGATGTAGTAATACCCTATTTTAGCTGAGAATTTAAATTTTTTGTTCATTTTAATAAAGTTTGATTTGCTTATCAAATATGTAATTTTTTAGCTACAAATCAAATGCGATAAGTGTTATTTAATAGGATATAAATTATTAAATGTTTAATAGAACTGATTATCAAATATCAACTAAAGAAAGAAAAATGTAAATCATAACAGGTTTAATTATTTAATTCTTTAAATCGAAAAGTTATGAAGGAGAAAAGGAGTGATTTTAAGTGTTTGTTTACTAGATTTTAAAAAGTGAAGAATGATTACTTAAATTGTTTTAACTATTTAAATTAATATTATTTAATTGATTAAACCGGCTTCAATACCATCTATCTTTGCAAAACTAAATTAGTTCAAAGATATGACAGGAAACTTAAAGAAAACTCAAAAAGATATTTTAGTAAAGTTAAATATCGATGAATTAAATAAAATGCAGAAAGAGGCTACTTCTGTAATTGATAGCACTAACAATACTATAGTATTATCACCAACGGGAACTGGTAAGACGATAAGTTTTTTACTTCCAGTTTTAAAAATGATTGATGTAAACAAGAAAGAAGTTCAGGTACTCATCTTAGTACCATCAAGAGAGTTAGCTATTCAAATTGAACAAGTGGTTCGTGAAATGGGAGCTGGCGTAAAGGTTAATGCAGTATACGGAGGTAGGGCCATGGCAAAAGATAAAGAAGATTTGAAACATATGCCAAGTATTTTAATAGGTACTCCTGGTAGAATTTCTGATCATTTTATGAATAATCGGTTCAATAAGAGTTATTTAAAAGCTTTAGTACTTGATGAGTTTGATAAATCGCTTGAAGTTGGTTTCGAAAGTGAAATGAAAGATATAATTAGAGAAATACCTACTTCGATAAAAAAAGTTTTAACCTCAGCTACGCAGGAAATTGAAATACCTGAATTTGTAGGACTGAAAGATCCGATAATATTAAATTATTTAACAGGTAAAATAAATGAAAGATTAGTACTTAAACAGGTACTATGGTCTTTTAATAATAAGGAGAAAAAGTTAGTAGAACTATTGCAACATATTGGTAACGACTGCCAAGGTATCATATTTGTTAATTTAAGAGACAGTATAGAAAAAGTAAGTAATTTTCTTACCAAAAAATCCATTTCGCATAGTTGTTTTTCAGGAGGAATGGAACAAAGAGATAGGGAAAGATCGTTGATAAAATTTAGAAATGGTACTAGTCGAATTTTATTAGCCACTGATCTAGCAGCAAGAGGGATTGATATCCCTGAAATAAAGTACATAATCCATTATGAATTGCCATTTCGTATTGAAGAGTTTACCCATAGAAATGGTAGGACAGCGAGAGTTAATAAAGAGGGGACAGCATACGTTTTTAAGTCGGAAGTGAAAGAGTTACCTGAATTTATAAAGGGTATTTCAAATGCTGATATATCTCAGAAAAGAATAACTTTAGAATCAGACTGGGAAACGATTTTTATATCTGGCGGAAGAAAGGATAAAATATCTAAGGGAGATATTGCAGGTTTGCTATTTAAGAAAGGAAATTTAAAAAGAGATGAAGTTGGAATTATCGAGTTGAAGCAAGATTGTGCTTTTGTAGCAGTTCCCGTGAAGGAGGCAAAAAAACTAGTATCAAAATTGAATAATATTAAATTAAAAAATAGAAAAATTCGTGTATACATTATATAATGATTTGTATAGATGGAGTTTTCAAAAAATATAAACTTTTTTGAGAAAGGTAAACTCAATATTTATGGTTATTTAAATTAGTTTAATTAGGGATAAAGAAGGTCACTTTTTTATTATTTATTTTTGTTAAAATTTAAATACGTGAAAAGAATAAAAACCTATCTGAAAAGCAATAAAATAAAAAGTATCTTATTCTTTGCTTTTTTGGTATCATATTATTTTTGTTTGCCCAAGAACTTGTTTTTTTTACCAACTTCAACAGTTGTTACTTCAAGTAATGGAGATTTATTAGGAGCAATTATAGCAGATGATGGACAGTGGCGTTTTCCTGATTTAGATTCTGTTCCTTTCAAGTTTAAACAATGTATTCTGGAGTTTGAAGATGGTTATTTTTACCATCATATGGGGTTTAATCCTATTTCCATAGCTAAGGCAATAAAACAAAATTATCAGGCAAATAAAATTGTAAGGGGAGGAAGTACAATAACGCAACAAGTTATTAGACTTTCCAGAGGAATTCAAAAAAGATCGTATTATGAAAAACTAATAGAGTTAGTTTTAGCAACGAGGTTAGAACTTATGTACTCAAAAAATAAAATATTAAATCTTTATGCCTCAAACGCACCTTTTGGAGGAAATATAGTTGGTCTAGAAATGGCTGCATGGAAATATTTTGGTTTACCTCCGCATCAATTATCATGGGCTGAAAGCGCTATGTTAGCTGTTTTACCTAATGCCCCATCTTTAATTTATCCAGGTAAGAATCAGGAAAAATTGAGATTAAAACGGAATAGACTTTTAAAAAAAATGATGGCTAAAAAGATTATTGATTTTGAAACCTATGAATTAGCAATTGAAGAAGAATTACCGGACAAGCCCTATCCTGTGCCAACAATAGCTAACCATTTCATTCAAGAAATTGCAAAGGTAAAGAAAGGTCAAAAAGTAAAAAGTTCAATAGATATTCAACTTCAAAAACAGGTTAACTTTCTTTCAAAACAGCATTATTTAAAAATGAAACAGAATGAAGTTTATAATTTAGCTGTTTTGGTAATTGATGTAAAAACACGAAAAGTAATATCATACATAGGAAACTCTCCAACAGATAAAAAACATCAAAAAGATGTAAACAATATAATTGCTCCGAGAAGTACAGGAAGTACTTTAAAACCATTTTTATTTGCCCACATGCTCCAAGAAGGAGAATTATTACCAACCCAGCTAGTACCTGATATTCCTACAGAAATAGCAGGTTATACACCTAAAAATTTTGATTTATCTTATGATGGTCTTGTACCTGCAAATGAAGCGCTTACTAGGTCATTAAATATTCCTGCTGTTAGAATGCTTAAGTCCTATGGTTTGGAAAAATTTAGACATGATATTAATGCTTATCATATTAAGCATATCAATAAATCGTCAGAGTATTATGGTTTGTCATTGATATTAGGGGGGGCAGAAGCAAGTCTTTGGGATTTATGTAAGACATTTGCGGGGTATTCTAGTATTGTGAATCATTATGAAGAATCATCAAATAAGTATTATTCAGATGAATTTATCCAGCCAATTATACTAGATAATGAAAAAACTGATTTTGGCATACGTAAAGAAGAGTATACCACAATTGATGCGGGTACAGCATACATTACTCTCAATACGCTAACTGAGGTTAATAGGCCTCTTACTGATCAAGCTTGGAAATATTATGATTCATCTCAAAAAATAGCTTGGAAAACAGGTACAAGTTTTGGAAATAAAGATGCGTGGGCAATAGGCACAACACCTAAATATGTAGTAGGTGTTTGGGTTGGTAACTCAGATGGTGAAGGAAGAGCAGATTTGACTGGTGTTGGCAGTGCAGCTCCGTTAATGTTTAATGTATTTGATGTATTACCAAAATCGAACTGGTTTTCTAAGCCATATGAAAGCTTATTCGAGGAGAATATTTGTATTAAAAGTGGTTATTTGGCATTACCTATTTGTCCTTCAGAGAAAAAAATGATTTCTAAAAACGGTAAAAGAGCAAATTCGTGCCCATATCATTTAGAAATAACAGTTGAAGATTCAGGTAAATATAGAGTTCATGGTAATTGCGAGGCGATATCAAATATTAAAACAATAAAATGGTTTGCGCTACCACCGCTTATGGCAAATTATTACAAGCAAAAAAATATCGACTATAAACCATTACCAAATTTTAGGACTGATTGTTTAATACAAGAAAATAATTCAATAGAATTTCTTTTTCCAACAAAATATAAGTCGGTCTTTTCATTAACCAAAAATAACGAAGGAAAGTTAGGTTCTCTTGTTTTAAAACTTACTCATCAAAATCCAAATGTAAGAGTTTATTGGTATATTGACGATAAATATATAGGCTATACAGAAGACTATCATGAAAAAGAAGTAAAACCAAAGTCGGGGTCTCACGTAATAAAAGCAATTGATAATTTTGGTAACGAGCAAAAAAGAATTATTATTATTAAAAATTAAAACTTAAAAACTGTATTTTTAAAAAATTTAAAAAATTTTTATGTTAGAGTTAGCAGGAATTATCATTTTGGGAATATTAGCCCAATGGGTTGCTTGGAAGTTTAAAATACCAGCAATATTACCTTTAATCCTTATAGGTTTATTTGTTGGACCTATCGCCGCTGGTTTTTTTAGTGATGACGGTAATAAATGGATTGAACCAATATGGAATGGTACTAAAGGTCTTTTTCCGGGAGAAGGTTTATTTTATTTTGTGTCTTTAGCGATAAGTATAATTCTTTTTGAAGGAGGCTTAACGCTCAGAAAAAGTGAAATAGCAAATGTTGGTCCTGTAATAACAAAGTTAATAACTATTGGGGCAGCAGTTACGTTTATTGTTTCAGCTGTAGCAGCTAGATACCTTTTTGAGTTACCATGGGAAATAGCAATGCTTTTTTCTTCCCTTATAATTGTTACTGGACCCACTGTTATTTCACCAATACTAAGAAATATACCTTTGAAAAAAGATGTTGCAGCTGTTTTAAAATGGGAAGGAATTTTAATAGACCCCATTGGCGCTCTAGCAGCTGTACTGATGTTTGAGTTTATTAGTGCTGGTGGAGGAAGTGGTTTTACTAAAACAGCTTTAATGGAATTCGGTAAGATCGTTTTATTTGGCACTACTTTTGGTTTTACGTTTGCTCATGGTTTAATTTTCATTGTGAATAAAAAATTAGTACCTCATTATTTATTAAATGTTGTTTCTCTATCCATGGTATTGTTTGTATTCGTTCTCTCTGATTTATTAGCACATGAATCAGGTTTATTGTCAGTAGTTGTAATGGGAATGGTAATTGCAAATAGTAATTTGAAAAGCTTTGATGAACTGCTTTATTTCAAAGAGTCCCTTTCTGTACTATTGATTTCAATACTTTTCATACTTTTAGCTGCTAATATGAATATTAGTGAATTATTACTTGTTTTCAATTGGAATGCAGCTCTCTTGTTCGCAGCAATTGTTTTCGTGATAAGACCTTTAGCAGTATTCTTGAGTACATATAAATCAACACTAAAACTTAATGAGAAATTATTTATAAGTTGGGTAGGACCAAGAGGAATTGTAGCAGCAGGAATTGCTTCATTATTTGGTTCTACGTTAATGAAAGAGGGAATTGAAGGAGCTGAGTACATTACTCCTTTAGTATTTATGATTGTGTTAGGAACAGTGCTATTAAATGCAACTACAGCAAGAATGTTTGCAAAAGTTATTGGAGTATTTTTAAAAAGTTCGGAAGCAATTGTAATGATAGGGGCTTCGGATGCAGCAAGAGTAATTGCAAAATATTTAATGAATAATGGAAGAAGGGTTGTATTATTGGATCAAAATAAAAGCTATATCGAAGATTCTAGAGAGTTAGGTATTGAAGCATTTGACATTGATATATACACAGAAACACTTGATGATTCTGCCGAATTAAATGATGTTGGTTATTTAATAGCCATGACAGGAAGTGATGAAGTAAATAAGTATGCCATAACTCAATTTTCTGGTATTTATGGGGAACGTGGAACGTATAGACTTGCGACTTTGAATGAAGTAAAATCAAATATTCCTGAAAATGGTGATATGATTTTTACACCAAAACACGATTTTATCAATTTAAATGAAAGTGCAAGGGATTATCCAGAAATGAATGAAGTAAAGGTGAAATCTCCAGAAGATTTTGAGAAAAAATTGAATTTGCTTTATGAAGAGGAAAAATCAGTGCCTTTATTTGTTAAAAATAATGGAAATATTGAAATTATTCCAGAAATAATTTCTTCGTCTATTAATGGAAACCATAGTATTGTATATCTTGGAAGAAAAATTAAATTTTAATTATTTTTTAGGTAATGATTTTATGTTAAACTAAAAACGGTTGATTCAGGATAAGAGATGATCATTATTATTAAAAATATGGTTTGTAGTCGCTGTAAAATGGTTGTTAATTCAATTTTTATAGAAATAGGATTACATCCTAAAAAAGTTATTTTAGGTGAAGTTGAGATAAAAGAAAAGGATATTAGTTCTGTCAGAAAAAGGTTAGAGGAAAGGCTAAATTATTTTGGTTTCGAGATTTTAACTGATTCCAAAGAAATGATTGTTGAGAAAGTTAAAATTACCATTATTGATTTAGTTCAAAATCAAAATAGTAATCTTAACGTAAAATTATCTGAATATCTTAAACAAGAAATTCATAAAGATTATAGTACTTTGAGCAATATATTTTCTGAATTTGAAAAGATTACAATTGAAAAGTATTTTATTTTGCAAAAAGTTGAAAAAGTAAAAGAATTATTAGGTTATAATGAGTTTACTTTGAGTGAAATAGCGTTGCAGCTCAATTATTCATCTGTAGCTTATTTAAGTAATCAATTCAAAAAAGTAACGGGGCTAAGTCCAAGTCAGTTCAAAAAAACGAAATTTATCAAGCGAAAATCCATCGAAACCTTATAAATCTTACAAATTATATCCAAAATTATACAAGCAATTGAAGTCAGAAAAGAAGTAATTTTATTTATTAATTGATAATAATATGACTCAGAACTATAACTTAAAGGGAATGACTTGTGGAAGCTGTGAAGCTAAAGTTAAGACCTCTCTTTTTTCTTTAAATGGTATTACGTCGGTTGTGATTTCAAAAGAAAACGGTACAGCAATTATAGGAATGGATAGAAATATTCCTACAGCTGATTTGCAAAGTGTTTTAAATAGTAAATATAAAATATCTGATAAATCAGAAAGTATATCAAATGATAAAAGTAATTCTTTTTTTCAGACATATAAACCAGTTTTATTAATCTTTTTGTACATATTTTGCTCTACAGGCTTAATTGAAATTATATCTGATAATTTAAGAGTAGACAGGTGGATGAGGCATTTTATGGCTTGTTTCTTTTTAATTTTTTCATTTTTCAAGCTGTTAAATTTAAAGGGTTTTAAAGAGAGCTATGCTATGTATGATATCGTAGCTAAGAAATTTCCCAATTGGGGATATATTTATGCATTTATCGAATTAATAATTGGAATAGCATTTTTAATAAATTTTAATATACTTATAACGAGTAGTATTACTTTTTTAGTGATGTCTATTAGTATTGTAGGAGTATTACAAACTGTTTTAGATAAAAAGACAATAAAATGTGCTTGTTTAGGAAATGTTTTTAATTTACCAATGAGTACAGTAACGATTGTTGAAGATGGAATGATGATTATAATGAGTGCGGTAATGTTGATGAATGAATTATTTTAAAATAACAATATTTATAGTTATAACTGAGAAAAATCTTCTAAAGATCCAAACCAAAAGCCGTTTTGAACTTTTCTAAAAGAGGGTTTTTTTCTTTTAATTTCGCGAACTTTTCTTGTGGAGTATAAGCAAACTTTTTTTCTACAGTTTCATTCAAATTTATAATAATCTGAATGCCATAGTTGTTTAATTTTTCCCTCAAAAAACGTAATAATTTAGGTTTTCCTTTGTTTAATTGATTAAACATTAATTCATTAGGTACTGAAATTCCGATTTGATAATTTTCGTATAATTTAGGCTCATCTGACGCGATGATAGAAGCCATACTTCTCTCACCAATATCCTGTAGATTAAAATAGTATTTTTTCCAAGCATCTTTCAGTTGTTTATGAGTAAAATTTGTTCGAGGATGATTATCATAGTTCTCTTCTTCATCAACTTTTTTATATTCTTTTTTTTGACTAAGACTTTTGAACGAAAGAGCAGAAGTTCTTCTTTTTACATCTTTTAATAAAGGTTTTGAATCTTTTACTTTTAAAACTTCATTTACTTCTTGTTTAGATTGCTTTAGAATCTTTTTATTTTGTTTGGTGACTTTTGGTGTTAAAGTTGTAAAAAACGTAGCTGGTATTATGTAGTTCCTAGATTTTTTTTTTGCTCCATCGAATGTGATAGAGGCAATTTGCATTAAGGTCAGTTCAACAAGCAATCGCTGATTTTTACTAGTTTTATATTTTAGATCACAATCATTAGCTTTGTCTATAGCTTGTAATAAAAAATCCATTGTAGCTTTTATGGCTTGCTCTTGGTATTTTTTCTTAGCGGAATCACCAACCTCTAATAATGAAATTGTAGAGGAATCTTTTGAAACAAGTAAATCTCTAAAATGTGAAGCTAAACCACTTATAAAATGATTTCCTTCAAAACCTTTCGACAGAACATTATTATAAGCTATCAAAATTTCAGGAATTTTGTTTTCTATAAGCAAATCGGTTAATGAAAAATAGATGTCATAATCTAAAACATTAAGGTTTTGATTGACAGCTCCTCTCGTTAAGTTATTTCCAGAAAAGCTTACTACTCTATCAAATATAGACAAAGCATCACGCATTGCTCCATCTGCTTTTTGAGCAATTATATGAAGTGCATCATCCTCAGCGTTAATATTCTCCTTAGAACAAATAGTTTTTAAATATTCTTTAGCGTCAAAAACACTAATTCTTTTAAAATCAAATATCTGACATCTTGATAAAATTGTAGGTATAATTTTGTGTTTTTCTGTAGTAGCTAAAATGAAAATAGCATGAGCAGGAGGTTCTTCAAGTGTTTTTAGGAAAGCGTTAAAAGCAGCTTGAGATAGCATGTGAACTTCATCAATAATATAAACCTTATATTTTCCTGTTTGTGGAGGAATTCTAACTTGGTCAGTTAAGTTTCTGATATCGTCTACTGAATTATTCGATGCTGCGTCTAATTCAAAAATATTAAAAGCGAAATCCTCATCATCTTCATTACTTTGAGACGCTTCTTCATTAATTCTTTTAGCAAGAATTCTAGCACAAGAAGTTTTCCCAACACCCCTTGGCCCTGTGAACAATAAAGCTTGGGCTAAATGATTATTCTTAATGGCATTTTCTAGTGTATTTGTAATCGCTTGTTGACCTACTACATCTGTAAAGGTTTGAGGGCGATACTTTCTTGCTGATACTATAAAATGTTCCATTAAGCCTTGAATTAAACAAGAGCAAAAATAGAAAACCGAATGCCAAGAAACAAATAAAACTTTTTTGTTGCAGCATTTAGCTATGGGAAAAATAACAAGCAAAAACCTTAAATTTGTTAATATTAATTTAGCTAAAAAAATGGATCTTTTTTCTCAATTTAATGATATTTCTGACAATTTATTACCAGAAGATGGTAGGGTCTTCTATCATGGTATGATTCTAGAAAAAGAAGAGACTAAAACGTATTTTGAAAGGCTAATGAAAAATATTGAATGGATAAATGACGAGGTTTTAATTTTTGGAAGACGAATTGTAACTAAAAGAAAAGTAGCTTGGTATGCTGAAAAGCCTTTTAAATATTCTTATTCAAATATGACAAAAGTAGCAACACTTTTTACTGAAGATTTATTGGAATTAAAAGAACTGGTAGAAGAAAAGACGAAAGAAACATATAATTCATGTTTGTTAAATTTATATCATAGTGGATCTGAAGGTATGGGATGGCACTCAGATGATGAAAAAGACTTAAAACAGTTTGGAACTATTGCATCTTTGTCATTAGGAGCAGAGCGTAAATTTGTTTTTAAGCATAAAAAAAATAAAAATACAGTTTCTCTAAATCTACAAAATGGGTCACTTCTTGTAATGAAAGGAAGTACACAAAAAAATTGGTTGCATAGTTTACCATCTACAAAAAAAGTACAACAACCAAGAATAAATTTAACATTTAGGACAATTGATGAGGAAAGGTTTTAAAAGGAGTTTTTTTAGTTGTTGATAAAACAAACGTCACTGTTTTTTTTAAAATAATTGAAATTTTATTGTAAATTTGATCAAACTAAAAAGCCAAACTATTATGAAAATTGCAAACAATAAACGAAAACTTAAGAGGGGGTTTGTTTGTAAGATTAATTACAATAAAAAAGAAATTTTTTCTAAAAAATTATTAACGGGATGGGAGAAAAAATACAATTATTTTTTCAATGTTGAAGCACCCCTAAATAAATTTAACCTTATTTTTCCGTGTAAAAATACGTTCGAATATTTAGTAGAAAAAGGGAGACAAAATGACTTCCTCAATACAGAACCCTCACTTTATGCAATTATTGATTCTATTACTACAGACATTTTAAATAATCAAAATACAAATAGAAGTTCAAAAATTGATTTAGGAACGGCTATTCTATTTTCCAATGCAGCTAATTAGAAAACTACTTAGTTTATTTTTTTTAGTTTATTTTTCTACCTATTCTAGTGGAGCGACAAATTTTTTAAAGTATGTAAATGAAATTGAAGAATTTCCTCATATTAAAATAAATGATCGTTTTATAAATTTAATAGATTTAGAAATTCCTCGTTTAGAGTTTATTTCAATTGGTGTAGTTAAATCAATAACACAGGTTCCATCTAGTATTGAAGGGGGTATACTAAAAGAAAAAGAAATAAAATACAGAAAAGATAGATTTATTAGCAATGGTTTATTCGAAGTTACTAATAATTTAAATTCTTTTAATGTTGTTCACGAGCTTTCACCTCAAGAAAAAGAATTAAAAAGACAAAAAAATATACAAAAAATATTACTTTTAGGAGCTGCTGTGTTGATTGTTTTTATAGGAGTTCTATGGAATTTATATCACAAACTAAAAAAAAAGAACCAATTAATTACGTTACAGAAAGAAGATTTAAAAATAGCAAATAATACGAAAGATTATTTATTTGCTGTAGTTTCTCATGATTTAAGATCTCCGATGAATGCTATTAAAAAGCAACATTTAATTCTAAAATCTTGTATTGAATCAAATGATTTAGCTGGAATTAAACAAGCGAATGACAAGGCGATCTTTGTAACGGATAGTACAAGCCACTTATTAAATAATATACTCCATTGGTCTTTAGAACAAAGTAATCAATTGATGTTTAGTGCTAAAGAATATTCTTTAAAACCACTTATTAAACACGTATTGCATGATTATTTAGTTTTCATAGAAATGAGGCAAGTTAAAATTGTAACCGAATTAGATAATGTTTTGGTTTACATAGATAAGGAATCTATCAAAATAGTTTTAAGAAACCTATTAGATAACTCTCTTAAATATATATTGAATAAAGGCGAAATTAAAATAAGGGCTGGGGTTTTTACTGATGATAAAGTAAAAATAGAAATTAAAGATACAGGTCAAGGTATTTTGCCTCAAAAATTAGAGAAAATAAACGCATTAAAAGATCTTAGTATTGAAAAAATTAATCGGTCAAAAGGAGTCGGACTAGGAATTTTATTATGTCAAACTTTAATAAAGAAAAATAAAGGAAGCATTAATTTTGAAAGCGAGTTAAATAAAGGTACTAAAATAACTATTTTATTGCCAAAAGCAGTAGGATAGGAGGATTTAGTTTTACAATAGTGTTTATGCTAAAATATCTTTAATTTTATTATAAACAAAAGAATAGTAATTTTGGTATTCAGGTAACAAAATACCTTCGTGTTTACTTATTTCATTTAAAATAGTCAAATCAAACAGTTTTACATCATCTACTTCAAGTTTTTGAATTCTTAAATTTTCTATATGATCAGTTAGTTCAGAAATAAATACATGATGAAATTCATTATCAATTATGCCATTTCTGTGCGTAACCTTATGCCTACGAACATCAATTTTATGTAACTTTTCTGGTTTGATAATAAAATTAATTTCTTCTTTAGCTTCCCTTATTGCAGCTATTTCTATTTTTTCACCAGCAGATACATGTCCAGCAACAGAAATATCCCATATACCTGGATAAACTTTTTTGGTTAAAGCTCTTTTTTGAAGTAATATTTTTTTATCTAATGTGTATAACCATACATGAGCGGTAATATGATAATATCCATATTTATGTGCCTCAGATTTCCAACATGTTTTTCCTGTATAATTACCTTTTTTATCAACAATGTCAATTAATTCATCCATACTGTTGTTATTTAAATTAACGATAATATATTTTAAGTCAAATACAATTTTTAATAAACTTTTGACGTATTTTTTATAAAAGGCTAATTATAGCTAGAAGTAAAAAAAACGCTACTGACAATTTTACAGCAACGTTTTTTATTTATTATTTGAAATACGAGAAATTCTCGCCTTCTTTAATTTTTAGAAGGCTCTCATATATCATTTTAATAACATTTTCAACATCCTCTTTGTGAACCATTTCAACGGTGGTGTGCATGTAGCGAAGTGGTAAGGATATAAGTGCTGATGCTACGCCTCCATTACTATATGCAAATGCATCAGTATCGGTACCAGTTGCTCTCGATAAAGCAGAACGTTGAAAAGGTATTTTTTTCTCTTCAGCAGTGTCTATAATTAAATCTCTTAGCTTTTGTTGAACTGCAGGAGCATAAGCTACAACAGGTCCTTTACCAAGCTCTAAATGTCCTTCTTTTTTTTGATCAATCATTGGTGTTGTCGTATCATGAGTCACATCTGTGACGATAGCAACATTAGGTTTAATTGTTTGCGTAATCATTTCGGCTCCTCTTAATCCGATTTCTTCTTGAACGGAGTTGGTAATATATAGGCCGAAAGGAAGTTTCTTACCATTTTCATGTAATAATCTAGCTACTTCAGCTATCATAAAGCCTCCCATTCGATTATCAAGTGCTCTACAAATAAATTTGTTTTCGTTTAGAATATGAAATTCATCGGGATAAGTAATAACACAACCTACATGAATACCTAGCTTTTCAACTTCTTCCTTATTAGAGCATCCGCAATCAATAAAAATATTATCAGGCTTTGGTGCTTCTTCTTTAGCTCTATTCCTTGTATGTATTGCAGGCCACCCAAATACACCTTTTACGATTCCGTTTTTGGTATGAATATTAACTATTTTACTAGGAGCAATTTGATGATCACTACCTCCATTTCGTATCACATAAATCAAGCCGTTATCAGAAATATAATTAACGTACCAAGAGATTTCATCAGCATGCCCCTCAATGACTACCTTATATTTAGCTTCAGGGTTTATGACTCCTACAGCGGAACCATATGTGTCTGTAATGAATTCATCAACATAAGGTTTCAGGTAATTCATCCAAATTTTTTGACCCTCCCACTCGTATCCTGTAGGTGATGCGTTATTTAAATATTTTTCTAAAAATTCAATAGATTTCTTATTGAGAATTGATTTTGAATCCATTATTATGTATTTAATTAGTTTGAATAAGTGTAAGATTTATAATTAAATTAGCACCAAAACTTACGTTTCTCATTAAGTTCTTCTTGTTCTTTAATTTGCAAAGGAGTAAGAACTTTTAGAAAAGAGGGATGCTGCTCAATTGCATATTCAATTTTTTCTACAATACTTTGTATGTTTTCATTTTCATAATCAATTTCTAAAGGTTCTTTTATAATCATTGATTGCAATACATTACGTTTTTTGATTTGTAATCCTTTTTTATCAAAAGATCTTCTAAATCCATCAATAACAATAGGTACTACAATAGGTTTATAAGTTTTGATAATATGAGCAGTACCTCTTCTTATTGGTTTGAAAGCGGTAGTTGTACCTTGAGGAAATGTAACAACCCAACCATCATCTAAAGCTTTTCCTATATTTGAAATGTCAGACAACTTTACTTGACGATTAATATTTTTTCCACCACTTCTCCACGTTCTATCAATTGATACGGATCCAGTATATGCAAATATTTTTGGTAATAATCCTGATCTCATGGTTTCTCCAGCAGCTATATAGTATATATTAAGTTTCGGATGCCAGATATATCCAATATTTTTGATATTATCAATTCGCCCCTTTAGAGCAGCATTAAATACATGAAACATTGCAGCTACATCAGCAAAATAAGTTTGGTGATTAGATATGAAAAGAACGTTCTGATCTGGAAGTTGACGTATAATTTCAGAGCCCTCTATTTGGAGTTCGTTAAATCTTCGATACCTTCCATGAGAGATGATACCTAAGATACGAATTAACCATTTTTTTATCCATAAAATATGTCCAAACGGATTCCTTTTGAATAGGGGCATATATGTTGTTTTTGTTAGTAAAATGCTAAATTACAAAAGAAAAAGAAAAATGTTATAATTTAATTAAATCTTTAATTTCAGATAATATCATTGCCGTAGCTCCCCAAACAATATAACCATTTAATTTAAAGCTAGGTACTTCAACATTATCCATATATGAAGTACTCATAGGTGTATATATGACATTAGATTCATTTAATAATTCCTTTACTGAAACCTCTATTATTTCAGCAACTTCATAATTTGGTTTAAAAATTGGTTTCCGATTACAATAACCTATAAAAGGAGCAACTAAGAAATTACTAGGTGGTATATAGGTATCGGATAGCCTACGAATAATTGTTATTTCATTATGATTAATACCGATTTCCTCATTAGCCTCTCTCAAAGCTGTGCTTTTTAAATTTAAATCAATAGGATCAGGCTTTCCTCCAGGGAAACTTACTTGCGCGGAATGAGTTCCTTTGTAACTAGCACGTTTTGTTAATAAAAATGTGGTATCATTATTTTCATTGGGATAAAACAATGCTAAAACAGCTGCCTCTCTGGGGTTTCTATCTAGTATCATTGCTTCTGTATATCTTAGACGAATTTCAGGAGCTAACTTTAATTGTGAAGTAACTCCCCCGAGAGAACGTTGCTTAAAATGACTAATTTGATTTTGAAAATCAGAGAAAAACATAATTCAGTGGATATAATTACAAACATATTGTTTTATAAACGTTAAAACAATATTTAATTTCAATTTTAACTTGAGCCCAGCTTAAAATAACAAACTAATGATAAAACTAAAATAAGATATTCTATAGTTAGTTACTTGTTAATTTTTCATGCTTAAAAATGAAAATTTATAATTAATACCAAGGTTAAAGATAGAAGTATCTAAGGCGCCTCTTTTAGCTTTTATAAATCCTGTTCCAAGCCTAAAACTTAACATTCTATTTAATTTGAAATCTAAGCCTATACTGGGTTTAAGAATGAGTCCTTGACCAGTACTAATACCACCACCACCAGCAGCACCTCCTAGCATTTGAGTGAAGATATATGTTGAATTTCTAAAGAATCGATTGGATTTTATACCAAGCCCAACAATTCCTTCAGCATAGGCTCCCGCATCTCCAAAATTAGCAAAAGCGGCTTGACCTGCTACAAATATATGCTCGTTTAAGAAAAAATTAACTTGAAAAGATATTTGATGTAAATCCTGTCTTTTGTTCTTATCTCTTTGAGCATCAGTGTAAAAATCTTGTTTTATGATGGCTTCAATGCCTTTAAACTTTCCTAAGGAATAAGTACTCTGGTTAGAAGATGCTCCATCTTTATCAACATAATATTTTAATCCATATCCAAATGAAGATGCTGAAAAATGAGTATTTGGACTTAATACATAGCCTTTGTTTAAAGAAAAATATATATTGTCAAAAAGTTTTTGTTCTAGAGAAATATCGGGATAAAGCAAAAAGCCTCCTTGCGTATCTACACCACCACCACCACCTGCACCAATACCAAATTTAGTCAGAATATTTGTGCGTTTTTTATTAAAATAAAGTTGATATCCAGCTCCTATAAAAAGGTCCATATATCCTGCTTTAATACCTTTATACGCACCATCTGATTTTATAAAATAGAAAAAGTTATCATTTAGGTATGAATTAAATTCAAAACCAGCTAAATGAATTGTTTTTCCGTTATAGTTTCCTTTAGTTACATTCATATTATTTAAATGTACAAATAAGGAGTTTTTATTTACAGGGATGTTTCCCCAATCAGTTGCTTTTAATTTTTCTATTGAACAACTAATTTCTTTATTATTAAATGTAGTGTAATTGAATGAAAGAGGTATTTGAAGAGCTATATTAAACTGATTACTTTTTATGAGTCCTTCATCAAAAAAGTTAATATAACTGTAACCAGCATTAATTGAAAAATAGTCAAAGTTATAGCCAAGATTTATATGAGGAAGAATAAAAGCACCGCCACCATCAGGTGCGGATGCACCGCCGCCGCCGCCAAAATGAATACCAGAATCTAAAAATAGTTTATTTGTTAATTTTTTTTGAATTCCTGCATTAACGCCTAGCGTAAAAAAACCACCTCTAATACCACTAATGGAACTATACATACCTAATCCAGCATAGCTCCAATCATTTATTTTTAAGTTATAATGAACTCCTGAAAACCCCATATTAACTTCTTTTTTAGGCATATTTACCGATAAAAAATCTATTTGGCCGAATGCGTTTTGAGTTTTAAAAAGAGGAATTTGGTCTTGTCCTTGCAACAAATAAGCACTCAATCCTAAACTAAAGGTGAGTGCTTTTTTTATTAAATTTTTTAACATGTATATTAATTAAGTCAATTTAATGATGTATTTTCTGTCGTTCTCCGTTAATGTAAGAAGCGACAAAAGCATCTTGAAACCCTATTTTAACTAATTCAGTTTTCATCTTTTTTGCTTCACTAAGTGCTTCAAATAAACCTATTGAGTATTTAAATAATTCATCATTTTTTGATGCGATTCCAACTAAAGTGTTTTCTGATATCAAAGGATGTCTATTTTTGGAAAAAATTCCGATTTGAACAGAATATACAGTTTGTCCATTATAATTCTCTTCAATGTTGCTAATATCGTCATCAATACTTGTATTTTCTTGATTTAAGTCTTCATCTTCATAAGAACTAGTAGAATTGGAAATACTATCTATAACTCTTTTTGCTTCTTGTGCTTTAATTTTAGTTACATCAATTTTTTTATTACCCTTTTCACCACCGATTCTTGGCATAAAAAATATAATTCCTATTGCAAGACCTAAAAGAAGCCCCAAAATAACAGCAATTGTTCTAGCTTTTTGCTTTTGATGCTGAATATTTTCTTGCATATCGCTTAATTCCTTTTCTTTTTCTTCTAGTTTTAATTTTGCATTATCAATGTCTTCTTGCATTAATTGGTACTTTGATTCTTCGATAAAAGGCATACTTTGTTCTTTAAAGTTGGTTTAGGATACAAAAATACAAATCTTTTTTAATTTGACTTCTCAATACTGATGATAACTCCTTTAGAGGCAGGTGTGTTACTAATTCTTGCTTTGTTTTTTATAGGTATTAAAACGTTAGCTTCTGGAAAGTAAGTAGCCATGCAGTTCTTAGGTATATTATAGGGTATGACTAAAAAGTATTTTGCAATCCTTTTTTCATCTTGAAAATGACTAATTAAATTAATCTTATCTAATTTTTTAAGTTTAAATTTTTTCACATCTTCTGGGTTCATAAAAACAACTCTTCTTTCATTATACACCCCTCTATATCTATCATCTAAACCGTAGATTGTTGTATTATATTGATCGTGGGTTCTTATCGTCATTAAAATGAATTGATCATCACGTAAAATAATATCCGAAGTTTTATTTAAAGTAAAATTAGCTCTACCTGTTGAAGTAGAAGAGAAGTCTCCTTTTCGAGCATTATTAGGAAGATAAAAACCTCCTTTTTTACGAATTCTTTCATTATAATTTTCAAAACCATTAATAGTTGCTTCAATTTTATTTCTTATCAAATCATAGTTTGAAGACAGCTTTTTCCAATTTACCTTAGTGTTTTTTAATGTTTTTTCTGCTATACCAGCGATAATCTTAGGCTCACTCAATAAAAGAGAAGAACAGGGAGGAAGATGCCCTTTCGATTTATGTACAATTCCCATTGAATTTTCAACGGAAATAAATTGTTCAATTCCATTTTGAACATCTTTTTCAGATCTTCCTAAGCAGGGTAGAATTAAAGCTTGTTTACCATGTATCAAATGACTTCTATTTAATTTTGTAGAAACATGAACAGTTAAATTACAATTTCTCATTGCTGATGCAGTAAATTCGGTGTCTGGAGCTGCTGAAATAAAATTACCTCCCATTGCTATGAATACTTTTGCCTTTTTTTTATGCATGGCTTCAATAGCTCCAACAACGTCATATCCATGTTTTTTTGGCGTGTTAAATTTAAATTCTTTTTCCAACGCATTTAAAAAGGATAACTTAGGCTTTTCCCAAATTCCCATAGTACGGTCGCCTTGAACATTAGAATGACCACGAACAGGACATGTTCCTGCACCTTTTTTTCCAATACTCCCTTTTAAAAGAAGTAAATTAACGACCTCTCTTATATTATCAACTCCATTTTTATGTTGCGTAAGTCCCATAGCCCAACAAATAATAATATTTTCATTATTAATAATAAGTTCAGAGGCTTTTTTGATTTCTTCAAGTGTTAATCCCGTTTGGGGTAAAAGTTGATCTATGGAATAAGAATCAAGATTTTCCATGAGATCATCAAAACCATGAGTTTGATTTTTAATAAAATCATGGTTAAACACGGAACCTGGACGCTCTTCTTCTTTTTGCTTCATTAACTTCATTATAATTTTTAATAAGGCAACGTCACCATTTATTTTTATTTGAAGAAAATAATCTGTCAATTTTTGACCATTTCCGAACCATTTTAAAGGATTTTGAGGGTCGACATAATTCATAAGCCCAACTTCAGAAAGAGGGTTTATGGTTATGATTTTACCACCTTTTTTTTTTGTTTCACTTAATGCAGTTAACATTCTTGGATGGTTTGTTCCTGGATTTTGTCCAATGACAATTACTAAATCGGCATGATTAAAATCATCAAGAGTTACTGACCCTTTTCCAATACCTAGGGTTTGTGATAGCCCACTACCACTACTTTCATGACACATATTAGAACAATCAGGCAAATTATTTGTGCCATATTGACGAGCAAAAAGCTGGTATAAAAATGCAGCTTCGTTACTTGTTCTTCCTGAAGTGTAAAATATTGCTTCATCGGGAGATTTTAAATTATTTAAATGATCTCCTATTAGAGTGAAGGCCTTTTCCCATGATATTTCTTCATAATTGGCATTTCCTTCCTTTAGTAACATGGGTGCAGTTATTCTGCCACTTTTTCCAATTTCAAAGTCAGACCATTCAGAAAGCTCTTGTACAGAATGTGTTGCTAAGAACATTGGACTAACTTTATTTTTTGTAGCTTCTTCAGCAATTGCTTTAGCTCCATTTTCGCAATATTCAGCTAAAAAAGCTCTCTTTTCATCTGGGTCAGGCCAAGCGCAACCTGGACAATCGAAACCATAAGTTTGGTTCATGTTTTTTAATAAACTAGCCCCCTTTGTAATACCCACCTCTGAAATAATATGTTTTAGAGCTGACTTTATAGCAGTTGCACCAACCGCTTTTGCAGGTATTTTTTTTAGATTAATTCCAGTATGCTTTTCTGGAGGTTGTGCATTTGTTTTTTTTGTACTCATAATGAATGAATAGTATGAGGATGTGAGTAAATTGTCATTTTTTTATTTCTTGTAAAACCAATTAAACATATTCCAAATTCTTTAGCAAAGTCAACAGCCAAAGAAGAACAAGCAGAAACAGCAATGATAATTGGAATTTTAGCAAAAAAAGCTTTACTAATAATTTCATAAGAAACTCTTCCACTAACTAAAATTATGGTAGCTTCATTCAGTTTATTTGATTGTATTAGGTATCCTATACATTTATCAACAGCATTATGCCTACCAATATCTTCCATTGAAGTAAGTAAGTTTTTGTTTTTATTGAATACAGCACTTGCATGACTACCTCCTGTTAATTGAAAGACCGTTTGAGTAGAATTCATTGTAGCGAACATTTGCTTTATTTCAGAAAAAGTTAAATGAATTTTTTTTGTAATTGGAGTTTCTTTAATTTTTATATCATTGATTTCCTTTTTTCCACAAATACCACATGATGAGACAGAAAGCAATGTTCTTTTATTTAAATACCCATTTCCTAAATCAATTTTTGCTATAATAACATTAATGATAGTGCCAAAACTTTCTTTATTGTTAAAATTTTCAATTTTTATTGGAGAAGGTTTTTTGTATATATCTTCAGCAAAGAGTAATCCTTGTATGAGGTATTTATCATTTCCAGGTGTTCGCATAACAACTGTATAGGGTTGACTATTAATATTGATCTGAAGAGGCGCTTCTACAACTAAATTATCCTCTAATTCTGAAGAAATATCACAGGAAATTTTAATGGCATCATATGTTTTAATTTGTACCATAGAAACAAATATATGTAATAAAAAAGTTAAAATTGAAATTTTATAAAATTTAAAATAATTACCTTTGGTTTATTAATATTTTCTTTTGAAAATGGTTTGTCCACTGTAATGAAAAGTATTTTAATTTTATATGTTCTATTATTCGGTTTAGTCGCAAATAGCCAAACAAAAGAAGAAGACTTTCTACAACTTGAAAATAGTTACAATTATTTACAGGAAGCGGATTCTCTTATGATTCACCTTAACGAGGTGTCAATACTGCCGAAGCATAAGTTTAAATCAACAATAGATCTAAGATATTACATGTGGTTTAAAAGAAAAGTACATAGGGCATACCCATATGCTGTATTAGCAGCCAAAAGACTAGATAGTCTAAATTTACGACTAGAGAAAATAAAATCGAAAAGAAAAAAAAGAAGATATATAAAAACTGTCCAGGAATATTTAGAAGAAGAATTAACTTCCAGGTTAAAAAAGCTTACACGGACTGAGGGAAGAATTCTACTCAAACTTATACATAGACAAACAGGTAGAACTGCTTTTAATAATATAAAGTCTTTGAGAAGTGGCTGGAAAGCATTTTGGTACAACACTACAGCAAATTTGTTTAAACTATCTTTAAAATCAAAATACAAACCTGAAACTGAAAATGAAGACTATTTAATAGAGGATGTAATTCAACGTTCATTGATTAATGAGTCTTTAGTTTATCAAGAGCCTAAGTTAAACAAGCCATATAGGCATATAGTTTCAGAGCGTAAAGGAACGATTGATGTAAGTTTTTATAAGAAGATGTTTGGGAGGAGTAGGGGTAGAAAAAAGAAGTAGCGATTAAAACTGAAAAAGGTAATTAACTCAGGTTAAGCTATTTTTTTGTTTGGTTTAAAAAAAGGTTAAAAAAAGTCTTGTTAGAATAAAAAATGGTTGTATGTTTGCAACCGCTAACGCGAAAAACGCATAGTAAAAGGGTTAGCAAGTTCATTGATTTAGCGTGTTGTTTTAGAGTTATAAAGGGGGTAAGATAATTAGTAATTGTCTGCTTTTTTTTAGTTTGTTTGAGGTTTTAATTTGACTTCGGCTGTTCTGAAAAAAAACTAAAAAAAACTTTCAAAAATGTTTGTTATTTTTAAAAAAGTTTTTAGTTTTGCATCCGCTTACGGAGAGCGACACGATCACAGAAATTTTGGAATGATAATTAGTTTATCAGTTAGTTCGATTCTAGCATTTCTACAAGAGTTTAATTTGAGATATTGATTGAGATTATATTGATTATTTTGGGTTAACAAGTTCATTGAAAATATTGAAATTGACAGCGTAATTAGAGTAGAATTACCACGGTAAGCTTTAGGGTTTACCACTTGAAAATTCTTTTGAAGACTTGACATTAAATAATATTAAAGATTATACAATGAAGAGTTTGATCCTGGCTCAGGATGAACGCTAGCGGCAGGCTTAACACATGCAAGTCGAGGGGTAACAGGAGTAGCTTGCTACTTGCTGACGACCGGCGCACGGGTGCGTAACGCGTATAGAATCTGCCTTGTACAGGAGGATAGCCTTTAGAAATGAAGATTAATACTCCATAATATATATGATTGGCATCGGTTGTATATTAAAGATTTATTGGTACAAGATGACTATGCGTCCTATTAGCTAGATGGTGAGGTAACGGCTTACCATGGCAACGATAGGTAGGGGGTCTGAGAGGATTATCCCCCACACTGGTACTGAGACACGGACCAGACTCCTACGGGAGGCAGCAGTGAGGAATATTGGTCAATGGGCGCAAGCCTGAACCAGCCATGCCGCGTGCAGGAAGACTGCCCTATGGGTTGTAAACTGCTTTTATACGGGAAGAAACAGTCGTACGTGTACGACCTTGACGGTACCGTAAGAATAAGCACCGGCTAACTCCGTGCCAGCAGCCGCGGTAATACGGAGGGTGCAAGCGTTATCCGGAATCATTGGGTTTAAAGGGTCCGCAGGCGGTCAATTAAGTCAGAGGTGAAATCCTACAGCTTAACTGTAGAACTGCCTTTGATACTGGTTGACTTGAGTTATACGGAAGTAGATAGAATGTGTAGTGTAGCGGTGAAATGCATAGATATTACACAGAATACCGATTGCGAAGGCAGTCTACTACGTATATACTGACGCTCATGGACGAAAGCGTGGGGAGCGAACAGGATTAGATACCCTGGTAGTCCACGCCGTAAACGATGGACACTAGTTGTTGGATTTAGATTCAGTGACTAAGCGAAAGTGATAAGTGTCCCACCTGGGGAGTACGATCGCAAGATTGAAACTCAAAGGAATTGACGGGGGCCCGCACAAGCGGTGGAGCATGTGGTTTAATTCGATGATACGCGAGGAACCTTACCAGGGCTTAAATGTGGAATGACAGGGCTAGAGATAGCTTTTTCTTCGGACATTTCACAAGGTGCTGCATGGTTGTCGTCAGCTCGTGCCGTGAGGTGTCAGGTTAAGTCCTATAACGAGCGCAACCCCTATCGTTAGTTGCTAGCAGGTAAAGCTGAGGACTCTAGCGAGACTGCCGGTGCAAACCGTGAGGAAGGTGGGGATGACGTCAAATCATCACGGCCCTTACGTCCTGGGCCACACACGTGCTACAATGGTATGGACAATGAGCAGCCACTATGCGAATAGGAGCGAATCTATAAACCATATCACAGTTCGGATCGGAGTCTGCAACTCGACTCCGTGAAGCTGGAATCGCTAGTAATCGGATATCAGCCATGATCCGGTGAATACGTTCCCGGGCCTTGTACACACCGCCCGTCAAGCCATGGAAGCTGGGGGTGCCTGAAGTCGGTTACCGCAAGGAGCTGCCTAGGGTAAAACTAGTAACTAGGGCTAAGTCGTAACAAGGTAGCCGTACCGGAAGGTGCGGCTGGAACACCTCCTTTCTAGAGAAGATGGTGTTAAGTTACAGAAGGAAGTGTAATTTTACTCTGCTGTTAATTTTAAAATAAAAAAGACTAAGATCAGATCTTAAATAGTCTTGTAGCTCAGCTGGTTAGAGCGCTACACTGATAATGTAGAGGTCGGCAGTTCGAGCCTGCCCAAGACTACTTTTTTTTGTTTGGTATTTAGTTAAAGGAAATTCTAGAAGCGGGTTATGTTGAGAATGTTTAACGACTCATAACTCAATAGTTAAGCCTCATACTAGAAGTACATGGGGGATTAGCTCAGCTGGCTAGAGCGCTTGCCTTGCACGCAAGAGGTCATCGGTTCGACTCCGATATTCTCCACTAGATAATACCTATAGATAATTATTATCACAAGGTATTATACCAGGTTGGTAACTGAAATATTTATCAGTTCTGACTCGGCACAAGTTCATTGACATATTGGTAAAATGATATCGTAAAGAATCAAGATAGAGCGTTAGATTTAAGTATCTAACGATATATTTTTATAAAAATATAATTAAGAATTATAAAGAGCTCGTTTCCGATTAATATCGGAAGCAAAAAGTACAATAAGCTAAATAAGGGCGTATGGAGGATGCCTAGGCTTTCAGAGGCGAAGAAGGACGCGATAAGCTGCGATAAGTTACGGGGAGTGGCACATACATTATGATCCGTAAATTTCCGAATGGGGCAACCCGGTATATTGAAGATATATCACACCGCAAGGTGAGCAAACCCGGAGAACTGAAACATCTAAGTACCCGGAGGAGAAGAAAACAAAAGTGATTCCGCTAGTAGTGGCGAGCGAACGCGGAATAGCCCAAACCAATATTGTTACGGCAGTATTGGGGTTGTAGGACTACAATATTCGAATTTAAGAGAACTAGAATAGTTTGGAAAGACTAACCAAAGAGAGTGATAGTCTCGTATAGGTAATCGAAGAAGAGATAGTAGTATCCTGAGTAGTGCGGGACACGTGTAATCCTGTATGAATCTGGCGGGACCATCCGCTAAGGCTAAATACTCCTGAAAGACCGATAGTGAACTAGTACCGTGAGGGAAAGGTGAAAAGAACCCTAAGTAAGGGAGTGAAATAGAACCTGAAACCGTACGCCTACAAGCGGTCGGAGCCATTCGTGGTGACGGCGTGCCTTTTGCATAATGAGCCTACGAGTTACTGTTACTAGCAAGGTTAAGAATTTAAGGTTCGGAGCCGAAGCGAAAGCGAGTCTGAATAGGGCGGTTAAGTTAGTAGTAGTAGACGCGAAACCGAGTGATCTACCCATGGGCAGGTTGAAGCTGTGGTAACACACAGTGGAGGACCGAACCAGTTGACGTTGAAAAGTCTTTGGATGACCTGTGGGTAGGGGTGAAAGGCCAATCAAACTCGGAAATAGCTCGTACTCCCCGAAATGCATTTAGGTGCAGCGTTGATTAAAAGTTTTATAGAGGTAGAGCTACTGATTGGATGCGGGGGCTTCACCGCCTACCAATTCCTGACAAACTCCGAATGCTATAAAATGTTTATCAGCAGTGAGGGCATGGGTGCTAAGGTCCATGTCCGAGAGGGAAAGAACCCAGACCATCAGCTAAGGTCCCCAAATATATGTTAAGTTGAAAAAACGAGGTGAAACTGCTTAGACAGCTAGGATGTTGGCTTGGAAGCAGCCATTCATTTAAAGAGTGCGTAACAGCTCACTAGTCGAGCGGTTTTGCATGGATAATAATCGGGCATAAACATATTACCGAAGCTATGGACTTTTAAAAGTGGTAGGGGAGCATTCTATATGTGTTGAAGGCGAACTGTAAGGTTTTCTGGAACGTATAGAAAAGAAAATGTAGGCATAAGTAACGATAATGCGGGTGAGAAACCCGCACACCGAAAGACTAAGGTTTCCTCAGCGATGCTAATCAGCTGAGGGTTAGTCGGGACCTAAGGCGAATCCGAAAGGAGTAGTCGATGGACAACAGGTTAATATTCCTGTACTTCTTATAAATGCGATGGGGTGACGGAGTAATGAACCCGCCGCGAGCTGACGGAATAGCTCGTTGAAACATGTAGGTATTAGGACTGTAGGCAAATCCGCAGACTTAGCTGAAGTGTGATAGTACCACAACTCTTCGGAAGCGTGGATAGTGCGGTTAAGAACTTCCAAGAAAAACCTCTAAGCTTCAGTTTATAAGAACCCGTACCGTAAACCGACACAGGTAGTTGGGATGAGAATTCTAAGGTGCTCGAGAGATTCATGGCTAAGGAACTAGGCAAAATAGACCTGTAACTTCGGGAGAAAGGTCGCCAGCAGTAATGCTGGCCGCAGTGAAAAGATCCAGGCGACTGTTTATCAAAAACACAGGGCTTTGCTAAATTGAAAGATGATGTATAAGGCCTGACACCTGCCCGGTGCTGGAAGGTTAAGTGGAGGGTTTAGCTTCGGCGAAGATCTCAAATGAAGCCCCAGTAAACGGCGGCCGTAACTATAACGGTCCTAAGGTAGCGAAATTCCTTGTCGGGTAAGTTCCGACCTGCACGAATGGTGCAACGATCTGGATACTGTCTCAGCCATGAGCTCGGTGAAATTGTAGTATCGGTGAAGATGCCGATTACCCGCAGCGGGACGAAAAGACCCCGTGAACCTTTACTATAGCTTCGTATTGACTTTGGATAAGTAATGTGTAGGATAGGTGGGAGACATTGAAGCGGCCTCGCTAGGGGTTGTGGAGTCAACCTTGAAATACCACCCTTTGCTTATCTAGAGCCTAACTCAGTGATGAGAACAGTGCGTGGTGGGTAGTTTGACTGGGGTGGTCGCCTCCAAAAGAGTAACGGAGGCTTCTAAAGGTTCCCTCAGCACGCTTGGTAACCGTGCGTAGAGTGCAATGGCATAAGGGAGCTTGACTGAGAGACATACAGGTCGATCAGGTACGAAAGTAGAGCATAGTGATCCGGTGGTTCCGAATGGAAGGGCCATCGCTCAAAGGATAAAAGGTACTCCGGGGATAACAGGCTGATCTCCCCCAAGAGCTCACATCGACGGGGGGGTTTGGCACCTCGATGTCGGCTCGTCACATCCTGGGGCTGGAGAAGGTCCCAAGGGTTGGGCTGTTCGCCCATTAAAGTGGCACGCGAGCTGGGTTCAGAACGTCGTGAGACAGTTCGGTCTCTATCTGCTGTGGGCGTTAGAAATTTGAGTGGATCTGACTTTAGTACGAGAGGACCGAGTTGGACGAACCTCTAGTGTATCAGTTGTCTCGCCAGGGGCACTGCTGAGTAGCTACGTTCGGAAGGGATAAGCGCTGAAAGCATATAAGCGCGAAACCCACCACAAGATGAGATTTCTTTAAAGGGTCGTGGGAGATGACCACGTTGATAGGCTATAGGTGTAAGTGCAGTAATGTATGTAGCCGAGTAGTACTAATAACCCATAGGCTTATGTACGTTCCTCCCGAACTTTTAGGAGTTCGGGAAGGATACTCTTTATGTTCAAATAGTTTTATAAATATTTGAATAAGCGATATGATTTTAGCAATATGTTAACTTATACAGTTGAAATATACTGAAACAATTTAAGGTGATTATAGCAATGGGGCTCACCTCTTACCATTCCGAACAGAGAAGTTAAGCCCATTAGCGCCGATGGTACTGCCACAGGTGGGAGAGTAGGTCGTTGCCTTTCTTTTAAAACTCCTCATTACATTTTGTAATGAGGAGTTTTTTTATACGTTACTTTTTACTTCACGAAATACAATAGCCTTATTATAGAACTTACCAATATTTACACACTGTCATGTAAAGAAAAATCTAATTATTAAAAAAGCCCAAGTTACCTTGGACTTCATGTAAAGATTTATCAATAGATATTTTATGCAGAATTTCTACTTGCATTGATATTTCCAAATAATGATCGTGTCACTATTTTTTCGAAAATTTCTTGTGTTTTTGAGTTTGAATTACCCTCTTCTTCGAGTTTTTGAATCTCTTTTAAAGAATACTGTTGAATTGTTAATAATGGTAGTACAATTTGTTCTCTAATCCCGATAGAAGCTTTACCTGATGGCTCATTCTCCATTAAGGTTGTATAACCTGTAAGTTTTAAAATTAAAGAGAATTTAATATTAAAAATAGTTTAAAATTTTAAGTAATTAATTCATTTATTAGTAAGCTGGATTCTTTGAATATTGTTTTTTTTAAGTTATATTTAATTAATAATAAGTATCGATAATGGGAAAATTGCCGGATTTATCAAAGTTTGATGAAATATGTAATGACGACACTGATTTTAAAAAGCAAATGATTTCAATTATAAAAAAAGAGTTTCCAATAGAATATAATCTTTTTGAAGATTCTTTTGAGTTAGGAAATTACAAAGCTACAGCTGAAGTTGTTCATAAACTGAAACATAAAATTAACCTTCTTAATTTAGAGGATGATTATTTAGTTGCTGTTAAATTTGAAAAAGATCTATTAAATGGGACTATCGAGTTATATGATAGTTTTATCGATATTTTGAGTAAAATCGAACAATTCCTTAAAAAAATATAGATGATTAATTCAATTATAATAGATGACGATGAACTAGCAAGAGTAATTATTGAAAATTATTGCTCAAAGCTAGATTATTTAAATATTCAGTCCACTTTTGATAATGCATTAGACGCAATTGATTTCATTAATAACAATAGTGTTGATTTAGTTTTCCTTGATATACATATGCCTGAATTGAGTGGATTTGATTTTATAGATAGTCTGAATAACCCACCTAATATCATTTTAACAACTTCTGATGAGAATTTTGCTTTAAATGCTTTCGAGTATAAGTGTATTATAGATTATTTAGTTAAACCAGTTAAATTACCTAGATTTATAAAAGCTGTAACTAAATTAGACACCAAAAAGAAAGAGTTAAGTAATGGAGAGGAAAAGATTGAAGAAGAAAAGAGTGAATTATATGTTAATATAGATAGAAGGTTGGTAAAAATTCTAATTCCAGATATTTATTTAATTGAGGCAAAAGGAGATTACATAAATATAAAAACAGAATATAAAAATCACATTGTTCATACAACAATGAAAAAAATAGAAGAGAAGTTACCTGAGGAGTTATTTTTAAAAATACATAGATCTTATATAATAAATTTGAAACAAATAATTGATATTGAGGATAATAGTGTGTTGATTAAAAAAGAGGTAATACCTGTTAGCCGTTCTAATAGACCTGAATTGATGAAAAGGTTAAATTTGTTGAATTAGCTTGTATAAGCTTATTCAAGCTATTTTATTAATAAGATTTAATCATCTTCAATATTTGAATTATTTCGATTACCAGGACTATCGGTATACCAATCTTCATTTTGTGTGCCACCAGATGTTGCCCATGTATTAAAATTGTTATATGCACTTGTTATAGGTACCGTTTCTTTGGGGACTTTAAAATCATGTATAATACTTATGGCCCATGGGTAACCTGTATTAGCTATAAAATTACCAGCACTTTGGTTACCTAAGGTACTAGATGTTTTATAGGGTAAATGAATTTCGTTATTTCTTACTTGATTCCCAATAATAAATGTATTAAAAGGTGCTGTTCCAAGTAAACTCGTATTAATTGGTTCTGTAAATTCAACAGTAACAGTTAAATCATCCGGCATCTTGTGCGCATTATCTGTTAATATAATAACAGCTTTATCTTGACCAGCTTCTGTACCATTAGAATTAAAACTCAAATAATTCTCAAATATTTTCGTATTCGTTACGCTTTCTATTTGTGATGACAATACATTATCAAATTGAAAACCAATGGCATTAATGGACCCCGATCTATGTGATTTTGCAGTACAAATAAAATCTAATTTAACAGCCAAGTTTTGACTATTAGTATAAAGAACAGCTCTGTAGTTTAAGGCAACATCATTGAAATCATAATCTCCTGCTGATGGCCATAAATCTTCGAAAACAACAGTTCCTAGTCCATATTTACTTGGGGTATATGTTTTGAATGAAATATCAGGGTCATTGGGGGCGCAATCGTCGTTATCTAGTGTTGTGTCACCATCGGTGTCACTATCAACATAATCGTTATCAACAACGGATAAAGTTGAAAGATCATTGATGGTTCGTCCCATATCGGTGCCATTATCTGCATTTATTCCATATTTATATTGCCAACCTCCTGTTATAATATCCATTATAATAAGATCAGAACTACTTCCGTTATCAGCTAACCATAATTCTTGATTGGAATCAAACGACATAGATGTTGGAGAAAAAGGAAGATTATCAGCACTAATTCGAGTACTTTGATATTTACCATTACCGTCTAAATCTAATTTATATAAACCTGAAAATGTACATATGTAAAGATCCCCATTCTCTGCAAAGTCTAAATCACCTCCGCTAGCACTGTCCAACCCTATTATATCCCAGCTATTTAATTGATTACCGTTGGAGGGATCAAAGGTGTACACTTTATCGTTTTTTGAAAAATATAGTAAGCCATCGTTTGAATTAAACCCAAGCCTAGGTCCACCAATTCCTAAATTTGCTATTGTTTCCCATGTATCATTACTTATTGTATATTTCATCAAGGGGAATGGACTTGATTTACCTATTGAATATAAAACATTGTTAGTTGGATCAATTGCACACGTAAAGCTTCCCATTGGCATGGAAGCAAGTAGCGTTTGATTACCGTTTAAAGGATCAACAGTAAATAGTTCGCCACTACCATTAACACAATAGAGATAATCGGTTGTTAGAGGTTTTAGTTTATTACTTTTATTAAAACTAGTTTTAGCTTCTTGATGTGTATAGTTAATTTTATTGTTTGTTATAGAAATAACTTTTGATGTAGAAATAAATCCTTTTTTTCTTCGAATGTAAAGTTTACTTAAATAATTAGGAACATTTATGGTTAATTTAGCCTTTCCGTTATTAGAGGTAGCGGTTCCCAATTGATTTCTAATTATATTATTTGAAAAAGTTTCTTCAGAAACCGTCTGTCCGGATTCGTTTTCGAAGGTTTCGACCCCATTTGATACAGGCTTGTCAAAATATTGAAAAATATCGTATTTTGCATTTTTGTCGTTATCATTTATGGTAACTTCAATATCTCTGTGTGTACTATAGTCAAAACCAGCAGGGATATCAATTAAAATATTGTGATTATCGGTATTTTCCTCTTTATTTAAATTTTTTATATCAGGAAAACAAGCCATCAATAAAAAAACAAATATTATTAAAAATTGGTTTCTCATAGTTCATGGTTTGTTTAAATTTAGTCAGTAATTAATTAGATTTTACTTAAAATCTTTGAAATATTTAAGATTTAAGATAATTAGTTAAAAAATGTAGATTATTGGATTTTCTAATAAATTATTAATATTTAAAATAAAGCTCTCGTATTTCTGTAGCCATTAACTCCCAAGAAAAAAATGGATACCTGTTCAAACCTTGTTTTATCAAATACTTTCTATATTCTGTCTCATTGTATATTTTATCCATTCCTTCTGAAATATTTTCAGCATCATTTGGGTTTATCAAATGAGCAGCTGTACCTGATATTTCAGGCATGGAAGAACAATTTGAAGTTATAACGGGTGTGCCGCATGACATGGCTTCTAAAATGGGAATACCAAATCCTTCTCTCATGGATGTATAAAGAAATAGGGTACTCAATTTATAAAGAATTCTTATTTCTGAATTGGAAACGTAGTCTATTAATATTATACTATTCCATAATTTTTCACATTTAATAGCTTTTAATAGACGCTTAATTTCTGATTTTTTATGATGAAGAATAACAATTTTTACTTCGTTATCGTTTCGTTTTTTAAAAGCATGAAAACCGCGTAATGTGTTTTTTATATTTTTTCTTGGATCTTTACCGCTAATAAAGAAAAAGTAATTATTTGAAAGGCTAAATTTAGCGATTACCTTCTTAATTTTAACGGAAGAGTCTTTTTTTTGAAAGCTTTTATTTACACCATTGTATATTACTTTTATTTTTTCTTGTTTTAGCATAGGGAAGAATAGTTGAATCTGTTTTTTTTCAAATTCAGACACTGTAATTATTTTATGGCTTTTTTTTACACTAAACGGTGTAATTATTTTTCTATAGATATTTCCAAATTTGTTGTAATACCTGCTACTTTCCAATAATATTTTTAAATAACTTTTTTCAAGAAATATTACGTCATGTAATGTTAATAAAATAGGAATATTACATTTTAAGGGAGCAGTACCACTTGTACAATGTAAAATATCACATTTATATTTTAATACAGCTTTTGGAAGGTATAATTGCTCCCATATAGGGTAGCTTACTTTTGGCAATGTTATTATTTTAAAGTTTGATTTCTCTGTAATTACATTATTGTCTGGTCCAGATTTAACAAAAATATAATATTGATTAGTATGATCAATTTTTTGAAGATAATTTATTAAAGCAATGCTTACTCTGTCAATACCAAATTTTCTTTTTCTGAAAATTCTTTGAGCTTCTATTCCAATCACCATAATATGAACAATTATTGAATTATGTTATACTATTAACAATTTAAAATTTTGTAATTTCAAAGAAAAACAATTTTATAGTTTTTGTATGGGTAAATTTATAAAGTAATGAATTATCAGGTAGAGCATTTAAATTTTGCATTAACGTTGTCTAAGCTACAAACAAGTTTGGAATATTCATTTGGATTTAAATCTTATAGATTATGAAATATAAAAAAAGGGAAAATATATCTTTTATTTTATAGCAATAAATATATCTTCATCAATGTTAACACCATATTTTATGTATTTATTTGAGATGTTTATACGTTTCACTTTTAGTCCAACTGATTCTAGTTTATTAACATAATCTTGACCATAGATTCTTACATGATCGAATTGACCAAATGCATTTTCTCTTTCCTTAGGCGTTTTAATAGATGAATCCTCAAATGTTTCGTATGTGTTTTTAGCAATAGGTACTTGTAACAAAGCTTTTCCGGATGATTTTAGAACTCTATAAATTTCTTTCATTGCTTTAATGTCATCGGGAATGTGTTCTAGAATATGATTACATATGATAAGATCAAAATAATCATTTTCAAAAGGAATGTTTAATAGGTTTATATTTTGAACATAATTTGGATAATGGTAACCTTTCGTGTGTAAATCTCCGCACACGTATTCTTTAAAATTACAAGTTTTTAATAGTGATGATATATTTTTTTCTGGAGCAAAATGTATAATTCTATAATGTTTTTTATTTAATATATTTTCTTCATACTTTAAATATGTATAAATTAATCGTTCTCTATCGTTTGAATCACAATTATAGCATCTCGCTTTTCTTCTTCCTGAACCCACAACTTCTTTTTCTTTTAATATGGGGATATCAAACCCTATAAAATCAAAATCTTTTGATTCAAAATTACAAACAGGACATTTGAATTTCTTACCAGCATAAATATTAGTTTCAATTTTTCTTAAAATGGGTTTAATAATACTTTTTATTTGTCTTGGAATAATTCTTTTGAACATTTTAAATATTTTATTAAAAAAAGGTAGTTAAAGTAGGTTTTGATACGACAGATTTTCGTTAAATAGTTTATAGATTAAGTTGAGCTGAAATTATGGTAGAATTGTTAAATTTATATACTTAGATAAGATTATTTTAAACATCAATATTAAATAATATTTTGATCTCGATTTACTTTTTTCCATATGGCGTATTTTTTATTTTGCAAGTAATTAATAAATCCGAATAATGCGGATACGTTCATAATGAAAAAGTAATAAGGGATAAATATGAATCGAATTTTAATTTTTACAGCCTTTAAGAAGAATCCAATTAATATGGCTATGTAAAATAATATTTGTAGTACATAAAAAGTGTAAAAAAATGATTTGTAAGAGTTTTCATGATTAATTATAATAATATTTATAGGTATTATGGCAAATAAACAAAGTGGAGTAATTGTCCATCTAAGAACCCTGTGTGAAATATATTGGAACGAAAGTGTTTTATATTTAAAAATATTTAAAAGTGATTTTAGTCTGACAATAGCCTGAATGCCTCCAGCGCAAATACGAACTTTTCTTGCGAATTCATCTTTTATAGTGGCAGAGGCATTTTCAAGAGCATAGGCTTTTGTTGTGTATGCAATTTTGTAACCTTTTAAAGCAATTCTTAATGAAATAACAAAGTCGTCTAAAATAGTATCATCTTCAATTTGATCAAATAGTTGAGTTCGTATTGCAAATAGTTCTCCAGCCGCTCCAACAACCGAGAATAATTTGTTGTCCAATTTTTTTAAGAAGGATTCATATTTCCAATAAAAGCCTTCACCGGATCCAGATGCTTTATCCTTAGTTCTTACTTTAATTCTTTTTTCACCAGACACACATCCAACTTGTTTGTTTTTAAATTCATTTATTATTTCAACGATTGAGTTTCTATTTAATATTGCATTGGCATCTGTAAATATGGTTATTTCTGTTTTTACAAACGGCATGACTCTATTTATAGCATTTGTCTTTCCCCTACGTTCTTTCTTATAAAAAACACTGATACCATCAAATTGTTTTAAGGTAGTTGCACTTTCATCGTCAGAGCCATCAATAACCCAATAAACACTTAGCTTATCTTTTGGATAATTTAGATTCATAGTATTATCCATTTTTTCGTCTATAATATCACATTCATTGTAAGCAGGAATTATAAGGGTAACTTCTGGTTGGTAAAAATTAGTGTCAATCCTATTTTTAGATATGTATAATTGTTTAATTTTTACTAAAATAAACAAGATGATACCATAACCTACATAGGTATATAATATTATAATTAAACAGATAAAAAATAAATATTCAATTTTATTCATTTTTTCTAAACTTTTTCCCAGGAATTACTTTCCAAATTATATTGTTTTATAATTTTTGCTGGGGTACCAGCGGCTATTGAAAAAGGAGGAATATTTTTAGTAACTACACTTCCTGCTGCAATTACAGAATTTTTACCAATGGTTACTCCCGCAACAATTACTGAGTTAGCACCTATCCAAACATTATCTTCTATAACTATTAAATTTTTAGTTACTCCCTGTTCAAGAATAGGTTTAGTGACATCTTCATAATTATGGTTAAGCCCAGCAATGACTACATTTTGTCCCAACCCTACATAATTTCCAATAATCGTTGGTCCTATAATTGTGTTAGATAAACCTATTCGTGTCCTATTCCCAATAATAACATCGCCAACTCCATTATTAACAGCAGTAAAATCTTCAATATTGGTTTCATACCCAATGTTAAATTTATTCCAAGGGACAACATCTAATCTAGTATTTTTTCTAATACATGATTTTTTTCCTTTTTTATGAATAAAAGGATTGACGAACCATTTAACCCAAACTCTAGGTCTAGCTTGATTTTTTACTAAAATGAGACTGTGAATTCGAGATTTTAATTTAGGGTTGTTTTTAATTTTATCTTTAATTCTATGAATCATAAATTTTGTTTTTTTTATTAATAAATAGCTCAGATAATATCCTTTCGAATTTTTGAGCTCTATTTTTCCATGAATTATTTTTAGCGAATTCAATTCTCCTATTAATGAGATCTTCTGAATCATTTGTTATTTCGCTATATAAATTAGCAGCAAATTCATTTTTGTTTTTTGAGATACTTATAACGGGTTCAAATTCTTGCAATGGTGCAAAATTTGTCATAATAACGGGTAATCCAACAGCAAGATATTCGTTTATTTTAAGAGGGTATATCCCTTTATTAATTTCTAAGTTATTATAAGGAATTATTCCTGCATCGTACGTTGCTAGTATTTTTGGTACATCGTGAGGACTTATAGCAGGAAGAAATTCTACATTATCAAATTGTTTTAGTTTTTTGACTACTTCATTTCTTAAGATAGATCCTGTAAATTCAAATATTATTTCTGGATATAAATTAATAATGTACTCCATCAATTCAATATCGAAACGGTAGTCAATACTTCCTATATAACCAACTTTTTTTAGGCCTTTTTTTGAATTTGAGAAATTTTTCTTTGCTTTTGAAAAAAGATTAAAGTTCACTCCATTTCTAACAACAAATGTATTTTTGTTAAGTTTAATTTTTTGATTTTGTAGGAAAGTAGAAGAGCATATTATTCCATCGACACCCTCACAATAAACTTTTTCAAGTTCTATAGTCATCCAGTGATTTCTTAAGTTATCCATACCGTCATAGCAATAGTATACATCTAAAGTTTGACCTATTTTACCTAGTACAGGTAGTCCGTATACTGGATTGTATGCTGAAATTATAATGGTATCTGATAATTGATGCTTTTTTATTAATTTTTGTAATTGACGTTTATAAATACTCGTATTGATTTTGTTTAATATTTTAAACAACCTTTTCGTCTTAACAAAATTAATAGGTAACATTGGTGGCATTATTACATGTTTTACGATGCTTTTATAACTTGTAGAAATATGGCTAATTCTCTTTTTTAAACCTAACATTCTTTTAACAGGAGCTTTTCTTTTACCTAAAATAGAGTTAATAATATCCTTATATGTACGAGGGTATTCAATAAAAAATATATTATTATCTCTTGCTAAAATTGATAAAATTTGAACAGTTGATTTGGTGTATTCACCTTGCCAAGTTGTAAATGAAATGCATATGATATTTTTGTTTTTTGTCATAATTGGAGTTTTAGGTGATTACTTTATAGGTACTGTTTTTTTACGATACTTTATATAAAATCTTAGCGTATGTTATATTAAGTTTACGTATCATTTTTTGAATTGAGTATTTGGTTTTGATTGTATTTTTAGCGTTTATAGCCAGCTTATCTCTCAAATTCTTGTTGAGATGTAAATTCAAAATCTGTTCTGATAATTGACGATGATTTTTAGGCTCTATTAAAATACCGTTATAATTATGTATTATGACTTCTTTATTGCCGTCTACAGAGGTAGCAATACATGGTTTTTCCATACTCATAGCTTCCAATAATCCAATAGGAAGTCCTTCCCATAATGAAGGCAAACAATAGATATCAGAGTTGTTTAGTAATGAAGCAATATCATGACGAAATCCAAGAAAAATAACAAAATCTGTCAAATTTAATTCCTTTACAAATTGCTCACATGTGTTACGCATTTCACCATCACCAACAATTATAAGGATAATGTTATTGGTAGCTTCAACGATGTTTTGCATTGATTTAATCATTGTTAAAGGGTCTTTTTGTTTTGTCAATCTCGATAGATATATCACAATACTCTTTGTTGTATCAATTTGTAATGATAGCTTTAGATTTCTATATTCCTTGTTAGGATTAAATTTGTTTAAATCAATTCCATTTTCGATAACTACAGAGTTTTCTAATTGAAAATTTTTTTCACCTTCTTGTTGATTGGACTTGGAAACACAAATAGTAAGGCTAGCCTGCTTTGTTAAAAAACTTTCTATTATTGATTTAATTTTATAAATCCAAGGTTTATCTGTTTTATGGAAAGACCATCCATGAACTGTATATATAATTGGAATTTTTAAAGCTTTAGAAGCCCAAAAAGAGTTAGACATTGCTCTGCTTCCGTGAGCATGAATTAACTCTATGTTTAGTTTCTTTGCAAGTTTTTTGACTTTTTTCCAAATTCGAATATCAAAGGGTTTTAATGTTTCGATGACATAGCAGTCTACATTGATCTTTTTCAGTTCATCAATCATTTCACCAAAGGTAAAACTTAAGACAAATAAATTAAATTGGTTTTTATCATAGTTCTCCACTATTTGTAGTACATGGGTTTCTCCGCCACCAATTTTTCCTTGTCGTATTGTTATCAGTATATTTTTTTTTGTATTCATAAATTATCTTAAATGTTTCCATGATGTCATAAATCCACTAGCAAATGAACGAGGTAACCTGTCAGCCAACCAGCAATCAAATTTTTGAAGTGTTATGCATCTTTTGTAAATTACTGATAATGGAAACACACCTTCTATAAAGTTGGTAACCTTAAATTTTTGATTTATTAAAAGTTCAGAAGTAACTAACCTATTTAAACTTTTTTGTGTAAAAAACTGTATGTGAGATAGATCGTCAGCATCTGATTGAATAGTAGTACCTTTAAATCCCATAATTGATTTAATACGACCTAGTAACTTTTTACTAATAATATTGTTATTTAATATATATTGAACGGGTTTTGTTATCAGCAGTTCTCTTGGACCAAAACCATTGGGCACGGTAATTATTATTATTCCTTGTGAGGATAATAGTTTTTTTAAAGCGTTGACTACTTTTTTCGGTTGTTCAAGGTGCTCAAGTACCTCGCTACAGATAATTATATCAAATTTTGAAGTGTATTTAATGTTTTCAACAGCTATATTTTCAAAACTTACATTTTTTAGTAAATTATTTTTTTTAGCTTTTTTAATTGATTTTTCGGAAATATCGATACCCAAAACTTCATGACCTAATGCTCCACAATGCTGAGAAATATTGCCATTTCCACAACCGACATCCAATATTTTTAAAGAAGACACATTCAATAACTTAATGTTTTCTTCAATAAATTTTAGCCTTTTTATATCTTCTACTCTAGTGTATTTACTATAATTGATAAATGCCATAATATTTAATTAAATTTTGAGGAATGTGGTGTGTGAATAAACTTTTTATATGCTTTTTTTAAGGATAGCATTGATACAATCATTGTTATAAATGTTACAGGTAAAAATACGATAGCATGCAAGTATTTTTTTTTGAAAAAACTTTTAGGCGTTGAAATAATTATAGCTGCGGAGCATGTAATAAATATTAATATCCATACGCTAGAAATCCAAAATTGATTTCCAAATGAATAGAGTAGTAAGTATATAACTGAAAATAAAAAAGAGGTTCCAAGTAGTATTATACGTGGAGGAGCTAACATTTGATATATTTTATCGGCAAACGTAATGTTCCCCTTATAAAATAATTGGTAAAATACCTCTGGAGCATATTTCTTGAAGAAAGTAACTTTAGATGAAAGCCACCTTCTTCTTTGGTTTTTAAAATCAGGAGTTAATTGGGTTTTTTCATCATATAAAATGGCATTTTCTAAATATTCAATAGTTATTTTTTGTTTTATGAGAATAAATTCTAATTCTTTATCAAATCCTGAAATAGCATTTATTTGTTTTAAAGTTTTTTTTAAAAGTTGATAATTAAACGCCATTCCTGATCCAATTAAAGCGGAAGATAAACCCAAAGAACGATGTCCTTGTCTAAATATATTATTATTTACTTCTTCACTAATAGCATCAAGGATTGCTAAAGGTGTATTTAAATTTTTTGCTTTACGATGTCCTTGGATAACGTTTATGTTATTGATGTATGAATTGTTTATTTTTTCTAAAAAACAAGGCTCCATTATATTATCTGCATCTAGTATTAATGCAATATCATAATCACTACTTACCATTTTAAGAGCTTTTTTGAGAGCCTTTACTTTAGTACTATTCTTAAATGAAACATTTACAATTCTTACAGGGATAGCTTGTAATTGTTCTAGAGTTGACTCCTGAAAAGAGTCTGCTATAATAATAACATCAAATTTATCTAGAGGATATCGTTGTAAAATTGCTGATTTTGCAGTGTTTAAAATAACTGCGTCTTCTTTATAACATGGTATGAAAACTGCAATTTTATTAATTTTTGAATTTTTCTGATATGTATTTTTTTTTCTTAAAATACTAGAAATAGCGAAAATTAGTATGTAAATACTAGACATTCCGAAATAGATCAAAATAAAATATTGAAAATAAGTGAAAATTAATTGTGATAAACTCATAACATAAAGCTTAATTTTGGTATAATAACTTAAACCTGCCTTTTAGTTTTAAGGCTAATCTTCTCAAAAGTGGGAGGTATTTTCCTCTTTTAATATTAAATACTACTGATTGTGACTCGTAAATCATTTTAAAATTTTCTGTACAAAAAACTGGCTTTTTACAAAGCATATTAATTTTTCTTGCTTGTTTAAAGTTACTTTCAATAAATAAATTGTATTTACTTGATTTGTATATGCTTGATTTAAATTCAGCATGGTTGTTTGCTTTTTGCCGAGCTTCTTTTGTGGGAAGATTTAACATTTTTAAATCTTTATATTTAATTTGATGCTTTGCAAGCCATTTTTGGGTAGGTACTCTATATTTTTCTAGTCGAGATGTAACAATACAGCCAATGGTTTGTCCAGGAAGATATAGGGGAGGGGTATTTTTAACGAATTCAATATATTCTTTCCCATCATCATTTTGAGATGACGTTGGATCAGGACATAAAACACCATCAATATCAAAACAAGTTTTTTCTAAATCAGGATGATTAAAAATATTCCATTGAAAGTATCTTGGCATTGGAACAATTTCAAAAAAGTAATCAACACTGTTCTTCTGTTTAAGCGAGGCATAAATAACACAATATTTTAACGTATATTCTTTTTCTAAATTCTTTAATTTTTCTTTACATTTTCTTAACGCTTTTCCAGATCCAATACTATCATCAACAACTAGAATATTTTCAATGTTTTTCTTTTTATAATTGATTCTTTCGCCTGTACCATAGAGAGATCCTTTTACGAATGTATCTATGTCAACATATGGAAGATTTAAATATAGTGCTAGTAAATTTGCTGGTAACATACCACTTCTAGGTATTCCTACTATTAAATCAATATTCCTTGGTATCAGGTGTAATTTTTTTATAATTATATTATTAATATCGTTAAAATCGCGATAGTTCATTTTCTATATTTTATTATTTATGTAAATATTCCTTTTCTATTTTTAAAGCATTTACTATAAAAGCAATACTTATATACATTATTATAGCTGTAGGCATCTGACTAAAAACACCATTACCATAAGAGGCAACAAGTATTCCAGCCATGCCACAAGTGATAGCCATAATTTTGGATCTAAAATTTGAGTTTTTTAGTTTGAACATTACATTATACATGCCTACAAATAAAATAGATAGAATCATTATTGAATAATATACTAAACCAACAATACCTGTGTCTGCCCAAATGGTGACATACCAGCTATCAGTTGCTGTATTTGCTAAAAATGTGTTAGGGGTAAATCTTTTACCCCAATTCCCGGTAGCACCAACCCCACCACCGAAAGGGCGCGAAGCTAAATAACCTACTAATTTTCGTTGATTACTTAAACGAACCTGAAGAGAAGGATCATTACCATCAAAGGCTGTTCTCATTCGTCGTATTTGATAGTTACCCTGTCCTATAAAGGTATGTGCGAAAAAAATATATGAAGCTAGGGCTATAATAGATCCAATGATCAATGTAGTTTTATTTTTATGAAGTACCATCAGTAATAGCCCCCCCATACCAGGAACTGAAATAGCCCCACGTGTACCTGAAATAAACATCCCATATAAACCTAAAAGAGCAACGATTGCATAAAAGTATTTTTTTAACTTATTTCCTTTAACATACATTGTTAATATGCCGAATACTACGAAACTTAGTGCTTGTGATGCACCAAATTGTCCAGCATCTGAATAAAATGAAAAAATTCTTAGCTGACCAAATAGAATATGTGTTTGAGCTCCGCCACCGTCTAACCATCTTTGTTCAAAAGGATCAACACCAATATATAGTTGCATAAGTCCTTTTAAGCTACCTAAGATTGATAACGTTCCCCATAATAGAAAAAATCTATCTAAATCTTTAGGTGTATTGAATAACATGAATATTAATGGAATAGAGAGCCATTGATACAATGCAAGTCCTCTCATAGAATAAAACCAAGCTAGCCTGCTTATCGCTTCTGGGTTTAAAAGCTGTATAAATATATAAAACATCCAAAAGCTGATAAGTATGGTAACGAATGATCGGCTTTTTTTCCATATTGATCGTTCATAATAGTTTTTAAAAAACATAGCAACGTATGTTAGTACCAATATAAAATCAATACTTAATCCCCAAGGAGCAGGTATATACCTCGCCAATCCGGTAACAAAAAAGCTAGCTATCAAGGAAATAATTATACCTAATTTCGGGTTCTTAAATAGGTAAACGAGTAAAAAAGTAATAGCTATTGATGCGGCAAATAAGGATATACCAAAAACCTTTAATTTGTAAATTAGAAAAACTAATACTAAGATCAATATAGTGTTTAAGGCTAAAAAATTATAGCTTGATAGTTTTGGTGATTTTAGGAACTCAATATTTTTATTTTTAATATTTTCTATATCCATATGTTATTTTTTTATTATTAAACATGTATGCTTTGAAATATTTAAATAAAACTTAAGTCCATAAAATAAAATATCTTTTATTGAGATCTGTAATTCTTTGTTTAAGCAGTAAACCCCAATATAAGATCCTAAAAGGGTAAAAAGTATTGATGTAATGGCTACTAGTTCGAGTGACTTAAAAATAAATACGGCAATGATATCTCCTAGTAAGTTTGTAATTAACATAATCAATACTTTGATAGAGTTTATTTGAGGCTTGTTCAAACTATCCAATGTTATTCCCGTCATTTTATCTAATGGTAGAATTAAGCAGTAAATGGTTAAAATTTGTGTGATTATGAGAATATTTAAATGTTCAGAACCATTATTTATATAGGAGTGTCCTGAAATAAGTATGATTAATTCTCTATCGAATATTAATATGAATATAGCGATAAAAACGAAAAAAATAGAGATAGCACCTGTGTAAGTATTAAAAATGTATCTCACTTTTTTTAGGTTTCCTTGAGTATATGCTTTTGAAATTTTAGGAAATGCAGTTGACGCAAAACTTCTCAATGGTATTTGCATGATTTCAGTTAATTTTAGAGGAATACTATAAATGGCTATCGCATTTGACCCTAATGCTCCTAGTCCAATTATAAATATATCTGCATTTCTTAATAGGTTGGAACTAAGTAAAGTGAATACACTAAATTTACCGAAATTAAGGATTCTGTTAACCTCTTTATTACTTGAATTTTTATAGGAAATTAAATAATCCCATTTGAGTACAATGCATAATCCAGATAAGAAAATTTGGATATACAAATAATATAAAATTAGCTCATTTAACGTAATACCCCAATACAGTGTACCTATTAATATTACCAAAAAGAATAGAAAGTTATTGAGTATACGAATGAATAAAATTTTATTGAATTTTATATCGGCTTGAAAAATTGTTAAGGCGTTATTGAAGGGTATACTTGCAATTAAAATATACGGATACCAATTGAAGAATAACACAAAAGATGAGTTTTTGATGTGGTCATATAAAAATGACTTTATTAGAAAAATAAAAAATGCTAATGCAAAAGAGGTTAGTAAATTAATTTTTACGAATGATCCAATAATTTTCTCACGTTTTTTTTGTTTGGTTCCTGGTAAAAAGCATATGGTAGCATTACTTGTAATTCCGAACCTTAGCATTTCAATTAAACTAGCACCTGTTACAAAAATGATATAATTAGAAAAATCTTCCGTATTTAATTTTTTGGCCAATAAACTAAAACTTACTATGCCAATTAAAGCAGTTATTATATTGCTTAATAGACTTTGAAAGTTGTCCTTTTTTAAAAGTTCTATTATTCTGGCTCGAATCATAAATATTAGATTTTACTTGATGAATTAAATTGAAGTCTAAAGAAGTTTTTAATTCTTTTTCTAAATATTGATTGGTTCTTTTTTATTTCTCCTAATAAATATTCCACTTCATTAATTTCAGTTCCGTTGACAAAAGAGAAAATTTTGTTATCCAAGTCATTCTTTATCGATTTAATTGCATTTTCATCAGCGTCTTGCCAAACACGATTTGCTCTACAAACAAGAAGTATTAAGTCAGATTTATTTATAATATCTCTTGAATAACTATTCTCTAATAAATTAGGATGCTCAATTATTAAATAGTCAACACCGGGTTTTTTAATAAGTTGTTTTACTATACTATGATACCTATGTTTATTGATACCCTCATCTTTTGGGGTAGGAACTATATATTCATTTTCATCGAAACGATATATCGGATTTTCAAGTGCGGGGTCATTATAATCAGGACGAGAATCTGGATAACCTAAAACAGTATTAACATTATATTTTTTTTGATATTTTAATTTAATGTATTCTCTACTATGGTTAGTAATAATTGTAGATTTCTTGTTGCTTTTTAATCGTTCGGCAATATTTGCAATAACTACAGTTTTACCTTCTTGCTTTCGAGTACTTATAACAGATATTATTAATGTTTTTTTATATTCTTTATTAACTGATAACATCTGTTCATTTATACCTCTTATTGCTAGATCGGATAGTTTTTTAATGATACCATTAAATCCTATTTTTCCATGATTTATATAAATTTTAGGAAACATTCCTATTACAGGTATCTTTATAACTTTGGATGTGTTTTGAACATTTTTTAAAGTATTATCAAAAAAGTCTGATAGAAATATACTGCTGATTATTAAAATTAAGCTTAAGATTACTGCACCAATGATTAAAAACGATCGACCAGAAGGCAAGGCTTTAAAGGGATAAAATGAGGGGGCAACTAATTTAAGTTTTGAAGCAATTTTTGAGTCTTGAGCTTTGAGCTTAGCCAAATTCAAACCATGAAGAATTTCGAGATATTCTTGCTCGGCGATTTTAAATTCTCTTTCGATTTTTTTTAAGTTTGCTCCTGCTGGTGCATATCTTTTAAATTGTTGGTCGTAATTATTATTTCTATCACCAACAGTTTTAAATTTAGCTTTTATGTTTTGTACTTCTACAGATTTCTCTAGCCACTCATCAAGAACAGTTTTTATTGGAATACCTTCTATAGTATTCTCCAACCTAAATAATTCTTCTATGTTTTCTTTGAGTTTCTTATTTTGACTAATAAGTTTATTTTTTGTTAGATTAACATTTGTATCACTATTTTTGGCTTCATGAAGAGATAGTTCTAGCTTCAGTTTGTCAAGAATTCTTTTTATTTCTACGACATTATTTCTTTTCTTTTTTATCGAGTCTATTGTTTTGAGTTTCTTCTCTAGTATTGAAACTTTGGCTTTGGCTCCTTCAAATTCACCTTTTGTGTTAAAAAAGTCTAATGTCATATCTTCTTTCATTATTGCTACAGCTTTACTTTGTTCGTAGTAATTGATGATATTATTTTTAATGTTGAAGGATAAAAGCTCTTTTTCAATGGATTTTAGTTTTTTTCTGCTTCTCTTTAATTCATTTTGAAAATATTCAACAATATCTTTTGAATTGGACTCTTTAATTTCTGTATACTTTTTCTCTATGATCTCATATAATATGTCTAGCGTTTCCTTGCATATACTAGGATCGGAGTTTTCATATAATATTTTTACTAAATCACTGCTATTGACACGATATGCGCGAATGTTTGAAATAGATTTTAGGGAGAAAAATTTTGAATCTGAAGCTAAAAGTTCATGGACAAAGTTTTTTTCAGTTTTATTTTGCATGAACTTTAATTTTTCGAACACGATATTTTTAATTGTATCAAATTCTAGATATACTTGACGTTTTGTTTTTAACTCTAGTTTTAATGAACTTAGAAAGTTTAAAGGAACAGTTTTATTGATCTCTTCTTTGATCATTTCTAATTTTATATCATTATTATTCTGAATGTTTACGATGTTATGACTTAATAATCTTAACGCAAGTTCTTCTTGAGTTTTTCTTGATTTAATAATGTTAATTAGATTGTCAAAAGCAATATTTGTTTTGAATAAGTTAAATGATTTATCTAGTTGAATAGACCCGTCCGACCCAATTCCAGTATAAATAATTGAATGTGTCGAGTAATTAGAAGGTATATTTTCCGTTATACAAAAAGTTAAAATACCCGACAAAAAAGGTAAAATAATTAGTATTATTTTATTTTTAATAAGTAATCTTATGAAATTAATAATACTCATATCATTTTTATTTTATTTTGTAACCGATCATATTTTCAATAAGCATCTTTGAGGTTAAAAACCTACTTTTCCATTTTTCATATTCTATTTTTATTGTTGCAATTATATTTTTCAATCTTGAATATTCATTTAAGTCTAATATTCCATTTTTGTATTCAATATCAATCATTTTTGATTGAATTTCTGCGTCGTTAAGGTTGTTAATGGCTATTTTTAAAGCATTCTTATTTAATAATAATTGATTATAATTTCTTATAATCGTTTCTTTAATAACTTGTTTTTCGTACTCTAAAAAATCTTCAGCTTGTTTCATTTCAATCGTAGCTCTTTGAACTCGTTTCTTTTGAGTAAGAATATCTTCAATGGGTAGTCTAAAATAAGCTCCGATATTATAGTTGAATTCGTTTATTAAAGTTATTGAGTTTACAGGTTCTGTAATATTGCTATCGTTAGCTGAGAACTTATTGAATGTGCCATATACACCCTCACCTCTAAACCCGAAATTTCGGGTCCAGTATTTTTTCCATCTTTTATGATCAATTGATTTAGCTTCTATTTCTTTTTCTCGAAATTTCACCATAGAATTATAGTTTATGGCGTCCTCAATAAGTACATCAATTTTAGGAATGATTAGATCTACTATATCTAACTGATTTGTATTACTATTGTCTTCATCTTGGGACCAAGTAATAATGGTGCTGAAAAGAATAGGAATCAGTAATATATGTGTTTTATTTAATATCATATTCATACGGATGCTTTTTGAAATAGAGCAGGAATTGTTTTAAAGATGATTTTTAAATCAAACCATAAGGAATAATTATTATCAGTAAAGTATTCTGAATAAATATTATCAAGTTTTATTCTGTCTTCTTCAGACATATTACCTTTTTTACCTCTTAATTCAACTTGCCATAATCCTGTAATTCCTGCTGGAGCTAAGAAGCGTTTAGACATATGGTCATTGGTTAACAGTTCTGCCTCGTATAAAGGTAGAGGTCTGTTTCCAACAATCGACATATCACCTTTTAGTACATTAATTAATTGAGGTAATTCATCGATACTTGTATTTCGAATAAATTTACCTACAATGGTGACTCTTGGATCATTAGGGATTTTTATGAACGTTGATTTTTGATTCAAAGTCCTTATTCTGTTAATATTGTTCCAATATTCACAAATCTTTTTTTCATTGATATACAAAATTGCAGAGCAACTATTATTTCCTTTTAGTTTTTTGCATCTAGGGCACTCGTCGTTAGGTTTTTCAATTTTTCGATTTTTATTATATATATTTTTCTTTTTTGATAATTTTTGAAGTAACGAGTCTGATCCAGTTCTCATGGATCTAAGTTTATAAAAATTAAATGTTTTTCTACCAACCCTTTTTGTTATATAGTAAAATTTACCTCTTGATTCTAATTTGATAGCGATTATGACTATTATTAAAATGGGAGATAACAAAACCAATAAAATTATAGAAAAAATAACATCGCAAATTCTTTTTGATAAAGGAAGTTTATATACTTTAGAATTTCTTACTGAATTTAAATTGTTTTTTGTAGTTATCTTTTTTTTTGATTTATAAAATAAGGAATTTACTCTTTTTAAAATATCTTCTGTTGTATTCTCTTGAAGAACAAAGTAGTCTGTAAGTTTCATCTCAAAGGCTTTTAAATAAGTTGATCTATCAAAGATTTTGGTGACTAAAATGAAGGGAATTGCATTAATAAGATTTTCTTTTTGGAGTGTTTCATAAAAGAAAAGGCCATTATTTCCTGCTATTTCAAATTCACAAATAATTAAAGAATATTTTTTTTCATTTTTTAGTAACTTAAGAGCCTGCATACTACACTTAACATACTCTAGGTTGAAAGTATATTTTTTAGAGGCTTTTAGAAATCTTTTCCCATTTTCGCCAATGTATAACACTCTTAGATTACTTAATTTTACCATGAGCTACAATAGTTTAAAGGATAAAGATTTTTTTTAATTACTTCTCTTAACTCTTCAGGGTTAAAAGGTTTTGAAATGTAATCTTGAGCACCAGTCCTGTAACATCGAATTCTTTCAGAACTTTCAGTTTTACCTGATAACATAATAACGGGGGTATGCTTTAAAAAACCTATAAGTCTTATTTCTTCTAGTAATTTAAATCCATTCATTTGAGGCATTTGAATGTCACTTATTATTAAATCAGGAATAAATTCTGTGAGTTTTTTTAATGCTTCTAACGCAGAACTAACCGTAACCACATCATATTCTTTTTTTAGAAAATTTTCTAATAAAACACAAGTTGTTAATTCATCATCAATAACTAAAATAAGTTTTTTCATAAGAATTCTTAATTTGTTTATGTATTTACTTTATTGACTGGCAATTCTTTCGAAAAAGGTTGTCAAAATATGTAATTGTTTTAATCAAGCCAGTTTCTAAATTTATTTTGGGTTCCCAATTGAGTTCTTTATTTGCTTTTTCAATATCAGGCTTTCTTCTTAAAGGATCATCTGACGGGAGAGGTTTGAACACTATTTTAGATTTTGAATTAGTTAATTCAATAATCTTGTTAGCTAAATCTTTGATCGTAAATTCATTTGTATTTCCAATATTTACGGGACCAATGAATGTGTCTTTCGAATTCATCATTTTTAAGAGCCCTTGTATTAAATCGTCTATATATTGAAAACTTCTAGTTTGTGCACCATCTCCAAAAATGGTAATTTCTTGGTTGGTTAGAGCTTGAATGATAAAATTAGATACTACTCTTCCGTCATTTGGCAACATTTTTGGACCATAAGTATTAAAAATTCTAATAATTTTTATTTTAATGTTATTTTGTCTGTGGTAATCCATAAAGAGTGTTTCTGCAGCCCTTTTTCCAACATCATAGCATGATCGTAAACCAATAGGGTTAACATTTCCCCAATATTTCTCATTTTGAGGATGTATCTTAGGATCTCCATATACTTCACTGGTTGAGGCTTGCAATATTTTCGCATTGACTCTTTTAGCTAAGCCTAGCATATTTATAGCCCCCATTATTGAAGTTTTCATTGTTTTTATGGAATTATATTGATAATGAATCGGTGAGGCAGGACAAGCTAAATTATATATTTCATCGGTTTCAATTAGAAAGGGATCTACAACGTCATGTCTAATTAATTCAAAATAATTATTATCCTGAAGGTGAACAATATTTTCTTTATTTCCTGTGAAAAAATTATCAAGACAAAATACTTCATGCCCTTGTAATAATAGAGTTTCGCATAAATGAGACCCAATAAACCCAGCTCCACCTGTTACCAAAATTCTTTTTCTAATCATAATGTATCAATGGTATTTGATTTTAGAATTTTCCCATTTAATACAGAAGGTCTACCGATTGAGATATAACTAAATCCAAATTTTTTCAATGAATCAATTTGAAAAATATTTCTTCCATCAAATATGGTGTTACCTTTCATTAATGTTTTTATTCTTGTCCAATCTGGATACTTAAACTCTTGCCACTCAGTCATTATTACTAAGGCGTCAGAGTCTGTAATTGCTTTGTATTCATCATTACAATAGTCAACGGAATCAGATAAATATTTATAGGCTTCTGACATTGCTACAGGATCATAAACCTTAATATTTACATTTTGTTCACATAGTTTTTTAATAAGAGATAGGGAGGGAGCTTCTCTCATATCATTAGTTTGAGGCTTGAAACTTAATCCCCATATTGTAAGCGTTTTATTTTCAAGGTCGTTGTTGAAAAAATTTAAAATTTTTGAATATAAAATTTCTTTCTGGTCGTTATTGATATTTTCAACGGCTTTTAAAATTCTCATTTCATAGTCATTATCATTTGCCATTTTAATAATGGCTTTTATATCTTTAGGAAAGCAAGATCCCCCATATCCAACACCAGAGTAAATGAATTTATTACCTATTCGAGGGTCAGAACCAATTCCTTTTCTTACTTCATCAATGTCAACACTTAGTTTTTCACATAAATTAGCGATATCGTTCATGAAGCTGATTTTTGTCGCTAAAAAAGAATTAGCCGCGTATTTTGTCATTTCAGCAGCATTATTATTCATAAAAATAATTGGATGGCCATTTAGTGTAAAAGGCTTATATAATTTTTTTAATATTTCTTTGGCCCTATCACTTTCAGTTCCTATTATTATTCTATCGGGCTTAAAGAAGTCACTTATTGCTGCTCCTTCTTTTAAAAACTCAGGATTAGAGGCAATATCGAATTGAATAGGCACACCTCTTTTATCTATTTCTTTTTGAATGATGTAATTTATTTTTTGTGAAGTTCCTACAGGGACAGTACTTTTAACGATTATTAATGAATAATTTGTAATACATTTACCGACGTCTTTCGCAACTTTGAATAAATTATCTAAATTAGGACTACCATCACCTGTTTCGGGAGTACCGACACATATAAATATAATATTACAGTTATTTATTACTTCAATGTCAGTGGAGAAGTGGAGTCTATTTTTTTTGGTATTTCTCCTAATAATCTCACTTAAGCCTGGTTCATATATTGGAATAATTCCATCTTTTAGATTTTTAATTTTAGATTGATCGATATCAATACAGGTTACATCAATACCTATATCAGAAAAACAAGTACCTGTAACAAGACCAACATAACCGCTTCCAATAATTGCTATTTTCATTTTTTAAACTTTACATTTAATTTCTAGTAACAATTTAAATGCCTTTTAGGTTAAGTGTCTGTTTTTCAATTACTTGTGATGTTTTTTTATTTTTTTATTTTTCCAAATTATGGAATATTATTTTAGAGTATTGATATTATTGTTCTAAATATTTAAGACAAATGAGTCTAATCATCGATAATTTAAAACTGTTCATCTACAATATTACATTGCTTATCGACATTAACTCCAAATATTAGAGTATTTCCATAATTTGGAGTAAAAAGTTAAAAATGAGTAAAATAATTAAGTTTAGTATTTGTTTATTAGAAAAAGATGAATGGTATGGAAAAGTGTTAAAATATCATTTAGAACTTAACCCTGATTATGCCGTAACTGTATACAATAGTTTTTTTGATTTTAAGAAGGTATCTATTAAAAATTGGAATTTAATTGCAATTAGTATTCCTATATTTGATAAAGGTATAGAGCATTTAATAGGTGAAATAAGAAGAAAATACCCTAAAGTAACCTTATTGGGGTTTAATTTAGATAACAACAGAAATTTAAAAGAACAGTTAATCCGTTTAGGAATTACATATTTTTTACATAAAGGAGAAACAACGAAAGAAAGTCTTTGGGAAACGGTATTAAAAATAAGAGAAAACACAAAAATAAAATCATTAAAGGAGAATAAAAAGTTAAAAACTAATAATATTGATATCATTGGAGAGAGTAAACCAATTAAAAAAGTTTTTGATTTGATCTCTAGAGGGGCAAGCTCAACAATTAATATTTTCATAACAGGAGAAACAGGAACAGGTAAGGAGTTAGTAGCAAATAAAGTTCATTTTAGTGGAAGTAGAATGAATGAAAGTTTAGTGAGCTTAAATATGTCAGCGATCCCGTTTAACTTAATTGAAAGTGAACTTTTTGGTTATGAAAAAGGAGCTTTTACCGGTGCAAATAGAAGAAAAATAGGAAAATTAGAGCTAGCTAATAAAGGGACTGTATTTTTTGACGAAATTGCAGAAATTCCTTTAGAATTTCAAAAAAAATTATTGAGAGTACTTGAAGAAAAAAGAATAACAAGGATAGGAGGAAATGAGTACATCGATTTAGACATTAGAATAATTAGTGCTAGTCATAAAAATTTAAAAGAAGAAGTTTATAAAGGTAATTTTAGAGAAGATTTATATTACCGGCTTATGGGGCTAAAGATAGATTTACCTCCTTTAAGAAACAGGATAGAAGATATACCATTATTAGTTAGTTATTTTATAAAAAATAATCATAAAAATAAGTTTTCAATTTCAAATAAGGCTTTGAATAAATTATGTACTCATAATTATAATGGAAATATCAGAGAGTTGAAATCTATAGTAGAATTGGCAGTCGTTTTATCTGATGATAACAACATAACTGAAGATAACATTATTTTTAATAATTGCGAGTTGACAAAAAAACCTGAGTATTTAACAGATAAGACGTTGAAAGAACATACAGTTGAAATCATTAAGACTTATCTTTTGAAATATAGAAATAATGTTTCTTTGACTTCAAAAGCCTTAGGTATTGGGAAAAGTACAGTATACAATATGATAAAGAGAGGAGAAATTCAGATATAACTTACCTCGAATTTTATGTGCTTAACCGTTATTCATTTTACATTCAACGATTTTAATTTAAAATGGAAAAGCATTAGTTTTAAATTTGTTGCAAACATTATAAATATGAAGGTAGGTATCATTATTCCATGCTATAATGAAGAAAAGAGATTGAATGTAGAGACTTTTAGAAGATGTTTGACAGATTTTAATGAGATACAGATATGTTTTGTTAACGATGGAAGCAACGATGGTACATTAAATATTTTAAATAAATTAAAAAATGAGTTTTTCCAAAGGGTAACCATTATTAATAAAAAGAAAAACCAGGGGAAATCTATGGCAATTAAAGCGGGTGCTAGATACTTTTATAGTATTTCTGAAATACAGTATGTGGGTTACATTCATGCTGATTTTAATTCCAACTATGGAGATTTTGAAGGACTTATTAAAGAATTAAAACATAATAGAAAACTTGAAATGTATTTTGGAAATAAAATGGAAATACTTAATAAAATTACAAAAAATATCACTTCACTAATAAAATTAAATTTAAGTAGTAGGATTATTTTTAGAATCTTATTTATATTTAAATAATATATTATAGGTCTATAACACTAACCTTAGTAAATATTTTAGATTACAAAACATGAAAAAGAAATAGCAAGGATATTTTTTTAACAATTATAAAAAATAAATATCAGTAATGCTTATTAAATAAGAAACTTCGTTACTAATTATAGGTATCGAAGTTTTTGTGTTAATGTTATTAATATGAAAAAAGATGTTATTAATAGATCAAAACTGTATGCTTAGCTATTTTAGTCTTGAAAAATTAACTTATTTAGTAAATTTATTGTATTGGAATAATTAAGTATTCTTAAAAAAGTCCCTCGAATTCCTCATTAAAGTTAAATTGATGAGGTTTTTTTATGAAGTTTAATATCGCATTTTAGATAGTTCGAAAAAGAAACACGTTCCTTTATTATGTTCACTCTCAATCCAAATTTTACCTTCATACAGATCAATTATTTTTTTTACAATTGATAAACCTATTCCTGTTGAATTATCATTATGTTGGCCGAGAGTTTCAAATACTTCAAATATTTTTGAGTGATATTTTTTAGCAATACCAATTCCATTATCTTTTATTGAAAATAAGAAAGTATTTTGCTTTTCACAAACATCTATTTCTACAACTCCTTGTTCTTTATCGTTATATTTTATAGCATTACTAATTAAATTTTGAAACAATTGTTGGTATCTAAATTTATCTCCAAGAATTACAGGAAGTTTATTTTTTAATTTGATATTTATTTTTTCAGGGATATAAATTGTTTCAATAATTTCTTCAACAACTCTCTGTAAATTTACGTTGGTACTTACTTTTTCAATCTTATCAATACTAGAATATTTTAAAATACCGTTGATTAGAGAATCCATTTTATGAATTTTAGCTAATAACAGGTTACAGTTGTTAGATGTTTCTTGGTCAAAAACTTCACTATTATCTTCTTTAATCCAAGAAATTAATGCGGACATACTTCTTAATGGAGATTTTAGGTCATGCGAAACTACATGAGCAAAGTTTTTTAATTCTTCATTATTTTTCTCAAGTTTAATAAGTAATTTGTCTTTTTCTAGTTGAGTTTTCTTTTCTTTTGCTAGGCTAATAGCACTATTAAACTGCGCTGATGCTAAACTTGCGATATTTTTAAACACTTCAACATGTTCAAAATTAAAGTAATTTTTTTTGCTGTTCTCTGAATCTATTACACCAATGACTTTTCCATTAGCAATAATTGGAACAGCTAACTCAGAATATCTAAAACTATCATCAACAAGATAATCTAAGCATTTAGAAGTGTCATTTACCATCTGATACTCAGATGTTCTGACTGATTTTCCAACAATTCCTTCATTTATAGTTAATTCAAAGAGGTTTGTTTTATCATTTCCTTTGTAAAGAGAATGAGATGCTGTAGCAATTTGTGTGAGTATGCCTGTTTCCAAATTTACAGAATAAACTACACAATCTTCTAATTGTAAGTGTTCTGCTGTTGTTTTTGCTATTTCCCAACCTATTTCATAAAGATCTCTTTTACCTAATATAGATACAGAAAGTTTATTTAGAGTGTTAAGCATTTTTGTTTTCTTATTTATTTCGGTCACATTTTCTATTAATGCAACTTGATATTTTACCTCACCTTTTTTATCTCTTACAGCACTTACATTGGTCTTACATAATACATAACTACCATCTTTTCTTAAATATCTTTTTTGTATTGAAAATCTATCAATCTTATTTGTTTCTAATAAATTAGTTTGATACTCTGTTTCTTCAACATCTTCTGGATGAGTTAAATCATCACTAATTCTCATGGATAACAGTTCTTGATATGAATATCCTAAAAGATTTACTAGAGCTCTATTTATGGTGATAAGTTTCTCGTTTTGAGATAAAACAATTCCTAAAGAAGAGTTATCAACGATTAACTTTAATTGAGCATTTCTATCATCATATAATTCTTCAATCTGTTTTTGGGTTTTGTATAATTCAAAAGATTTTTTCTCTAAAATTTCTTCTGCCTCTTTTCTAGCTTTCCTTTCCCTTAAAAGGGCTCTCTCTAATATACTTATTTTGTCATTAAGCATTTTTAATTATAGTAAATAAAACTCTAGTTCCCGAATTGTTTAATAGCTTCATAATAACTTTAGCATTCTCTTTATAGTGATCTAGAGTACGTTCAATTAAACCTAGAGCAAAAGAGTACATTGCTCTTTCTGAGTTGTATTCAATAACCAGTTTACTATCAGAACTTTCATGAGTTTCAAAATAAGGTAGTTCAGCATCAGGGTACATTTTTCGTACCTCGACATGAATGTGTTTTTCTATCCCTGAAATTAATTGTAAAGCATCTTTATAATGATCAAAAAGATTTAAATAATTTTTTGTTAAGGTATCAAAAAAATAAATGCCATAAAGATGCATTAAATTTTGAGAGGTAATTTTTGTATTTTGACTTAATTTTTTGATTAAAATTTCAAGTTCCTTGAATTCATAGGTGCCAACAGAAGTATAAGCTCCTCTTGATTCTAGATTAGATTCAGTAATTATTTTATCAACTGTTTCTATTCCATATTTATTCTCTACCATTTCCAAAAATTCGGTAAAAACGATTCCTTTCATTTGTAGTGGGGGATAATGATTTTTTAATGAAGACTCATGATAAAAAGATATTATAGAGATACTAGTTCATTTATCGACCAGTAATCAATTATTTTTTCTATTTGATTTACATAATCTGAATAATGTAGAGGTTTAACTACGTAACCGGCTATACCAACCTTGTATGCATTGATCATATCTTGATGATTATTTGAAGTTGAGAATATTACAGTCGGTACAAATTTTAAATTTTCGTCTGCTCTTAAAATGTCTAAGAATTCGAGTCCATTCATTTTTGGCATATTTAAATCCAGCAATATTAAATTAGGAAGTATATCTCTGCAAATAGATAAGGCTTCTTCACCATTTGCTGCTTTTATAACAGTGTGAGGAGAAGATATTTTTTTTAAGGCACGTTCAAATTTTAATTTTTCGATTTCGTCATCCTCAACTAATAAAATTTTTAAGTTCATAACTTTTGAGTAAGTAGGCTTTTAGTGTTAAACAAATATATTTTTTTTAAGCGATAAATAAAACCACAAAAGTTGGTAGTAGTTAAATCTACGATGAATGACATATATTGTCCGTTAAATGGTTTATTTGAAAATTATATTGATAAATTTATAATTTATTTTTATTTCTAAGATGAGGGAATTCTTAAAAATAATACATACTTTCCGAAGTTAAAAAAATATAATGATTTGTAAATTTTAATATGGTAATGTAAACCCATATTGTTAGTTCAAGACTTAGAACTATAGATATGTGAAAAGTTACACGTAATGTTATTGCAGATACAGAACAGATTTGAGGAATTCTATTAATTATTAAAATAAAAGAACTCCTCAAAGTTAAGCTCTTTTATCGAATAATTGTTTGTTTTCTATCTGGTCCAACAGAAATTATTTTTATTGGTACCTCAGTTTCTTTTTCTATAAATAGTATATAATCAAGTAAGTTTTGAGGTAGTTCATCACAACTTGACATTTTGGTTAAATCAGATTCCCATCCTTTGAACTCGGTAAATATTGGTGTTACATTTTCAGGCTCAATATTATATGGTAAGTGTTTTATTATTTTTCCTTTATGTTTATAAGCAGTACACACTTTTAATGTTTCGAAACCAGAAAGTACATCACCTTTCATCATCATTAATTGAGTTACACCATTTATTTGAACAGCGTACTTCAAAGCAATTAAATCGAGCCAACCACATCTACGGGGACGACCAGTAGTAGCGCCAAACTCATTTCCAATTTTAGCCATGTTTTTACCATCATTATCAAATAGTTCAGTAGGAAATGGACCTGAACCAACTCTTGTTGTATAAGCTTTGAAAATTCCAAAAACATCACCGATTTTATTTGGAGCAATCCCTAAACCAGTACAAGCTCCAGCAGCAGTTGTATTAGAAGATGTAACAAAAGGATAAGTACCAAAATCAATATCTAATAAAGATCCTTGTGCTCCTTCAGCTAGTATTTTTTTATTCTCTTTAATTGCTGTATTTAAAAATTCTTCCGAGTCAATAAATTTTAAAGATCTTAGTTTTTCAATTCCTTTGATAAATTCATTTTCTAATTCCTTTAAATCAAATTGAATATCAACATCAAAAAAAGCCAACATTTTAAGATGCTTATCTGTTAATAAATTGTAGCGTTCTTTCCAATCATCAAGTTCTAAATCACCAACTCGCATACCGTTTCTACCTGTTTTATCCATGTAGGTAGGTCCTATACCTTTCAAAGTTGATCCTATTTTAGCTTTACCTTTTGAGGTTTCAGAAGCAGCATCAAGGAGCCTATGTGTAGGAAGTATTAAATGCGCTTTTTTTGAAATTAATAATTTTGAAGTGTAATCAATGTTATGTTGATCTAAATTTTCAAGTTCTTTTCTAAATATAACTGGATCAATAACTACTCCATTTCCTACAACATTTAATGCTGTTTTATGAAAAATCCCTGAAGGTATTGTATGTAACACGTGCTTATTACCATCAAAAATTAAAGTATGACCAGCATTCGGTCCACCTTGAAAACGAGCAATAATGTCGTAGTCTTTGGTAAGTACATCTACAATCTTACCTTTTCCTTCGTCTCCCCATTGAAGACCAAGTAATAAATCTACTGCCATCTAGTGTGTATTGTTAAATAGTTTATATGTAATTGTTATAATTCCTTTATTTTTTTTTAGTTCCGTAGAAATAAAGAGAGTGATTGTGAATATTAATATCAAAAACCTCTTCAATTGTTTTTTTTATTATTTGTATTCTCGGATCGCAAAATTCTTTAACTTCACCAGAATCTGTTAAAATAACATGATCATGATTTTTGTCAAAATAACTTTTTTCATAACGAGCCATTGATTGTCCTTCAAACTGGTGTTTTCTGACTAATCCGCAGTCTAATAACAAATCAATTGTGTTATATAGAGTTGCTCTACTTACTCTATAATTCTTGTTTTTCATTTTGATATATAAAGATTCTATATCAAAATGCTCATCAGCATCATATATTTCTTGCAAAATTGCATAACGCTCAGGTGTTTTACGGTGCTTATTTTCTTCTAAAAAAGAAGTGAAAACTTTTTTTACAATTTCTTGATTTTCTTCCGAGTTACTCATTCTTTTGGAATTTTACGAAACACAAATTTACATTTTTAATTTATATATTAAACATTAAGTTAAAATGATATTTACAAAGTATTGACGCGATCTACTTTTTGAACACCATCAATTTTTTTCATCTTATCAATCAAATTATTTACTTGAGCTTTATTTTTAACACCTATGGTAATATTTCCCTCAAAAACGCCATCATCACCTGTTATATTGATTCCATATATGTAGGTGTCAATACTGTTTGAAACTATTCTAGTTATATTATTGGCTATTCCTTTTTTATCTATTCCAGAAAATTTTAATGTTATTTTATATTCTTGTTGAGTAGAATCAATCCACTTAGCAGGCATAATTCTATAAGCATAGTTTGATTGTAGTGAAATAGCATTTGGACAATTATTTTTATGAACTTTAATTCCTTCATTAATGGTTACAAAGCCAAAAACTTTATCTCCAGGAATAGGGTTACAACACTTAGATAAAGTATAGTCAAGAGTTTGTTCATCTTTACCAAAAACTAAGGAGTCAAAGTTACTTGTTACTTCTTCTTTTTCTGATACTATTTTCGATGGTGTTCGTCTAAAAGTACTTTTAATAAAGCTCATTAAGGGACCACTTCTTTGTCCAACAAACTCTTTAAGTTTGGTGTTGTCTATAGCTCCATTACCAACACGGTAAAAAAGATCAAAGCTTGTTTTTAATCCAAAATAGCTTGCAATTTCATGTAATGTTTTTTCAGTTGTACTAATTTTAAGATGCCTTAGTTTTCGCATTAATATTGCTTTTCCTTCCTCAGCTATTTTCTTTTCTTCTGCCTTAAGAGCAGATTTAATTTTTGTTCTTGCTCTGGCTGTTAATACAAAATCTAACCATCTAACATTTGGTTTATTATTTTGAGCAGTTAGCACTTCAACTTGATCACCACTTTTAAGTTCGTGACTCAAAGGAACAAGTTTTCCGTTTACTTTAGCACCTCTACATTTTAACCCTACATCCGTATGCACTGAGAAAGCAAAATCTAAAGCAGAAGCTCCTTTTGGAAGAGATTTTAGATCTCCTCTAGGAGTAAAAACATAAATTTCTTTAGCATAAAGATTAAGTTTAAAATCTTCTACGAAATCAATTGCATTAATACTTTGATTTTCTAATGTTTCTTTTAACTTATTGAGCCAGTCTTCTAAACCATTTTCACTTACATTACCTTGTTTGTATTTAAAATGCGCGGCATATCCTTTTTCGGCTATTTCATCCATTCTTTGAGATCTAATTTGAACTTCAACCCATTTTGATTCAGGTCCAATAACGGTGATATGAAGTGCTTCATATCCAGTAGATTTTGGCTGAGAAATCCAGTCTCTAAGTCTTGCAGGATTAGGTTTAAAGAAGTCAGTTACTATTGAATATATTTTCCATGCGTCAAATTTTTCATCTTTTGAAGTAGGTTTGTAAATTATTCTAATCGCAAATTTATCATAGACTTCATCAAATGAAACATTTTGTTTTCTCATTTTTCTCCTTATGGAAAAAATGGATTTAAACCGACCTTTTATTTCGTATAGGAAATTTTCTTTATCAAGTGCTGTTTTTAATATTTCTGTAAAACTATTGATGTAACGTTGTTGTTCCTCTTTACTATCTTTAATTTTATTTAAAATTGCATTATATACATCAGGCTCAGTATATTTTAGACCAAGATCTTCTAGCTCTGTTTTGATGTTGTAAAGTCCTAACCGATGGGCTAATGGAGCATATATATAGAGAGTTTCAGAGGCAATTTTCACTTGTTTATGTGGAGGCATTGAATCCATAGTTTGCATGTTATGGTACCTATCCGCAATTTTGATAAGAATAACACGCACATCGTCATGCAAAGTTAGTAGCATCTTTCTGAAATTTTCAGCTTGTATGGAATAGTCTTGTTCTTTTTTAAGATTTGAAATTTTAGTCAAGCCACTAACAATTTTCGCTATGTTTTCTCCAAAAAGTCTTTCTATGTCTTCTACAGTATAATGCGTATCTTCAACGACATCGTGTAAAAGCGCAGCAGCAATTGATGTTGCTCCTAAACCAATTTCGTAAGCAACAATTTTAGCCACAGCAATGGGATGATAAATATAGGGTTCTCCTGTTTTTCTTCTCTGTTTAGAATGCGCTTCAACAGATATTTCAAAAGCTTTGCGAATTAACTTTTTATCGTCATCTGTTAGCATCTGATAAGTACCTTTTAGTAGGTCTTTGTAGCGATTGGCTATTTCCTTATTTTCTTCTTCTATAGATGCATTGTAATTCATGATATAATGCTTTTAAAATTTTGGGAGTTCCACAATTGTAAAATAGTATAAACAATTATAATGCGCAAAAATAACTTTAAAATGTTAAAGACATTACTATTGTTCTTTCTTTTTGATTTGTAAATACAAACAAAATTTATGAGTTTAGCACTTTCTTAATAAAATAAAAATAGCTATAAGTATCTTTTTATGAGGTTGTTGTGTTTTTTTTAAGTGTTGTTTTAATTTTTTCTAGTTAATTACAGCTTGTGAACAAGTTTTATTTTACAAAAAAAACTAATTGATATTTAGACATGAATAATGGTAATGTTAAAGTTTTTTTCATTAATTATTGTAAATTTGCGATATAAATTAGACTCTTTAAAGATGAAAATATCATACAATTGGTTAAAACAATTTTTAAACATTCAATTAGAAGTAGAAAAGACAGGAGAATTACTTACCGATTTAGGGCTTGAGGTAGAGGGTGTTGAAAAGGTTGAAAGTATAAAAGGAGGTTTAGATGGAGTTGTTGTAGGAGAAGTTTTAACCTGTGAGAAACATCCAAATGCAGACAAATTAAAAGTTACAACAGTTAATTTAGGTACTGAAAATAAAGTAAAGATAGTTTGTGGAGCTCCAAATGTAGAAGTAGGTTTAAAAGTACCTGTGGCGACCATTGGAACAAAATTGTATGATCAAGATGGTAATGAGTTTAAAATCAAAAAAGGAAAAATACGAGGAGAGGAGAGTCATGGGATGATTTGTGCTGAAGATGAATTAGGGTTAGGCAAAGGACATGATGGTATTATGGTTTTAGATGAGAGTATTGAGGTAGGTACTGCTTGTGCAGATGTTTTTAATATTGAAACCGATTATGTGTTTGAAATAGGATTGACACCGAATCGATCAGACGCAATGAGTCATTATGGTGTTGCTAGAGATTTACGAGCAGGCTTAATACAGCAAGGAACAAATTTAGAATTAATTACGCCTTCTGTGTCTGATTTTCATGTAGATGAAAGAGTTTTAAAAATTGATATTGAAGTTTCTGATAAAGATTTAGTTCCAAGGTACGACGGAATAACAATAACAGATATAGAAGTTAAAGATTCTCCTAAATGGATTCAAAATAGATTAAAGGCTATTGGTATTAATCCCAAAAATAATATAGTAGACATAACAAATTATGTGTTGCACGAGTTAGGTCAACCGCTTCACGCTTTTGATGCTACAAAAATAAGAGGTAATAAAGTTCTAGTTAAAACTCTTGATGAAGGAACATCTTTTAAAACTCTGGATGGTATTGAGAGAAAATTATCGGCTGATGATATAATGATTTGCGATGTTGATGAAAACCCTTTGTGTATTGCGGGGGTTTTAGGTGGTTTAGAGTCAGGGGTTTCTGAAAATACAACTTCGGTTTTTCTTGAAAGTGCTTATTTTGATCCTGTTTCTATTAGAAAAACAGCAAAACGTCATGCTGTAAATACAGATGCCTCATTTAGATTTGAAAGAGGAATTGATATTAATATGACTAAATACGCCTTAAAAAGAGCAGCTTTATTAATAGAGGAATATGCAGGCGGTAAATTATCTTCAGATGTACTTGATTATTATCCAGAAAAAATGGAAGATTTTCAGGTTTTTTTATCTTTTAAGAATACCTATAGGTTGATTGGTCAAGAAATTCCAAAGGAAACAATTAAAAATATCCTAGCTTCTTTAGATATCAAAATAAATAGTGCAACTGAGGCTGGACTTGGTTTAACAATTCCATCATATAGAGTTGATGTGCAGAGAGAAGCGGATATCATAGAAGAAATTTTGAGAGTATATGGATACAACAATATAGAATTCTCACATAAGTTAAATACATCAATATCTTTTGATAAAAATGTAGATATCAAAATTGAAAATATAATATCAAATCAACTTGTTTCTCTTGGTTTTAATGAGACAATGTCTAATTCTTTAACAAAACCAGAGTATATTGAACTCACTGAAAGTTTCAAAGAAGATAATAATGTTGAAATGTTAAACCCTCTTAGTAATGATTTAAAAGTGATGAGACAATCGTTATTGTTCAGTGGGTTGGAAAGTGTTAGTTATAATTTAAATAGAAAACAAAACTCATTGAAGTTTTTCGAATTTGGCAAAACATATTGTAAGTATGAAAAAGGTTATGAGGAACAGAAACACCTTATGCTACTTATTACAGGAAATAAAACTAAAGAAAATTGGAAATTAAAAACAGAAGCATCAGATTTCTTTTACCTTAAAGGAGTTGTAAATTCATTATTTTCAAGGTTGGGTTTAAATGATTTGAAGACTTCTCCTGTTAAAACGGATGTTTTTTCTGAGGGAATAGGTTTGAGTCTAGGTAAAATAAAACTTGTTGAGATTGGAGTTGTGAAGAGAAGTATTCTTAAGAAATTTGCAATAAAACAGCAGGTTTTATTAGCTGATTTTAATTGGCAAAATATCTTAGATATTGTCAGTACAAAAAGTAAGAAAGTAAAAGACTTACCAAAATACCCCTTAGTTAAAAGAGATTTAGCACTTTTAATTGATAATAAAATTCAGTTTAAAGATTTACACGATTTAGCTTTTCAGTCTGAACGACAATTGTTAAAACATGTTGATTTATTTGATGTTTATGAGGGAGATAAATTACCAGATGGTAAAAAGTCTTATGCATTGAGCTTTATACTTCAGGATGAGAACAAGACATTGAATGATAAGCGTATAGATAAAATAATGAAAAAGCTTCAAAATTCTTTCGAGAAAAACTTTGATGCGTCGTTGAGATAAGTAAAAAAACTCCATTTATTATGGAGTTTTTTTTAAAAAATTATTTATAAAAATGTATAAGAAGTTAATCCGTCCAATATTTTTTCTTTTTGATCCAGAAAAAATACATTATTTTACTTTTTCAATTTTAAAGGTGGTATCGAAGATCCCATTATTACCTTTTTTCTTAAGAAGCTTTTATAAAGTTAAAGATAAGAAGTTAGAAAGAAAGCTTTTTGGACTAACTTTTGAAAATCCCGTCGGATTAGCAGCAGGATTCGATAAAAATGCAGTTTTATATAACGAGTTAGCTAATTTTGGTTTCGGTTTTGTTGAAATAGGAACAGTAACTCCTTTAAGCCAAATAGGAAACCCTAAAAAAAGGCTGTTTAGATTAAAAGACGATCAAGGTATTATTAACAGAATGGGATTTAATAATAATGGTATAGCATCAGCAGTAAAAGAGTTAAAGAAAAATAAAGGTAAGATTATAATAGGTGGTAATATAGGTAAAAATACCACAACAAAACCTGAAAATTATACAGCTGATTATTTGATGTGCTTTGAAGGTTTGCACCCTTATGTGGATTACTTTGTCTTAAATGTAAGTTGTCCAAATGTTAGTAGTCATGCAAAGTTAGAGGATGCAGAGTACTTAAAAGAATTAATTTTGGAAGTAAAAAAGATGAACAATAAACAAGCTGTCCAAAAACCTATTTTATTAAAAATTGCTCCGGATTTAAATAAGAGACAATTAGATGAAATTATTCTGTTAATGTCAGAGACAAAATTAGATGGAGTGATAGCATCAAATACATCTGTAAACCGCAAAGGGCTTATAGAATCAAAAAAAAGGTTAGAAATAATTGGTAATGGAGGTTTAAGTGGTAAACCAATTAAAAGTAGGAGTACTGAAGTGATTAAATACTTAGCAGATAATTCAGGAAAAAAATTTCCAATTATTGGTGTTGGAGGTATTCATTCGGAAAAAGACGCTTTAGAAAAATTAGATGCAGGGGCAGATTTAATACAAATTTATACAGGTTTTATATATGAAGGTCCTAGTTTAGTAAAACGTATTAATAAAGCAATTTTATCAAGAGTTTAGTTTTTATGATTACAACTTTAATTTCCTTTGTTTTTGCTACTGTCACTTTGGCATTTTCTCCAGGGCCTGATAATATCTTTGTTTTAACCCAAGGGGTAGTTAATGGTAAAAAACATGGTTTTGCAACTGTAGCAGGTCTAATGTTAGGTTGTTTAGTACATACTACTTTTGTAGCATTTGGAGTTTCAGAAGTTATTAAAAGAAATTCAAGTATCTTCATTATAATTAAGCTAATAGGTGTTTTTTATATGCTTTATTTAGCATACAGTATATATAAAAGTGATGCAAGTATTGCTTTTTCTACTGAGAATGTTGAAAAAAAAAACACAATAGAATTATTTAAAATAGGATTTTGGATGAATGTACTTAATCCTAAAATAACTATTTTCTTTCTTGCTTTTTTACCTCAATTCTTGTTTTCGGATAAAATATCTAGTTTAATTCAGTTCTATGTTCTTGGTGGTATATTTATTTTAACCTCATTTACTGTTTTTTCTAGTATTGTCTTATTAGCAGATTCTTTATCAGGTTTATTAAAAAAAAATAAAAAAATAGGAAGTTATTTCAAGTGGGCTCAAATTATTGTCTTTGTAGCAATTGCAGTTTTAATATTATTTTGATGTAGGGTTTTGATAAGCTAAATTTACTTCAATTAATTCGATAAAAATATTTATTATGTATACTAAAGTTTTAATAAGTATTTGTTGTAAGAATGACAATTAAATGTATTTTAGTAAAGCTATTCAAGAAAACTACTAGAAACAGAACTGTTGGCATAAGAATTGGAGTATTATATTGACTACTTTTTATATATACCTATATTGTGTTGATAATCAGTAGGTTTAATTTAAAAAAATAGGCTTCATATTTAATAATTTGATTTGTGAGTGCCAAGATGACAGATAAAATATGAGTAAATCAAAAATAATACATTTAGACAGCTTGTCGCTTCAAGATGTTTTTAACGAGAATTCCGAACTTATTCCATTGTTAACTCCTGAAGATGAGGAAAGTATGAATAACGAGGAAATTCCAGACGAATTACCTATACTTCCCCTTAAAAATACTGTCTTGTTTCCAGGTGTTGTTATTCCTATAACAGCTGGAAGAGATAAATCCATCCAGTTAATCAAAGATGCGAATAAAGGCAACAAAGTTGTTGGTGTAGTCGCTCAAAAGAACAGTGAAATTGAGGACCCAACCATTGAGGATATTTATTCTACGGGGGTTGTGGCTCAAATTTTAAGAGTATTGAAAATGCCTGACGGAAATACAACGGTAATTATTCAAGGTAAAAAAAGATTTGAGATTGATGAAATTATTCAAGAAGTTCCTTATCTAAAGGCTAAAGTAAAAGAAGCTGTAGATGAAAAAGAAATTGATGATAAGAAAGAATTCGATGCTATTATTGATTCGATTAAAGATTTAGCTCTTGAGGTTATAAAAGAAAATCCAATGCTTCCTTCAGAAGCTTCTTTTGCTATAAAGAATATTCAATCAAGCTCTTTTTTGGTGAACTTTATTTCTTCTAACATGGAGTTAAGTGTTTCCCAAAAACAGGTACTCTTAGAAAAAGATAATCTTAAAGAGAGGGCTTTACTAACTTTAAAAAATCTAGATAAAGAACTCCAAAAACTAAGATTAAGAAATGATATTCAGTCTAAAACTCGATCAGATTTAGATAAACAACAAAGAGAATATTATTTAAATCAGCAATTAAAGACTATCCAAGATGAATTAGGAGGAGTTTCTCATGATCAAGAATTAGAGGAAATGCTCTCTAAATCTAAAAAAAAGAAGTGGAATAAGGAAGTAGGTGAGGCTTTTGAGAAGGAGTTGAATCGTTTGAGAAGAATGAATCCTCAAATGGCCGAGTATGGAGTTCAACGTAATTATTTAGAATTAATGTTAGAACTTCCTTGGAATAAATATTCTAAAGATAAATTTGATCTAAAAAAGGCTCAAAACATTTTAGATAGAGATCATTTTGGTTTAGAAAAAGTAAAGGATCGCATCATAGAGCATTTGGCTGTATTAAAGTTGCGAGGGGATATGAAGTCTCCGATAATATGTCTATATGGTCCTCCAGGTGTTGGAAAAACATCTTTAGGTAAATCTGTAGCTGAAGCTTTAGGTAGGAAATATGTTAGAATGTCATTAGGAGGGTTACGTGATGAAGCTGAAATTAGAGGACATAGAAAAACCTATATTGGAGCAATGCCAGGAAGACTTATCCAAAATATTAAAAAGGCAGGTACATCTAATCCTGTATTTGTACTAGATGAAATTGATAAGTTAGGACAAAGTCATCAAGGAGACCCTTCTTCTGCTATGTTGGAAGTTTTAGATCCAGAACAAAATACTGAATTTTATGATAATTATTTAGAGGTAGGGTATGATTTATCTAGAGTTTTATTTATAGCTACAGCAAATAATTTACAACAAATTCCATGGGCTTTAAGAGATCGTATGGAAATTATAAACGTAACTGGTTATACTATTGAGGAAAAAGTAGAAATAGCTAAAAAATACTTACTTCCTAAGCAACTTAAAGATCATGGTTTAAGTGACAAGCATCTTAAAATAGCAAAACCTCAAATAGAAAAAATAGTTGAAGGCTATACACGTGAATCAGGAGTTCGTACACTTGAAAAACAAGTCGCTAAAGTTGTTAGATATGTAGCCAAATCTATAGCTATGGAAGAAGAATATAATTTGGCATTAACGAATACTGATATCGAAAAAATTCTTGGTCCGGCTCGTTTGGAAAGAGATAAATATGAGAATAACGATAACGCGGGGGTAGTTACAGGATTAGCATGGACAAGTGTTGGCGGAGATATTCTTTTTATAGAGTCTATTTTATCTAAAGGAAAAGGAAACTTATCTATAACAGGTAATTTAGGAACTGTTATGAAGGAATCTTCGACGATTGCAATGAAATATATCAAAGCAAATGCAAGTGAATTTGGAATTGATTCGGAGATTTTTGATAAGTACGATGTGCATATTCATGTTCCTGAAGGAGCTACGCCTAAAGATGGACCAAGCGCTGGTATTACTATGTTAACATCATTAGTTTCTTTATATACTCAAAGAAAAGTGAAAAATAAATTAGCAATGACAGGTGAAATTACTTTGAGAGGAAAAGTATTACCTGTTGGAGGAATTAAGGAGAAAATCCTAGCAGCTAAGAGGGCTAACATAAAAGAAATAATTTTATGTAACGATAATAAAAAGGATATAGAAGAAATTAAGACAAGCTATTTAAAAGGACTTAAATTTCACTACGTAACGGAAATGAGTGAAGTAATTGAATTAGCTCTTACGAAACAGAAAGTGAAAAATCCTAAAAAGCTCTCGTAAAAATATAAAAAAACAAAAGGTAGCCAATAAGCTACCTTTTGTTTTTTTATTTTAAGAATACATCTTTTCTCTTAGATCTTTAATTTTCGGATCATCTAGATAATCATCAAAACTTGCATATTTATCGATAACTCCTTTTGGAGTAATTTCAATTATTCTATTGGCAACCGTTTGAGCAAATTCATGGTCATGGGTTGTAAACAAAACAGTTCCTTTAAAATTTATTAACGAATTATTCAGTGATTGAATAGATTCAAGATCTAAATGATTCGTAGGTTCATCAAGTAGTAAAATATTAGCTCTTGTCATCATCATTCTAGAAAGCATACATCTAACTTTTTCACCTCCAGATAAAACATTACTCTTTTTTAAGGCCTCTTCACCAGAAAATATCATTTTACCAAGAAAACCTCTAAGAAATACTTCTTCACGTTCTTCTTCTGTTTTAGCATATTGTCTTAACCAATCAACTAAATTTAAATCACCGTTTTGAAAAAAATCTGTATTATCAGCAGGGAGGTATGATTGAGTTGTAGTAACTCCCCAACTATATTTACCACTATTTGGTTTAGTATTATCAGTAATCACCTGATAAAAAGCAGTTGAAGCTTTTGAATTCCGAGATATTATAGCAACTTTATCGCCTTTATTTAAATTTATATCAATTTTTGAAAATAAAATATCATCATCCATATCTGTTTTAGATAGACCTTCAATATTTAATATTTGATCACCTGCTTCACGATCTCTTTCAAAGATAATAGCAGGATAGCGTCTACTAGAAGGTTTGATTTCATCGACATTTAATTTTTCTATCATTTTTTTACGTGAGGTGGCTTGCTTTGATTTCGCTACATTCGCAGAGAATCGTCTGATAAATTCTTCTAATTCTTTCTTTTTGTCTTCTGCTTTTTTATTTTGTTGCGCGCGCTGTTTTGCTGCAAGTTGACTAGATTCATACCAAAACGTATAATTTCCAGAAAAGTGATTTATTTTACCAAAATCAATATCCGAAATATGAGTACAAACTGCATCTAAAAAGTGGCGATCATGCGATACAACAATAACCGTGTTATCGTAATTAGCTAAAAAATTTTCTAACCATGAAATTGTTTCGAAGTCAAGATCATTCGTTGGCTCATCCATTATTAACACATCAGGGTTTCCAAACAAGGCTTGAGCTAATAAAACACGTACCTTTTGCTTACCGTCTAAGTCTTTGACAAGAGAATAGTGAAAATCCTCTTTGATTCCTAAATTAGACAATAAAGCGGCAGCTTCTGAGTCAGCATTCCAACCATTCATCTCTTCAAATGTAACCTGTAACTCACCAATTTTTTCAGCGTTTTCATCTGTATAATCGGCATATAAAGCGTCAATTTCTTTTTTGATTTTAAATAACTCTTTGTTGCCCATTACAACGGTTTCTAAAACAGGTATTTCATCAAAAGCATAATGATTTTGCGAAAGAACAGACATTCTTTTTGTCGGTTCTAGATGCACTTGCCCCGATGTTGGGTCTAATTCTCCAGATAGTATTTTTAAAAATGTTGACTTACCTGCACCATTAGCTCCAATAATCCCGTAACAATTACCTTGGGTAAATTTTGTGTTTACTTCATCAAATAAAACGCGTTTACCAAATTGAACTGATAAATTAGAAACTGATAACATTACAAAAAAATTAAAATTCCGAGCAAAAGTAAAAAATATATATTCACCTATAGAATTAATTGTAAAATATTTGTTTTATCCCTTTTTTACTTTGAATTTTAGCTTTTTAACAACGAATTAACAGGGGTTTTCATAGTTTATAGCTATTTTTGAATGTTATTTAGAGAGTGAAGAAATGATAAAACAAATAATTATTTTATTAGTGAGCATCCTATGTTTAATTGGGTGTGAAAACTCTGTAAAGCGATATACCTACTTTGGAGGAAAAATAGTTCATCCTATGGATAGTGTTGTTTATGTGTCTGGTATAGATGGTTTTAAAGATACGCTTAAACTATGTAGCGATAAAACTTTTATGGGGCAATACCGAACGTTTAGATCTGGATTATATCGTTTTTCCCATGGGTTTGAGCATCAATACGCTTACATAGAAAAAAATGATAGCTTAATGCTTCGTTTAAATACATGGGATTTTGATGAGTCCATTGTTTTTACTGGTAAAAATGCAATGAGAAATAACCTTTTAATGGAAGCATTTTTACAAAGTGAGGAAGATGAAAATTACTTAAAAAGACATGATTATGCTGGTGAAAAAGTTTTTTTTCAAAAAGCAGATTCCTTATTAAACTTAAAAAAAATAATTATTGATGCATACGAAAGAAACACGAAGAAAATATCAAAAGAGTTCCTTGATTTTTATGAAATAATTTTAACCTATCCTATTTTCATTGAATTAGAAGGCTACCTACACAGAAAGATAGCCAAAAACAAATCAAACAATATTTCATTCATTAAAGACAAAGTTGATCAATATAGAGAAAAGATTAACTTGGGTAGAGATTCATTGGTTTTTTATTTACCGTATAAAGAATATTTATGTTACAAAATATACAATGATACGCGCTTAAAAATAAAAGAACAACAATCTGAAGAATATGTAATAGAATTTCTTAAAAACATCAATAAGGAATTTTCTGATGAAAAAATAAAGAATAATTTTTTATATAAAATAATTGCACTTAATTTTCTAAACAGAACTAAAGGAGATAACTATCAAAAAGCTTTTTTTACATATTTTAAATTTAGTACAGATATAAAACAAAAAAAGGAAATTCAGCGTCTTATTAATGATTTTAATTTTATAGAAAAAAACGATAACTTACCTAATTTTAAAGTTGAAGCCCCTACGGGAAGTTGGGTTGACATAAGCGAATTAACAAAAGATAAAAAGTCTGTTGTTTTTTTTAATAATCCTAAACAGTCTTACTATGACCAAGTCATTTCTAAACGTTTTAATTATTTGCAAAAAAAATACCCGAGAATTAATTTTATCTTAATTCAGCAAAATAAAAGTAATTCGGAAGGGTATGTTAAAGGTATAAATATTGAGCATCAATTTAAGCTAATTGATGAAAGTAGAGCTCATAGCTTTTTAACCAGTGATTTTCCTCGCTTGATGATTTTAAATGAAGGTGGGGTAGTGATGAACGCATTTACAGGATTTTTTGCACCTAATATAGAAGACCAAATTGAAAGTTTATTAAAAAACTAAAGTAAACTTAACTATATATCAATAAATAGGCGTATTTTTGCAAAGTCCGAAATCTCAAAGAGATCAATATAATAACAAAGAATTCATCAGATGGGCATCTATGAATTCGATTAAATTCATAGCATGTCAACATTTTTAGAATTAGGCTTGAAAGAGTCTATAATTAAGGCGTTAACTGATTTAGGTTACGAAAAACCTACGTTAATTCAGGAGAAGTCAATTCCCAAAATAATAGATTCTAACCAAGATTTAAAAGCTTTTGCACAAACAGGAACAGGAAAAACAGCAGCTTTTAGCTTGCCTATCGTTGAATTAGCTGACGAAAATGATCTTTCTACGCAAGCAATCATTCTATCACCAACAAGAGAGTTAGCGGTTCAAATAGGAAAAAATATAGAAGATTTTTCTAAATATTTACCTTCTTTAAAGGTATGTACAGTATACGGGGGTTCTAGTATTGAACAACAAATAAAACAGTTGAAAAAAGGTGCTCAAATTGTGGTTGGAACACCTGGAAGAACGGTAGATCTGATCAGAAGAAGAGCCTTAAAGTTAGGTAAGGTAAAATGGCTAGTTTTAGATGAAGCTGATGAAATGCTTAACATGGGATTCAAAGAAGAGTTAGATAAAGTTTTAGAAGCTACTCCTGAATCAAAGCAAACACTTTTATTCTCAGCTACCTTTCCTAAAGAAGTAGAAGCCATTGCTAAAAATTATATGACAGATCCAGCAGAGATTAGCTCTGGGCAAAAAAATCAAGGATCAGATAATGTTAGTCATGAATATTATTTAGTTACTGAAAAAACAAGATATCCCGCTCTTAAAAGGGTTGCAGATATAAATCCTAATATTTATGCTATTGTTTTTTGTAGAACAAGAAGAGAAACACAAGAAATAGCAGATAGTCTTATGAAAGATGGATATAACGCAGATGCCTTGCATGGTGATCTTTCTCAAATACAAAGGGATAGTGTTATGGAAAAATTTCGTAAAAAAAACATACAGATGTTAGTTGCAACTGATGTCGCGGCGAGAGGGCTAGATGTTGATAATCTTACGCATGTAATAAATCATAAACTACCTGACCAAATTGAAAATTATAATCATAGAAGTGGAAGAACTGGTAGAGCAGGTAATAAAGGAGTTTCTATAGCTTTAATAAGTAGAAAAGAAAGATCTAGACTAACCCCAATTGAAAGAATTTTAAAAAAGAAATTTGTTCATACATCAGTACCTACGGGAAAAGAAATTTGCGAAAAGCAATTATTCCATTTAATAGATAAAGTTGAAAATACTGAGGTTAATGACAGTGAGATCAAAACATATTTACCTAGTATATATGAAAAGTTAGAAGGGCTTTCAAGAGAAGAGCTAATTCAAAAATTTGTCTCAATTGAATTCAATTCCTTTTTATCTTATTATGAAAATGCTCCTGATCTTAACAATCTAACAACGAAAGAAAACTCTAGGGGAAGATCTACTAATGATAATATGACTAGGTTCTTTATTAATTTGGGGAGAAAAGATCGATTGAATCCTGCAAAGTTAATTGGTTTAATAAATGAACAAAATATTGGAGACAAAGTAGAAATTGGTTCTATTGATATACTTGATACATTTTCTTTTTTCGAAATAGATAAAAATTATGAAGGAGAGACACTTGCTAGTTTTGAAATCAATAGACCTGACTTTAATGGGAGAAATGTAAATATTGAAATAACCAAAACAGATAGAGGTAGCGGTGGACGACGTCGACGTGGAAGTTCTTCAGGAGGAGGGTTCAAAGGAAGAAATAGGAAAAAATCAACGGGTGAAAAAAGCTTTTCAAGTAAAGGTTTTGGAAGAAAAAGAGAAGATCGGAAAAATAAAAGAACAAGTAGTGTAGAAGGAGGGAGTAGAAAAAGAAGAAGAGGATAAAATATTTTACAATATAAATTAAAAGAAGAGTCTTAGTTAATAAGACTCTTCTTCTTTTATATCATGCCTTTTGAATAGGGCATACTTTAGTACTTTTAAGCATTTATATGTAAGATTTTTAGATTCTTGTTCTCGTTTTATTAAAGGCTTAGTATTCTTGATATTATTTTAAATAAATCTAAGTAAGTTTTTTGTAATTGAATGATTTATATATATTTGCAATATTATTAAAACTTAATCTAATTAAAATGAAAAGGCTTATATTATCTATAATAGCTGTTGTTACAGTAGTTTTTACATCGTGTTCTGATGATGATGTTCAGGAAGTAATAATTCCAGTAACTCCTGATACTCCTGAAGTAACAGCTCCTCCAACATACAAATTCGAAAGAGGTGGAGAATCAACAGTAAGTTTTAGTGGGCAAACGACTAGAATTAAAATGGCAGAGGAAATTATTGACGCATTAAAAAACCCAACTGATTTTAATGATATTACTAAGTTAAATAACATGTTTAATCATCAGGCAGGTGTAAACGATTTTTCCGAAGCAGATTTAAATGCCTCATCGAAGAGCGTTCGAAGTAAAACTGCTGCTTCAGCTGATTATTTTTCGGGAACAGCAGAGGCTGTGTCTATAAAAGAAGTTTTCGATGGTTATATGTCAAAACAAGTTAGTGAAGTTTTTCCTAATTGGGAAGTTGATGCAGTTGAGGGTACTGCAGGAAAAATCCAAGAAGTAGGAGGATCTACGCGCTACGTTAATGCCAAAGGTTTAGAGTATAACCAAGCGTTTAATAAAGGTTTAATAGGTGCTTTAATGGTAGATCAAATGTTAAATAACTACTTAAGCCCTGCTGTTTTGGATGGCGGAACAAATAAAGAGGATAATGACGCAGGAACTTTAGCACAAGACAAAAATTATACAACAATGGAACATAAGTGGGATGAAGCTTATGGTTATTTATATGGTAATGAAGTAAATCCAGAAGTTCCTGTATTAGGTGCAGACAGCTTCTTAAATAAATACTTAAAAAGAGTAAATGATGATACTGATTTCTCAGGAATTAAAGAGGAAATATACGATGCTTTCAAATTAGGAAGAGCTGCAATTGTTGCTAAAGATTACGAGTTAAGAGATACACAGGCAAATATTATTAAAGAAGCAATTTCTAAGGTAATTGCAATTAGAGCAGTTTATTATTTACAAACAGGAAAGAATAATTTAACAACAGATTTGGCTTCGGCTTTCCATGATTTATCAGAAGGTTACGGTTTTGTTTACGCGTTACGCTTTACTCGAAATACCACTACACAACAGCCACATTTACCAGTTGCTGAAATAACTGAATTCGTAAATGCATTGCAAGCGGGTACTGGATTTTACTCTTTCAAGGATGATGCTAGCCCTTTAGATGAAATGTCTACTAGAATTGCTAGTGTTTACGGTTTCACTGTGGATCAAGCAAAATAATTAAATAGATAAATAATGATTTATTTATTTAAAATATATAAAGGTAGTCCTAGTTAGGGCTACTTTTTTTATATTTGTAAACTGTTTATTTAGAACAAATAAAACATATATAATGAAAAATAATATTTATTTAATATTGCTTACTGTTTTTTTGGGAGCATGTAATTCCAGTTCAGATGGGGGAGGGAATACATCTGATGACAATTTCGACAGAAGTGCACTTTTATCAAATGTTGCTAATAATATTATTGTACCTGCATATACATCTTTTCAAACGAGGTTAGCTACATTAAAGCAAAAAACAGAAGTTTTTACGGCCTCGCCGAATACCTCAACATTGATTGAATTAAGAACAGCATGGTTTGATGCTTACAAGGCTTGGCAGCATGTTGGAATTTATAATATTGGAAAAGCAGAAGAGTTAGTATACGATTCTTTTATAAATACATTTCCTTTAACGGCAGCAGACGTTAATGATAATATTGTAAGTGGTACTTATGACTTAGATCATCCGAATAATCGTGATGCCCAAGGGTTTCCAGCTTTCGATTATTTATTACATGGTGTTGGAGTAAATGATACTGAGATATTAGAAAAATATACTACTGATCCGAAAGCTGAAAACTATAAAAAATATTTGACAGATGTTATTACTAAAATGGTAGGCCTTACTGATATCGTAGTTGCTGATTGGAATGGAGCTTATAAAGATGAGTTCATCAATAGTACTGGTAATACAGCGACGAGCTCATTTAATAAATTGGTAAATGACTATATTTTTTACTATGAAAAGAGATTAAGAGCTGATAAAATAGGGATTCCTGTGGGTATTTTTTCAGGAGGAACATTATTTCCTGAAAAAGTAGAGGCCTATTATAAGAGAACAGTTTCAAGGGAGTTAATGTTGGAATCTCTGAGTTCAGTAAAGAATTTTTTTAATGGGACTCATTTTTCGAATGGAAATTCAGGAGTTGGTTTGAAAGGGTATCTAGATGCCATTAATAATGAAGATTTAGCAACAAAAATAAATAATCAATTAGATGCAGCAACAAATAAAGTTACTACACTAAATGATAACTTGAGTGAGCAAATTACTAATGATAAGAATACAGTATCTGCAGTATATACAGAGCTACAAAAGGCTGTAGCAATGTTTAAAGTTGAAATGCTTACAGCAATCAATGTTAACGTTGATTATGTTGACGCTGACGGCGATTAATAGTAATAATTAAATAAAAAAACTGTCTGCTAATGCAGACAGTTTTTTTTATCTATCTCCCTTAAAATATCTTCAATTAATTAGCAGAATATCACGATATAATGAGCCTAAGCAAAATTTTAACGATAGTTTTTCTTGTGACAGGTGTCTTTAAAGGACTATCCCAGTATAAAGTTTCAGGAACGATTACGTCAGATACTAAGAAAGTACTGAATAATGTAAAAGTTTTTGATAGAAATGGAGGTGAACTTACGAAATCAAATACCAACGGATTATACTCTTTTACTACTGATAAAAATAGTTTAGAACTCATTTTTTATGTAGACAATTACCAATTTGTAGAGAAAAAAATTCTTTTAAAAGAAGAAAGTAACATTTTAAATATTGAAATGAATGCTTTTACTGAGAGTTTATCGGAAGTAGTAATAAAATCTCAAAGAAGAAAAGTATTTGAGTTAGCTAGACTTAAAGATGTTGAACAAACTGCTATTTATGCAGGCAAAAAGACTGAAGTTGTTCTTGTTAATCAGTCGACCGTTAATTTAGCTTCAAATAATGCGCGTCAAATTTACAGTCAAGTTGTAGGACTAAATATTTTTGAAAATGATGATGCAGGACTACAGCTAAATATCGGAGGACGCGGATTAGATCCTAATAGAACATCAAATTTTAATACAAGGCAAAATGGATATGATATCAGTGCAGATGTATTGGGATATCCAGAGAGTTATTACTCCCCACCGGCCGAAGCTCTTGAACAGATTCAAATAGTTCGTGGTGCGGCCTCGTTACAATATGGAACACAGTTCGGAGGTTTGGTAAATTTTGTTTTCAAAAAGCCAAATCCAAATAAGGAATTAGAAATTATTACAAGAAATACGATTGGGAGCAATAATTTATTTACCAACTTTACCAGCCTAAGCGGAACATCAGAAAAGCTTAGTTATTTTACATATTATAACTACAAGAGAGGAGATGGATTTCGACCCAACTCTGAGTTCGAATCTAAAAATGCATTCTTTCATGTTGGATATGAATTCAATTCAAGCACAAAAGTAGAGGCAGAACTTACCTATTTGCACTATCTGGCACAGCAAGCAGGAGGACTTACTGATGTAATGTTTAACGAAAATCCTTACCAAAGTAATAGAGCTAGAAATTGGTTTGAAGTAGATTGGTTATTGTACAATTTAAAATTGTCGCATGCCTTTTCTGAGGATACAAACTTTACCTTTAATTTTTTTGGTTTAAATGCTAGTAGGAAAGCCGTTGGATTTAGAGAAAATAGAGTTAGTCAAGTAGATGAATTAAAAGGTAGAGACTTAATAATTGGCGATTTTAATAATTTTGGATTTGAAGCAAGGTTATTAAGTAAGTATAATTTATTCAATAAAAATGCAACCTTTTTAATAGGAACTAAGTTTTACAAAGCAGATAACACTTCTGTTCAAGGGCCAGGAACAGATGGGGACGATGCTGATTTTTCCTTAGCTTTAGATAAATTTCCTAATTATAGAAATCAATCAGATTATAACAATCCAAATTTGAATATTGCGGTTTTTGGAGAGAATATTTTCTATGTGCACGATAAACTATCAATTACTCCTGGATTCAGATTAGAGTATATTAAAACGGAAAGTGATGGTTATTTAAAAAAAATAAACTTAGATGGAGCTGGAAATGTTATTTTCAATGAAACGATAACCAACACTGATGATAGAACACGTTCTTTTGTCTTATTTGGTTTAGGTGCTAGTTATAAACCGAGTTCGAAATTTGAGCTTTATGGAAACATTTCTCAGAATTATCGTTCAGTAACTTTTTCTGATGTAAATATTGTGAACCCTTCTTTTCAAATAGCAAGTGATTTGGGTGATGAAAAAGGTTTTACATCAGATTTAGGAGTACGTGGAAATATCAATAGAATCGTTTCTTATGATGTAGGAGTTTTTGGCCTTTTTTATAATAATAGAATTGGTTTAATTCAAAAAGAACTGGATGATGGTAGAGTTGTTCAAGAACGAAGAAATGCGGGAGATGCAAGAATTTTAGGTGTAGAAAGTTTGGTAGACTTTAATGTAAAGAGATTGCTTAATATTTCGAATGATTTTGATTTTAATTATTTCGTAAATACATCATTTATTCAATCAGAGTATGTCCGTTCACAGGTTCCTGGAGTTAAGAATAATCAAGTTGAATTTGTACCTGATGTAAATATTAAGACAGGAATTAGGTTTGGTTACAAGAATTTTTCATCAAATATTCAATATACTTATCTTTCAGAACAATTTACTGATGCCTCTAACTCAGTTAATGCTGGCCTTAGTGGTGTTAATGGAGTAATCCCATCATACGATGTTTTAGATTTTTCAACTTCTTACAAATACAAATATTTCAAGTTGGAAGCAGGTATTAATAATGCTTTAAACAATAGCTATTTTACAAGAAGAGCAACAGGGTATCCAGGACCAGGTATTATTCCATCCGCTCCAAGAACGTATTATGTAACTTTAGAATTTAAAATTTAGAATAAATCTAAATAGTTAGTTACTCTTGCCAAATTTTTATTATGTTTGTTTTATCCTTATTTTTATAAAAAACATGATACTATGTTGAATTCAGTCAATATTAAGAATGAGTTGATCAAAATACGTGAGCGAGAAATAGGAGAAAAAGAAGTAATGTCTTGGGTTCATGATATTTTTGAAAAATTAGATACTCAAAGAGAAAAAATAAGACTAAAATTAAGTTCTTCGACTAACGATGGAGATGTAAATAACTTTGATTTAGATAAAATTGATCATCAAGCGGTATTCCATATCAGTCAGATAAAAAAAATATGTGTTAATTACAGACTTAGATTTTTAGATACTAGTTTATTTAAAGGGGAATATCCAGAGGAAGCGATAAGTGAAATAAATCGATTAGAAGCTACTCATAATACTTCATTAAATGGATTTAAAATTATAGCTCCTTCCAAACTTTTTAGGTTAAAAGAAACGGACGATCCATTACTTTTTGTTCCTATTGGAAATGGTTATTATTATTTAATATATCAATGGGGTAATGATTTACATTCATTGAGAAAGTTTAAATTTTGGCCTATAAAGAATGTAGGTAATCTATCAATTTTTGTTTTTACATTTAGTTTTATGCTAACGGTATTAACACATTCTCTTTTTTTTAGGGAAAGTACTAATTTAGTTTATGGGTTAATGTTATTCATGTTCTATTTGAAAGGTCTCATTGCTTGGATTCTTTTTGTAGGAATTTCATCAGGGAAAAATTTCAGTGAATATTGCTGGCAAAGCCCTTATAACAAGATATCATAAAAAACTTACGCTTTTGGCTACTAAAAAAGCGTAAGCTGTAATTTGTTAATTAATCTCCGTCGTTATCTGTAACCGTAATTGTTACAGATAGAATATTTGCGACATCAATTTTCATAAGGAGCAGAAGGTTCTTTATATTTTCATATAATTTTTTAACCTTTTCAGGTTCTCGAGTTATAGCAACATTTAATGGGAATTCTTCGAGTTTCTTAATACTTGTAGCTATGTTATTAAAGATTTGTTCAGCACGGGTATTAAGGTCATTATGTTTCGATTCAGCAAAAATATAATCGTCTAAACCATTTTCTTTTCCAAAATAAATTTGTTTTATACTTTCAATATTTTTGGCTATGATTTCCAAAGAAAATGAACTTTTTTCTGCTTGTAAAAGTTCTTCATTTGGAATAATTGTTTTTTCTATTGATGCAGGTTCTCCAATTTTAAGACTTTTGATATCTTCTAAAAGAGCATGTATTTGATTTATTATTTGGTTGATACTCCCATTAATACCCTCTCTATCATTATTTATAAAATCAATTCTGTTGTTTTCCCATAGGCTTTTGTAGGTGTTTGATTTTGATACTAAATTATTTCCTAAAGCTGTTAAATAGTCAATTTTTCGTGTATTTGAAAAACTTTGTAGTGTTTCATCTTCTGTAAGTTCAAATATCAAATACTCAACTGCACTTAAGCCTCTTTGGGTTGTAGGTAATAGATTAATAGTTTCTTCATTGATTATTTTATTAGAATTTATATATTCATTTATAGAAATATCATCCGCTCCCCAATTGTATATTGCTTTTAGAATATTTACATCTTTTACTTTACCAAAATTAAATGGTTCGATAACCGAAAAAGCTTCCGCAGCTTTCTTCCAAGCTTTTCTTAAAGATTTTAAATTTGAATTAGAAATTTCATTAGAGAAGGTGTCAATTGTATTTTTCAATACTTTTATATTATCGATTAACTCGTTTGTTGCTGGTTTTTCAATAAGGTCTATAAGATCTTGTCGAAGTTTTTTAATATTAAAATTTTCTGATTGATCTGATTCGCTATTACACATTATAAGAATCATTGAGAGCATAAAAAGAAATATCAGTTTTGTTTTCATAGTTATAATGAGTTAATGAAAGCTAGAACAGCGGTTCTATCTTCTTTTGTTAAATTTTTATAAGCTTCCTTACTTTTGTCGGCCTCACCACCATGCCATAATATGGCTTCTTCAATATTTCTAGCCCTACCATCATGCAAGAAAAATGTATGATTATTTACTTCTTTAATCAATCCAATACCCCAAAGTGGTTGCGTTCTCCATTCTTTGCCTGAAGCAAAAAAATCAGGTCTATTGTCAGCAAGTTCATCACCCATATCATGTAAAAGAAAGTCAGAAAAAGGTCTAATTTTTATATTTTCTAATGCGCTATTAAAAGAATAAGATCTTGTTGTAAAACTTTCAATATGACAGCTTGAGCATTTCATTTCTCTAAAAAGATGTTTCCCTTTTAAAACCTTCTCATTATTATAATTTCTTCTTATTGGAACAGCTAAAGAAGTTGCATAAATCATTACATTTTTTAGGGCATCGTCTGTAACTTCGGGACTACCTCCATTTACGGCATTTAGACAATCTTGTTGAGTGGTTGGGCAGTTCTCACTTGGAAATAAAGAAGATGTTAGCCCCATATCACCATGAAAAGCGCCTGCTACTTGCTGTTTTAAGTTCGGTTGATTAGCTTTCCATCCAAATCGGCCTAATTCATGTTTTCTGGTAATTACATTCCAAACGTAATTAGCTTTTCCAGATATACCATCTCCATCACGATCATTTTCATCAATGTTCGCAAGAAGATCTTGTTCACTTAAAGCGTCAATAAAGCCAAGGCCAATTACTTGCTGACCTACTCTGGGAGATGTTAAAATATTTTGTAAGCTACCAAATTGCTCATCTGAAATAGTATAAATAGGTTTTCTGAGTTCATAGGTTTCACCGTCGTTAAATTCTCCTTTTAGATATTCAAATTTTACTGAAACTTTTGCCTCATAAGGAACCCCTATATTTGCATGTTCTTGAATTTGATCACCATAAAATTCTATTGGTTTGGGTGCTCCGTTTGAATTACTTCCGAAGGTACTTATTCTCATCAAAAAGCCTTTTGAAAAGTTTTGCCCTTCTTGCAATGGAACTCCTCTTCCGTCTTTATTGTGACAAGCACTGCAAGAACGAGCATTAAAAGTAGGGCCTAAACCATCACGTGCCGTTGTTGATGCAGGAGAGGATACCCAATTTTGACGAAATAATGAATTACCAACAAAAAATAACCTATTATCAATAATTGATAAATTAGGTATTGGTTGATCGAAGGCATTAGCACCTAATATTGTAGTTGTCAATTGACCCACAGATAGTTCTTCACCTTGTTCATAAGAATATTTAGGAAGGTATTCATTTTCTTTTTCAGCGCATGAAACCAAAATAATAAGTATTGCTGAAAAATAAGTTATCTTATTCAATTTTGTTTGTTGTTTGTTGTTTCTACGTAAAAACCAAACCAAGATTTTCTTGATTTGGTTTGTTATGTTTTTAAGTATTTATTCAGTAGTTTAAACTGATGGATCAATATTACTATTCGTAATTGTTTTTCCAGCTTGAGCTAGTTCATCTCCTTGTTTTTCTAATGAAGATACAGCCGACATAACTGGTTTTGAAGTATTATCAATTGTCTCACCCATTATTTGATAATCAAAAAACTTCGTGTCAGAAATTATTTTGACCTTACTCATTACTAATGTAGCTGTTATTTCTAATGCATTACTTTCTTCTAGGTTTATAAGTTTTAATACATCGAGTAATGACGTTCCACTGATTTCAGATCCATCAACTTTTTTATATTTGCCCATAATAATATTGTTAATAGATTGTGCATTTAAATAAATATCTCTGTGCGTATTGTCAGAAAAACATGAGTGCTCATCTTCCTGATTGTTGTTCTCAACAGCAACAGTCATTCTTTCTCCTGCCAATTCACCTTTACTTAATTTTGCGATACCGGTTAAAATATTTTTGATTGCAGAGTTGTTATCTAATGCTAAAAATTCTTTTCTATAAGCTCCTCCTTCTTTCCATTGGTCTACAACAGATTTTAGATCTTCCACAAGAATTTCAGTAGCTAATTTTAAATATAACCCTCTTCTATCTGCGTTGTCTGCTGTAGTATAGTCAGTAAATGGTCGTTGCCCAGCTATTTTATCGGCAGGAACACTAGTATCTTGTCCCCAAAGTAAAAACTCTATAGCGTGATAGCCAAGTGTAACATTTGATTCATTTTCATCGTATCCTGAAATTTCTCTTAATACATCTTTACTCAATGTAGGGTATTCCGCAGTATTATTAACAATATTTTGTCTGTTATCAGAACTTTGCTGACCTCCTGTACCACTGTCAACATAATCAATTAAAGCCTCATCAAGGGGCCAAGCATTAATGTACCCTTCTGGCTCACCACCATCACCATCAATAGGACCGTCATAAAATCGATAGCCCTCTGTTTGTCCATAAGGTTCTCGGGCTTCTAACCACGCTTTTTTCGCATTATTGAATTTCACTTCACTAGGAGATGCTACAAAGTCATTTATAACATTTTGTAAATCTATAGTTTTTTCTAATGCATCATTATAACTTGCATCAACAATAGCAACATAATTGCTTACAAATTCTCTTTTTCTAATTTCTAGTATTGTAGTTGAAGAGTTATTAGGATCCAAAACAGTATCACTATTATCGCTAGAACAAGAAACTGTAACTAAAAGAACAGCAAATAAATAAGTTAAAATGTTTTTATTCATTTTTATTTAGATTAAATTTATTTTAGGGTGCAATTTAAATATTTTTTTTAAAATTTTAAGATGCTTTTTTTTAAATTTTCTTAGGGATTAAGTATATTATTTTACATCATAATTTGGTAAGATTTTTTGTAGTATATTTGTTCGTAATTAATTTTTAATAACAAAAACTCTAAGGAGTAAAATTGATTACATTTATGAATGCCCACCAATCAAAATTTGTAGGAGAAGGATTAACTTATGATGACGTATTGTTAGTTCCTTCATATTCAGAAATACTTCCAAGAGAAGTTAATATTCGCACAAAATTTTCAAAAAACATCACGATAAACGTTCCTATTGTATCTGCAGCTATGGATACAGTAACAGAGTCAGCAATGGCAATAGCAATTGCCAGAGAAGGAGGGATAGGTGTTTTACATAAAAATATGACCATTGAGCAACAAGCTAATGAAGTAAGAAAAGTTAAAAGAGCAGAAAGTGGTATGATCATCGATCCAATTACGTTGCATGATTCAGCTGTTGTCTTAGATGCTAAAAAGGCAATGAAGGATAATAGAATCGGTGGAATTCCTGTCGTAGACGAGAATAGGAAGTTAATAGGTATTGTAACTAATAGAGATTTACGTTTTGAAAGTAATATTGAGCGTCCTATTAAGGAAGTAATGACTTCAGAAAATCTGATAACTGTAAAAGAAGGAACTTCATTAAAAGAAGCAGAAGTTGTTTTACAAGAAAATAAAATTGAAAAATTACCAGTAGTAAATGGAGATAAGCTCGTAGGACTAATTACTTTTAGAGATATTACAAAAACTACACAAAAGCCAATAGCGAATAAAGATCAATACGGTCGACTTAGAGTAGCAGCAGCTCTAGGGGTAACTGGAGATGTCTTAGAAAGGGCTAATGCTCTAGTAAATGCTGGGGTAGACGCTGTTATTATAGATACAGCACATGGACATACAAAAGGGGTAGTTACTGTTTTAAAAGAGGTAAAATCTAAATTTCCTAATTTAGACGTAGTTGTGGGTAATATTGCAACCCCTGAGGCAGCTAAATATTTAGTTGAGGCTGGAGCAGATGCTATTAAAGTAGGTATAGGTCCTGGGTCAATTTGCACAACGCGTGTTGTCGCAGGAGTTGGATTTCCTCAATTTTCTGCTGTTTTAGAGGTAGCAGCAGCCATTAAAGATTCAGGAATACCAGTCATCGCAGATGGAGGGATTCGTCATACAGGAGATATTCCTAAGGCAATTGCAGCTGGTGCTGACTGCGTAATGCTAGGGTCATTATTAGCAGGGACAAAAGAATCTCCTGGAGAGGCAATAATATTTGAAGGTCGAAAATTTAAGTCATACAGAGGAATGGGATCCGTTGAAGCTATGAAAAAAGGGTCAAAAGATCGTTATTTTCAAGATGTAGAGGATGATATTAAAAAGTTAGTTCCTGAAGGTATTGTGGGTAGAGTACCTTATAAAGGAGAACTATTTGAGAGTATTCATCAATTTGTAGGAGGATTACGTGCAGGAATGGGATATTGCGGGGCTAAAGATATTGAAACCTTAAAGAGTACTGGTAAATTTGTAAGAATAACAGCTTCAGGAATTAATGAAAGTCATCCACATGATGTAGCTATTACAAAAGAAGCTCCTAATTATAGCAGAAGGTAGTATAAGATCAATTTATTGAAAGTTTTTAAACATTATAATAAACCGTTGAGAAATCGGCGGTTTTATTGTTTTAAATAATATAAACTATTTATGTAACTTTAAATTCTTAAACTCGATTCAAAGTTTGAAAAGAACAATATACAATATGAAAAAAATATTAATAATCAATGGCCCTAATTTGAACCTATTAGGAAAAAGAGAACCTGGTATTTATGGTAAAGCTAGTTTTGAAGTATATTTTAACGATTTACAGGAAAAATTCCAAAAAATAAAATTGTATTATTTTCAATCTAATCATGAAGGCGCGTTAATTGATAAGTTACACGAAGTAGGCTATAGTTTTGATGGTATAATATTAAATGCTGCGGCTTATACCCATACTTCAATTGCTATTGCAGATGCCATAAAAGCAATTGAAGCGGCGGTTATAGAGGTGCATATATCTAACGTATATGCAAGAGAAACTTACAGACATAAAAGTTATATAGCACCAAATGTCAAAGGTGTTATCACAGGTTTTGGTTTGCAAAGCTATGAATTAGCTATTCGTAGTTTCTTATAAACTTTAAGAATTACCCAATACCTAATGCTTAACAATAAAAACAGTGGAATTAAACTATAAGGTAATAATTGAATATTAAGTATCCAAACAATAGGAATAAAACCAAGTAAAAAGAATAGTAATATTTTGACGTAGTGAGTTATCCATCTAGAAGTTTTATTCTTATATAATTTCCATGCTAAAATTAAGTTTGTAGGAACAGCCCAAAGCATGTTGAAATTATAAGGAGCAGTAGAGTGATTAGTAAAAAACCACAAAAAAATTACTAAAACTCCAAAAATACCTGTAATTAATAGTAATACTATATCTAGCCATTTTGTATGTTTAACTTTTTTAATATCTTGAAAACTGATAAAAATTCCGATGAAAAGCAATATTGAGAATACTAATAATGGGCTAAACTTATCAGAGTTAGCTTGTTTTTCAGGATAATTTAAAAGAATATTTGTTTTCGATACTAAATTTTCTTCTTTTCCATCTTTTGAAATACTAGATTTTTCAAGTGTTTGATAAACATAGTCTGGTAAGTACATGCATTTGTCTGAGTTGGCTATTTTATCTAGTTTATTACCTAGCGCAATATTTATACCTAATCCTCCCCATGTATTCGTGTTTATCTCTCTATTCATTAGTTCCCTGATAGTACTATTGGAGTTGGTATTATTATTCTTGTAGATGACGCTTTTACCAAGAATTTCTTTTATTATATCTCTAGGTTTTGTTGAGCAATTATTGAAAAAAGGATCATAAAGATAGCTAGCATTTTCAGGTTTAGCATTATTTTCTAGATACTTAAAAAAGTTATTGACTTGCTGAGTATTTAAATTTAATATTTGTTCTTTTACCCATCGTTTATTTTTATTGTATGATTTTAAAGAAGGAGGAAAGTGATATCTTGCTAAACGATACTTCATATAACCTTTTATAAAGTTCAAATAGAAATTTTTCTCTGTGAAATCAAAAATCCCATAATTATATATTAAATCAAGTTTTAACATTGGATCTTTTATTCTTATTGCTGTATGTCCGAATTTTTCATATAGTACATCTCCTGGTCCATAGGTTATGATACTAATTTTAGCATCCCCAGATAATTTTATATTTTGAGAGAAGGAGAATATTGAAATAAATAGAAGTAGAATAAAATAAAAAAGTTTTTGTATCATAATCATTGTGTAAAAGAATGATAGTTAAATTTAATAGAAAAAGTATTTGAAAATAAGACGTTACCTACATTTCCAATATTAGTTAGTGCATAATCTATTTGAAACCCTTTGTAAGTAAAACCTAGGCCAAAACTCGGTTCAATTGATATGGAGCGAGAGTTGTCAAATTCAGTTACTTTCTGAATATTCCCGGCACCAAAGCGCAGAAAGGCCATTTTTTCGTACCCTAATTGTAAACCAATAGCAGGTGTAAAACTAATGAAAGTAGTTGAAATAATATCATTAGTTTTTGCGAAACGCATATTTAAATCAATTTCTGTTAGAAGATTAAAATTTTTATTCATCTTAAAAATTTTTGCTATTCCCATTTGTGCTTTCGGTTTTGTAATTTCGGTAGCATTAGGCAACTCTTGGTTTTTATCAGGTATTGAACTCTTAATTTTTTCAAATTCATTTTTGTTAATAGCCCAACTATTAAAAGTTGTCGTAATATCGCGAAGTATAACACCTAATTTCCATGAATTTCTTTCAAATTGAATTCCTGCATCAAAGCCAAAGCCCCATGATGAGGCAAAATTACCTATAATTCGTCTAATTATTTTCGTGTTTACCCCAAATTTAAGTCCTTTAAGTTTAAGCCTTTTAGAATATGTTATATAAAAAGCATAATCAGCAGCAGAGAAAAGGCTTATTTTATCATAATTTATATTCCCTTTACTATCTATTAATTTTGTAGTATTTAAAATGTTATCAACGCCAAATCTGATAAGAGAAAATCCTACAGCACTTTTATTGTCTAGAGGCATTGCAAAGCCTACAAAATTATATTGAGCAATACCTGCAAAATATGAAGAGTGCATTAAAGAAATTTCATAATTTTTAATGGTAACTAAACCACTAGGATTCCAGTAAATAGAATTTACATTATTACTGTTTGCTACAACAGCTTTACTCATACCAAGTGCAGCTGCATCCACACCTATATTTAAAAATTCGTTGGAGTAATTTCTAAATTGAGCATGAACTGAGGTAATGACTATGTAAAAGATTAGTAAAACATGAATATTCATTTTTATTTTAAAATTAATTTCATAATTAGACTCGAGATTTATGTTTATGACCTAAGAATTAATTTATAGAATATTCATTTTTTATAGAAAGATAACTTTTTTTAAAAATTAAAAACTACGTATATTTTTTTCATTACAATGTAAAATCGAATATTACTATGATAGATTCTCTTATTAAAAATATAGATTTATTTATGAATTAATCAAGGTCAATTTTTTCTTTTATGAATTGTGTTATTTTATATTCGAGCCAATTATTTTGTGTATTTGAAAAAGATGATAAAAAGCCAACATGGCCTCCATAATTGGGAGTTATTAAATAAAAATTATTTAATTTTTTTGCCTCTTCGTAAGGAAAACATTCTTTTGAAAGAAAACTATCATCAAGAGAATTAATTAATAAGGAAGGAATTTTTATTTTTGAAATATAAGGTTTTGAACTTGCTTTAGCCCAGTAGTCTTCGGAGCTTTTAAAACCAAAAACAGGAATAGTATATTGTTTTTCAATATGCCTAAACTTACTTGCTTTAGCTAATAGTTTTTTATCAATATTAAATTCAGGAAATTTTTCCGCTTTAGCTAAAATCTTGTTTTTCATTGTTTTTAAAAACTCTAACAAGTAGATTTTATTTTTAATTTTTAGTAATTCTGCTTGTGAGCTTGTTAAATCTATGGGAACCGAAACAGCAACAGCACCTTTTACAAGGTCAGGTATATTTGTATATTCTCCTAAATATTTTAATGTTAAATTTCCCCCCAAGCTAAACCCAACTATAATAAGGTTATTATACGAGTAATTTTTATCTAAATAATTGATAATAAAACTCACATCATCTGTTTTACCGCTATGATAAGTACCTAACAATAAATTATCTTCTCCACTACATCCTCTTAAGTTCATGCTTACAGTATCAAACCCATTATTATTGAGATAAATGGAGGTAGTAACCATATAGTTAGAAAAAGAGCTACCTTCTAAACCATGTATTAATAGCACTAGACTTTTTGATTTAGTGATAGAAAAATCAAGATCAATAAAGTCGTGATCCCAGGTTTGAACTCTGTCTCTTTTATAATTAATAGAAGCTTTAAGGAACAATGGACGGTAAATAGTATTAAAATGCCCATTCTTAAAAGGTAAACTAGGAGTAAAATTAGAATATAATAATGGCATATGACATAGAATTTAGCAACGAAAACAAATATATATTAAAAATGATTACAGAAGGTTATTAAAATAGACGACTTCAAATAAGAATTTTTGAATTTACATTATAAGATATTTTTAAAATTTTATTTAATAAGATTGAAACATGTAATAGATTTTTTTACTTTCGTCGTTGATAAAATTAAAAAATGAAAATTAAGAAGCATATACCTAATTTCATAACACTAGGGAATTTATTGAGTGGAACAATTGCTACAATTTTAGCAATAAAGGGAGACTTTTATGGTACTTCAATAATGGTTACTCTTGGAATTTTTCTTGATTTTTTAGACGGTTTCATAGCAAGAATTTTAAAAGTTCAAGGAGAATTAGGTAAACAATTAGATTCTTTAGCAGATGTTGTTACAAGCGGGGTCGTACCAGGAATTGTAATGTTACAATTAATTGTAAATGCTATTGATGTGGATCCAGTAGGATATTTTGGAATTGATGCGTATGGTAGATCGGGGAGTAATTTACCTTATTTGGGTTTAATTTTAACTTTATCAGCGGGATATAGGTTAGCAAAGTTTAATTTAGATAAAAGACAGAGCGATAGTTTTATTGGTTTACCTACTCCTGCAATGAGTTTATTTATAATCTCGTTGCCCTTAGTTATTGAATATTCTGATTTTAATATTTTAAAATCTTTTATATTGAATAAGTATACACTAATTGTCATAACAATTGTATTTAGTATATTGATGCATGTTGATTTACCTTTATTTTCGTTAAAGTTTAAAAGCTTTTCATTGAAAGACAATATTGTTAAATATTTATTCTTGATAAGTTCTTTAATTTTGATAGTAATATTTAAAGTGGTATCAATACCTCTAATAATTATACTATATATTTTATTATCTATTTTAAAAAATCAATTTAAAATACCGATAAAGTAAAAGCACAAGCGTATTTAAAACTTCAAAAGAAATGATTTTTATTAATGTTGTAAACAATCATTTCAATAAAAAAGTCACTTTTTTAAACACACAGGTTTTTAAATAAAATTATAGAAAAAAAAAGGAGTTTCAATAGATAGCCATTAGCTATTCATCGATAAAATTATTACAACCGAGAAATCATAATGTATTTTCAGAAAGAAAGTGGAATTGTAAGTTATGTGTAAAACCCGTTTATTTTTGATAAGTTAAGGAGTATACAATTTAAAGAAATTAAAATTTCTTCTTTTTTAACTCAAAATCTTTTCCTAGATATACTCTTCTTACAGTTTCATCATCAGCTAATTCTTCTGGAGTTCCTTCTTTTAAAATACCACCGTTGTACATTAAATAGGTTCTATCCGTAATGGCTAGTGTTGCTTGTACATCATGATCAGTTATTAATATGCCTATATTTTTATTTTTTAGCTTTGCTACAATGCTTTGAATGTCTTCTACAGCAATTGGATCAACACCAGCAAAAGGCTCGTCAAGTAAAATAAATTTTGGATCAGATGCTAAGCATCGTGCAATTTCAGTACGTCTACGTTCTCCACCAGATAATAAGTCACCGCGATTTTTTCTAACGTGGTCCAAGCTAAATTCTTCTATGAGCTCCTCAAGTCGTTGCTTTCTTTCTAATTTAGTTCTATCAGTAAATTCAAGAACAGACATAATATTATCTTCAACTGATAATTTTCTAAAAACAGATGCCTCCTGTGCTAAGTAGCCAATTCCTTTTTGAGAACGTTTGTACATAGCGTCTTCTGTTATTTCTTCATTATCAAGAAAGATAGTCCCTCCATTGGGTTTAATCATTCCTACTATCATATAGAAAGAGGTTGTTTTACCTGCTCCATTTGGACCAAGAAGACCAATTATTTCACCTTGTTCTACTTGCAAAGAGATGCCTTTTACTACTTTACGCTTACCGTATATTTTTTGTATATCGTTGGCTTTTAATTTCATACTAACAACAAGTTTAATTTTTTAAATAGTTTTAGATGCTATTCAAAGTTTAGTTTCTTCTAATGCTTCCCAAAATTCAACAGCTCTTCTTAAATGGGGAATAACAATAGTTCCTCCAACAAGTGTTGCTATTGACATTGTTTCCATTATTTCTTCTTTAGTTACCCCATTTTCAAAGGCCGTTTCTAGGTGATAGGCTATACAATCATCGCACCTAAGTACAGTAGAAGCAACTAAGCCTAGCAATTCCTTCGTTTTTACAGGAAGATGTCCTTTAGAGTAGGCGTTTGTATCGAGATTAAATATTCGTTTTATAACTTTATTATCTGAGGATAATATTTTATCGTTCATTTTAGAACGATACTCATTAAATTCTTGGACTTTTCGAGACATTTTTCTGTTGTTTTTTTATGACAAAATTAGCTACATGTATACTTATTTCATATAAAATCATGATGGGGACGGATACTATAATCTGACTCGCTACATCTGGAGGTGTAATAACAGCAGAAAGTATTAAAACTATTATTAATGCATGTTTTCTATATTTACGTAAAAATAGTGGAGTAACGATACCAATTCTTGCTAAGAAAAATATAATAACAGGTAATTCAAAGAAAACAGCAACTCCAATAAGCGTGTTAGTTATAAGACTTATATATGCATCTAACTTAAAATTATTTTCAATTGCCGTAGATATTTCAAAGTTATAAAAGAAATATACAGACATGGGGATAATAACAAAGTAACTAAAAGCAATTCCTAGAAAAAATAGAAAAGATAAAGTAAATATAAATCCTTTAGATTTTTTCCTTTCATTATCATGTAGTCCTGGAGCTATAAATCTCCAAAATTCCCAAATTACATAAGGAAATGAAATTACAAAGCCTAATATCAAAGAAGACCAAATAGCTGTCATTAGTTGTTGCGTTGGATTTAACGCTTGTAAAGTCTGTTTAAAATTAATATTACAAAAACTGCTATCTATACCAATTGAAGTAAAGGTTTTACAAAAAAAAATATAAGTAGAGAAATCGGGTCTTAAGTGTGCTAATAGAATATTTTCAAAAACAAAATTTATATTAGCAAAAATAAAAATACCTGCTATAAAAACAGCAATAAAACTCCTTACTAAATGCCACCTTAGTTCCTCTAGATGCTCTAAAAAGGACATTTCTTTTATCGCCATAATTAAAATATTCCTTCTTTAATTAAATCGTGTAAATGTATAACTCCAACGTACTGATTGGCATCATCGGTAACTAGTATTTGAGAAATACTGTTATCTTCTAATGAATTTAAAGCATCAATAGCCATTTCGTTAATATTGATTGATTTTGGATTTTTACTCATCACATCACTGGCTGTTAAACCATCGATAATAGTACTTTTATTAAGCATACGTCTTATATCTCCATCGGTTATGATACCTTGAATTTCATTATCTTTATTCACAACAGCAGTTACCCCCAATCTCTTTTCCGATATTTCAACAATAACTTTTGTAATTGCATCAGACGAAGCAACTTTAGGCAATTCATTATTTTTTATAAGATCTGATACTCTAAGATATAAACGTTTACCTAAAGAACCTCCAGGATGGTATTTTGCAAAATCATTACTTGAAAACCCTCTTAGCTCAAGTAGGCATACAGCTAAAGCGTCGCCAAGTACTAGTTGCGTTGTGGTACTTGTAGTAGGAGCTAAATTATTAGGGCAAGCCTCTTTAGGTACATAAGAATTTAAAATAAAATCAGCATTTTTTCCTAAAAAAGAATTTGGGTTTCCTGTGATAGCTATAATTTTATTTTTAGAACTTCTAATGAGTGGTATTAATACTTTTATTTCAGGAGTGTTTCCGCTTTTAGACAGACAAATGACGGTGTCATCTTTTTGAACATTTCCTAAATCTCCATGAATAGCATCTGCGGCGTGCATAAAAACAGCAGGAGTACCAGTAGAATTCAATGTTGCAACAATTTTTGTTCCAATATTAGCACTTTTCCCTATACCAGTAAGAATGACTCTACCTTTTGAATTTAGTAAGTAGTTTACCGCATTAGCAAAAGAATCGTCTAATAGTTCTGTTAAATTAGCTATTGCTTCACTTTGCAATCTAATGGTATTTTTAGCTGATGAAAGAATTTCGTTAAGATTTTTCAATGCTTAAAATTTAATTATGAAATAAAGTTGTAAAAATAGAAATATTTTACCGATCATTGCTCATACAAAGATAGAATATAACTTTTTGTCGAGAGTTTTTTTAATAAATTAGAATTACTTATTAATTTTGTTTAAAAAAAGATGGATATAGAGCAGTCGGATTTATATAAATCATTAAAGAAAATTTTTGGATTCAGTCAATTCAAAGGTTTACAGGAAGATGTTGTAAACAACATATTAAATAATAAAAATACTTTTGTTATAATGCCTACTGGTGGAGGTAAGTCCCTTTGTTATCAGTTGCCTGCATTAATGAAAGAAGGAACGTCCATTGTGATTTCTCCTTTGATCGCTTTGATGAAAAATCAAGTGGATGCTATTAGAGGTATTTCTGAAAATAAGGGCATTGCCCATGTATTGAACTCCTCCTTAAACAAAACAGAGGTAAGCCAAGTTAAAGCTGATATTGAAAATGGTATTACAAAATTACTTTATGTAGCACCAGAATCATTGATTAAAGAGGAGTACGTTGAGTTTTTAAGAGCCCAAAAGATTTCTTTTGTGGCAATTGATGAGGCGCATTGTATTTCAGAGTGGGGACATGATTTCAGACCAGAATATAGAAATCTAAAAAATATCATAAAGCAGATAGATAATGTTCCTATAATTGGCTTGACAGCAACAGCAACAGAAAAAGTTCAAGAAGACATTCTAAAAACACTAGGAATGTCAGATGCTAATGTTTATAAAGCTTCTTTCAATAGACCTAACTTATTTTATGAGGTAAGGCCGAAAACAAAAGATATAGAAAAAGATATAATCAAGTTTATAAAACAACATTTAAACAAATCAGGTATTATTTATTGTTTGAGTCGAAAAAAGGTAGAGGAAATAGCACAAGTTCTTCAAGTGAATGGAGTTAATGCAGTACCATATCATGCCGGATTAGACGCAAAAACAAGAGCAAAACATCAAGATATGTTTTTAATGGAAGATTGTGATGTTGTAGTTGCAACCATAGCATTTGGTATGGGGATTGATAAACCTGATGTTAGATTTGTTATACACCATGATATTCCGAAAAGTTTAGAAAGCTATTATCAGGAAACAGGTAGAGCTGGTAGAGATGGAGGTGAAGGTTATTGTTTAACTTTTTATTCTTATAAAGACATAGAAAAGTTGGAGAAATTCATGGCTAATAAACCTGTTGCCGAGCAAGAGGTAGGTCATGCCTTATTACAAGAGGTTGTCGGATATGCAGAAACTTCAATGAATAGAAGAAAATATTTATTACATTATTTCGGTGAAGAGTTTGACGAAGTAAATGGAGAAGGAGCTGATATGGATGATAATATGCGTAATCCTAAGAAAAAATCAGAATCACAAGAAGAAGTTATTAAACTACTTTCTGTTATTCAAGATACAAATGAAATGTATAAGCCTAAAGAAGTAGTAAACACTTTAATAGGGAAAGAAAATGCACTCTTAACTTCTCATAAAACACCTTCGCAATCATTTTTTGGTATCGGAAAGGAAAAAGATGTTCATTATTGGAATGCATTAATTCGACAAGTGTTGGTTGCAGATTTAATTAGAAAGGAAATAGAACAATATGGAGTTCTAAAAGTCACTCCAGAAGGTAGAGCCTATCTCAATAATCCATCATCTTTTATGATGACCGAAAATCATGTATACAATACGGATGATGATGGAACTATTATAGCGAGTATCAAAACAACAAAAGTAGGTGTTGATGCTAAGTTAATAACGATGCTAAAGGATCTAAGGAAAAAAGTTGGTAAAAAATTAGGAGTTCCTCCTTTTGCTGTTTTTCAGGACCCTTCAATTGATGATATGGCATTAAAATATCCGATTAATATAGATGAATTATCAAAAGTTCATGGTGTTGGTGAAGGAAAAGCCAAGAAATACGGAAAAGATTTCGTGAAATTAATTTCAAATTATGTTGACGATAATGATATTATTCGTCCGGATGATTTGATTGTAAAGAGTACAGGAGTTAACTCAGGGTTGAAGCTATATATCATACAAAATACAGATAGAAAACTTCCTCTTGAAGATATTGCAAGTTCAAAAGGTCTTGAAATGCCTGAATTAATTAAAGAAATGGAGGCTATTGTTTTTTCAGGAACAAAATTAAATATAGATTACGCGGTGGATGATTTGTTAGATGAAGATCAACAAGAGGAAATCTATGACTATTTTATGGAAGCAGAAACTGATAAAATTCAAGAGGCTTTAGATGAATTTGATGGAGATTATGATGATGAGGAATTACGATTAATGAGAATTAAGTTTACGAGCCATATAGCGAACTAAAAAGCTGGCTATTTAAATCAAATTTATTAATAAATAAGAGCAAACGACAGGTTTTTTTATAACCTTGTCGTTTGTTTTTTTGTAAAGATATTATAGATAGAATTATTCATTAAATAATATACAGGAACAAATATTTTATTCTAGTTTATTAGATTAATTAAATAGATAGGTATGATTTGTTTAAAGAAGAAGTCCAAGAATATCTTAAAAATTTAAATGCAAAGCCTTTTGGTGTCTTATACGATATTATAAGATTACAAGTTAGATTATCGTTAATTATTTATAATTAGTAGAAAAAAGTTAACTGCACTTAAAAAGATTGGTGAGATAAGATTTAAGGGAAATTTGAATATTGATTGTCATATTGCTTAATATTGGCAATAAAAAGTCAATCAATTTTTAAAGTAAGAAAACTACTAATAATGATTATATATGTATATATGTGTTTCAAACTTTTCTAATCCCAGAAAATATCCTTAATCGTGACTATAGAATCACATCTTTTTACATATATGCTAACGGATTTTAAACTATCTTTTCCTGTTATAAAATATTCAGCACAAGGTTTAAGTCTAGGTTTACTTTTTCCAAAATCCACATCTCCTCTAAAAAGTAAAGCATTTATAATTGAAGAGTCTTTTCCTTTTGTTTCTAGCACTTTTTTTACATCTGTTGAATAAATATGTTTTTTTATTCTTAGTGATTTAAGTGTTCTAGCATCCATTCCGTAATCGAAAGTTACTTTTTTATTTTTCCAGAAATAAAGAACACCTATTGATCCAATAGTAACACCAATTAAATAGTAACCAAAACGTTTTAGCAATTGCATAATTTAAATTTTCAACACAAAAGTAAGTGATTTTTTAATTTGAAAACTTATTTAGGTTAATAAAAAAATTAAAAAGCCAAAGGGTTGAGTATAACCTTTGGCTAATGGTAAAATGAACGAACTATTGTTTAAATAGGAATAAAAGCTTGAATTTTATAAAACTCTTTTGAGTTTAAATGATCATTTGAGACATTAGGTCCAGCAGCAAATCTAAACCAAACACCATTGTTTAATGTAGTTTTGATATATCCTCCCAAAAATTGGTATAGAGTTTTTGTATCTCCTGAATCTACTCTTGTCTGTCCAAGGTGTTCATAAAAAGCTCCAATAGAAAGTGAGTTTGATATTTTATATCCAGGAATTACCCAATTAAGCATTAAATCTTGTGAATTTCCTTCGCCTCTCATACTTTTATAGTAGGCAGTATATCCCTCAAATTCAAATTTTCTGGTATTGTAAATCATAAATATACTTGGAATAATACTTTCTGCAATTTTAGTTTCTGCTGCACCAGACAGGAGTTTTCCGTGTCCAAAACCAAGGCTAGGATTTAGATATAATTTATCATTAGCTAGCGAAAAACCAAGTCCAACACCTGTTTCTAAAAATAAATCTTTACCTCCATTACCAAATAGTGGATTTACCCAAAATACACTGTAAAAAGTTAAACTTGTTTTTGGTTTAATTTGATGTGAACCTAAAAAAACATTATTGAATCCTGCTGCGCTATTATGAATAGGCATTATAGCAAAAGTTGTTTTATTCTTTTTTGATTTTTTTTCTTGTGAGTATGTATTAAATATCGAAAAAGTAAATAATAATACTGTAATATAAATTGATTTTTTCATGATATAGATTTAGTTTTTTAGTTAAAATTTGGAATTCTTTTTTCTAGGAATGCATTCATACCTTCTTTTTGATCTTTAGTATTGAAGAGTGAATGAAATATTCTTCTTTCAAAAACAATTCCTTCATTTAGATGTACTTGTAAAGAATGATTGATAGCCTCTTTGGAAGCTATTAAAGCAGTTTTAGAGAGACAGGAAATTCCATGTGCATATTCAATTACATTTCTTAAAAAATTATCAGAAGGAAATATTTTTGAGACCAATCCTATTTCATCTGCTTCTGAAGCACTAATATTTCTTCCTGTAAGAATGATGTCCATTGCTTTTGATTTTCCAATCAAATTAGTTAAGCGTTGGGTGCCTCCAATTCCAGGAATAACACCAAGTTTTATTTCTGGTTGACCAAAAACAGCATTTTCGGAAGCGATGATTATATCACACATCATAGCGAGTTCACATCCACCTCCTAATGCATATCCAGACACAGCTGCAATAATTGGAGTTTTTATTTTAGATAGTAATTCCCAGTATCCAAAATAATTTTCAATAAACATTTCAGAAAATCCTTTGTTATTCATTTCTTTAATATCAGCTCCAGCACAAAACACACGATCACTACCCGTTATAATAATGCAACCTACAGTTGTCATCTGGTCGTATTCCTGAATTTCAGAGATAAGTTCATACATCAATTCTGAATTCAAAGAATTAAGGCTACTAGGTCGATTTAATTGAGCAATAACAACCCTTTCTATTTGTTTAAATAGTATGTTCATAATTATTAAATTTTATTGATTTTTTAAGAATCCCAAATAGCTCCATAAGCAGGAATTCCAATAGCTTCCATGCTATGGACAACTTTTTCAGTAAGCTTTTGATTTGAAATGCATATAATAGCTTCCGCATTATGATCACAGAAGGCTTTATATGCTATTTTAACAAGATCAGGTTTCCCTTTTGTATCGGTATCCCAAATAACTGCATTGGGTTGTACAGATTTTATTTCATTAACTAGTTTGCTTCCATATGTTTTGTTGGGGTCTCTAGTTGACCATACTAAAACCGATGGTGTTTCATTAAGTAACAAATGCGGTAGGCATGGGCCAATGCCGCTTCCGGTTGCTACCCAAATTACTTTTTTAAAAAGTTTATCAATATTTCCAACACCGGCTGTAGGAATCCCTTTAACCCAAATTTTTTGAGGTTTTTCAGAAATAAATTTTCCTGTCCAATCTCCTGCTCTTGAAATAGTAAGCCTAAAGCCATTTTTCCCAGGACTAGGAACATTTGCGAAAGAGTGCCATTCTAATAAAGGATTTGTACTAAGTGCTGTTGAAGAGCCAGCAAAAGGGGTAACACCATAATCAAAAGAGGTTAACGCTACATGGTTTGAAGGTCTATTGATATCAATATTAACTTTTTTTAAGTGTAACCAAGGAATAATAACACTTATTGTAACAGTAAAAAGAATCCAAAAATTGACACTTGTAAAAATAGAAACACTTTTATTTTCAATGTTTAAAAAAAGAACCATTTGAACCCAAAATAAAATCAGTACTGTCCATCCACCAAGTCGGTGTGTAATTTCAAAGTGATTGTGGTATTTAGATCTAATGTTAGGTAGTGCCATTATAATGATAATACAAAGCAGTATCAAAATAATAGAAGTTACGATTATTATTGTTAGATTTACTCCGGGTAAATTGTGTTTGTAATGATAATATAAGGATCCAACAAATATAAAGTACCACAGGGTACCCATACTAGTGCTTGAGCTATGAATACCACCAAAATGATATACTTTACCAGCAATTCTTCTTACAAAAAGAGGCCAACTAGTAGGAATACTTGTTGCAATGCTAAAAAGTAAATTTATAATATATTGCTGTCTTACTAAAATTCCAACAGTAAAATTAATTAATACAACTTGAGCAATCGTATTTATCTCAATTCCATCAGAATCAAACCAATTCCATTCAAAAATAGATTTATAAATGATGTGTAGATTTATCAAACTAACCAAAATAAATAATCTATTGTAAGGGATAAGTAAAGGATGTTTTCCTAATCTATACAGCATATTTTTCTTAGGAGGTAAAACAATATTTTCCATTTTTTATAATATTAAAGTTTGTTTTAAAGCTCTCTTGTCTATTTTACCTCTTGATGTTTTCGGAAGCTCTTCGAGAAAAATAAAATTACTAGGTGTATAATAATAAGGGAGTTCTTTTTGTAGTTGTTTTTTTAGTAGCTCCAAAAGATTTTCAGTTTGATTGTTTGTACTAACAAAAGCAACTAAATAATCTTGATATTTTATGGTGGCAGCTCTTTTTACATCATTGAAGCTTTCAATTATTTTTGAAATTGAATCTAGCTCAACTCGAAAGCCTTTTATTTTTACTTGATCATCTATTCGACCGAAGTGAATAAGTTCACCATTTTTATTCCACTTTCCTAAATCGCCCGTATTAAACATATGACTCCCATCATTTAGGAAAGGGTCTAGTTTGTATTTTTTTCTTGTTAAACTTTCATCATGAAGATAGCCTTTACTTACACAATCTCCGCCTCCCCACATAATACCGATTTCTCCAATTTTTGTAGGTGTCATATCTTTATTAAGAATATAGACAGTATTATTTGGTGTCGGTTTGCCAATTGAAAGTTCTGAGCTACCAGGAATACATTTTTTCATGGTATTTACAATTGTTGTTTCTGTAGGACCACAAGAATTATAGAAGTTGCATAACTTAGACCATCTTTCTGCAAGCATTACTGGGCATGGTTCACCTGCAACAGCAACACTCTTAATTTCCTTGCATTTTTCAGGTGGTACTGTAGTTAAAATAGTAGGTGTTGCAATAATAACGTTTGCCTTAGTCACCGTTTCTAAAATATCTTTACCTCTAATTAATAATGTACCCCCATTACCTAAACAACCTAATATTTCCCATGCAGCCATATCAAAAGAAATATTTAATATTTGAGCAACCTTGACTCCTGGAGCAATACCTAAATTTCCCGGAGCACTATATAATATATTACATAAATTTTTATGACTTACTTGAACTCCATTAGGAGTTCCTGTTGTTCCAGAAGTAAATAAAATAAAGCAGGTTGAGTCAGTTTTTTTGTTTTGATGATTAATCAGCTTGATATTTCCATATAAATTTCTGTAGATCTTTTTATTAATTTCTTTGTCAATTAAAATGATTTTATTTTTTTCGTAAAAAGAGATTTTCTCAGCATATGTTGATAATGAAAGAATTATATTCTGTTCACTTTTTGTACTTATTTTTTCAAGCATATCAATGGGGACAATCCTTGGATCTTGAGGAACATATGTTACTTCTAATTTTATACATGCTATTATACTGATTATAAGATCTATAGATCTTGGGATGTATAAGCCAATAACATCTCCATTTTTTATTCCCTTTTGTTTTAATATTAAAGCTAATATTGTTGCTTCATTATCCAGTTCTTTGTAGGTTATATTTTTTGTTTTGTACTCTGCAGCAATATTATGAGGAGTTTTAGATACCCAATATTCAAAAGCATCTAAAACATTTTCAAAGTCAGGTAATATTTCATCTCCTAGGCCATATTCAATAAAAAGTTTTTGATCAATTTCTGATAAATTCATCAATTTAATACGCTTTATATTTTCTAAAAGTCTAGACTTTTTATTGAGATATATTTGGGGATTAGTTGATTTTTCTTTTAAAGCTGTTTTCTTCATAAATTAGTTATTTAAAGATTTTCAAGGGTTTTAAAATGCTGCAGCGAATTTTAATATGATAAAGAACTATTTTAAGTATCACAGAAAAATCACAAAAAAATCATTTTTATATCACATGTTATTTTTTTAAGTTCGCCTCAAACCTTCTAAAATTTTTTCGTTCAAATGAAAAGAGTACTTATTGTTGAAGATGATATTTCAGTAGCGAAGCTTCTAGAAATTCATTTAATAGATCTGAATTATTCTATTACTACTATTTATCAGGGAGATACCGGGCTTAAGTTAGCTTTGAGTGAAGAATTTGATTTGATTATCTTAGATATTAACCTCCCAAGAATGAGCGGGATTGAAGTTTGTAAACATATACGTTTGATAAAGCAAACACCAATTATAATGCTCACTGCGAAGACAGAAGAGCTTGATAAGGTGCTGAGTTTAGAGTTAGGAGCAGATGATTATATCACGAAACCATTTAGTGTTAGAGAATTTATAGCAAGAGTAAAAGCAGTTACGAGAAGGTTTCATAAAACTTATCCTGAACAATCTGTGCGGATTAAAAAACTGGAATTTAAAGATTTATCAATTTTTATAGATAAAAGAAAAGTAATACTTAAAGGTAAAGAAGTTAATTTGTCGCCAAAAGAATTTAAATTATTGGTTTTAATGGCTTCAAATCCAGGTCAAGTTTATAGTAGAGAAAAATTACTTGAAATAGTATGGGGTTATGATTTTGATGGTTATAAACATACTGTAAATTCACATATAAATAGATTAAGAATTAAGTTAGAAGAAAACATGATCAAACCAAAATTTGTATTGACTTCATGGGGTGTAGGGTATAAGTTTAATGACGAACTAAAAATCCCTTCATATGAAAGCAAAGCAAGAAGCACTGTCTAGTAAATTTATACTAAAAATAGGAATATCACTTTTAATTACAGTCGTAACGATTGGAGTTGTATATATTTTACTGACGATATTTTTTGTTAAAAAATTTTATAGTGAAACAACTCAGAAATTAAATTGTAATGTAGCGAATCATTTAATTGATGAAAAATTTAAAGAAGCTTCTCCTTTTTTGAAGGATGGGGCTGTAAATAAAGTGTTATTTGATGGAATAATGCACGATATGATGGCTGTAAATAGGGCCATTGATGTTTATTTATTAAGCGAGACAGGGAAAATATTATATTCTGTGGTTCTTGACCATTCAAACCCTCAAAAGCAGTTAGAAAAAGTTAATTTAAACCCTATAAAACAGTTTATAAAAAACAAGAAAAAGTATGTTCTCGGAGATGATCCTCGTGAATCAGGAAGTAAAAAAATATTTTCGGCTGGATATTTTACAAAAGGGGGACATAGTGGTTATGTTTACATAATACTTACAAGTAAAAAATACCAAGAAGTTTGTGAATCACTTTTGGAAGATTATTTTCTAAAATTTAGTATTAGATCAACAATTGTTACGATGATATTCGCTATTTCAATTGGTTGGATTAGTATTTGGGCTCTGACCAAAAATTTGAGAACAATTATCTATTATGTTAATAGATTTAAGGAAGGAAATTTAGAAGCCAGAATTCCAAATGCTTATAAATCTGATTTATCTATATTAGCAGTTACCTTTAATAATATGGCTCAAACAATTTCCGAAAATATAAGAGAAATTCAGTCAATTAATAAGTTTAGAAAACAATTGATAGCTAACGTATCACATGATTTACGAACCCCCATTACTTCTATTAGAGGTTATATAGAAACACTACAGATGAAAAATGATATTCTTGAGTATGATGACAAGAGAGAGTTTATGAAAATTATAGAAAATGGAGCCAACTATTTATCTAGTTTAGTAAATCATCTTTTTGAATATTCGAGATTAGAAACTAAAGAGTTAAAGTTAAGTAAAGAAGTGTTTTTTATTTCTGATTTAGTTTATGACATGGCTTCACGTTATAAATTGTTAATAGAGAGAAAAAATATTAATTTATCTGTTATTGTAAAAAATGATTTATCTCCAGTATTTGCAGATAGTGCTCTTATAGAAAGAGCCATACAGAATATATTAGATAATGCCATTAAGTTTACTGAAAAAGGGGGGAGGGTAACAATCTATTTATCATGTAAATTAAATAATGTAGTTGTTAAAATAAAAGATAATGGAATGGGAATTAGAAAAGAAGACCAAGAAATTATATTTAACAGAAACATGCAAATAACTAATGATTACAAAGAAAAAGGGATAGGTTTAGGGTTAGCAATAGCAAAAAAAATAATAGAACTACACCAATCTAGCATAAAAGTAAGAAGCCTGACAGATAGAGGAAGTACTTTTGAATTTCACCTGCCCTGTCATAAAAAATAAACACTTTTATGCCTATAAGAATAATAAATTAATATCTCTGTATGGAAGATTAAACCAATCAGCAACAGATTTATTTGTTAAAATCCCATGGTAAAAATACATACCATTTCTTAGAGTTTTATTAGATCTCGCAGCATTTTCAAACCCTCCTTCTTCTGCTATTTGTAATATATATGGTGTGAAAATATTACTAATAGAGAACGAAGCTGTTCGCGCATATCTTGAAGGAATGTTAGGAACACAATAATGAATAACTCCATTATGAGTAAAGGTTGGAGTACTATGAGTTGTAACTTGAGAAGTTTCAAAGCATCCTCCTCTGTCAATACTAACATCTACTATAACTGCACCATCCTTCATTTGTTCAATCATTTGCTTTGTCACAACAATAGGAGACCTATCTTCGCCTCTTAAGGCTCCAATGGCAACATCACATCTCCTTAAAGCTTTTAATAATGTCTTTGGTTGAATAGTAGAAGTGTAAATAGGTGAATGAATACAGTTTTGAAGTTTTCTTAACCGAGCTATTGAATTATCAAAAACCTTAACTCTAGCTCCTATTCCTACGGCAGATTTAATAGCGAATTCAGCTACAGTTCCTGCTCCAATTATAACAACGTCACTTGGTGGGACACCTCCTATATTTCCGAGTAATAGGCCATTACCTCCATTTGCGCTGGACATTAACTCAGAAGCAATATGTATTGTTGCAATACCAGCAATTTCACTTAAAGACTTCACGATTGGATAGGTTCCAAGTTCATCTTTAATATAATCAAAGGCAATTGCAGTTATTCTTTTTTTTGCAAGAGCTTCAAAGTATTTTTTCTTTTGAGTTTTTAACTGAAGAGCAGAAATTAAAATAGCTTGTGGAGTTAACATTTTAACCTCTTTTAAAGAGGGGGGTTCTACCTTAAGTACAATGTTACAAGCAAAAACCTCTTTAGTGTCATAAGATATTTTTGCACCAGCGTCGGAATATTCTTTATCGCTGTAATTGGCTCCATCTCCAGCCCCTGTTTCAATAACAATTTTATGTCCATGAGCAACTAAGGCAGATACTGCATCCGGAGTCAAACTAATGCGCTTTTCTTCAAAGTGAGTTTCTTTAGGAATTCCAATAAATAAATCTCCTTTTTGCTTTTTTATTTCAAGCATTTCTGGTTGTGGTATTAATTGCTCTTTTGTAAACGGAGATGATATTGAACTCATTAGTTAGTTTTTAATTGAATGTTACGTTTTCCATCATTTAATAAAGTGATTTCTATAATAACCGAATCTAAAGGTAATAAATTTTTTATATTATCTGGCCACTCGATAAAACACCAGTTATTGTTATGTAAGTAATCTTCAATTCCTATATCATATGCTTCATCTTCATTTTCTATTCTATAAAAATCGAAATGAAAAATTGCAGAAGAGTCGTTTGCTCTATATTCATTTACAATTGAAAAGGTAGGAGAATTTGCTGTATCCTCCACACCTAATAATGAACAAAGCTCTTTTATTAGGGTTGTTTTTCCTACTCCCATTTCACCATAAAATAACAGTGTTTTAGTTTTTATGTTCTCAAAGAGCATTTTTGCTATTGAAGGTGTTTCGTCTAAAGAATAATTTACATTCATAGAGACAAAAATAGTTAACTTAAAAGATTTTTTAAAATTTAGTTTTACTTCATAAAAAATATAAATTAATAGTAATATCAAAAATAAGATCACTAAGTAAACCATTAATTTCGGAGAAACATTAAGCTTATTTTGGAGAATATATAGAACAAGGAATAATCATTTCTTCCAAAGAAATTCCACCATGCTGGTATGTGTTTTTATAATATTTTACAAAATGATTATAGTTGTTAGGATATGCGAAAAATAAATCCTCTTTGGTAAATATAAAAGGACTATTTATTGTAATACATGGTAAAAATATATCACTAGGATCTTTAACAGCATATACATCTTTTTCTTCATAGGACAAGCTTTTACCTGTTTTGTAACGTAAATTAGAACTAATATTTTTATCTCCAATAACTTTAGTTGGAGTTTTACAATTGATAGTTCCATGATCTGTCGTGATTATAAGTTTTTGACCAAGTTTTTGTGCCTTTTGAATCATTTCAAATAAGGGGGAGTTTTTAAACCAACTTACTGTTAAAGATCTGTATGCTTTATCATCACCAGCTAACTCCTTAATGACCTCCATTTCTGTTTTAGCATGAGAAAGCATATCAACAAAGTTATAGACTATTACTGTTAAATCATTTTGTTTAGTAGCATTAAAATTATCGACTAAATCTTTACCATTTTTAAGAGTAATAATTTTATGAAAACTATGTTTTATATTCAATTTTAATCTTTTTATTTGAGAGTCTAAGAACTCTGCTTCAAATAAATTTTTACCTCCTTCATCGGTGTCATTTTTCCAGTATTCTGGATGAATTTTTTCCATTTCAGAAGGCATTAATCCAGAGAATATAGCATTCCTTGCATATTGAGTAGCAGTAGGTAAAATACTGAAATACGAATTTTCTTCCTCTTTTTTAAAATATTTATTTATCAAAGGTTCTAAAACTCTGTATTGATCAAAACGTAAATTGTCAATAACAATCCATAAAACACCTTTATCTTTAGAGAGGTTAGGAATTACATAATCTTTAAATAAAGTATGAGAAAGCGTTGGTTTGTCTTCGCTTCGTAACCAGTTTTTATAATTTTTTTTAACAAATTTGAAAAATTGTGTGTTAGCTTCTGTTTTTTGAGATTCCAAGATTTCTAACATACCTGTATCCTCTATATTCTCTAATTCAAGTTCCCAGTGCACAAGTTTTTTATACATTTCAACCCAATCCGTATAAGAATTTACCATTGCTAAATCCATGGTGATTCTTCGAAATTCTTGTTGGTAATTTGAGGTTGTTTTTTCTGAAATAAGTCTAGAGTGATCAAGGTTTTTCTTTAAACTTAATAGAATTTGATTTGGGTTTACGGGTTTTATAAGATAGTCTGCAATTTTTGATCCAATAGCTTCCTCCATAATATATTCCTCTTCACTTTTTGTAATCATTACGACAGGGAGGTTTGAATTTATTTGTTTTATAGAAGATAGTGTTTCTAAACCGGTAATACCAGGCATATTTTCATCTAAGAAAACAATATCAAAGTTTTGTTCAGTAACAATATCTATTGCATCAGCTCCATTATTACAGGAAGTTACCCTATAATTCTTTTTTTCTAAAAATAAAATGTGAGGTTTTAGTAAGTCAATTTCATCGTCAACCCAAAGAATATCAATTTTTCTCATGTAAGTTTATATAATAATATGCTAAGTAAACGTATAATATTTATTTTCTAGTATGAATAAAAGCTAAAAATAAGTTAATAATGCACAGTATAATTTGCATTTTTTGAATAATTGTGATTTTTTTGCTTAAAATTGAAGCATTTATCTAAATTGAGTAGTACAAAGACAAATAAATTGAAGATTTTAAATGATCCAGTTCATGGATTGATTTCAATACCTAATAGTTTAATTTTTGACATTATAGAACATCCATTTTTTCAAAGATTACGAAGGGTTACTCAAATGGGGATGTCTAATTTAGTTTACCCTGGAGCAAATCACACTAGATATCATCATGCGATAGGATGCATGCATCTTATGCAGAAGACTATTAGAGGCTTGCAATCAAAAAATGTTTTAATTTCAGAAGATGAACTGAATGCAGTATGTATAGCAATATTACTTCATGATATTGGGCACGGAGCTTTTTCGCACGCTTTAGAGCATAGTATTGTAAATGGAATATCTCATGAGGAAATATCTTTAAAGTTTATGCGTGCTTTAAATAAAGAGTTTAATGGTGAGCTAGACTTGGCAATTGAAATCTTTGAAGGGAATTATAAAAGAAAATTTCTATGTCAGCTGATTTCTAGTCAGTTAGATATAGATCGGTTAGATTATCTTCAAAGAGATAGTTTTTATACAGGTGTTACAGAAGGAAATATATCTGCAGAAAGAATTATTACTATGATGAACGTTGTTGATGATGAATTAGTTTTAGAACAAAAAAGTATATATTCAGTAGAAAAGTTTGTGATCGCGCGAAGGTTGATGTATTGGCAGGTATATCTTCATAAAACGGGAGTAGTCGCAGAAAACATTTTAGTTAATATACTAAAAAGGGCAAAAGAGCTTGCTAGTCAAAAAAAGGATGTTTTTGGAAGCCGTGCTTTACGATACTTTTTATACAACGAAATTAGTCCCAGTAATTTCTCGAAAACAACACTCAATAATTTTGCGAAACTAGATGATTATGACGTCTTGTCTGCAATAAAAGAATGGACTCATCATGAAGATTTTATTTTGTCTTCTTTAGCAAAAATGATTATTGATAGAAAATTGTTGAAAATTGAAATACAAGAAAAACCATTTACTGAAGTATATATAAATAAATTGAAAACAAAATATAAAAAAGAACTAGGTTTAACTGATACAGAATTAGAATATTTTGTGTTTGGTGATCGTATTTCCAATCAAGCATATAATACAGATAAACCAATTATAATATTTACTAAAAAAGGAAAGTTGATCGATTTAGCAAAAGCTTCTGATCAATTAAATGTTCAGGTTTTAACAAAAAAAGTAAGTAAATATTACATATGTTATCCTAAATAATAAAGTATCTATTATGAAACTTTTGCTTTTAGGAGGTAATTAAACAAAATTAATTACTTTTGCCAACAATGAAATTTACAGCAAAACAAATAGCAGAAATTTTAGAGGGAGAGATTGTCGGAAATCCGGAAACAGAAGTTTCAAAATTATCTAAAATAGAAGAAGGAAAAGAAGGATCATTAACTTTTTTAGCAAATCCTAAGTATACTCCTTATATATATACAACAAATGCCAGCATAGTAATAATTAATAAAAGCTCATGCTTGGAAAAAGAAGTCGATAAAACTCTTATTAAGGTTGAAGATGCATATAAATCTTTTTCAAAATTATTATCATTTTATAATGAAGTAAAAAATAATAAAAAAGGTAGAGAAACACCTCATTTTGTAGCTGATTCAGCTTTGATAGGTGAAGATGTATACATAGGCGCATTTTCATATGTTGGTGAAAATGTAACTATTGGTAAAAATGTAAAAATATATCCGAATACCTATATCGGAGATAATGTTTCCATAGGTGATAATTGTTTTTTATTTGCTGGGGTGAAAATTTATTCCGAAACAGAAATAGGAAATAATTGTAAAATTCATTCTGGATGTGTAATTGGGTCTGATGGTTTTGGATTTACCCCTGATGAAAACGGAGACTACAAAGCTGTTCCGCAGATAGGTAATGTCATCATAAAGGATAATGTAGACATTGGATCTAATTGTACTATTGATAGAGCTACTTTAGGTTCAACTATTATTCGAGAAGGAGTCAAATTAGATAATCAAATTCAAATAGCCCATAATGTAGAAATTGGTAAAAATACTGTTATAGCATCACAAACAGGTATTGCTGGTTCAACAAAAGTAGGAGAGTATTGCATGATCGGAGGCCAAGTTGGAATTGTTGGGCACATTACAATAGGTAATAATGTGAAAATTCAAGCACAATCAGGAATCGGAAGAAATTTAAAAGAAGGAGATGTTGTTCAAGGATCGCCAGCTTTTGGATACTCTGATTATAATAAATCATACGTTCATTTTAAAAATTTACCTAATATAGCAACAACTATTCATAAAATTCAAAAAGAGTTGAATGCTCAACAAAATAAAAATGAGTAAAAAGCAAACAACAATTAAAAATGAAATATCATTGTCTGGTGTAGGATTACACACAGGTAATGACGTTACAATGACCTTTAAACCAGCTCCTGAAAATAATGGTTATGCATTTGTAAGAGTTGATTTAGAGGGAAAACCAATCATTGAAGCAAGAGCAGAGTATGTAACTAATACGCAAAGAGGTACCAATTTAGAAAAAAAAGGCGTGCAAATACAAACATCTGAGCATGTTTTAGCTGCCGCTGTGGGATTAGGTATAGACAATTTAATAATTGAGATTGATGCTTCTGAACCTCCTATAATGGATGGATCTTCAAAATATTTTATAGAAGCGCTTGAAAAAGTAGGTGTTGTAGAGCAAAAAGCAACCGCAGAGGTTTTTGTGGTTAAGGAGATCATCTCTTATAAAGATGAAAACACAGGAAGTGAAATAATATTAGTTCCTTCAGACGAGTATCAAATTACAACTATGGTAGATTTTGGTACAAAGATACTAGGAACTCAAAATGCAACTCTAAATTCAATTTCAGAATTTAAGGAGGAAGTCGCTAATGCTAGAACTTTTAGTTTCTTGCATGAAATTGAAATGTTATTAGAAAATGATCTTATCAAAGGGGGAGATTTAAATAATGCCATTGTTTATGTTGATAAAGAATTATCAAGTGATACAATGCAACGGTTGAAAAAAGCCTTTAAAAAAGATAATATTTCAGTTAAATCAAATGGAATTTTAGATAATTTAACGTTGCATTGGGCCAATGAAGCTGCGCGACATAAATTACTTGATGTTATTGGGGATTTGGCCTTGGTAGGAACTAAAATTAAAGGTAAAGTAATAGCGAATAAGCCAGGACATTCTGTTAATACTCTTTTTGCAAAAAAATTAGCAAAAATCATCAAGCAAGAAAAAAGAAACTCTATTCCTACATATGATTTGAATAAAGAGCCTTTAATGGATATTCATGCTATCATGAATATACTTCCGCATAGGCCACCTTTTTTGCTGGTAGATAGGATATTAGAGTTGTCGGATAGACATGTTGTGGGAATGAAAAACGTCACAATGAACGAAAACTTTTTTGTAGGACATTTTCCTGGAGCTCCTGTAATGCCTGGAGTTTTGCAAATAGAAGCGATGGCACAATGTGGGGGTATTTTAGTTTTAAGTACCGTTCCTGATCCTGAAAATTATTTAACTTACTTTATGAAAATTGATAATGTAAAGTTTAAACGAAAAGTATTACCTGGAGATACTTTGATTTTCAAATCAGATTTAATAACTCCTATTAGAAGAGGTATTTGTCACATGCAAGCATATGCATATGCTAATGGAAAGTTAGTATGTGAAGCTGAATTAATGGCTCAAATTTCAAAAGTAAAATAAATTATATGAATCAACCTTTAGCTTATGTACATCCGCAAGCAAAGATAGCTAGAAATGTAGTTATAGAGCCTTTTACAACGATTCATGCAAATGTAGAAATAGGTAAGGGAAGTTGGATTGGATCAAACGTAACTATAATGGAAGGAGCAAGGATAGGAGAAAATTGTAGAATTTTTCCAGGTGCTGTAATTTCTGCAATACCACAAGATTTAAAATATAATGATGAAGATACTACGGTAATTATTGGAAATAATGTTACAATAAGAGAATGTGTTACAATAAATAGAGGTACAAGTGATAGAATGAAAACTGTTATCGGAGACGATTGTTTGATAATGGCATATAGCCATATAGCTCACGACTGTATTGTCGGGAATAATTGTATTTTCTCAAATAATACAACTTTAGCTGGGCATGTTAATATAGGTAGTAATGTTGTTTTAGCAGGAATGGTGGCTGTTCATCAGTTTGCCTCTGTTGGGAGTCATGCTTTTGTTACAGGTGGTTCATTAGTGAGAAAAGATGTCCCGCCCTATGTAAAAGCTGCCCGTGAGCCATTATCTTACGTAGGTATAAATTCAGTAGGTCTAAGAAGAAGAGGTTTTACTACTGAGAAAATAAGAGAAGTTCAAGAAATTTACAGAATTTTATATCAAAAAAATTATAACAACACTCAAGCTGTTGAAATTATAGAAGCTGAAATGGAAGCAACTCCAGAAAGAGATGAAATCTTACAATTTATTAAAGAATCTCATCGAGGAATTATGAAAGGTTATTTTAAATCTAATTAAAAATATATAAAATGGCAACAACATCAGACATCAAAAAAGGACTATGTATTAAATTCAACCATGATATTTATAAAATTATAGAATTTTTACATGTAAAGCCAGGTAAAGGCCCTGCTTTTGTTAGAACAAAATTAAAAAGTGTAACCTCTGGAAAAGTTATAGACAATACGTTTTCAGCAGGTCATAAAATTGAAGATGTTAGGGTTGAAACACATAAGTATCAATATTTATATGCTGAAGGAGATGATTATAACTTTATGAATACAGATGATTATAATCAAATTACGCTTCAAAAATCGGTATTGGATGCACCTGATTTAATGAAAGAAGGTGAAGTTGTTACTGTTTTAATAAATACGGAAGATGATTCTCCCTTATCTGTTGAAATGCCTTCACATGTTGTTTTGGAAGTAACACATACAGAGCCTGGTGTTAAGGGTAATACAGCAACTAATGCTACAAAACCAGCTACGGTTGAAACAGGAGCAAGAATTAATGTTCCACTGTTTATAAACGAAGGTGATAAAATAAAAATAGATACTGAAAAGGGAGCTTACTCAGAGCGAATCAAATAATAAGAAAATAAGATAGATTCATATTTTTAAAAGGGTTATTTTCTCAAATGAAATTTAAGCAAACGTATACTTTAAAGCAAATAGCAGATATAATAGGATCTGAGTTTATTGGTGATGAAAACTTTACAATAAAAGGGATTAACGAAATTCATGTGGTGGAAAAAGGAGATATTGTTTTTGTTGATCATCCTAAGTATTATAACAAGGCTTTAAATTCTGCTGCAACTACGATTCTTATTAACAAGAAAGTTGATTGTCCGAAAGGCAAAACGCTTTTAATTTCAGAAGACCCATTTAGAGATTTTAATATTTTAATAAATCATTTTAATCCATTTATCGCTTCTAATACAACTATTTCAGATTGTGCGGTGATTGGTGAAAATTCTATTATTCAACCTAATGTTTTTATTGGAAAGAATGTTCGAATAGGAAAGAATTGTGTGATTCATGCCAACGTAGTAATAAACAACAATTGTTCAATAGGAGATGGTGTTATTATTCAATCAAATACAGTTTTGGGTAGTGATGCTTTTTATTATAAGAAAAGATCAGAGGGGTTTGATAGACTCTTATCTGGAGGTAGTGTAATAATTGAAAATCAAGTTGAGTTAGGTGCTTCTTGTACTATTGATAGGGGGGTAACTGGCGACACTAAGATAAAGGAAGGGACTAAAATAGATAATCAAGTTCATATTGGTCATGATACTGTTATAGGAAGAAAATGCTTAATTGCTGCCCAAACAGGAATAGCTGGCTGTACAGTAATTGAAGATGAAGTAACCATTTGGGGGCAAGTAGGAATTATTAGTGGACTTACCATAGAAAAAGGCACAGTATTAATGGCACAGACAGGTGTCTCAAAATCTTTAAAGAAAGGGACTTATTATGGAACACCACAAAGACAATATAGACAAACCCTAAAAGAAATTATTTATCTGAAAAATGCAACAAATAAAGATAAAAACTAATGTAATTTATATTGTTAAAATCAATTAAAAGATTATTTTTGTCTTACTTTTTAAAAATTAAAAAACAAACCAATGAGTGTTTTAGTAAATAAAGAATCAAAAATTATAGTGCAAGGTTTCACTGGTAGTGAAGGAACTTTTCATGCTGGACAAATGATTGACTATGGTACAAATGTAGTTGGAGGTGTTACACCAGGAAAAGGAGGTCAAGAGCATTTAGGAAAACCCGTTTTTAATACGGTTGCTGATGCTGTTAAGGAGGTTGGAGCTGACACATCTATCATTTTTGTTCCACCTGCATTTGCTGCTGATGCTATTATGGAGTCTGCTGAGGCAGGAATTAAAGTGATTATTTGTATTACTGAAGGGATACCTACGGCTGATATGGTGAAAGTTAAAGCATACATAGATTCGAAGGAAAATTGTACTTTAGTTGGTCCTAATTGTCCTGGTGTTATTACTCCTGAAGAAGCTAAAGTAGGTATCATGCCAGGCTTTATTTTCAAAAAGGGAAAAGTTGGAATTGTTTCTAAATCAGGAACTTTAACATATGAAGCTGCTGATCAGGTGGTTAAGCAAGGTTATGGTATCACTACTGCAATTGGGATTGGTGGAGACCCTATTATTGGAACAACCACAAAAGAGGCTGTTGAGTTATTGATGAATGATGATGAAACTGAAGCAATTGTTATGATTGGAGAAATAGGTGGTAATTTAGAAGCAGAAGCAGCTCGTTGGATTAAAGCAGATGGAAATAGAAAACCTGTAGTTGGATTTATAGCAGGACAAACAGCACCTGCAGGAAGAACAATGGGACATGCTGGTGCTATTGTGGGAGGTGCAGACGATACTGCTCAAGCAAAAATGAAAATTTTAGCTGAAAACGGTGTATATGTAGTTGAATCTCCCGCTAAAATTGGAGAAATGATAAATAAAGTTTTGCCTAATTAACTATTTTTTAAACAGTTAATTAACAAACAGTAAAAAAATCCATTAAATTTTAAAATTTAATGGATTTTTTGTGTTCTATTTATTTAGATCATTTTTGCAAATGATTTGATTATCGCATTAATATTATAAATACAGAAAAAGTTAATTCAAACCACATATAAAGATCGATATAAAGTAAGAGTCAACAATAATTTTTAAATTTTGATAGTGATTGGCTTAAAAAATATAAGAGGTAAATTTTATATTATATCGATTACGGATTATAAAAAAGGCATAGGCCCTATAACTCAAAAGCTAGAAAAAATATAGAATTAGAGTATTAATTTTATGCTTTTTAAAATGATAAAAATAGTTAATCTTATTGCTGTTAATATCACTATTGTACTATATTTGTCAGGATGTTAAAATAATTAATAACATGAAACTTTTAGAAAATAAAACAGCTATAATTACAGGCGCAACTAGAGGAATAGGGCGAGGGATAGCAATTGAGTTTGCAGAACAAGGTTGCAATGTAGCGTTTACATATAATTCATCTGTTGAAGCTGCTAATATATTAGAAAAAGAACTTACGGAATTAGGAGTTAAGGCCAAGGGATACCAATCAAATGCTGCTGAATTTGAATCAGCACAAGATCTAGCAAAAAATGTTTTAGAGGAATTTGAGGCTATAGATATTTTAGTAAATAATGCCGGAATTACTAAAGATAATTTATTAATGAGGATCTCTGAAGACGATTTTGACAAAGTTATACAAGTCAATTTAAAATCTGTTTTCAATCTTACAAAAGCTGTAATTAGACCTATGATGAAGCAACGTTCAGGATCCATCATAAATATGAGTTCTGTTGTTGGTTTAAAAGGAAATCCAGGTCAAACAAATTATGCAGCTTCTAAAGCAGGTATTTTAGGCTTTTCGAAATCAGTTGCCCTAGAATTAGGTTCAAGGAATATCAGGAGTAATGTTGTCGCCCCTGGTTTTATAGAAACTGAAATGACTGCTAAATTAGACGACAAAGTTGTTGAAGGTTGGCGTAGTGAAATTCCTCTAAAAAGAGGAGGCACACCAAAAGATATTGCTAATGCCTGTGTGTTTTTAGCATCTGATATGAGTTCTTACATAACAGGACAAACTCTATCAGTTGATGGAGGAATGTAATAAAAAAATATAACAATAAAACAAAACCTGTCAAAGAGCAGGTTTTGTTTTATTGTATGTTTAGTAGTTATTTTTTGCCAAACAATCCTCCTAACACATTGCCTATAATACCTCCTGATGATTTATTTGATCCGCCAAGAACCATTCCAGCAACATCATCAATAACACTACCGTCTCCATCAGCATCCAATATTTGCTCTAGAAAATTTTGTTCTTTCTTAGTAGATTCGCCACCAAGTAAATTACCCAAGAATCCACTTAAATCATTTGAGTTACTAAGTCCATTTTCTTTTGTCTGCTTTCCTAAGAGTCCCATAAGAAGAGGAGTAGCAGTTTTAAGAATATTAGTTACAGAGTCATTTGTTACACCAGTTTTTTGACTGATGACTTGTTCAATCCCACCTTGCTTATTTCCTAAAATATGACCTAAAATTTTACTTCCATCTTGCATAATGTCATTATTTACTCCGTTTTTTAATAAATTACCGAGATTATCTAAAACACTTCCATCGTGTTTTTGAGTTAGCGCATTCATAAGACTTTCAGCACCTTCTTTAGACGAAGAGTTTCTCTGCATTGCTTTCATTAATACAGGTAAGGCCATTGAAAGTACATTACTTGTTTTACTAGAGTCTTCTCCAGTAGACCCAGCTACTCCAGAGATTATATTTTTACCCAAGTCACTATTTAATAATTCTAATATGCCTGCCATTTGTTTTTTTAAATTTAAAATAGGTTAGAAATTGTGTATTACGTTAATATGACACAAATTACAAATTTTAAGTCACACTTATTTAAATAATTATTATACATTTATCAATTATTAAATAAACAAACTAAAAATATGAATAGATTAGCGTTACATTGGCAAATTTTAATTGGTATGCTTTTAGGAGTGTTATTTGGCTTATCAATGACCTTTGTAGATGGAGGAGGTGCTTTTGTAGGAAACTGGATAAAACCATTAGGTACTATTTTTGTCAAATTACTGAAGCTAATCGCTGTACCCTTAATTATAGCATCTCTTGTTAAAGGAATATCTGACTTGAAAGATATTTCAAAATTTAAAGAGATTGGTCTTAGGACCATTGGAATATATATTGGAACTACTGTTATAGCCATAACTTTAGGTTTACTTTTGGTCAATATAGTAAAACCAGGAAATGGAATTTCTGAAGAAACAATTAATAAACTTACAGAAACGTATGCCGGCTCCGGAAATATCCAATCAAAAATAGCTGAAGCAACAAAACAAAAGTCAAGTGGACCTCTTCAGTTTATGATAGATATGGTACCTGATAACGCAATAAAAGCTATGGCTAATAATAAATCAATGTTACAAGTCATATTTTTTACCATTTTTCTAGGAATTTCAATGTTACTCGTTGGTGAGAAAAGATCAAGCCCACTAAAAAGTTTTTTTGACTCTTTAAATGAAGTGGTCTTGAAAATGGTTGATTTAATAATGCTTTTCGCTCCATATGCTGTATTTGCTTTGCTGGCAAATGTAATTGTTTCATCAAATGATCCTGATTTGTTATTTGCTTTATTGAAATACGCGATTACTGTTGTTGGAGGATTATTGTTAATGATCGTTTTTTATATGCTATTAGTTGGAGTCTTTGTTAAAAAGAACCCTTTTTGGTTTCTCAAACAAATTAGCCCAGCCCAGTTATTAGCTTTTTCAACAAGCTCAAGTGCAGCAACGTTACCTGTAACTATGGAAAGAGTTGAAGAACATGTAGGTGTTGATAAAGAGGTTTCAAGTTTTGTTTTACCAGTAGGGGCTACCATTAATATGGATGGAACAAGTCTTTACCAGGCTGTTGCAGCTGTGTTTATAGCTCAAGCTCTTAGTTTTAACCTTACTTTTGTAGATCAGTTAACTATCATTTTAACAGCATTACTAGCCTCAATTGGATCGGCAGCAGTACCAGGGGCAGGAATGGTTATGCTTGTAATTGTTTTAGAGGCTGTTGGTTTTCCAGAAGATAAGCTAGCTATTGGTTTAGCACTCATATTCGCTGTTGATCGTCCATTAGATATGTGTAGAACTGTAATCAATGTTACAGGCGATGCGACAGTTTCATCTTTAGTAGCAAAATCTGTAGGAAAATTAGGTGATCCCAAACCTAAAAATTGGGATGATGAATATATTAAAGTAAAATAATAAGTACTTATTTGTGAAAGTTAAGAAGAAACTAATTAATTGTTTCAAAAAGAGATGTCTGTAATTACTTGTAAAGAGATTATTTAAGTGCTAATTAATATAAAATGAAATATCATGAAACTAACAATGAAGACACCATTAGTAAGTACTCATTGGTTAAATGATCGATTAGGCGTTGATAACTTAATTATACTGGATGGGACGATTGGCAAGAATAGTTCTCTAGATAATTCAGCCAAGAATTATATTCCTGGCACAATTTTTTTTGATATTCAAAATAATTTTTCTCAAATGAATTCCAACTTGCCAAATACAATACCAAGTAAAGAGCAATTTGAGAAAGAGGTAAGAAAATTAGGAGTAAACAATGATAGTTGTGTCGTTGTTTATGATTCAATCGGTATTTATTCATCTGCAAGAGTTTGGTGGCTCTTTAAAACTTTCGGATTTCATAATATAGCGATTTTAAATGGAGGACTTCCTGAGTGGAAAGCTGATGGATTTCCATTAGAAAATAAAGTCATAAGTTTTAAAAAAGAATATGGTGACTTTAAAGCAAAAAAGAATTCAAATAACATTCGATCTACTGCAGATGTTTTAGGTATTGTCAAAAGTAGAGAAGCCTATATTTTAGATGCAAGATCTGAAGGTAGGTTTTATGGTACTGAACCTGAACCAAGGGCAGGATTAACTAGTGGTCATATTCCAACATCAATCAATTTACCATATTCTGACCTACAAATAAAAGGGAAAATGAAATCTAGACCTGAATTATTAGAAATTTTTGCTGATTTGAAAATTGGCGATAAGCCACTTGTATTTTCCTGTGGATCAGGAATTACAGCTTGTGTTCTAGTATTAGGAGCTACCATTGCAGGATATAAAAACATAAGCGTTTATGATGGCTCATGGACTGCATGGGCTAGTAATAAGGAACTGCCCATTGATAATAAAAGACAGGGGTGAAGTTTTAACTACATTAAAGACTTTTTTTTTAGAGAGTTATCACATAGAATTAAGTTAGAAAATTGCATAATAAAAAGATTAGACTTTAAAAATTTTCAATTTAAAACTTTACAAGAATAAGTCATTTTGTAAAAAATGAAAAGAATATTTATTTTTTACAACTATTAAATTTAGATAAGTTTTCTTACCTCTTGTTTTATGAATGCAGCAGCAGTATCAGTGGGGTTTTCTTCTTTAGAATAATAAACTAGAATTTCTTCACGAAGTATAGAGGCTTTTTCACTAGTTTCTGCTATTTTTCTAATTTTAGAAATTATAGCTAATTTCATTGTCAAAATAGATTTCCAACTATCATCACTAATATATAGCTGTTGAACAAGATTGTGTTCAAATTCTTGTTCTATGTTAGCAATTAATAAATGCAGATAACTAGTAACATCTTCACCAATAGGAGAAACTCTTACTAATAATTTGGCTGGATTAATACGTTCGCAAAATAAGAGCATTCGTTCGTAGGCTTGAAGTTTCACAGGAAGAGATTCTTTTTTCTTATTTATAAATGCTTCAAACTTTCTTTCATTATTTTCTTTTTTTGTGAATACGCTTAGCATATAATAGGCAACACCTCCAGTTACAATAGCAGGTAAAGCGTATGCAAGTCCCTCAATTATTTTTTCTTCCATTTATTAAGTTTAATAATTTTATATAAAAAATGCTAAGATACAAGTCTCGTAAGTTCTAAAGCATAAATATTAAATAATAAACAGAGAAAGTTGATTTAAATTATGTGTTAAAAAAAAAATGTCAACATATTTTATAAAACCTAAAAGAATGGTTAATTTCACATTTTAAAATTCTTTCAATTTAAATTTCTTTGAGTACTTATTTAGAACAACTTAACGAACCCCAAAGAGCTGCCGTATTGCAAAAAGAAGGACCAATGATGATTATTGCAGGGGCAGGTTCTGGTAAAACTAGAGTGCTAACATACAGAATAGCACATCTTATGAAACAAGGTGTAGATTCTTTTAATATTCTTTCCTTAACATTTACTAATAAGGCAGCACGTGAAATGAAAGAGCGTATTGCTTCAGTAGTTGGTCACAGTGAAGCAAAGAATCTTTGGATGGGAACGTTTCATTCTGTATTTGCTAGAATTTTGAGATCCGAAGCAGATAAGTTAGGCTATCCTTCAAATTTCACTATTTATGATACGCAAGATGCGGTTAGATTACTTTCAGCTATCATAAAAGAAATGAAGTTAGACAGAGAGAGGTATAAGCCTAAACAAATTTTAGGAAGAATCTCTTCTTTTAAAAATAGCCTAATAACAGTAAGGGCTTATTTTAATAATTCTGATTTACAGGAAGCAGATTTACAAGCAAGCAGACCAAAAGTGGGAGATATTTATAAGGAATATGTTGATAGATGTTTTAGGTCTGGGGCGATGGATTTCGATGATTTGTTATTAAAGACAAATGAGTTATTAGCTCGTTTCCCTGAGGTTTTAGCAAAGTATCAAAATAGGTTCAGATATATCATGGTGGATGAGTATCAAGATACGAATCATTCTCAATATTTAATCGTTAGAGCTCTAGCTGATAGGTTTCAAAATATTTGCGTTGTAGGAGATGACTCTCAAAGTATTTATAGCTTTCGTGGAGCAAACATAAACAATATTTTAAATTTTCAAAAGGATTACCCTGATGCAAAAACTTTTAAATTAGAACAAAATTATCGTTCAACAAAAAATATTGTTCAGGCAGCAAACAGTGTTATTGATAAAAATAAGACGAAATTAGATAAAGAAGTGTGGACTGCTAATGACTCTGGTGAAAGCATAAAGATTATGCGTTCCATATCCGATGGAGAAGAAGGTCGTTTTGTAGCGCAATCTATTTGGGAAAATCAAATGAATCATCAATTGATTAATAGCGATTTTGCTATTTTATATAGAACCAATGCACAATCAAGAGCCATTGAGGATGCGCTAAGAAAAAAAGATATAAAATATAAAATTTATGGAGGTATTTCGTTTTACCAACGTAAAGAAATTAAAGACTTACTATCCTATCTAAGGTTACTTATAAATCCTAATGATGAAGAAGCATTAGTTCGTGTTATAAATTATCCAGCAAGAGGTATTGGAGCAACAACTATGGATAAGCTTGTTATTGCTGCTAATCATTACAAAAAATCAATATTCGAAATCATAAAAAATATAAATCGAATAGATATTAAAATAACACAAGGAACGAAAAGTAAATTAGAAGGTTTTTTAACAATGATTCAACGTTTTCAAGTTGAAGCACAAACCAAAAATGCTTTTGAAGTGGCTGACTTAGTTGTCAAACAAACTCAACTAGTTAAAGATTTACAAAAAGATGGCACTCCTGAAGGAATTAATAAAGTTGAAAACGTTCAAGAGTTACTTAACGGGATAAAAGACTTTATTACAGATAAAATAGAAACAGGTGAAGATGCATCATTAACTTCGTTTTTAGAAGATGTTGCTTTAGCTACGGATTTTGATAGTGAAAAAGATGATGTACCTAAAGTATCTCTTATGACCATTCACTTATCAAAAGGATTAGAATATCCTTATGTATATATTGTAGGTTTAGAAGAAAATCTATTTCCTTCAGCAATGAGTATGAATACTCGTAGTGAGTTAGAGGAGGAGAGGCGTTTATTTTATGTAGCATTAACAAGAGCTGAAAAAGTAGCTTATTTGACTTATGCACAAACGAGATATAGATGGGGAAAACTTGTAGATGGAGAACCAAGTAGGTTTTTGGGAGAAATAGAAGATGAGTTTGTCGAGTATTTGATGCCAAAAACTCCAGAGTCAAGTAGTAATAGGTTCATTGATGCTAGCTTGTTTGAAGAAACTCCTTCAAAAATTAGGTTTCAAAAACCAATTCAGAAAAAACGTAAAGACTTTCTAAACAAAAAAGAAAAGACAATAAACAAGCCAGAGAAGAATAAACTCAAAAAGCTTTCTGAAACTACTGCTTTTATTTCTAAAACGAACCTGTTTGATAATGAATTAGTTGTTGGTAGTATTATAGAACACAATAGGTTTGGAGAAGGCAGAGTTTTAGCAATAGAAGGAAAGGGACCAAATAAAAAAGCTGAAATTGAATTTGGTACCGTAGGAAAAAAGAAATTATTATTACAATTTGCAAAATTAAAAGTAATCGGGTAGCTAATCGATATTTATTACTATTTTGCATTTTCATAAAAACAAGATCATGTTTGATTTAGAATATAACTCAGAAAGAGAAACATTAATTATACCAGAATATGGACGTCATATTCAAAAACTAGTCAATCATTGTATTGATTTAAAAGAAAAAGAGGAAAGAAATACCATGGCAAAAGCAATTATAAATGTTATGGGAAACTTACAACCTCATTTACGAGATGTACCTGACTTCAAACATAAGCTTTGGGATCAATTGCATATAATGGCTGATTTTAAATTAGATGTTGATTCACCCTATGAAACGCCTTCTAAAGAAGAATTAACTGCAAAGCCTACAAAGTTAGATTACCCCAAATCTGCTTCAAAGTATCGTTTTTATGGCACCAATATTCAAACAATGATTGATGTAGCTTTAACATGGGAGGAAGGAGATATGAAGGAAGCTTTGATTTTCACGATTGCTAATCATATGAAAAAATGTTATTTAAATTGGAATAAAGATACAGTTGAAGATGGTGTAATATTAGACCATTTATATGAATTATCAGAAGGTAAGATTGATATGAGAAATACTTCAGAGGAATTGGCTGAAAGTAAAAACTTACTGAAAAAAAGAACTACACAAGGAGGTCATAAAGGAAAATCTATAAACAAAAAAAACAGAAAGAAATAAATGGCATCATTCAAAATAGAGGGAGGTCACACTTTAAAAGGATCTATTACGCCACAAGGGGCAAAGAATGAAGCTTTACAGGTTTTATGCGCCGTTCTTCTTACTTCAGAAAAAGTAATACTTAATAATGTTCCTAATATATTAGATGTGAACAAATTGATTTTTATTTTAGGTGAGCTTGGAGTAAAAATTGAAAAATTAACTACTAATAGTTATAGTTTTCAGTCTGATGAATTAAATTTAAAATACCTTGAAAGTGCAGCTTTTAAGAAAGATGGAAGTTCTTTGAGAGGCTCCATTATGATTGTAGGGCCTTTATTGGCTCGCTTTGGTAAAGGATATATTCCAAGACCTGGAGGTGATAAAATAGGGAGGAGGCGTCTGGATACTCATTTTCAGGGCTTTATAGATTTGGGAGCAAGTTTCAGATACAATAAAGAAGAATATTTTTATGGTGTAGAGACAAAAACTGGACTCAAAGGAACGAAAATGCTTTTAGATGAAGCCTCGGTAACTGGTACAGCTAATATAATTATGGCGGCAGTGTTAGCAAAAGGAGTTACTACTATTTACAATGCTGCATGTGAGCCTTATATACAACAGTTATCAAAAATGTTGAATGGTATGGGGGCCAAAATAGATGGAGTAGGTTCTAATTTATTGACTATTGAAGGTGTAACAAAATTAAAAGGAACAGAGCATACTATTTTACCTGACATGATAGAAGTAGGTAGCTGGATAGGAATGGCAGCTATGACACGATCTGAACTTACTATAAAAAATGTGAGTTGGAAAAATTTAGGACAAATTCCAAATGTGTTCAGAAAATTAGGAATCCAAATACAAAAAAAAGATGATGATATTTTTATTCCTAAACAAGAAGGATATGAAATTCAAAGTTATATAGATGGATCTGTTTTAACTGTTTCAGACGCACCATGGCCTGGTTTTACTCCTGATTTATTGAGTATTATTTTAGTAGTAGCAACACAATCTAAAGGAACTGTTTTAGTTCATCAAAAAATGTTTGAAAGTCGTTTGTTTTTTGTTGATAAATTGATTGATATGGGGGCTAAAGTTATTTTATGTGACCCACATAGAGCTACGGTTATAGGGCATGATTTTAAAAGTCAATTGAAAGCTACTAAAATGACTTCTCCTGATATTAGAGCAGGTATATCTTTATTAATAGCAGCGTTATCAGCTAAAGGAACTAGTATTATTCATAATATTGAACAAATTGATCGAGGTTATGAAAATATTGAAGCTCGATTAAAAGCATTAGGTGCGAAAATTGAAAGGATTGATGTTTAAAAATAAATTCAATATTATTTGATTTTACATAGAATATTTTAAAAGCCTTCTTTTGATTTTTATTTCTGTTTAATTTACAATAAGTACTTATTATATGTTTTACATTAATATTTTTAAATTAATATAAAACATAAGTAATTTTAGTGTTTTAAGCTTTAAATGTGAAATCCTTAATGATTTATTTATTAAATAAGTAAAAGAATTACCAAAAGTGTCAATTTGACATTATTTGATAGATGGCAATATTCTTGTTATATGATATAAAAATAAAAGATTAAAGATTTACAATGAGTAAAGACCAGTATACAAAGGGAGATGAAATAAAAGATTCAATAGAGAATTCTGAATTAGATGATAAAACTATTGAAGATATTGATAATCAAGACAAAGAGATTGTTGAAGAAGAAGTTAAGTCTGAAGAATCGACGAATGAAGAAAAGTTACAAGCTGAAAAAAACAAATATCTAAGACTTTTTGCTGAATTTGAAAATTATAAAAAACGAACGTCAAAAGAGCGAATAGAGCTATTTAAAACAGCAAGTCAGGAATTAATGACAGCATTACTGCCAATTATGGATGATTTTGATAGAGGTTTGGCAGAAATTAAGAAAAATGAGGATTCAGAACTGCTTAAAGGTATGGAGTTAATTAGTAACAAACTAAAAAACACGTTAACTCAGAAAGGACTAACCGAAATGGATGTTAATCCAGGTGATATTTTTGACTCAGAATTACATGATGCTATCACTCAGATACCAGCACCAAGTGACGATTTAAAAGGAAAAATTATCGATTGTGTTGAAAAGGGATATAAATTGGGCGATAAAATTATACGTCATCCAAAAGTGGTTATAGGACAAGCTTAAAATGATATGATAGTAATTACCAATTAATTATTTATAATTAATTGTCAATTAAAAATATATGGCAAAACAAGATTATTACGAGATTTTAGGAATTTCAAAATCGGCTTCTCAAGGAGAGATAAAAAAAGCCTACAGGAAAATGGCTATCAAATACCACCCTGATAAGAATCCCGATAATAAAGACGCAGAGGAAAAATTCAAATTGGCAGCAGAAGCATATGAAGTTTTAAGTGATGAAAACAAAAAGGCTCGTTACGATCAATATGGTCATGCAGCATTTGAAGGAGGTCAAGGATTTGGCGGTGGTGGTATGAACATGGATGATATCTTTAGTCAGTTTGGAGATATTTTTGGAGGTGCTTTTGGTGGCGGTTTCGGTGGCTTCGGAGGTGGAGGTCAACGCCAGGCTAGAGTTAAAGGAAGTAATTTAAGAATACGTGTTAAACTCACCTTAGCGGAAATAGCTAAAGGCGTAGAGAAAAAAGTAAAAGTAAGAAGAAAAATCCAAGCAACTGGAGTAACTTACAAAACATGTTCTACATGTAATGGTACAGGACAGCAGATGCGTGTAACCAATACAATTCTTGGACGAATGCAAGCAGCTACAACTTGTAGCTCATGTCATGGAGCGGGAGAAATTCTTGATAAAAAGCCTTCAGGAGCTGATACTCAAGGAATGATTGTTAAAGAAGAAACAGTATCAATTAACATACCGGAAGGTGTGTCAGAAGGAGTTCAATTAAAAGTAGGAGGAAAAGGAAATGAGGCTCCAGGTAAAAATTCAATACCAGGAGATTTATTAGTAGTTATTGAGGAGATACAACATGATAATTTAAAAAGAGAAGGTAGTAATATACATTACGATTTATATGTAAGTTTCTCTGAGGCCGTACTAGGTGTTTCTAAAGAAATAGAAACCGTTACGGGAAAAGTAAAAATAAAAATAGAACCAGGTACACAGTCAGGTAAAATTCTACGTTTAAAAGGTAAAGGTTTACCAAGCATTGAACATTATGGTACAGGAGACTTTTTAATACATATTAATGTATGGACTCCACAAGAGTTAACAAAAGATCAACGTAAGTTCTTTGAATCAATGCTCAATGATGATAACTTTAATCCAAATCCTCAAAAATCGGATAAATCATTTTTTGAAAAAGTGAAAGACATGTTCTCTTAAAATTGAGATAAAATAAACAAAATAAAAACCTACTTAATGAAATAATTAGTAGGTTTTTTATTTAATTTAGATTATGTTTTAAATATTTTAAACAAAATAAAAAAATTATATTTGTGAAATCTACTAAGTAATATTAGTATTTATTCATAGTAATTGTCCACTCTTTTGAGTGAGTTTTTTATAATAAAATTAAAAATAATAAGTAGCTCTATCTTATCGACTTAGTTATTTTAACTAAGTAGGAAAGTCCGGACACCGTAGAGCATACATAGCGGATAACGTCCGTCCGATGCAAATCGAGGACAAGTGCAACAGAAAGAATGTACAGGTTATGCTGTAGTGAAATCAGGTAAACTCTATGTGGTGCAATGTCACGTATATTAGAGCTTGAGTGCTGCTCGCACGATTCTAAGGGGTAGGCAGATTGATTTTAATAGCAATATTAAGACTAGATAAATGATAAGAGCCTCTTAATAGAGGAACAGAATCCGGCTTATTGAGCTACTTTTATTTTTGATAAATGTTATTTAGAACGAGTATAAAAAAAAGTAAGTGTAAAATTTACTCTTAAATTATTATATTATTAAATTAATATAAAAATAAACACTCATGTGTTGTTTAATTCTTAAATAAAGGTATGTTTTTTGGTTATTTGTTATTAATAACCATATTCTGTTGTATATTTTTAAATTATTAAGTAAAATCGTACTTTTGTGAAGCAAAAACTAACATTAATTACTTATGTGCTTTACGGTTACTGGTATTTAAATGTAAAATATTTATAATAGTACAAACACCTAAATATCTGTTGTGAATCACAAGGTTTTATGATGTTCTGTTAATATGCAATTAGGTTGAATTATCAACGATCAGAAAAGACATTAACATTTTAATAAAAGTATTAATAAATACGACAATCACTAACTTTTTCAAAAAGAAAAGACTTCTATATTTATGAACACATACAAAGATTATTTAAGGGAGATTGAAGAACGAAAAACTCAAGGACTTCATCCAAAGCCAATAGATGGAGCTGAATTATTAAGTGAAATCATTACACAAATCAAAGATGAAAATAATATTCATCGAGAAGAATCTCTTAATTTCTTTATCTATAATACATTACCAGGTACAACAAGTGCCGCTGCTGTAAAGGCAAAATTTTTAAAAGAAATAATTCTTGGAGAATCTGTAGTGAAAGAAATTACACCTGATTTCGCATTTGAGCAATTATCACACATGAAAGGAGGACCTTCTGTTCAAGTGTTATTAGATTTAGCTTTAGGTGATAAGGATGAAACAGCCGAAGCCGCTACAAAGGTTTTAAAAACTCAAGTTTTTTTATATGAAGCGGATACAGAGCGTTTAGAAAACGCTATGAAAGAAGGAAATACTTTAGCGAAAGAAATTATCGAAAGCTACGCTCAAGCTGAATTCTTTACAAAATTACCTGAAGTACAAGAGGAAATTCAAGTAGTTACTTATATTGCTGGGGTTGGTGATATTTCAACGGATTTATTATCTCCAGGGGCGGATGCTCACTCAAGATCTGACCGTGAATTACATGGACAATCTATTTTTGAGCATAATAAAGATATGCAAAAGGAAGTTCTTGCTTTAAAAGAACAACACCCAGACAAACGCGTAATGTTAATTGCTGAGAAAGGAACAATGGGAGTTGGTTCTTCTCGTATGTCAGGTGTGAATAATGTAGCATTATGGACAGGTATTTCTTCAAGCCCATATGTGCCGTTTATAAATATTGCACCAGTAATTGCTGGTACAAATGGAATCGCCCCAATTTTTTTAACCACAGTAGGCGTGACTGGAGGAATTGGAATCGATTTAAAGAACTGGGTGAAGCAAAAAGACGAGAATGGAAATACCATTGTTGATGAAGAAGGAGATCCAATTTTAAAAGAAGTTTATTCTGTTAAAACGGGAACAGTTCTTACAATTAATACCAAAAAGAAAAAACTATATAACGGAGATACAGAGCTTAAAGACATTTCAACTGCATTGACTCCTCAGAAAATGGAGTTCATTAAAGCAGGAGGGTCTTATGCGGTTGTCTTCGGAAAGAAATTACAAACATTTGCTTGTAAAGTATTAGGAATTGATGTTCCACAAGTATATGCTCCTTCAAAGGAAATATCTATTGATGGACAAGGGTTAACTGCAGTAGAGAAAATTTTTAATAGGAATGCTGTAGGAAATACACCAGGAGTTACCTTGCATGCAGGCTCAAATACGCGTGTTGAAGTAAACATCGTAGGATCTCAAGATACAACAGGATTAATGACTTCCCAAGAGTTAGAAATGATGGCAGCTACAATAATTTCTCCAATCGTAGATGCTGGGTATCAATCAGGATGTCATACAGCTTCTGTTTGGGATGATAAATCTAAGGCTAATATTCCAAGATTAATGAAGTTTATGAATGACTTCGGTTTAATTACGGGTCGTGACCCCAAAGGAATATATCATTCAATGACCGACGTAATCCATAAAGTATTAAATGATATTGCTGTTGATGATTGGGATATTATTATTGGTGGAGATTCACATACAAGAATGGCTAAAGGGGTTGCTTTCGGAGCGGATTCAGGAACAGTAGCTTTAGCACTAGCAACAGGTGAAGCAACTATGCCAATTCCTGAGTCGGTTAAAGTAACTTTTAAAGGAGATATGGTTCCTTATATGGATTTCCGAGATGTAGTTCACGCAACGCAACAACAAATGTTAGATCAGTTTGAAGGAGAGAATGTTTTCCAAGGACGAATTATAGAGGTTCACATTGGTACATTAACCTCTGATCAAGCATTTACATTTACAGATTGGACTGCCGAAATGAAGGCAAAAGCTTCAATTTGTGTTTCTGAAGATGCAACATTGATTGAATCACTAATAATCTCTAGAGATCGTATTCAAATTATGATCGATAAAGGAATGGATAACGAAAAGCAAGTTTTACAAGGTTTAATAAATAAAGCTAACAACCGAATTGCTGAATTAGAATCAGGAAGTAGATCGGCTCTAAGGCCAGATGCTGATGCTAAATATTATGCTGAAGTTGTAATTGATTTAGACAAGATTGTAGAGCCTATGATTGCCGATCCAGATGTAAATAATGAAGATGTTTCAAAACGTTATACACATGATAATATTCAACCATTATCTTTCTATGGAGGAACTAAGAAAGTTGATTTAGGATTTGTTGGATCTTGTATGATCCATAAAGGAGATATGAAAATTTTAGCCCAGATGTTGAAAAATATCGAAGCTCAGCAAGGTGAGGTTAAATTTAATGCGCCATTAGTTGTTGCACCTCCAACATATAATATTGTGGATGAGTTAAAAGTTGAGGGAGATTGGGATGTGCTAGCTAAATATTCAGGCTTTGTATTTGATGATAATGCACCAAAATCAGCAGCACGAACAAAATATGAAAATGTATTGTATTTAGAGCGCCCTGGGTGTAACCTTTGTATGGGGAATCAGGAAAAAGCTGAAGCAGGAGATACTGTAATGGCAACTTCAACTCGTTTATTCCAAGGTCGTGTTGTAAGAGATTCAAAAGAGAAAAAAGGAGAATCACTACTATCGTCAACTCCGGTAGTTGTACTATCTTCGATTTTAGGAAGAACTCCAACATTAGAAGAGTACCAAGCTGCTGTAAAAGGAATTGTATTAACAAAATTCAAACCTTCTCAGAAAAAACTTGTTGTTTAAAAAAATAAAACATAAAGAATTAAAAAGTCTGAACTATACTGTTCAGACTTTTTAATTTAAAGACTCTTTTAATGGAATTTCATTAAACAATAATAAAAAAATAAAATATACTTTTAGATTTAGTTTACTTTTTTTGTAAATATTGCAACAATCATATTGTATAATTTATTTTTAATTTTTTCCTTTTCATATTTTTATTCTTTTACATTTCTGAAATTATTCGGAAATAAAGTCTAGTTTTTTATTAATAATAGATTAAAGTTAAGTTTATGTCAAAAGTTAGTGGTTTGTATATATATCCTTTAAAATCAGCAAAAGGCGTGCATATAGATTCTAGTTTTGTTGAATTTCTAGGGTTAAAAAATGATAGACGTTTTATGGTTATTCATAAAGATGGAGCTATGATAACATCAAGAAAATATCCTGAATTACTTCAAGTTAAAGTGTTGATTAACAATCAAAAAATCACATTAAAGCATATGAAATTTGGTGAAATAAAGGTTAATTTTGATTCTTTTTCATTAAAGGAAAAAAAGACAAAAGTATGGGATGATAAGTTTGTTGCATATGAAACAAATAAAGCGTTAGATGAATTTATTTCAAAAGTAATAGAAATACCCGCGAAACTTATTTACATTTCAGATGATCCAAAAAGAATAGGTAAACACACCAAATCTAAATTATCTTTTGCTGATGGTTACCCGTTATTACTTATATCGGAGGCATCCTTGAGAGAGCTTAATAGAAGAAGTTCAATAATCAATAAAATGGAGCAGTTTAGACCAAATATTATTGTTTCGAATGATATTGCTTTTGAGGAAGATTATTGGAAAATCATAAAAATAGGAGAAGTTCTTTTCGAAGTAGTAAGTCCCTGTGCAAGGTGTATTTTGACAACAATTGATCCAATAACATCTATTCCTAATACACTTAAAGAACCAATGAAAACGTTAAGTAAATTTAGATCTAATGGTGAAGGAGATGTTTTTTTCGGTCAGAATGTCATTGCCCTTAATGAAGGTAATATCGATGTTAATGACCCAGTTACGGTTATTGAATTTAAAGAAGTTGAAGACTATCAGAACAATATGGATGTCATCAACGAACTTGTACTTATTAAAAAAGAAAAAATTAGTCGTGATTTTATTTCTTTTTATTTTAGGAAAAAAGAAGACTTTAGTAATTTACCTGAATTTTCAGCAGGTCAATATTTACCAATTAAATTAAATATAGAAAATAAAATACAGTGTCGGAATTATACGATTTCTTCAAGTCCAATGAATAAGAATATGTTTTCGATTTCCGTAAAAAGAATTAAAAATGGAATTGTTTCGAATTATCTTCATGATAATTTAATGATTGGAGATTGTATTTTAGCTGATAAACCTGACGGGAGGTTTTATATTCAAGATGCACATAAACCAATATTATTAATTTCGGCAGGAAGTGGTATAACTCCAATGATTTCAATATTATCTTATTTAAATGATATAAAAACACTTAATGATGTTGTATTATATCATCAATGTAAAGAAGAACAGGATATTCCTTTTCTTAACTTCTTTTATAATTTGAAAGAACAGTATAAAGGTTTCCATTTCTATATCTCTTTAAGTAGGCCTTCTAAAGATTGGGGTGGATTGAAGGGAAGAATTTCATTAAATCATCTTTTAAAAATACCCAAAACAACAGAAAGGGATGTTTATGTTTGTGGACCTAACGCATTCATGAATATTGCTTATGAAATACTAATTTCTTTAGGTTTAACAAAAGATCAAATTTTTAAAGAACAGTTTACTCCCAAAGAAATTGTTTTGAGAAAGAAGAAAGAAATTTTCGTTAGAGTTAACGAAAAAAAACAATTTACAGGCGATAACCAATCTTTCTTGCTTGATCAGCTAGAAAATAATGATATCATTATTCCAAGTAAATGTAGAGTAGGAATATGTGGTAAATGTAGAGTCCTATTAAAATCAGGTGAGGTGGACCAATCGAATTCGGAAGCTCTTTTAGAAGAAAATAAACAAAAAGGGTATATATTGTCTTGCTGCAGTATTCCTTTAACAGATATAGAAATTAAAGTTTAATAATAATTGTTAAAAAAAACATAAATTTTGTTATATTTGGTAAAATTCATAATATCAATATGTTACTTTCTTTTATCTAATCCCCTAAAACAAAATTTATGACACATTTTTTTAAAAAGACAATTTTTATTGGTTTATGCTTTTTAGTTTTTTTTATTCAATGTGATGACGAAGTTGTTAAAGTCTGTTCAATTTCAGGTCTTACGGTCGAGTCTGGCGATTGCATTGATGAAGAGAATTATTATGTAACAATCGATTTTGATTATGAAAATACTTCATCGGATAGTTTTTCTATTTCAAACAGAGACACTATAATAGGAAAATATGAATTAAATAAACTACCTCTTAAAATAGTATATAAATCTAAACAAAGTCAAACATCTGAGTTTATAAAAGTATCTATTGATGGAATGGCAAAATGTGAATCAGAAATTGAGTGGAATCGTTTGAATTGTTCTGATGATGATTGTGGTATCACTAATTTAACTACTGATTTTGAGGTTTGTAATGATGATGGTACCTATGGATTGGGTGTTAATTTTGATTTTAATACAAGTCAATATAGTGACCCTACTGCTTTTAAGTTTGATGTTTATGATAGAAATACGCATTTAGGTCAGTACAAGTTATCTGATTTACCGATTTATATTCAAAACTATCCTTTTAATTCACAAGGTCAAGGAAATCAGGGGATGGATTATATAAAGATCAAAATGGCAGATAATGCGAACTGTTATTTAGAAAAAGAATGGCCAGTACCTAATTGTTCTGATGATGATTGTGGTATCACTAATTTAACTACTGATTTTGAGGTTTGTAATGATGATGGTACCTATGGATTGGGTGTTAATTTTGATTTTAATACAAGTCAATATAGTGACCCTACTGCTTTTAAGTTTGATGTTTATGATAGAAATACGCATTTAGGTCAGTACAAGTTATCTGATTTACCGATTTATATTCAAAACTATCCTTTTAATTCACAAGGTCAAGGAAATCAGGGGATGGATTATATAAAGATCAAAATGGCAGATAATGCGAACTGTTATTTAGAAAAAGAATGGCCAGTACCTAATTGTTCTGATGATGATTGTGGTATCACTAATTTAACTACTGATTTTGAGGTTTGTAATGATAATGGTACCTATGGATTAGGTGTTAATTTTGATTTTAATACAAGTCAGTATAGTGACCCTACTGCTTTTAAGTTTGATGTTTATGATAGAAATACACATTTAGGTCAGTACAAGTTATCTGATTTACCGATTTATATTCAAAACTATCCTTTTAATTCACAGGGTCAAGGAAATCAGGGGATGGATTATATAAAGATCAAAATGGCAGATAATGCGAACTGTTATTTAGAAAAAGAATGGGCAGTACCTAATTGTTCTGATGATGATTGTGGTATCACTAATTTAACTACTGATTTTGAGGTTTGTAATGATAATGGTACCTATGGATTAGGTGTTAATTTTGATTTTAATACAAGTCAGTATAGTGACCCTACTGCTTTTAATTTTGATGTTTATGATAGAAATACACATTTAGGTCAGTACAAGTTATCTGATTTACCGATTTATATTCAAAACTATCCTTTTAATTCACAGGGCCAAGGAAATCAGGGGATGGATTATATAAAGATCAAAATGGCAGATAATGTGAACTGTTATTTAGAAAAAGAATGGCCAGTACCTAATTGTTCAGATAATGTTTGTGCAATAACTAATTTAACTACTGATTTCGAGGTTTGTAATGGCGATGGTACTTATGGACTGGGGGTTAATTTTGATTTTAATACAAGACAATACAGTGACCCTACCATTGTTAAGTTTGATGTTTATGATAGAAATACACATTTAGGTCAGTATAGGTTATCTGATTTACCGATTTATATTCAAAACTATCCTTTTAATTCACAAGGTCAAGGAAATCAGGGGATGGATTATATAAAGATCAAAATGGCAGATAATGTGAACTGTTATCTAGAAAAAGAATGGCCAGTACCTAATTGTTCAGATAATGTTTGTGCAATAACTAATTTAACTACTGATTTCGAGGTTTGTAATGGCGATGGTACTTATGGATTGGGGGTTAATTTTGATTTTAATACAAGACAATACAGTGACCCTACCATTGTTAAGTTTGATGTTTATGATAGAAATACACATTTAGGTCAGTATAGGCTATCTGATTTACCGATTTATATTAAAAATTACCCTTTTAATTCACAAGGTCAAGGAAATCAGGGAATGGATTACATAATGATCAAAATGATAGATAATGTTAATTGCTATTTAGAAAAAGAATGGGCAGTGCCTAATTGTTCTGACGATGTATGCGAAATTACTAATTTAAGTGTTTCTCCGGCAGGATGTTATAATGATGGTTCTGGAACCTATGATTTAATAGTAAATTTTGATCATACAAAAAAAGCAAGTGATAAATTTGAGCTGTATAATTCTGAAGAGTATATAGGAACGTATTATTTACAAGACTTACCACTTAAAATAAAGCGATTCAATATAAAACCTGATTCAAATGGTAATATTATTGCTTTAGTAACTGTTTCAATAAAAGGATCAAATGGTTGTAGTAAAAAGATAGAATGGTCGATACCTAATTGTAATTAAGAGTAATAGAAACAAAAAAATTATTAAGTGTATATAAAAGTTCGAGTAAAATCTTGAACTTTTATATTTATAGATACTATTGTGTAATTAAAATTCATAAGTTTTAACTATATTGTTATAACTTTTACAATTAACTATTTCTACTATTTCAATACTATTTTTTTTAAATTCGTGATGTAACGAAAAATAATATACTTATATGGCTTTTGATATTCAGATGATTAAGAAGGTTTATTCAAAATTTCCCGAAAGAGTGGAGGCAGCTAAAAAAATAACAGGTAAGTCTCTTACTTTAGCAGAAAAAATCTTGTATGCTCATTTATGGGATTTTAATATAAATAAAGTATTTATTAGAGGTAAAGACTATGTTGATTTTGCTCCAGACCGTGTTGCTTGCCAAGATGCTACAGCACAAATGGCTTTATTACAATTTATGCAAGCAGGTAAAGATAAAGTAGCTGTTCCTACCACAGTACATTGTGATCACTTGATACAAGCAAAATTGGGAGCAACAAAAGATTTACAATCAGCATTAAATAACAGTAATGAAGTTTTTAATTTTTTGGAGTCTGTTTCAAATAAGTATGGTATTGGTTTTTGGAAGCCAGGTGCAGGAATTATTCATCAGGTAGTTCTAGAGAATTATGCTTTTCCAGGAGGATTGATGATAGGTACTGATTCTCATACAGTAAATGCAGGAGGTTTAGGTATGGTTGCTATTGGTGTCGGTGGAGCAGATGCCGTTGATGTTATGGCAGGAATGCCTTGGGAGTTGAAGTTTCCGAAATTAATTGGCGTCAAGTTAACTGGAAAATTATCAGGATGGACAGCACCAAAAGATGTTATTTTAAAAGTAGCAGAAATATTAACTGTAAAGGGCGGTACAGGGGCTATTGTTGAATATTTTGGACCAGGAGCAACTGCAATGTCATGTACAGGAAAAGGTACTATTTGTAATATGGGTGCAGAAATTGGAGCAACCACTTCTACTTTTGGTTATGATGAAACGATGGAGCGTTATTTACGCGCAACTGATAGAGCCGATGTTGCTGATGCTGCAAATGAAATAAGAGAATATCTCACTGCAGATCCTGAAGTATACAATAGTCCAGAAGAATATTTTGATCAAGTAATCGAAATAAATTTATCGGAATTAACACCTTTATTAAATGGTCCTTTCACGCCTGATTTATCCTCGAAAGTTGGAAAAGAAATTAAAGAAAAGGCAACTGATAATGATTGGCCAATAAAAGTAGAATGGGGGTTAATTGGATCTTGCACAAATTCTTCTTACGAAGACTTATCACGTGCTTCGTCAATAGCACAGCAAGCTTTAGATAAAGGATTGGTAACCAAAGCTGAATTTGGAATTAATCCAGGATCAGAACAAGTACGCTATACAGCTGAAAGAGACGGTATTTTAGAAATTTTCGAAAGATTAGATGCTACTATTTTTACCAATGCTTGTGGACCATGTATTGGGCAATGGGCTCGTTATGAAGACCCTAAAGAAGCACCTAAGAATAGTATTGTACATTCATTTAATAGAAACTTTGCAAAAAGAGCGGATGGAAACCCTAATACGCATGCTTTTGTAGCTTCTCCAGAAATAGTTGCAGCCATTGCCATTGCGGGAAGATTAGACTTTAACCCAATGACAGATAGCTTAATTAATAAAGAAGGTAAAGAAGTAATGCTCGACGAACCAACAGGGTGGGAGCTACCACCAAAAGGGTTTGAGGTAAAAGAAAATGGTTATTTTGCCCCTGAAGAAGATGGAAGTCATATTGAGGTTATCGTTGACCCGAATTCAGAGCGTCTTGAATTATTAACACCCTTTGTTCCTTTGGGTAATAAAATTGAAAAAGCTAAGTTATTGATAAAAGCATATGGAAAGTGTACCACAGATCATATTTCTATGGCTGGTCCATGGTTACGCTATAGAGGGCACTTAGATAATATATCGAATAATATGCTTATCGGTGCTGTTAATGCTTTTAATAAACACACTAATTTTGTTAAAAATCAAATAACAGGTGAGTATGACGCAGTTCCAAAAGTACAAAGACATTATAAAGCTAAAGGTATTAAAACAATTGTTGTAGGTGATCATAATTATGGCGAGGGGTCTTCTCGTGAACATGCGGCGATGGAACCTCGTCATTTGGGTGTAGCAGCAGTTTTAGTTAAATCGTTTGCTCGTATTCATGAAACAAACTTGAAAAAGCAAGGCATGTTAGGCTTAACATTTGCTAATGAAAATGATTATGATCTTATTCAAGAAGATGATACATTTAACTTTATAAATTTGTCTGAATTTGCTCCGAACAAACCTTTAATTATTGAAGTAGTCCATAAAGATGGTTCAACAGATTCTATTATTGCCAAGCACACCTACAATAAAGGTCAGATAGATTGGTATAAAGAAGGTTCTGCATTGAATTTAATAAAGAAGCAAAACTCTTAAAATTCATCATTTTAATTAAATACAAAGCACTGCTGATTATCAGGGGTTTTGTAATGATTTTATTGTATCTTAGACTAGATAGTTAAATAAAAATAATTTCTCTTTGTAGCTTTAAACGATTTTATAAAAATCAATAGAAAAGTGTCAATAAAAAATTGTTGTATTTTAATCATAATCTTTTGATAATTAAAACTATGAATTATGAACACATTTTGGTACTTTGAAAATATAAATCTATTTAAGATACTTTGTCCTCATAAATATCCTGCTTATAAAAAAAAGCATGCATTCAATAATTATAAAAAGAGTGACTATATATACTTCGAGGAAGATGCCGCAAATAAAATTTATTTGATTGATAGTGGCAAAGTAAAAATAGGATACTATACGGAAGACGGTAAAGAAATCATAAAGGCAATTCTTACCAAAGGTGAGATGTTTGGAGAAAAAGCTATTTTAGGCATAGAAAAAAGAAATGAATTTGCTCAATCAATTGATAATGAAACACTAGTTTGTCCGGTTTCAAAAGATACCATGTATAATCTAATGAGAGATAATGTAACTATAAGTTTTAAGGTATATAAGTTTATAGGCATTCGAATTAAAAGATTAGAGCGTAGGTTGCAATTACTTTTGTTTAAAGATACTAAAACACGTTTGTTGGAGTTTTTTGACGAACTATGCGAAGATTATGGATATGAATGTGAAAAAACAGGAGATCATATTATTAAACATCCGTATACTCAAAAAGATATAGCTACATTAATTGGAACTTCTCGCCCTACCTTAAATGCTCTTATGAATGAGCTTAAACAAGAAAATATAATTGATTTTAATAGAAAAGAATTAAGAATATTAAAAAAAACTGCTTAAATGTAAGCTAGCTGACATTTCTTTAAAAAAGTCTAAAATAACTTTGTTTAATGTAATTTTAATACAAAATCAATGAGGAAATTTTTTTTAGGCTTATTAGCCATAGCAGCAGTTACTTTAACTTCTTGTAGTGATGAAAATGATAATAATCTAGTACCAATTATGGGAAATCTAAAGCTAGATATTAATGGTTTAGAAAACCTTGGTTCAGATTATAAATATGAAGGATGGGTTATCGTTAACGGTGCACCTGTTTCAACAGGTGTATTTACTGCAGACGATCGAGGAGCCTTATCACAAACTTCTTTCCCAATAGAGTCAAATGTATTGGCTTCAGCAACAACATTCGTATTGTCAATTGAACCAGCAGACGATCCTGATCCTGCACCAGCAGCGACAAAACTTTTAGCAGGAGACTTTTCAGGTAACTCGGCAGGTCTTTCCTCTACTGGAATCGTTGGAGATTTCTCTAATTCAAAAGGTAAATATATCTTAGCTACACCAACCGATGGAGAAAATAATAATGAGTTTAGCGGTGTGTGGTTTTTAGATTTAACAAGTGGAAGCCCTACTGCGGGGTTAACGTTACCGACACTTTCAGCTGGATGGAAATACGAAGGATGGACGGTATTGAACGGAATTCCTGTTAGTACAGGTACATTTACAGCTGTAGGTTCAGCTGATGATAACGCCGAAATATCAAATTTTAAAGGAGATTTAAATAATGGTCCAGGGTATCCAGGAGAAGATTTTATTCAAAATGCTCCTGTAGGACTTACCTTTCCAACCGATTTAAAAGGATCTACTATTGTGATTTCAGTTGAGCCAAGTCCAGATAATAGTTCAGCCCCCTTTACCCTAAAACCGTTAGCTCATAAGGTACCGACAGATGCTAATCATCATGAAACATTAATTATGGGAACAGGACCAGTAGCTGCTATTTCTGGAACGGTAACACGTTAGTTTTTTGTAAAAGTTCCCTTAATTTTAAAGAGCAATCGATTATCTTTGGTTGCTCTTATATATGTTAAGAATGAAGTATAGACAACTGACTAAAGAACAATTTGAAAGTTTACATAGAGAGTTTGCTCAATTTTTAGCTTCTCAGAGTATCGATGTAAATGAGTGGAATCAAATCAAACAAGAAAAACCTCATGTTGCTGAAGAGGAAATGAATATTTTTAGCGATATCGTTTGGGATGATGTTTTAAAAAGAACTGAGTATTTAGAACACTTTTCATCAAATAGCATCAATTTGTTTAAATGTGAAGATAAAAAAATTTACAGAATTGTTATACAAATAAACAATGATAGCATTAACTTAATGGAAAGTAAAGGTTATCAATGGTTATTGAAAAATTCGTTAGATTCCACTGTTGATATTTTGCAAGGTAATAAAATATATCAAAGAGAGCGTAATGCTGAAATTTTTGATTTAATTGAAAAAGGAAGCAATATTTCAAAAGGTGAACTATATGAATATTTTAAAGGATTGATTACAGCTTCGTAATCATTTTACCTGGTTAATACTTTAACTAACTGATCAGTACCAGAACTAGCAATGTCTTTAATAATTGTTAAATTATCAAAGGTGTTTCCAGTTATTGCAGGATTTGGGTCAATGAAGTAAATAGGAGTAGAAGGATCTACGTATTCTATTAAACTTGCTGCAGGATATACTTGCATTGAAGTTCCAATGATTATTAAAATATCAGCCTTCATAGTAATTTTTAAAGCTTTTTCCAGTAAAGGAACATCTTCTCCAAACCAAACAATATGTGGTCTCAGTTGTGATTGTTTTTCACATAAATCACCTAAAATGATATCCTTGTCCCAATTATATACTAGGTTTTTATCTATAGTACTTCTTGCTTTACGTAATTCTCCATGAAGATGTATTACGTTAGAACTCCCTGCACGCTCATGTAGATCATCTACATTTTGAGTAATAATATGAACATCAAATGTTTCTTCCAACTTCACTAAGTTTTTATGTCCTTTATTTGGTGAAACCTCTAAAAGTTGTTTTCTTCGTTGATTATAAAAATCTAATACCAATTCAGGGTTCTTTTGAAATCCTATCGGGGAAGCTACTTCGTAAATATCATGACCCTCCCATAAACCATCGGTATCCCTAAAAGTATTAATTCCGCTTTCGACACTTATTCCAGCACCCGACAGAATTACTAATTGCTTTTTTTTCAAGATATAATTTATTATATTATTTTTTTAAACTAGACGGTAAAAACAAAAGAATAAAAATAGGAAAATTTATTATGTTTGTATCATGGTGAATAATGATTTATTGAGATACTTAGAAGGCTATGTTACAAAAAAAAGAAGAACTTTATTCCATCAAGTTTTAGATCAAAGAACTAACCATTTCACGGTCGTTTTAGAAGATATATATCAACCTCATAATGCAAGTGCGGTTGTTAGATCGTGTGATATATTTGGAATTCAGAATATTTATGCTATTGAAAATAAGTATACTAATAAAGTTTCGAGGCATGTAGCAAAAGGGAGTCAAAAATGGCTTAATATTCACCGTTATAAAGAGGATGGAGATAATACACAAAAATGCTTAGAAGATCTTAAAAGTGAAGGATATCAGATAATAGGAACAACACCACATAATGAATCCTGCTATCTATCTAATTTTGATATTACTAAAAAATCAGCTTTTGTTTTTGGAGTAGAAAAAGAAGGAATTTCTGATTATGTGAAACAAGAGGCTGATGGATTTCTTAAAGTTCCAATGGTAGGTTTCACAGAAAGTTTAAATATTTCGGTAGCAGCTGCTATTATCTTACAAAATGTTACAAGTAGGCTTAGGCAATCGAATATAGATTGGAAATTGTCGGAAGAAGAAAAAGTAGACCTTTATTTTGAATGGTTACAGAAGTCAATAAAAAATGTAAATAAAATAGTAGAGCATTATTATTCAGAGATGAAAAAAAAATAACATATTTATTAAAAAAGAGAAAAATAAAACTTTAATTTTTGTCAGAAAAAAAAGCACCTTGAAACCAAGGCACTTTTCGATATGCTGTTACTTTTATAACTCCCCTAATAATAGCATATCATGATGTTGACACTTATCGGTTAGATAACGTTATATTAGAGAATATATTATACTTTATTTCATTTTTCACACTCAATAACAGTTAATTTATTGTTAATGTTTTTAGTGAAAAATAAGTAAGTAGAGCCTCCGTCTTTTAACTTGGTTTCTTTTCTTAATATTTCAACTGACTTAGGAAAATTTCTTGTTGTTATGTTAGCTTTATCAGTTTTTAAATACTTTTTTATGGTTTTTTTATGATATTCAAAGAAATTAATAATTTTAAATTTTCGTCCAGGAAAATTAAATATTTCATTTTCGGAAGTATATAAATGAGAATGTTTATGTAACTTGGTTAAGTTATAAGTATCTGCTATTTTGCTAAAAGCTCCAGACTTAAAAATTGCGGAGTTTGGCTCATACAGATAATTAAGAGGCATCCCGTACTTTGGCTCGACATATACATCAAGTTTAAAATTAAATTCTTGATTTTTTGTTTCACTTATTATATTAACTGTATTGATAAAAGTATCACCATTAAAGTTTCTTTCTAATAAAAATAAGAGCTCTTTTACTTCATTTTTAACAGCAATAATATAAATTTTTTTAACAAATTTTAATTCTTTAAGTGATGCAGTAATATCAAGAATGGGCGAATTTTTAATTAAAATGGTGTTTGATTTAGAGAAAAGAAAATCTAAATTGATAGGAATATTAGGTTTACAATCTTTTAATAGAAAAACTTTTCCTTTAATGTTATCTCTTCTTGATGGGTCTACATAAATACAATCAAACATTTCGTTGTTTTTTTTTAAGTATGATAAGCCGTCATCATTTACAGTTTTTATATTTAGTAAATTCAGTTGTTTAAAATTATGATTAGCTGTAATAGATAAATCATGATTAATTTCACAGTGAATTATTTTTTTAAAACTTTTTGAAAAATAAAAACAATCTACTCCAAATCCACCTGTAATATCAATTAATGAATTACCAGAAAGTAATTTGGACTTATAATAAGCAGTGATTTCAGAGGATGTTTGTTCTATATTTAATTTTGGTGGATATAAAATATTTTTAGTTGTATACCATGTAGGCAATTTTTTTTTAGATTTTTTTTTAGAAATAATTTGATGAATTAGTTCTTGAATAGGAATATTCTTAAAAGGTGAACCTTTAAATAAAAGTTTACTTGTATCGCTATTGATATTTTTATCTATAAACTCTTGTATCTTCGGTGAGAGTAACAATGTATTCATTACTTACAAAAATACATATATTATGCTTTTGAAGAAAAATGAACAAAATTTATTTAAATATTAAACACTTTTCATGTTTAAAAAACACCTCTCTGAGAATCGCGTATTTGGATAAGTATATGCTTATTGTCGGTATACTCAATTTTAAGAAAACATATAATTCGATAATTTATATAGAAAAGTGTGTTTTTTTGTTTTTTATCTTAAAACAATATTTTTCGTTTGTTTTTTTAGTACTTATAACAACTATTTTTTATGCTTTATATAATTTTAAAATCTGTAATTTATTGGTATATTATTTTATATCATGAAATTATAGAAATTTAAGTGAATTATTTAGGTATTTTATAACTTAAACTTTGGTAGTACCAAAAATAATATATAAAAGATAATAATTTTTTTCGGAAAGAAGCAACCTAATAGAGTTTACAAGAAGAAATATAACTTATTTCAAAAATTATGATCTATAGCATTCAAATAAAATTTTTATTTATTGAATTCATCAAAGCTACCATCGTTGTAAAATAATATAACTTTGATTAGCTTTTTAGATGTTTTGGTGTTAATTTTTTTCTGCTGAGTATCGTCTTTAGGAGTATCATTATTTTTGAATTCGGAAAAAAGAGAAGGGGAATCTATAGCTTTATTTATAGAAGAAGAAATCTTCGTTTGTGGTAAATTATTAGAGACTTCATTTTTTGATTTAGGAAAAACTCCTTCACCATTTAGTAACCAATAGAGATCTACGTCAGGAAATTTATCAATTACTTTAAGCACGAAATCTAAACTAGCCTTATTGCGACCAGACATTAAGTGCGAAATACTAGATTTGGGCACATTTATCTTTTCAGCAAAAGTTGACGATGTTAAACCATAATACTGTATAATGTCTTTAAGTCTGTTAATAAATAAATCTCTATTCACAATTGTAAAGTATTTAATTCATACACAAATGTAAAAAAAATATTTAACTCAAACTATTAAAGGAGTTATTTAATTTTTATATACACTATTTAAATAAAAACATTAAATAAAGACAATTAAAAAGCTCTAAAACAGTTATTTATGTATTATATATAGTTTATATCTATAACTCAGTGATCTAGATTAAACATAGTTGGTTTACAAAAATAACAACCTAAAAAAGACGCGTGTTTTTATTTACTATTGTAAAATCAATTATAAAGAGACTATTTTTTCTAAGATTTAGAACTATTAAATACAAATTTGAAAGTTTATGCTATGTATGGATGTAAAAAAGGTGTTTAATATGCTAATTAGAATTTAGCAAATTAAATATTATAGTTTGATATCGACATATTAAGTGTTTTAATAGCTTATGACCAATAACAAGAATATTCAATCGGCCTTCTTCTTTTCTCTGTTTATGAATATATAATTCAATAGCTTTCAATATACATAGCTATGCTAGAAGTATATACTATAGTTATAACTGTTAATGTTTTTAATTTTTTCTAACACTAAAATTAATTTAGGTAATTTTGTAAATATTTAGCAATAGCCTCGTTAAAAGAGTTCATAAATTTATTCAATTCCATATCTAAATTATTCATGTTTTGTATTTGATATACTTTATCTACAGCTATTTAGATCTTTTGTAGCATTTAACTTAATGCTCAATGATAGTTACTTTTTCAAAGGTATCATAACTCAATTATCTGTACAAAGTATATCTACTTTACCTAATTTTCTTTTAAGTACTTTATCTAAACTTTTCTTTATTATTGTGAACTATTGAAATTCTTCTATCGAAACACTAGAAAATGAAGCGAATAATTTGTGACGCCAATCAAAAGAAGTTTGAACCGAAATCCTTGATTCTTTTGTAATTTAACTTATTATATTATATTATATCGAGAGAGTATACAGTATTATAAATAACGGTTAGGTTTATCTTCTTCCTTAATATTGTATTAAAACTTTCCAGAAGTCTCAATAAAATTTTCTTACAACTTTTGTAAATGTAATACTGAAAACTTTTAAGCTTAACTTTAATAAGTATGCGCTTGTCTGAGAAATGAGGATAAATAGTTGCTTTTAATTATTAGTTTTTCTATTCAAGTTGTTTATATAGAGTCGAATAATAATAATAAGTTTAATATTTCTTGTTGAGTAAAGCTTAAATTAAAAACGAAAATATAGCTAAAATTGAATTGAAGTATAAATCAATATTTTTTAAACTAAGAAGTAACATATTCATAATCAAAGGTAACCTGTTTATTTTAAGTAAATAAAATATCAGCAACAAAGCAAGTTAAAGAATTGTTACAATTGTAAACTATTTAAAAACAACTTGAAATTCAGTAAAACAATCATTACTAACAAAATAAATGGATCCTTTATGGGCCTCTATTATACTTTTACTAAGTGTTAATCCTATTCCTGCACCACCTTTTCTTGTAGTATAGTAGGGTATAAATATTTTATCTTTTATTTTGTCTGATATTCCAATACCATTATCTCTAACAAATACATGTGTACGGCATTCTTTTTGTTCAATTAAAATCGTTATTAATTTCTGTTTACATTTGTGAACAGCGTGAATAGCATTTGAAAGTAAATTAATCATTACTTGTTCTATCTGACTTTTATCTGCTATTAAGTAATAATCATCTGAAGAGGTAAATTCAATTTTTATATTTTTTCTTTTAAAATCTGAATCAAATAAAACAAGAACATTTTTAATGAGCTCTGTAAGGTTTAAATTACTTTTTTGTGGTTTTGGCAATTCTGCTAGTTTTCGATAATTATCAACAAATATTGTTAAGGCTTCAGATCTTTTTTTTATAATACTTAATCCTGTATATACTTCATCAAATGTTTCTTCAGGTTTGCCTTCATTGATTAAGGAACTTAAATTTTCAGCTAAACTACTTATGGGTGTAATGGTATTAATGATTTCATGTGACATAACATTCATCAGTTTATACCATGATTCTTTTTCTTTTTTATCAATAAGTTGTTGTATGGTTTCTAAAGATATTGTTAAGTATTCATGACTATTAGTTTTTGTAAAGGATGTTTTTAAAAAAAAGCTTTCTTTCTTTTGGTTTATACTAATAGTGATTGTTTGTTTTATTTCTTTCCATTCTGCTACAAAATCTTGAAGTCGACCAATTTTTTTTTTAAGTAAATTCCATTTATGATATTTAGGTATATTCAAATATTCAACAAAGAGACGATTTAGCTGAAAAACTTCTATTAATCCAAGATGATCTTTTCTTAATATAAGCACCCCAAAAGGTAAACTTTCAATAATATTTGTGAAAACGATCATTTCTGAACTATTTAATAAATTTTTCTTTTTTTGTTTTTCAGCAAGTAATTCGATTTTTTTGAATAAAGAATTTTTTTTCTTGTATGATGAAAATGTATTTGAATAATCTTCAAATAATAAACAATTTATTGAATTTTCAATATTATTGATTACAGAGTTAAAATAATTAATGAATAAGAAAACCTGTAAAGTTAAAACTAACGAAAATCCAAAAGTACCAATAAAGAAAAATTTAGAAAATACAAAAAAGACAACGATTACATTAATAATAATGAGTAACATCCTTATTATAATTTGTATCAAATATGTTTTTTTCATTTATAAATTATATTTTTCTAAACGCCTGTATAAAGCTGCTCTCGTTAATCCTAGATCTTTTGCAGCTTTAGATATGTTTCCGTTATGTTTCTCCAGTGCTTTCTGAATTAGTAGTTTTTCCGTTTCTTCAAGATTTAAATTATTATCTATTGAAACCCCCAACTTTTTTTTTGAAAACTGTAAATCATTAAGTTGAATGGTGTTTTCTTCTGTCATAATAACAGCTCTCTCGATAATATGTTCGACTTCTCTTATATTTCCGGGCCAAAAATAATTACTAAGTTCGTTTGTTGCTTCCTTTGTAAAGCCTTGAATATTTTTTCTATATTTTTTATTTAACCTCTTTAAAAAGTATTTGGCTAGTATAAGTATATCTTCTTGACGCTCTCTTAGAGGAGGGAGGTTTAGTTCAATAGTATTTATTCTAAATAATAAATCTTGTCTAAACGTTTTTTCTTCAACCATTTCATGTATTGGGGCATTCGTAGCACATATTATTCTAACATCTATCTTTCTCTCTTTTCCTTCACCTAAACGGGTTATTTTTCTATTCTGAATAACGGTTAGCAATTTAGCTTGTAAATGAAGAGAAAGATTTCCTATTTCATCTAAGAAAATTGTTCCTCCTTTAGCTAATTCAAATCTTCCTATTGAATCTTTGTGAGCATCTGTAAAAGCACCTTTAACATAACCAAATAATTCACTTTCAAATAAATTTTCATTTAATGACCCCAAGTCGACATGAATAAAAGGAGCATTTTTACGATTTGATTCAATATGAATTTCTTTTGCAAATACATATTTACCAGTTCCATTTTCTCCAAGTATTAAAATATTTGCATCAGTAGGGGCCACTTTTTTAACTAGTTGAATAGCAGATTGCATAGCAACAGAGTTACCTATTATATGTTCTGACCTTTCATGAAATTCTTCATTATTTTTATCGTGTACAGTTTTCCATTGTGTTGTTTTTCTTTTAGAACGTGCTAATTCAACACCAGCACTTACAATTCCAAAAAGTTTTTCTGTATTCCATGGTTTTAGAATAAAATCTGAGGCACCTTGCTTAATAGCTTCTACAGCTAAGTTTACAGAACCAAAGGCGGTCATTAAAATAACAGTGGTTTCAGCACTAAGTTCTTTAATATATTTTAACCAGTACAAGCCCTCTTTACCATCTTCAAAACCAATATGATAATTCATGTCTAAAAGAACAACATCAACAATTGAGTCTATTAGTATATTACCGATCTTCTTAGGGCTATTAATAGTAATAATCTCAGTAAAATATTTTTTTAAGCTAATTCTAGCAGAAAATAAAATATCATCATCATCATCAATAATTAAAATTGTAGCTTCTTTTTTTCTCATTTTACATAATTACTCTTTTGTTAGTATTTGAACAAATAAGTGTTCGATTATGAACATTTTAAATTTTAAAATAAACAATAAGTGGCTTATTATCAGTTGTTTGTGTTTTTATTGTTTTATGGCATATTTATCGTCATACTTGGTGTAAAAGTAATATATGGATAAAATTATTAAACAAAAAAATAAGAAAGTTAAGAAAATGTTACTCATTAGCATACCTGTTATCTTAATAATTGGATTAAGTTTTCTCAATCTAACCCGAAAAAATCAGATTAATGTTAATAGAAATTCTATAGTTATAAGTAAAGTAGAAAAAGGAGACTTTGAAGATGTAGTTATATTTAATAGTATCGTTGAGCCGAAAACATCAGTTTTAGTAAATGTTCTTCAAGGGGGAGCAGTTGCTGATATTTTTTTGGAAAGTGGAAAGGAGGTAACTGAAGGAACTCCTTTATTAAAAGTTTACAATCCCAATGCAGAACTAAATTACCTTACTCAAGAAACTGCCATCGTTGAACAAATTAATAATTTGAGAAACATAAGAGTAAGTATAACGAATCAGCAATTAATTTTAGATCAGCAATTAGTTGGAATAGAAAACGATTTTAGAAAAGCAGAGCGTCAATATAAGTTAGATACTAATTTGTATCAAAAAGGAGTAATTGCAAGAAATGAATATGAAAAATCAGCGCAAGAATTGAACTTTCAGAAAAAAAGAAGTAATGTAATAAAGAAAAGTGTCAAGGAAGAAAAAACTAGTCGTATTAATCAATTATCAAGGATAAACACCTCATTAGCACAAATGCAAAAAAGTTTAAATCTTTTAAGAAAAAATAAAGAGAATTTTATTGTAAAGGCTCCAGTTAATGGCTTTTTATCTTCATTTAATCCTGTTCTTGGAAAAAATTATAACCAGGGAGAGTCTATTGGAAAAATAGATGTTCTTGATGGTTATAAATTAGTTGCTAAAATAGATGAATATTACATTACTAAATTAAAAGAAGGAATAGAGGGGGTTGTTGTTATAAATAATCAAAAACAAAATATACGGTTATATAAAGTTTATTCTGAAGTTATTAATGGTAAATTTTCAGTAGAGTTATTATTTACTAACACGACTAAAATAAATCATATCAAAAGAGGAATGTCTCTTAAAAGTAAGGTTTTTTTATCAAATAACAATGAAGCGATATTATTACCAAAAGGGAAATTTTTTCAAGAAACCAATGGTAAATGGGTATTTGTTCTTAATTCAGAAAATAAAGCTGTAAAGAGAGTGATCGCCTTAGGTAGAGAGAATCAATTTTATTATGAAATTAAAAGTGGCCTTAAAGAGGGGGATAAAGTTATAACTTCTAGTTATGAAAATTTTGAAAAAATTGAAGAAATAAATATTCAAAATTAAATTAGAGATCATCTATTATTTAAAATTAGGATTTTCTAGTAGTTTATTATCTTTTATTGAGGATTATAAAGGAAATGCTACCTGGAAGGAGAAATTAAGTAACATGGATTTATCTATAAAAAAAAATCAAATGAGTTTAGTGGGAAAAAATACTTCTGGTAATTTTTTATCTACATTAAATTAACAAATAATTAAAAATATGATACGCATAAAAGATTTAGTAAAAGTTTATCAAACTGAAGAAATTGAAACAACAGCTCTTGATAAACTATCATTAGAGGTAAAAAAAGGTGAATTTGTATCTATCATGGGAGCTTCTGGTTGTGGAAAATCAACATTGTTAAACATTATTGGATTATTAGATTCAGGAAATAATGGGAGCTATCTTTTTGATGGAGTAGAGGTAACTAAGTATAATGAAAAGCAGCGGGCTAATGTAAGAAAAGCCAATATTGGATTTATATTTCAAAATTTTAATTTAATTGAAGAACTTACTGTATACGAAAATATAGAATTACCTCTAATTTATAATAAAGTTAAGGCTTCATTGAGAAAAGAAAAGGTTAATAAAATATTGGAAACGATGGGTATTTCCCATCGAGCTAAGCACTTTCCATTACAACTTTCTGGGGGGCAACAGCAAAGAGTTGCTGTGGCAAGAGCTTTAGTAACAGACCCTAAAATAATTTTAGCAGATGAACCAACAGGAAATCTGGATAGTAAGAGTGGTAATGATGTAATGGAATTATTAAGTGAACTCCATAGCTTAGGAGCAACTATTATAATGGTAACCCACTCAGCTTATGATGCCAAATTTTCATCTCGAATTATAACGTTAAAAGATGGCATAATCATATCAGAAAGGACGAATGAGTCTAAAATTGATGTGTTATTAGAAAATGAATAAAAAAATTAAAAATAAATCTTATGTTTCAAACGTGGTTTAAAATATTTTTCAGAAACCAGAAAAAAAATTGGTTAAATGGAGTAGTAAATGTATCTGGACTAACCTTAAGTTTAACCGTATTGATGTTGGTACTACTTTATTTAAATGAGGAAAGAAAGTATAATCAAGAGAATTCAGGTAGAAATGAAATTTATCGTGTAGTTCATTCAATGTCAGATGGAGAAATATGGGGGGTGAGTACAAGTGTTGAAGGTCCGAAATATAAAGATGAGATACCAGAGGTTATTGAAACGTATCTAAGCGAGGGAGGGTATAATCCTAATTTAGTTTATGTTGAAGGTAAAAAATATTACACTAAAAAAATAATTACAGGAGAGGCCTCTTTTTTCGATTTTTTTCCTTTTGAAATTTTAAAGGGCTCAATAGATAAATTTAAAGAAACTAGTGACAATGTAGCTATTTCTGAAACTTTGGCTAAACGATACTTTGGTTCCGTTTCAGCTATAGGTAAAACATTAGAATTTGGTAATAGAGTTTTTATCATTACAACAGTGTTTAAAATTAAAGGTAAACACTATTTTGAACCTGATTTAGTAACTCAGTTTAAAGAGTACCCTAAAGAAGAAGGCTGGGGTAGTTATAGTTATGACCTCTTAGTTAAAACAACGAAAGGCAACCTAACTAAAAGCTTAGAAAATAAGATGAACGAACTGTGGTATAAGAATTCTACAGTACCATCAGCAGAGAAAGAAGGAATGACGCCTGTTGAATGGGATAAAAAACATGGAACAAAAATTTTACTAGAAGGTTTAAAGGATATTAGATTAGAAGGCTATACAAAATCAGCAAGTCCTGAAGGAAAAGGTAATTATAAACTAATTAAAATATTATTATCTCTTGCTGTTTTACTTCTAATTATTTCCTGCGTAAACTTTATTAATTTATCAATTTCTTCAGCAGAGCAAAGAGCAAAGGAGGTTGGCGTCAAAAAAACTTTAGGTATCTCAAAGAAATCATTATTCATTCAATATACTACTGAAATATTACTTTTAGGTTTAATTTCTTTTATTTTCTCGTTGATTTTAGTTGAATTAATACTCCCTTATTACAATCTTTTCTTAAAAAAAGATATAATTTTAATAAATGAGAAAGGAATTATATTTGAAACTTTTATTGTAAACATACAATTATCTTTAATTGTTGGTTTTATAACTGCTTTTAAATTGGCTGGTTTTAAACCTTCGGAAGTATTGAAAGGAAATATAACGAGAAGTAAAAAAGGTTTAATTATTAGAAATATGATGCTTGGGCTTCAATTTGTAATTTCTGGATTTTTTTTAATTGCATCTCTTGTAGTTTATAAGCAAGTAAATTATATGATGGAAAAGGATCTTGGGTTTTCTGGGGACAATATACTTATCGTAAAATTAGGCCATGGTCAAAATAATTACCAAAATTATTTAATAGCTAAAAAAGAATTAGTGAAGCAGAATTCTAATATAATTGAAGTTACCAGTAACTTCTTTGTACCTAATGGCAATAATTCGAGCTCTACCAATGCAATATATAAAGAAAATGATGTACAAACTAACATAAATCCAATAGATTTTAACTATTTTGATATTCTTAAAATAGACATTCTTAAGGGAAGAAAATTACAAGAACGATTTGCTTCCGATACCATAACAAATATTTTGATTAATGAAAAAATGGCAAAAGGATTAGGCATTTACAACGATCCAATTGATAAGAAAATACATATACCTGTACCTTATATTAAAGGAGATAGAATATTTAACGTCGTAGGAATGGTAAAAGATTATCATATTTATGGGCTTGATAGAGAAATACCTCCCATAGCTTTTTTTCATTGGAGCGTCTTTAAGTTAATGAGGGATCATTCATTTTATAATTTTCAAATTAAAATTAAAAATGAGAATATGGAAGAGACTATAAATTTCATTAGAAAATATTGGAAATTAAATATAGAACAAGATTACCCGTTTGATTATCAGTTTCTCGATGAGAAATATCAAAAAACTTTTAAAAACCATCAAAAACAAAAAACACTTTTGACAATTTTAACATTGATTGTAATCATCATTTCTTTATTAGGTCTATTCGCATTGGCAACTTTAACAATTCAACAAAGATTAAAAGAGATAGCTATTAGAAAAGCTTTAGGGGCTAGTACGAAAGAAATTATGTTTCAATTAATGAAAGTATTTTTAAAAATAGCGATATATGCTACCTTAATATTGATTCCTTTTAGTTTTTATATTATACAAGAAAAATGGTTAAATGATTTTGTTTATAGAGTTGAAATGCCGTTGTATCCATATATCATGACACCAATTATTTTAACAATATTAATATGTTTTGTAGTCGGTATAAAAGCCTATTTGGCGACAAAAATAAATTTAATTAAATACTTGAAATTTGAATAAATTAAGAATCTGTATTTTAAAAATTATGATTAATTTATTTTAAAAATAAATATTAAATAGTATAGTTTTGTTTTAAAATTAAAGTTTGGTATCTTTTTTGAAAATACCAGGTAAACAAAACTATACTATTTATGAAAAAAATTACGTTTTTAATAGTTTTTATCTCATTTATCTATGCTTGTAGTACAGCAAAATATGCACAAGAAGCGACCAATAGAGGAAACTATAAAGAGGCAATAGAATTGTCAATTAAGAAACTAGCAAGTAATAAAACTAAGAAAAGAAATCAACCTCATATAACAATTTTAAAGAATGCATTTGAAAAAGCAACTTCTAGAGATCTTTCAAGAATTAAATTTTTAAAAAAAGATCGTAATCCTGAAAATCTAGAAGAAATTTTTGGAATTTATAATGACTTGAAAATAAGACAGGAAAAAATTAAACCCTTATTACCTTTAAAGTACATAGATACAGGTAAAGAAGAAATATTCAATTTTACTAATTATGACAAAGACATTATAGTGGCAAAAAATAATTTGTCAGAGTACCTCTATATGAAAGCAAAATCTGTTTTTCAATCAAAAAATAAACTAGATTATAGATTTGCGCATAAAGAATTTGCTTATTTAGATGAAATTAATCCAAACTATAAAGATGTAAGGAGTTTAATGGATAAATGTCATCAAATTGGAACTGATTTTATTTTTGTTTCTCTCAAAAATAAATCAGATAAAGTTATTCCTAAAAGGTTAGAAGAAGATTTATTGAATTTTGAAGCGTATCATTTAAATGATTTTTGGACTGTATATCATAATAAAAAGCAAGCGAGTTTAAATTATGATTTTACATTAGAATTAATGTTTAGAGACATTATGATTTCCCCTGAGCATGTTTATGAAAAAGAATTTGTAAAAGAAAAGCAAATTAAGAGTGGATTTAAATATGTTAAGGATGATAAAGGAATTATAAAAAAAGATAGTTTAGGAAATAAAATTACAGTAGATAATTTTACAAAAGTACAATGTAATTTTTATCGATTTACACAAACAAAGTCAGTACAAGTAGTTGGACAAGTACGATATTTTGATAATGTTAATGAGCAATTATTAGAATCTTTTCCATTGCAAAGCGAATTTATTTTTGAACATAGTTACGCTACTTCTGATGGAGATAGGAGAGCTTTAGATGAAAGCTTTATAAGCATGCTAACCATGAGATCTGTGCCTTTTCCCAGTAATGAACAAATGATATACGATGTTGGTAAAGATATCAAGAAAAAATTGAAGGTTATTGTTAGGAATAATAAAATGAGATAATTAAAAATAAGTAGGGTATGAATATCATACCCTACTTCTAAAATATTATTAATCTAAAACCCTTCTAAAATAGACTAATATTATTATTTATACAAAATAAGAATTTTTATCAAAAAACGCCTAATTTTCTTAAAATTATTTTAAATTTTCAATCCATTTTCTAGCATTGACAAAAGCTTCTAACCATGGAGATACTTCATCTTTTCTTCCTTCTGGATAGTTAGCCCAATTCCATTGGAAAGTAGAGCGCTCAATATGTGGCATTGTAACAAGGTGACGACCTGTTTTATCGCACATCATTGCTGTGTTATAATCTGATCCATTAGGATTGTTAGGGTAGCCTTCGTAACCATATTTCGCTACAATATTGTATTGATCTTCTGATTCTGGTAAATTAAATTTACCTTCTCCATGAGAAATCCATACACCTAATTCTGTTCCAGCTAAACTTGATAACATTACAGAGTTATTCTCTTGAACTTTTACAGAAGTAAATGAACTTTCGTGTTTTTTAGAATCATTGTGAACCATTTTACCATGAACTTTATGTTCTGGGTTAATTAATTCTAACTCCATCCATAACTGACATCCATTACAAATACCTACAGATAAAGTATCTTCTCTTTCGAAGAACTTTTTAAGAGCAGCATTGGCTTTCTCATTGTATAAAAATGCACCAGCCCAACCTTTCGCTGAACCAAGAACATCTGAATTAGAGAAACCTCCTACAGCTCCAATAAATTGAATATCCTCTAGCGTTTCACGCCCCGAAATTAAATCTGTCATATGAACATCTTTAACATTAAAACCAGCTAAATACATGGCATTAGCCATTTCTCTTTCTGAGTTCGATCCTTTTTCACGGATAATGGCAGCCTTAGGTCTGTTAGAAACATTGCCTACAACATCTGCTAATTTTCCAGTGAAATTCGTAGGAAAGGTATATTTTAATGGTTGATTCTTATAATTGTCATAACGATCTTTCGCTAAATCGTTAGCCGTTTGTTTGCTATCTAATAAATACGAAGTCTTGTACCAAGTATCTCTTAATTCAGAAACGGATAACGCAAATACATCCGCATTGTTCTTAATATTTAAACGATCTGACTCAGTAACCGATCCTATTTTAAAGAATTCAATGTCATTTTCTGATAAAATAGCTTCTACAGAATTATCAGCAGCTTGAAAAACGATTCCTGAATTTTCAGCAAACAATACTTTTATACTGTCTGATTCACTTAAAGAAGTTAAATCTATATTAGCTCCAACATTTACATCAGCGAAACAAAGTTCTAATAAAGTAGTGATTAAACCTCCAGAAGCAACATCATGACCAGCAACTACTTTTTCATCTCTGATTAGCTGTTGTAAAACATTAAACGTTGTTTTGAACTTAGCAGCATCTTTAATGGTAGGTGCATGATTTCCTATTTTATTAACTACCTGAGCAAATGAACTTCCTCCTAATTTAAATTCGTCTTGAGAAAGGTTGATATAGTAAATATCTCCTTGATTAGTTTTTAATACAGGTTCAACTACTTTAGTAATATCATTACAATTTGCAGCTGCTGAAATTACTACAGTACCTGGAGAAATAACTTCTTCATTTGGATACTTTTGTTTCATTGATAAAGAATCTTTTCCTGTTGGAACGTTGATTCCTAAATCAATTGAAAACTCAGATACAGCTTTTACAGCTTTATATAAACGCGCATCTTCACCTTCATTTCTACATGGCCACATCCAGTTTGCAGAAAGAGAAACCGATTTTAAACCATCTTTTAAAGGGGCCCAAACAATGTTTGTTAATGCTTCAGCGATAGAGTTTTTACTTCCTGCTTCAGGATCAATTAATCCAGAAATAGGAGAGTGCCCAATAGTAGTTGCTATTCCTTCCTTTCCTTTATAATCTAAAGCCATAACACCAACGTTGTTCAAAGGAATTTGAAGACTTCCAACACATTGTTGTTTTGCTACTTTACCCCCAACACAACGGTCAACTTTGTTTGTTAACCAATCTTTACATGCTACAGCCTCTAAATGAAGAATTTGCGATAAATATTCTTTAAACTTTTCCGTTGTATAGTTTAATTCAGCATATTTTCTATCAACTGAATTATCAGTCATAACAGTTTTAGGAGAGCTTCCGAACATATCTTCCAGTGCTAAATCCATTGGTTTATTGCCATTGGATTTAGATTCGAAAGTGAATCTATGATCACCAGTTACATCTCCTACCGTATACATTGGAGAACGCTCACGCTCTGCAATTTTATTCAAAGTATCAATATGTTCATCGGCAATTACTAATCCCATTCTTTCTTGAGATTCATTACCAATGATTTCTTTATTAGATAGGGTAGGATCACCAACAGGAAGTTGATCTAAATCGATATTTCCACCCGTTTCTTCTACTAATTCTGATAAACAGTTTAAATGCCCTCCAGCACCGTGATCATGAATAGAAATGATAAAGTTTTCCTCGCTTTCTACCATTCCTCTTACCGCATTAGCAGCACGCTTTTGCATTTCAGGATTCGATCTTTGCACTGCATTTAATTCAATTCCTGTAGAAAACTCACCAGTATCCGCTGAAGAAACTGCAGCTCCTCCCATACCAATTCTATAGTTTTCACCACCAAGAATTACTATTTTATCACCTTCTTTAGGGGTATCTTTTATAGCTTGATCTTTCTTACCATATCCAATACCACCAGCTTGCATAATTACTTTATCGAATCCAAGCTTTCTAGCATCTTCTTCGTGTTCGAAAGTTAATACAGATCCACAAATTAAAGGTTGACCGAATTTATTTCCGAAATCAGAAGCACCATTTGACGCTTTGATTAAAATATCCATTGGTGTTTGATATAACCATTTACGCTCATCCATTGCTTGCTCCCAAGGACGATTTTCTTGCAAACGAGAATAAGAAGTCATATACACAGCTGTACCCGCTAAAGGAATAGATCCTTTACCGCCAGCCAATCGATCTCTAATTTCACCTCCTGATCCCGTCGCGGCACCATTAAAAGGTTCAACAGTGGTCGGGAAGTTATGTGTTTCAGCCTTTAATGAAATTACTGATTCAAAATCTTTTGTCTCGTAGTATTCAGGAATATCAGCACTTTTAGGAGCAAATTGTTCAACTTTTGGTCCTTCAATAAAAGCTACATTATCTTTATAAGCCGAAACAATATCGTTAGGATTTTGCTTTGAAGTTTCTTTAATTAATTTGAATAGGGAAGTAGGTTGCTCTTCTCCATCAATAACAAAAGTACCATTAAAAATCTTGTGGCGACAGTGCTCTGAATTTACTTGTGAGAATCCAAATACTTCAGAATCTGTTAGCTTTCTTCCAGTTTTTTGAGATACTGCCTCTAAATAAGAAATTTCTTCTTCATTTAATGCTAAACCTTCTTGCTCATTATAAGCAGCAATATCGTCAATCTCTAAAATTGCTTCTGGCTCAATATTAATAGTAAAAGTTTCCTGATTTAACCCGTTAAACTTCTGAAAAATCATAGGGTCAAAATCGGAATAATTTTCAGAAACTGCTTCAAATTCTTCAATTCTAACAATTCCAGAAATCCCCATGTTTTGAGTTATTTCCACAGCATTAGTACTCCAGGGAGTAATCATCGCTGCTCTTGGCCCAACAAAAAAGGCGTCAAGTGACGCCATGTTTATTTTAGATTGGTTTCCAAATAACCAAGTTAGTTTCGAATTGGTTTCAGTTGTTAATTCTTCTGTTGTTTGAACAGCAAAAATTTTACTGTTTACGTTTCCAAAGAAATGAATCATTATTAGTTGTGTTTGTGTGTATTTAAAACCGTAAATTTAGTTTTTTCCTTTAAATAAAAACATAAAAAATGCAGTAATTTTTGAAGTTTTATATAAAAATAAACACAGAAAAAGCGTAAAACAAAATAATTAAAATTAGGTGTTTATTTATCAATATTAATTCTGTCTCTGCCAATTTTACCCTTTTTGATAGCTTTATAATTTTCATAACAATTCAAAATAGCTTCAATAAGCTGAAGATCACTGGCTTTTTTAACAAAATATTCAGAATAATTACAATCAGATAAAAGGTTATGTAGCTCTGTTCGATCCATTTCTAGGTATTCCATCATAACTTCTCTGTCAAATTTACCTGCTAACATCTTTCGTAAATCATCTTCTTTTTTAAGTTTTTTAAGTTTTTTCAATTGTTTTGGTTTTTTTCCAAATAAATTATAAACTAAATCTACAGGGTTTAAAAGTTGATTAAGCGGAGAGCTTATTTTCTTTGGACGTCCGATCTCATAAGTCTGAGGTAAACCATTGATATGAATTCTTGTAAATTTATCTTTGGGAACCTGTTTTATATCAACCTCCAAAACACCAATCAATTTGGTCGATTTAATAACAATTTCCTTAATCTTTTCTGGTTTTTCTGATAAAGATATTTCAACTTCATTTCCACGCAAAAGATCATTTGTTATTTTTAGCTTTATAGAAGAATAGCCTAAAAAAGATACTAGAACAGTATCATTTGCTTTTGCCGTTAACTTAAATAAACCATTTTCATCAGTTATTGTTCCTTCAACTGTATTTAAGTTTAATATGTGTGCAGCACTTAGTGTTTTTTTGGTTTTAGCATCTTTTATTTGACCTTTCAAATTTTTTATTTCAATTTCTTGAGCTAACGTTATAAATGAAGTTACTAACATTAGTATAAGAATTATGTATTTGTTTTGCATATTGCTAAATTAGAGTATTAACTGTTTTTTTAATACTCGTAAATATGATAACAATTTTTAAATAAAAAAAGCCATCTATACAGAATATGATGGCTCTTGTTTAATTTAATTATTTAAGATTTTACTGTTTAAGTTTTCTAATAGAAGATTTCTTTACTTGAATTCACTGAATTCAGTTTGTATAAAGTCCTCTACAATTTCTTTTAAATCAGTACTACAATGTTCGTTAGGGTAAATCATTCTTACAATCTTTTGATCTTTAATCGTATGATTCCATTGAACAAGATTTCTAATTCCTTCAGAATTTAATTCATAATCAATATTATATAAATAATTTTTGATACTACTTTCCAGTAAATTGATTTTGCTATCAAACTCCTTCTTCTTTAAATAACTATTAAATGTCATATAGCTGGAAATTTTAAGATTAATAATATTAACATTTTTAAATGTTAGTTTTTCAAAACTAGGATTTTAATTTAAAAAATAAAATAGATATTTCTACTAAATATTACTTAGGGGTAACACTTTTTATGATCAGTAATTTCACTGTTTTTTACTTTTTAAAATACAAAAAGATTACAAAAAAAAACAGAATAATTTATGAATAAAACTAAATTAATTTAAAAGAATAAATAGAAAACATAAGTTCTGACTTATTTAATCTCTTTAATAAAGTAGAATTTTATTTTCTTATAATCAATTATAATTTTCTAATTTACAATAAAATATTAAAAAAAAAAATACCTAAAACCCCTAAACAATAAGCTTCCTTTTTTCCATAGAAAAATAAGAAAAAAATACCGAGAGTTCTTAACTCTCGGTTTGTGCGCATAAGAAGATTCGAACTTCCACATTCAAAAAGAATACTGCCCCCTCAAGGCAGCGCGTCTACCAATTCCGCCATATGCGCATAAAATAAAAAAAGTTAAGCATATGTGGCTTAACTTTTTGTGACCGGGCTGGGGCTCGAACCCAGGACCCTCTCCTTAAAAGGGAGATGCTCTACCAACTGAGCTACCCGGTCATTGTTTACACATCTACGTGTTTGCGGGTGCAAATATACAATTGTGTATTAATTAAAAAAACTTTTTTTTGTTTTTTTTTGTTGATATTTGCACCCAACAATTTTACGTTAAAATGAAAATAATAATTCTTGGATATATGGCTAGTGGTAAGTCTTTTGTAGGTAGGTGTTTATCTGAAAAAATGGCTTTACCTTTTATTGATTTAGATAATTTTATAGAAGAAAAAGAAGATATGTCTATTCAAGATATTTTTAAAGAACAAGGTGAAATTTATTTCCGAAAGATAGAAAATAAATACTTGAAAGAACTTTTAAGTGGTCAAGATGATTATGTGCTATCACTAGGAGGAGGAACACCTTGTTATGCCGGTAATATGGAACATATAAAAAATAGAAAAGACGCCATTTCTTTCTATTTAAAAGCATCTATAAATACAATAGTAGAAAGAATAAAAAAAGAGAAGGATCAAAGACCTCTCGTATCTGATTTAGAAGATAAAGATTTAAACGAATTTATAGCAAAGCACCTTTTCGAAAGAAACGGTTTTTATAATCAAGCTTCACAAACGATAAAAATCGATCAAAAAGATATTAAAACAATTATTGAAGAAATTGTACAAATATTAAATTAAATATGCGGTTGTATTTCCTTCTTTAAATTCTACATTGACGTGCTCTTTAATTGACGTTGAAAGCGATATACCTTTAAAATCGGCTTTAACTGGATATTTTTTATGATTTCGATCAACTAATACTGCTGTTTTAAAGTTTTTTAGAGGGACTTCTAAAAAATGATTTACTGCATAAATCAATGTTGTGCCAGAGTTAAGTACATCATCTACTAAAACCACTGATTTATTTTCATATTTTTCTTTTTTTAATGAAGTATTTACAGAATTGATAGGATGTTTTTTATTCATGAAAACTTCACAAAGAACTACCTTAATAGAAGATATTTCACCTATAATCTCCCTTAATTTTTTGGCTAAAATAAATCCGTTTTCAGAAATTCCTGCGATCACAATCTCATTCTCATCATTATTTGTTTCATAAATTTGATAAGCAATTCGTTTTAATTTTTGCTCAATCTGCTTACTATTAAGTATTACATTGTTTTTTGCAATCATAATTTTATAAATATTACGTTTTTTGGTTTAAAGGTTAGCTAATCGTCATTATCATTGTTATATTCATCAATATCTCTACGATCTTTTTTAGTAGGTCTACCTGTACCTTTTTTTCTATAGTAATCCTTTGAATATTTTAGTAATTCTGTACGTTCAAACTCTTCTTTTGGAGTCAGATCTTTTCTATATAAATCAACTAACTTAGCTCCAACTCTGTTTGGAGGTATGTCTAAAACTTTTATTTTATAATTAATTTGGTTTTTTCTAACCAAAAGCTCTTCATTACCAAATAATTCTCTTGAAGGTTTAACAGAAGTATTATTAACTTTAATATGCCCTTTTTTGCAAGCATCTGTAGCAATACTTCTTGTTTTAAACAATCTAATACACCACAAATATTTGTCTATTCTCATTTAAAATATATTAATAATTTTTCACAAAGGTATAAAAATGGTAAATTGCGTCTCAAAATTATAGTATTAAATGATAAAATTAAAACATTTCCTATATGCTTTCATCTTTGGTATCATTATGTATTCTTGTGGGGATAGTGATGAAAACCAAATAGTTGATAATTTTGATCATGTACAACAGGCAAAGATTGATAATGATTCTATTTTAAAGTTTTTAAAAAATAATTATTTCGATGATACACTTGATTCAATTGTGCCTTTAAAAAGTGGCAAAACTGCTTTGTCTGAAGATGATAGGCTATTAACAAAAAAAGTAAATGAGTTTGATATAGATTACACTTACTATGTATTTGTAAAGCACGAAGGAGCACCTGATGTAGATAAGGGATTTCCAACAGTAATAGACTCTATTTTGCCCGTCTATCGATTAAGAACGTTGACTAATGCTATGGAAGTTAAAAAGGAGCAAGATTTAATTTTCCCTAGTTGGTTTAATCAATTGAATGTTATTCCTGGATGGAGGTATCCATGGGTACATTTTAAGGGAGGTAATAATCTTTCTACAGTTGGTGAACCGCTTAAGTATGAAGATGGGGGCAAGGGCTTTTTTATTTTACCATCAGGCTTATCTTACAGAAATTCATCAAATGCATTAGCTAATAAAATATTATTATACTACATAGAACTGTATGATTTTGTTGATGGTACTGATCATGATGGAGACAATATACCGTCAATAAAAGAGGATATAGACGGCGATGGAAAACCTTGGAATGATGACACAGATAACGATACAAGGTTTAATTTTCTTGATGATGATGATGACGGTGATCGTATTTTAACAAAGGATGAGGATGCTAACGGAAACAATGATCCAACAGATGATAAGAGCGATCCGAATCAACCTGACCTCCCTGATTATTTAAATAGAATAATAAGAGTAAAATATTAAAAAACTATTAAGCCCATTCCTACAATAGTTATAAGAAATAATTTTCTATAAATATTTGATTTATTTGGGTTTTTAATTTTTGGGTATTAGTCTATATATTTTACTAATTCAGAGCTAGTATCACATGTTATAGACGTTAAAAACATACATATCATAAAACACCTTAGTTAAGGTGTTTTTTTATGTCTAATATTTAGTAAGTGAATTATAGAGAAGGAGTAGGAGATAATGAGTATTCAAAAAAGTGAAGAATATTGTGAGAGAATAATTTATAATTGAGATTTAAGTCATAAAAATAAATATATAATCATGTGTCCTCAAAAACGTGAAACAAAGTACGTGAAAATAATATGTATTGCTCAGATAAGACTCAAAACAGGTGATTTTGGTAGCGATAATATTTTATTTCGTTTTTGTAATGAAGGGGCAACAGAGCATACGAATTAGTATTTATGGTTAAAATTCGACAAATCTAAGTTTCTTATCCCGATTATTTTTTAAACTACTTATTTATATGATTTAAATGCTCACGATTATATTTTGAAGGAAAATTAATTTCCTTAGAAAAGTTTTATTATTCTATCAATAGTGAAGGACTATTAAAGAAAATCTATGAGGAAATTAGAGTAGCGTTATCATCTAATTTAAATGAAGCATTAAAACTGTAGTACCCCTGATACCGTGAGAATATAAGAAAAATTAACGTATTTATATTGTGTAAGTTAGTGGTTAATTTTTATAGTAAAGATAAAATATAAAATGTTAACTATCGTTTAAAGGTAAGGGAAGCAGTTGCTTTTGTTAGTTTTTATATTACATTAATTTAAACAAATACATACATCTTATTCGGAACCTTAATATACGTAATTCAGTATATATGCTAAACTAATTTTAGGCAATTGATCAAACCTAAAATCAAAAAATAATACATAAAACCCTAAAAAATGAAAGATCAAAACTTCAAACCAATTAATAATCTTACAGAATTAAATAAAGCGTTGTCTAAGTTAACTTCTAATGTAGGACCTATATCACTAGGTATGTTTAAAGTACCTGGAGCAAATGAAGCATTGTTAAATAATGTCATTGAGCAAAGTCATGAGTCTTTGTATGAAGGTATTTCATTGGAAGATATAATAGAAGCCCTTGAACCAGATCTTGCAAAACGAATAGATACTGCTACAACAAAATTTATTTATGATGAACATGGAGATAAACACTTTAAAACATCAGGACCAGGGACTAAATTTGTTCTTAATGGAAGTTCAAAAGATGCCATAAATAGAAAAATAGTTGAATTTATCCAGCCACATATTGGAAGAATTAGACGAGATGCAAATAGACAAAAGCAAAATTATTATTTAACACGTGAAGCAATTCCTGAGTGTGGAAATATTAAACATCTTGTAATACAGGTTGATTTTATTTTTCAACCAGAGAGTATAACTTATCACGCTTATCCTGATAAGGATGTCAAGAATTATAGCCTTTCAAGAACTAAAGGAGGTGCAGAAATTCCTATGTAAGCTAGTAAGACAAGGGTTTTACTAGTTTATCCACTGTAATTACTACCTATACATGTTTTAGATATGTATAGGTAATAATATATTTTAAAAAATTTAACTAAATTCAGTTAAATTTAATTAAATAAATATGAAAAATGTATTTTGGTTTGTCATTATATGCTCTATTATATCTTGTAATAAACAAGAAGTTTTTCAACCTATAAAAGATGTGATTTTAATTGAAAAACCAGATGAGCGAACAACATCTAATATTATAAAAAGAATTGAATTTAATGGATCTTGGTATTGGTTAGGAATTCCAGAAACTAAAACCAAGAAAAGATTTCCAATTATTATAGTGTTGCACGGAGATGAAGGACATCCAAACAATATGAAATTCTATTGGGAAGATCTATGGAAAACTAAACAGGATTTTATATTTATAGCACCAGAATGTCCTAGAGGTATAATAATTAAGGGGTAAATACTTGGTGTAAAGCAGGCTGTGAGGGTTCAGAGCCGCAGGGGTTATGGATTAAAGAAATACTTAATCAAGTAGTCTCAAAATATAATGTTGATAAAAAAAGAATTTATGCTGCTGGATATTCAGGAGGATCTATTTTTTTAGGTTATCAAGGATTTAAAATGTTTCAAGATGTTTTTGCTGGCATACAATGGTTTTGTGGTGGTATAAATGAAACTGAAGAACAAGTGTATCAAGCACCAGAGAATCCAGATTGTAAAGTACCTGGTAGACTGATTATTTCGAGAAGTGGAGATTTTACTTATTTAGTAACTGCGGCAGATAGAATAAGTGAAATTTTAAAAAATAATGGGCATCAAAATGACTATTTAGATACAGGCTGTCAAGGGCATTGTTGTGACGCATATAAATATTCCGAAAATGCATATGATTGGTTTATGTCACTTCCACCAAAATGTGAACCCCTGAAAAATTAAAATATAATAAGAACAGTTATAAATTTGATAGTCTTTATTTAATAGAAATTATAAAGATATAAAGAGGTAGTATTATTTCATTGTATGTAAGTCAAAAAAACTAACAGATAAATAGAAAAGGTTTTTCGAGGAGTATAATATTGTTATTAATTGAAAATAAAGTGATTATGTGTTTAAAATACTTAAGAAAATAGTTTTCGTTATAGCAAATTAAATACGAATAAAACCTGACAAAAAGGAATATATTTAACGTTTTAGAAAGATATTAAAGAGAAAAATAAAATAATCGTAGATGAAATTTATAAATATTTTTTAAAACAGCTAGATATGGCTAGCAGAGTTTTTTGAGTCAGATGGTAAAGCAAAATTAGTATATGATCAGAGGTATGAGAAGAATAATAGTTAAATGAAATTACTTATTAATTTTACCACGTTTTAAACTAGAAAAATTGATGCAGATATTAGACCCCCATAAATAAAGATTGATTAAATCTAATTAATTGATATTACAATTCAATTATTTAAAGATTAAATGTTTGATTTTATTATAGCTTTTAATGGTAAGAGATTCATAAAAAATAGAATAAGGTATTAATCAGTTTATATTTATAAAGAAATAGGGTAATTTAATTAAATAAACATTAAGTAAGTAAAACCCGTCTAAGGTCTAGATTCTCTTACTAAAAATAAATATTTAAAGATCTCTTGTTACCAAAAGAAATTATTTTTGCTCTAGGTAGTCATAAGTGTTTTTTATTTTTTACCACTTATCTTTAAAACACTACCAATTAACTGTATAAAACCCCCAATCACCTCTTTTTCAGTAAAATAACTTTAGCTAAATCGTATATTTAAAGTGTAGTAGTAAGTTAATTTTTTGATTAGCGATTTAAAGGTTTTTTTCATTCGAAAGAGTAGGAAAAAACCTTTTTTAATTAAAATAAGTGTATTTAAAAACTAAGTTTATTTTTTTAGTTATTAATTTTTGATAAAAGTTTTTAAAGAAATTAATATAACCCTTTAAGATGTATGGTAAAAACCATAAGCAATTTATAGGGTTTTTACTTATTGTGAAGTTACCTTGATAATCATATTATTGCAGTATGATTTATCAATAAAATCATATTGTTGGGAAGAGTTTCTAACGATAAAGAGAAAGAAGCATTTTTATGCAAAAAATCCTTGTTTTTGTTAAAAAACAGGATTTTTTTATTTATAATATAAAATTAAAAATACACCAAAAACAATACCTGTTAAAGGTACGAGCTTTTTTCTTTTATTTTTTTCTTTAAAAATGATCCCACCTATAACAACAGCAATTACAATTTGACTTCTTTTTATGGCTGATAACAACATTATCATAGCATGTGGATCCTCTAGTGCTTTAAAATAAAAATAATCAGCAGCTTGTAATAATATTCCTACAGCAGGAATTGACCATCTAAAAGTAAAAGATTGTCTTTTACTTGTTTTTGAAAGCTTTATGATTGTGACAATAATGAACAATATGACCATCGTGTACCAACAAAACCAAAACTGTAATGTTTGAGGAGAGAAATTAAGCTTTTGGATTAAAAATTTATCATATAATCCACTGGAGGCCCCAAAAAAGGTAGCTATAATTATAGCCAAAATCCATTTATTTGATTTAAAATCGACACCTTCTTTTTTTCCAATACGTGAATATAGTAGTACGGATAAAATAATTAAGAAAAAGCCAAACCATTGAAAAATATTAGGAGATTCTCTGTAAATCACAATAGCACCTATAAATGTAAAAAACGGACCTGCTGATCTTATTGGAGTCACTATAGTTATAGGAAGGTGTTTTAATGCTTGATATGCCAATACCCAAGAACAAGTCATTATTAAGGATTTAATAGAAATAAAACCATGGTTTTTCCATGAAATATCATCAATAAAAAGATTCATTGTTTTTAATATACTGGGGTAGTATTTTGATCCGATATATAAAGGAATTAACAACAAAAAACCAGTAGTTACAGTTCCCAATAAAACAAAAAAAACATCGTTTCCTCTTACAGCATGTTTTTTACACAAATTATGCAATCCTAAAAACAATGCAGCTAATAATCCTAAGTACATCCACATAGGATGCGAATATACTTTTTATTAAAATAAATTATAAATTTAATGATCTTATATTCTATATTTTTAGATATATTTTTTGAAAGATTTTTTATTTAGTTATTTATTTAAAAATAGTATTCTTTTTTTTGATTTAAAAGCTTTTAAATAAGCTTATCAAAAGTTATTCAAAAGATGTCTGTATGCTTTTATTAAAACTAAACATTTCTTAGATTTACAAAGAGCATATTATGTAAAGAATGTTTTTTATATAGATGAATTTAATACAAAAACGTAAAAAACAAAATATAACTTAAATAGGGAGAAATATTGGATGTTTTTTTATACCCAAAATGGTGAAAAGATCAAGTTGAAATACTATACTTTAAAAGATTGTTTCTGTGAGGTAAAATACCTTATCAATCACATCTTAACAAATAATATTAAAGGAAGCCTTATACCTGTTTTTTTTGATATACCATGACTTTTATATCAGAATTGTTTGATTAAATTAATAGAAATAAAATCAATATAATTCAACTCAATCACTATGATTAATTCAGTCATTTCTTATATCTCAGATATTAAAAGTTATCGGTAATATTGTAATTTTTTTTTATAGATCAATATGTAAAAACAGCTATGTAGCCAATTGACTACATAGCTGTTTTTTATACATATTATATATAATTAGTTTTACTTAATGTGGGTCATTTCATTCAGTGTAAACTGTTCTACAGCATCTTCTGTAGCTTTCATATACTCAGTTAAATGAGTGTTTTCCATATGCTTTTTCCATAACTCTTTACTTTCCCAATTTTCATAAAATAAAAACAGGTTTTCATCTTCATTATCTTGGTGTAAGTCATAATTGATACATCCTTTTTCAGCTCTTGTAATATCGATTAATTTTAGAAGTTCATTTTTTACTAATTCTCTCTTTTCTGGTTTTGCCAAAATTTTTGCTACAATTGTTAACTTTTGATTATTCATAATTTTTGTATTTATATTTTTTTCTTGATTGGTACACTTTATAAAAAATATACTTATTCCTAGTACAATTATTATTTTTTTCATATTGATTATATTACTTTTTAGATATATCTTTTTTATTTTGATCTCTTTTTTGGTTATTTAAAATATTCAATGTTATGATAAATGAGTAAATAAAGATATCTTACAAGCAAAATAAACTTATCGATAAAAAGAACTTGATTTATTAGTTTATTTTATGTTTTAAAATAGGTTTCTGTCTATCTTGGAACTTTATTTTAATCTACTTTTCAAATCAGTCTAATTGAAAAAACAACAGTATAATTACCGAGGTTAAAAAAATCAAGTTATTATTGTTGCTTTGCCTGAAAAAAATAAATTTTAGAGGCTGATTTTATTTTAAAAATCGCAATTTTTTAGTCGTTGATTTTTTTTACTAATTTGAAAAAGTTTATAATATCATACTTTACTATACAAATTATAGTTGCAAACTTAATTATAGTATTTTATTCTTACAATAACGGTCAAAAATGATAGTAGAGGTTTTATAAATTATAAGTAATAAAAGACGGTTATTTGATATTAGAATAAGTTTATTTTTTTAAAATATTTGTTTGTAGTTTTTTATTCTAGACTTTTTAACAACCATTTAAAGATAGTAAAAGAAGTTGAAATGTACTTTTTCAAACATTTTTGTTTCCTGGAAACTATCCAGATAACTTGTTTAACTTGTCTACTATTTCTGTAAATTCAAAAGTGTTTTCATCAGGAAAGTTAGTCAATGCTTGATTTTGAAAATTCTCATCGAAATATACAATCATTTGATCATTGGTTAAATCATATATGATTTTCGTCTTTTGGTCATTTTCTTTACACTTTCCATTTATGATTTCGAAATCAATATATTCATAATCGCAGGTTTAATGATTAAAGTTGCTTTTTTCGAACACTCTAAATCCGAATAATTTTCCGTTATCATAAAATCTTTCGAAGAGTTTTTCCATTAGCTATAAAGACTCTGTATGAAATGATTTATAAATATAGCTTTTTAGTGATTCAATATCTTTCTAAACAGAAACATTTATTATTACCTGCTCATCACTAAAAGGATCAAAGTTTGAGACATTATTTGATATATCTTTCAATCTCCATATAAAGCTATTACTATTTTCTGCCAATTCATTTACTCTGTGTAAATTATTAACGAACTCTTTTATAATTGTGACATCAATATTGACTCCAATAATTCGGGCTATATTTATTTCTACTAGTTAATATTTCATCTTGTTAATCTAAATACTACTTCTTATTTTATCCTATGAAAGGCACGGTCGTTCAAATTTTAAACAGACCTAAACAAGTACTTGTTTGTGTGGAATTTTAGAACTATAACTGAACAACTTATTGATTGGCTAATGGTTTTTCTATTTTAGATAATTATCGTTATACGCGTAGTGTGCAAGCTATAAAAACTATCTCCTCTTTTATGGTATTTAAAAAGGCGTACCGTTTAGTGACGTATTTTATGGCTTGTATTGGTGAAATTAAAGAATTAGTTATTAAAACTAAAAAACAGTAAAATGGATTCAATACTGATTAATATATTTTTGAAATATCAATAGTTTTTATTTTTTAACTTTATTTTCATCAAGCATTTATATTGAAGTTAAATGAACGCAAAGCTATGTAAAAGTCATAATGTATTAAGCAGTTTTTTCAAGGTGTATTAGGGTTTCTGGATATTTCTTTAAATACGAGTTTAATATACGTTGTACATCTCTAGTGTCTTTTTGTTGCGTAATATTATTCAAATAAACATCTAAAGAAGCTTCTTCTTCGTTATGAAGATAACCAAACCCCATATAAAAACCGTTCAGTACGAGTACGTAACCGTATTGATTTTCTTTTAATCCTGATTGTTTAATTATAAAACTACTTTCTTTAAATTTAATTGATTCAAGACATTTTGTAACTCTTAAATTATAGTTTTTTACGGTTTCTTTATCTCTACAAACACCTTTACATTTTTTTAGTTGGTAATGAAAACAACTACTCACATTGGTTTGTAGATTGCAGAATTTAGGACATAGCTCAAATTTTTCACATAGCTTTTCTACAAAATAGCGAGCTTCATTGGCTGTGTAAAATTTAACAATAGGATTTGGAACTAATTTGAGTCTATTCCACGCAAGGTGTATTATTCCCGATCGATCTTCGTAGTAAAATAATCCAATACTCTCAATACTTCTTCTTTGGGCTCTATTATATTTAGGGTGATATTTTTTGATTTCAGAAGACTCTAATAATAAAGCTAGTAATTCGCTACCTGTTTCAGTATAAGAAATATTAGCTGTAACCATACACATAGATACTTCCTTTTTCTTTTTGTCATAGAAATGACTCAGTACTCTTTGCTTTATGTTATTAGCTTTACCAATATATATAATTTCATTAACATCATTTTTAAAATAATAGACCCCTGTTTTCTCTGATAGATTATCGAATACTGTTTTGGAAAGCATTGGAGGAAGGGTGGCTTCTTTAGACCGAGGGTTTAAAAAAGAAGAAATAACATCTTTTTCTTTATCTAATATTAATAATTTTTTTAATAAAATGACGGTAGCATCAGCATCACCTTTAGCTCTATGCCTATTATTAACTCTAATTCCCTCTGAAGCGCATAAATTCCCTAAGCTATATGATTTTTTATTAGGCAATAACGTTCTTGAAAGTCTTACGGTACACAATTTTTTACGAATAAAACGAAACCCTAGTCTACGAAATTCTTTTCCTATAATTCTATAATCAAAATTAACATTATGAGCCACAAAAATAGTGTTTTGTGTAATCTCATGTATTTTTTTAGCTATTTCATAAAACTTAGGAGCATTTGATACCATAGATTGGGTTATTCCTGTTAGATTAGTAATGAATGTAGGAATATTACATTCAGGATTTACTAATGATGTAAATTCATCAATAATATTTTCTCCATCAAAAACAAGAATACTAATTTCTGTTATTTTATCCCCTCCATTTGTTTCTATATCAACAACAGAATATTTCATAATTTTCTTTTTGTTACTCATTATAAACCTAGTATTATATAAAATAATCATTCATTGTTTAGGGGAAAGGTCATTTATTCTAGTTTATTATTATTTTTTCTAAAGCTTTTAATTCAATACCCAATTGATTTAACATAGAAGCAATACTACTAATCTTTAAATCTTTTTCATCATATTCTTGTGTGTTAATACTGCAAGTAAACTCCCATAATTCTAATATTTCGGTAATAGGTACATGATATGATTGATAATTTTTATTATCTGGAACTAGTAATAAAGCATCTCTTTCTTCTATTTTATTATAGACTCTTTTATAAGTCATTCCATCATTAGCAGTAACAATAATATAAGAAGTTCCATCTTTTACATCACGCATATCGTCTAAGTATTTAGCAATTACATAAGAACCGTCTTTCATGGGAAGCATAGAGTCTCCTTTAATAGGGAAAGCCCTATGTTTTCCTGTCGGTAAAAAAGGGAGCTTTATTTTTTCGAGTTGTTCTATGTATTCTGGATCATCATAACCTAATAAATATCCAGCCGATGATTTTATAGGGACCACTTCTATTAAATCTTCGTTATTCAAGTCTACTGAAATTGGAAATAAAACACGTTGATTTCCTATTTCGATAAACGAAGTATCTGTGGCATAGGATAAATCATTTTTTACTAGTACATCAATGGGAAGGGAAAAGTATTCAGAAAATCGAATAAGCATTTCTATAGGAGGGTCGGACCTTCCTTCTTCGTAAGAACCTATTTTAGATCGAGTCATTTGAACCTCATCAGCTAACTGTTCTTGAGTGTAATTTTTTAATTTCCTTAAATGACGAATGTTTTTTGCAATATGATTCATAATACTACAAATATAAGCAAGAAAAACTATTTTTTGTAGTTAAATTTGAAATATGTTTTTAAATAACCACACATATTATAGTTTAAGATATGGAACTATTTCTCCAAAACGGCTATTAGAATTGGCCAAAAAATATGATTTAGAACAGCTTGTTATTACGGATATTAACAATACTTCTACCTGTTTAGATATTGTCAGATTATCTACTAGTTATAAAATAAAGCCCATACTTGGAGTGGATTTTAGAAACGGTGCACAACAACAGTTTATAATGTTAGCTAAAAACAATAATGGCTTTGAAAAAATAAATAGTTATTTGTCTGATTTTCTAAAAAACAAGAAACTTAAAATACCTCAAAAAGCAAAAAAAATACCCCACACTATTGTAATTTATCCGTTTAAAAACGAGTTTAGTTTTCCTTTAAATACTAATGAATATATAGGAATACGAAAAGAAGAGCTGAGTCAATTTAAATTTTCAAAATGGAGTAACAAACTAAATAAAGTGGTTGTCTTACAGACGGTTACTTTCGAAGATAAAAAAGGGTTTAATACACACCGATTACTGCGTGCTATAGATAATAATACTTTATTAAGTAAATTGTCTTTATTAGAACAAGCTTCAGAGGAAGATAAAATACTTAGCCCAGATAATCTTAAAAATGCTTTTATAAAATATCCTCAGATAATTGAAAATACTAAAAATATATTGGATCAATGCAGTATTAAGTTTGATTTTTCTGGAAAAACATCTAAAAATCAAAAAATATTCGGAAAAAGTAAAGAACATGATTACGAGTTGCTAAAAAAAATGAGTTATGCTGGGATTTCTTATCGTTATCAAGAACCTTCTGAAGAAATATATAATCGTATAGAAAAAGAGTTAAATATTATTAAAGAAAAAGGGTTTATTTCGTACTTTTTAATTAATTGGAAAATTTTAGAATATGCACGAGCGAAAGGCTATTTTTATGTTGGTAGGGGCAGTGGTGCTAATAGTATTATAGCTTACCTTTTGCGTATTACTGATGTAGATCCTTTAGAGTTGGATTTGTATTTTGAACGTTTTATTAACTTATATAGAAAAACGCCTCCAGATTTTGATATTGATTTTTCATGGAAAGATAGAGATGATATCATTCAATTTATTTTCAGTAACTTTAAAAATACAGCTTTATTAGCCATTTATAACACTTTCAAATATAAGGCCGCTGTTAGAGAATTAGGAAAGGTATTTGGGCTCCCTAAATCAGAAATAGACCGTTTATCATCAAGTAATTACAATTATGATGAACTGGATAAACTTTCAAAGTTGGTAATTATCTACGCTTCTTATATAGAAGGATTTCCTAATTACTTAGGTATTCATGCAGGAGGTATTTTAATTTCAGATAAACCTATCCATTATTATACCGCTACTTTTATCCCTCCTAAAGGTTATAGTACAACTCAATTTGACATGGTAATTTCAGAAGATGTAGGATTGCATAAGTTTGATATTTTAAGTCAGCGAGGTCTGAGTAAGATTAAAGAATCAATTGAGATAGTATCTCGTAATAATGTTGATTTAAAGTCTTTTAAGATAAATAACATTAACTATTTAAAAAAAGACCTAAAGATTAAACTTTTACTTAAAGAAGCTAAAGTTATTGGTTGCTTTTATGTTGAATCTCCGGCGATGAGAATGCTATTAAAAAAGTTACAAGTAACCGATTATTTGGGACTGGTTGCGGCTAGTTCTATTATTAGACCAGGAGTTGCTAAATCGGGTATGATGCGAGAATATATTTTACGGTTTCGTTATCCAGAGAGAAGAAAAGAAGTACACCCTACATTACTAAGTATAATGCCGGAAACTTATGGTATTATGGTATATCAAGAGGATGTTATTAAGGTAGCGCATCATTTTGGAGGTTTATCTTTAGGAGAGGCTGATATGTTACGTAGAGGAATGTCTGGAAAATTTAGGTCTCGAAAAGAGTTTTTAAAAGTTAAGGATCGCTTCTTTTTAAACTGTAAAAATAAGGGGATAAGTTTACAGTTAACTAAAGAAATATGGGAACAAATTGAAAGCTTCGCAGGATATGCTTTTGCAAAAGGGCACTCAGCATCTTATGCTATAGAAAGCTATCAAAGTTTGTTTTTAAAAGCTTATTACCCTTTAGAATATATGGTGGCTACTATCAATAATTCAGGTGGGTTTTATAATACAGAGTTGTATATTCATGAAGCAAGAATGCATGGAGGAATTATCAAACCTCCCTGCATAAATAAAAGCTATAGCCAAACAGTTATCTATGGTAAAGAAATTTACATAGGCTTTATGTTTTTACATTCGTTAGAAAGTAATGCAATCCAAAAAATTATAGAGGAACGATCAGAAAATGGCTTATTCAAAAGTTTAAAAGATTTTATGATACGAGTTTCCATCTCAATGGAACAAATAATAATTCTCATAAAAATAAACGCTTTTAATTTTACAAAAAAAAGTAAGCAAGCCCTTTTATGGGAAGCGCATATAAGTAGTAATCATAAACCTTTAAAAAAAGAGAGTTTTTGTTTATTTAATATTCAAGAAACCCCTTATAAAATACCTGAACTTCCTAATTCTTATTTAGAAGATGCTTTCGATCAAATAGAATTACTAGGTTTTCCACTTTGTAGTCCTTTCAAATTATTAGCGACAAAGAGTTATTTTCTTTTAAAAGCAACTAATTTACATAAGTATAAAAATAAATTTGTTACCATTGAAGGTTATCTAATAACAACTAAAAGAACAAGAACATCTAATGATAAGTATATGTTTTTTGGAACTTTTTTGGATAGGGAAGGTTGCTTTATTGATTCTGTTCATTTTCCTCAGGTAATACGGCAATACCCTTTTAGAGGAAAGGGAATATATCGGTTATATGGAAAAGTTTTAGAAGAGTTTGATTGCATTACAATTGAAGTGAAAAGTATGCTTTATCTTCCTATCATTAAAGATCCTAGGTACATCGATCATAATAAAAAAGGAACTTCATTTAATAAGAATACGTTTAAAAAATTATGATGAGCGAACGTTCAATAGTACATATGGATTTAGATACGTTTTTTGTGTCTTGCGAAAGATTAATAGATAGTAGGTTAGTAGGGAAGCCTATACTTGTAGGAGGGACTTCAGATAGAGGGGTGGTAGCCTCTTGTAGCTATGAAGCCCGTTTATTTGGCATCCATTCAGCAATGCCGATACGTATGGCGAAGCAATTATGTCCAGAAGCTATTGTTTTAAGAGGAAATACAGCCGTTTATACACAGTACTCAGAATCTATTACTCAAGTGATCAAAGAAATGGTTCCAGTGTATGAAAAAACCTCTATTGATGAGTTTTATATTGATTTAACAGGTATGGATCGTTTTTTTAAATGTCATCAATTTACTTTAGAATTAAAAAAACGTATTCTTAAAGAAACAGGGCTACCAATTTCTTTTGGTTTATCTATCAATAAGACAGTGTCTAAAATTGCTACAGGAGAAGCAAAACCAAACAATCAATTAAAAATAGATAAAGGAACTGAAAAAATATTTCTAGCTCCTTTATCTGTTAGAAAAATTCCTATGGTAGGAGATGTTACATATAAATCATTATGTGATTTAGGAATGAAAAAGATAAAAATGGTGCAGGAAATTCCCATCAATATGATGGCTAGCGTATTGGGTAAAAAAGGAATATCGATTTGGAAAAAGGCCAACGGAATTGACCATAGTCCAGTTATACAATACCAAGAAAGAAAATCTATTTCTACAGAACGTACTTTTGATAAAGACACAACAGATCTTCGTAAATTAGAAAGTATTATTTCAGTAATGACTGAAAACTTAATTTACAAGTTACGTACACAAAATAAGTTAACAGCTTGTATAACTCTCAAAATCCGTTATTCTGACTTTCAAACGTATACTTTACAACGTCGAATACCTTACAGTGCAGCAGACCATAAAATTATTCCATTAGTAAAAGAACTATATAAAAAACTGTATAAAAGACGATTATTAGTACGTTTAATAGGGGTGAAATTTAGTCATTTATTAGAAGGAGGTCATCAAATAGAATTATTTGATCATAACGATAAAATAATTAACCTTTACCAAGCTATGGATAAGATACGGAAGCGTTATGGCGATCGTGCAATTATGAGGGCAATAGGAATTGAGAATAAAAAAACGTCTAGAAAACACTAAATTTAGGTAATGAATCGCTTCAACAAACAAAAAAATACTCTTGTTATGATTAACAAACTAAACATTTGACATAAAAATTTAGTTTTGGTCATTAATATAGTCTTATTTTAAGTTTACAAAATATAACTTACAGATATAAACAATTGCTTTTATTCTTTACTACAATTAGAACCTTATTTAAAAAGCAAATGACAACAAAAGCTAATAATTTCGGTATAATAAGTTTATGAAAACATTTCTTTCAAAGTTTTTTATAGTTCTAGAAAATACCCTTTTATTGAAAGAACGTTTTTAGTTTTTACAAACAACTAAAACACCTATTTCACAAATTATAATTCTATTAAATAATAGAACATACTGATTTTTAGTTTAGCATAACAAAGTTTTTTTAACCCTTTTTTAATTTCCTTTATCCGTATATTTAATTCTAAGGGTAAATAAAAAATCCTTTTATAATTGTTTGTGATTGATTTAGGTATGTTTATCTAACCTTTTACAAATGCATACTTGGCATCACTTACTACTAAATTAAATATAATAATTAGAGTTTTTTGCACAAGCTGTGCATGAATTAATTGGTATATTTGTTTTAATGAAAATTTTAAGTATCATATTATCCTTGTACATTCTTATTTTATCTGCAAAAGAATGCTCTGATATATCATTACTATCCGATTTTCAAGTAATTATAGAGCAAGGTACAGACAATACTCAAAAGAAGGAAAATCATGATAGCTGCGCTTTTACTTGCGTATGTAATTGTTGTGGAATGGCAATTACTTTTCAAGAGCTAAGCACTTTTTTAAACACCTCTCCAATTAATGTAAAAATCACTTCATTAATTATCTTTTATCAAACAATTTATAGGTTTGATAATCTTTTTAATATTTGGCAGCCTCCAAAGAAAGCTTCCTACATGAAAACTTATTAAATAGATTACTGTTGATAACAGTAGTCTCTCATATCTTAAATTAGGTATGGGAAACTATGCTAGTATTAAAAATATCAATATAAATTAAATGTATAAATACGTGTTGAACATATTGTTCATAATTACATTTTGTGTATCTATAAATGCACAAAAATCAAATATTAAAATAAAAGTTGTTAGTAACCTTGTAAATGAGCCATTAATAGGAGCTACGATTTATTTTAAAGAATTAAAAAAAGGAGCGAATACAAACTTTGAAGGTATAACAGAAGTTATGAATATTCCCAAAGGAAATTATAATGTATCCATTTCATTTATTGGTTATCAAACGATTAATACCATGATAAAAACTCCAACGGATCATCTTTTAACTTTCAAATTAGAGGAAATAAGTAACGAACTTGAAACTGTAGTAATACAAACCACTAGAAGTACAAGAACAATCAAAAGAATTCCCACTAGACTTGAGTTTATTGGAGCTGAAGAATTAGAAGAAAAAGCCATTATGAACCCCTCTAATATTTCTATGGTGTTAAGAGAAAGCACAGGAATACAAATGCAACAGACTTCTTTAAGTAGTGGTAACATGAATATACGTATTCAAGGTTTAGAAGGACGTTATACGCAATTATTAAGAGATGGATTTCCTTTATATGGAGGTTTTTCAAGTGGTTTAAGTATTTTGCAAATCCCCCCATTAGATTTAGAACAATTTGAAATTATAAAAGGAAGTTCCTCAACATTATATGGAGGAGGGGCTATTGCTGGATTGGTTAATATGGTTTCTAAAAAACCTGAATTTACCCCATCTTTGGATTTAATGTTTACTCAAACACAAGTTAAAGGAAGTACTGCAAATATATTTTATAGTAAAAGAGGCGAAAAAGTAGGTCTTACAGTTTATGGATCAGGACACTATCAAAATGCTTTTGACCCAGAAGGTGACCACTTTAGTAACCTCCCAGAAACACATTCTGTTTCTTTAAATCCTAAACTTTTCTATTACCCTTCAGAAAAAACAAATATCTCATTTGGACTTAATGGAACTTACGATAATAGAATTGGTGGTGATATTAATAAAATAAATAATGGAAAAAATGGAATTCATCAATACACGGAAGAGAATATATCAAAAAGATTAAGTAGTCAATTTATATACGAGACCCAATTAGATTCTTTGAGCTATTTTCAAATAAAAAATAGTTTTTCTTTTTTTGAACGAAAATTAAGTATCCCAGATTTTCAATTTAAGGGAAAACAAAGAAATTCGTTTACCGAAATTACGTATAACAAATTGTTTAATAGAGGTCATTGGACTTTTGGAGCAAATTTATATACTTCAGATTTTAATGAGGATAAAAAATCTCAATTAATAAGAGATCAAAATGACCTTACTTACGGAACGTTTGTCAATAATATTTACGATTTATCGAGGCATTTGATTTTAGAGTCTGGATTACGAATTGATTATACTGATGATTTTGGTTTTTTTCCATTACCTAAGGTAGCATTGCTTTATAAAAATAAAATGTTTTCTTCAAGGATAGGAGGAGGGTTAGGGTATAAGATACCTAACATATTTACAGAAGAAGCTGAAAATATTAATTTTCAAAATATTGTAAGTATTAATAAAAATTTGATAAAACCTGAATATTCTTATGGTGTGAATCTGGATGTTAATTTTAACAAAAATATATCAGATAAATTAACCATATCTATAAACCAGTTATTCTATTTATCATCGATTAAAAATGGACTTTTATTAAATGATTTGAATAATGGATTTTTTAATTTTGAAAATGCTAAAGGTAAAATCACTAGTAGAGGTGCTGAAACTAACCTTAAATTTTCGTACGAATCTTTTAGGTGGTTCTTAAATTATGCATTTATAGATACCCAATTGAATTACCTTCCAGGAAATCCCCAAAAACCATTAACAGCAAAACATAGCGCAGGAAGTGTTTTAATGTATGAATCAAAAAAATGGCGCATTGGTTATGAAACATACTATTTTGGGCGTCAATTTTTATCAGATAGAACAAAAACTAAAGATTTTATTACCATGGGATTATTATTAATGCGTAATTTTAAGTTTGGTAGTTTGTTTGCTAATTTTGAAAATTTTACAGATCAAAGGCAAAGTAATTTTTCACCTTTAGTACTTCCTCCACACGAAAAACCTAAATTTCCTGAAATATATGCACCTACGGATGGATTTATATTTAGTTTAGGTATAATTATTAAACCTTTTGGAAATAACCATGAAGATTAAGTAATATGAATAAGATAGAGAGGTTATTTATATCAAAAAATATTCGTGTAACAGCTATGCGTTTGCTTATTTATAATCTACTTGAAAGTAAAAAAATAGCTGTGGCACTTGGCGATATTGAAAAAGCCTTTGATAAGTCCGATAGAACCACTTTATACAGAACAATAAAAACATTTGAAGAAAATGCAATTGTACATCAAATTGACGATGGCACTGGGGTTGTAAAATACGCTTTATGTAAACAAGGTTGTAAATGTCAAATAGAAAAAGATTTACATTTACATTTTAGATGTAATTCATGTAATCAGACAATTTGTCTATTAGATTATAAAATACCTCCAATTCAAGTCCCTATAGGTTTTGTTTCAGAAGATATTAATATGGTTATCAAAGGTATCTGTGCTACATGTAATGTATAGGACTATAAATCATAAGTTATGTTGAAATAAAAAGTTAGATTTTTTCTAGTATACATTCCGTATAACCAATTGATAAGTATAAAATTAAAATTGGAAATGAAAAATAACCACTGTCTTCTTAAACAGTGGTTATTTGATTATTATAATGTATGTGAAAGGTTTTAACCTTTATTTATGGAAAAAATAATTAATTATTATTCGAATAACTGAATCACATTTTTTCCGATATTATAACCTTGTTCCAAGCCATTATCTATAGCTTCTTGATAATGGATACCTCCATACAACCTTGAAATAGCTGCTTCTTCTGCCATTGCAATAAAATTTTCAAAATACCTTGGTGTTCCGTTAATATCTGTACGATGCTCATGTGTTTTATCTGTAAAACTATAATTTTCACCAAAAATTGAACCTAAAATTTGGGCAAGAACTCCTGATTGAACTGAGTGCCCTGAGGTGTATTCAGGAAATGGAGGGGTTATTAAAATAGGTGACCAGCCGGCATCAATATATTTATTAATATAGGTAATAGGACGAACATAATTAGTTTCGTATTTTGTTTTCCAACAAGAAATAAAAGCATCGTTAATTCCGATAGCAAGCATAGCAAATGCTTCTGAAGATTGATAAATATTGAATTCATTCTCTTCAATCAATTGATTTAGAATTGCAATAGAATGCCCAGGTGGTGTCGCTGAAGTTTCAGGATCATCTGACCAGAATTCAGCAATGATTATTTCTTCTTCTGAAACGTTGTTAACCGCCTCATAAACTGCAAAAGCTCTTTTGTAAAAAATAGAATTTACATCAGTGGAATATGCTGGTGGTGTTGAAGGTTGTACATCTTGTATGTTAGAATTAAGGAAAGGTCTGTTATTACCCCAAAAGGGTTGCAAAGCTGATAAGAAATCAGGCCCTGTCGGTTTCCAAAACTGCTCTCCCTGTTTTGGGCTATAATCATCAGTAAAATTAGAAAATTGACAATCTAGACCACCATCAGTTTCAGACCATGCTATAATCTGTGAGGTAACTTGATTTCCCAGTGCAATGGATTGATTTAAAATAGTTTTATTTGTATTAATTGAAAAAATAGAATTGTACTGCTCTCTCAATTTTAAAATACTTTTTTTGTTAACATCTGTAGCATTTTTATAAAAATAAGTCATCATATTTGCCAAAATAGTATTGGCAACGCTTGACCAATTATACAACTTTGTATTATCATAATTTATGGTAATATTTAGCTCGGTTAATTTATCAGAAAGACTATTTTTTTCTATCATTCCAAGTTGTATTCCCTCATACAGAGCAATACCTGTATATCCAAATGCCCTTGCAGCTACAGGTGGAGTATAACCGGATGTTTCTGTAGTAAGCTTTTTCATTAAATTGAACCAATCCACCACTACATTTGAACTATATTTATCGGGAGTATTATTTTCTAAATTAACATCATTTACTTCATCAGTACTACAAGAATAAAAGTAAATGAAAATGAATAGTATCCTAAGGGATGTTGTTTTTTTAAGAAGTATTTTACACCAAAATGTTTTTTTTCTTTTTGATTTCATAAATAAATATTAATTTTTGATCAAAATACCTAAAAAGTAATAGGAAATCAAAAAATATTTCGTTCAATTACTAAAAAGTTTAGATAAAGTAATATCAAAAAGTCCAGCATCAATAATTGATATTTTCAAAGTTTTTTTAAAACCTTTAAAACCAAAACCAATGACTAAATTGAAAAATACAGAAACTAGTATATTCAGCGTAATTTCTAAGATGTCTCATCAGTATAAAGCAATTAATTTAGCGCAAGGTTTTCCAGATTTTGATATTGCTCCCCGTTTAATAGAAATAGCCAAAAACTCTTTTAGTAAAAATATTCATCAATATACACCTATGACAGGCTTACCTAGTTTATTAGATAAAATAGTTGATATAACATATAGACATTATAAAAGAAAGGTAAGTGCCTCTTTGAATTTATTAATTACAGCAGGAGCAACACAAGGGATTTATACTACAATTAATGCCCTTGTAAAACAGGGAGATGAAGTTATTATTTTAGACCCTTCTTATGACAGCTATCAACCTTCTGTATTGGTTGCTGGCGGGGTGCCAGTTCGTATTTCCCTAAATAATGATTTCTCTCCTAATTTTAACAAAATAGAAAGTGCCATTACTTTAAAAACAAAGATGATTATCATAAACAATCCCCATAATCCAACAGGTAAAATTTGGGATGAAAGAGATTTTAACTTTTTAGAATTACTTTTGGATAAGTACCCTGATATTATTTTATTAAGTGATGAAGTCTATGAACACATTTCTTTTAAGCATAACCATATTTCTGTAAATACAAGACCTAAGCTTATAGATAAAACTGTTATAATTTCATCATTTGGTAAGTCATTACATATAACAGGTTGGAAAATAGGATATCTAATTGCTCCAGAAAATATAATGTATGAAATCAAAAAGGTTCACCAATTTTTAGTTTTTAGTATTAGTAGTACCTCTCAATATATTTTATCTGAATATCTAAAAGAAGTTAAATTCAATGGTATAGCAATAATGTATGAAAGAAAGCGTTTGCTTTTTAGAGAATATCTTAAAGGTAGTAGATTTAAGCTTTTACCTTCTGAAGGAACCTATTTTCAGTTGATTAATTACGAAGAGATTAGCTCTAAAAAGGATACTGAATTCGCTAGGGATTTGATAAAAAAGTTTGGTGTTGCTACCATTCCTATATCTGTTTTTTATAAGAACAAAACAGATAACAAAACACTACGTTTATGTTTTGCTAAAACAGATAAAACGTTAACAGCTGCTGCTGATATACTGTCAAGTATTTAACTTCATTCAGTAGTTATTCATAAAAATATTTTTCATTTTTATGTCTGTAACAACTTAAGACAACCTTTGATACGACGATTCAAAGACCTTATACTTCATTTCAAAAGGTTTCTTTTCTGAAAACCTACTATTTAGTTCAAATTTGCCGGGTAATTTTAAATAAATATAAATAATTCAAAACATATGACACCTTCATTAGTTTTTTCAATCGTCAGCACAATAGTAACTCCAATGTGGTTACTACTAGTTTTTCTACCCAACCATAAAATAACAAGATGGTTAATTGAAATTAAGTTTATTCCTGTTTTATTATCTTTAGTTTATGCCTCTTATATTATACCTTCTTTATTGAGTAATGGAATGATGGATTTTGGAGATTTAGCATCTGTAGTAGAGTTATTTACAGATGAAAAAAAGGTGTTGGCTGGATGGACACATTTTTTAGCTTTTGATCTTTTTCTTGGTATGTGGATGGTAGAAAAGAACGATACTTTAAAAATACACCCAGTACTTATGGCACCTATTTTAATAACAACACTTATGTTTGGTCCGATAGGTTTTTTATGTTTTATGTCAATTAAAATATATAAAGAAAAAGTATAAACAGATCTAAAAAAGTAATTTAAGGATTATAATTATTGAACCATAATAAATTTGGAAATCTATTCCTTATGTAATACGTAGCACTATTTGCACGGTGCACAAATAATTCCGTTATTCGTATCGTAAATAAGTGTAATGGTAAATATCAATAAGTAATAGCACTCGTTTTTTGATACTTTTGTTAACTTAAATTAACTTTTTATTAAAAAATATCCTATTTAAGTAATAATGTAGTAATTTTATAATTAAATCTATGGCTCTATTTAATAAAGAAAAACGTATAAAATCTCTAGGGTTTAATGATATTTGGTTTTCGTTTGCAGGTATTTTTTTTATTAGCATTATATTATTTTACTTACTCAATAAGGCATCAAACGAAACAAGCTTTCATATTATATTTATTAGATGGGGTATTTTTTTATGTTTTACCATTTTAGATTGGATTATCATTAGGACTATTTTAATCTTCCTAAGAACAAAATACAATGACTTTAAAAACGATATAAAACGAACAACTATTTTATTTTTCTCTCTTATAATTGTCATCATTTCAGTTGAATTTATAGGAGGTTTTTTACTTTCTTTAATTTTTGGACTTTTGGGTACTGAATATACCCACAGTTTAGACTTAAAAATATTGATAACGACTATAATCACGACACTCATGATAATGGCTATTTACGATGCTATTTATTACTATATAAGGCTTAAAAAATCCATTAGAGTTGAAGAGCAAGTCAAACAAATAATGGTGCAAGCACAACTGGATACTCTAAGAAACCAAGCGCAGCCTCATTTTTTATTTAATAGTTTAAATACATTGAGAGATGTTATAGATCAAGAATCCAAAGAATATGCAATCAATTTTGTTGATAATTTATCGAATGTTTATCGCTTTATTCTCGATTCTGCTGCTACCAATACAATTTCAATTAGGGAAGAGCTCAAATTTGTAAGAGCTTACGTTTACATACAGCTGGAAAGGTTTGGAAATAATTTGCAAATTAAATGGAATATACCACCAGATAAAGAGACTTGTTTAGTAGTTCCAATGAGTCTTCAGCTTTTAATTGAAAATGCCATAAAGCATAATATTATTTCTAAGGCAAAACCACTTGTTATCACTATTAACATTAAAGATGATCATTTAGTAGTTAGAAATAAAATTCAGTTAAAATCCACGAAAATTCCCTCTACCAAAATAGGACTAAAAAATATACAAAAGAGATATAAATTAATATCAAGTAAAACACCTGAAATTATAAATGAAGGCAACGATTTTATCGTAAAATTGCCTTTACTTTAATTTTATAACTAAATTATAAACAATGGAAATTTTAATTATTGAAGATGAACAACGTGCAGCGAGACAATTAGATAAGTTGTTAAAAAATAGTTCTTTTGATTTTCAAATATTATCCGTAATTGATAGTATTGAAGAAGCTGTCTTATGGTTTAAAGATAACCCTTACCCTGATTTAATTTTTATGGATATTCAATTAGCAGATGGTTTGAGTTTTGAAATTTTTCATAAAATTGAAATAAACGTTCCAATTATTTTTACAACTGCTTTTGATCAATACGCCATTCGTGCATTTAAAGTTAATAGTATCGATTATTTATTGAAGCCTATTCAACAAGAAGACTTGAATAATGCCTTAAATAAGTTTAATAAATCTAAGCCAGAAGTTATTGAACCGCTTGTTTTAAAAGAACTTTTGAATTCGTTGCAAACTTCTAAAAGAAGAAAAGGTATACTTGTGAAAGAGGGGAATAGCTTTATTCAGATACAAACTTCTGAATTAGCCTATATTTATTCTCAAACAAGTATTACATTTGGGATTACACTTGACAATAGAAGGTTTATTATTGATGAAACTTTAGACAATTTGTTTGATTCTTTAGAGCTTTCTGAATTTTATAGAATCAATCGTGGACAAATTGTTATGAGGTATGCAATAAAAAAAATAGAGCCATACTTTAATCATCGATTAAAATTACAGATTTTAAATTCAAGAGATTTAGAGTTTGTTGTTAGCAGACAAAAAACTACAGACTTTAAAGAATGGTTGAATAGTTAGTGAAATTTTTCTATTCATTTATAATTTAAATAAAAAACACACACAACAACCTGTATTAAGTTGTTGAATTCTAGCGCTATAGTGTATAAAATTTAATAAACTAAATTTATTTTGAATAGTTATTTAAAAAGAAAGACTGATTTCAATTATCAGTCTTTCTTTTTTTTAAAACAAAACCTTAATTAACTCCGTTTTGTGTATTCTCTTCGTTTTCTCTGACGGTTCTTGTTCGCTAAATTATTATTACCAAATTTAAAATTATATTTTAACGTTAAATATAAGTATCTGGAAGAAGGAGAAATAAATCTTCTATTGAAAGTAAATCCATTAACGTCTCCAATAGCGCTATTTAATCTTGAATTGAAAATATCATTTGTTCTCAAAGTTATACTACCCTTTTTCTTCAAAATATCTTTTCGAAAAGCCAGATTTATATAAGTTATCCCCCCCAATTCTTCTTGAGGGCTAGTTCTTCTCGGAGCAATAGTAATATTGGCTTGAATACTAAAGTCATCAAAAGGTTTAAATGTATTATTAATCCTATAATCTTGACTAAATGTTTCATTATTTAAAAATTGAATATTATTATATTTTCCTAAATAATAAGTTGCATTTAAATTAACATTCCACCAATTAGCAAATTTAAATTTAGAGTATAACTCCAACCCATAAATGGTACTATTACCAATATTTTGTGGGGAAATTATTCTATTATTACCTTCAATAGTATTAAAAAAACGAATTGTATTTTCTTTTCCATTAAGAAATAATGAAGAGTTTAAGTTAAAACCTTTAAAATCTTTAGAATAACTAAATTCTATCTTATTCGAATATTCTGGCCTCAAATCTGGATTACCCCTAAATTGAGAATATTGATTTATTTGATTGGTAGTATTGCTAATCCACCAAAAATTAGGTCTAGATATTCGGCGACTATAACTTAAAGAAAAATTATGCCCATTCTTTTCATAAGAGCTACTCAAGGAAGGAAATAAATTAGTGTAATCATAACTCATAATACTTTCATTAGCAGACAATCTAATATTTGTATATTCTCCGCGTAACCCCATTTTAACTTTAAACTTGCCAATATTTTTATCTAAAACACCATATAAAGCATATATTTCATCGTTATAAAAATAATCAGCATTGATATTTGTAATATTTGGATTGGTTACAACCACTCTTTGTATTTCGTTTAGGTCTCTGAAATCACCACGCAATCCAAATTCCCAAGTTCTATGATCATTGCTATTGTAATAATCAGCACTCATAGTTAAAATATTACTATCACTTTTTAAGTCTTCAATCCTAGTTCCTTCAATTCTATCTCCAGTAGTTTTTTGATCAACATCTGAATTGAAAGGTGATATAGAGAAATTAGCATCTATCTCAAAGTAATGATTAGATTTATCAAATTCTTTTCTATAATTTAAATTATAATTAGTATTCTGTCCCCCACCATTGTCAATGGTCATAACGTTTAATAATGTAGGAGAAGTTGGTATTGAATTAAGGCGTTGCTCTGTTTTGTTTGCATCAAGACTGCTATATCTAAATTTACTAAATTCTATAAATCCTGAAATTGTATTAGTTGAGTCTATATAATAATCAACTCCTCCTTTTACATAAGCAGGAGACTCCCAAGTATTCAATCTATTTAAATCTGTGAAAAAAGAAAGATTTTGACGTTCCTCTTCATTAGTACTGTCAAGCTCGTAGTATCCTTTATAATAACTATAATCCGTAAATACCTTTACTTTATTTGTGGTATAACTTGCATTTAAATTTCCATTATGTCTAGGCTTATCTCCAGTACCGGCTCCAAGAGAAATATTAATATAACCTCCTTTTAAATATGATTTTTTGGTGATTATATTGATAACACCAGACAGACCTTCTGCTTGATATTTAGCTGATGGATTATTAATAATCTCTATTTTATCAATAGCTTCAGAAGGTATTTGTTGTAAAAGCCGATCGTTGGGCAGAGATGAATTTCTTCCATTTACCAATATCTTTATATTTTGATCACCCCGGAGACTTATATTATTCGTTTCGTCAACGGTGATTGAAGGTAATTGATTTAATATTTCACCTGCTCCAGCACCTGTTGCCAATAAATCTTTACCAATATTTATAATTTTACGATCACTTTTGTGCTGAACTGTGGTTAACTCAGCCTGAATTACAACGTCTTCTAATATGGTGGCGTCCGTTTCTAATTTGATAGATAACATATTGGTATCTTTTACTGGAATAGCAATCGGTAACTCAATAGTTTTATAACCGATAAAACTTACTTTTAATTTATATTCTCCTTCGAGTACGTTATCAATTGTAAATATTCCATCTTCAGAAGTTATTACGCCTTTAATTACATTTTGATTTTGATAAAGTACAATGTTAGCCCAAACGATAGCCTCGTTTGTCTTTGCATCAAAAACGTTTCCCTCTATTGTATGTTGAGCAAACGTTGTATTGTAAACCATAAAAAAAATTAATGAACTTATTATTCTTTCCATACTCATATTTCTATATCTTTAATTTAAATTTAAAACTAGAATGATAAGTCTTTAATTAAAAACAAAGTGTACAAATATGAGATGATGATGTATAAAAGCTTTAATGGTACATTTCATCAGTTGATACATTTATAAAAAGCGTTTCATCTTAATCAATATTACTTTCATACATTTTTTTTGGAGTCAATAAAAGGATAACTACCTTTATATGTAATTTTAAGAGTCGTATTTTAACCAAAAAGTATGAATTATAAATTTTTAGTAAAACCAATAACACACTTATTTTTTTGGGTGTTGTATTTTTTTATTGTGTTCATTCTAAAACCCTATTACGGAAAAGAACCAACAAGTTGGTATGATAGAATAGACATAAAACTATTAATTATAGTATTGCCTTTAACCTACGCTAATGAGTTTTTTTTACTACCTTATTTTTTTAAGAAAAAGCGATACTTAAATTACCTTACATATTCTTTTATAATTATAGCTTTACTTTTTATAGTTACTACATTTTATTGTTATTATATTATTAATTGTTACTGTGAGTATACGATTTGCTTGGGCAGTAACTTATGGAAATTTTTATTACCACTTATTTTTTTATCATTAATTTGGTTTTTGTTCTTATTATTTGAGAAACAAAAGCAATTGGAGTTATCAGATAAAGAACGGCTTGAAATTGAGTTGAAATTTTTAAAATCTCAAATAAACCCACATGTGTTATTTAATAACATGAATACGGTATACGCTCAGGCAGTAAAAGGCAGCGATAATGTAGCTGAGATGATTCTTATGCTTTCCGAAAATTTAAAATATATTTTATACCAAAGTGAAGTTAAAACAATTGCATTAGAAGAAGAAATTGGGTTCATAGATAATTATTTAGAGTTTCAAAAATTAAGGACAGAAGGTATAAATCGAGTTATTTTTAATAAGAATATTACTTCCTATAATTATAAAATAGCCCCTTTGCTACTTATTAGTCTTATTGAAAATGCTTTTAAACATAGTACTTATAAAGAAGATGCACTGAGTGACATTGTAATAGAATTAAATGTAAATGATGGTGTACTTAAATTTTATTGTTCCAATGAGTTTGCAATGGACGGGACTACAAGACATACAGAAGGCTTTCAAATTGGGCTTAAAAATTTAAAAAAACGACTGCATTTGTTATATCCCAATACACATAGTTTTACTATTCTCAAAATAGAAAACACATTTATTGCTCAATTAGAAATTATTTTACAATGACCTGTATTATTATAGAAGATGAAATACCCGCTCAAGAAATTCTTGTATCCTATATTCATAAAATTCCTGATTTAGAAATCAAAGGGGTCTTTAATTCACCTATAAAAGCGAATACTGTTTTAAAAAAAGAAAATATAGACCTGTTATTTTTAGATATTAATTTACCAACGATCTCAGGACTTAATTTTTTAAAAACACTTTCAAATCCACCAAAGGTAATAATGACCACCGCCTACGCAAACTATGCGGCTGAAAGTTTTGAATATGAAAGTATTATAGATTACTTGTTAAAACCTTTTAGTTTTGAGAGGTTTTTAAAGGCCATTAATAAACTAGATACAAAGCAGCAATTAAATACCAGTATTATAAAAACGGATGTTCTTGAAATAACTCAGAATGAAGATGCCGTTTTTATTAATGTAGACAAAACACTTCATAAAGTAGATTTAAATTCGATAATTTATGTTCAATCAGATCGAAACTATGTAACAGTGGTTACAAAAATAAATAGCCTTACTTTTATTGATAGCCTAAAAAAATGGAATAACTATCTTAAAAAGGATCATTTTATTCAAGTACATAAGTCATTTATAATTAATCTAAACTATATAGAGAAAGTAACCGGAAACATTGTTTATATTAATCAACAAAAAGTACCTGTTGGAAAGACGTTTAAAGAAACTTTATTTCAAAAAATAAAACCTATTAATTAATTTACAAGTTAAGCCAGCTAAAAAGAAAAATATTATTGTCTATCAATAGAATAGAGGAGAGGCTTGCGAGAATTTGAAGTTTGTTATATTTTAATGTTTGAAATCACTTTTAAAAAAATAAAATAGTTGTATTATTTTTGCGTTTTAGCTTCAAAAACTAAGATTTGTTAGAAAGAAAACAGCATTTACCGGAAGAAAATTATTTACCTACAGATTATTTTATATTCTGCTTAGAGGCTGTTCGTGATATTGAAATAATAGAAACTACCCGAACGCAAAAAAAATTAGAGGAGTTAGCTATGCAATATGGAATTACAAGTGTTCATAAAACTTGTGACACCATTGAAGCTTTAGAAGGCAGTTTAAATACGTTAGTTTTAGATGATCATAATTTTAAAAATTACGAAATCATATATTTGGTAATGGAAGGAGAAGCAAATAGTATTTGCCTGAACAACTACTATTATAGCCTACAAGAAATTGCAGAAATTTTTGAAGGAAAATTAAATGGTAAGTTACTTCATTTTTCTAGCGCAAAAATTCTTGATTTAGATGAAGAAGAAGCTCAGTATTTCCTTGACATAACAGGAGCTAAAGGTATTTCTGGATATGGAAACAACTACCCTGAAGTTTCTAGTGCTAATTTAGACAAAGTTTTCTTTAATCTTTTTGAAGAAGATGATGATATGTTAAATGTAGTTGAAAAATTATATCAAAAGCACTATAAAGTATGTAAACTATTAGACTTTAGGCTTTATTATTAAAAATATAATAATTTTGTTGCGAGTTGTTTTTTATTATAAGGTTTGGGCTATAAAAGATTAGATACTAAATCTAGTATCTAAGTTAACAATAGGAAAAAAATATCAAAAGTTGTAATTTTTTAAATTTGTAAAAAACGCTACAAAGGGGACATTATTTTACTTCTCATAAAAGAAAAAGAAGCTTTAATGGATTCTTTTAACTAATTTATATACATTATAATTTATCTATTAAAAGATAATAACTGGTTTTAAAAAACAAATAGTCGTATTTTTATAACATGGTTAAACAGTACACAAAAGGGTTACGTTTTGAAAAGTTTAAGGAAAAAGAAATCCCCCCATTTGATAAATTATTTGATATCTTCAAAGAATTACTTACTTATACTTCTGGAGATTTTGATGAAGCGTTTACTTGGTTAAAACAATTAGATAAAGAATATAAGCTAACTACTCCTGAATATACATTGGATGATTTTTTGGAAGATTTAAAAAATAAAGGCTATATAAGGGAAGAATTTGGTGATAGTACCGGTAATGGAGATGACCCAAATGACAAGAAAATAAAAATTACTTCAAAAACAGAACAAGCCCTGCGACAAAATGCATTAAATCAAATTTTTGGAAACTTAAAAAAACACGGTGCTGGTAATCATAAAACAAAAAAAAGTGGTGCAGGAGATGAGCTTACAGGAGAATTTAGAGATTATAATTTTGGAGATTCCTTAGATAGAATTTCTATGACAGAAAGCATTAAGAATGCGCAGGTTAATAATGGAATAGGTAATTTTTCGTTGACGGATCAGGACCTTATTGTGCAAGAAACAAATTTTAAAGCTCAAATGAGCACTGTATTGATGATTGATATTAGTCATAGCATGATTCTATACGGAGAAGACAGAATTACTCCTGCCAAAAAGGTAGCAATGGCGTTAACAGAACTTATTAGAACTCGTTACCCTAAAGATACCATGGATATTTTAGTTTTTGGAAACGATGCTTGGATGATTTCCGTTAAAGATTTACCTTATCTAAAGGTAGGTCCGTATCATACCAACACCGTAGCAGGTTTGCAACTTGCATTAGATATTTTAAGGAGAAAAAGAAATACCAATAAGCAAATCTTTATGATAACGGACGGAAAACCTAGCTGTTTAAGGTTATCTGATGGCACTTATTATAAAAACAGTAATGGTTTAGATAGTTATATTGTTGAAAAATGTTACAATATGGCCGCTCAAGCTAGAAAATTGCACATCCCCATTACCACATTTATGATAGCAAAAGACCCTTATTTAATGCAATTTATTCAGCATTTTACGGTTGCCAATCAAGGAAAAGCTTTCTATACTGGTTTAAAAGGTTTAGGAGAAATGATTTTTGAAGATTACGAACAAAACAGAAAAAGAAATATTCGAAAATTTTAATAAGAACAACAATAAAAAAGTATTCTCTACATACTTTATTACAATATTTAACATGAATCACCAGAATATAAAAACATTAGGAGCCCTAAAAGCATCAGGTTATCAATCGCTTTCAATAAAAGACGAATTACGAAATAACCTTATCAAAAAATTAAAGCAACAAGAAACTGTTTTTACAGGAGTTTGGGGATATGAAGACTCTGTAATTCCAGAACTAGAAACAGCTATTTTATCGAAACATAACATCAACCTTTTAGGACTAAGAGGGCAGGCAAAAACAAGGCTAGCTAGGTTAATGGTTACGTTACTTGATGAATATATACCTATTGTAAAAGGATCTGAAATTAATGACGATCCTTTATACCCTTTATCAAGATACGCTAAAGAGTTGATTGCTGAACATAAAGATGAAACTCCTATTTCTTGGGTGCATAGAGAAGAGCGTTTTTTTGAAAAATTAGCTACTCCTGATGTAACTGTAGCAGACTTAATTGGAGATGTGGATCCTATCAAGGCGATGAATTTGAAATTAAATTATGCAGATGATCGTGTAATACATTTTGGAATGATTCCAAGAGCCAACCGGTGTATCTTTGTTATTAATGAAATACCTGACTTACAAGCTCGAATTCAAGTTTCTCTTTTTAACATTCTACAAGAAGGAGATATTCAAATAAGAGGTTTTAAATTGCGGTTACCTTTAGATATACAGTTTGTATTTACGGCAAATCCTGAGGATTATACAAATAGAGGAAGTATTGTAACTCCGTTAAAAGATCGTATTGGTTCTCAAATTTTAACACACTATCCCAAAACCATCGAAATTGCTAAGAAAATTACAGCGCAAGAGGCTACTTACTTAGCGGAGCAAAAAACTAAAATATATGTTCCTGATATGGCTAGAGATATCATAGAGCAGTTAGTGTTTGAAGCAAGAAAAAGTGAATATGTAGACTTAAAAAGTGGGGTAAGTGCCCGAATGAGTATTGCTATTTTTGAAAATCTTTTAAGTACTGCCGAGCGAAGAAGTTTACTGAATGAAGAAACAGAAACATCGGTGAGAGTACTCGATTTTTTAGGAACTATTCCTGCTATAACAGGTAAAATGGAATTGGTTTACGAAGGAGAGCAGGAGGGAGCTGATATTGTGGCTCATCTTCTACTAAACAGTGCTATCAAAACAATTTTTAATACCTTATTTCCTGAAATCAAGAAATTAAGGAAAGACGATGAGACCTCACCATACGATGCAATTTCAGAATGGTTTACAACAAAAGAGGCGGTGGAGTTGCTTGATGATATGGACGATTTATATTTCAAAGAACAATTAAATTCCATTGTTCCTTTGACTTCATTAATAAAAAAATATCAGCCAAATACTACTGAAAAAGACATCTCTTTCTTACAAGAATTTATACTTTGGGCATTGTCAGAATATAAAATCTTGAGTAAAGAGCGTTTCAATACAGGCTATCAATTTAATGATCCTTTTAGTAATTATATTAATGGGATTTAAAATAATTTTTCAAACAAACACACGATTCAAAATAGTAATCACAAGCATAAGCATTTTTTTTAAAATGATACTCAAAACAAATTGAAGAGGTTGTGTGATTAAGCATTAAAAAAGTAATCATTATAAAATATAATTAGAAAAAATTGGATTCACTTACCCAAATTGTATTAGGTGCTGCCGTTGGAGAAGCTGTTTTAGGTAAAAAAATTGGTAATAAAGCATTACTTTACGGAGCTATTGGAGGCACAATTCCTGATTTAGATGTATGCTTAGGTTTATTTACAGATACTATTACAGCGATAGAATTACATCGAGGTTTTAGTCATTCTATTTTATTTTCCATATTTATGGCACCTCTTCTAGGGTGGCTTGTGAATAAATTGGAGTACAAAAAAAATCTAGGTTGGCAAGCATGGACGAAACTATTTTTTGGAAGCTTAATTACACATCCTTTATTAGATGCATTTACTACATGGGGAACTCAATTATGCTGGCCTTTTGATATAAAGGTAGCTTTCAATGCTATTTTTGTTATTGATCCTTTGTATACACTACCATTACTCGTGGGATGCATTGGTGTAGCATGTTTTCAAAAAAATCTAAAACTCAGAACACGTCTCAATAAAATGGGACTCATACTTTCTACAACCTACTTATTAAGTACCCTAATTTTAAAATTTTATGCCCATCGAACAATTGAAACAGCATTAAAAAATCAAGGTATCGAATATACAACAATTAGTTCGCGACCATCCCCTTTAAATACCATTTTATGGAATGCCAATATTGATACAAAAGATTATTATCTTACAACTGATTATTCTTTTTTCGATACCCAACCTATACAATTCAAAAAATACCCCAAACTTCGTGAAAAATCAGCTGATTTAATTAAGTATACTAACATTCAGAGGCTTATAAAAATTGCAGAAGGTTGGTACATTATTGAAAAAAAAGATGGGCAATGGTACTTTAACGATTTACGTTTTGGGGTTATTCCAAGAGAGGATGGCTCTTCTTTTTTCGCCTTTTCTTATCTACTAGAAGAAAAAGAAAGAAAAATTCAAGCAACGGAAACACCAAAAAACCAACGAGATGCCAAATTTTTAATACAAACACTTTGGAAACGTTTACAGGGTAATTAAAAAGTGTAAAGTTGATGCTTTTATGGTAATCATAATTGCACGAGTAATCAGTTTCACTTATTCAACAAAGGGTATATCAATGATTTTATTAATACGTTTTTATTACTTACTAAAGATCTATATACATAGATATACCTTTACTAAATTTTAAATAAAAAAAACACCTAAAATAGGTGTTTTTTATTGTAACTTTTTTAAAACTGTTAGTTAGCTTTCGGGTATCAGAGATAATTTTCCGGAAAAATTAACTCCTTGATTTCGGTTATTCATTATTATTTTTTCCGATAATGATTCGTTTATACCTATATGTTTATCAAATATCCATATAAAAAAGGGGTGTGTTGTATTTTCATAAGATTTCGGTCTTATTGTAATAATAACATTTGGATGACTATTTAAAACAGTTGACGGTCTTCTAAGATCTAAGGGAAAATCTAGATTTGAGAATTTGCCGTTAGGATCCTCAATAAAATCTTCTCCAACAAATGGATAAACAGAATTAGCCCCCTTAAATTCATTATTAAATGAAGTACCGTAAATACTAGTGTCAGCTTGAGATATATTTGTGAATTTTCCAATGGGAAGATGAACAATGTTGTCCGCTGGGGTATTATCATCTAATAATATCCATGCGCCATATTCCCAATTTTCACCTAAAACAGGAAAGTTTTCGAACCCTCCAGTAGTAGCAGAAAGATCATTAATAAACCAGATTCCATTGTGATTTCCTCCGACGGAACCTGCAGAGGGAGCATTAAGAAAAAAGCTAGCTTTAGAATTAAGAAAACTTTCATTTTCTGAATTAAAGAGTCCATCTTCAAAGGATAAAGATATAGGGTTTGATGAAAGGTTTCCCGAGCCTTTGCATAAGATCCAATTAGATGGTTCTGATGGCTTTTTATAACTTTCTTCAACAGTTATAATAATATCTATATCTTCTTCTATCAATTCTTCTTGTTTTATCAAAATTTTTTTTCTACTGGGATGTAAACTGTCTCTTAAAAACAGAAATGATTTTAGGAAAATATACTTATTTTCTCCTTTTTTTGAAACCCATAAGTAATTTCTAAGATTTAAATCATTAGGTATATTTTTTGGGAAATTACTTAGGTTTAGATTTAAAGTGTATACTTTTTCGGTTTCAGGAGGTGGACTGTAAGTATCATCACATGATGCCATTAATAAAATCAAAGAAAAAACTATTGATATTTTTTTAATTATTTTCATTTTATTTTTTTATTAAAAAATCTATTTTTTGACAAAAATACACTTTAATTAAAAATAAAATGAAGTCTCACTCTGTTTCTAACATAAATTATAAATATAGATCATTCTCTTAACAATACAGAATGATGCTTATCATGAACCATACAAAAAGATTGATATAAAATTAAGTACTCTTTTTACAAAGGAAAATTTTAGGTGTATATAGTTCTATTCAATAGAACTAAAACAACTACACAAAACTTTAATTAAAACAAAAGGTTATTATTTGTAGGTAGTGTACATTACTAACAATGACATAAATATAGGTTCAAATGTCTAGTTATAAGCTTCTTATAAATCAAATATCAGAAGTGAAAGAAATTACAAATATTTCTTTTAAAACACTGATTATGATATATTTACGTTTTTTAAACTATTTTGATTTTCGAATAATGCAAAATATAAATAATGAATCAAGAAGAATTACAAATGTTAAAATATAGCCAATCACTATAAAGTAATACATTTGTAATACCCTTACTATTTAGCAGAAAAAATATTTTAATTTTTAAACCCTTTAATTATGAAAAATTTTTTTTTGTTAATCCTTATGCTTTGGTCCTTTATGTGCTTTTCTCAAGATCAAGCTTATAACTATACTAACATATCTTTAGATGGATGGCTGTTAGTAAACAATCAAGGAACTTCCAATGGTCTCGATAATGGCGTAGTATTTGGCACATCCTATGTTTGGGACTCTGGTGAGAGAATTGCAAGTAACAGAAAAAGTGGCGGTTACGGGCCTAAAAATGGTTTGAATTTCTTAACCAATTCTTCTATTAGAATGTGTATTGCTAACAATGGAAATATTGGAATAGGAACTAATAACCCTCAAAAAAAATTGAGTGTTAGTGGGACTATTTTGACAAAAGATATTGAAATTTCTAGTGACTCTTCGGACTGGCCTGATTATGTTTTTGAATCAAATTATAATTTAAAACCTATTGAGGAATTAGAAACCTTTATTTCTAAAAACAAACATTTACCTAACTTTAATTCTAAAAGAGCAATAAAAAAGTATGGAAGTTATAGTATTGATGATACTACGAAAAATCTTTTACAAACTGTAGAAGAATTATCACTTTACATTATTCAGCTTAATAATAAAATTAAAAAACTAGAAAATGAAGTTAAAAATAAAAACTAAATTATACTTCTTTCTTTATTATTCTATTTTAGTTTTATTCACTTCTTGTTACGACGATAAAGGAGTTTTTACCGACATAAAAAAGGATAATTTAACCAATAATGAAAAAATAATTATTGGAGAAAGCTTAGGTAATATTAACCTATATATAGATAAACACAAAGAAGATAATTTCTTAATCTTACTAGGAGATATGTTAATTCCAAAATCTTCAGTTAATATTTTAAAAATATATAACGTTAATGAATTTGAAATTGAAGATATTGATAATGATATTGCATATTTTAAAAAAAAGTACAGTACAGAAACTACGAAGCTTCGATCATCCATTAACTCTAACATATTGTATGGCGCAGAATTATGGGAAGGTCGATGGATTCATTTTGCTTTTAATGACAAAAATAATTTTAGTAAAAAACAATATGCTACAATTTTCAAAGCAATGAGCCATTGGGCTAATAAAACCAATATGAGGTTTAAAATTGTACCTGCTAATTCTCATTTAAAAAAAATAACAATCTTTAAAAAATCGTCAGGTTGTAATTGCTCTGTCGGATCAGTAGAAGGTAGTATGAATTTGTCTTTAACATGTGATTTTCAGTCAATTGTTCATGAAATAGGACACGCAGTTGGATTTGGACATGAGCATCAACGTCCGAAGAGAGATTCTTATTTAGCAAATTTTCATACTAATAAAGATTACCAATTTATAAAAGAAGGAATGAATAAACTCGGAGAAAATGGAAAATCTATAGTCGCTACTTTAAAAGCAAATCTGAGTAAAGAAAGTGTTTATGATGATTCACTTCCTTTTGACTATAATTCGGTTATGTTATATGGCTCTTGGCCCAGAAATCATCTAATTTTACGCGATTTCCTTAAGAGAAATAATTTACCCGTTTACACTCATTTAAACGGAGATCCTGTAGAAAGACCTAATTTTGGCCTTACTTCCATTGATATTAGAAAAACCTATGTAGCGTATCGTGGCTTATAAACACAAATCATAAAATGAATGAGTCTTTTCTTTTGAAAGACTCATTTTTTATTCTGCTTTTTTATTTTAGTTAGCTGGAAATCTTTACTGAAACTTCATTAAGCTAGATAAACTTAATTAATATTTATATTCTTAATAAAATATATATTATATGTATACAATACATAATGAACAACTGAATTTAAATCTAAAAGTTCATTTATATCCCATAATAAATATTAATGAACCTATATTATCTCTAGCGGTCTTTTTAATTTCCCTTTACGTTAACAATAAACTGTTTGTAGTCTAATTAATAAAAAACGGAATGTTTATTGTTTAGCAGAAAACCAAACCAATGTTAAATGATCCAAGCAATGAATAATCTTAGAAACGATAATATTCTGGGCTATTTACACATAATATAGAATTATAGCTTACGAATAAACTTAACGTATCGAAAATGGCTGTAACATAATTGTTGACGATATAAAACACTAGCGTGTTAATTATATCTATAATTATTTTAAATACACAGTATTCGCCATTTTACTCAAAACAATATATTTGTACTATAATGTACTGCGTTATGTTACTTTGCTTTGGAAAAAAGCGTTAGCAATAGACAATTTTCTCCAATTTTTTTAAACTCAAAAGTTTATTTAAGGATGTTAATTGGACATGCTTTTTGCTTAAAGGGCAGAGGAGAAGAGGTTAAATGTAAATGGAATGGGTTTAAATTGACAAATATTAATATATTTGTCAACCTTTTCTAAATCACATTATTAAAATGATAAAAAAATTAACGCTATGTTTTTTCGTCTTAATAAATCATATTTTATTTTCTCAATGTCCTACCGGAGATGTTTATTTGAATAGTCAAAGTGACGTTGAAAGTTTTATTTCAAATTATGGAACATGTGAAGTCATTACTGGTACGGTATACATAGGTGACGCTATCGATATTTCCGAGGTAACAGCTATTAAAAGAATAGAAGGATCCTTAATAATTTCCTATTCTGAAATAACGAGCGTATCAAACTTTAGTAATTTAGAATTCGTTGGTGGTGATTTTATAATTGATCAAAGTCATTTAATTGGAACTATTGAAGGAATTAATAAGTTGCAAACGGTCAATGGAGATTTTTTAATTATTGGAAATTATTCTGTTTTAAAGGATATAAAAGGATTTAATGCGTTAGAAAAAATTGGAGGAAACTTTCAAGTGTCTGAGAATTAAGCATTAGAAACAATATCTACCTTCAGTAATTTACTAAATATTGATGGATATTTTGTGATACGTAGAGCTAATGCAATGGAAAAACTTGAGGGGTTTGATAACTTGGTTAGAATTGGTGGCGGACCCGATGCTTCACCCCTTAAAGGAAATCTCAGTATTGAAAACAATGATTCACTTCTTGAAATAAGTGGTTTTAATTCTTTAAGGGAAGTAATTCGTAATATTGACATTACCGAAAATCGTAATCTATTAACTATTAATGGTTTTACAAATTTAGCAATAGTAACAAAAATTATGAATTTAAGTGGAAGCCCAAATTTAACAATGATTCCCTCATTCGAAAATCTAATTACTATTGGTAGTGGTTTAGAGATTTTTACGACAGGTTTAGCACAAATAAATGGATTTAATAATATTCAAATTATTGGAGATTTAAATCCTTCTTGGGGTAACTTATATATTCTGGAAAACGATAATCTTATAGAAATAACTGGGTTCACAGGGTTAACTAAGTTAGAAGGCGATTTAGGCATAGGTCAAAATAATAAACTAATGAATCTACAGGGATTTAGAAATCTAATAGAAGTTAGAGCTTTAGGTATTGGGAATAATCCTTTATTAACAAATTTAAATGGCTTAGAAAGTGTTTTTATAGCAGATGCACCTGGAGGAACAGCTATAAGTATTAGCGGGAATCATTCTTTAACTGATTGTTCAATTTTATGCAATTTATTAACTAATGGAATTATTAATGGTGAAATTTTTATATCTGATAATCCTTCAAAATGTAGTAGTGAAGAAGAAATTAGAGATGAATGTATCCCAGATTTTGATAATGATGGAATTTTAAATGATGATGATTTGGATGATGATAACGACGGAATTCTTGATATTATAGAACAAAATGGAGACCCGAATAGAGATACGGACTCCGATAGCTATCCAGACCATCAAGATCTAGATAGTGATAATGACGGATGTTTTGATGTTATAGAGGCAGGCTTTACAGATAGTGATCAGAATGGGACTTTGGGAAATTTACCTGATGATGTTGATGTCAATGGATTAATTATTGGCGAGACCGATGGTTATACACCCCCTTTAGATAATAATTCCGATAGTGTTTTTGATTTTCAACAAGCGAATACATTAAGTGCAGGAGAAAATGGAAGTTTAGAGATTTGTATAAATAGTAGTTCCGTCGATTTGTTTGACAGTCTAACAGGTACGCCAGATACAGGGGGAGTATGGACACCAAGTTTAACCAGTGGAACAGGTATTTTTGATCCCTCAGTAGATACTCCAGGAGTTTATATTTATACGGTTAACAATGGTGTTTGTGGTTCAGACACTTCAGAAGTTGATGTAACTATTGATGCATTACCAAATGCAGGAGAGAATGGAAGTTTAGAGATTTGTATAAATAGTAGTTCCGTCGATTTATTTGATAGTCTAATGGGTACACCAGATACAGGAGGCATATGGACACCAAGTTTAACCAGTGGAACAGGTGTTTTTAATCCTTCAGTAGATGATGCAGGAGTTTATACTTATGCGGTTACCAATGGCGTTTGTGGTTCAAACACTTCAGAAGTTGATGTAACTATTGAAGCATTACCAAATGCAGGAGAGAATGGAAGTTTAGAAATTTGTATAAATAGTAGTTCCGTCGATTTATTTGAGAGTCTAACGGGTACACCAGATACAGGAGGCATATGGTCACCAAGTTTAACCAGTGGAACAGGTGTTTTTAATCCCACATTAGATGTTGCAGGAATTTATACTTATACGGTTACCAATGGCATTTGTGGTTCAGATATCTCAGAAGTTAATGTTACAATAACGAATGTGATGCCTATTTCTGATTATGAAATTAAAATAAGAGAGTTTAGTAGTAATAATAGTCTAGAGGTTATTATCAACTCTAATTTAGAGTATGAATTTTCTTTAGATGGAGTTAATTATCAGAGAAGCAATGAGTTTAATAATCTGGATGGTGGTGATTATACCATATATGTTCAAGAAATTAACGGATGTGGAATTTTAGAAACGACAGTTTCAATTTTAGATTATCCGAAGTTTTTTAAACCTAACAATGATGGTTTTAATGATACTTGGAAACTAAAAGGGAGGACAAATAAAAATTATTCTATATATATTTATAATAGATATGGAAAACTTCTAAAAAAATTAACTTCACCTGAAAGCAGTTGGGATGGAACTTTTAATGGGAATCAGCTTCCAACTAACGATTATTGGTTTAAGGTCGTTTTTGCTAATGGAACAGTAAAAAGTGGTCATTTTACACTAAAAAGGTAAATATTAGTATGTAAAACAGCCTCAGAAAACTTTATTTATTGGCTATTATTTAAATATGAGGTCAGATGTAAACAAATAAAACAGTCCGAATAATTTAATATCGCGACCAATTATATACAAACGAACGAAATGTTTATTGTTTAGCAGAAAACCAAACCAATGTTAAATGACCCGAGTACTGAATAATCTTTAGAAACGTAAATATTTTGGGCTATTTACACATAATATAGAATTATAGCTTACGAATAAACTTAACGTATCGAAAATGGCTGTAACATAATTGTTGACGATATAAAACACTAGCGTGTTAATTATATCTATAATTATTTTAAATACACAGTATTCGCCATTTTACTCAAAACAATATATTTGTACTATAATTAATATTATGTTAAATAGAATATTTTAAAAGTGAAAAAACTTCATTTCAGGTTAAAACCATTAATGAAATACCACTTCGCTATCCGGTGTTAATTCAATAGCCTCTTTATTGGGTTGAAAACATCGAGCCGTTAATGAACCTCTTAAAGTTATCGTATTACCTAAAACTTCCAACCAACTTCCTTCGCGTAAACCTAATACAGGAGTCTCGTTAAAAATATGATATTCTTTAATTCGCATTTCACGCGTTTCACCCATGTGCGTTGAATCTGGATCTGGATCTAAATAATGTGCATTAATATTAAACGGAATAACACCTAAAGTATCGAAACTTGGCGGATATACAATTGGCATATCATTAGTATTCATCATGGTTACGCCACAGATATTGCTTCCTGCACTTGTTCCTAAATACGGAATTCCATTCGTTAAAACTTCCTTTAAAACTGTTATTAAATCATTTTTATACAATTGATTTACCAACTCAAATGTATTGCCACCTCCTGTAAAAATACCTTTAGCATTGGAGATTGCATTTTTTGCAGAATCAAACTCATGAATACCGCGTATACTGATACCAATTTTTTCGAAAGCTTCTTTGGCTTTTTTTGTGTACCCATCATAACTAATTCCTCCTGGTCTTGCATAAGGAATAAATATGATTTCATGAACACCTTTAAAATGCTTTTTTAAAGTAGGTAAAATATAAGCTAAGTAATTACTACCATGAACTGTTGATGTACTTGCTATAAGGAGTTTTTTCATTGTATACATTAATTTGAATTATTTATAGAGCTCTAAAAATACCACCAAAACTACCCAATCTAAAAGGACTAAACAATAAAATATTTAAAAATAAACATGCGCACATAAGTATTTGTTTAACAAAAAATTACCATCTCGTTAAGACAGATTTAATACCTGTAAGTGTTTATTTTGCAGTGTTTTACATCTATTAAAATAATTCTATTTATGCAACAAATATTACTTTTTATCGTATTACTTATATTAAAATTAACGTTAATACAAAAAAAAGAAAAAACAATAACAGGAATAATTAAGGATAGCAACGGAGTGATTGTATATGCACATGTTTTAAATAAGACAACACATAAAGGAACAATTACCAATGAGCAAGGAATATTTTCTATAGAAGTTTCTTTGGGTGATGAGCTTCAAGTTACTTCTATTCAGCACCAACCTGAGGTGTTTGTGGTCGACAAAAAAATATTCAAAAAAGAAACATTAAATATTAAAATGCATATCAGAACAAATTTATTAGAAGAAATTGCTATTAAAAGACATGAATTATCGGGTAACCTACTCGTTGATATGAAGAGTGTTCCCAATAAACATGAAAAAAAAGAGAAACAACTAAATAATCTTGTTGGGGGAATTCAAAAATTGGCAAAAAACATGCCTGACACAAATTCTGGTAATATTTCTATTGGAGCGGGAAGACTTAGAAGAGAAAGAGAAGACAAAAAACGGTTACAACAACGACAAGATTTTCCAGATAAATTATTACAAACACTAGGTTCTCATTTCTTTTTTGAAAAGTTAAAAATCCCTCCAAAAAAATACTATCACTTTATATCTTTCTGTGAAGTAAAAAATATTCAATCACTACATCAATCAAAAAAAACGTTTCAACTTATAGAAATTTTAAAAACAGAAAGCATAGTTTATTTGAAAGAAATAAAAAGTCAATTGGTTGACTAAGAAAGCAATCATATATAAAATAGTTAAGTATTTGATTAACTTTAACATATATTAACTAAGAGTTTCCAAATTAGATAGTATTTTTGAGAAAATAGAATAAATTATGATAAAACAAATACCGTTTGTAACACTACTTATTTTTTTAGTAACAAAAGTTTCTGTAGCTCAAAAAATTGTTCCAATTCCTTTAAACTATAAAGAAAATACTATTAACAAAGACTTAAAAGAGCAAGTCAATAAACATCATAAAAATATTGCTTTGTTTCCTATAGCTCAAGAAGAACTCCATTTGAATAAGCCTACTCATTTACCTGTATTAGATAACTGTAATGGTTTACCGCTTAGTACTAATTCAATATACGATGCCAAAGATTATCAAAAGTCTGCATTGATTTTATGGGAAACAAAAAAGAATAAAAAAAAGAATAAAAAAAAGAAAAAGAAAACAAAAATAATCCCTAACTATTCAAGTCTATCAATCGATTTACTAAATAAAATAGGTGATCATTTTTTCTTTGAAGAATTACAAATACCTAAAGACAAACTTGAACACTTCATTGAATTTTGTTCATACAATAAAGTGGAACAACTATACAACGATGAAAGTATTTTAGATCTAATCGATTTACTAAAAAATAAAAGTAATTTATACAATAGACATTAGTATAATTATGTTTTTTTACGAGAGCACCTTAAAGAATCTTTTTTTATTTGAACCCCATTCAATTTTTAACCACCTCCCTCCTGACCCCCACTCATCAAAAAAAAAGTAAAAAAAGAAAAGGAATTTGTAAATTTTATAAAATCAATTATAGCAAGCCTAATTGTATACCCCCTAATTACTGTGCAGAATAAGATGAAAAAAACAATTACTATTTTAACCCTATTTACTTTTTTGATTAGTTTTTCTCAAATTGACGAAAAAATTATTAATGGAAAAATATTAGACCGTTCAGGAATAATACCTGACGTTCATATTGTAAATACAATAACAAATCAAGCCACATACTCAAATGAAAATGGAGAATTTAAAATTCAAGTTAGACGAAATGATATGTTACGACTATCTTGTGTTGGATACAAAACGAAGTTCATCATAATAAATAAAGAAAATTTACATCTACAGCAAAATATTTTTGTCATAGAAAAAACATTATACACACTTGATGAAATTAAACTTAGGACCAGTAGACTTCTTGGTTCTTTAGCATTAGATACTAAAGAAACGCCTATAGATTTGAAAAATAAATCTTTAATGGAAACCATGGATTTTTCTGATATTGATTTTAATAGTAACAATTTAAATGAACAATCAGATCAAAATACCTATCCAAATTCTGTAACATCTGATCCTACTACTTTATTTAAAGGATTGGGAACTTCAATAAATATGCCTTTCAATCGATCTAAGAAATTATGGAAATTACGGAAAGAACTCGCTTTTAAGAAAGGAATACCTGCAAAGTTAATGAAAGAGCTTGGTACTAAATTTTTCTTTATAGAATTAGGGATTCCTCCAGAAAAATACTATCACTTCCTAGATTTTTGTGAACACTCAGGAATTGAGAACTTATACAAAAAAGGACATAAAATAAAGGTTATCAATGTTTTACAAAAAGAAAGTAAAATATATTTAGAAACATTAAACAAAAAAGAGTGAATACTAAGGAATATTAAAGTATAGTGATTAGAAACTAAAGTTAAAGTAGTTTCTTTCAATTTATCAAATTAAAGTATAAAATCTGATTTAAAAATAGTAATTTTGAGAACTGATTATTAATCAGACACATATAAAAAACAATAAATGAAGGGGCATTGAGTTTTTTTGATCATAAAATCGAGAATTACTTATTGTATTGATTACAAGTATATTTTAAGAGTGAAAAAGTTAACCATTATACTTATATCTTTTATTTGTATGTCTTTCTTAGCATTGCATAAATATTATATTGCTTTGACTGAAATAGAATACAGTAGTAAAAGTAAAAGTATCCAAATTATTATGAATGTGTTTATGGATGATATTGAGTTAGCCATAAATAAAGAATATAATACGCACTTGAATTTGGATGCAAAAACTGAAATAAAAAATGTAGATACTTTGTTTATAGACTATTTGAATAAACATTTCAAAATAGAAATAAACAACGAATCTAAAAGATATAATTTTATTGGAAAAGAATATGACGGGAATATACTGTATTTTTATCTTGAAATTGAAAATATAATTGCAGTAAGCTCCATACATATAAAAAATAATGTGCTTATAAAGCATTTCTCTAACCAACAAAATTTAGTTAAAGCTACTATTAATAAAAAACGAAAAAGTTTATTTTTAAACAAAGAAAATGATAAAGGTTTGTTGAAATTTTAACATAATAATAAGTTTTTATCAAGTATGAAGTAATTTTTACAACAATTAAATCAAATTTTAAACGCAAAAATGAGAAAAAACATATTGTTTATACTGTCGGTCTTTATGGTTTCAGTTTCTTTATGTGCGCAAGAAACTGAAAAAAGTGCTCCAAAATTAAAGCAACAAGGGCACACAGACCAAAATAAGTTTCGTCAAATGAAAGACGTATTAGCTACACCTAATGATCAACGTACTGCATCAGGCGCTCCAGGTCATGGATATACTCAGCAAAAAGTTGACTATACCATGGACATCAGAGTTGACGAGGCTACTGACAAATTATATGGTGATGAAACAATTACTTATCATAATAATTCTAAAGATCACTTAGAGTATTTATGGGTTCAATTAGACCAAAATAAACGTGCTCCGAATTCAAAATCACCTCTTGCCGAATCTAAAGGAGCAGCACCATTTTCTTCTGTAGAAGATTTTGTTGATGATAATATGTCTGAGCCGAAACAGTATGGATATAATATAGAGTCAGTTAAATATGCCGATGGAAGAGACTTGTCTCATACGATCAACCGAACAATGATGCGTATTAACTTATCTACTCCTCTTGCTCCTGGAGACACCTTTAGATTTAGGATTAAGTGGAATTTCTTAATTCCCGATTATGTCAATGATGGTGGACGCTCTGGTTTAGAGTCATTTCCTGATGGCAATAAAAATTATACTATAGCACAGTTTTTCCCTAGATTGGCAGTTTATAATAATGTTGAAGGTTGGCAAAACATGCAGTTTTGGGGACGTAGTGAATGGGCGTTGGAATTTGGTGATTATGATGTAAAACTAACGGTACCTGCCGATCATATAGTAGATGCTACTGGTGAATTGCAAAATGAAAAGCTTGTATTGACAAAAGAGCAACGTAACCGTTGGGAAAAAGCAAGAAAATCTTATAATAACCCTGTTTTCATCGTAACCGAGGAAGAGGCTAAGAATAACGAAAAAGGTAGAACGACTAAAACAAAAACATGGCATTTTAAAGCCAATCAAGTACGCGATTTTGCTTTTGCGTCGTCAAGAAAATACATATGGGATGCTATGGCTGTTAAAATTAATGATAGAACTGTAATGGCAGTATCATTATATCCTAAAGAAGGAAATCCTTTATGGGAAAAGCACTCTACAAGGGTTGTTGCGAATACATTGGAAGAATATTCAAAAATGACCTTTGACTATCCCTATTCTAAAGCCATATCGGTTCATGCTAAAGCACAAGGTATGGAGTATCCTATGATTTGTTTCAACTACGGAAGACCTAATCCAGATGGCACCTATTCTGATCGTATCAAAAATGGAATGATCGGTGTGATCACCCATGAAGTAGGACATAATTTTTTTCCTATGATTATTAACTCTGATGAACGTCAGTGGACTTGGATGGATGAAGGGTTAAATTCTTTTGTTGAAATTTTAGCAGAATTAGATTACGATCCTGCTTTTAATACAAGAAATTTACCTAAAGATATTGTTGGTTACATGGGAATGGATCAAAATAATTTATCACCTATTATGTCTCAAGGGGATTATGTTCATAATTTTGGTCCAAATGCTTATACTAAACCTGCTGCAGGACTTTACATGCTTCGCCAAACGATTATGGGACCTGAATTATTTGACTACGCCTTTAGAACTTATTCTAAACGTTGGATGTTTAAGCACCCAACTCCTGCTGATTTTTTTAGAACCATGGAAGATGCGTCAGGAATGGATTTAGATTGGTTTTGGAGAGGATGGTTTTACACAACAGATTATACAGATATCGGTATCAAAAGTGTGAAAGAAATATACATTACTGATAAACCAAACAAAAGAACTTTAGAACTAAAAAAGCAATACCCAGATTATTTTAATGGTCTTGGTAAATTAATTTACCTTACCACAGAAAAGGAAGACGTAAATGCAAAAGAACTAGAAGTATATATCAAATCATTACCTAAAAATAAAAGAGCACAATTAAAAAAACTCCCAAAATTCATGTATCAAGTTGAATTTGAAAAACCAGGAGGCTTGGTAATGCCAATTATTCTTGAAATTAATTATGCTGATGGAAGTAAAAAACGAGAAACATATCCAGCACAAATTTGGAAAAAAAATGATCATCAAGTTTTTAGAACATTTTATTCGGAAAAAGAAATCAAAAGTTTTATAATTGATCCTGATCAAGAAACTGCTGATATTGATACATCAAATAACAGCTGGCCTAAACAAGAATCTAGCAGATTCGATAAGTTTAAAAAGAGCTTGAAAAATTAATTATAAATAATTAATAATTGTTAAAAAAACGTGGTTATTACCACGTTTTTTGTTTGTATTGATATTTCAAAATATAGTACTTTTAAGGCCTTAAAAAAGAGTGAATGAAGGTTTGTATTGCCGAAAAGCCCAGTGTTGCCAGAGAAATAGCTAATATCTTAGGTGCCAAAACCAAACATGACGGATATTTTGAAGGAAATGGTTATGCTGTTACCTATACATTTGGCCATTTATGTACGCTTTTAGAACCAAAAGATTACAAACCTTACTGGAAAAGTTGGGATCTAAACAATTTACCGATGCTTCCCGAAAGGTTTAATACAAAAGTATCAGAAGACAGCGGCATTCAAAAACAATTTAAGATTATAAAATCCTTATTTGATAAAGCATCTGTTGTTATCAATTGTGGAGATGCGGGCCAAGAAGGAGAATTAATTCAACGATGGGTAATTAATCAGGCGAATTACAAAGGAAAAGTAGAACGTTTATGGATTTCCTCTCTTACAGAAGAAGCAATTAAAGAAGGTTTTAAAAGCTTAAGAAGTGAAGAACAATATAACAATTTATACTATGCCGGATATTCCAGAGCAATTGGAGATTGGTTATTAGGCTTAAATGCAACACGGCTTTATACAGTTAAATTTGGAAGAGATCGACAAGTTCTGTCTATTGGTAGGGTACAAACTCCTACATTGGCTATGTTAGTAGAGCGTTACACTGAGATTAAAAAATTTGAGCCTCAACCCTACTGGGAGTTACAAACAACCTATCGCGAAACGCTTTTCAATTGTGAAGAAGGTCGTTTTAAAAGAAAAGAAGAAGGTGAAAACTTTGCTGACAAAGTTAAAAAGGCAGAATTTGAAATTACCTCAGTTACCAAGAAAAAAGGAAAAGAATACGCTCCTAAACTATTTGATTTAACAGGTTTACAGGTGTATTGTAATAATAAATTTGGTTTCTCAGCAGATGATACCTTAAAAATAGTTCAAAAGCTTTACGAAATGAAGGTAGTTACTTATCCGAGAGTAGACACCACATTTCTTCCTAATGATATTTACCCTAAAGTACCTGGGATTTTAAAGAATTTAACAGCGTATGCAAGTTTAACACAGATTCTATTAGAAAAAAAAATAAGAAAATCGACCAAAGTATTTAATGATAAGAAAGTAACAGATCACCATGCCATTATTCCAACTGGAGTACAAATAAAACTTCAATATAACCAGCAACAAGTATATGACATCATTGTTCGTCGTTTCATTGCTGTTTTTTATCCTGATAGTGATATCGCAAATACGGCGGTAACTGGAAAAGCTGATGATGTTTCTTTTAAAACTACAGGAAAAGAGGTGTTAACAAAAGGATGGCGTGTTGTTTTTGAAACAGAAAATTCTTCAAAAAAGGTTTCAGAATCTGGCGTGCTTCCTACTTTTGAAAAGGGAGAAAAAGGCCCTCATGTACCTTCTTTTTTAGAAAAGGAAACAAAACCACCAAGAAACTATACTGAAGCCAGCTTATTAAGAGCTATGGAGACTGCTGGAAAACAGGTTGAAGACGATGAAATGCGTGAATTAATGAAAGAAAACGGTATTGGAAGACCGTCAACAAGGGCAAGCATCATTGAAACTTTATTTAAAAGAAAATATATTGAGAGACAAAAAAAATTAATTATACCAACGCAAACAGGCATTGACTTAATAAATGTAATCGATAATGAACTATTAAAATCAGCAGAACTTACAGGTTTGTGGGAAAAAAGATTGAAAGAAATTGAACGCGGAGATTACCATGCGAGTACTTTTATTAAACAAATGAAAAAAATGGTTGATAATCTTGTGTATGAAGTTAGATCAAGTAATAAAACCCAACGTATTTCGTATATGTCTGAGTCGAATGTAGCAAGAAAAAAAAGCAAAACCGTACCAAAAAAGAAAGTTGTTGTAGGAAAAGTTTGTCCAAAATGTAAAAAAGGAAGTATTTTAAAAGGTAAAAAAGCATTTGGCTGCTCTGAATATGGAAATGGTTGTAAACTTACCTTACCTTTTGAATTTATGGGGAAAAAAATCTCGGAAAGTCAAATCACTCGACTAATTGATAAAGGATGCACCACTAATTTAAAAGGTTGGAAAACAGATCAAGGTAAAATAGAAGCTTTACTCCGATTTGATGAGCATTATGTTTTAAAACTAGAGCCTAAAAAGAATAGTACAACGCAAAAAGTAAATAACAAAAATACCTCGGTAAAGTGTCCTAAATGTAAAGAGGGTAATCTCTTAAAAGGTAAAGCAGCCTATGGTTGTTCAAACTATAAGAAAGGATGTAGTTTTACCTATACATTTGAAGATATAAAAACTAAAGCAAAAGGGAAACCACTTACTAAAGAATTAGTATATAAAATCATATCAGAATAATCTTAAAAATTAGGATATAAATTAAAATGTATGTAACAAATTTATCGCATTCTGGATTACTGGATTTCGATTCTCTTTACTCCAAACAGCCGATAACGTGGTTCTTTGGGGAATACGGTTTAACTCAATAAACTGAATTCCCGTATAATTCGTTTTTGTTAAAGATTTTGGCACAATAGAAATTCCAAATCCGTTCTCTACAAGTTTGTAAATAGATTCAGCATGAATGGTATTATGAGAAATAATAGGGGTAAATTTAAATTGAGCAAATATCTCCATTACCTTTTCGTAATAAGAAACACTGTATTTTGAATCGAATAAAATAAATGGTTCATTTTGAAATTCAGTTAATGATTTAAAGTTATAAGCGTTTTTTTTGTGTCCTTTGGGTAAAACCAAACAAAAAGATTCTTTTAAAACCGTTTTTCGCTCAATACTTTTAGGTACTTTTTCCACACGCACAAAACCAATATCAATATCATTAGACAACAAACTTTTGATTTGATTATGATTATCCATTTCTTTTAAACTGAATGAAATATTAGGGTACTGTTGATTTAATCTTACTAATAAACTGGGAATAATATCTTGCATAGCAGATCCTACATAACCAAATTTTAAATTACCATCTTTACCAGTACTAATTAATTTTGCGTGATTTAAAATATTATCAAGACTCTTTAAATTTTTAGTCAATTCCTGTTTTAAATACTCTCCTGCTTTGGTCAAAGCAACACGCCTATTATGTCTCTCAAACAGTTGAACGCCTAAATGACTTTCTAATTGTTTTACCTGTTTACTCAAACCTGGTTGAGAAATAAATAATTTTTCTGCGGCCTTCCTGTAATGTAAATCCTCAGCAACAGCTATAAAATATTTAAGATGTCTATACTCTAATTGATAACCCATAGTTATTAATATGGAATAAAATTGATATTGTTGTTTATCAAAAATAACAATAAATTTGTAAAAATTAAGAGGAAAAATATGTTTAAATACGGGATAGATACCCTAACGGTAGATAAAGTAATAGCAATTGCAAATGGAGAATTAAAGGGAATTTTTTCAAATGAAGCAATAGCCAATATAACTTCTTGTAGGAAGAAGGTAGAAAAAATGGCAGAATCAGATAAAGCGGTTTACGGCATTAATACTGGTTTTGGCCCTCTTTGTGATACTCAAATCTCACCAGAAGAAACCAGTTTACTTCAAAAAAACTTATTAATTACACATGCTGTCGGCGTTGGAAACCCAATAGATAAATTTTTGTCTAAGATAATGATGATAACTAAGGTTCATGCATTATCTCAAGGATTTTCAGGGGTCCGTTTGGTTGTCATTGATAGAATTAATTATTTTATCGAAAACAACCTGTTACCCGTGGTTCCTGAACAAGGCTCTGTTGGAGCATCAGGAGATTTAGCACCTTTATCCCATTTATTTTTACCTCTTTTTGGTGAAGGTGAATTTTGGGTAGGAAATCAAATAAAAACAGCTAAAGAAGTTTTAAAAATTCATAACTTAACTCCAATTGAATTGAGTGCAAAAGAAGGACTAGGACTTATTAATGGAACCCAATTTATTTTATCCCATGCCGTTGTTGGATTAAAAAAAATGGAATACCTTCTGGATCTTGCTGATCTAGCAGGAGCGATGAGTTTAGAGGGATTTCAAGGAAGCTCTTCTCCATTTAAAGAAGCTTTGCATAAAATAAGACCTTTTGCAGGGAATTTAAAAGTAGCAGAAAGAATACGAATGCTTTTGAATGGCTCGGAAAATTTAAATTCGCACAGTGGTGGTAATTGTCAAAGAGTTCAAGATCCTTATTCAATTCGTTGTATGCCACAAGTTCATGGAGCCTCAAGAAATGCATATTCGCACTTAAAAGAATTGGCTGAAATTGAAATGAATTCTGTAACTGATAATCCAATTGTATTAAGTGAAACAGAGGCTATCTCTGGAGGAAACTTCCATGGTCAGCCTTTGGCAATGGCTTTAGACTATGCCTCAATCGCTGCTTCGGAGCTAGGCAATATATCAGATAGAAGATGTTACTTACTTTTAGAAGGACAATATGGATTACCACGATTACTTACTACAGCGGGAGGTTTAAATTCTGGTTTTATGATACCACAGTACACTACAGCTTCTTTGGTTACAGAAAATAAATCATTATGCTTCCCTCCTTCTGCAGATAGTGTTCCGACTTCTATGGGACAAGAAGATCATGTTTCTATGGGAAGTATTTCAGGTAGAAAGTTCAATCAAATACTAGGAAATTTAGAAAAAATATTTGCTATTGAGTTTATGTATGCAGCTCAGGCTATGGAATTTAGAAGACCAAATACTTTTTCGGAAATTATAGAAGAAAATTTCTCCTTAATAAGAAGCAAGGTAGACAAATTAGAGGAGGATAGAGTTTTAAAGGACGACATCTATGCCTTAATTGAATTGATAAAAAAACAAGCATTTAAAGTAGCTTAATATGACGTTTAAAGAGTTAATACTACAAGGAATTCCTTCGGAATTACCAAAAAAAAGAGAATATCCACAAAAAATCAATAGAGCTCCAAAAAGAAAAGATAGTTTATCTAAAGAAGAAAAGCAATTGGCAATAAGAAACGCCTTACGTTATTTTCCTTCAAAATGGCATGATGAGTTAGCTAAAGAATTTGCTCAAGAACTCAACGATTTTGGAAGGATTTATATGTATCGCTTTAAACCTAATTATGCCATTTATGCTAGAGCTATTAAGGAATACCCGGCAAAGTCATTACAGGCTGCTTCTATAATGCTAATGATACAGAATAACTTAGACCCAGCAGTAGCTCAACACCCTGAAGAGTTGATTACTTACGGAGGAAATGGGGCTGTTTTTCAAAACTGGGCGCAATACCTGTTAACAATGCAATATTTGGCAACCATGACAGATGAACAAACGTTGCATATGTACTCTGGTCATCCAATGGGACTTTTCCCTTCTTCTAAAGAATCACCCAGGGTTATTGTTACTAACGGAATGGTGATTCCTAACTATTCTAAACCTGATCATTGGGAAAAATTCAATGCTTTGGGAGTGACGCAATATGGTCAAATGACAGCAGGATCATATATGTATATAGGCCCACAAGGAATTGTTCATGGTACTACAATTACTGTAATGAATGCTTTTCGAAAGATATTACAAAAAGGAGATACACCTAAAGGAAAAATCTTTTTAACAGCTGGTTTAGGTGGAATGAGTGGAGCGCAACCAAAAGCTGGAAATATAGCTGGATGTATTACTATAGCTGCAGAAGTGAATCCAAAAGCAGCTACCAAACGACATGAACAAGGTTGGGTAGATCTTTTAATCGATAGTATTGATGATTTAGTAAGTCGTGTTCGTGTTGCGCAAGCGAAAGAAGAAGTTGTTTCTATTGCATTTATTGGAAATGTAGTAGAAATTTGGGAACGTTTTTATGAAGAAAATATCTTTATTCATGTTGGTTCGGATCAAACTTCATTACACATTCCTTGGACTGGAGGGTACTATCCTGCTGATATTTCTTATGAAGAATCAAATAGGCTTTTACGTGAAGAACCAGATGTTTTTAAAAAAGAAGTACAAAAAACTTTACGTCGTCATGCTGAAGCTGTTAATAAGCACACCGAGAAAGGGACTTATTTCTTCGATTATGGAAATGCCTTCTTATTAGAAAGCTCCAGAGCAGGTGCAGATGTAATGGCGGAGAATAATATTGATTTTAAATACCCATCGTATGTACAAGATATATTAGGTCCTATGTGTTTTGATTATGGTTTCGGACCATTCCGCTGGGTGTGTGCTTCAGGAAAACCAGAAGATTTAGATATTACTGATGCGATTGCCGCTAAAGTTTTACAAGAAATTATGGAAAACTCACCTGAAGAAATTCAATTACAGATGCAAGATAATATTACCTGGATCAAAGATGCCAAAAAAAATAAAATGGTAGTAGGGTCACAAGCCCGTATTTTATATGCAGATGCAGAAGGACGTGCTAAAATAGCTGAAGCATTTAATAAGGCCATTGCTGAAGGTAAAATAGGTGCTGTTGTTTTAGGTAGAGATCATCATGATGTAAGTGGAACAGACTCTCCATATAGAGAAACTTCCAATATTTACGATGGCAGTAAATTTACAGCAGATATGGCTATTCACAATGTGATTGGAGATAGCTTTAGAGGGGCTACTTGGGTATCTATACACAATGGTGGAGGTGTTGGATGGGGTGAAGTAATGAACGGAGGCTTTGGAATGCTTTTAGATGGAACTCCAGAAGCTGATGCTCGCTTAAAAAAGATGCTGTTTTATGACGTAAATAACGGAATAGCAAGGAGAAGCTGGGCTAGAAACAAAGAAGCACTTTTTGCCATAAAACGTGAAATGAAACGTACACCTTCTTTAAAAGTAACAATTCCAAACTTAGTAGAGGATTCTCTATTGGAAAATTTATTTTAATTTCAAAAACTAAAAAAGGAGGTTTTATTTCTTAGATTCTCCTTTTTTAGTTGTAAAATTCTTACGTCACTATTTAAAAAATCTATATTTAAAATATTAAATATTCACATCTTAACATAAAACAGGCTCTGTTAAACAGAGAATTATGATTAGGTACTTTGTAAATTAAGCTTGTGTATTATTTTAGTATAGATACCATGGAGATTAATTTTATTATTTTTTTAAAAAACACTCAAATCTTAAAGTCATACCAATAAATCTTTAGAATTAATTATAAGAAAAAAAGATCGTTTTTTTCTTATTTATATACAACGAAGCTAAAGCTTACTGCAACCATATTTTTTCCAATAATAAATCAGAAAGGAAAAAATATTTTATTACGACAATTTAAAGTTATAAATCGTTTTAGATCATTTTCTATTATTGCATTAATTATCTTTGAATTTGCCTTCTTTTCAAGTTTTATCTATTTTTGCAGAATGGATAGATTAAAACAACGATGGGGCATTAATAGTAATTTAGAATTAATTGCTATTTTCACTGTATTCGCGATTAATGGTTCTTTTGCTGCTTGGGTTGCAAAACCAATCACAGAATTCATTGGTTTATCTCCTCAAACAGTATCACCATGGCTTTTTTGGCCATTACGAATCCTACTAATATTTCCTATTTATCAAACTACATTACCTTTAGTCGGTTGGTTGTTTGGTCAGTTTAAATTCTTTTGGGCGTTTGAAAAAAAATTTTTAAGTAGACTCGGTTTAGGTTTTTTGTTTAGAACAAAAGAATAAAGAACACAATATGTACCTTTTTTACTAACTTAATTAAGTTGGTAATTTCCTTTTGAAAGAAATAAAGAAATTATATGTTTCTCTAACCGTTTAAGCTAAATTGCTAAACGTTTTATGATAGGAATAGGTAAGTCTACTCCCTCAACAATAAACCTTTTATGTACTGCCTCTTTTAAAGCACATTTAATTTTAAACTCAGAAAAAGGTTCACAAATCCATACATAAGCTCTTATATGAATATGATCAGGATATACATCTATAACACGAACATCTATTTGATTTATATCTTTTATTATTTCTTCAGGAGTTCTATTATCAATTACTTTAGGAAGTTTTAATGCTTCTTCTTGAATAATTTGGCGCGCCAAATTAATATCAGCTTTGATACCTATTTTAAAATTATTAAAACTCAGTATTTGTGAATCCTCAATAGTATGATTCAATACAGAATCTGTGCTGATTACCGAATTGGGAATAATTAACCTTTTATTCTCAAAATTATTAATAACCGTGTGCCTTAAAGTAATATCTTCAACAATACCTACTCTAGCCTCATCTAATTTAATATAATCCCCTACTCTAAAAGGTCTGAAAATGACAATAAAAGCTCCTGCTATTAAATTAGACAAAGCGGCTTGTGCTGCAAAACCAATTATAGCGGCTAATATACCGGCTCCTGAAAAAATAAAGGCTGCTTTATTTCTAAATGTAGGTACTGTAATTATAATATAAATAATACATAAAAGGCCTATAAAAAACTTTATTGAATTTCGAAAGAATTGAATGCTTGTTCTACCATATCGATCCATCTTGCTATGATTAATAAGAATAACCATTAGTGAACGAATAATTCTTGAAATTATCCATGAAAAGAAGATAACAATCAGTACATAACCTAGAATTCCAGAAAATGAGTCTAAATCAAATCGGTATTGAAATAGTAATTCTTTCATCATATCGATAATTGAAATGCTTTAGATGCATGAATACTTGTTGTATCAAAAATAGGAATACATACATCTTCTTGCTTTATTAATAAAGGGATTTCAGTACACCCTAAAATAACTCCCTCAGCACCTTGATCTGCTAAATTAGAAATAATACTTTTGTAGCTATTTTTAGAGCTTTTATTCAAAATACCCTGAGAAAGCTCTTTATATATAACGTTATGCACAAGTCTTCTGGCATCTTCATTTGGAATCACTACATCAATATTATATGAATTAAGAATATCTATATAAAACCTCTTTTCCATTGTGTATTTAGTGCCTAATAAAATGACTTTTGATATTTTTTTTTCTTTTATTTTCTCTGCAGTTACTTCAGCTATATGTAATACAGGAATAGACACTTTCTTTCTAACTGCCTCAATTGTAAGGTGCATTGTATTTGCACAAATTAAGATAGAGTTAGCTCCAGCTTTTTCTAAACTCATCGCTGCCTCTGCCATGAGGTCATTTAAAATATCCCAACGATCTTTTTGTGCTAATTTTGAAATCTCACCAAAATCAACTGAATTAATAATAACTTTTGCCGAATGATTACTTCCATAGTGCTTTTGAGCTAATGTATTAAGAATTTCATAATACATAATTGTTGATTGCGGAGAAACACCTCCTATTAATCCAATTGCTTTCATATTCTTTTTTACATTACGATAAATGTATTTTATTTATTTAAAAATTCAATCAAAATAAAGCTGTTTGACTATCTTCATCATCCGACGTATTCTTTTTCTTTTTTTGTAGGGCTCTATTTAAAGCTTTCTTAGCCTTATCTTCTTTAGTCTCCTCAAACTCTTTAGATTCTTTTTTTTCGATTTCTATAGGTAAAACCCCTTCTTGAACTACCTCTTCTTCTTCAACATTAATATTTTCAATATGCTCTTCAGGTTCTTCAAACGGTAAAGACTCTAATAAATTAACAGTTTTTATCTTTTCATTGGTTAATTGATTTCCTAAAGCTTTAATTCCTTTAATTGCAATAAACTCTTCAAAATTAACCTCTAATTTTTCTAAACTTCGTTTAGAAAATATGATTTCTGCTATAGGACGATAATCTGTAGTAATTATTTCTAATTTTGATTTAACATGGTCAGAAATAAACGTATCCTCTTTGTCAATAGCTTCAATTAAAAATCGTTTAACATAATATCTCTCTTTATTTCCATCAAAATAAATAGCTGAAATAGGTTTTTTAGGAGTCCATTTCTCTAGAACAATCATATCACTATCAAAATGCATTGTCAAATCAGGTATAGCAACTTTTATCTTTCCACTTTGCATAGCTATCAATATTCTATCTTCAGCTCGGAATTCACCTAAAAGTTCGCCTCTTCCATCAACATTTAATCGTTGAACAGTATCATCAAACCATATTTTTCTTGGTCGTAAAGTAGAAACACCAGCAGACTTAAATTCTATTTTTTTGATGGCGTATTTAGTAACCTGATTTCCTCTAGCACTTCTACTTTTAATTGCTAAATCTGCGAAATCAATATCCCACTTAAGCTTTTTTATACTTCCTACGGCTCTCAATAAAATAGTAATAACCTCTGCTTCTCCATTAGGATTAGCAGAAAAATATAATACTTTGGAACCTTTATTACCATTTGTTAAATCATATTCTTTATCCCTAGTTATGCTGGTTACATTAAAACGTTTCATATAGCTTGGTCCCTTGGCACCATCCTTATAAATCATATTATAAACTGTCCGCTTATCCTTTTTCTTGAATATAGCAATATGGTTAATTCCTTTACCTACAAATGTTTTTGAAGCTACTTTAGTAACAATCATAGTACCATTATCTTTAAAAACAATGACATCATCTATATCCGCACAATCCGATATATACTCATTCTTTTTTAAAGAAGTTCCTATAAACCCTTCTTCTCTATTAACATATAACTTGGCATTTCTCATAACAACTTTTGTTGCAACGATATCATCAAAAATCCGGATTTCAGTTTTACGATCTTTTCCTTTACCGTATTTTTCTTTTAGATTTTTAAAATAATTAATAGCAAAAGCTATTAAATTATTTAAATAATTTTTAAGTTCTGCTATTTGATCTTCCAAACTCTCAATAAACTGTTTGGCTTTATCTATGTCAAACTTTGATATTTTTTTTATTCGAATTTCTGTTAAACGAATAATATCTTCTTCGGTTACTGCTCTTTTTAAGTGTTTTGTGTGTGGTTTTAATCCATTATCAATAGCTTCGATAACACCTTCCCATGTTTCAACTTCTTCTATGTCTCTATATATCCTGTTTTCTATAAAAATTCTCTCAAGTGAAGAAAAATGCCATTGTTCTTCAAGCTCATTTAAACGAATTTCTAATTCTTTTTTTAACAAAGCTACCGTAAAATCGGTTGACTTTTTTAACATTTCAGAAACACCTATAAATACAGGCTTATTATCCTCTATAATACAACATAAAGGTGATATAGAATTCTCACAATTTGTAAACGCGTATAATGCATCAATCGTTTTATCAGGAGATACATTAGGTGGCAAATGCACTAGTATTTCAACCGATGCAGCTGTGTTATCTTCAATACGCTTTATTTTTATTTTACCCTTATCATTTGCCTTGAGAACACTATCTATTAGCGATGTAGTAGTAGTCCCAAAAGGAATTTCAGTAATAACAAGTGTTTTTTTATCTAGTTGGGATATTTTTGCTCTTACACGAACTTTTCCTCCTCTTTTACCATCATTATAATTTGTAAAATCAGCTATGCCTCCCGTTAAAAAATCTGGAACAATTGTAAAACTCTTTCCTTTTAAATATTTTACAGAAGCTTCAATGAGTTCATTAAAGTTGTGAGGAAGAATTTTAGTAGATAATCCTACAGCAATTCCTTCGGCTCCTTGGGCTAGCAATAATGGAAATTTAACAGGAAGGTTTACAGGCTCTTTTTTTCTGCCATCATAAGAAAGTTGCCATTCTGTAGTTTTCGGATTAAAAACTACATCTAAAGCAAATTTAGATAAACGAGCTTCAATATAACGGGAGGCAGCGGCCCTGTCTCCTGTTAGTATATTACCCCAGTTCCCTTGCATATCTATTAAAAGTTCTTTTTGCCCCATTTGAACCATAGCATCTGCAATAGAGGCGTCTCCATGAGGATGATACTGCATAGTATGACCAACAATATTAGCTACTTTATTATAACGACCATCATCTAGATCTTTCATAGAGTGCATAATACGTCTTTGAACAGGCTTAAGACCGTCTTCGATTGAAGGTACTGCCCGTTCTAAAATCACATAAGATGCATAATCAAGAAACCATTCTTTATACATTCCTGTAACTTTCGTAATAGTTTCTGTATTTTCAGGTGATGAACTTAGAGCTTCTTCTTCACGCTCGTAATTGTTGTTGTCTTCACTCATATAACGTTTCGACTTAGGGTATATTTATGATGCGGTTTGGATGGTGAAAATTAGAAAAAATACCTGTAATCACAAGGAATATAAGTGGTTTTTTTTCTTCAACTTACTATTTTCTTTAGAAGATCCGATACCATCTTTGACTTCCAAGAATAAAACCTACACTAGTCCCTGGAGGTACTAAATAATTACTAGTTAAATTGGTGTTGGCCATCCCTATAACAACATTCCAACCTGAATTTCGATTAATAATCACAACATCTCCATTTGAATGACCAGCAGCTCTTGCGTTTGCTGGAGTAGGTAAAATAAAATCCGCCAAAGTCGTATTTCCTTGACTATTTCCTGCCCAATTAGCATCAGCTAAGGTAAATTCGAGTAAATTCGATGGTAAAGTAAAAGGGAGTGAACCCGCAGTACAGCCACAATCATTTGGTGTATAACTTCGCCCGACTAATTTTGTTTTTACATCCCCAGCATTATCTACTACCAAAACATGGTGAGCCTCATTTCCTAACGTTGGTGATTGATTTGCTCGCTGTTCTCTCAATCGGATAGGAGGAGTTCCTGAGCTGTTAATTTCAAGCTTTCTGTTAGGATTAGCTGTACCGATACCAAAATTTCCTGCAGCACTCATAGTCATTTGTTCAATATTAGCTATTCTAAACCCTATTTTACGACCTGTTTCTGCATTTAATAAAGTAGTACCATCATCATGATGGATTAAGGCATATCCAGAATTAGTTGCTCTATTTCTATTTGCTATACCAAGCCAAGTGCTACCACGACCAACTTCACCTAATTCAAGACCATTTATAAGTGTATTGTTACCAGCTCCTTGAATTTCATTTCCATTCATCATGAGTGTTGTCGTTGCAATATGATTTCCTAAATTATCTGCGGAAGAAGGTACTTCATTTACAATATAATCTTTAATGTTTTCTAAAGATCGTCTTCTAAGCATTCCATCATTTTCTGTAACAGCAATATAGGTGGAACTTGTAACCGAAGGTAAGTTAGATATACGAACATTTCCTCCAGTAAAATAATGACTTCCTATTGAGCTATTATATAATAAGCCAGAATAGCCATCACCTCCATTTCTTCCTGAAAAATAACCTACCTCTTGCCCCCCTACATTAAACAACACATCTTTTCCATTGGACCCAGCAAAACCATTAGAAATTATTAGATTAGATCCCCAAAAGGCATTATTATTTGCTAATTCTAAAATTCCACCTCGTTTATTATCATCTCCGTACATTTTTACAACAGGCGTTCCTGCTGCCAAATTACCCGAACGAAAAGAGTGTCCCCCTTCCTCTGCCCGATAATTCAAATTTGTACTGTGCCATCCAATATACCCTAAACGATTTCCATCGGATTTATGAATTCCAAGATAACCTGCGTTTGAAGCATTTCCTTCATTTATTAATGCTAGTCCTTCTCCAGAAGTACCTGCTGTAATGGTACTCCCATCAATAATATCATTATTTTGCATATTTAAAAAGGTCGTAGCCGAATGGTTTCCTAGGTTATCTGCAGAAGAAGGTACCGCTCCAACAATCCAATCCCTTATGCTTGCCCAAGTCTGTTTTTTTAGAATCCCATCATTTTCCGTTACCGTTGCATAAGTAGCACTGTTTACTACAGGTAGATTTCCAATAGTAGTAGTACCAGCATTCCATAAATTTCCAGCAGTTGTTAGAGAAAGCCTATTACCATTATACCAAAGTCGAAAATTTGTGTTTTCTCTACCAAGAAACCAATCAGTTGCTCCTGCTTCAATCCATGTTCCCGCATTAATTCCCCCCATCTTCATTCTATCTGAAACTTCTAATTTAAATTCAGGAGTTGATGTTCCAATACCAAAATTACCCGAAGATAACATGGTGGCGCTCTCAGAATTTCCTAATCGAAAACTAATTCGTTGACCAGATTCTGCATTAAGATATGTAGTACCTGCATCATTTTGAATTAATGCATAGCCAGAAATAGTTGCTCTATTTCTATTCGCTATACCAAGCCAATTACCTCCATGGCCAACTTCACCTACTTCAAGACCATTAATGAGTGTGTTATTACCGGCTCCTTGAATTTCATATCCATCCATCCAAAGTCTTGTTGTTGCATTATGATTACCTAAATTATCATTAGAAGTAATTCTCCAGGAACTTCCATCAAAATAATAAATTGCACTTTCTGTAGAGTTATATACAATACTACCTGTATTAGGGCTAATAATACCATTCATTTCAGTCGTAGTCAATGAAGGTAATGACATTAACGCATATTTATCTATTTGAGCATGTATCGAGGAAAAACACACAAAAAAAATTACTAAGAAAAGCGTTTTCGAAATCCTACTTTTATTTTTCATTCTTACATTTTATATTGATTAAAGCACTTTAATTAAAGTATATGCACTAAAATACAAGTAAAATGTTAAAAAAAAAACATCTTTGGATTTAATTGGTTAAAAAGTGTTAAAAAAATAAACTATTGTTTGTAAAATTAGTTTTCACTAATTTAAATTTTCAATTTATTACTTTTAACATGGTATTGTTCAGTTTTCTTAAATACAATACTTATTTATGGTAAATTTAGAAAAACAGCTATAATACTATTTTTAAGCTATTCCAATAGGTCTAGTTCTACTTTTAAATTATTGATAATAAATTTTTGTCTATCAGGTGTATTTTTACCCATATAAAACTCAAGCATTTGTTCAATAGACATTTCTTTATCAAGCATTACAGGATCTAAACGAATATCATCGCCTATAAAATGTACAAATTCATTTGGAGAAATTTCTCCTAGCCCCTTAAATCGTGTAATTTCAGGTTTGCCTCTTAGTTTGTTTATTGCTATTTGTTTTTCTTCTTCTGAATAACAATAAATCGTTTCTTTTTTATTTCTTACTCTGAAAAGAGGAGTTTCCAAAATATAAAGATGTCCTTCTTTAATTATTTCTGGGAAAAATTGTAAAAAAAACGTTATTAATAAAAGCCTAATATGCATTCCATCTACATCAGCATCTGTTGCTATAACAATATTGTTGTAACGTAAGCTTTCCATACCATCCTCTATATTTAAAGCAGCCTGTAAGAGATTAAACTCTTCATTTTCGTAAACAATTTTTTTTGATAAACCATATGAATTTAATGGTTTTCCTTTTAAACTAAATACGGCTTGAGTATTAACATTTCTTGATTTAGTAATAGACCCACTAGCAGAGTCTCCTTCTGTTATAAACAACGTTGTATCTAAATAACCTTGTTTTTTAGTATCTCCAAAATGAATTCTACAATCTCTAAGTTTTTTATTGTGCAAACTCGCTTTTTTGGCTCTATCTCTAGCTAATTTTCTTATGCCTGAAAGTTCTTTTCTTTCTTTTTCTGCTTGGAGTATTTTTCTTTGAAGCTTTTCTGCAACCTCAGAATGTTTGTGTAAATAATTATCAAGTTTATTTTTTATGAAATCATTGATATAGGTGCGGACCGTAGGAAGATCTCCTCCCATTTCTGTTGATCCCAATTTAGTTTTTGTTTGACTTTCAAAAACAGGTTCCATAACTTTTATTGAGATGGCTCCTACAATTGACTTTCTCACATCTAATGCATCAAAATTTTTATTATAAAACTCTCTAACAGTTTTTACTACAGCCTCTCTAAAGGCAGCTAAATGGGTCCCCCCCTGAGAAGTATTTTGTCCATTTACAAAAGAATAGTATTCTTCAGAATATTGAGTTTTACTATGAGACATAGCTATTTCTATATCTTCTCCCCTCAAATGAATTATTGGATACAACATGTCTTCTGTATTGTTATTATCCTCTAATAGGTCTTTTAATCCATTTTGTGAAAAAAATTTTTCGCCATTAAAAATGATCGTTAAACCTGGATTAAGATAAACATAATTCTTTAGTAATTTTATAATGTATTCAGGGCGGTATTTGTAATTTTTAAAGATACTTTCATCAGCAATAAAGGTAACTTTTGTTCCCCTTCTTCTTGAGGTTTCGTCTAATAAAGTCTGATTAGTTAGTGAGCCTTTTTCAAACTCTGCAGAAGCAGATTTACCATCTCTTGTAGACTCTACTCGAAAATAAGTTGAAAGTGCATTTACAGCTTTTGTACCAACACCATTAAGACCAACTGATTTTTTAAACGCTTTCGAATCATATTTTCCTCCTGTATTCATTTTAGAAACTACGTCAACTACTTTTCCTAAAGGAATTCCTCGACCATAGTCTCTAACGATAACTTTATTCCCCTGAACAGACACTTCAATTGTCTTGCCTCCTCCCATTACAAACTCATCTATAGAGTTATCTAAAACTTCTTTAACAAGTATATAAATACCATCATCAGGAGAAGAGCCATCTCCTAACTTTCCAATATACATTCCAGGACGCATTCTAATGTGTTCTTTCCAATCCAATGATCGTATATTATCTTCGGTATATTTTGTCTCTTGAGCCATAAAAAAGTAGAAATTCTTTATTGAAATGCTAAGATATACTTTTTACTTTTATTTTTCAGTAATGATAAATTATAAAGTATTTTATATTTCCATGGTATAAAATTACTATCATAGTTTAACAATGACCTCATTTAACTTATGATAATACTTATTACGATAAAAATAAAATAACAGTAATTTTTATGATCTTAAAAATGCTATGTGAAAGGAATTTTATAGTATATTTAGGTAGTTAGGGTTTAAATTAATCCAAAATCTTTGGTTATAGCAACTAGCTGAGTAGGATTATTTGCATTAAAATTTTCTTTTAATATTTTTAATCTTTTTTCTACGGAACTTACGCTGGAAGGCTTCATTTTTTTATCCTTAAATTCTTTACTAATTTCTCTCTGATCCATTCCATCGGCCAAATATTTTAATAAAGAAACATCATATTCAGTAATTTCGAAAGTTTCTATAGTTCTTAATGAATGAGATAATTTAGGGGTTATAAAAAAATTATTTTGATTTACCGCTTTAATAGCTCTTTTTAAGTCTTTTTGCCCATGAATAGATTTCCATACATAAGCATCTACTGATAACTCTTTACAAAGATGCTGAATCCTGTAAGGTTTGTCCTCTATGGAAAAAACAATAACTTTTAAATCTGGTTGTAGCTCTTTAGCTTTTTTGATAAGATCTTCACCTGAAGCTAGTTTTTGTACATTAAAATTATCTACGAATGATAAATCGCTAATCAATAAATCAAAAGACTCATTACTTAAGAAAGCTTTTTTTAATTTGAGATACGCCTCATCACAATATTGTGCATATTCTATTTCAGGTATTTCTAAATTTTCCAAAGCGATTTTAATTCCACTTGACATATAGTCAGTATCCTCGGCGATCAATACTTTTTGAAACATAATTATTTTTTTATTTGAAACATCACTTGAAATCCTCTGTTAACTTCTGAATCAAATGTAATAGAACCATTTATAGATTTAATACGGGTTTCCATATTTTGCAATCCATTTTTTATTTTTATGGAAGCAGCTCCAACACCATTATCTTTGAAAGTAGCATGAATAGTGTCTTTGTCTTCCCAAAAATTAATTACAACCAAACAAGCTTGACTATATTTTTTCATATTTATTAATAACTCTTGAAAAACCCTATATAAAACTATTTGCGTTTCTTTTGGAAGTTTATTAAGTTCTATTTCATTAATTCCTTTACTTATAATTCTACATTTATTCGTTGAGAATTCGGATAATAACTGCTGAAAAAACATTTCAAACTTTTTTCCTGTTAAAACAGGACTATTTTCGTGAGAAATGTTTCTTGTCGTAAAATAAATCTTTTCTAAATAGTTTAATATAGTTTCATCATTATGATTATTTTGTTGAACTCTGTTCATAACCAAAAATATGTCATTGGCTAACTCATCGTGTATTTTCTTTGCAAGTCGTGTTTCAGTTTTATAAACCTCTATTATTTTTTCCTTTTTAGTTTTATTTTTTTTGTAAAAGAAATAGGCAATAAATCCAAATACGGAAACAAAAACAACAAAAGTTAACTGTTGTTTTTGAAGTTTTGCTTTTGACAAATTATTTTCTGCTATAATTCGTTTATTAATTTCGTCTTTGTAATTATAAATAGTAGTTGCAAATAGGTTTTTTCGCTTTTGAATACTATCTAAAATCTTAGACCGTTCAATACTTAATTCTCTTGCCCTTGAAATTGGTTCAAGAGATAAAATTTTATCAATAGCTAAAATTCTTGAATCTGTCATATTATGTTTAACAGTAAAGTCATGCATTAAATTAGCTTGCTCTTGTGCTTTTTTAATATTACCTTTTTTTTGATAATATTCAGATAAATAAAGATTATTGGCAACTAAACCGTGAATATCATTAATTTTCCTTTTTATTTTTTTTCCTTCGAAAAATGCAGACTCATCAACTTCTTCGTTGTTTAACAATCGGGAATAAGCGTAATTATCTAAATTCCTAGCTTTTGTATAATCTGTTATACTGTCATTATATGAACTTTTTTCAATAAATTTATATATAGTATTTGCCTCTTCATACTTTTTCAAATTAATTAGGTTGTAAGCAATATTACTTTTATATAAAATGATATTAACAGAATCCTTAGCAATTTCTAAAGCCTTATTGTAACAATTAATCGCTTCTTGATAATTACCTTGCATGTTTGCATTAATTCCTAAGGTGTTATAAAGTGAAACTGTTATTTTTTGTTGATCTTTATTATTTCCTAGAAGTCTAAGAGCCTGTAATGCCGTTGAATCGCTTTTAAAGAAAAATTCTTTATTGGATTCTATTTTTGCAAGACAAAACATTCTTTTTACTGTTCTTAAAGTATCATCCAATTCCACTAATAAATCTTTAGACTTGGAATAATATTTATAAGCACTGTCCTGTTGCTTCAACTTATTATAATGATAACCTAATAAATGATAAAACCACTGCAAGCTTTCTTTGTCTTCATTTTCTATTTCTAAAAGTTGTTTTTTTATTTTTTCAATTTCTTTGTAATAGTTATTTTTTTTCTGCTTCTGTCCATAAAAATTAGTACATAAAATAACAGAAAAGGAAAGGAGGACTACTTTTGCGTATTTCATTCCTCTAAAATATTAATTTCTTCAAGCATTAAGGACTATGATCGTGTTAAATTTATTTATTCATTATTTTTAACAACAAATGCAAATTGCTTTAATATCAAATTCTTTGAGTCAAAATTAAAAAAGGGCAGAAATATTCTACCCTTTTTCTAATAATAATTTGTAGGTTATTTAGATATTATAATACCTTAATTACGATCTTTTTTTCGGTCGAGGCTCTGGCTCTGGATCTGGATCGTGTGTATTCCCCCCTGAAACACCACCAGTACTCATTTGCTCAACTTCTAATTGTTGTAGTTGGGTTAGATTTTCGTCTGCAGTATCAGTACAAGACATAAATAAACCGGTTACTAATATTCCTAATAAAAAACTTAATTTTCTCATTTTTCCTTCATTTAAAATTTTGCATAAAATTGTATGATTAGTTTTTCAACTAAATCAAAGTTGTTTAAGAGATGCGCAACTCTTTCAATGGGAAGTAAAAATTAATCCTCATAACAATTAGACTTCCCCATTCTAATTGCGATTCAGATCAATTTTGTTTAATTCTAACTAATAATTTTATTTAATCTAGTTTTCTGGGTCAAAACTATATTTTTCGTAATGTCTTGTGTGGAAATTAAATAGAAAATAAATGGAAAAGATTTTCCATTTATTACGGAATTCCTTTAAGGATATATGAATCAACTTCGTACATTTGACGCAACCAATTAATAGAAACCAACCAATGATAAAGGAATTATTAGAAAAGCTTTATGCGAAACTTGAAGACGAGCCTGACAATAACAGAAAAAGCAAAACTGGATGTTTTATTTTTTTTGAAGAAAAGATTTTAACTCAACAAAAGTTCGATAAATTCAGGAATATATCTGTATCCTCTAAAACTATGAAAAATTATTATGAAAAACATGTTGAGGGAAGAAAAAATAAATCGAAGGAGCCTTCCGCAGAGTTAAAAAATTGTATTTCAGAATACCTAGGCTACAATAACTATCTTCATTTTTGTAATAACTTCAAGGAAAAATCAAAAAACAGCTCTCAAAATAATTTTGTTAGTTTAAAAAAAAAAACAAGCTATTGGTGTTCTACTTTTTTCTGTACTAATAATCTCTTCAATTCTTTTTATTCCAAATAATGTATTGACGTATTACAGGCACATTGAAATAAAAGACAATAAACAATACGTTAATACCACCATTGTACTCATGAACGTTGAAGTCTTTAAGAAAATAGAAACGGAAAATTATCCTATTTATTTTAGAGATCATTTGAAAGTTGACACAATTAGTCTTACTTCTAATACTAAAGACTTGACTCACATACAAAAAGCCAGATTATCTAAAATACGTTATTTAGATGAATAAAAGGTGTTTAGTTCACAAAACTAATTCCTTAACATACTTATGTGGTTATAAAGTTAATTTTTACTTGTCTATATTTGCAGTTCTTCAATAATAATACAATGAAAAAAAATAATATATCCATTATAAGTGCTTTTTTGTTTTTTTCATGTATTAATTACAATAATGATGCTATTACCGAAAAAAAAATCAATATTCTTTTAGAAAAATATAATAAGGGATTTCTTTTATTGAATTCTTTGATAGCTACTTTTGCTAGGGATAATCGATTTAATGATCAATTCACTGATTTTCCATCAGAAAAATATCAAGAAAAACTAAAAGTATTTTATAGTTCGTTTTGTAAAAGACTACTACGTCAATTAAATATTAAATATTTATCAAATAATCAAATAGTTATTGAAAAAATCATTAAATGGGAATGTGACACCCCTTTAGCACAAGCTAATTTCAAAAATGATATTTTAATGCTTATAAACCAAATGTGGGCAGTTAATTTAACAGTAGGTCAACTTGCAAGTGCTAACGGAGTTCAACCTTTTAATATTGTTAAAGACTACGAAAACTGGCTAAAAAGACTTGGAAAATATAATGATTGGTTACACTCTGTTGCAAAACTAATAAAAGAAGGTATTCAGTTTGGTTACAAACTTCTAAAAGAATTAGTTAAAAAAGTAATTCCTCAATTTGAGTCATTAACCAAAATAAACATTAATACAAAAGGGGGACTAGATATTAATAAGCATTTATTTTATTCTCCAATAACCAAATTTCATAATAGTTTTACAAATAACGAAAAGACAGAATTAACTAAAAAATATTCTTTTTTTTTAATTAATAAATTAATTTCATCTTTTGAACGCCTTTATAGTTTTCTATGCACAGATTATTTAAAAGCTGTAAGAAAAACTAGTGGTATCAATAGAATTTCTGAAGGAAAAAAATATTATCAATATTCTATTAAAAAGTATACCACAACAGTTACGAAAGCTGATGAAATTCATGATTTAGAATTAAAAAAAAACTCTAGAATGCTTTCTGAAATAAAAAAGATAAAGTTACATATGGAGATACAAAGTGCTATTAGATTTGCTGTTTATACAGGGTTTCATGCTAAAAGATGGACTAGACAGCAAGCTCTTCAATATTCATTAGATAATGAGGCAGAGCCCGAAGCAAGTGTTATTTCAGATATAGGTGAATATATGGCTGATCCATGTCAAGCTCTTTCGTATAAAATTGGACAACTAAAAATAATTAAATTACGAGCTAAAGCTATGGAAATAATCGAAGATAAATTTAACATTAAAAAGTCTTATAATCAAATACTAGAAACTGCTTGCATACCTTTATTCTTAATAAAAGATAAAATAAATACGTGGGTTTCTATCAAATCAAAAATAAACACATTAAACAAAATTTTCTAAAAAAGGAAATAAGTGATCATTTTAAATGATGCTGTTAATTTTTATTTATTTTCTTAACTTTTTTTATTATGGGTAAAATTTTAATCTCAGGAGGTACGGGGTTAGTTGGAAAACAACTCCGGGAATTACTAGAATCTAACGGTCATGAAGTAAATGTTTTAACTAGAAGCCCTAAAAAACAAAGAGAATTTATATGGAATATTAATAAACGAACTATTGATAAAAATGCTTTTACAGGAGTTACTCATATAATTCATTTAGCTGGTGCTGGAATCGCTGATAAGCGCTGGACAAAAAAAAGAAAGCAACAAATTATCGATAGTCGTGTTAAATCTGCAAATTTACTGTATGAGTACGTTTTAAAACTTAATGTAAAGTTGAAAGGCTTTATTTCAGCTTCTGGAATAGGTTATTATGGGGCTTATAAATCAACTAATGAATTTTCAGAAGAAAGTTTGCCTTACAAAGACTATATAGCTAAAGTTTGTATTCTTTGGGAAAGTGCAGCTAAACAATTTGAAAAGCTAAACATTCCAGTTACCATATTACGTACAGGAATTGTATTAAGTAATAAAGGAGGTGCTTTAGCTAAAATGAATACCCCTGCTTTTATTGTTGCTTTAGGAAGCGGAAAGCAATATTTTCCTTGGATACACATAAATGACCTTTGTCAAATTTATATGAAATGTATTGACAACAAATATTCAGTAATTTTTAATAGTGTTACCAATGATATTCAAACGAATAATTCATTTTCTGCTTCGTTAGCAAAAATGACTGGTAAAATTTTATCTCCCATAAATATACCCTCTTTTATCTTGAAAATTTTACTTGGTGAAATGTCTGTAATATTACTTTACGGTAATAAAATATCCTCAAAAAAAATAGAGTCGTTCTATAAATTTCAATATTCAAACTTAATACATGCGCTTAAATACATAATAAAAGAAAGTAATTAAATTCTGTAATATAACCTTCTATTAAAGTCGATTAATGAATTTTACTTGGTTTCCTTCTTTGTAACACTTATTTTTTTGAAGTTAATCAAGTAACTTTGTAAAATTATAGGTAAATCCTATTAAAAACACACTATTTGTCTTGGCCCCTACTAATAAATTAGAATTATCTAGCCTAAAAGATGTATAAAAAAAAGTATTTCTATCAAGATAATAGTTAAGACCTCCAATTAAATGAAATAATCTATATTTTCCATCATAAAGTTTATTCTTATTGTTATCTATCATATAATTAAATCCTCCTTGTATTTCAAACCTTGTTGAAGGTCGGTAAGATGAAAACAACTCAATACCTAAAGCTGAAAATGAGACTACCTTGTCTTCAGAAAGTCTTGTGAATTCATCATCATTAAATGCTGCTGTTAAACCAATGTTGTATTTTTTATTGACATATTGAGCCCCAGCAATTATATTGGTTATGGCGTCTCCTATATCTCTAAAATATACTCTAAACTCTTTCTGGATTTGAGCGCAATTGTATCCTAATCCAAACTTCAATTTATTTCTTTGATATTGTAATGATAAGCCATAATTAACATAATCTCCAAAAAGTTGTGATTGCATACCTAACTTAAAATCTCCTAAAGAATTTCTGTAAATCAATGATTTATCGGCTCTTCCTGTACCTTTCCATCCTCCATCTGTTCCAACAGCATATACTCCCATCGCACCTCCTCCAAAAACTGTATATCTATCAGTATATGAAGCTATATCAAAATAAACTCCCCATTGTTTTCCATACGTTATAGAACCTAATTTTTTATGGTTAACACCAACATAAGCCAGTCTTGATACAAATGCTTCTATTTCCTCAAATGGATGATTTATAAAATCGGCTGGTGTTGCAGCATCATTATTAAATTCAGTACCATTAATGATATGATAACGATATTCTAAAACACCACAAACTCTTGTATTAGGATTAATCCTTCGATGTATTATGACACCTAACTTAGGTGCATTCTCTTGAAACTCTAATTTATTCTTAAATACAGCTCCATGAACACTAAATTTACCATATAAAGAAATAGAATCAACAATATTATTAACATGATTATTAACTTGCGCAGTCATACTCAATGATACTGTGATTAAAATTATTGTACAGGTAAGATGTTTAATCATTATTTTTTTTATCAAATTATTTTTTCGTTTGCACTTAAACTTTCTTCAAAAATGTTAGCCATTAATTGAATACCTCTAATTTCACAGGAATTAACTTTAAAAAGATTTTTATCTAACACTTTTTAAACATAATAATCTACATTCAATTGAAAATGAATTTTATATTTACTGTGCCGATACATAGTAATTTCTTTCTTGAATTGTATTAATGAATTCAACATTGACTATTATACTTTTTCTTGTAATAACTTTTAATTTGCAATAGTTTATCATAAAATAGAATTATAAAAAATTTTTATATCAGAGTTTGAATTACCTTGTTCTGTAAAAATCATGGTTCTTTTTTTTAAAATCAATTTAGCTACTATGTTTCCCCCCTTTTGAATATATTTTTTGTTCAGACGGGGAATCCTACAATTACTATTTAAACTATAATTTTAGTTCTGTTGTTTGGACTAATCAATTATTTCTTTTTATCTTTTAAAGATGGATTACTATGTTGTTAGTATAATTTCGCTTAGAGGGTTCTTTTTTTATGTTACAACCTATAAGGAAAATAATATAAATGTAAATTAGTTTAAATAATTTCATAATATTAAACATGTATTTGACCTTACTTTTTCAAATAAGATTATATTTTAATTTCAGGGAAATTTTGACTGATTATAAAAGCAGAAAAATTAATATATTGAGAAGGGTTGATTAGTAATAAATTTATTTTTGAATCTAAAATTTTTATGAAAGTTAATGGAATTAATCACAAAAAAGTCTCGTTTTTTTAGACTACAATACATAATATCATCACTAATTAATTATAATTTTCAGAATAGTCGTCACATACGAATAACAACCTGTACTTTATTTATAATAACTATTTTCTACTTTTTATTAGAAGATAAAATATAACCGTTTTAATGCTTAGAAGAATTTAGATGTTCTAGTAAACATTAGGCTGACAAATGTAAAAAAAATGCTAAAAGATAGTTATAGATTATGTTTTTTTTTTGAAATTTTATTTTTTAAACACATTTTGTTAGTTTTAGTTATAAATAAGAATTATGCTTCAAAACCAAACAAACAAAAATAAAACATTGAATTACAAAAATATAGGATTGTCTCAAAAAAAACATTTGCAATTATATAGAAACATGCTTCTATCTAGATTGATTGAAGAAAAAATGTTAATTCTACTTCGTCAAGGAAAAATATCAAAATGGTTTAGTGGAATTGGACAGGAAGCTATTTCTGTAGGACTTACTCTTGCATTAGATAATGATGAATATATTCTTCCCATGCACAGGAATTTAGGCGTATTTGTCGCAAGAAAAATACCTTTATATCGTTTATTTTCTCAATGGCAAGGAAAAATGAATGGCTTTACCAAAGGAAGAGATCGTAGTTTTCACTTTGGTACCAATGAATTTAATATTATTGGAATGATTTCACATTTAGGTCCACAAATGGGAATCGCTTCAGGAATTGCTTTGGCCAATAAATTAAGAAAATTAAATAAAATTTGTGCTGTATTCACTGGTGAAGGGGGAACAAGTGAAGGAGATTTTCATGAGTCATTAAATATTGCCTCCGTATGGAAACTTCCTGTTCTTTTTTGTATTGAAAATAATGGATATGGTCTTTCAACACCTACTCAAGAACAATACAATTGTGTAAATCTTGCGGATAGAGGAATTGGCTATGGAATTGAATCTTATATTATTGATGGAAATAATATAGTCGAAGTTTTTTATCAAATTAAAAAACTTGCAGAAAATATTAGAATAAATCCAAGACCTATTTTAATAGAATTTAAGACATTTAGGGTAAGAGGTCATGAAGAAGCTAGTGGAACTAAATATGTCCCAAAAGATCTTATTGAATATTGGAAGTTAAGAGATCCTATTTCGAATTATAAAAATTTTTTGATGAATGAAAACTTGCTTTCTGAGAAAACAGACAAACACTTTAGAGATGAAATTATGACTCAAATTCAACAGAACTTAACCATAAGTTTCAATGAACCTATTATTTCATCAACTATAGAAACCGAACTGAAAGACGTTTACAAAAAATTTAATAATATTCCATCTTTACCCTCATCAGAAACAAGGAACATGAGATTAGTTGACGCTATTTCAGAAGGGCTAAAACAAGCAATGCAAAAAAATAAAGAACTTGTTTTGTTAGGACAGGATATTGCTGAGTATGGTGGTGTATTTAAAGTTACTGAAGGCTTCATTGATCTCTTTGGTAAAGAAAGAGTTAGAAACACGCCTATTTGTGAATCAGCTGTCGTTTCTCTTGCATATGGACTTTCTATCCAAAAAATAAAAGTAGTTATGGAAATGCAATTTGCTGATTTTGCATCTACAGGATTTAACCCAATTGTAAACTTACTTGCCAAATCACATTATAGATGGGGACAGGAAGCCGATGTTGTTATAAGAATGCCATGCGGTGGCGGAGTTTGTGCTGGACCTTTTCATTCTCAATCAAATGAAGCTTGGTTTACAAAAGTACCAGGTTTGAAAGTAGTATACCCTGCCTATCCTTTAGATGCTAAAGGTCTTTTAATTAGTTCCATTGAAGACCCTAATCCTGTATTATTTTTTGAGCATAAGGGGCTCTACAGAAGTGTTTATGAAAACGTTCCTCAAAATTATTATACAACACCGTTAGGAAAAGCTAGCGTAGTAAAGAAAGGATATGATATTACTGTTATAACATTTGGAGCTGCAGTACATTGGGCTTTGGAAATCATTAATACATTAGAGGATGATATTTCAGTAGAACTTATAGATTTAAGATGTCTGATCCCTTTGGATATAGAGACTATTTTTTGTTCTATCAAAAAAACCGGAAAAGCGATAATTTTCCAAGAGGATACTTTATTAGGTGGGATTGGAAGTGATATTTCTTCATTGATTATGGAAAACTGCTTTCATTTTCTTGACGCTCCCGTAAAAAGAGTTGCCAGCATAGAGACACCTGTTCCTTTTGCTGAAAAACTTGAAAACCAATACTTACCTAAACTACGCTTTAAAGAAGAACTTATTGCTCTTTTTAAGTATTAACTTTTTTAACACAACTTTCTGCAAAAACAACCAATAGTTTATAAAAAATTTTTCATTTCTATTGTTGATAACAATAAATTATCTATAAAGTACAAAAAATATAATTTTATTTAGATTAATTAAATATTAAATTTGCTTTAAATTAATTGAGGTTATGGTAGAAAAACAGAGATTACATTTAAATGATGTGTTTGAAGAACAACATCATTCTTTTAATAGCAACAGTGGTATTGTATCTAAAAAATGTAATATGAATCCAAAATATGGTCGTGGTTCAATTACCTCGTATTGCTTTGATGGGCTTCAAATAGAATACATAAACATGACTTTTAATGAAGACTATGCTTTTTACGAATCTTCAAATATAAATACTTTAGAACTGTGTTTGCTTTTGAGTGGAGAAAAGAAATTAAAAAATTCAACTATAAACTTAGACATAATTCAGCAAGAGCAAGAATGTTTGCTTTTCTCCTCTTATGAACAAAAACTAAAAAACATTTATTTAAAAAACACTTATATTAAAGAGTTTAGAATTAAAATGTATTACGAGTTCATAAAAAAACATCAATTAATAAATTTAATTAATTATGCTAAACAATTAGACTTAAATATGAAAAACAACAACTTTTTTATAGCTTCTACTTCATCTAAATCTTATCAAATAATTGAAGAGATTTTATTAGACAAAAGTATTGGTATTTTCAAAAAATTATTCTTTGAAGCAAAAATATTAGAACTAGTTTCTACTTTAAGAAACAGAAAATCAATAGGTAGTTCACCTCAAAGTCTTATCACAAAATTATATGATGTAAAAAAAATAATTCTATCAAACTTGAATGAACCTTTCTCTGTTAAAGAATTAGCTAAAAAAGTATTGTTAAATGATACAATTCTAAAAAAAGAGTATAAACGAGTTTTTAATACAACTATTTCCGAATTTTCATTAAAAGTAAGAATGAATAAGGCCAAGGAGCTACTATCTCATACCAATAAGCCTATCTATGAAATATCAGATATCGTTGGTTATAAAAATCCGACTCACTTTTCCGCAGCTTTTAAAAAATACATTAAAAAAACACCTAAACAATATAGAAGTCAGACATTTGATAAATAGATGTATATATTAATTTTCCCTATATCTACATAAATCTTTTACTTTTCTGCGTATTGATAATGATTTCCATTTTTCTTAAATCCGCTATTGCCATATTTACATGATTTAAGCCAAAATATTTATTATGTATAAAAACTCTTTTTAACCACTTATAATCACATTGTTTAAAAGTATAATTACTACTTATTTTTTTTATATAGACATCTCTATCGCTTCCAAACCATTTCGATAATCCTCAATTTGATCTACTAAAAATTATATTTACTCAATTCTTCTAAACTGAAAAATTTACCAGTACTATATAATATCTCAGGCATCTTTTAAAATATAATTTTCTACATAAAAACATATACGTCACCCTTAAAAAAACGCTACGTAAATAACAAAAAGGTTAAAAGTTGAGTAAGAAATCAAATACTTTAATGACATATTTTATCTCTAAAAATTGTTTTTTAATTCTTTTGAAAAATGCTTAAACCCCTTCAAACCTTTTAACGTAAAACTAGGTATCCTTTTTATTTTATATTAAATATATTATTATATTTTACAAGTAATCTTTTTCCCTTATCCCTAATGATATCAATCGCTTTTTGTGCTAAAAATGTTCCAAACGTAAATAAAGCCATTAATAGTAAGCTCATATTGATTCCTTTATCATGGTAACCTATAATACCCATTGACCAGCAAATTAATATCCATTGAACAATATAAATTGATGTAATTTTTCTACTACAATAAAAAAAGAAATCTTTAATCTTGTTAGATTTAGCTTTATTTGTTAGAATAAAGGCTAAGTATAAAGCTAATAAGTTACAACCAAGCAAGTAGATAACACCACCAAATCCAGTATGGAAATAATCTCTCATATGAAATTCATAGTTATAAAGACATAAAATGCCTCCAATTGTAAAAGTGATTATACCAGAAATGAACATTTTCTTAAATGTTTTTTCGATATTGTTTTCATGGAAGTAATAACCAAAGAACATTCCTACCAGTATATATACGAACCAAGGAAAGACAGGAAAATATATGTTCCATTCTTGCCCCCATAGTAAATCTGATACATAATCTAAAATGGGTACCCCCACTCTGATACCTCTAATATACTCCGTAGCAATTAATACAAATACTGCAATAAATAATACTATAAATTTCTGATTTTTTGCATATTTATGAACTATTCCCATAAATAAAAGGCAAGCGCCTCCAAGCTGAAGTATATCTCCTGTTAAAACAAGATAAACCATTTTATCAAAACCTATAGGGACTTCCCAATTGTAAGCATGTATAAAACTGTCAGGGAAAGCACCTAATACTAAAGGTATAATAAATTTCAAAAAATTCATTATATAACCAAATAACAATAGCATGACACCTCTCTTAATAGAGTTTTTTATTGAATTATTTCTAGATAGTGTGTAAGAAAAGCCCATGGCTATTAAAAAAATACCTGCCCACTTTCCAAAAAAATGTACTACTAAACCTAACCAGCTTTCCTCTTGGGAATAACTAGACCCATAAATTAATAAGGCATGCGCCATTGGAATAAGGAAAACTCCTACCCCTCTTGCTAAATCAATTGCCTCTACTCTTTTATTTACTGTTTTTTCCATTTTTATTTATTTTTTATTTTTTTCTTTTATTTTTTATTCCAACTTAACTTTTTTGAAATAGGCTTTCTTTTTCTATTTACTTCCGATAAATTATTTTTTAAATTTCCCAAAAAGAAAACTCCTAAACATTTTTCATTATCATCCAGTTTCAAATTGTTCTCAACATACTTTATAGTTGCTATTCCAGTATCCCAGTAACCACCAATATTCATGGCTGTACAACTCAACCAAATATTTTGAACAGCACATGAGACAGCAGCAATTTCTTCCCATTCAGGAAGTCTTGGATTTGGTTTACATATTATAGAAATCATACTAGCATTTTTAGCATAATCTTTAGTTTCCTCAAAACGCTCATCTGAAAAATCTTCAATTGAAAATACTTTTCTGTAATAGTTTGCCATGAAAATTCCCATTTCTTGCTTATGAAATCCTTCTAAAACAATAAATTTCCATGGCTGAGTTAGTTTATGAGTTGGAGCCCAAAGTGCATTTTCAATTATAGTCTCTATATTTTTTTTTGATAAAGGAACATCTGAAAAATCATTCGTATAATGTGTTCTCCTTTCTTTAATTATTTTACTTAGCTCTTCTATCATCATTGTAATATTTCTTTAATTTCAAAATTACTTTTCATATATTTTGCAATCGGGTTTTGCAATACTCCACTTAGTTTAAGACTATTTATAGGATCTGTTAGATTTAGCATTTGTTTTGTATTTGACAATTGTAATTTATTTAAACAACATCGATCAAAATAATCAGTAAATAAATCATACTTTTTATATTTTGATGCGTACTCAGGATAACACTCTTGATATTCAAGAATACTTTGTGATACAAGTTTCCAAAATTTATTTTCTGAATAATTACAATGTGTTTCTAGAATTTGTCCCAAAAACCTAAAAAAACAATCAAAAACATCAGTGAATATTGATAAAATCTTCATTCTATCTGTTGTTTTTGTAAATAGTCTATCTACATGTTCAGGTAATTTCATTTCTTCATTGAAAACAATAACCTCTTCTGTTATGTCTTTCATTAAGATTGACTTAGGTATATTATTTTCTAAAACTAAAATTATATTTTCCCCATGAGGCATAAAAACTAGTTCATATTTGTAGAAACAGTGTATCAATGGTTTTAGATAAGCTTCTAAATATTTTTCAAGCCATATAGTCATACTTACTTTAGATTTTTCAACAAGCTCACCTAAAAAGGATATATTATTAGTATCAATATGAAGTAATGAAGCCATTGTCATGACTTTTTCTGTGTCTTCAATTTTTGTAAAAGGACTTTCACGCCATAAGGCCGATAACATTTTATTGTGTGAATTTGTTTTACCTAATGTTTCATAATAATGATTTCGATACCCAACAGTAGCAATTTCACCGAGCATTTTAAAGCCGGTGCTTTGTAAATAAACATCTTCTCCGAGAAGGTTATTGATCCACTTAGTAATATGAGGAGTGCTCTTCATGTAATAAGGAGATAGCCCTCTAACAAATCCCATATTAAGTATTGACAAAGCTGTTTTCGTATAATATTTATTTGGTTTTGTTAAGTTAAATAATGTTCTTATTGATTGTTGAGCTGAATAACTATCATCACTTTCCCCTAATAATATGATATTTTTATTGGCTATATCTGAAGCAAAAATATGAACTAACTTATGATCCCATTGCCAAGGATGGACAGGTATAAAAACATAATCCGATTGTGTTACCTTAAGCTTTTCTAAAAAATCATTAAATTCATTTATTTTAGAAATTCCTAATTCATGAATGAGTAAATTAATATAATTAAGTTCTTCAACTCCTGTGTATGTAGCATATTTTTTATGGGCAGCAACCCAAAGTATTTTGAAAGGATTATTAGTTTCAGGAGCATATTTATTAAAATCATTAATACCAAACCCGATTCGTCCACTATTTGCAACAAAACATGGGTGCCCTTCATACATTGAATGTTCTATATCCTGAAAATCTTTATCAACTAATTGCCTGGATGTAAATTCTTCATTTTCAAACTTATAAGCTAAACTAATTAACGTGCTAGATATTTCTTCCAAATAGGTAGTTAAAAATTCGTTTGAAATTTGTAATGTTTTTTTAAATTCTACAATAAATAATAAAGCATCAACATTCTCTTCTTTGTTATTTTTTATTTTTTTCAGTGAATTAACATCTATGTACCAATGATCTAAATGAAATTTTTTAGCCTTAAAGTGATAGCTAATATCTTTATGATCTGTAATTAATTCATAAGAGTTCCAATCACTATCAATGTTCTTTATGTTTAGCTTTGGGGATAAAATAAGTTCGTGTGTAAATTCACTTATTGCTTTTTTTACTAATTGTTTATTAACTATCAACCAAGTTTCTGTAGTCGCAAAACTATTTTTTTGATTTTTCATTAATTTGTTATCTTTTTTACGGCATTATGATAGCTTTCTCTATTGCATATGGCTAAAGAGGCAATCTTGTAAGGTAGTTCAATTTCTTTTTGATAGACAAACCCTGCCTTTTTATTTAATTTGTGAATTTTTTCGTTATTTGCGTCAGGCTCTACTACTACTCTCTCAACATATGGGAGAGAAAAAAAATATTCCATTACTGTAGAAAAAACTTTCCATGTGAACCCAGGTATTCTTTTTTCTGCAGGAGCTACCAGAATATGCATACCATAATCATTTAGCTTTGCATTATAATATTTGGCTATAATATCTTCTGACGCCTTATATCTTTCCATTAAAAAAATAGGGCGATCATCGAGCACACCTATATAACTAAAATGATGGGGGTTACTTTCTATTTCGTTATAAGAGTTAAAAACTTGTTCTTTAGTATAATCTAACATTCCCCAATACTTAGCATAGGGCTGTTTTACCCAATTATATAAGATATCTATGTCCTCATTAATATTAAATGGGCGTAATAAAATACTTCCAATTCCTTTTATTTCTTTACTAAAAATATGCTGTTCTATTATTGACATTATTGTATTTCTTCATGTTCTTTTTTAACACTATAAATTGCTAAAGGGTTTGTTATTTCGCCTGCAAATTGCAGTAAGGCTACAGGATCGTCTAGATCAATCATCTGCTTATGGTTGTTCAACTGCAAACGATTTAAACAAGATAGCTTAAATGAATCGGCAAACAAATTGTATTTTTTAAACTTTTCTTCAAGCTGCGGATATCTTCTTTGATAAACTATAATATTATCAGCTACCAACTTCCAAAAGCTTTGTTCTGAAAAATTCATATGTTCTTCCAATATTGGAACTAGATATCTGAAAAAACCATCAAAAACATCTGTAAAAATGGATAATAACTTTACATCATCTGGAACTGGAGCATACATTCTACTCAGTTCATCTGGTAGCACTACATCTGGATTTAAAATTACCGCTTCTTCCGTAATATCTTTAAGTAAAATGCTAATAGGTTTATTGTCTTCTAAAACAAGAATTATGTTTTCTCCATGTGGCATAAATACTAAATCATAAGTATAAAAGCAATGAATTAAAGGACTCAAATATGCTTTTAAATAAAAACGTATCCATTCTTCTGTACTTAACCCCGAGCTTTTAATATATTCAGGTAAAAGTGCATTTCCATATTGATCAATATGAAGTAATGCAGCCATGGTTATGGGTTTTTGACCTTCTTTTATTTTAGAATATGGACTTTCTCTCCATAAAGAAGCTAACATTTTATTATAATCATTATGTGGTCCAAATTCTTGAAAGTATGGATTTACATAACTTACAGATCCTATTTCGCTTAACATTTTAAATCCAGTTTCTATAATAAAATCATCTCTGTAAAGGAGGTTTTCCAGCCAAACAGCCATTTTTGGAGCTGTTCCTAAATAATACAGAGGCAGCCCTCTCATAAACCCCATATTAAGTATGGATAATGCAGATTTAGTATAGAATTTTTTTGGATTAGTTATATTAAATAAAGTCCTTATCGATTGTTGAGCTAAATATTGATCTGGCCCATACCCCAAACAAACTAAGTCTGATTTTGCTATTTCTGGAGCAAATATCATTGCTAATTTATTAAACCATTGCCAAGGGTGAATTGGTATAAAATAATAGTCTTCCGGATTTAAATCTTTAGATAACAAAATATTATTAAATTGAAATATCGTATCATCACAAAGCTCCATCTTAATAAGATCATTATAAGGTAGTGCTTCTATAGCTGAATAAACTGCTTTTGATTTATGTCCCGCCAACCATAATAGTGAAAAAGAATTTCCTGCTTCTGGCGCATAAGAACGATAATCGCTGCTATCAAAACCAATTCTTCCATTATTAGCAACAAAACCAGGATGTCCTTCTGTCATAGACTGTTCTATAACTTGAAAATCCGCATTAGCTAGTTCTTTAACTGGAGGGTTTCCTTTAGTTATTTTAAACGCAGTACCATATAATGTACTTATGATTTCCTCTAAATAAACAGGCATTTTTCCATCATCAAAACCTAATGTTTTTTTAAATTCCTTGATAAATAAAACAGCATCAAGTCCTACATATATCTCATTTTCTTTTTTAATTAGAGTTGACTCTTTTATCATTAAATGATCTAATCCTAGTAGCTTTCCCTCAAATTCATAAAGTATATCAGATACATCAGAAACTAATGAAAATAAACACCATCCATCATCTAACTTCTTTTCAATTTTAGGTGTCAATATTCTCTCATGTGTGAACTCACAAATAGCCTTTTTGATTAATAATTTATTTGATTTAAGCCAAATACTCTGTTCTATGTGATGTACAGATTGTAAAGGTGAGACTACGTTATCTAATGTGTTCATATTACTGCGTTTTGAAAGGGTAACTTTTTTTATTGTATCTAAATAATATTGTTTGTTAAGAAAAGCTAATTGAGCTGTTTTATGGGGTAATTCAACTATTTTATCTAAATAAAATCCAATTCGTTCACATAGAGCAAACATTTTTTTATTTCTAATATCAGGTTCAACTAGGATTCTTTTTACATTTTCTTTTGTGAAAATAAAATCCATTATTGATTGAAATAAATACCAGGTAAAATTAGGAATCTTATTTTTTTGGGGTGGGGCTATGATAATATGAACACCTGCATCAAAAGGCAATGCTTTATAATATTTATGAATTAAATCATTCATAGGGTTATATAGTTCCATAAAGAAAACTATTTCCCCTTTGTACATTCCTACAAAAACATTATAATCATCAGGTTCGGTTAATTTTTTGTATTCTTTTTTTACTTCTTCTAATGAGGTATTCTGCAATCCCCAAAAAAATGCATAATCCATATTAACCCACTTATGCAAAATCTTGCAATCACTCTCTAAATTAAAATTACGAATAGTTATTTCTCCAAATTTTTTATAGTACTGTGTATATACTACTTTATCATTTATTAGCATTTAAGGTAATTTTTTTACATAATTATTTATTAAAGTATTGTTATTCAATATATTATTAAGGATTATTTGTTTTCTATGATTTTAGATTTACTCTGCTTAGTATAGTATTAATACCATTCTTTTTAAGTTTGGATGGAATATTAAAGGCAAGCAGGTATAATAATATTGTTACGACAAACCCCGTGAAAGCAATAATGAAAGGCATTTGTAAACCTAAATTATCTACAACCAAACCTACGTTCAAAGACGCTATAAGAACTCCTAAGTTTTGAAAAAAATGAACTTTACTATAATCTATCGAATAGGATTCTGGAGAGCTTTTTTCAAATAAAAACACATCAAACTTAACCATTCCTTGAAATATTGCCCATCCATAAATTATTCTACCAATAATCAAAGTAATCTCATTAGGTATTCCTTGAAGAAATAACCCTAAAAGCCCAATAAACAAAGAATTAGTTATACCCTCATAGCCTGCTTGTTTTCTTTTTCTATTAAGCCAAAGTGCAATTAATGCCACAAAACCAGGAATTGCGTATACAGTTCCAGAAATTAATTTAGTATCAATTGATGCAAAGCTTTCCCAGTATCTAGAGAAAAATGGACGAATTAAAAAATCACTGAAATATAAAATAAGTGTTAATAAACCTACTTTTAGTATAAGCTTATTAGAGGTAGCACTTTTTTTAAAATTACTAGGTGATTTAATTATTCCTGTATTGTATTTATTACTATTAAGTAAATAAGCGCTTACAATCATTTGCAAAAAATCACCAAATGCCATTATAATAAATATAGAACTAGGAGTAATATAATCAACTGTAAAACCGCCTATTACAGCTCCTAAAATACCTCCAAGATGCACAACAACAGATAACAAACCTATGGTGTTAACATGTTCTTCTTTACTTATAATTTTTAAAATATATGGATAAACTAAAAGATAACTTCCTTTGAATAAAACCATTACCAATGATACTATCCAGAAGTTAACATAGGATTTTGTATAATAACAATATAAAGCCAATATGCCCGCTATTGCTTGTGTATAGATAAGTATTTTTAGTTCTGCTACTTTTTTTGAAATATAGGCCCAAAAAGGAAAAGCTATCATTACCATAAAACAAATTGCGGCAAAATAATAACCTACATTCTTAGGGTTCGTCATTCCAAATCTTAGTTCAAAAAATTGAGGATAAAAAGGATGTAGTAAATAATCACTGACCACTGCAATGAAAGTCATTCCTATCAAAAAAGTTTTAAGTTTCATATTTATTTTTAAAATAAAATTTTCCTTGTAAGTATGCTACTTACTTATTATACTTGTTCTTTTAAATTATGAATAATTTCATCCTCTTTTGTTACCCCAAATTGTTGAAAAGCTATACTTGATTCTATTGGATAATATTCTTTACCCGTAAGTTCTTTGATGATATATGAATTTCTATAGCTTCCCATTCCCAAATCAGGAGTAACAAATCCATGTGTATGTAGTTCCACATTTTGCACAAAAATTTCATTATTATTTTTATCAATAGTATAATTTCTCTTTACATCAAACCTGCCTTTATTATCCCATTTGATTCTGTTACTAACATCATTTAAAAATTCAGGAACCTCATAATGATAGCCCGTACATAAAATCAAACCTTCTGTTTTTTTTATAAAATGCTTATCTTCCTCTACTTGCTGCAATTCTAAGGATATTTTACTTTGATCAACTGATGAATTAATTAAAGCTATATTGGTACGTAATGATACTTTTAAAGGTTCTTTGGAAAAAGTTCGTTTTGTATAAAGTAAATCATGGATTTCATTTATCAAATCTTGGTTTATCCCTTTATATAAATGTTTTTGTTTATTAATTAAATAATCTCTTTTTTCTTCCGGTAGATTGTAAAAATAATCGACATACTCGGGAGAAGTCATTTCTAAAGTTAGCTTGGAGTATTCTAATGGAAAAAATCTTGGCGATCTTGTTATCCAATTTAACTCATAATTTTTTTCATCAATATCGTTTAACAAATCATAAAAAATTTCTGCAGCACTTTGTCCACTACCTAAAATAGTTATTGATTTCTTTTCCTGTAATTTTTCTTTATTAAATAGATAATTTGATGAGTGAATTGCATTATTTTTCAAACCAGAAGCACCTTTTGGTATATACGGTTTTGTGCCTGTTCCTAAAACTATTTTTTTTGTTTTATAAATTTTAATTTCAGAAGTCTTTGTACACCTACATGTTATAATGTAAAGCTGTTTTTGTTGATCATAATTAATATTTTTAACCTCTGTATTAAATGAAATATTAGAAAGCTTCTCAACAGCCCATTTACAATAGTTATTATACTCATTACGAAGTAAAAGAAAATTTTCTCTTATGTAGAAAGAATAAATCCTTCCCTTTTCCTTAATATAATTTAAAAAACTAAACGGGCTTGTGGGATCTGCTAAAGTTACCAAATCTGCCATAAAAGGAATTTGCAATGTGGTATTTTGCATCATCATCCCGGGATGCCAATCGAACTTTTCGGTTTTATCTAAAAAAACACCATTAAGTTCTTTTATAGGAGCTGTTAAACACGCTAAACCTAAATTAAAGGGCCCTACTCCTATTCCTACGAAATCTAATATATTATTATTTGTCATTTTTTAGTTTATCGATTTGTATTGTTCTCCTTTTTGTTCTATCATTTTTAAAATCTCAAAAAGATTTTCTTCTGTATTATTTGGATTCAATAATGTAAATTTCAGATAAATATTACCATCAAGCTTGGTACTTGCAATAGACGCTTTACCTTGCTTAAAGAGTTTATTTTTTATAAATAAATTAACTCTATCGTGTACTTTGTTTTCATTAACATTTAGCGATTTGTATCTGAATACTATTGTACTTAATTCTGGTTTATGCGCAACTTCAAAAAGAGGATTATCCTTAATTTTATGATAAACAGATTCTGCTAAATAATGTACTTTTTCCAAATACTTTGATATAGTGTTTTTTCCTAATGTTTTGAGTGTAAACCAAACCTTAAGTGCATCAAATCTTCTTGTAGTTTGTGTTGATTTCTCTATCAAATTAGGCCTTGCTTCATCTCTATTTTCTTGAGGGTTCAAATAATCAGCATAATAGGAAACATATTGAAAATTTTTTCTTTCTTTCACTAAATATGCACTACAAGAAACAGGCTGGAAAAATGTTTTATGAAAGTCAATTGTAATAGAATCCGCCAAATCAATACTTTTAAAATATTTTTTATGCGTATCTGTTAACACAAAACATCCTCCATAAGCTCCATCAACATGAAGCCACATTTGATAGTCGTTTGAAATTTTTGAAATCTCAGTAAGAGGATCAAAACTACCAAAGTCAGTCGTTCCCATAGTTGCTACAACTGCTATAGGTATATTTCCTTCTTGTTTAACCTTTTCAATGGCCAATTCTAATGCTTTAGGATCCATTCGCATTTTATAATCCGTTTTTACAGGGACTACAGCGTCATATCCCATACCTAACAATGCGGCATTCTTTTTAACGCTAAAATGGGCTTTATCAGAACAAAAAATTTTGAATTTACTTACTTCGTTAAACCACCCTTGTTGCTTTATATTAACACCAAAATGTTTAAAGGCATAATCATCACGCGCCATTAACAAAGCCATAAAATTTGATTGACTACCACCACTTGTAAAAACACCATCTGAGGTTACCGGAAAATTGAATTCACCACAAATCCATTTAATAACTTCTTGTTCTATAAAAGTTGCAGAAGTACTTTGATCCCATGTTTCTACAGCTGTATTAATAGTGGTTGCAATAATTTCTGCTGCAATTGCAGGCAAAACTACTGGGCAATTTAAATGAGCTACATAATTGGGATTATGAAATGCAATAGCATTGTCTATATATAATTTGTTTAGGTATTCAATGGCCTCTTCAAATGTAAGAGTATCGCTACCATTCGTCTTAGCTTCAATTTTATGACGATTAATTGCTGTTATATCATCTCCATTATAAAAATCTTTTTTACCAAAAAATTTTTTTATTGTTTTTAAAACTAAATTTGTTTGTTTTTCTAAATCATTGAAAGATTCACGACACAATAAATCATCATGTAACGAAGAATCTACTAACAGAGGGATTTCATCTAGAGTCATTTATTTTTATTTAATCTTAATAGTTTTAAGCAAAACTAAGACCTAAACAAATTGATTAATGACGTAATTGTGATAAAAAAAGACGCTATTATTCATAATAACCGCAAAACATTTAACATAAAAAGTCAGTATTTGCAATCGACTTTAATATATAGTTTTAACCAAAACTAAGACCTAACTAAATTGATTAATGACGTAACTATGGTAAAAAAAAAAGACGTTCTTTTCATAAGAAGCTCAAAAAATTTAATAAAAAAAAGTCGGTGTTAAAAAACCGACTTTAAAATATACTAATCTTATATTAAACCATCTTATATGCTTCTAATGCTCGTTTTCTAGCCTCTTTGTGTTCTACTATGGGTGGTGGATAAGAGAAATCATTTAAGTTAGTTACCCATTTATGAATATATTTTAATTCCTTATCAAATTTTTTAATCTGTTCTGTTGGATTAAAAATTCTAAAATAGGGAGCCGCATCACAGCCTGTACCGGCAACCCATTGCCAATTACCATTATTTGATGCTAACTCGTAATCGAGTAATTTTTTAGCAAAATAAGCTTCTCCCCACCTCCAATCAATAAGTAAATGCTTACATAAAAAACTAGCCGCTATCATTCTTACACGGTTATGCATATATCCTGTTTTATTAAGTTGACGCATTCCTGCATCAATAATAGGATACCCTGTTTTACCCTGACACCATTTTTCAAATTCATCTTTATTATTTCGCCAAGGAACTAAATCATATTTTTTCCTGAAATTATTCGTGACTACTTTAGGAAAATTATATAATATTTGAATAAAAAACTCTCTCCAAATTAGCTCACTTAGAAATGTCTGATTTACTTTTAATGCCAATTTAACAACAGTTCTAATACTTAATTGTCCAAACCTCAAATAAGGAGAAATGTATGATGTTTTATCTATAAAAGGAAAATTACGTACTTCATCATACTGCTCTAACTCTTTCAAATTATAAGGCTTTACTTTGATAGGACTATTTTCGAAACCAATAGATTCAATAGAAGGAAAATCGTTAATTTGCTTATAAAAATGATTTATAAATTCTATTGAATTATTTATTCTTAAATGCGATGCTTCATCAAACAACTTCAACCATTTATTCTTGTATGGTGTAAATACTGTATAAGGAGTATGATCGTTTTTTAAAACCTCTTTTTTTTCAAAAATCACATGATCTTTAAAATCATGTACTGGTATTCCTGTTTCTTCTAATTTTGTCTTAATTTGATAATCTCTCCTTATGGCATAAGGTTCATAATCTCTATTATAATACAATCCTTTGCAGGAATATTCATTTATCAAATTACTCCATATAACTAAAGGTTTCCCTTTTTTTATAAGCACTGAACTTCCAATATCATTTAATTGTTTGTTTATTTTATATAAACTTTGATAAATAAAAGAAATACGACCATCATTGGCTGGAAGTTTATGTACGATTTCGTCATCAAAAATAAAAACAGGTACTACTTTATAACCAGATTTTAAAGCATGAAATAATGCTGTATTATCTTCCAGTCTTAAATCTCGTCGAAACCAATAAAAAGAAATACTATTTTTCATTGAACATTTTTTCTAACGTATCAGCCCTATATTGAAATATATTTTTTAACTGATTTTTTATGAATATTTTTTGAGCTAAAGATCCTAAAATACCGAAAGGTATTTCGTAGGAAACTTTGTCTTCTATAAGTGTTTTTCCTTCAATTAGTTTATAAAACCAATGTTCATGATGCCACATTTTATATGGACCTACACGCTGTTCATCAATAAAAAACTCATTTTCTTTTACCTGGGTTATTTCACTTACCCAGTCCTGTTTTACAAAAGGAAATATACCTACTTTGTAAGATATTATTTGTCCTGCATAAAGTTTATCATTTGTTTTAGAAGTTATTCTAAATCCCATGTGAGGTGGTGTTATTTTTGAAAGGTTGCTAGGTGAGCTAAAAAAATCCCATGCTTTTTCTAAAGTTATATTAACAACTTGCTTTGTTGATAGTGTATATATACTTGAATGTTTATTAAATTCAATCATTTTTTTTCGTTTCTTGTTTATTCCAAATTTTATCGGAATCTAATCTAAAACTACCTACATAATTAAATGAACATTCAAAAGGCTTTAAAATAGATAAAAAATACCCCTCTTTTGCCTCATATAAATAATAAGTCTCTCCTACAATGGGTTCAAAAGTAAACTTTGAGTTATAAACGAGCTCATTATACTTGAATTTTTCGTACAATAATTCAAATTCATTTTTTAATTCATCAAATGAAGCTTTTATCTGCTTATTAGCTATATTGACATGCCTTTTCTTCCAGCTAACAGAATTGGGAATATCAATTTTAGGTGCTGAAAAACTGGTTGCATAAGGCTTTAGGTAAGCGTCATACTTGTTCGTCTTTTCATTAAAAACTACATTATCTGGCTTTTTCATAAAATATACATTTAAATTAGTAGTTGATTATTATGATTAGTAATTAATTGCTTAGTTGATCTCCACAATTTAAGTTATAAAGATTTATTAGTTATAGTAATTTACTCATAAAAATTTAGTGATTTTTTTACTCGTCGGTTTTGTCATAGAATAAAAATAATCGATTAATCTTCCATTTTCATCAACTAAATATTTTTGAAAATTCCATTTAACTGCAGAATTAGTTTTCCCATTCCTATCTTTCTTTGTCAACCATTTGTATAAATCATGTTGTTTATCTCCTTTAACATTTAATTTTTCTGTCATTAAAAAAGTAACTCCATAGTTTAATTCACAAAAACTTTCGATTTCCTCTGGAGTTCCTGGTTCTTGATTACCAAATTGGTTGCAAGGAACACCAATAATCACTAATTTATCTTTCTGATTATTGTGTAATTGCTGAAGTTCTTTATATTGACCAGTAAACCCACATTTTGATGCAACATTTACAAATAATATTTTTTTTCCCTTATAATTACTCAGATCAATTGGCGTGTTGTTGAGATCATTAATTTTTACATCATATAATGATGTTTTTGGTTCAAGCGTCTGAGCTTTCAATCCAGTTCCGAACAAAGTCATAAGAACGAGTATTTTTATTGGTTTCATTTTTATTTTTTTACTTGATAAATACCTTTTTAATTTTTAATTTAAAACTTTCATCTTTTTTGTTTCCGAACAAAAAAGCAATCTCGTTAATTGTATTTGAATTGAAATTTCCAATATTTAATTTTTCACCTCGAAAAGAAGGATAAAAGTCTTTTAACTTCAAAACAATTCTCTGTTCTTCTTTTGTTGTCTTGAACGTATTGATATACCAGTGTCTTAACTTATTATCTGTTTTTAAACGAAACTGATAATCTTTACCATCTCCTTCAACAAATAATATTATTTCTTTATGATTCAATACATTTTTAATATTAGTTTTCAACCTAACCATTGCAAATCCCCCATTATTTTCAGTTGAAATATGTCCAGAAAAAACACCTTGTTTATTTTCATTTACCTCAATTGAAGAAGTCGAAACCCCTCCCATTACATTATCGTTTGTTATTTTCCAGTTTTTGTGATTATCTGTTGAAAAATCAAAAATTACAACGTCAAGTAAAGACATAAAGCAAATGCATATAAAACTAAAAATTGTTTTCATTATTTATTATAACTTTACACTTACTATTCCAGCATCCATTGGAATAATTTGTCCAGAAATAGATTTTGACTTAGCTGAAATTAAATACTCAGCTAATGAAGCTACCTCCTCAGGATTTAAATATTGTTTATAAGGATGTCTTTCTCTCATGCTTTCTTTTTGTTTATCGTTTCGTAATAATCTAGAAGCTAAAGGTGTTTCTGTAACTGTTGGGGCTATTACATTAAACCTTATTTTTGTTGCATACTCTGCAGCTAAAGATTTAGCTAAACCTTCTACTGCAGATTTACTTACAGCAATACTAGCATGAAAAGGCATTCCTAAATGTGTGGCTACCGTACTAAATAAAACGACACTTCCGTTTGAGTCAAGTAATTGTTTTTCATAAAATTTAATAACACGAACAGCTCCTAATACATTTATATTAAAATCGGTTTGAAAGTCTTCAATTTTTAATCTAGTTAAAGACTTTAGATTTATACTACCGGGACAATAAACTAAACCATCTAAATTTTCAATGGAAGGTAAATCATCTATTAATACATCTAAGCTATGATGCGTTACTCCATCAATGAGATTTTCACCTCTGCTTATGGTTATAACGTGATACGAATCTTTTAAAATTTTTGTTATCGCAGCACCAATTCCTTTGCTACCTCCTACTACTAGTATAGTTTTCATGAAATTTCGATTTTAATAAATGGTTTAATTAATTTAACTCTTAAGGTAATTTTGTAATTCTATTATTTTGTGTTGCTCATTAAAACTTCCTCCATAAAAACAAGTTATTGTTGATGAAGAATCATCTTTTATACCTCTAGATGAAACACACAAATGTTTTGCTTCAATAACCACAGCTACATCTTTAGTTTCTAAAATATTTTGTAAGTCCAAACCTATTTGGTTAGTAAGTCGTTCTTGAACTTGTGGCCTTTTAGCATAGTATTGAACTAATCTATTTAATTTTGAAAGACCAATTACTTTTCCTGAAGAAATATATGCTACATGTGCCTTTCCAATTATTGGAACAAAATGATGCTCACAATTTGAGTAGAAAATTATATCTTTTTCTATGAGCATTTGATTGTACTGATATTTGTTTTCGAAAAGTGCTATTTTAGGTTTGTTTTGAGGGTTTAAACCTGAAAATATTTCATCTATGTACATTTTCGCTACACGTTTTGGAGTTCCTTGTAAAGAATCATCTGATAAATCTAATCCCATTACCTCCATTATTTCAGCAAATAAACCTGCTATTTTTTTCTTCTTTTCGGAATCAGATATCTTAAATGCATCTGGCTTCATTGGGGTTTCTACACCTGTGTAAAGGTGATCATCTCCTATCTCCTCTGGAGAAAGTCCGTTCAAAGAGTTAGACTCCAAAAGGGTATTCAACAAAATTTCTTGGTGTTTCATATAGTTTAATTTTAAGTTCCAAATGCTGTGGAATTTCTTTTTTTATTACATCATAAATAAGAATTGCAATGTTTTCAACAGTTGGGTTTCTCTCTTTAAAATATTCTACTTCTAAATTTAAATTTTTATGATCGAAAGGTTCTATAACCTTTTCTTTAATTATATCTGATAAAATTTTCGTATCAATCACATAACCTGTGTCAGGATCAACGACTCCTATAATTGTTACTTCAAGCTCATAATTATGTCCGTGAAAAAAAGGGTTATTACACTTACCAAAAATTTTCTTGTTTTTTTCATCTGACCAATTTTTGTTATGCAGTCTATGGGCTGCATTAAAATGTTCCTTTCTTGTTATCCCTAGTTTTAATTCACTCATTTATTTATCTTTTGGCTATTTTATTATTGCTAATCGTCTTTTGTCTTGAACATTTAAATCTCCCTATCTGAAAGCATCGTTTTGCCGCATGTTTAGTAGTTCTTCCTTGTACTCTTTTTCTCCATCTTTTAAAACTCGTAATTTTCAAGCTCCTTCTCATCAGTGTAATAACTTCCTTTTCGCTAAGATTAAATTGGAATTTGATTGCATCAAAAGTAGTTCTATCTTCCCATGCCATTTCAATTATACGGTCTATCTCAATTTTCGTCAGTAAATTCAAACTTCTCATTCGAAAGCGTTTTTAAATTAATCATCTTTTTAACAAAATCTTTATTATTTTTACTTTTTATCATCTGAATAAATGCACCGTCAGAATGTATACTAAAAAAAGTAGCATTAAAAATAATAAGCTTATAATATGGTATAGCCCATGAATATCTTTTACCTTGACTTGTTACATGAACAATAATTCCTTTAGGTCTAAGTTCAATATTCGCATAATTTAAATCTGATACTTTATTTATAATACCTTGAAAGTTATTGCTTACATTGTTTATGATTAATCTGCTACTACCTATACCTCCTAAACGTAATTTTTGATAAAATGAGAATGGCTTTCCCAAGAGATGGTTTATTTGTCGTAAATCAGATTTTTCAGTATATGTTGTGTTAAAAATGATCATACTACTTTGTTACATGTTTATTTAAAATCCTATAACTTTCTTGTATAACATCCTTATCTTTTCTCATACCCCAAATAGTATCAGAAGCTTTTTTTCTAGTTGAACTAATATCTACAATAGGTTTAGGATAATCTTTACCTATTTTAAAACCATATAGTTTTTGCTCAAGCAATGTTAACTTAAAAGGCTCATGTCTAAAGTTAATAGGTAATCCTTTTAATTCAGGAACCCATTTTGAAATAAAATTTGCTTCTGGGTCATGCTCAATTCCATTTTTGATAGGATTATAGATTCTCAAAGTATTAATACCTGTCTCACCTGCCTGCATTTGTAGCTGTGGAAAATGTATACCTGGTTCAAAGTCTAGAAAAACTTTTGATAAAAATTTCGATGCTTCTTGCCAAGGTTGCCAAAGATTGTGCGTAAAAAATGAAACAACCATTGCTCTCATTCTAAAATTAAGATAACCAGTAAGTTTAAGACATCGCATACAAGCGTCTATTATCGGAATACCTGTCATACCTTGTTTCCACGCTTCTTGATATTTAATAGATATATCTTTTTTTAATTTTCGAAAACCTTTATTAATACTTTCACTTTCCATAATACATTCCATCTCAAACTTTTGGATAAAATGAGCCTGCCACCGTAAGCGTGACATAAAAGCATCTATAGCACGTTTGTTTTCTGCCTCTATTCTAATTTTTTTTGCATATTGATATACCTCTCTAACAGACAAATTACCCCAAGCTAGATAGGGTGATAATCTACTACAACTTTCTCTAGCTTGATTTGGTTTGGAAATAAATTTAGCATAATTTATGTACCTATCTTTAAAAAAGGAAAGCATGTACTTAAGAGCTAAAACCCTACCTCCTTTTTGAAACATTGGGTTTTCTATAACATCTAATGACATTGGTTTTGAATTCTCTTCTATTTTCATTATCTCATCCATATCAATTAAAAATTTAATATTTTCTTCTTTAATTTTTAATTGAGCACTAATCATATAATTTTCCCAATCTTCTTTCCAATTTTCTCTATTTTGTCTAGCTCTAAAGACACCATTATTAATGTTTTCGAACCAGTTAATAGAATTGTTATTGCAAAATCGTTTAAATGTTTTATCCCTATTATATGTTTTCAAGAGACCTGTTTCTTGATGAGAATATACATTTATTATTTTATACTTTGTTTGAAGATAGCTAAAAAAAGGAATTACCTCTGACGAAATACTTAGTACTTTTGAATTATACGACTGTAATGCTTCATTTATATCTAAAAGAGATTGCTTTATAAAATCCCAATGCCTCTTGGAGTAATGATCATCCCTCATTAAACTAGGCTCAAATAAATACACTATAATAACCTTGTAACCTGAGTTTAAAGCAGTATATACAGCTTCATTATCATGTAATCTTAAATCTCTTTTTAACCAAACAACAACTATTTCTTCTCTTTGAAGCATATTAACAAAATATCATACTTATAATATCAAATTTACGAATTTTGTTTAACTTAAACACATTTTAGTTAAACAAAATTATATTGATATTTCTTATTCAGATATTATAAAATCTTATTTGAAAAATAATTAATTGTAAACAGTGAATTGTAAGGGTTTTAAAATTTATTAATCATAAAAAAGTACTTAGAGTTCTGGATGCTTTAATTTATTGTAACTAAAAATATTTTCCTTTTATTTTTGAATTAGTAGAAATCACAATTATGAATGTGCCCTAACAAAAAAATATCATTTAATTTTTTTGCTACTGCATCTTTTACTGCAATATTTAACACTGTGCCAATTTTTTTCCCATTTCTTTCTCCATGAAAATAAGCGATTACAAACAGGACAAGTTTTCTGAGGAAGGTGCTGTTTTTTTATCACTTTAATTATAATATATCTTTTTAAAACTAATTTTTAGAAATTACTTTATCATCAACAATTAAAGCATTCAATATTCCACTAAACACAAAAGCATGAAATGGCAGTACCAAAAACCAGTATAATCTACCTAAAATTCCTTTTGGTCTAAAAACAGCACGTTGATACAAAATACCTTTTATAATACGAAATTCTAACCAGGCTTCCCCCGGTAACTTCATCTCAGCATACAAAAGCAGACGTTTATTTTTTTTATCCGCTAAAAGAACACGCCAAAAATCTAGCGCATCACCCGCTGTTAATTCTGTTTGGTGTCTTCTTCCCCTTCTTAAACCAACGCCTCCAAATAATTTATCAATAATACCTCTTACCTTCCACAAAAAATTAAACTTATACCATCCTGTTTCACCCCCAATACTCCATATTCGTTTCATTGTAAAATCTTCATCAATAACTTTTTTTCGTCTTATATCTTTAAAGCAACCATATTGCGGTAAATTAATATTATCTGAAAATTTAGAGTTGTATACTCCACTTATAATAGCATCTTTCCAACTTGATATAATTGTATTTTGCTCTATTTTAATAAATGCCTTTTCCACCGCCTCTGTGTAAGAGATTGGCTCAACACCAATAATAGTATTAATTTCAGAAGGCTTCCCTATTACTTCTACTTTCATACTATCAACAAGAGACTTCGCTAATTTAAAGGAGGTTGAAGTAACAAAATATAACCAATAAGAAGAAAGTTTTGGCGTTAAAACTGGCAATGTAATAACCACTCGTTTCAAATGCCTAACTTTAGCAAATTGCAAAAGCATTTGTTTGTAATCAAGTACTTCTGGTCCAAATATATCAAATGACTTATTGTATAATGCTTTTTTTTTAATTGATAAGGTTAAATAGGTCAAAACATCTCTAATAGCTATTGGTTGCGTTTTTGTTTTCAACCACTTTGGGGCTACCATAAGCGGAAGTTTTTCAACAAGATCTCTAATGATTTCAAAAGAAGCACTTCCACTTCCTACAATTATACCTGCTCTAAAAGTAGTTGTATAATATTTTTTAGATTGTATTGTTTCCTCAACTCTTAATCTAGATTTTAAATGCTTTGAAAGACTTTGATCGTTTACAATTCCACTGAGATAGATAACCTGAATACAGTTTGTATTTTCTATAAGTGATTTAAAGTTAATTGCACATGCAAATTCTAATTCCTCAAAATTAGAACTTGATGTAGACATTGAGTGAATCAAATAGTAAGCTATATCAATATCATAAGGAATGTTAACATTTGAAATATTTAAAAAATCGATTTCAATAAAGCTTATTTTTTCTTTTTCCTTTAAATTTTCTGGTATTCTATTTAAATCACGAACACAACATATTAAATCATGATTATCATTTAATAGTTTGGGTACAAGTCTTTTTGCAATATATCCCGTCGTCCCCGTAATTAAAATCTTCATAATTCATTTATTTAAAAATCATACTTTAGGTCGCTGATAGTCTAATCGCTTATTTAGCTTTGGAATAGAATAACAATCTAAGCCATTTATTGCTGCAATATTACCTTCTGATAAATTAACAAAACCATCGTCTGCTACTAATTTTTCCTGAATATATAGGTCTAAAATTTCTCCTAAAACTAAAATAGTGCCATTTGCCTTTATATTGTACTCTTCTACGTATTTTAGTCCTATTTTTATCGGAGAATTCTTTACAAATGGTGCATGAAAATCATTTAAATACTCCTCTTCCAATAAAGTTTTGTCAAATTCAGATATTTCAGAAGCATATTTTGCCGAAGTATGATGAGCATCTTCTATAATTTCCTTGTAAATATGATTTACAGTAAAATACCCTGTCTCTTTGATATTGTCATAGGTGTTACGTCTTACTGTAGTGGGTCTTAAAACAAAACCAAGAATTGGTGGAGCTGACCCGTAATGAACAACAGAGCTAAAAACAGCCACATTTGCAATACCATTTTTTGATTTTGTTCCTATTAAATTAGCTGACTTAAAACCTGTAACACTATTTATTAGGTTTATTTTATATAAATGCTCTAAACGGTCGATATGATCTCTAGTAAAATACATTATAAATTTTTAAAATTATTTATCTTTATTTTCTGCGCCTTCAAATCATGCATTAAATTATACAAACCAAAAAAAGTTCTATTTATGTATAAAAAATGCTTGGAACCTCTATTTCCGTTCATTTTTTTCAATTCGGTACTTTTTGCATACTTATAGCCTAAATCGGCTATACGGCTAAAAAAATCTTCATCTGAAAAATCAAATTCTTTTTGATGAAAAGGCTGTGTAAACAATGAAAGCATTTCATAAAACAATTCTTTGAAAAATTGTTTCTCTTGTTCAGTATCTTCTTTTTTTAAAATTTCCAATTCATACAATTTGGATTCAAAAAATACGGGATTATTTATATTTTGTTTTTCTGCTAATTGAAAATACGGAACATAAAAATCCTCTGGCACTTCCTTCATGCAACCAAAATCAATAACAACAAGTTTGTTATCTTTTGATATGAGAAAATTACCTGGGTGAGGATCTGCATGTACTTTTTTTAGAACATGCATCTGATACATGTAAAAATCCCACAAAGCCTGTCCTATTTGATTTAAATCTTTTTGAGTATTTTTTTTATGAATAAATTCAGACAAGTGTAAACCATCCATCCAATCCATAGTAAGAATTCGTTGTGAAGAATACTCTGGATAGTATTTTGGAAATTTCAGGTTTGGAATCATACTACATTTATTTGCTATTTCCTGACTTTGCTGTAGTTCTAATTTATAATTAGTTTCTTCTTTAAGCTTGTTTTCTACTTCTTTAAAATATTCATCAGATCCTTCACCCTTTATATTAAACATTTTTATTGCAATAGGCTTTACCATTGCTAAGTCAGAGGATATACTTTCAGCTATTCCAGGATATTGAATTTTTACAGCAAGTAATTTATTATTTTTTGTTGCTTTATGAACCTGTCCTATACTCGCGGCATTTACTGATTCCGTTGTAAAAGTATCAAACACCTCTGTTGGCGTTTTTTTAAAATAATTACGAAAGGTTTTCACTACTAACGGAGGTGATAGTGGGGGAACTGAAAATTGTGAGAGTGAAAACTTTTCAACATAAGCTCTTGGAAGAATATTTTTTTCCATACTCAACATTTGAGCAACCTTTAAAGCAGATCCTTTCAGCTTTTTTAATCCATCATAAATATCTGCTGCATTTGCTTCATCTAAGTTCTCTTTAGCTTCTTCATCAGACTTAACTATTTTTTCCCCATAATATTTTGCGTAATTAACTCCTATTTTTATACCCGTGGTAATCAATTTAGACGCTCTTTCTACCTTTGATGTTGGAATGCTATTTATACTTTTCATCTGTTGATCATTTCATTAATATACTATCTACTTTTTAACAAGATTAATACTTTCTTGTTCCAAACACAATTATAAAATCTAAGCTCTAGGAGTTTTTTCTTTCCATAAAAATTTTGCAAAATCAAAAACACTTTGAACAGGTGTTATATCCTTTAAATCGAAACTAGCTTTCACTGATTTTTCAATAAAAATGTCTGTTTTTTCAAAATTTGGTGATTCATCCTCTAACCAAAACTGTAATGTGAATAATAACTGGAGCCATGAAGCTTCAGAAACCCCTCTATCTCTAATTTTATTAATTTTTTCATTTTTTAAGTCAACAGAATCAATAAAAATTTCACGGTTAATAAAGTCTGTAAACTCCTTTTTTAAATGAGATAATAACTTTAATGATTGTAACTTATTTTTATTCTGTTTTAATTGATTAAAAACATAAGACCTATTAGCTGTTAATATTTCAAAAAATGTGTAATAAAAACTCAACAGTTTACTTTTTGAGTCATAAGATTGGTATTCTTGATTTTTAATCAAAAGTTCGTTAGTTTTTGTACAAAATATTGCGAAAATTTGTTTTTCGAGAGCTTCAAAACTTGAAAAAAAAGAGTAAAACTCAGTTTCATCAAACTTATTTTCTAATGCAAAAGAATATACTGATTTTGGTGTCCCATTCAAAAGAACGGTATTCATGTACAATTCAACTATTTTATCTGAAGTAATACTCTTTTTTTTTGTCATTTTTTTGATATTTAATTATTAAGGACTATATACATATTAAGACTCGTTGCTACCATCATCCAAGCTAAATATGGAATGATAAGCAAGGAATAAATTTTGAGTTCATTTTTAAAACTAATAGCAAAATATCCTATCAGTATTAATAATAGAGAAATTATTATCAGACCTATCGCTATTTTTTGTTGATTAAAAAAAACATAGTTCCAAGAAATATTAAGTAACCATTGAGCTGAATAAAGTATGACTAACTTTTGATCAAATAGATTTCGTTTAAAACTTAGTTTTGTCATAAATCCAGAAAACAATAGCATAATTAAAGACCAAGCAAAACCAAACATCCAGTTCGGTGGAGTCCAAGGAGCTTTATTTAGAGATAAGTACCAATTTGATCTAGGGCCGTTATTCATGAGTATAACACCTACATATAATCCTAAAAAACAAAGGAAAAGAAAAAACATATATCTACTTATCGTTTTTCTTAACATAACTTCTTTTTTAATTTGTTGAATACTATTTGAATAGAAAAAAGTAAATTAAATGCATAAAAGAAGTCTTCAATTGGAATTGTGAAAAAACGTGAATTCAAATTCTCTTCATTATTATACCAAACAACAGGAGATTCAATAAAACTCCCTGTTAAAATACCGTTTACAATCAGAAAGGGAATTAGTATAACACCAAAGCTCACAAAATATTTCCTTAACTCATCAATTTGATAAAACCAGGAATAAGTCATCAAAGCTAAAAAAAGTACGAAGTTTACGGTTGTATACCATTTCCCCATGTTAGTTACCAAGAGACTTAATATAAATATTGTTGCAAAAAAAACAATACTTCTGGTAACAAATTTTGATAATATAAGGTTTGGTAAATAATACTTCAATACTTCGTGTGTAAATAAACAAGCATAGGGTATACAAAAAAAGAATAGCCATTCTTCTATTGGCATTCCAAAAATGAATATTGATAAATGATAGTTGGTATTAAACCCCCATATATTGGCCATTGTGAAAATTATATCCCAAACTAAAAAAGGAAAAGCGATGATTAAAATACTAAATAATGAAGCCTTAAAATATTTTATAAAATGAAATTTTTTTTCTAAAAAACTATATAACAATGGAATACTAAGACTCCCTAAGTTCAAAATCAAATATAAATATTTACTTACCATTTTGTCTTTTTAAAATATTTAAACGGAACAAACAACATCCCGAAACACTCTCCATCTTTTTTTCCTAAGTGCTTATGATGTATTTTATGCGCTTTTCTTAATCCTCTAAGGTATCTATTTTTAGTATTCTTAAACCAATTAAAACGCCTATGTATTAGCACATCATGTATTATAAAGTAAGCTAATCCATACAATAATATTCCAAGACCAATAAAAAATAAGTAATTTAATTCTGGCCTGACTCCTAAATAAAAGAGCAACATGCTAGGCACAGCAAAAACCACAAAAAAAGCATCATTTTTTTCGAATACATTTGGATAACCTGGCTGATGATGATCTTCATGTAAAAACCAACCAAACCCATGCATAACGTATTTATGTGTACACCACGTAATACCTTCCATTATAATAAATGTTATTACTGTTATTATTGTAAATAAAATCATAAAGAAGTGTTCTTTTTTATATATATATCTAAATAGTCAGAATCGTCAATTATTTTCATTTTTTTTTGTAAAAATTTTTTATCTAATTTAATGCTTGATTTGTAATTGAGTAGTACTGGAATATTTTCTTGAATTACCAAACGAAGATATCTTAAATCCGAATTATCAGGATTTTTATTAATTAGATCTTCGAGTCTTTTTTTTCCTTTATTAAAAACTGCTAGTTTTTGCCAAGGAAAAAACTTATATTTTGCTTGTTTCATTTGTAATGAAATAACATAACCTTTTATACTTATTTCTTCAAATAAAAGATACCTATTAATAAAGGCCTCTTCTTTATCTTTTGTGTTAGCATTATGATAATCAATAACGTAACCAGGCGTTTTTTTAAAAACAGGGATAAAAACTAAAAATAGAGACAATAATAGATTCATTTTTTATACTATTTCATTCCAATAAGTTTAATTTATATCTGGCATATCCTCGCATCAATAAACTTAATTTCAACCCATTAGATATTCTTATTCTTGATTCCATTATTTCTGAAGTAGGAACTGATTTCAACTTTCTTAAAAGGCGTTTATAATATTTATATGCAATATAAACACCAAATTTTGCCTCAACAGGTAACATAGAAATACCATGTCTATAAGCATAGTCAAAATCTTCCTCAATTTCGCTAATAATACGTTCTTTGGAATCGTTATCCAATTCTCTGAAGTTGACATTCGGAAAATACGACCTATCTAATTCTTCAATATCTTCTTTTATATCTCTCAAAAAATTAACTTTTTGAAAAGCTGAACCAAGTCTCATAGCAGGGCGTTTGAGTTCATTGTATTTCTTATCATCTCCATTAACAAATACTCGTAAACACATTAAACCTACGACATCTGCAGAACCATATATATATTCGTTATATTCTTTCTCAGTTTGATAATTTTTTTTTGACAAGTCTGCTCTCATACTTTTCAAAAACGCTTGTACAAGTTCATCTTGAATTTTATATTTTTTTACAGTTTTTATAAATGAATTGAGAATAGGGTTTAAACTTATCCCTTGATAAGCTCCTAAATAATAATTTTTTTCAAACTGAATTAATAATGATTCCTTGTCATATTCATGAAAAGTATCTACAATTTCATCTGCAAAACGAACAAAACCATAAATATTATAAATAGCAGAACGTATTTCAGGAGCAAGCATTCTTGTTGCCAAAGAAAAAGAGGTACTATATTTTTTTGTTACTAGTTTACTACAATTGTATGAAACTTGATCAAATAATTCTTTCATGTTTTCGAGTTTTTAGAATTAGATCTGACACTACTTTTCCTGAAATCAATGAAGGTGGAACACCTGGTCCAGGAACCGTTAATTGACCAGTAAAAAATAAATTATTTACTTTTTTACTTTTTAATTTCGGTCTTAGAAATGCAGTCTGTGTTAATATATTAGCCAAGCCATAAGCATTCCCTTTATAAGAATTATAATCTTTTATAAAGTCATTTACACAAAAACTCTTTTTAAACAAAATACTTTCTTTCACGTCTTGGTTGGTTAGTTTTTCAAGTCTTTCAATGATGATATTGAAATATTTCTCTCTAAGCTCAGGAGTATCTTCTACTCCAGGTGCAAGAGGTATTAAAAATGTACCAGACTCCTTTCCTTCCGGGGCGAGAGAGCTATCTGTTATCGAAGGGAAACTAGCATAAAACAAAGGATTCTCAGGCCAATCTGGAACATCGTAAATTGAAACGGCATGAGTATCGAAGTCGGCGTCAAAAAATAATGTATGATGCTCTACATTTTTAATTTTTTTATTGAATCCAATATAAAACAATAAAGATGAAGGAGCAAATGTTTTTTTTGCCCAGTAAGTATTTGAGTATTGTCTATAGCTTTCCTTTAATAGCCCCTCAGTATGATGATAATCTGCACCACTTAAAATTAGCGAAGCTTCAACCTTACTATTGTTAACATAAATTTCTTTAACGTTGTTATCAGCATTTACTTCTATTTTATTTACTTCTGCATTGGTTACAAATTTAACTCCCATTTCTTTTCCGAGACTGACCATTGCTTCAACAACCTTGTACATCCCTCCTTTTGGGTGCCATGTTCCTAAAACAAAATCAGCATAATTCATAAAATTGTAAAAGGCAGGCGTCTTATTAGGTTTAGCTCCTAAAAAAAGAACAGGGAACTCTAAAATTTGAATTAACTTTTTACTTTTTATTTTCTTCCTTACTTGCTTTCTAATTGTTGAAAAAAACTGACTAACCCTTACGGCTGTCTTTGGTGTGATTAATTCAAAAACTGATAGTCCAGGCTTATAAACCATATCCTTAACAGCTATATCGTAATTATCCGATGCAGACTTAAGAAATTTCATTAAATATTTAGAGCTACCTTTTTCTTCAGACTCAAAAATTTCACAAATCTTTTCTAAATTATCTGGTATCGTTATACTTTCTTTTTTACCAAAATAAACTTGGTATGCGGGAGATAATTTTTCAAGTTCATAATAATCAGATGTCTTTTTTCCAAAATCGGCAAAAAATTTCTCAAAAACATCTGGCATCCAGTACCATGTAGGCCCTATATCAAATGTAAAACCATCTTTAGAATATTGTCTTGCTCTACCACCTAAAGTACTATTTTTCTCGTACACAGTTACTTGATAACCATACTTGGCCATGTAACAAGCTGCAGATAATGAAGAAAAACCAGATCCTATTATTGCTATTTTATTTTGTCTAATCATATTCTAACAAAGTTAAACAAAAATAAAATAGAATAAAAATTTAAAAACAAAATTTACATTTAAATTAAGTAAAAAATAGCTAAAAAATTTTTAACATAAAATTAATTAAATTTGATCTAAAAATTTAATTACTGAGGGAAACGCTTCTATATTTGATTTAAAAACACTTAAATCAACAGACATTGCTTTGTGACCTAGACTTACAAATTTGTGATTAGTATTTTTCAATACAGACTCAACTTCTTCAAAATATCCTTGTAACTTTTCATCATATGGTTTGACTGTCATTGAATTGATAAAGCAAACATCTTTTTCACTATCGAAAAAGTATTTTAAGTTATTCAAAGGCAAACTTTGTCCGAGATAAATTGTCTGAAACCCTCTTAAGGCTAATTCATAATTTAAATATAGTAAACCTATTTCATGTATTTCTCCATCAGGTAAAAACAAAACATAAGTAATATTATTATTGTTTGCTATGTATTCTAGGTTTTCAGTATTAAGTTGGATTTTTTGGATTATAAGATTTGATATAAAATGCTCATGAGCAGGCATAAGAGTATCAGTCTGCCATAGAATACCAATATGCTCTAAAAAAGGAACAAATACTTCTTTAAAGATTTCTCGAAACGTTTTTTTATGAAGAAGTCTGTTATAAGTATTATTGAACAAGACCTTATCAAACTGGAACATAGCTAACTTAAATGAATTGATAGCCTCATCATTCACAGCTAGTTTAAAAGAAAGTTCCCTAGCAGTTAAATTTATTTGGTCAGAGGACATGACTGCTATTTTAGATATCTTGTAATTGTGCTTATTTAATAATACAACGTTCAGAAGCCTTGTTAGACTACCAGCAGAATAATATCTAATATTTGTTTCAGTACGTTTAGGCTCAAGAATTCGATAACGTTTTTCCCAAATTCTTATCGTATGAGCTTTTATACCTGAAATATTTTCAAGGTCTTTTATCGTAAATTTGGTCTTAATGTTGTTCAATAAATATTTTTTTTTATTAAACAAATATACAACATATTTTTTTATCTCATAAATACTCGTATAACTACATTTGGAGTAAAACCTAAAGAGATATTGTCTACTATTTGCGATTCAAAATTTTCACCGTTATAAACTCTTTTATTTTTTCTAAATAAAATATTCTTAGTATCAAAGATATTTAATAATGAAATACCTATTCTACCATTCCATCGTTTAAGCTTGTCAAAACTAAATTCGTAACTAGATGAGAAATCAACTCTATGGTAAGAAGGTAATCGGAAAGAATTTAACGTTTCTACTATAAAAGTTCCATCATCCTCAACTGAATCAATTAAACTATAAGGTGTCCCTGTCTTATACAACCAAGCAAAAGACACATTTAAATTTTTGTATTTTAAATTATGAGTCCATTGTAAATTATTGGTAATATCTAGATTACTCAAGAAAGACCTCCCTCCATTAACTTCAGGAAAATTAAATGTTGATTTAGCATAACTATAATTTATCCAAGAAACATAACTCCCAAAGCTTTTTTTCAATAAAACATCAATACCAGTAACTTCACCGGTTCCTTCTTGCACACCTTGAATATTTCCCATGTTACCGCGAGTTTGCGAAGAAACACCTGAACTAACTTTTTTATATAAATCTATATCAAAGATATTTTTATCAGACCTATATATGAATCCTAAAGTATATTGTTTGTTTTGTAGTATTGGTAATGCATTACTGTTATCCATCAATAACCAAAACTGATTTTCTAGCCCAAAGTCGGAAGTATGAGTTTCAAAATACTGATTAACAAACTGTTGCTTGTCTTCATAAGATGTTTTAACAAATAAATTCTTTAAAAATTCTTGTTCAAAATGAATTCTAGGTGATAAAAAACTTTTATTTGAAAGTGAAGAATAATTTACTCTAACTCCTAAATTTAGTATTGTTTTACTTTTCTTATTAAAGGAATAATTTAAAAAAAATGAATGTAAATTATTGTGTTGATCATCACTAATGTCATAAAAATAACCATTATTTACAGTAGTTACTCTGTTGATGTCAAAACCTAATTTAGTATTTAAAAATTCATATCCTGAAAGAAATGCGGATTTTTTATTTAACTTTGTCTCCACAACAACTTTTAAACCATTATCTCTTATAAAATTAGTTTTTAAAGCTTTCTGAAAATAAGGCGTTCCAAAATTGAATTCTCCTTCATAATTATAGTAAGAATCATACTCAGATGAATGCATGCTTATTGTATGATTAATATTATCGCTCCACTCGTGATTCCACTTCAAAGATATTCCTAAATTTTTTATTTTAAGATGATCTTTTGTTACATATCGGTTAGAATTTATCGTATTAAAAGAATAATCTAGTTTATTTTGAATATTCAAATAACTAAAAGTTAAAATATCACGATTTGATATATCATAGGTGATTTTTGTATGAATATCAAAAAAGTTTAGATCATTTTTATTCTCATAAGTTGATCCTATTAATGGTTTATTGTTACCTATAACAGAATTTTGAAAAACTTTACTTGAAAAATTATTAAATGTAGGTGTTTCAAAAACATCAAAAAGAGACCTTCTCCCTGAAACTAAGACGCCTATTTTTTTTCCTATTGGTACGTTTAAATAGGCATCGAAATGAGTCATATTAGCCCCAATACCTCCTTTAATCTTATTGGGTATTTGTTTTTTAGTTTGAATATCAACTACACCTGAAACATGATTTCCATATTCAACACTTGTACCACCCTTATATATTTTTACATCATTTATAGTGTATGGGTTAAATGGAGATATCATACCAAATAAATGCGAAGCATTATACATTTTTAATCCATCAAAAAGAATTAAATTTTGCTCAGGCGAGCCTCCTCTAATAAAAATATCAGATGCCGTTTCATATGGACTGTTTATACCTGGTAAAAACTGAATTGTTTGAAAAATATCTGGCTCAGTTAAACCTGATATAGCTGTTAATTTTTGAGGAGAAACAACAACAGAACCATCAACCTGATTCTGTAAGCCCTCAGAAAGGTAATCGGCCACGACTACCTCTTCAAGCTCTGTAATTTCTTTACTCAAATAAATTTCAACACATTTTTTTTTCTTCAAATTTTTTAAAAAAATTGTCTTCGATTTAAAGCCCAAACAAGATATCAATAAAGTATCTGATTCAGTTATATTATTGAAGCCAAAAAAACCATGTGAATTTGAGCTAACTCCCCTTCTCAACCTTTTAACTAAAACATTTGCTGATTCAATAGGCGTTTTCTGTTTCTCGTCAAAAATAAAACCACAATATTTGTATTCATTATTTAATTTAAAATCAGTGACAATTATATAACGCTCTTTTAATATCTCATATTTGAGTGAAGTTTCTTTTCTTAGCTGGCTTAAAATAGACTGAATTTCACTATTAGACCTATCAGAGGTTACAAACTTTTTATCTACTACACTATCGCTATAAGAAAATTTAACTTTGTGTATAGACTCTATCTTAAGTAAATAGTCTTTGAGATTATATCTAATTTCTCGACTATCATCTTGAGCTATTAATTTATTTATTAATAAAAACGGTACTAAAATTAATATTAAAAAGTTAAATTTTAATTTCATTTATTGCTTTCGTAAGATGACTGTATTTTCATCTGCAAAAGTAACAGCTATTTTCATAGGTTCAAAAACTGTTTTTAAAGCAATTTTCAAATCATCATGTGTATAGCTTCCCGTAAATTTTTGTTCTAAATTAATATTTTCAACTTTAAACGTTACTCCAAATTGATTTTTCATCGAATCAATAACATATTTTAAAGCAATACTTTTAAAAGAACTTTCTCCATTTTTCCATCCTGGTTCTTGAGCTGTGATAGTCCACTTTTCAGTAACACCTGTCTTAAAACTTCTACTTGCATTCCCTCTATTTAGAATGTTTTGATCTTTGCCAGAAGTAACATTTACTTTGCCTTCAAAGCATTTAACTTCTATATAATCATTTGAAGAATGAACATCAAATTGAGTCCCTATAACAGCCACACTACCAAGGTCCGTTATAACCTTAAACTTTTTTCCTTTCCTAACTTTAAAATAAGCTTCTCCCTTTAAAAGCACCTCTCTTTTTTGACTCCATTTTTTTTTATCAAATTTTATAAAACTTTTTGAATTAAGTAAAACCTCAGAACTGTCAGGTAACATAACTGAAAGTTGTTCTCCATAATTTGTTTTATAACTTGTTGTTGACTTATTAACAAACAACCATAATCCTAAAATAATAGCTATAGAAGCCGCTACTGCGATATATTTGGTTCTAAACCTTACAACTTTAGCTTTTTTGTTTGAAATATTGATTTGTTTGTTCAATTTTTCATGCACTTTTTCAGAACGAAATTCTGGTATTGAAAACTCTTCAGAAGTACTCATTATTCTGCTGTACAGCAAATATTCAGAAGAACTTCTGAAATCTTTAAGCTCCGAATCAGTTAATTCATCATTTAGCCACCTCATTAAAAAGGCTTCGTCTACTCTTTTATTCATCTCTCGTTTTTCTATAATTATAACAAATAAAACTTCTCTAACCCTACTTAAAATTAGGACCTATTTTGTCTCTTAGACTTTTTAGTGCTAAAGACATTCTTTTTTCAACAGCTTTGATCGATATATCCAGTATTTCAGAGATCTCTCTATATTTTTTTTTATCAATTCGATTCATTAAAAAGACTTCCCTCTGTTTTGAGGGTAAATCGGCAATTGCGGCCTTTAGTTTTTTAAGAAATTGCTGCTCTTCTAATATAAATTCAGGTGTTTCATTTGTATATTCTTTTTTGTTTTCAGAAGCATGTTTCAACACTATTTTTTTATGTGCTACATGGTTCAAAAACATATTGTTGGCTACTGTAAATAAAAATGATTTTGCTTTTTCTACAAGTACTTTAGAACAATTCTCCCATAATTTAATGAAAGACTCTTGGACGAAATCTTCTGCAAGATCTCTGTCCCCGCATTTATAGTACATAAAATTATATAAAGATTTTGATTGTTCTTCATATAATTCGTTAAAAGCTTTTTTTTGACAAATATTCTTTCCGGTTTTCATTATAGCAAACTTAAGGTTTTTTAAAAAAATGGTAGGGTATTTTTATTTTTATTTGTTTTATAGTTGATTAATTAAATACGGTGCTATTAGCCATACCCTAACACCCTTCTAACTTTTACTAATAGCACCATTTTAATTATCAATATTTTTTTCTTCTCATTTTGATCGATACTTTTGTACGATGCAAAAAAATAACTACCAATCCAAATTAGAGTTTATTATATTAATGGCCTCACTAATGTCCTTAGTAGCATTATCTATAGACGCTCTTTTACCTGCTTTAAACAAAATAGGTAAAGCTATTAACTTCCCTGACCCTAAAGATTCTCAACTTTTAATTACTATGATTTTTCTCGGATTAGGTGTAGGTCAACTAATAGCAGGGCCAATTTCTGATTCTATAGGAAGAAAACCTGTTGTTTATATAGGTTTTATACTTTTCATAATTGCTAGTTATATTTGTGTTTCTGCAAGGACTATTGATCAAATGATTTTTGGAAGAATTCTTCAAGGTGTAAGTTTATCTGCTCCAAGAACAATAAGTGTTGCCATGATAAGAGATACATTTAGTGGCAACTATATGGCTAAAATAATGTCTTTTATTGTTGTGATTTTTCTTCTTGTTCCTATGATAGCTCCTGCACTGGGAAAAATTATATTAGAATTATACGGTTGGAAGTCCATCTTTTATTTTCAAGTACTATTTGGTTTTTTAGTGACAGTTTGGCTTTGGAAAAGACAACCTGAAACATTAAATTTTAAATATAAAAAACCACTATCTCTTAGGTTATTTATTAATGGATTAAAAGAGTTTTTAAAGAATAAACAAGCGGTAATATTCACCATTATTTCAGGGCTTATAACAAGTTCCTTCATGGTTTACTTGAGTTCTTCTCAGCATATTTTTGAAGAGCAATACAATTTGTCAGAAGAGTTTCCTTTGATTTTTGCAGGTCTTTCTTTATCATTAGGACTTGCCACATTTTTAAATGGTAATCTTGTTATTCGATTTGGAATGCTTAAACTTGTTAGAATCTCTACCATAATTTTAGTTTTCACTTCAATTATCTATATTTTCCTTTTTTTTGAAAAAAGTAATCCTTCAATTGAAATTCTATTTACTTTTTTTTCATTCGAATTTTTCGCTGTTGGTTTCCTATTCGGAAATCTAAGAGCGTTGGCTATGGAACCTTTAGGGCATATAGCAGGGATTGGAGCAGCTTTAAATGGGTTTTTATCAACTATAGTTGCTGTTCCTATTGCTGGTCTTATCGGTCAATGGGTTGATGAAACTGCAATGCCTTTATTTTATGGATTTTCAATCTGTGGAATTTTATCTTTAATATTGCTGGCTTATTTAAGAAAACATATAACTATTTAGCATAAAAATTATTATTACTTTGAATTTAGAAATTATTTATAAAGATGAGTTTATTGTTTGTGTTTCAAAACCAAATAATATCGTTGTTCACCATGCTTATCACTCCAGAAATGTTATTGAAGAGCAATCTTTACTTGAAAAAATTTATGATGAGTTTGGAGAGAAGATGTTTCCTATACATCGTTTAGATAGAAAAACTTCCGGTATCATTTTATTAGCAAGAAATAAAAAAGCAGTTTCGTCTTTCCAACAACTTTTTATCGAAGATAAAATAAAAAAAACGTATTTGGGTATTGTTAGAGGACATTCACCTGAGAGACTAATTATAAACTCTCCTGTGAAAGGAAGGGATGCAAAGGTATATAAAAATGCAGAAACTCTTCTTGAGACAATAGACAAAACAATTCAGAAAATTCCTGTTAAACCTTATGAAACATCAAGATACAGCCTTATTAAATTAACACCTAAAACAGGTAGGTTACACCAACTAAGAATTCATACTAATAAAATTAGCCACCCTTTAATAGGTGATCCAAAATACGGAGACAAGAATCATAATATAATGTACCAAAAAAAATTCGATTGCTATAACTTATTTTTACATGCATATTCTCTTAAGTTTATGCATCCATTGACAAAAAAAGAACTAAAATTAGTTGCTAAATTACCAGATGAATGGAATATTATTTTCAAAAGATATGGATGGAGTTTATAATGATCTTAAATTTCAACACTTCAAAACATCTTGATTAAAAATAGTGTTATTACAAGAAAATAGTTTAAAGAAAAATAGGACTATTACAAAGTAAATATAGCCCTATTTTTATTTAAGTACTTTAAAGAAAATTAAAATTCTTTAAAAATAGCGTGCATTAAGCGCTTTTTATCATTTATACTCTCCTCAAGGGAAATCATAGTTTCAGTTCTATTTACACCATGGATATCGTCTATTCTATAAATTATATCCTTAGCATCATTGGTGTTTTTTGCTCTTACCTTGCAAAATATGTTATATTTTCCAGCTGTAACATAAGCAACAGTAACGTTAGGTATTAGTCTAAGGTTATCCAACACATGTTGTGTCATTGAGGTTTTTTCTAAAAAAACACCAACATGAGCTATAAAAGAATATCCCATTTTTTCATAGTTTAATGAAAGTGTAGAACCTTGAATGATTCCTTCATCTTCCATTTTCTTTACTCTAACATGTATAGTTCCTGCAGAAACCAACAATTTCTTTGCTATATCAGTAAAAGGTGTTCGAGCATTCTCAATTAAGATGTCTAGTATTTGATGATCAATTTCATCTAGGACAAATTTTTTCATTTTTTGTAATTATTCAAATGATGTTACTAAAATATATTTTTTATAATTGTACGTTGCAAAAATTATAAGAGACTTAAAAATCAATCACTTTTATTAATTTCCTTGTGACCCAAATAGAATGATAAGTCTCCTTCTTTCTTTTTAACTAAAGTAAGTGCAAATTTATTACTTTCAATTTGTTCTGCATACTGATAAGCAATATCTTTTTTATTATTTTTTGAACGATAAATTACATCGTAAAAGTTCTTGATATTGTTTGGGATACTAAAATATTCAGTATGATTTTCAAATTTATTATTTTGAGAAATATAAAATATTCCTTGAATTAAGGCATAAAAATTAAATTTTCTAACCTCTTCTCTTTTATAATCATTGGGAAAATGACCTGCTTCAATAAGAATAGTATTATGTCCCATTTTTTGAAAATTATCACCGGTTGCCGATGGATAAAATTCATCTGTATATCTTCCTATATGATTAGGTATTATTTGTTGAAGAAGATTATTCATTGAGCCAATAACATCCATTGTTTGAATTCTTCCCGTCGTCAAACTCCTAGTTTCTTCTTCTGATGGAGCTAGGAAAGAAATAGTAGCTGGATTATGAGTTCCTTCAACACCAAAAATTGTTCTTTGATCATGTAAATTAAAACAAAAATCAGGATTGAAGCTTTCTAAAACTTTTCTTAAAATTCTACTTTCTTTAGCTACTAAATTTACTGCATCTCTATTTAGATCAATTCCATTCGAATTTACTCTAGTATAGGCAAGAGATCCATCTGGATTTAACATAGGAATTATTTGAATTTCGACTTTATTTAATATTTTTTCAACTAAATCAGAATTTGAAAACTCAGTTATAAAATTCAATAAATCGAAAATGGCTTTTGTCCCAGTGCTCTCATTACCATGCATTTGGGTCCATATCAGAATTTTCTTTTTACCTTTCCCTATTTTAATCTTATAAATAGGGATCCCTTTTTCTGAACTTCCAATCTGAATAAGCTCATTTTTTTTTTGATTTTTTAATAATAAAGATTCAATATCATCAAAAGTAATCCACCTACCTTCAATTGATTTTTCTTTTATTTGGAAATATTTTTCCTCTAAAAATTCTATACTAATGGAGCTCATAAATTTAAACTAAAAAGTAAACCATTTATCGACTAATTCTTTCTCTATTGAGATTTCTGAATTGTGAATATAATCATTTTTAATAGGATCATATTTGTAATCTTTAGACCAACTTTCAATATTATTTGCAAGAGTTCTAAGAGAGTTACATATAAAGTTAACTTCAATATCTGTTGTTGTTGGATGCACAGATAAACGAACCCAACCTGGTTTTTCAGTACTACAGCCACTTTTAATTTGGTCTTTTATTTTATGTGACGTGTACTGATCAACATTTAAAAGAAAATGCCCATACGTGCCTGCACAAGAACATCCACCTCGTGTTTGAATACCAAACCTATCATTAAGTAATTTGACAACAAGGTTAAAATGGTACTTTTCAAAATAAAAAGAAAAAATGCTTAGCCTGTTTTTTTGTTCCGGAGCTAACACCCTAATACCCTGAATACCGAAAAGACAACTAAATATTTTTTCATTTATCTGATCTTCTCGCTCCTTGATTTTCTCAATTCCCATCTCTTCTTTTAATTGAATTGATAATGCAATTTTAATGGCTTGTAAGAAGCCTGGTGTTCCACCGTCTTCTCTAGTTTCAACATCATCTATATAATCATGCTCTCCCCATGGATTAGTATAAGTTACAGTTCCGCCACCTGGATTATCTGGAATTGTGTTTTTATATAACTTTTTATTAAACAATAAAACTCCAGAACTTCCTGGACCTCCTAAAAATTTATGTGGAGAAAAGAAGATTGCATCTAAATATTCATCTTCTTTCTCTGGGTGCATATTAATAGATACATAAGGAGCTGAGCATGCAAAATCAACAAAACATAAACCATTATACTTATGAATTAAAGCCGCCACTTTATGGTAATCTGTTTTAATTCCTGTTACGTTTGATGCAGCAATAACTGAAGCAATTTTAATCGGCCTATCTTTATATTTCTTTATCACTTCTTCAAAAATATCTATACAGATCAATCCTTCATCATTACAAGGAACTACTTCTACATCTGCAATAGTTTCATACCAAGATGTTTGATTTGAATGATGTTCCATATGACTAACAAAAACGATGGGGCGTTTTTCCTTAGGGATTTCAGTATATTCTTTTAAATTTTCAGAAACTTTTATACCTAAAATTCTTTGAAACTTATTCACTACTCCAGTCATTCCTGTTCCTTCAGTAATCAATACATCATCTTTACTAGCATTTACATGATTCTTAATAATATTTCTAGCTCTGTTATATGCTAGCGTCATAGCTGCCCCAGTAGTTGATGTTTCTGTGTGGGTATTAGCCACATATGGACCAAATTCATTCAAAAGTTTATCTTCAATAGGCCTGAAAAGTCTTCCGCTTGCTGTCCAATCAGTATAAATTAGTTTTTTCTCACCATATGGTGTTCTAAAAGTTTCATTGATACCTATAATACTATTTCTATATTTTTGAAAATACCCTTCTAAATTCATGTCTTAAAATGTTAATACTTAGTTTATAGCTTGATAATAAAATTTCAATACATTCGAAAAATCAAATTATTGATCATTAATTAAATTATAAATTCTTTTATTTCTTCAATAAATCTAATTGCTAATTGATTAGCTTGCTCTTCTGATTTAGACTCAGTATAAATTCTTATAATGGGCTCTGTGTTCGATTTTCTCAAGTGAACCCATTCATTTTCAAAATCAATTTTTACACCATCAATAGAATTTACTTCTTCATTTTTGTATTTCGATGCCATTTCTTTAAGAATATTATCTACATTAATTTCAGGTGTCAACTGAATTTTATTCTTACTCATAAAATAATTTGGGTAACTATTTCTAAGCTCCTTACAAGAAGTTTTATTATTTGCTAAATGAGATAAAAATAAAGCAATACCTACTAAAGAGTCTCTTCCATAATGAGAACTAGGATAAATAATTCCTCCATTACCTTCCCCTCCAATAACAGCATTTATTTCCTTCATTTTTTTTACGACGTTCACCTCCCCAACTGAACTAGCCTCGTATTTACCTTCATATTTTTCAGTAATATCTCTTAAAGCTCTTGAGGAAGACAAGTTTGAAACTGTATTTCCACCTCCTAACTTATTCAATACATAATCTGCACATGCAACTAATGTGTATTCTTCACCAAACATAGTTCCATCTTCAGATATCAATGCTAACCTATCTACATCTGGATCTACTACAATACCCAAATCTGCTTTCTTTTCAACTACTAACTTTGATATATCCTCCAAATGTTCTTTAAGAGGCTCTGGATTATGAGGAAATTCTCCATTAGGTTCACAGTACAATTCAACACACTTGACATCTAACATTTTTAATAACATGGGCACCGCAATACCTCCTGTGGAATTAACTCCATCAACGACAACCTTAAATTTTGCTTTTTTAATTGCCTTTTTATCAATTAATTTAAGCTTTAATATCTCTTTGATATGCTTTTTTATGTAGTTTTTCTTTTTCTTATAAATTCCCAGATTATCTACAGTTGCAAATTGTATGTTATTACTTTCTGCAAGTTCTAATACCCTAGCTCCGTCTTCTCCATCAATAAATTCTCCTTTTTCATTTAATAATTTTAAGGCATTCCATTCCTTAGGGTTATGAGACGCTGTCAAAATTATACCTCCATCTGCTTTTTCTTTTGGAACTGCTATTTCAACTGTTGGCGTAGTAGATAATCCTAAATCAATAACATGAATACCTAAACTTACTAAGGTATTAGCTACTAAGCTAGTTATCATTTTTCCTGAAATACGAGCATCTCTTCCAATAATTATTTTTATACTCTTTTTATGTTTATTGTTATTTTTAATAAACATACCATAGGCTGCAGCAAATTTAACTGTATCAATGGGGGTTAAATTATCTCCTGTAAAGCCACCTATTGTGCCTCTAATTCCTGAAATAGATTTTATTAATGTCATTTTTAGTTTATAATTGACAACAAATATAGGAGTATTTAGAATATTTCACGATACTGTTTATCTAGTTTAAATGTAACATTTGTTACATTTAAATATCGTTTAAAAAAAAATAAACCCTTTTTTTTGTCGTATTCATAAAATAAAACTCGCTAATCATGATAGCTAAGAGCATCAAAATTAGTGAATAAGATTAAAAAAAATATTAATAATAAGTCTAATAATTACTTTTTAAATTTTTATAATTAAAATTAACAGGTTTTTAATTATCATACAATAACCGTATATCATCAATTAAAAAAATCTGGGTGATTTCACCGTTTGAGGTCTAAATAACTCATAACGCAATAAGAATTCATGGGTACCCGAATTATAATTACTATAATTCGATGTTGTTAAATCATAAGCATAACCTAAAGATAATGATCTGCTTACTTGAAAACCTAACAAAGCACTAATCGAATCATCCCAACGCCATGCAATACCTGCGCGAAACTTCTCATTGAATAAAAAGTTAGCTGAAACATCTAATGACAATGGTGCCCCACTAACAACCTTAGTTAGTAAAGCTGGTTTAAACTTGACACTTTTACTTAAAGCGAAAACATAACCCGCTATAAAAAAGTAATGCATACGCTCAACGGCAACACTACCTCCAGCTAAAGTGTCATCATAATGTTCTGTCCGTAAAATATTAGGAACAGCCAAACCTAAATACCATTTATTCGTATAATAATAAACACCTGCTCCTATCGTTGGTAAAAATCTATTAATAGGAACTGATAATTGTTCATCGCCCTTATCTCTGTAAATCCCCTTAGTCCAATCTATATTGAATAACCTTCCACCTAGTTTCAAGCCAAAAGATAAATTACCTTCCTTAGAAGTCCGCACTGTATAAGATACATTCGCATCTATATAAGTTTCACGTGAAGGACCTATAACATCATTTACCAAATTGATACCTAAACCAACTCCACTATAGCCTAATGGAGTATCATAACTTAAATTAAACGTCTGAGGAGCGCCTTCAATACCAACCCATTGGACTCGGCCTAATAAATTGATAACTCCATGTCCCTTAGAGCCTACATAAGCAGGATTAACACTCATCGTATTAAACATGTACTGTGTATAATGTGGATCTTGTTGACTATAAAGGGTAGCGCCTGTAAATAAAAGGCCTAGCATTATAAGGTTCTGTACTATCTTATTCATCTTCGTATACTTTAGGGGTTTATAATTATACTACACGTCTCGATTATTACATTAAAAATTAATTACTCTCTATTAATATATAACCAGCCTGTTCGTGCCTTAGCCCCTGTTCCTAGATCTAATAGATAATAATACGTTCCTGATGGCAATTGTTCCTCTATTTGAATATTAAAACGTCCATTAGACAAACCTGACCAACTATTATCGTATCGGTTTTTGCTATAAACTAAAGTTCCCCAACGATTATAAATCTCTAATCGATTATTTTTATAACGCTCTTCTCCAATACATGAAATTACAAAGTTGTCATTATTACCATCTCCATTAGGAGTAAACTCATTATAAATCGTCAAACATGGTAGCGTATCTGGATCTAAATAATCTGGAATTCCATCTTCATCTGTATCCAATGCATCCTCTGGACCTCCATCGCCATTCTGATCTGCTGACTCATCGATAGTATCAATGCCATCACCATCATCGTCCATATCTAAATAATCTGCAACACCATCACCGTCAGTATCGTCATTATTTAGATCTCCATCTCCATCAATGTCTTCTAAAATCGTTAAAATACCATCATCATCATCATCGATATCTTGGTAATCTGGCAAACCATCACCATCAAAATCTGGAACGTCGGGTAATTCTCCACCATTATCGGGGTCTATTAAATCAACCAAACCATCACCATCGGAATCAGTCATATCATCAAGCATACCATCACCATCAAGATCCAATAATGGATCACTGCCTCCTTCTTGTAAATCTGTAACACCATCACCATCACTATCTAAATCTTGAAAATCAGGTCTACCATCTCCATCAGTATCGGGAATAATAGATCTTATTCCTCCTTGATTGGGATCTACTGAATCTGCTAAACCATTACCATCACTATCAGTTTGATCGTCTATAATACCATCTCCATCACTATCTAATGATATATCTATACCACTTTCTACTAAATCTGAAATACCATCATTATCGCTATCTAAATCTTGAAAATCAGGTCTACCATCTCCATCAGTATCATCTAATATTGTTTTGCTTCCTGCATTAATATCGCTATCGTCAGCATCAGCTGTATCGATAATTCCATCATTATCAGCATCAAGCAAGCTATCTAATACACCATCTCCATCAACATCAACAATACTAGCGTTTTGACCACTTTCTATTAAATCTAGAATTCCATCACCATCACTATCTAAATCTAAATGATCTGGAATACCATCATCATCAGTGTCTCTATTCACATCACCTGCCTGTTCTACGGTATCTAAAATTCCATCATTATCAGCATCCAAATCATATAAATCTTCTATTCCATCACCATCGGTATCAATCATTAAGACATCTCCAAAACCATCTAAACCGTCAACTAAATCAGGAATACCATCACCATCAGTATCTGTTAGGTCATCAATAACGCCGTCTCCATCTACATCTAAGCTTCCTGGTAAAGCTGCATTATTAGGTTCTTGAAGATCGGGAGTACCATCATTATCTTCATCTGGTAAGGTATTACCATCAATCAAATTACCGGTATCTATTTGACCGTCATTGTTAGTATCGGCTCCGCCTGCTTCATCTACATCATTAATTCCGTCGCCATCACTATCTAAATCTTGAAAGTCTGGAACACCATCGCCATCAGTATCAGGAGTATTGGAAACTGTGCCTCCATTATCTGAATCAACCAAATCGGGTAAGCCATCATTATCACTATCTGTTTGATCATCAATAACACCATCATTATTAGTATCCAAATTAGAATCTCCTCCTCCTTCTACTAAATCAGAAATACCATCATTATCACTATCCAAATCTTGGTAATCAGGGATTCCATCATCATCGGTATCTATTAGAGAACTGCCATCCGTTCCTAGTTCATCTGAAGTTAAAATGCCGTCTCCATCATCATCTGCATCTTGATAATCAGGTGAGCCATCACCGTCAAAATCTGGCGTGTTTGGAACCTCTCCTCCATTATCTGAATCTACTGAATCAACTAGTCCATCACCATCGGTGTCTGTTAGATCATCAAGTATGCCGTCATTATTACTATCCAAATTAGGGTTATTTCCGCCCTCTTGAAGATCAGTAATTCCATCTCCATCACTATCCAAATCTTGATAATCAAATAAATCATCGCCATCGGTATCGGGAACATCAGGTAATACTCCACCATTATCTGGATCTATCGAATCGGATAACCCATCACCATCAGTATCAATTGTATCGTCTATTATACCATCTTGATTACTATCTAGATTTGGATCTGATCCACTTTCAATCAAATCCGATATTCCGTCATTATCACTGTCTAAATCTTGGAAATCAAAATGACCATCTCCATCAGTATCAAGAGGTATTGTACTGCTTCCTGAGTTGATATCACTATCATTTGCATCTGCTGTGTCAATAATACCATCATTATCTGAATCAGTAGAACTATCCAATACGCCATTACCGTCGGTATCAACTATACTGGCATCCTGCCCACTCTCTATTAAATCTGAAACTCCGTCTCCATCACTATCTAAATCTAAATGATCTGGAATTCCATCACCATCGGTATCTCTATTAAGGTCTCCAGCTTGTTCAACAACATCTAAAACACCATCGTTATCGTCATCAAGGTCATAAAGATCTTCTATTCCATCACCATCCGTATCAGTCATTAAGACATCTCCAAAACCATCTAATCCATCAACAGAATCAGAAATACCATCCCCATCAGTATCTGTTAAGTCATCAATAACTCCGTCTCCATCAACATCTAAGCTTCCTGGTAAAGCATCATTATTCGGTTCCTCTACATCTGGAGTTCCATCGCCATCTTCATCTGGTAAGGTATTACCATCAATCAAATTACCGGTATCTATTTGACCGTCATTGTTAGTATCAGCTCCGCCTGCTTCAATAACATCATTAATTCCGTCGCCATCACTATCTAAATCTTGAAAGTCTGGAACACCATCGCCATCAGTATCAGGAGTATTGGAAACTGTGCCTCCATTATCTGAATCAACCAAATCGGGTAAGCCATCATTATCACTATCTGTTTGATCATCAATAACACCATCATTATTAGCATCCAAATTAGAATCTCCTCCTCCTTCTACTAAATCAGAAATACCATCATTATCACTATCCAAATCTTGGTAATCAGGAACTCCATCACCATCAGTATCGTCAGGATTCGTTCTATCATCTCCTACTTCTACGCTAGTTAAAATACCATCACCATCATCATCGATATCTAATACATCTAATATTCCATCACCATCCTGATCATCAGGACCACTGCCGTCACCATTCGAATCGTATTCATCAGCATTACTAATACCATCACCATCACAGTCTGCTGTTCCTATAGCAAATGGATCTGGCATACAAGAATCATTAGGCACAACATCCAAAATATCACAAGTACCATCACCATCACTGTCTGTATTGTCTGGAATACATGGATTACTTGGATCTGGATCAACCGTATCACAAACACCATCACCATCGGCATCTGTAGCGTCTGGAATACATGGGTCTGTTATATCGGGATCTACTGTATCGCAAACGCCATCCATATCTTCATCATGACTATTGGGAATACATGGATTACCTGGATCTGGATCTATTACATCACAGACCCCATCATTATCAGCATCTATATTATTTGGAACACATGGATCTGTGGGATCTGGATCAACTGTATCACAAACGCCATCCATATCTTCATCGTTACTATTTGGAATACAAGGATCACTCGGGTTTGGATCTATGACATCACAAATACCATCACCATCACTATCGGCGCTATCAGGCACACAAGGTTCTGTTATATCGGGATCTATAGTATCGCAAACACCATCCATATCTTCATCATGACTATTTGGGATACATGGATTACCTGGATCTGGATCAACCGTATCACAAACACCATCACCATCGGCATCTGTATTATCGGGTATACAGGGATCAGTTGGATCTGGATCAACCGTATCACAAACGCCATCATCATCGGCATCGGTAGCATCTGGTATACAGGGATCGCTTGGATCTGGATCAACCGTATCACAAACACCATCACCATCGCTATCTGGAGCTCCTACAGGACAGGGGTCAGTGACTATCGGATCAACAACATCACAAATGCCATCATCATCTATATCACTTCCAGTAGGAATGCAGGGATCATTTGGATTTGGATCAACCGTATCACAAACGCCGTCACCATCGGCATCTGTAGCATTCGGTATACAGGGATCACTTGGATCTGGATCAACCGTATCACAAACGCCATCATTATCAGCATCAACTGAATTCGGATCACATGCCTCATTTGGATTTGGGTCTATCGTATCACAGATTCCATCGCCATCTGCATCCCTGGCATCTGGAATACAGGGATCTGTGGGATTGGGATCTACAGTATCACAATAACCATCACCATCACTATCTGCACTATCTGAATCACATGGATCATTCGGATTCGGATCTATGGTATCACAAACGCCATCACCATCAGCATCTGTCGCATCTGGTATACAGGGATCAGTGGGATTCGGGTCTATAGTATCACAATAACCATCGCCATCTTCATCCATAGAATTTGGATTACATGGATCATTGGGATTTGGGTCTATCGTATCACAAACGCCATCACCATCAGCATCTGTCGCATCTGGTATACATGGATCTGTGGGATTTGGATCTACCGTGTCACAATAACCATCGCCATCTTCATCCATAGAATTGGGATTACATGGATCACTTGGATTTGGATCTATAATATCACAAACGCCATCGCCATCACTATCTACTCCATTCGGAACGCATGGATTTGTTGGATTAGGATCAACACTATCGCATATCCCGTCGCCATCGCTATCTAAATCAAGAGAGCTACAAGGTGTTACAACTTCTGGATCTACAGTATCACAAACGCCATCGCCATCGGCATCTGTAGCGTCTGGAATACACGGATCATTGGGACCTGGATCAACAGTATCACAATAACCATCGCCATCACTATCAGTCGCATCTGGTATACACGGATCATTGGGACCTGGATCAACAATATCACAATAACCATCACCATCTGTGTCAGTACTTTTGGGAACACAAGAATCACTCGGGTTTGGATCTACCGTGTCACAAACGCCATCATTATCAGCATCGGTATTATCAGGAACGCAAGGATCTGTAGGATTTGGATCTATAGCATCACAATAACCATCATTATCAGCATCCGTACTATCTGGTATACAAGGATCACTCGGATTCGGATCTACCGTATCACAATAACCGTCACCATCGGCATCGGTAGCATCTGGTATACAGGGATCGCTTGGATTCGGATCTACTGTATCACATACACCATCATTGTCAGCATCGGTATTGTCAGGAATACATGGATCACTTGGATCTGGATCAACCGTATCACAAACGCCATCATTATCAGCATCGGTATTATCGGGAATACAAGGATCATTGGGACCTGGATCTATAGCATCACAATAACCATCGCCATCAGTATCTGTTGAATCTGGTAAACATGGATTGTTTACATCATTATCTGTAATTGTTCCTCCACCAACTAAATCTGTCATAGTTATCGACTCGGGACTTGGGGAACCTATAAAAACATTACTCAATAAGACTTCATAAGTTTCTGTTGTCTCATAAACATTATTGTCAATAGTTGTTATTGGAATAATAACTATTGTACTTCCTTCAGGTATTGTATAACTTACATTGCTTTGTTGTAAATAATCGGTTCCAAATGTAGCAGTTAAATCATTGGTTGAAACATCAAACGTTACATCGTACTGCGATGCATTGCTTAAAGTAGCCGTAAAGTTTGCTGTACTTCCTTCGGCAACTGTAATATCATCGATACTAATCGTTGGCGCTGGACTGGTCGTTGTATCATCTAAAATTGTTCCATCTCCTACTAAATCTGTTGTGGTTATCGACTCTGGGGTTAGTAAGCCAATACGCACATTACTCAGCGTAACCGTATAGGTCTCATTGGTAGGTTCATACGTAGTATCACCTAGGGTTACTACTGGAATCGTTACGGTAGTACTTCCAGCTAAAATCGTATAACTTTCAATACTCTGTGAGGTATAATCTACCCCTGCTTCTGCAGTGCCATCAATCGTGGTCACATCAAAGGTCACGTCATATTGGGAGGGATTACTTAAAGTCGCTGTAAAGTTTGCTGTATCTCCTTCGGTTACTGTGATGTCATCGATGCTAATCGTTGGCGCTGGACTAGTTGTTGTATCGTCTAAAATTGTTCCATCTCCTATCAAATCCGTGGTCGTAATTGACTCGGGTGTTGGAGAGCCAATACCTACGTTACTCAGCGTAACGGTATAGGTCTCACTAGTCGGCTCATAAGTAGTATCTGCTAAAGTTACTACTGGAATCGTTACTGTAGTACTTCCGGCTAAAATAGTATAACTTTCAATACTCTGTGAGGTATAATCTGCCCCTGCTTCTGCAGTGCCATCACTCGTGGTTACATCAAAGGTCACGTCATACTGAGCAGCATTACTTAAGGTTGCGGTAAAGTTTGCTGTACTTCCTTCGGTTACTGTGATGTCATCAATGATAATCGTTGGCACTGGACTGGTTGTTGTATCATCTAAAATTGTTCCTGATCCTACTAAATCCGTAGTACTAATTCCTTCTGGTGTTGGTGAACCGATACGTACGTTACTCATCGTAACGGTATAGGTCTCATTCGTTGGCTCATAGGTCGTATCCCCTAAGGTTACTACTGGAATATTTACCATAGTACTTCCGGCTGATATTGTATACGTCTGACTTGTTTGAGAGGTATAATCTGCTCCTGCAACTGCCGTATCATCACTCGTAGTAACCTCAAAGGTTACATCATACTGCGATGCATTGCTTAAAGTCGCGGTAAAGTTTGCTGTATCTCCTTCGGTTACCGTGATGTCATCAATACTAATCGTTGGCGCTGGGCTGGTCGTAGTGTCGTCTAAAATCGTTCCGTTTCCTACCAAATCCGTGGTCGTAATTGACTCGGGTGTTGGAGAACCAATACCTACATTACTAAGCGTAACCGTATAAACTTCATTGGTAGGCTCATAGGTAGTATCGCCTAAGGTTACTACTGGAATCGTTACCGTAGTACTTCCGGCTAAAATCGTATAACTTTCACTACTCTGTGGGGTATAATCTGCCCCTGCTTCTGCAGTGTCATCAATCGTGCTTACATCAAAGGTCACATCATACTGGGCAGCATTACTTAAAGTAGCTGTAAAGTTTGCTGTGGCGCCTTCGGTTACTGTGATATCATCAATACTGATAGTTGGCGCACTATCATCTAAATCTGTAATCGTTCCTGTCCCGATCAAATCAGTTGTTGTAATTGAAGTTCCCGTTCCTGTCTGAACATTACTCAATGTTACTGTATACGTTTCATTCGCTGGTTCATACGTACTATCATTAATCGTTACTACTGGAATCGTTACTGTAGTATTTCCTGCGGTAATCGTGTAACTTTGACTTGTTTGTGATGTGTAATCACTTCCTCCCGTTGCCGTGCCATCACTCGTAGTTATATCAAAAGTAACATCACAGGCTATCGCTTGGCTTATGGTAGCTGTAAAGTTTGCGGTGGTTCCTTCTGCAACTGTATTATCATCAATACTAATCGTCGGAACTGGATCTACGGTAATTTGTACAACATTGCTTAAGGCGGTACAAGTAACTCCATTAAGTAAAGAAGATACTTCTCTTCTATACCACATGTTCTGAGTATGCACTCCTGCATCATACGTGGCATTAGTAGCTCCTCCAATGGGTGTAAAAATAGATCCATCGGTACTGCTTTCCCATTGATAACTTAAAGTTCCGCTTCCTGTTGAAGCTTCTGTTTCTGTGAAAGCTACCGGATCATCTCCTAAACAAATTGTTTGATTTGATCCAACAGTTCCACCTGTTACATCATTTATGATTAAAGTAGCTTCCGAAGTCGTTACACTCGCACATGTGTTTTTTGTACTGGTTACTAATAATCTATATTTATTATTCGACGCTCCTATTAAAGAATTTGTTAAAGTTAAGCTTGCTGTAGTCGCATTGCTATAAACTCCTCCGTTAGGAATATTAGTCCATGGCCCCGATCCTCCTTCTTGTTCTTGCCATTGATATTCTAAATCTGTGGTATTGGGTGTACTTCCACTATAATTTGGTGTGGTTGCCGGTGCTGTTCCTGTAAATATCGTTGTGCTTAAAGAGGAAGCTACTCCCGTAAAGGTTACATTATCACCTAAACAGATGGTTGCATCGCTAGGTTGGGTATCTACTTGTAAACTGGTAGCTTCTGTTTCGTTACCCGTTACTCCATCATAACCTCCTGATCCTCCAGTGACTTGTCCATTACTATCAAATCCTGTTCCGTCTAAGTCTCCATCAGAGTCACCATCGGTTCCTCCTGATTCCAAAACATCATTACAACCATCATTATCACTATCTAAATCTAAATAATCGGGGGTTCCGTCACCATCTGAATCTACACATGCAATAAGTTGTATATCTCTCCATGCGATTCCTCCCGATAAGCCAGACAAGTTCAGAAATTCTACTCGAGTAATATCTTGGTAAAGAACATCTATTTCAAAAGGATTTCCTCCAGAATCTCCATTTGGAATTGACCTACCAGCTATAACAGCTTTTAATATATTTGACGCATCATACAATCTTATTTCACCAATATAACTTATGGCTTGAGCGTCACTTAAAACTACTCCTCCATTGTTATATATTCTTATTTTTTTCATATCCGTTTCCGGAAATGTATATGATACATCCGAATAACCTCCACTTGAAGTCGCATCCGCAATATAGGTTCCCAAACTACCATCAATTGTATTATTCAATGATCCAGCTAGACCTACTCCATTAACTGGTGAATTAAAATCACTGTCCGTACTGGAAACACTAATTGGCATTACTACCTCTTCTAAAGAACATTCAACAGAATCTAAGATTCCATCATTATCATTATCTAAATCACAGGAATCTGCTATACCATCAGAGTCATTGTCTGAAAAACTAGAAATGGAAACATCACAACATACAATGCTATCAGAACTATCAGTAACTGCTGCCGTTGTTGCTTGCCCTCCTGAGGTTGTTAAAGGAATACCATTTCCATCAACTCCACTCGTAAATACTCCATCTGTTAGCTGTGTATAATTGTATGACCCTGATGCCTCCAATGCATCGAAACAACCATCATTATCACTATCTAAATCTAGATAATCTTTTACTCCATCACCATCTGTGTCTGGGCAAAATATTTCATCAACTGAAAATCTGAATCCTTCTAAAGAGGCGCCTCCTGCTGCTTTAATAGAGAATTCAGTTGCCCCTACAGGAAAAACAACATACCATCTTAATAAGTTATTACTCCAAGCACCACTTCCTTTATCTCCTGGAGCTTGAGTAAAACTTCCCCCATTTGATATGCTATGATCTCCTCCAATAATTTGGTTTCCTTGAGGATCATAAATTTTAGCATTCCCACTTCCTCCTTTCCATGTGATAGTATAGGTAGAAAATTTTGATCCGAAACTAGCTGAAAAACCTGAAGAACTTTTATCTACAAAACCAAACAGTTTTAGTTCTAAATTAACACCAGAAGGTAATGAGCTTATTTTAAAGTTAGCATCTAAATCCCAATCTGAACTACCTGTATAAACAGAGTACAACTCATTATTATCTGTTAAACCCGAGGATAGGATTGTACCTCCTGTTTGAGTAATTGACCAATTAGCAGTGCCACCAGAATTTGGTAAATTAAAAGTTCCTTTTGTGGCATCAATAATACTGAAATTTCCTGCATCAGTAAAACATTCTTCTGAATCTAAAATACCATCATTATCTGAATCTAAATCACAATAATCACTAATATTATCATAATCTATATCCTCAAAACCAGATATAGCTGGATCGCAACAAGCCGAGCCATTATCTGCATTAGTAACGGATGCCGAAGTAACTTGCCCTCCTGATGTGATCAAAGGAATACCGTTTGCATCTACACCTCCAGTAAATGCTCCATTTGTTAATTGTGTATAATTATAATTACCATTGGCTTCCAAAGAATCATAACAGCCATCATTATCGCTATCCAAATCAAAATGATCATAAATACCATCTCCATCAGTATCTTCACCAATACAGGTTAAACCAGGTGAAGAATGATCTCCAACTAAAACTTTAACTTCATCTAAAGCTGGATAATTATATCCTGTTGAACTTGCTACATGACCGTCAGTTCCTGAATGAGCATAAAACTCTAACCTTTGATTTGCCGAAGTCACTGTAAAAACAATTCGTTCTTCCTGCCATACTTGATTTCCCTCACCAAGATAAGGCTGTTCGTTACTAAACTTTGATACTCCTCCAAAAAGAACTTCAAAACGTGCTAAATCATTGATTGCAGTTGTACCTTCAATCCCTGCGTGTGTTTGGTAAAAAACTACAGTATATTGTTCTCCTACCGTTAAATTTGTTAAATCAGTGTAAAAGGATTCGCCTCTTCCTGATGCATTAGTCCACCCTCCAACAAACACACCTCCATCAGGTGATGCGGGTGTTCCATCAGCAATTCCTGACCAAGTACCTGAACCTGTAGTAGGCATAGGCGATTGCCAGGAATCTGCACTTCCAGCACCATTTACCCATCCTCCTGCGGTAACATTGCTATTATATGCATCTGTACTGGCTATTCCTGCTAAGTCCTCGAAGGTTCCATCGACACCTAAATTTATCGCTGGGTTACAATTTATCCCTTCATCTATATCTAAGATTCCGTCATTATCATCATCCAGATCTAAATGATCAAATACACCATCGTTATCATTATCAGGTGGACAAACCATACTCGATTCATCCTTAACGGCTGGAATATCTCCTGTATTATACGCAGCACCAATCACAGATCCATCTGCATTCACTTCATTTTCTGCTAAAGTCAATGGATCACCTGTTCCATATTGTTCTCCGTCATCTCCATCTGTATTAAACAAATTATAAGCCTCATCAGCATCAGAACATGAATCGTTATCACTATCCGTATCTAAATGGTTTAAAGAACCATCTCCTTCATAATCGTCAGAACATCCAAGTAAAGGAAAATATTCTGCCACATAATTATTTAAATCGAAAAATATTTCAGATGCATACGAGTTTGTTTCTGCGGTACCTGATAAACTATAAATTCTATAATATTTATAACTTGAGGCATTTTGCGTAACTGTAAATACATGATGCCAATAATTACCATAAGTTAAAACTGGATTATTAGTTAGAGATTTATTATAAGTACTTGCTACATTTAAATCAATCCAAGAACTACCATCCTGACTTCCTTGTAATTTTAATTGTGCTCCGTTAAATTGACCATAATAGTTAGTGTATGTTAAAAATAGTTGGGCTATTTCAACAGGTCTAATGAACTCAAAGGTGTATATTGCTATTTCTGTTAAATTTTTAGGATAAAATTTGATGGCACCTGTGTTGTTGCCATCAACCAGTAAATTAGCATTATTGTAAGAAGGATCCATAGTGACACCAGAGGTAATCGTTACCACATTTTGACGGTCACCTGATTGAGCTTCATTCAACGATAAAAAACAGTTAGGTGATTCTACAGAATCTTTTATACCATCATTATCATCATCAACATCATCCAAATCACTCACACCATCTCCATCAAAATCGGAACTGGCTGATGATATAATAGCTATATTGATAGGCTCATCAGAGCATAAACTATCAGAATCACAAACCCTAACTGTTATTTCGTATAAATTATTAGTATCAGCATCTAAAGGTGCAGAATAATCAGGAGGACTGTTAAAAGTTATTACTCCTGTATTTGTATCTATTGAAAAATAAGCTGCATCCGCACCTAAGAGCGTATAGTTTAATCCATTATTTTCGCTATCTTTTTCATCATTACTCTCTATATCATGAACAACCACCGTATCAAATTCAGTATATTCAATATTTATAGCGTTGGTTATTTGAGGTGCTACTAGGATACACCCTAAATAAATATCAATTTCACCATATTGATTTTTATCCACACCAACAACATCATTATCCAAATCAACTAAAACACTATTATATGGTGACTCCTCATTAACTGGTGAAAATTGTACTCCGTAAATAGCAGGAGTTGGATAATTTAGTGCATCCCCTGTGAAAACTACATAATCCTCCGCTCCATTCACCTGTCCTGCTGTAACGTCATGGAAAGCCCAAGAAGCGCCTCCTCTGGAATTTGGTCCTGTCCCATTTCCGGGATAAATACCCGTTTGATATCGATTCGCTCTTTCCCATATCTTCTGATTATTTAAACTGTAACGATAATTGAAAACACTATGGGAACCTGTATATATGCAATTTGAAGATAGTTGTATTTCTGAAAGTAATACCTCATCACCAGCAGCATTGAAATCAATGTCTCCTACGGGAAAGTTAGAGACCGAATCTACGATACAAATTTCCTCCTTATCTGAAGATACTATAAAATCTCCATTTGCATCGAGCTCTAATGATCTAATAGACTTGATATTATTAACTCCATACAAAGAATAATAAAGTTTGTTTTGCATTTCATTATACCCAACTCCAACAACGAGTTCATTAACAGGTGCCGCATTCCCATTTATTGTTCCTGCATTTAAATAATCATATGTATTTAAAATGGTACCGTTATTTAGATCAATACGATAAATTTTCCCATCATCATAATTGGTAGCAAATAATATATTATGAACTGGATCAATATCAATATAACCAACAGTTAGTGATGTGCCTGGCAGGGTAACAAACAAACTAACCGAACCAGTTATTCCATCTATTTTATAGATATTAGCATTCCCTCCTTGTCCCCATATTCGTGTAGCGGAAGTATAAATATCACCTGTGTCTCTATCAATTGCAAGTCCCATCAAAGTTTGCCCTCCAAAGCTTGATGGTGTCCATCCTTGAACCATAGGCGTTGATTTCCAATATAAACCATGATTAGAAGAACCTCCATCATGCAAAGCACCTAAACCTCCAAAGTCTTTGATTCCGATAGTCATATTATCCAAACCAGGTAAACAAGTTATTACAGCATATCCCTTTTGTAAGATCAGACCACTGGGATCAGGTTCTTGACATGTATCTTGTAAGGAATATTTATAATCATTTACAATAATTGTATTATATATTGAACCTACCTCCATTTTCCAGTCGCCGCCTTTTCCTGTGATATTTGTTGAGGCTGCTACTGACACATTTAATTTTTTTTCGAGAAAATCGATTGTTTTTCTTCCTTTTATTCCTTTAGCAAAGTTACATCCATAAAAAATAAGAGACTTTAGCTTAGACTTATCTATTAGTAAAGTATTAAACCATTTTAGTATTTCAATTCGATTAAGCCATTTTCCGTTTATAAATAACATCCCCTCCTTTGCATGACTAAAAATATGTAACTGTACAGGTGATTCTTTTTTAAATTTTGAATAAATTTCATGATTATTTAAAATCGATTTTCTGATTAGGTCTTTATCTTCAAGATTAGATTCTATAAAAACTATTGACTCTGAGTCACCTGATTCAATTTTACCTGAATTATTAAATTCTATAATTTCTTCGGCAGAAATAGTTAACGAATTAAATAAAGATATAATGAAAACAATTAATAAAAATGAAAATTTATTTCTGTTTTCTTTAAATTTGGGAATTAAAAACATAATGTGATTTTTTACGTAAAACTTTAATTATGGAGATCGCTCGAATCTAATTATTAAAACTTTACGTAAAATTATTGTTGGTTAAATCAACATTATGTAACGATTAAGTGAATAAGAAGTTACCTTGTACTTCTTATTCTACTTTCTTTGCTATTAGTGAATTGTTAATTATAACAAATAATATTTGATTTTTTATATGAAAATATCAAATAAGTACTTATGGTTTGATGATGATTAAGAACTATTGCTTTTAGTAACGGTTTCTATTTTTTTTAAATAAAAAAAATATCAGATAGATAATTCTATCTGATATTTAATATTATTGACTACTCATATATAAAGAGTAGAATATAAAAAGAAATAAATGTTGTTTTATTTTCCTTCCATTTTTTTCTTTAATTCAGCTAATCCGCCGATATCTCCTAAAGTAGTTTTTTCAACTTCTTGAGCTTTCTTTGCAGCAGCCTTAACATTCTTTTGTTCTTCCTCTCTAAAGATAGATGTATGAGAAACAACAATTCTACGATATTCTTTACTAAACTCAGTCACTTGGAACTTAACAGCATCTCCTTTTGCTAATTTACCACCTTCTTCTTTCTCAAGGAAACGAGTTGGGGCAAATGCTTCAACACCATCAGCAAAAACTACCGTTGCACCTTTATCATTCTTTTCTTTAATGGTACCATCGTGAATTGACCCTATTGCATACTTAGCTTCGTGTGCATCCCAAGGATTTTCTAAAGTCTGCTTATGACCAAGATTTAACTTACGATTTTCAACATCCAATTCTAGTACTTGAACTTCTAACTTATCACCAACCGTTACAAAATCAGATGGATGCTTTATTTTCTTAGTCCAAGATAAATCAGATATGTATACCAATCCATCAATTCCTTCTTCTAACTCAACAAACACACCAAAGTTAGTGTAGTTACGAACAGTTCCCGAGTGCGTAGAACCTACAGGGTATTTTGAAGTGATATCAGTCCATGGATCTGGATGTAATTGTTTAATACCTAAAGACATTTTACGCTCTTCACGATCTAAGGTTAAGATTTGAGCCTCAACTTCATCTCCAACCTGAACGAAATCTTGAGCTGAACGTAAATGAGTTGACCATGACATTTCAGATACGTGAATTAATCCTTCAACACCATCTTCTACCTCAACAAATGCACCATAGTCAGCTAAAACAACAACCTTACCTTTTACATTATCTCCAACTTTTAATTCTGGGTTTAATGCTTCCCATGGGTGAGCAGATAATTGTTTTAATCCTAATTGAATTCTAGACTTATTATCATCAAAGTCTAGGATTACAACGTTTAATTTTTGGTCTAATTCAACAACTTCGTTCGGATGGTTGATACGAGACCAAGATAAATCAGTAATGTGAATTAATCCATCAACACCTCCTAGGTCAACAAATACACCGTAAGAAGTTACATTCTTCACAACTCCTTCTAATACTTGTCCTTTCTCTAATTGACCGATAATTTCACGTTTTTGATCTTCTAAATCAGCTTCGATTAATGCTTTATGAGATACAACTACGTTTTTAAATTCATGGTTGATTTTAACAACTTTGAATTCCATAGTTTTTTCAACATACTGATCGTAATCACGGATAGGCTTCACATCAATTTGAGAACCTGGTAAGAAAGCTTCAATACCAAATACATCAACAATCATACCTCCACGAGTTCTACACTTAACAAAACCATTAACGATTTCTCCAGTTTCATGAGCATTGTTAACACGATCCCATGCTTTAATTACTCGTGCTTTTTTGTGAGATAGTACTAATTGACCAGAAGAATCTTCTCTTTTATCAACTAATACTTCTACTTTGTCTCCAACAGCTAAGTTAGGGTTATAACGAAATTCATTTAATGAAATTACTCCCTCAGATTTAGAGTTTATATCAATAATAGCATCACGGTCAGTAACACGAACTACAACACCTTCTATTACATCACGTTCATTTACGAAACCTACAGTTCCTTCTAAAGCTGTTTCAAATTCTTTTAATTTAGACTCATCAACTGCCTCAATACCTTCTTCGTACTTGTGCCAATCAAAGTTTGCTAAAAATTCTGCTGGATTTACAGCTTCCGCTGTTTTTTTTGTTTCTTCAGACATGTCTGAATGTTTTTGTATCTTTTTGTTAGCCAGATTTTAACAATACTAACGCTAAGAGAAATTAAACTTTTTTAAATAAAAATATACCCTTTTCAAATCTGTTATTGTAAAAAGGAGTGCAAATTTACGGATTTTTATTGTGAATCCATAAAAATTATTAGATCAATTACTTTTTCTTCATGTAAATATCTAACCATTCTTCTTATCTAAGAAAGAATAGTAAATATTTTTTCTCGTAATTTATCATAACCAAACAATACCTTGCAATAAAACACTAAAAAGCAACATTACCACTATTTTGTTGAGTATTTTTTCTTTTATTTAAACAATACAATGAATAAAATTTGACACCTATGTAAAATTAATTTAAGATTAAAGAATGAGACTGAGAAAAACAAGGGAAGAACTTTCAGCGGGATTTTACCCATATTAAGAAACTTCTTCAGAATAACGTTTGCTCAAAATAGTCTTAATCAGATTTGTCTAAAATATGTAGAATTGAAACTCAAAATAAACATTGAGACTCAAAAAAAAACACTTCAACAACAAGGGACAACTTTTTAGAAAAGGAAGGTGTAACATTTAGCTTAAAAGAGATTTTATTTCAAAAAAATTACTCTATTTTATTCTAATTCGCCTTATTTAAATCTTCCGCTAAGATATTTCTTAAATCTTTGCTCAAATTCATATATAGAATCTAAATCTTTCATTTAAGCATGTGGCTTTATTGTAATCAATTTTTTAAGGATAAAAAACATCACTATCAAGATTAATTCTTCAAACTCTTTTTCAGTCAAGAAATTATCAATTGCCTATTTTTTTCAGAATGATATTTTACTTTCATTTTTTGAGTTTGAGTTTGAGTTTTAATGATGTACAAGGGTTCTTGTATGGTGTCGTAGTATCCCGCAGGTTACTATGCACTATACACATTGTTATACTTATTTTTTACTTTCTATTATACCAATCTCCTTTTATCTTTCTCATTTTAATTAGATAAGGTGTAAGTGCTATCAACTCTAATCTTATATCAAAATTAACCCCATTATTATCTGATAAAAATGGTAATACTAGCATTACAATTGAGCAAGTGACAATTCCGATAATTGCGTCAATTATCGCAAGGTTAACCGCCCAATCTTTCTCAGTCCAAAGGCCAAAAGACACGGTTCCTTTAATTGCCAAAAATAGAATTATTAATAATCCTGTAATAGATAGTGTATTAGTTGTTTCTAAACCATATAGTGCAAGATTAAAATCAAGACCTATCGCCCCTAGTATTAAACCAACTGGTACTATTGCTCCGAAAACCATAAATATCCAAAGGAATATTTTTATCCAAACTGGCAGTAGTTTACGTCTTCTTTCTTTTGTAGATGATAAATCGCTATCTATTATTTCCGATTCTGTCATTTCGTCTTAATTAAGTATAACTAGCGGGGACACAATTGTGTATATTTCCGTTGCAAATATAAACGTTTACAGATGTTTAGGCCTAACAATAAAAATTTTCAATTTTTGATCACCAGTTTCAATAAATTTAGAACATAAAAAAATACGTCTTAAAAAATGCTTTTTGTAAATATACTTTTAACATTTCGTACAAAATATGTTTTAATGTAGTTTATTATTGTGGACTGACTGTTTTTATTTTTTTAGTCTAAATTGATTAATTTCGATTTCAAAAACCAATTCATCATTCCACTCAATTTATTCCCCCTTTACTTTCATAAAATTCAGCAAATACTTTATCCTTGTCAATTATTTCCAGAACAACACCTTCTACCCCAAATTTTAATTGTTTATTCAGATTTACAGTAAGTTCAATATTTTTATGGAAATACCTCCTTATTCAGAATTTTAATCAAGTCATTAGTTTTTTAATTCTTGAAAACAAATCTCCAAGTAAAATAATTTACTTTGTGTATCTCCTTTTTAAATAGTTACCAATTCTTTACCGAGTTCTTTTGTGTTCGTTTCAAAGCTTTTTGGGTCACTATACTTATCCTTATAATCTCAATCCCCGCAAAAAAATTGATGGCTTTTCTGAATTGAACCGACACAAATTTAACTTTCTAACTATCAACAAATAAACATAAAAAAACTATATTTCTATAATGAAAAAAAGTAACTTCTTTTTTGAATACATTTTTAAATTATTAAGACATTTATGGAGAATTATTTTCACAGTTCAATTACGTTAAAATAAATCTTATTAGTTCTATTTAAAGAATAGTATCTAAAATTATCTTATCTAATTAACTTTTTTTATGTCGATTTTAAACATGTTATTAAAAATATCGAAAATCTGTGCTGAATGTTTTTTTCGAACAGCTATTATGAATTTACAGCTAATTTCCATAGTTTGAGTAACAATTATCAAGTTACGTTCTTTGATGATTCTTTGAACTCTATTCATCATTTCATATTCAAACTTTAACTCAAAGCTTACATTGATTGTTTTATCTACAACTTGAGATGCTTCCAATGCCAATTGTGCAGATTTTCTATAAGCACTTATTAAACCTCCTACTCCTAATTTGGTTCCTCCGAAATAGCGCACTGAAACAATTAAAATATTAGTAACTCCAAAAGCTTGAATTTGACCATAAATCGGTTGCCCTGCGGAATTATTAGGCTCTCCATCATCATTTATTCTAAACTGTTTTTTCTCTTCTCCAATTTGCCAGGCATAACAATGGTGTCCAGCCGTAGGATGAACTTTCTTTAGTTCTAAAAGCCTCTCTTTTATATCTTTTTCCGTTTTAACAGGAAAAGCATAACCAAAGAACTTACTATTTCTATCTTTGAAAAGTGTTTCTTCAGAAGGAGCTTTAATTGTCTTATATGTATCGTCTTTTAAATTACTACTCATTACGCGATTGTGACAAGAATAATCCCTATAATAGCAAGAACAACTCCTATTTTATTTTTTAAACTAAAATTTTCCTTAAACATAAGAAGACCTAATAATGTTGAACATAACACTATCCCTACATTATTAATAGTGAATAAAGTAGAGCTCTCAAAATTCTTATTTTGAAGTGCCTTTACTAAAAATACTATTGAATAGTAGTTAGGTATACCTAGAATTAAGCCTGCATATAAACTTTTAAGTTCTAATTTTTCTTTGAAAACAAAATACCTTATTAATAATACTATTGATCCAAATAACGCTGCAAAACCAAATAAGCTCCCAGAAAAAAAATCGACATCGTTTTGAGAAACATAATTGGTCTCTACATATTTTAGAGTCGTGTCAATAACGCCTGATCCTAAAAACAATAGAATAGGAAATAATAAATTTCCCTTTTTATTATTTTCTGTTTCCTTAATTGAAGATAAGTATACGGCTAATAACGCTATGGCAATGCCTGCTATTTTTGATATAGAGGTACTTTCATTATATAAAATTATTCCAAAAGTTACAGGAATCACGACAGACATTTTTCCTGCTATTGATGCTACAGAGACACCATTATATTGAGCTGTTTTAGCCATCACAAAAAAAACAGTTATAAATAATGCCCCTAGCAAAAAAGCTCCTTCTGTCCATGGTTGATTTCCAATAGTTCCGATACTGCTAATAGTATTTGCGGAAAACATTCCTAGAAAAAATGCTACAAAATAATTAATTACAATTGCTTGGAGTGTTTTAACTTTATAAATATCAAAATACTTGAAAATTGCAAAAAGTGATGTGGAAAAGACTATACTTAAAATAATATGTATCATTTTATTATAATTATTTATTTATTTTTTAATTTATATCTTTCAGATTTAGGTAAAAAATCTATTACATATCGAGATAATTACACAGAATTAAATATTTCTATAAATCCGTAAGATATCATTTGACTTTGTTTTTTCTTCTTTTACTTCGCTATTTAAATAAGGTTTTTGTAGTCCTTCTTTAAACTCAATTTCTCCTGTAAATACTCTTGCTTCATCCCATAAATCATGATCAATAAACTGTTGTAATGTTTTTCTTCCTCCTTCTATAATAATAGACTGAATTTTATGTTTATTTAAAATCTTAATAATCTCAATCAATAGATTAGCAGAGAAATCAACAACTTCATAAACAATTTTTTCAGAATTATTATTCATAGATTTTTCGCAAATAACCACTGTCTTTTGGTCTCTAGAAAAAATATTGCTATTTAAAGGCAACGCAAGCTTCTTATCAATTACAAACCTTATGGGGTTATTTCCTTTCCAACTTCTAACACTTAATGATGGATTATCTAATCGTACTGTACTCGTTCCAACTAGAATAGCATGCTCTTGACTTCTCCATTTATGAACTAACTGTTGAGAGTATTGATTTGAAATCCAAACTGGCTTCAATTCATCTTTTGTTTTGGGCGCTATAAAACCATTTTTTGTTTCAGCCCATTTTAAAATTATATAAGGCCTTTGTTTGTTCTGCACCGTAAAAAATCGCTTGTGATGATCAAAGCAATCACTTTCAAGAATCCCTACGGTTACATTACAACCTGCTTTTTCCAGTTTTTTAATTCCTTTGCCTGCAACAAGTGAATTTGTATCAATACAACCAATTACAACATTAGGTATTTTCTTCGCTATAATTAAATCAGCACATGGAGGTGTTTTTCCATAATGAGAACAAGGCTCTAGTGTAACATATATTGTTGAGTTTTCCAATAAAGATAAGTTTCTGACTGAATTAATTGCATTCACCTCTGCATGCGGTCCACCATAAGGAGAAGTAACTCCTTCACCTATAATGCTATCCTCAAAAACGATGACAGCTCCTACACTAGGATTAGGTCTTGTATTACCAATTCCAATTTTAGCTAGTTGTAAACATCGATGCATGTACTTTTCGTGATCCAATTGAAAAATTTTTATAGTATAATTTTAACCTCTTTTTCTTCATCAACATGATAATTTGTTGAAAAATCAAATAATTTATAGATTATATCTCCTTTAAAACGAAGATTTATAGTTTTCTTTAAAAACGAATTTATAATGCCTTCCATTAATTTTCCTTTTTCAACTTTATGAATGTCTGATAAAGGAACAGTAACTCTGAATGGGACCGTAAACTTATCCATAATAGGTACTTTAAAATCTTCCGATTCGACTTTTCCTAATTTTACTTGATTTAAACTCACGTCAATTCCTTTAATAACAAGTTTACCTCCTACAAGGTTTGGATTATTAAATAATGCTTCACCTCCTAAAATAATATGTTTCGATGTTGATCGAATTAGACTTAAATTTTCTATTTTTATAAAAGTTGGAGCCTCATTTATTTTACAACTTGTAAAAATCAAAAAAAATAAAAAACAAGTAATTTTTATACCGTTCATAATTGTATTTTTTTAGGTAATTTGCAACGCAAAAATACTATATTCTTATGACTCCTTCAGATTTTATTATAAGAGAAATAAAGCCGAATGATAATATCGAAATTGCTCAACTAATTAGATCTGTATTAATTGAGTTTGGTGCGCCCAAAACAGGCACTGCTTTTGAAGATAAAGCAACAGATAAAATGTATGAAACCTATTTGAATTTAACAGGACACTATTATGTTATTGAGTATAATGGTAAAATAGTGGGAGGAGCTGGATATGCTAAACTTGAAGGAACAACTAAAAACATTTGCGAACTCCAGAAAATGTATCTATTACCAATTACAAGAGGTAAAGGGCTGGGAAGTTTATTAATTAAACATTGTTTAAATCAAGCAAAAAGAGATGGCTTTGAAAAATGCTATCTGGAAACAATGCCTTTTATGATTGCAGCACAAACACTTTACAAAAAGAATGGTTTCAAAAACTTAGATAATCCCATGGGGAATACAGGACACTATTCATGCAATGTTTGGATGATCAAAGATTTGAAATAAATGACTGTTAAAGAATTAAATTTATTATTCGAAGAAGAACTTTCTTCCATATATCCTAAAAACGAAATAAAAACCTTTTTTTTCATCGTTTTAGAAGAATTCTTAAACTTTCAAAGAATTGATAGTATTCTTCGAGCTAATGATATCATAAATAAGGAAAAACAACCCGTAATTCTATCCATAATAGAAAGATTGAAGCACGAAGAGCCGATACAATATATACTTGGTAAAACTGAATTTTATGGACTTCCTTTTAATGTAAATAACAAAACCCTAATACCAAGACCTGAAACAGAAGAATTAGTTGAATGGATTATTGAAGAGACTAAGAATATTGATACAGAATTAAATATTCTAGATATCGGCACTGGATCGGGATGTATTCCCATAAGTTTAAAAGTGAATATTCCAAAAGCCATCGTTACTACAATTGACGTTTCCAATGATGCCATAACTATTGCAAAACAAAATGCTGTACTTAATAATGTAGAAATTTCTTTTTTAAATATGGATATACTTAATAGTAAAAAACTTCCAGGCAACTATGATATTATTGTTTCTAATCCACCTTATGTAAGAAATCTTGAAAAAGGAGAAATGAAAAACAATGTCTTAAATAACGAACCTCACCTAGCGCTGTTTGTTGAAAACGATAATCCCCTTATTTTTTACGATAAAATATCAAAGCTGGCTTCAGCGTACTTAAAAAAAGAAGGAATGTTATTTTTTGAAATTAATCAATACTTAAGCAAAGAAACTTCTTCTCTAATAAAAAATAATGGTTTTCAAAATATTTCTTTAAAAAAAGACTTATTTGGCAATAATAGAATGATTAAAGCATCCTTTTAATCTACAATATTAAAAGGAGTAACAAAACATCTATTTTATTTGAATAAAAATCTGTTTCAACTTTTCTATTAATTGATGAATTTCTTCTATAGTATAACTAGCAAACCCCATTCGCATGGCGTTATGTTTTTTATCCGCCATATCGTAACGTTTCCAATCTCCCAATGAAAAATTATACTTTACCCCTTCTTTTTTAACCTCCTCTTAGGAAAAGTTTGAATTTAGTTTTACCCAAATAGCCATACCTCCTTTTGGAACATCAAAGGACAAATAATGTGAAAGCTCACTTTTGAGTAAGCTACAGAATAAGTTTCTTCGTTCTTCATATATCTTCAAGATTTTTCTAATATGTCTATCCAAATCTCCAGACTTAATAAATTCTGCAAATGTTAATTCAAGTATTGCATCACCTTGCCTGTCAACATAACCTCTAAATTTAGAAGCTTCTTTCACAAAAGCTTTAGAAGCTATTAAATAACCTATTCGAAAAACTGGAGCTACAGTTTTGCATACAGATCCTATATAAATTACATTTTTTCTATCATCATGACTAGCTAGAGGTAAAATAGGAGCGTGATTGTAGTTAAAATCGTAATCATAATCATCTTCAATAATAGCAAAACGATATTTTCGTGCCAAATTTAAAAGGTGTAGCCTTCGTTCAGCAGATAATGTAACCGTAGTAGTAGGATGATGATGTGAGGTAATATAAACCGCTTTTATAGATGTAGTTTTGCAAATTCTTTCAATTTCGGAAATAACAATTCCCTCAGCATCTACTAATACCTTTTTTAATGTAGCTCGAGTTTGCATAAAAGTGATATGCGCTGAAGAATAATTCGTCATCCCTACAACAACTGTGTCATTTTCCCTGAGTAATAATTGCGCGCTTAGCCAAATCCCCATTTGACTTCCTCTCGTTATTAAGAGATTATTCTTGGTTATTTTTAAGCCTCCTGAAGAATTTAAGTATTCTACTAATACCTATCTTAATCTTTCGTTTTCATAGGTAGAACCATAGGAAATATCTTTAAATATGTTTTTCCGTGCCGAAATACGTCGGTAAATCCTTCCTAGTTCAACGGTTGGAGCCAATCTTGTGTCGGAAACGCCATGATTTATTTTAATACATCCTTCATCATTAACACTTTTCTTTTCTGTTAATAATGGGTCTTTATAAAAAATAAAATCGGATCCTTCAGTAGTACCACGCTCTTCTTTTAAATTAGTAAATTCTTGTTGATTTAAAATGGGAAGATCTTCTTTAACAAAAGTTCTTTTCTTGGACATACTTATCACCCATCCTTGCTCTTCCAATTCTTCATAACATGACACTACTGTTTTTCTATGCACATTTAACAAATCACATAACAACCTAGTTCCTAACAGTTTTGTACCACTAGGCAAACTCCCTTTAGTTATTTAGAATAAACTAGTTTGCTAACTGTAAATATAGAGGTTGATTCGTGTTCTTTTTAAGTATAAACCTAGTTTTATATGGGGACATCTGGACTGCTTAATCTATTAATACTGGGCTAAACAATATTCCTTAAAAATAGTATTTTTGTTAACGAACATGAATTAATAACTAATCTTTTTAAAAAGCATGTCTAAACAACACTATTACAACGCAACTATAAAATGGACTGGAAATAATGGAACAGGTACCTCTGGTTATCGAGATTATGAACGTAGTCATGAAATTATTGTTAAAGAAAAAACAGTAATAAAAGGATCATCAGATCCTAGTTTTAGAGGAGATATAACAAAACACAATCCTGAAGATATGCTCGTTTCCTCTGTTTCCACTTGTCATATGTTATGGTACCTTCATTTATGCTCTGAAGCTGGTGTTGTTGTTATGGAATATTTAGATAACGTAACTGGAACTATGATTGAGACGAATAATGGAGGAGGAAAATTTACGGAAATCATACTACAACCTATGGTAGTTGTTCAAAAATCATCTATGATTGAAAAAGCAAATAATCTGCATCATAAAGCTAATGAGCTCTGTTATATTGCAAACTCCCTCAATTTTCCTGTTAGCCATATTCCAAAAACAAGCTGTTTAGAAAGTTAATGAAGCCTTAAGATTATAAAAATAAGCTATTACAGGTTTTAGACCTTTTGCAATTTGAAGTTAACGTATATACATCTTGTTGTGGTAATTTTGTAAAAAGACCTATTAAACCGAAAAGATATCTAAAAAACAATCCTCTTTCAACAATAAAAGTGTACTTACCAAAAGACCTTGATAAACTTAAAGAAACAATAAATCTTTTCAAAAAGATCAGGCCTAACGAAAGGTAAACAATATTTTTTTTATGTTAGAAATAAAATTAGCCAATCAATGAAATACCGAACTAGTCGCTTTATTAGGTAGAATAACCTACTCTGTGAATCTCATGGTCATTTCATAGAGAATACACAAGACCTATTTGAATAAAATAACGTGACTTCTCTATTGAAAAAATCGTAAAAGACCTCGTAACTAAAAACAACACCTACTTCATGCTTTACAATAATACTTTCCCTGTCGAATTTGCTAAAATAGTTTTAAATAAAAAAATGAACATGTTAACTCAAATAACTGTTGTAGATTGGAAAGAATATATACTGAATGAATTTATTCCTTAAAAACTAGGTCAACAAACCCTAGCCACTATTTTGAATAAAGCTTAAGAACTAAAATTCGACACTATCTGGTTAACAACTTATATTAATAATCATCGAACTGTTAAATTTTATCAAAAAAATGGGTTCTTGCAAGTCTGAAATTATTCTTTTCGTGTTGGAGAAACCGACTATGACAATTTCGATTTTTCAAAATCTTTGTAAATTAAAGAGTATTATAATTCATAAATTAAACAGGGTAAAAAGAGGCACCAAAAGAGCTGTACGCAACCAAGGTGAAATTAATAAAATAATTTATACAGAATTATTTTTTGGTTATGTAAGTTATACCTACGATGGCGTGACCATTAGCACCCCAATAAACTATGAAAGAATTGATTATAAAATTTATTTACATGACTCTAACGGTAACAGAATGTTACAATCATTACTTTTATTAGAAGTAATGAGTATTATCATTATCCATTTGGACGACCTGGTTGTTGCTCCTTAAATATTTAATCATTCGGTAAACTATCGCTCTGTCACAATTTTCAGTAATTCGAAAAAAATAGAGGATAATGAAAAGAAAGAGATTGCCTTAAAATACGTTCTTGATTGTGTGATTCCTGGAAAGTAAGATAGCTTGTCAGATTATCAATGTGGGTTGGAATTTTTCCTATAGTTCAAAAGGAAGTAGACCCAATCTCTGACGTGAAATTAATTCAAAACATTACCATTCCAACGTATGTCATAGAGTACTAACAAAAGCACAAATAATTTGGTATCTTAGCTGTAAAATATTTTTTAGTTAAGATGAAAAAACTATTGAAAATAATAGGGCTTTTACTATTAATTTTAGCAGTTGCTCTGGGTATTTATACGTATAGTAAAAATGAACCAATTCCAGAAGGTGAAGAAGGTAAAAAAGCTGATGAGTTAGCCCAAAAAATGTTGAAGGCTCTAAATTATGACGCTTATAAAACGACTCGCTTTATTGAATGGAGTTTTAGAGGAAAACATTTTTATAAATGGGATAAAGAATTGGATACGGTATCCGTTATGTGGGATGATAAACGCGTTTCTCTGCATACAAAAAATCCTAAAAGTAGTATTGTTTTCGTGAAAAATGAGAAAACAAATGCTCCTGATATACTTCAAAAAGCTATCGATTACTTTAATAACGATAGCTTTTGGTTAGTTGCTCCTTATAAAATTTTTGAACAAGGTATAAAAAGAAATCTCGTTAATTATAAAAACAACAAAGCCTTACTTATAACCTACACCACAGGAGGTTCAACACCAGGAGATTCTTACTTATGGATTCTAGACGAAAAAGGAAAGCCTGTTTCTTTTAAAATGTGGGTATCTATTATACCTGTTGGAGGTATGGAAGCTACATGGAACGACTGGATTACTTGTGAGTCAGGAGTCATACTCCCTTCGAAACATGATCTTTCTATTGGTAGTCTTGACATGGGGAATGTTAAAGGCTTCAATTAGTCAATTTAAAGGCAAAATCAAAAAAAACATCTTTAAAACACTTATATTCTTGGCTTTAGATGAAATCTATATTTCATTTCTCCCCCCCCCTCTCTTTCAACAACAAGAACTATTTTTTTATTAGGTTTTGTATGGAATAGTTCCGAAATAGACTCCAATGTATATTCATATCCAAATTTATTATTGATTTTTTTAATAATATCACCCGATTTAACTCCTGCTAAGTCGGCTGGAGAATCTTTTACAACACTCTGAATCCTAAAGGAAGGTTTAAATCTATATATATAATCACTTGCTAAAGAAACGATTTGTACACCATTACTTTTACTTCCATATTGGTCATACCCACCTCTTTCTTTTTTTTCCCTTACTAAATCTAGTCCATTATATTCTACATGTATGCCACTCATATTGTAATAAAAACCCTTTTTCAATGATCCCGTTTTTTTAAGAATTATTTTTTTATTAGGATAATCTATCCAAACCTTGAATCTTTTCAAAATCCCCCCACCAATACTACCATTTCTTTCTTTGAAATTTCTTGCATTATAAGTAGATAATGTGTCCAGAAAAGATGCTGTAGGTTTTTCTATTACATATTTTCCTATTTTTACTTTGTTAACCCTACTCCTTTTACCATAAATTATACCGCTCAAACCTTCTCCTAAAACATCAGAAAAATACTTTTTTGGTGTAATAATATTTTTATCAGTTCCTTCAAACATCCAAATTGCATCACTCCCGCCAGAATCAATTAGCATCTTAACAGGAATATTTTTATTAACACTATCTGTACTTACATAAATATTTATAAACGGTTTTTTTCTGTAAAATTCAATATCTAAACGCTCACAGGATCTGCATTTTGGAGGTTCATATTTTTTAGGATTGATAAGTGTTAATAGCCTATTCTTATAATTTATTTTTAAAATAATATCCTGTAAAAGGTCATAACCAATAATACCATGTATAGTTGTCCCCATTTTAGAAGATAAATTAAAAGTGTCATTGAGTATAACAAAAATATTCTGATTAAATCCCAAAATCTTATCTGTTCTAATTTCATTTCCTTTGGAATGGATTGCCTCAACAGGTTGTCCTGCTCCTAATCCCCGTATAAGAATTTTTTGAGTATTTTTTAATTCTAGGCTATCTCTTTGATTAAGGTTAAAAAGAATTGTTTTTCTAACACCTGTATCCAAAATAAATGAGAGATTCTTGCCATTAACTTGAAGAGGGAAGACAATTAAGTTATTAATCAATCGAAATTCAATAACCTCTTTTTCAGAGTTATTGATAAAATTAAATTGAGAACTGGCATTAGATACTGTAGCTAATATCAATATCAATAGAATTATTTTTTTATTCAAAAGTCTATAATTTAAGGATCTAATAAAGATACGATGATATTTTAAGATAATTTTAGTATGGTTCTTGTTTTGTCTTCTATTTTTTTTAAATAAAACACTATACCATTATCGAATTATTTTTGCAAATTTGCCTTTTAAACAACTAATTTTTTGAAAAATGCCATCTATTTCTAATAAAGGAAACGCAATGCCTCAATCACCTATAAGAAAACTAGTTCCTTATGCAGAGGCAGCAAAAAAAAATGGTACTAAAGTTTACCATTTAAACATTGGGCAACCGGATATCAAAACACCACAGGTAGCGCTTGATGCTGTAAAAAACAACTCTATTGAAGTCTTATCGTATGCTAGATCAGAAGGATCTGATACCTACAGAGCTAAATTGGCTAATTATTATAAAAAGAATGGAATTAATGTCAATGCAAATAATATTGTAGCTACTACAGGAGGGTCAGAAGCACTGCTATTTACTATTGGAAGCATTACAGATCCAGGTGATGAAATTATAATTCCTGAGCCTTTTTATGCTAATTATAACGGTTTTTCAACAGCTTCTGGAGTTACAGTAGTTCCTGTAATTTCTAAAATTGAAAATAATTTTGCATTACCTGCAATTGAAGATTTTGAAAAGTTAATTACAGCAAAAACAAAGGCTATCTTAATTTGTAACCCTGGAAATCCTACAGGCTATTTATACAGTAAAGAAGAACTTGAAAAGCTAAAGGAAATTGTATTAAAGCATGATTTGTTTTTAATCGCTGATGAAGTTTATCGCGAATTCACATACGATGGTGAAAAACACAACTCTGTGATGTCTATGGATGAATTGGACAAATATACAATCATGATTGACTCTGTATCTAAAAGATACAGCATGTGTGGAGCTCGAATAGGTTGTATTGTTTCAAAAAATAATGAATTTATTAATACTGCACTTAAATTTGCTCAAGCTCGTTTAAGCCCTCCAACCTATGCTTTATTGGCTAGTGAAGCAGCTCTAGACACTCCTGAAACATATTTTAAAGAGGTAATTGAAGAATATCAAGATAGAAGAAATATTTTAATTTCAGAATTACAAAAAATTGAAGGAGTTCGAGTGGCGTCTCCAAAAGGAGCTTTTTATTGTATTGTTGAATTACCTGTTGATAATACAGAGGACTTCGCTCAGTGGATTTTAGAAAATTTTAATCACAATAACGAAACTTTAATGGTAGCTCCTGCTGGAGGGTTTTATTCAACAAAGGGCGAAGGATTAAATCAAGTTCGCATTGCTTATGTTTTGAACAAAGAAGACTTAAAACGATGTGCAACAATATTAAGAGTTGCTCTTGAAAAATATAAGAATCAGTAAGTTTGGAAATACAAAAAAATATATCTCTTAAAAATTTTAATACGTTTGGTGTTCATGTGAATGCCAAACGTTTTATTTCAGTTAAATCATTATATCAGTTAAAAGAAATCTTAAAATTCGAAAAAGATATTTTTCTGATTAGTGGAGGCAGCAACATTCTTTTAACAAGGGATATTGATCAGCTTGTTGTTCATATAAACATAAAAGGACTTTCAATTGATAAAGAAAATAGTGATTTTGTTTATGTAACTGTTAATGCTGGTGAAAATTGGCATGATTTTGTATTATGGTGTATTTCTCAAAACTATGGAGGGGTTGAAAACCTTTCTTTAATCCCTGGAAATGTAGGGACATCACCAATTCAAAATATTGGTGCTTACGGATCTGAGGTTAAAGATGTTATAACTAATGTAACTGCCCTGGAAATAAGTACAAGTAAATTACATTCTTTTTCTAATGAAAGCTGTAAATTTGGGTATAGAAATTCTATTTTCAAAAACGAAAAAAAAGGAAAGTTTATCATTACTTCCGTAACTTTCAAGCTAAGTAAAAAAAAACATAGACTTAATACCCAATACGGTATTATTGAACAAGAATTAAACTACAGAAAAATAAAAGAACCTACAATTAAAGATATTTCAGATGTTATAATTAGCATACGAAAATCAAAGCTACCTGATCCTAGAAAAATCGGAAATAGTGGAAGCTTCTTTAAAAATCCAATCATTTCTTCAGATCAGTTTTATAAACTTCAAAAAAAACACCCAAATATTCCTTTTTTTGATATATCAAAAACACAGATAAAAATTCCTGCTGGATGGCTAATTGAGCAAATTGGTTTTAAAGGTAAAAGAATCGATAATTATGGAGTTCATGAAAAACAAGCGTTAGTATTAGTTAATTATGATAATGCCCTTGGAAAAGACATTTACAATCTAGCGATTACTATACAAAAAAAGATATTAGATACCTTTTCGATAAAATTAGAAATTGAGGTAAATATTATATAGATTACTTCTATAAATTTCTAAATTTAAATTGATTTAATAATATTTACTTATCTTTTAAGAGACTAAATATTGTTTTTTAATATGTACTACTTTGAATCCTAACAACTTGTATGATTTTTTGATCAGTGAGAAAATTCAGCTTGATAAATTATTTCTCTTTTTTCAAAATATCTATATGCTTAATAAGTCTTTGCATTTCAAAAGCTAACGTTCCATTATATACACCACGAATTCTTTTCTTTTTATCTACCAAAACAAATTTTTCTGTATGTAAGAACGTATTTTCACCACCACGCATCATAAAATTTTCATCTACAAAATATCCTTTTCTCGCTATTTCATATATATGGTCTTTTTTACCAGTAACTAAGTTCCATTTATAATTAATAACATTATTTTCTTCTGCATATTTTTTAAGTACGGAAACTGAATCGTGAAAAGGAGTTACTGAGTGCGAAATTAATAAAACTTCATCATCATTTATAAATTTTTTCTGGAGAACCTGCATATTTTTAGTTAACTTCGGGCAAATTCCAGCACATTTTGTAAAAAAAAAGTTAGCTATATAAATTTTATTATTATATGTTTTTTCCGTAATTAACTTGTTTTCTTGGTTGAAAAACTTAAATTCCGGTACTTTATGAATACTTTTATATTCATAACTTTCTTTAGAAATCCATTTCGGAGTCATCTCTGCTGAATTAAAAAAAGGTAACTTCGTTGTTTCTATTTTTTTGGTTCTTTGACAACTAAATACAACGATAAAAACGATAAAAATCTGTTTCTTAAGTCTATTCATTTATCTTATTTCTTGTGTAACATTCTTTTCTACCAATCATTCCATACCGCTGTCCATCTTTTACAGAATAATTTGCTTTTATTTCTCCATTAAATCCCCAAGACCTTTGACACCCATCTTCCTTACCATTCACAAAATTAAAAATACTTGCCTTTTGACCGTTGAAATACCATTCTTTTACTTTCCCATTGTAAATACCTGAAGCATTAAAATGATACTCAAATTTCTGAAGTCCATTTCTCCACCATCCTCTATGAATACCTGTTTTAACGCCTTTTGTATAAAATCTTTCTTCTGCCACTGTATTATTTTCATACTTGACAATTTCTTTGCCGTTTTTTTTACCTCTACAATACTTTGTAATAGTATACGTCAAATTCACTGAATCATATCTATTTAGCTTCCCTGAATACTTTTTTTTATTTAGAAATAGGAATCCATTTTTAATTACAAAATTATCTCTTGAATATTCATAAATCAAATTATTTTTATTTTCAATATTATGGAAAATAAGGAAGCAAGATATCAATACAACTAAAATTAAATTATGTACTCTCATTGTTTATTCTGTAACACTTCCTGGGGTTCCATAAAAGCCATTCCCATTCAAATACGGAGGCTCTGTAGTAATATTATAATGATAGATTCCTTCGGGAAAATCATCTGTAGCTGAAATATGGCCATGATATATATCTAAATCTTCATTAGTGATAGTTGTTTCTCCTTCTAGAGGCCCATATACAGGAAAGCCATCTAATAATAACCCCAGAAAAGCAGACTTCCCATATCGTTTGGTTAAGTATAAAGGTTCTATATGATAATGATATTGACCAAAATTTTGTGGATGTCCTTGGTATTGATCAAAAGAATTAATTTCATTAGTTAATGGTTGATTGTTAGGTCCTGCATATTGATTGTAAAAAACAACTCCATTAATTGATATCCCGATAGGTCCCAATAAAGTAGCTTGCTTATCTTTAGCCTCTTTGGGGTTTAATGGTATTTTCAATGTTATATTTTGTCGTTGTATAACATTTGGATTTTGATCCCAATTAGGATTTGTTCCATTATAATCCTCATACATAGGGCTGTTTTTATCCCAATAAGGGCTTTTATGATCTGGTAAATTATCGGTAGTGAAAATCACAAACTCTCCATCAATTTCATAACTTAGTCCTTCTACGTTATCAAATTTTGATAATATGGATCTTATATCATATATAGTTGGGTTAATATTCTCTGAACCTTCATTTATTGTTGAATTTTTATCTGTACTACAAGCTAAAAAAAATGTTAAAACAATAAAACTGAAAATGAATTTATAGTTTTTCATATTCCAAAGAGTAATAAGTTTTTAAAAAATTTGATTAGATACCTTTAAGATATAAAAAGTTTAAATTACTTTAAAAAAAGATTCATTTTATTTTACAGAGATAATGATTTTAAGTTTTATTATCTTTGCTTTTTAATTTTTTTAAAATGGAATTATTCTTTGTAACAATTGGTTTGCTAGCTCTTGCTTTTGCTGGTATCGCAATAAAAATATGGGCGAAAAAAAACGGAGAGTTTGCTGGAACATGTGCTAGTCAAAACCCTGTTTTAAATGAGTCAGGCGAAGCTTGCGGTTTTTGCGGTAAGACCCCAGATCAATTTGATACCTGTAGCGAGCCTCAACACAACTAACTATCGTTACATAGTATGTTTATTACTTCGTTGTACTGTATTTTAATAGCAGCTCTACTAGTTCAATTTCTGTTTTATTTATTTTTTTTCAAAAGTTTCTTACTTAAAGAAAAAAATAAAACTAACTCAAACAAAAAACCTATTTCGATTATTATTTATATTAAAAATAACGAAAATGACCTAAAATTAAATTTACCTTCAATTATAGATCAAGAATATGATGACTTTGAAATTATATTAATTGATCATTCTTCTACAGATGATAGTGTTGAATTAATTAAAGATTTTCAAAAAAAACACTCAAATATTAAGTTAGTTAACGTAGAAAATAAAGAAGTTTTTTGGGGTAATAAAAAGTATGCTTTAACACTTGGTATAAAAGCAAGTAGTAATGACTTTTTACTATTTACCAATATCAGATGTAAGCCCTTAAGTAAATTCTGGATAAAAGAAATGGCTTCAAAACTAATTACACATTCTGATATCGTAATTGGCTATAAGTCTATAAAAAGTAACATTTTAATACAATTTTACAATACAATAATTTCACTAAAGTCATTTACATTCGCAAAATTAAACCTACCCTACAAGGGATATTCCGAAAACCTTGCCTATAGTAAACAACTTTTCTTTAAAACGAAAGGCTTTATAAATCATATGAATATTTCAAATGGAGAATGCGATTTATTTTTAAAAGACTCTATTGAAACAGCAAAGGTTAAAGTACAAATAACACCTCATAGTCATGTAAAAGAACAACATAGCAGGAGTTTTTTAAATTTTCTTACAATACTAAAAGAGCATCAGTCTTTACGTTCATTTTATTCCAAAAAAATAAAGTTTATTTTACAAGTTTTTAATATTACAAAATTATTTTTTTGGGCACTTTTCTTTTATTTCTGTTATTATGACCCAATATTTAGCTTAATTATTATTTCTTTTTATTTGTTTTTTCAATATGCATTCATGAGTAAATATATTTTGAAAATAAAAGAATATAAATTATTATATTTTTTACCAATTTTAGATCTAAGTTATATGCTTTTTGTTTTTTTTATAAAAGTAAGCAGCTTATTGTCAAAACCTAAGACATGAAAAAAGATACTCGATTAATTTCAAAACATATTGCAGGTGCAAAAAATGGAAAACAAGTCTCTTTTAATTTTTTATTGGATGAATTTTGGAGTAACGTTTATTATTATTTAGTAAAAAAAACTAAAAATGATAACGATGCCGAGGATATAGCAATCCAAGCATTTTCAAAAGCTTTTGAAAAAATAGAATCTTTTAATGAGAAATATCATTTTAAAACTTGGTTGATAGCCATATCTAAAAATGTTTATTTAGACTTTTTAAGGAAGGAAAAAACTACTATTTCGATCACTGAAGAAAAAGAAGAAGAAGCTTATGATATCATCGACGATTCTCCTAGTCCTGAAGATAAAATAATAACTGAACAAAATTTAGCAAAACTTTTAAAAGATATTAAGCAATTAAAACCGAAATATCAAGAAGTAATTAATCTTAGATATTTTCAAGAATTAAGCTATAAAGAAATAGCAGAAGCAATAGACGCTCCAATTAATAATGTTAAAGTAAAAATATTAAGAGCGAAAAAGCTTTTGGCTGAAATTATCAAAAACACAACCTAAACCTTACAAAAAAGAAAATATCACAAAAAAACAAAACTTGTTTCATAATTTAAGTGTTTTAAGAATAATTAAAATACATTTTTATTACATTTAATGTATGAAGAAAGCATTTTCAAGTTTAGGCCCTGGACTACTATTTGCGGGCGCAGCAATTGGGGTTTCACATTTAGTTCAATCTACAAAAGCTGGTGCTGAATTTGGTTTCGGTTTACTCTGGGCATTGTTTTTAGCTCATATTTTCAAATACCCTTTTTTTCAATACGGTCCAAGATATGCATCAGCAACAGGTGAAACACTCCTTGATGGCTATAAAAAATTAGGAAAAGGTGTTTTACTTAGTTATTATATTTTAAACTTTGCAACGATGTTTACTATTCAAGCTGCTGTTACCGTTGTTACAGCTGGTTTAGCTGCAAATTTATTTGGTTTCACTAATGATCTCGTGCTTTGGTCTGGCGTTATTTGTACAATAAGTTTTGCTATTTTATTATTTGGCAAATATAAAGTTCTAGATAGCCTTATGAAATATATCGTTATAATACTTACAATTAGTACAGTATTGACTGTTTTGGTTGCGATTTTAAATACAAATAAAGGGTTTACTTTTAATCAAATAGTTCCTTCAGGAACTGCTGAAATAACGTTCTTAATTGCTTTTTTAGGATGGATGCCAGCTCCCTTAGACATTTCAATATGGCATTCGTTATGGTCCGTTGAGAAAAATAAAAATATTTTTGAGAAAATTTCTCCAAAGCAAGCAATTTTTGATTTTAATGTAGGCTATATTGGTACTCTTTTTTTAAGTGTTTGCTTTGTCATTTTAGGAGCTATGGTAATGTTCAAAACAGGGCAATCTTTTTCTAATAAAGGAGCAGTTTTCGCCGCCCAGCTGATCAATCTGTATACTAAGAACCTTGGAAACTATGCTAATATTTTTATTGGCATTGCGGCCTTTACAACTATGTTTAGCACAACGTTAACGACCATGGATGCCTCTCCACGTGCTATGGAAAAAACATCTTTCTTAATTTTTAACAAGAAAGCCATATTTTCGTATTGGCTTTGGCTGGTTATATTAGCTTGTGGTACTTTTATCATTTTAAAATACTTTTTATCTGATATGGGGTTTTTAATTAAAATAGCCACTATTTTATCTTTTTTAACAGCTCCATTTTATGCTATATTAAATTACGTATTGATAACAGGAAAACACACTCCTAAAAAATACAGACCCCGTTTAGGGTTAAAAATATTAAGTATTTCTGGAATTGTTTTTCTAGTTTTATTTAGTCTTTGGTTTTTACTTAATTTCTAAAACTTTTCTTCGTAAATTTGTATTTTGAATTTAGTTATAAGAAATGGCAAACGAGTCTTTAGTTTTACCCCAAAGAACAAAGAAACCCAAGTGGTTACGTGTTAAATTACCTGTTGGTAAAAAATATACGGAATTAAGAGGATTGGTTGATAAGTATAAATTAAATACAATTTGTACCAGTGGAAGTTGTCCCAATATGGGGGAATGCTGGGGCGAAGGAACAGCTACTTTTATGATTCTTGGAAATGTGTGTACTAGATCATGCGGATTCTGTGGAGTTAAAACTGGTAGACCTGATACTGTTGAGTGGGACGAACCAGAAAAAGTGGCTCGTTCTATTAAATTGATGAACATAAAACATGCGGTTATTACATCTGTTGATAGAGATGATTTAAAGGACGGTGGTTCTATTATTTGGAGCGAAACTGTTCAAGCAATTAGGCGTGCGAACCCAAACACCACATTAGAAACTCTTATTCCAGATTTTCAAGGAAATAACAAGCTCATAGATCGAATAATAGCAGTTCATCCTGAAGTAGTATCTCACAATATGGAAACTGTAAAAAGATTAACAAGAGAGGTTAGAATTCAAGCAAAATATGATCGTAGTTTGGGAGTATTAAAATACCTAAAAGACAATGGCATGAGAACAAAATCTGGAATTATGTTAGGGTTAGGAGAATCTGAAAATGAAGTTATTCAGACCATGACTGACCTAAGAAATGTTGGTTTGGATATCATTACTATTGGACAATATTTACAACCGACGAAAAAACACTTACCCGTTAAACAATTTATAACACCCGATCAATTTAAAAAATATGAGGAGCTTGGTTTAGAAATGGGGTTTATGTACGTTGAAAGCGGTGCTTTGGTAAGATCTTCTTACAAAGCTCATAAACATGCCAGCTAATCATTACACTATCTTTAACTTTTTAACAACAACATGTTAATTAAATGTAAAATATTCAAAATTTAAAATCTATCTTATTTAGATTTTTTAATTTTGGCACAGAATTTGAAATTAATTTTGTTGTAAACAAATTAGTTTTGTTTTCATTGTGTAAATTATTTGAATTAGTTAATCAAAGCCCACTATCATAAGTGGGCTTTTGTATTTTTATTTACTTACTATTTCTAATACAACTAAAGATCTTTTTAGAAAGGTATTAGATGCTTTAATTATAATTCAACAAAACCACTCAAAAATCTGTAAAACAAAACTTTAATACGTTTATTGTTTTTAAAGATACAATTAAGTAACACTATGCTAAAAAAAGACTCCTTTATGTGAATCATTTATAACAGATCCATCACATAAAATTAAAACAATAAAAAAAGACTAAGAATACTTTTATCTAATAAAATTAAACCCTGATAAAATGAAAGTATTATTAAAATTAAGTTTTTTATTTACCTGTTTTCAAATACTTGCACAAAATTCATTTGAATTAACGAAAATAGAAAGGCACAAATCATCACAGAAAATCATTAGTGAGTATAATTATGATAGAAGTAAAGCTCCTTTTCTTCATGGTGTAGCTTCAGGAGATCCTTTACCAGATCGTATTATCATTTGGACAAGAGTGACAGTCGATAATCCAGACAAGAATATTAAAGTTCATTGGGAAATTTCTTCTGATATAGATTTTAAGTATATTGTTAATTCAGGCTATGTAACAACGAATGAAAATAAAGATTATACTGTAAAAGTTGACGCCGATAAACTGCAAGAAAGTACAACGTATTATTATAGATTCAAACTATACAATACATATTCTGTAATAGGAAAAACAAGAACATCGCCAAAATCTAGTGATGAAATTGAAAACCTTCGTTTTGCTATTGTTTCATGTTCTAACTATCAAGCAGGTTATTTTAATGCTTATCAAAATATTGCCAATCGCTCTGATATTGATGCTGTAATTCATTTGGGAGATTATATTTATGAATATAAAAAAGGAGGCTACGGATATTCTAGTAGTAGGCCTGATAGAGGACATGAACCTCAACATGAAATTGTTACCTTGGAAGACTATAGAGTTCGGTACTCTTTTTATAGATTAGACCCCAATCTGCAAGATATACATCAACAACATCCTTTTATAACTGTTTGGGATGATCATGAATTCGCGAATGATGCTTATATGGATGGTGCAGAAAATCATTCAGACGATGAAGGAGACTGGAATTTACGTAAATCAAATGCTAAAAAAGCGTACTTTGAATGGTTACCTGTAAGAGAAAACAAAGAAGATAGTAACCGAATATACAGAAAAATATCATATGGAAAATTAGTTGATTTATTTATGATTGATACACGTATAGAAGGAAGAACAAAACAAATGAATCATGATAAGAATAGTAGTTCGAAAAAATTTTTAGAGTTTTCAAAGTCACAAAAAAACAAGCTAGATTGGGCTGTTAATCATATGGTTGAAAATTCTTTTCATGATAATCTTGGTTATAATGATAAGATCAAAATCTCTAATTATATTTCAAGAGCATTAAAAACTGAAACTACTCACTCAGTGGTAAACTCAAAAATACATAATCCTTTTTCCGTAAGAGAATTGAATGAAATTAAAGGAATTTTAAATAAAGCTGAGAAAAATTTAAAAAAGAAATCCTTAATTAAAAATCGTCAAACACTCTCTTCAAGTTCTATTCTTGGCGAGCAACAAAAAACATGGTTAAAAAATAACCTAAAAACAAGTAATGCAACATGGAAAATCATTGGAAATCAAGTAATGATGACTCCTTTTGGGTTAAAAATTGATCGATTTAGTAAATCTTGGTATTCTTTCTTAATTCCTAAGTGGATGAAAAAATGGCATCAATTAAACAAGGATGACTGGAATCTGTATAATAATGATAAAAATGAAATACTCGACTTTATTCAAAATAATGTAAACAATGTAGCTATATTAACTGGTGATATTCATATGATGTTTGCCTCTGAAGTAGAAAGAAATGGAAGTTGCATTATTCCTGAATTTACCACACCTAGTATTACTTCACCTAACCTTGACTTACTTCCAGATTGGGCCTTATGGTTACTTGAAACTCTAACAAAAACAACCGCTAATGATGAGCTTATTGAAGACAATAAACATATAAAAAAAGCATACACTCAATTTCATGGATATTACATTTTAGATATTCGAAAAAATCAAATACAAGCCGATTGGTATTTCATTAATACAAAAGAAAAAATTGACCCTAACGCATATTTTAAAATAGGATTTAAAAATAACATAAACCAATGTGGCCTTTCCGAGGCTAAACAATCGATAGGTAAAGATAGAGGTACGTATGTAATTGATAATTTATCATCAAAAGAAGATGTTTCAATAAACCAATTAGATTTATTAGGCGTTTATCCAAGTGTCGAAGATAAAAACATTAACATTCATTATGGTGTTAATCGTAATGACTTACTAAACTTAAAAATATATAATATTCAAGGACAAATAGTCAAAAATATTTTACAAGATCATTATCATGATAAAGGACTTTATAACCTACGGTTATTTTTAAATGACTTAAATTCTGGAATCTACGTAATAAAGATAACAAATGGACATCAAAAATTGATACGGAAAATCAAACTAGGATAAAATAAAAAAAGCGAACAAATAGAGTTCGCTTTTTTTATTTTATAGGGTTATGCCATTGCACTGATAATATCATATTTGGTAATGATATGATACTTTTCATCACCTAGACTTACTAGAACAGCCTGATTATCTTTAGTAATAAGCTTTGACACATTATCAATAGAAATATCCTTATTAACTATTGGATACTTATCCCTCATAATGTTTCTTATGGGTTTTTCAGCTATATTTTTATCCTCTAAATAACTGTGCAATAAAGTTGATTCATCCACTGAACCTACAAAACCATTAATATCTTTGACAGGAATTTGAGATATTTTGAATTCACGCATTCTTTCAATAGCATGACTTACTAATTCTTCTGTTTGGACGGTTACTAAAGGCTTATCGATGTGTGATTTTATCAAATCCTCTGCTGTAGTAATTTTTTCTTCTAAAAACCCTCTATCGCGCATCCAATCATCATTAAACATCTTACCCACATACCTACTTCCATGATCATGAAATAAAACAACTACAACATCATCTGATGTAAAATTATCTTTAAGTTGTAATAATCCTTTTATCGCAGCTCCAGCAGAATTACCAACAAAAATACCTTCTTCTTTAGCTATTTTTCTTGTATAGACTGCGGCATCCTTATCTGTAACCTTTGTAAACCCATCAATTAGACTAAAATCTACGTTTTTAGGAAGTATATCTTCTCCAATACCTTCTGTAATATATGGATATATTTCATTTTCATCAAAAACTCCTGTCTCATGGTACTTTTTAAAAACAGAACCATATGTATCAATACCCCAAATTTTTATATTTGGATTTTTTTCTTTTAAATATTTAGCGGTCCCTGAAATTGTTCCCCCTGTTCCTACACCTACGATAAAATGGGTTATTTTACCCTCTGTTTGTTCCCAAATTTCTGGACCTGTCTGTTCGTAATGTGCTATTGCATTTGATGGGTTATCATACTGATTTACATACCATGAGTTAGGAATTTCTTTTCCTAATCTTTTTGAAACAGAATAATAAGATCTTGGATCTTCAGGCTCAACATTTGTTGGACAAACAATTACCTCTGCACCTACTGCCCTTAAAATATCCATTTTTTCTTTAGATTGCTTGTCAGATATTACAAAAATACATTTATATCCTTTAACAATTGCAGCTAAAGCTAACCCCATTCCAGTGTTTCCTGAAGTACCTTCAATTATCGTACCTCCTGGTTTCAACCTACCATCAGCTTCCGCGTCTTCAATCATTTTTAAAGCCATACGATCTTTAACTGAATTACCAGGATTGAAAGTCTCTACCTTTGCCAAAACTAAAGCATCAACAGCTTTGGTAACACTGTTCAACCTCACCATAGGAGTATTTCCGATTGTTTCTAATATATTTTTTGAATAGTTCATTATAAATTATCAGTTTACGATTACAAAGTAACAAAAACTTAATTTGAACTTCATAACATTTTTTTAATTCAAGATAATTTTTTATGCTCTAATCTATGTTTACGCAAATTTAATAGACTTTGATGGTTGAATTTTTGTTACGATGTACGAAGGTATTATCATCATAAAAAAGCATAAGATTAAGGTACCAACATTAAGTAAAATAATTGATAAAATTTCAAGTGAAATAGGTACCGTTGACACATAATAATTCTCAGGGTTAAGCTTTAAAAACTTTCCATATTTTTGAGCTAACAAAAATACCATAGCTATAATATTACCATATAAAAGACCTTTTAAGATCAAATAAGAAGCATTGTATAAAAATATCTTTCTAATACTCCAATTAGGACTCCCTAAAGCTTTTAAAATACCTATAACCTGAACCTGCTCTAGAATTAAGACTAATAAAGCTGTTATCATATTTATTCCAGCTACTAAAATCATAATTCCAATAATAACCCAAACATTATTATCAAGAATATCTAACCAATTAAATATAATCGGGTAATTTTCAGCAATAGTGGCACTATTTAAGGTAGATGGAATTGAATTATATATTTCATTACCTTTTGATTCCAAATTTTTAAAATCATCTATAAGCACTTCAAAACCTCCAACTTCATTATGTTCCCACTTATTTAGGCGTTGAACTTCTCGAATATCACCTATTAACATTGTTTTATCAAATTGTTCAAACCCTGTATTATAAATCCCAACAATAATAGGTTTTCGTTGAGCAAATTTATTCTTATGCTTTTCGGAGCTAAAAACTATCTGAATGGTGTCTTGAAGTTTTAAATGCAATCGATTCGCTATTGCTTGTGAAATTAAAATTTCTTTATTTCTGTCAAGCTTAAAATTAGGTAACCTCCCTTTTTTTAAATATTCTTTAAAAAACGTAAAATCATAATCGTCAGACACCCCTTTAAAAACAATTCCTTCAAAATCTTTTTCGGTTCTTATTACACCAAATTTATTTGCAAACACCTGAACATTTTTTATTCCTTCTATGTTACCGAAACTTGGATAAAATTTTTGATTTTTTTTTATGGGTATTAAAGAAATATCTGAGTTATTATTATCATAATTTACAATTTGAACATGTCCTTTAAAACCTGACATTTTATCTCTTATTTTCTTTTGAAACCCTGAACCAATAGAAACTGTTATTAGCATAACCGTTATACCTAAGGTAATAGCAATAGTAGCTATTTTTATAATTGGCGATGATATCCGATTTTCGTATGTTTTTCCTGAAATTATGCGTTTTGCTATAAATAATTCGAAATTCAAAAGCGATGGTTTTAATGAATCAAAAGTATTAATTCTTATTTAAATTTTCTTGATAAATAAATAAGCCTATCATTTTTCTTTAAAATAATTAACTATAATTTTGATTTTTAAAAAAGCTAATCATATTCGAAACACAAATATTCCCTTTTAATTTTATTTTCATTTTGATTAAATTAAACTTATATTCATTTTTTTAAAATATTCATTATTATCTTTTTTGTTTTTCTTTCATAAACTAGCCTCTAGTTTGGTTTCCGATGCTAATATTGAAAATTACCTAGGTATCAATATAAATTCACAAATAATTATAACATCTACTGTAGAGAATTATAACTTCAATTTTCTTTTTGTACTTTATTTATTCTTCTTTAAAAGTTAAACCGCTAAGCTTTATTGTCATTAAAACGACTACTTTAATAATTTTAATATTTTTTATTTTAATTTATATTATTCAATAACTATTAATCAAAAAACATCAAGAATTATTTTTTTAATCACTCCTTCAATAGTTGCTTTTTTATCACTCTTAATTTATATCGAATACTGTTTTAAAAAAAACAAACATAATAACAACCCGAAATTTATGTATTTCTAATTTTAAACTGCATTATTATTGCAACCTTATTTTTATTTTCATTAATAATTTTTAAAGAAATTGAACTTATCGAACATATAGTTATCAATACTGGTTATACCGCACCAACGATTTCATTTCTCATAGTAAAAAATTCACCTTCAACTATCGTTAGTAAAACAAATTTAAAAAATATGACCATATCTAATTTAGAGAATGGAAAAATATAATAAAGAGTAAAATAAACCTTTTTAATTTAACTCCTAGAGAAATTGAAAAAGATTCCATATTAATTTAATTATCAATATTTTACTCATATACGTATTAAAATTCGCACTATTTTTTTCATGTAATTCATAAATATTCGGAACTTGCAGGTACAATGCTTAAGTAGAAAGAAAATAATGATAATGGAGCAATTGCTATTAATAAATTTAGCACTAAATTTGACGAAACATTTTAATATGAAAGTTAAATTAAGTGCTAAATTTATTGTATTAATCTTTTCGCTTTTTCAATTTATTTCTTGTGCTCAACACACCACTAAAAAAATTCAACCAGAGAAAAAATCTTCCAAAATACTAAATACTGGTGCTAATAGGACTGAACTATACCTTAACTTACTGCAAAATAAAAGAATTGCCATTGTAGCCAATCAAACTTCTATTATTGAAATCCAACAGAATGAAAAAAAAGTAGAAAACAAAACACAACATAAAACACTTATTAAAAAACATTTAGTTGATTTTTTATTCAATACTAAAACCATTCAAATTAAGAAAGTTTTTGCCCCCGAGCATGGTTTTAGAGGAAAAGCAGATGCTGGTGAAATCATCAAAGATAGAGTTGATACTAAAACAGGATTACCTATCATATCATTATACGGAAAAAACAAGAAACCCACTCCTAATCAACTTAAAAACATAGATGTCGTTGTTTTTGATATACAAGATGTTGGAACACGTTTTTACACTTATATTTCAACATTACATTATGTTATGGAAGCCTGTGCTGAATCAAATATTCCATTAATTATATTAGATCGTCCAAACCCAAATGCTCATTACATTGATGGTCCAGTTTTAGAATTAACACATAAAAGTTTTGTTGGAATGCATCCTGTTCCTGTTATTTATGGGATGACAATCGGTGAATATGGCAAAATGATCAATGGTGAAAAATGGTTAAACAATGGTATTCAATGTGATTTAACGGTCATACCACTAGAAAACTATACACATAATACAAAATACAGTTTACCAATTGCCCCATCTCCAAACTTACCAAATGAAACATCAATAAATTTATATCCAAGTTTATGTTTTTTTGAAGGTACAAATGTATCAATTGGAAGAGGGACTTATTCTCAATTTCAGATAGTCGGTACACCTTTTTATAATTTAAAAAAATACAACTATCAATTCACGCCTATTCCTAATGAAGGTGCTAAATATCCAAAACACGCTAATAAAGTTTGTTACGGTTATGACTTAAGAGAAATAGAACCTTTAGCTAAAATAAATTTAAAATGGCTACTCGATTTTTATAAAGAACATCAAACGCATTCTAAAGAAGAAAGGTTTTTCAATAATTTCTTCACTAAACTTGCTGGAACAGAAATGCTAGAAAAGCAGATTAAAGAGGGTTTAACAGCAGTACAAATAAGAAATTCATGGAAACAACCTATTGATCAATTTAAAATTAAAAGAGATAAATATTTATTGTATGAGTAATACAGTATTAATTATATGACCATAAAAAAAGCACTATTAAGTGCTTTTTTTATGATCATATAATTAGTTATTTTTTTGGGGCTTTATTTTTATATTTTCCAATTCAATATCTGAAACATGAATCAATTCTCCTTCTTCATACAAACTATCTATCGCGTAAAAATCGATATCCTTTGTCTTTGGCTTAAAATTTTTGTAGTCTAAAAATCGTATTCCGTTAATATTGTGTTCTTTTTTTATATCTCTAAAACGTATACCTCCACCATCAGTATGGTATTTATATGCCAAATACTCTAGCAAAAATGTTTCCTTACGAAACCAATATAAAAACACATCATCATGATCATCTCCTCCTCCATTTTCATTGAAAGTAATTTCAATCTTATAAAAATCATCTCCTTTTATTTTAACCGTACTTACCAGCTTCTTTTTAACAGCCTTATCATTTAAACCATAGGGTAAAACTGAAAAATAATGAACTGAATTAACCGCATTACTTAGTTGATTTACTTTTTTTTCAGATAGCTCAACTTTATTTTCTCCGAAAAATCGTTGAAAACCCTCATTTGATAAAACATCTTTTACAACAACGCTATCCGTCGGTATAATTCTATGATATTGATAACTACCATTATTTCTTAACGCTGCATAGGTGTTTTTTCTAAAATCAAATGTTAATTCACTTTTATCAAACACATCTAAACCAGCGTTCTGAATAGCTTTATCTATAATTTCTTGTGCTGTATACTCTGGCTTGCAAGAAATAAAACCAATAAAGAATATAACATATCTAAAATGTCGCATACTATTTTATTTTAATTAGTCTCCATACTTAAACAAAACTATCAGAAAGTATTGCCTTCAGAATAATAAAGTTATGTTAATAAAAAACATAAACACTTATTAATCAGTCAATGTTTGCATAAAAGATACTAAATTATTTACTTCCGTATCACTAAGCATTAAATTGTCAAAGGGTAACGTTTGATTATTTAAGTAAAACCCTAAACCTATTCCTCCTCCTTTGTTATAAAAATCAACAACTTCTTTAAGATTTTTGTAAGTACCATTATGCATATAAGGGGCTGTTTTAGCTATATTTCGTATGGTAGGAGTTTTAAAAAAATGCTTTCGCTCATTTGTTTTAAAAAGTTGGAACCTTCCTAAATCATCACTCAATTTGTTCTGTGCTAAATTAGGGCTTCCAATAGCTTCCATTTCTGTGTCGGAGTAATTAGGAGGAACAGTACCATTAAACAAAGGCGGAAAATGGCAGGTAGCACACAACGCCTTTCCCATAAAAATATTAAAACCTTTGCGTTCATTTGATGTTAGATTATGTTCTTCACCCCGTATATTTTTATCAAACTTAGATTTAAATGTATTTAATGTTCTTATATAAGAAGCTATTGCATGCCTAATGTTATAAGAAATTCTCTTATTTTGATAAAGTGTATCCATACGAACTCGGTAACTACTATTCTTTAAAACTCTAGTAACAAGCGTATCTAATGAAGTGTTAAACTCTGCGTGATTTTTCACCACACCTATTACCTGGCCCTCTAAACTTCCTGCTCTAGAATCCATAAAAAAAGCTTTTTGATAAGCTGCATAGGTAAGTGTTGGTGTATTACGAATTTGGCGTTGATCAAAAACTCTTTTACCATCTGTAAAAGCTAATCGTTCAATATGGCAACTTGCACATGACATATCATAATTTTTTGATAAACTAACATCATTAAACAACTCTTTTCCTAAAACCTCTTTTGCCTTTAATTGTGAGGTATCATTTTGTCTATCATAAAAATGTTCCATATTCAATGCGGAAGCGTCAAATAGTGAACTCATTGTGTTTGAGAGTGCCATTTCAAATGGAAAGCGAACTTTCCAATCATTTTGAACCGCTAACAATAATTTTAATTGTGGATCAATATATTGTTTTATAAAGTTAAATCGATCAAAATCATCAAATGGTGTATTTAAAGCATTTTGAGCATTTTCAAAACTCATTAGTATACTATCTAAAATAGTTTTGGAACTGAATTTACGCTTACATAGATAAAGTAAATTTTTTAACGTTTCGTATGTATGGGAAGATTCTAACAAAGATTGATTTAATACAGGTGAATCAAAACCTGTAATGCCTGTAGTTGCTATTCTTACAATTTGCTCCCTAAGGATCCAAATAATGTGATAATCTTTTAAATTTAGATTCAAATTATTTAAAATCAGCTTCAGTCTAGCACTGGTTACATTAAGCAATTGTTTTAGTTTTAACGTATCTAATTTAGACTCGTAAAGTACTTCTTCTATTAGCTGAAATCCAAAAGGCTTTAATACCTTTGTATCCATATGTTCCTCTCCTTTTACGATTAACAAATTAGGTGCATTAAGCGATTTATAATTATGCTTATCGGTATGTGCTAAAATAGGTTCAGAAAGCTTAAACTTCTTTCGTGCCTTCAGGTATAATTCTTTTTTATGAATTAAATTGGATGTTTGGTTAATACTATCTAAAAAGCTTGCTGAAGATGTGAGCTGTTTTTTATAAAAATTTAAAATGTTATTTTGAATGGAGTTTATTAGCTTATATTTCTCCTGCTTTTTGTCACAAGCTAAGAAGAAAAGTAAAAGACATACAAAAATGCATGTCTTTAGTATTTTATAAAACTGTTTCATAAAATATTATCTTTCTAAACCTGTTATTAAGTGTAATACAGAACCTTCTTTTCTGCTATTTGATACATCTGCATTGGCTTTGGAATCTGTAAAAGCTGTTCCATCAGAAGGTTCCCATCCGTGATTTTGAGTAATAACCATAAATGTGTTTTTACCGTTATTTACAACCTTAGTAACATCAATCATACCTGTAATTTCCCATGCTTTATCAACCGTACCATACCCTTTTGAAGCTGCTACTTCTTGATTGCATTCCAATACTACCTTAAGTGCTCCTGTAGTTAAATTATATTGATATAAACGAGCCCAGTGGGTTTTATCTGCTGTATCAAAATATCCATTTGGATCCTCTTGAATGTATACATAGTTTTCTGTTACACAAATATTATCTGGACTGTGAAACGCTTTAGCTTTTCCATCTATTTTATCTCCATCTAGTATGCATGTAATTGTTGCAGAACCTGTTGGGTCATTTTCATTCAAAACAACTTTGTAAACACGTCCATAAATAGTTCCTTTTCCTACTAAACCTGGTTTGTTTCTTCCCGTAACTGCAAAATACAACTCTCTATTATTAACAGCTGATCCCCTTCTCCAATCAATATCCTCTAGTCTTGAAAACCCCATTACCCCTTTGGTTTTACATTCTGTATCCAAGGCCGTGATTTCTTTTTCTGTTAATTCAACAAATTCAGCTTCGTATTCTATTCCTTCAGACATATCCATTTCATAGGTAACTCCGGGGGAGGTAACTTTCAATCCATATAATTTTCCTCCTTCTAAATCTCCTTTATTTCCAACATACATTCCCAATTGTCCTGATGGTACATTGTTATCGCTATTATCATCTCCAATAAAAACAACTGTTTTATCCAGATAGGCTTTTTCGCCAATGGCAACTGCATTTTCAGTAGACCATTGCCCCATATTAGTAAGCATTTTAGCACTTCCTGCCTCTGAGGAACTCTTATTAGGCTCTGTTAAAAAAACGCCTTTTGAAGAACCTCCCCACTCACCTCCTGAAAGATAGTAAGGACCAAACCCATGCTCGTCAGGCGTAATTAAAGACCCCGAACACTGCGCTGTATTTGCTGTAGCTACTGCATTTAAAATGTATTCACCTGAAACAGGTCTTAACTGAGCGTTTAACTGTATTCTTGCAATAGAATAATCCGCCTCAATATTATTGATATACGTAAATGTTCCGTCTGCCGCTGCTAATAAGCCTCCTCCATCAGCCATAGAACCATACACAAAATCAGGAGAATTTGGAATAACGTCTTCAGAAGATAAAATAGGATGTATTTTTAAATGTGAAAAAGCATTTGTAACTTTTAAAAAATTAGGTGTTTTTGAAGTAGATAAATAAAGCGTTGCGTCAGATCCATTTGTCCCATCAGCACCGTCCATTCCGTTTTTACCATCAATACCATCCTCACAAGCTATCAAACCAACTAAAAGTACTGACATTGCCTTTGTAAAATAATTTTTTTTCATTATTGCTGTTTTAGTTATTTGTAATGCTACAAAACAACAGGCTTAAAATTACCTTATGTTTAGATGAATGTTAAATTGTGATAATATAAAAGGTATCCATATTACTAAATTATAAATAACTAGAATCTTTATAAATAACATTTTCCCCATATAAAATTTTAGTAAAAAAGACCATTAATTATTTTCTTCATATCCAAAAAAAATTAAGACATAGACGATTACTAAGATTTCTTCATTATTAAAATAAAAGGAAAGAATTATTTAATACGAATAACTTTACAAAATAAATTATAATCCTACTTTTTAATAAAAAAGTATGTTGTAATAAGAATACCTATTTATTTAGATATATAAAAAAAACGCCTATATCGGCGTTTTTTGCCCCATTGAATGAATGGCAATAGTTAAAAAAAAAGAATCCCCCTGTAATACTCTGCAGTTAGTTTAACTCGCAACCAATAATAAACAATAATCCCCATTAAGATTCTTTTAGTGTTTTTTCATAATAATTTTCCCCAACGACTCCCTGTATTATACTATCATTGTTTATGTTTTTGTATACTATTTTGTACGATGCAAATATAGTAGGGCTCTTTTTTACAGGGGTAAGTCATCGGCTTACTTTTAGTAAGTCATTGACTTACTTTTTATGGTAATTGTTAATTTTTTTAAGATATTTAGAAAAATGTTAGTACATAGATTACAAAACATATATATTCGCGCCATAATGGTATTCATAAAATTACATAAAGCTTATAAAGTCCTAGAATTTTTTGGGATATTTTGTTCACAGGATAGTAATCTAGTGTGCAAAAAGTGGCGTTTTGTAAGTAATATTAGTAAATAAATAAACTAAAATTTCGAATACATGAGGCGTCCAAAAATAAATTGGACGCTTTTTTTTATATTTTTTTTAATAATTGACAGGAAATTAAAAACATATCGAAACATTGAGTTTAAAAAATAGACTACTGATTTTTAACAAATTACTCTTAAACTCGAATCTAGTGTAAAACTGGGCAGGATTTCTACTGCCTTAAAACCAACTCAAACAACTGACAAGCAAGCATTTAACACTTATTTTAATTTGGTTTTTTGAAAAAAAGTATTCATCTTTGCCCCATCAAATGAAATCAAATAAATAACCATTAAAAACAAAAAACATGCAGTTACACAGAAAGTTAGAAAGTACGTTTATGATAAAAGTAAGCTCGTATGACTGTTTTAAAAAGGATGCTATTTGGAAAGCACTGTATAGGAGGCAATAAAGAACTTCGTAAAAAGTAATATTTCCAAGGCATCTTCATGAAGATGCCTTTTTTTATTGAAAGAAAATCAACTTTAAATAGATTAATTTAAAAATTAACTATTCTAAGTGTTAAAACCAGTGAAAAATTTGGAAATTACGCAAAATATTGGTATATTTAAGTATATGAAAAAAACCAATATTATGAAAAACTTGAAATTGCACTTACTAACTGAAAGAGTACGTTTACTCACTTCTTTTGAACGATTACTAAAATCTAATACACCATAAGATTATAACCCGCTATTTTAGGGTAAGATCAACTGGCGTTCAACAAAAATCACAAACGCTTTCTGAATTACTATGACAATGTAGAATTTCCTGAAGTCTATTAAACTCAATAGGCCTTAGTAGTAAAATTGTCTTCAATGTTGTTGGGCTAAGTCTGCCCGTAAAATTCTACTAACATACCCATTGCTATGGGGTGTATGACTATATCGCTATGTCAAAATAAAGCGATTTAAAATGAATCTGAAAGGATTCAATGTTGCAAAGCTGCTCTTATGCGGCCAGGGAAATTATTGTCAACTATTAAATTATTTAAGTTATGAAAACGCTAAAAACTATATTCGGACTAATTTTATTATTAACGCTTACAACAGCGTGTACAGATTTAAGTGAAGACTTAGAGCTACGTGATAAAATACAACAAGAAGAAATAACTACCAACACCAATGCTCGCTATTTCACTGGTGATGATGATGGTGGTACTGATGATACAGGTAAAGATTGGTAAGTAGCCTTCTTTATATATTTAAAAGTCTTTGGATAAACCAAAGACTTTTTTTTAATTTGCAATCCATGAAAACCGTACCCTTCCGTAAAATTTACCTTTTTATTTTTCTCTACTTAATTCAAACACCTTATTCTTTTGGTCAGAATGAACTGGATAGTATTGAGCAGTGTATTCAAAAAGCTAGAAATAGAAAACTAGCTTTAAACATCCGTAAAAAAAATCTTAACAAAGCCTATCTATTCTCTCAAAAACTATCCAATGACTCTATTAAAGCAGATAAACTTTTAAGTATTGCCTACGGATATTATATTTATAAAGATTCTACTCTATTTTTAAAAATCAACAAAGAAGCAACAGCTATAATAAATACGACAAATAGCAGCTATTTAAAAGGACATTTGCATTGGAGCTATGCTTATTATAACAATAGACAATCCTTATTAATAAAGGCCTACCAACACTACGATGCCGCGTACACTCATTTTGAAAAAATTAAAGAAAAAAACAACATGGGAATTATGCTACAAGGAAAGGCTGAAATAAAAGGCAAATACAAAGATTACGCAGGTAGTGAAAAATTAGCTGTTAAAGCCATTAAAATTTTTAAAGAAATAAACAATAGTTACAAATTATATGTTCTTTATAACTACTTGGGGCTATTACAACGAGGAATGAAAGAATACGATAAGGCAATAGAGTACTTTCATAAAGCCATAGCCTATTATCCTAAATTAACGAAAGAAATTCAACAAAAAAAGTATGTAGAGGTATACAACAATATTGCTAATGCGTATTTTGAAAAAAAAGCATACCACAAAGCATTGGCCTTCTATAATAAGGAACTTACCAATAAAAATTTACGAAAAGACCAGTATGCCCGCATTATTCATAACAGAGCATATTGTAAATTAAAAATGAAAGATACCGTTGGGATTCTAAAAGATTTTAAAAAAGCCTTAGCTATTCGAGCAAAAGCAAATAATAAAGCTGGAATTGTATATAGTAAAAAACACTTATCTGACTTCTATCTATATCGAAAAGACTCGGTAAAAGCCTTGCAATTGGCACGGGAAGCCAATGCACTAGCCAAAGAAATAAAAAATGGACGGGATTATTTAACCTCTTTGAGGCAATTATCAGTTTTAGACCCTACCCATGCTAAAAAATATTTAGATCGCTACATTGCCTTTAACGATAGTTTGGTAATGAATGAGCGTCGTATGCGTAATAAATTTACCCGTATTGAATTAGAAACCGATGAATACATAGAAGAAACAGAACGTTTAACAGAGCAACGTATCTGGATAATTGTTACAAGTGTTAGCGGGTTACTAATACTAAGTTTGCTCTACTTTTTGCGGGTGCAAAAGGTACAAACAGAAAAGCTGCGGATTGATGCAGAGCACCAAAAAGCAAATGAAGAAGTATATGTGCTTACCTTACAGCAACAAGCCAGGGTTGAAGAAGAACGTATTAAAGAACGAAATAGAATTTCAGAAGAGCTACACGATGGCATTTTAGGAAAATTATTTGGTACCCGTTTTGGGTTAGGATTTTTACCTTTAGAAGGCGATACTGAAACCTTAGAAAAACATCAACATTTATTAGAAGAGCTTCAAAACATTGAAAAAGAAATCAGAGAAGTATCACATAAATTAAGTGATAATTTTAACGACACCGACATTAATTTTACCTCTATCATTAAGCAATTATTAGCAGATAAAAGTATTATTGGTAACTTTACCCACCAAGTTTATTTTGCTAAAAATATTTCATGGAAAAGTATTGATGCGGTAACCAAGGCTAATGTGTACAGAATCATACAAGAAGCCTTACAAAATATTATAAAGCATTCAAAAGCTTCTATGGTTGATATAAGTTTTAAGCGAGATAAAAACCAAGTCTTCATTATAATTAAAGACAATGGAATTGGATTTGATGTGAAAAAGGGTAAAAAAGGAATTGGTATAAAAAATATAAAATCAAGAATTGAAAAATTAAAAGGAAACTTAAGTATCAAATCAGAAATTAACGTAGGTACAACCCTACATATAAAAATCCCTTGTTTCAAAAAAGATGGACAATAAAAAACTTACTGCTTTAATAATAGACGACCATCCGTTAATATCAGAAGCTTATAAAAGTGCCTTTACATTTTTAGAAAATCAAAACAACAGTTTCGCTTTTACTATTCATGTAAAACACAATTGTGATGATGCGTATTCTTTTATCCAACATTGTGTCGCCATGCAACAAAATATTGATATTATTTTTCTAGACATGCGCCTGCCTCCATCAGCGGATGGCAAGATAGTATCTGGTGAAGATTTAGGTATAAAAATTAATGAACAGATCCCAAATGCTAAAATTATTGTTTCTACTACGTTTAATGATAACTACAGGGTTCACAGTATCCTAAGAAGCTTAGATCCAGACGGTTTTTTAGTTAAAAATGATATTACTCCCAAAGAATTAGTTACGGCTATTGAAGAAGTTTTAATAGCCCCTCCTTATTACAGTAAAACAGTAATGAAATTAATTCGTAATGAGGTGTCTAATGAATTTACGTTAGATGATATTGACCGAAAAATATTATATGAACTATCAATTGGAAACCGGATGAAAAAATTACCCGATGTTATCCCGCTTTCCTTTGCTGGTATTCAAAAGAGAAAAAGACATTTAGCTAAAATATTTGAAATTGACAGTAATGATGATCGTGAATTAATTTTAGTTGCAAGAGATAAAGGTTTCTTATAAGAATATACAACGGACAGTGTTTAAGTACGCTGTCCGTTTTTATATTTTGTAAAAATATTGCTAAAAGTTGTATCCTATAAAAACTTAGAAAACGCTATTTATAGTGCTACTATCATTTATAGTAAAGTCATTTTCTTTCTATTTTCTAGAATCAAGTAATACCTTACAATAAAGCGCTTAAAACTAATGTAATCTTTATTTTACTGAGTGATATTTGCTGTATTTAAGTAGTATAATGAATGAAATTTGACACCTATTGTGACACCTATATATATAATTAATTTATTTTTGCTTTATTAAAATTGACCACTATGAGTTTCATCTTAAAAAGTAATAAAGCTGAAAAACCTACATTGATTTATTTCAAATATTTTATATCAAAAAAAGAGGGAAGATTTGTTTATTCTACTAAACAAAAAATACTACCCGAAAATTGGGATAAAGAAACTCAAATGCCATTAATCAAAAGGGGACGTTCAGACTTAAGCTTAATAAAAAGAAACTTGAATAAATATTCTGATTTCTTTGAAAAGACTATATCTAATTTTGATTTAAATAATACTTCTATTACCAAAGAAAATTTAAAAAAAGCTTTCGTTAAAGAATTTGATAAAGAAAAAGCTACTAAGGCTTTTATCTACTTTTCTGATTATGCTACTGACCTCGTTGAAAGAATGCCTAATATGATAAACAGAAAAACTAAAACCAAGTTTAGCAAAAATAATATTACTAATTATTTTGTCACAACACAAAAAATAAGTGAATTTGAAAAATACAGGAATAAAAGAATCAGATTGGATCAAATTTCTAGAGAACTGTATAATGAGTGTGTTTATTACTTCAAAGAGGTAAAAAAGTACTCCATAAATTATGCTGGACTGACAATTAGAATTTTTAAATCTATTTTGAATAAAGCACATGAAGAAAGATACCCCGTAAATAAAGAAGAACTTTCATATTTTACTGGTTTACAAGAAAGTGTTGATACTATTGCATTAAATGAAGAAGAACTATCCAAAATATTAAATCTAGACTTATCTAAAGACAAGTCTTTACAAAATATAAGAGACCTTTTTATTATTGGTGCATGGACAGGGCTTCGCGCAGGAGACTTTTTAAGCTTACCTGAAATTAATATAGCTGATAGGTTTATTGAAAGAAAGCTAGAGAAGACAAAAAACAATACAGGAAAGACAGTAATGATTCCAATTCATCCACATATTAAACAAATTATTAAAAAAAGAGGGATGCCTAAAAGTGTAAATAAAACTCTTTTCAATGAGAAAATTAAAATAATTTGTAAGAGGGTTGGGTTGACCGAAGAATTGAATGGAAAAATAATAAAAAGTTTTTCAAATGAAGTGACTGGCCAAAAGCATAAGAGGAAAGTTGACGGTACTTATCCTAAATACCTTTTTGTTAGTTCGCATACGTGTCGTAGGTCTTTTGCTACAAACCTATACAAAATGAAATTCCCGCATGTTTCCATAATGCAAATTACTGGCCATAAAACAGAGTCAAGTTTTTTAAAATACATAAAAGTTACGCCTTCTGAACATGCTGAAATGCTTGAAAGCTTCTGGAATAATTACTATCAAAAAGATTAAGTTTAGCGGTCATTATTTCTTTTGCAATATTAATTATTTCATGGTTTCTATTTTTCTAACAATAATTACGACTTACCGCACCAAAAATAGCGGTAAACCGCAAACGTGATTTTTAAGAAAATTCTGTGAGTTTATTATAGAAAACACCGAGTAAAAAATCTTTTAATTTACTAAATTCGCAGTAGCGATTTTACTATTGACATTGCTCTTCCATAAAAAGAAGAAGATATTTTAAAAGCCTATAATTTGCTAAAAGCTAACGGGCAGATAAAAGAAAAAGTCAATAGGTGGCACTACTGACTTTTATTCGTTAATTAGGCTTAACTTACGTTAGCATTTTGAGCGATGAAATTAGAAACCATTAAAATCGCTACTACTTTTTTGGGTTTTATTACAGCTGTACTAAAGCTTATAATTACCTTAAAAAGCAAAAAAAAATAACTTTTATAGTTGTCCACTCTTCGGAGTGGTTTTTTTTTGTCTTTACATTACAAATATACAACTTATTTTAATAAAAAACCCGCTCACAAAAGGAGCGGGAAAATTGCTATGAAAAAGAATCTCAAAACGTCTTTTGAGACACAACAAAGCTACTCTATTTTTTCGTAAAAAAATGCAAATAAACATCAAAAAAATATTTTTTTCATCAATTTCTGAACTAAGTAATTCTATATAAATATTTTGAAAAAAATAAATTATTTTTTCAATAAAACCTCCTGTAAACACTAGCCATATTGTGTTTTTTTACATAATTTAGCCACCGAAAAAAAGAATAAAAAATAATGCTATGGAAAAGAACTCGCTCCTCTTTTCCCAGGTATTGTTTTGCGTTTTTTTAAAATCAATGTAATACTTATGAATACAGTAAAAAGAAAAATTATTTCGGCTATATGCCTTTTGAGTATTTTCAGTAATGGTTACTCACGACAGCGAATCGATATTGATTGCCTTTGTTACTTTGAAGATAACGAATATCATGAAAAAAATCACCAGAAAGTAACTCACCATCTAACTCCTTGTTTAAATGCAAAGTTTGCCCCTACTCCTTTGATTTTAGAACAAGCTGAAGATATTTCAAGTTTCTTCATCTACCCCAACCCTTTTCGTTTAGAACAAGGTATCAAAATTCATTATCAGTTAAATAGCCCACAGGTAACCTCTATATATATTCGACGATGTCTCTTCGACCCCCTACGATCACCGAAAGGAGTAATTATAAAACCAGAAAGTACTGAAAATGAAGGAAAATACACCTATACTTTCACAAAAGAAAACTTTGAAGAATACGGCTTAATAACCCCCATTCCACGAAGTAGACAACAATATTTTTACGAGATAATATTAACTGCAGGTGATAAAAATTACATAAAAAAAATCATGCGAAAACCTTAAAAGTTGAAAATAATGAAAAAAATATTTTATTTATTACTTGTATTAGGGCTTATAATTCCCTTAAAAAGCAAAAAAAAATAACTTTTATAGTTGTCCACTCTTCGGAGTGGTTTTTTTTGTCTTTACATTACAAATATACAACTTATTTTAATAAAAAACCCGCTCACAAAAGGAGCGGGAAAATTGCTATGAAAAAGAATCTCAAAACGTCTTTTGAGACACAACAAAGCTACTCTATTTCTTCATAAAAAAATGCAACTAAATATCAAAAAAATATTTTTTTTATCAGTTTCTGAACTAAGTAATTCTATATAAATAGTTTGAATTTTAAAAAATGATTTTAAGCTAAAAAAGACGGTAAACACTGGGTTTATCACATTTTTTTTACATAGTTTCGCCGCCGAAAAAAAGAATAAAAAATAATGCTATGGAAAAGAACTCGCTCCTCTTTTCCCAGGTATTGTTTTGCGTTTTTTTAAAATCAATGTAATACTATGAATACAGTAAAAAGAAAAATTATTTTGGTTATCTGCCTTATCAATATTCTAAGCAGTAGCCATGCACAACAACTAATCGATTGTCATTTTAACATTAGTAAAGCTCTAAATTATTTTGAAGGCGATGAATATCATGAAGTAAACCATCAAAAAGCAACGCGCTACCTTACCCCTTGTTTAACAGCAAAGCACCCACATGCGCAAATAATTATGGCTACTATCCTATTAGAGGAAGAACAAACCTCTTCCGACAAGAAAGCTTTTAAACTATTAAAAAGTGCTGCTAATGCTGAGGATCATATTGCAATGAATGATTTAGCAGATCTCTACAAATATGGTATTGGATGTAAACTCAGTTTTAATAAAGCCCGAAAATGGTATCTAAAAGCCTATAAACACGGCAATAAAGAAGCGGCATATGGCTTAGGATATTTACACCTAAAAGGAATGGGAAGTAGTCAGCAAAACTATAAAAAGGCTATATATTGGTTTCGTAAAAGTAACCATCCTATGGCGCGTTACTGGCTAGGTGTGTGCTACTATTATGGCTATGGCGTTCCTAAAAACAGAACAATAGCTAATGAATATTTCAGCACAGAATTGGATTATCAGAATCCTCAAAAACCAGCCTCAGATCGTATCGAACAGCAAGAACTCCTGCTACAGCAATTCAAACAACAGCAAAGTATCCAAACAATACAGGAGAAAATAATCGAAGATCAACAATTACTAGGAAATTGGGAAGGTTCTCTTTTTGTAATGGATTGGTCTGATAATCAAATTGAACAAGAAATCCCTATTAAAATTAACTTTACAAAAAACGAAGACCTATTGCAAAGTACCTGGGAAATCAATAATAACTCTCATCAAAATGACTTTACCAGAATAGACAACACCTTGTTTTATGATGATTTCTTTGCCTCTATTGCTCACACATCCTTTAAAAAAGAAATTCCTTCAACATTGGTACATCAAATTACCGAAACAACCTTTTCTATTCAAAAAAAGGACGCCCAAACATATTTAACAGCCAATATAAAAAGTATTATAAACCAATGGAATGAAAAAGGAGCTCCCATAAGGTTGTTACTAACAAAAAAGGCAACTACAAAAAAGCAACCAAAACAAGAATCACTTGCCCCTATGGCATTAGAACAATCGCAAAACTTTTTGCAGTTGTACCCCAACCCTTTTGAAAAGGATCTTACCATTAGTTATGAGTTAAACCGCCCACAGTACACCACCTTGTTTCTTGAAGGATCTTTTATTGAAAAACAAATGATAAAACCTACAGGTTTACAAAATGAAGGTAGCTATACCTACACTTTTAAAGGAGAAAATTTACAAGTAGGAACCTACATACTCACCTTGATTACAGACGATAAAAAACACACTAAAATTGTTATAAAAAATTAAAAACGATGAAAAAAATATTTTATTTATTACTTGTATTAGGGCTTATAATTCCCTTGCAAGCGCAAAGACAAAGCCGAAGTGCTGGACACCTAAAAAACGGTGAGTATAAAGCTAGAAGAACAGCAGTTCGAAATCCAAATTTTCCAGACACCCGAAATGTTGAAGGACTTGACAATATAAGTTTCAATTACAGTTCTAGCCTTCAAACTATAGCCAATAATGAACACCTCATTCAAATGGCGGCCAAACGTAAATTACGACGATGGCTAGAACATCAAAAGAACAATAGAATTAAACCTGAAATAGAAGGAGTACTAGGCAAAAGATTTAGCAACTTTAACGATGCCAAAAACACCTTATTTAATTTTACAGAAAAGAAAAACCTTAACACGTTAATTTCAAAAACAAGAAATCGGTATTCTGGTGAAAACAAAAGAAACCATACCACCCAAAACAACCTGCTAAAGGAGTTAAAAATTCTTCAACACAGAGAAAATGAACTCAAAGGGGGCAATAGAAACAATCCTTTATATGCTGATAGAAGAGTCAATAATATTCCCGTACAAAGAATTGTATCGATACCCCAATTATCTAGAATTCGACAGGAGCTAATTAAAAAAGTTGAACCTGCCATAGCTAAGTATCACGTAAGTAATCTCGTTAATAAAAAACTAAACAGCCTTAACAGTGAAGATCATACCCGTATCTTAAATAGTGCTGTAGGGCAGAAACACCAATATTACAATCATCTCAATGATTGGTCAAAATTAGATTATATACAGTCTCTTATATTTAAAATAAAAGATAGTAGAAGGATCGGACCATACTTATCGCGCACCAATTCAAAATTTCAGCATGAAATGCTTAGTGTTGCGCAAATTCAGCAATATGCAGAGCAACACAGAGAAGGAGGGTTTTCTGTTTTTGATTCTAGATCTTATAGCCTTTATATGTATAATATAAGAGATTTAAATAACAAATGGATTAGTAAGAAAAACAGAGAGCTTGCAAACATATTGAGTAAGACTGCTATTGGTGCAACTTCCGAAGTCGATTATTTAATAAATACCTACCGTATCAAACAGCCTGACAGAATTCAATGGTTAAACGAAAATTACCGCTCAAACGTATTTCGTGATATGGTAGCCAAAACAAAATCGTTGATAACTCCTCAAACCATTGCAAATACCAATACTGTTTTTAATAATCATATTAAAACAGCTCTTTATGCTGGGGGTAAAACAACCAATTGGCTAAACCGCGGTAATGTAACTAACGAACTACACCGACAGTTTTTTTACACCAATGCACATGCCAGTAGGGAACTTGATAAACTTATGTTTTTTAATGACCCTGTAAGACAAACAACTATAATTATGTCTGAAAAAAATGCTACAGACTATTTAAAAAAGATACTGGCACCGTTAGACCGTAGAAATAGTTGGAGTGTTGCTGAGGCTCAACAATGGGCTCTTGGACAAATTGAACTAGACAATATACTTACACGTATTACAGTAAAGTGGCAACCCGCTACAGGAAGAATTAACGGAAAAGTAGGACAAGAATACACACACCGTTACAGTGATGGAAACACTACGTATTATAAAATGACTGACGGGGCTGTGGTTATTAATAGCGATAACACCCTTGTATTAAACAAAAACAATCAGTTAGTTAGAAAATTAAGAAGTGAAGCTGGAGGTAAATCTTGGTACATTAAACCCAACGGAGCTCAACACTGGTCTAACTACCTTATTCTAGGTCCTTCTAGCACAAAAGAAGAACTAGAAGTACTGTTTGAATTAGGTACTACAGCCCTAGCTAAGTTTATTGGAAGTGTTATCATCCCTGTGGAAGATGTTAAAGTTCTAATTGACGGGAAAGACTTTGATGGACAAACCGCTTCACGTTGGTTGGCCGCAGGATTACTAGTTGTTGAAGTAGTTCCAGGAGGTAAATTAGTAAAAGTTATAGTGAAAGCAACCAGAACAAAAAAATCTTGGAAAATTGCAACTAAAATAGGAGATAAAGTTTATATTAGACTGGTTAATGGAGGTAAGACGATATTTAAAACATTTTCTAAACCTATAGAGTTTGGTGGAGATATTATAAAAAACGCCAACAAAAAACTAAATATTTTGGGTAGGGCTTATCCGAAAAATGGCTCTATAGGTACAAAAGATCTGTATGATGAACTAATATCCATAGGTGTGCCTAAAAGTGAATTGACAGGGTTGTTTCAACAAATACCTTCAGAGTTTAAAACACTTCCTGTTTTAGGAAAAAACGGACAGCAGTCTAAATATTGGTTTACTTATAACAAGCCTCATATAGATAATATTATTGCCAATGGAGGTGAGATTAGGTTTATTCAAGACCCTAGGCTACCAATAAATAAACACAATTTAGTTTCAGAAATGCCTAACACCCCATTTAAGCAACAGTGTATTGATGAAGGAATAACTAAATTGAAGACTTTTATGAGGCAAGAGTATGAATATTTACTAGATATGGGATATGTATTACAAGAAAATGGACTTATGATAAAACCTTAAGCATATGAATATAGATTATGATTTATTTCAAATAGATATAGATAAGACAATAACTCCGCTTATGGATGAATATGGTTTTATAGAGAAAAAAGGAGCTAATACATTTGAAAAACTCTACCAAAATGGTATTTGGATGATTGAAATATCAATGACTAAATTATTTCCATATGTATCGGTTTCTTATACTTTTTTTGATTCAGAAACCAACCAAGCATGTAAAAATGAAATAATCGAGAAGATACTGGGAATAAAGAAAGAAGATCTATTATCTCATTATAAAGATTTTAAAAGTAGGATTGGATTTGAGAGTTACTACAAAGAAATGATGTATGTCTGCGAGTCTTTAGAAAAATTTTACAAACCTATCCTTACAGGGGAATTCACTTGTGAAGATTATAAAAAGTTTGAGACTTTAGAGGAAAAATAGTAAATAAATCTAAACCTCTTTCAAATGGTTTAATGGTCAAACAATAATAAAATGATAGATGATATAGGATATGACACCTTTTTTAAGGATTGTGATGAAGTATTTAAAGATTTTTTAGCAGGTTATGGGTTTGAAGATATAGGAGGAGATGAAGAAGATTATGAAAAATTCTACAAAAGCAAGTTTTGGATATTAGAAATTAATATGCTTTGTAATTTTCCTTGGATAGGTGTATCTTGTAATTTTCTTGGTTTATCAAAAGAATACACAAAACCTAATTTAATAGATAACTATATTAAAAAGACTGTTAGTGTAGAGTCTTTTACAAATCCTTTTGAATCTAGAATTAATAAAAATGATTACAAAGGTGAAATGCTCTACGAACGTGAAAATTTAGAAAAATTTTACAAACCTATCCTTACAGGAGAATTCACTTATGAAGATTATAAAAAGTTTGAGACTTTAGAGGAAAAATAGTAAATAAATCTAAACCTCTTTCAAATGGTTTAATGGTCAAACAATAATAAAATGATAGATGATATAGGATATGACACCTTTTTTAAGGATTGTGATGAAGTATTTAAAGATTTTTTAGCAGGTTATGGATTTGAAGATATAGGAGGAGATGAAGAAGATTATGAAAAATTCTACAAAAGCAAGTTTTGGATATTAGAAATTAATATGCTTTGTAATTTTCCTCACATAGGAGTGTTGCTAATGATTATAATAAGGCTTGGGATCATTTTTTTGATAATTTTCCAAAAGCAACCTATCAACAAATTAAGAAATTTAGTGACTCATTAATGGAAATACATGGTTTTTAAAAATGAACAAATTTTATTACTTCACGATAGAAAGAAAAAAGGACGAGGCTATCATTGAGTCTATAGAAGAATATGACATCATAAAATTAAAGAGAGGCAATTTTACACCCAATGAACCTTTTCAATTAAAACAGTCAGAGGGGAAGGTATTTTATGATATTGTTGGGTATCAAGATACTGCTAATTTTGCTATTTCTGAAAAGCTACACACTTTATTAAAAAAAAATAATATTAGTGGATGGGATAGCTATCAAATAGAAATTGAAGGTCAAACTAAAAGGTATTATGGCTTTCAGGTGACTGGAAGATGTGGTGAGCTTGACATGCCAAAAGAGGCAGGATTTTATACTGGATATAAATTTGATTTTGATACTTGGGATAAATCAGATTTTTTTTCTCCAAATCAAACTACACTACTTTTTTGTACTGAAAAGGTTAGAAAACTTTTAAAAGAGAATAAAATAACTAATACAGAAATAGAAGATATCAATGCTGTTAAAACGTATTCAATCGGTAGTTCATAATATAAAGATATCAGAACTTAATCAATAATCAGAAAATTTAGAATTAGAAATATATTGTAATGAAAGCTCGAAACTATTTAATTATGAATCTTTCTTAAATACTTTGATTCAAGCAAAGAAAAAGTAAATGAACAGAATCAATTATAATATATACTATTAAAGCCATCCAGTAGGATGGCTTTTAAAACGTTAAAAAAATTTGGCTGGACACCATGATAACAATAGATAAAATAAAAGAAGGTTTTTTGTCAGAGGCAATTGAACACGGTAAGGCAATTGCTATTGGAGATAATAAAAAAGCTAATAAACTGCATAAAAAGTTGCATAACTTATATAGCAAAGCAAAGAAGCAAAATGTCGTAAACGTATTTGAGGAATTTTTAAATGAAGATGACGAAAATGTAAGGTTTTGGGCAGCTACTTTCTCCCTTAGTTCTTCTCCTGAATTAGCAGAAAAATCTCTTGCGAAGTTGACAGAGTTGAGTAGTATTACAGGTTTATCTGCTAAAACAACTCTTCATCTCTGGAAAGAAGGGAAATTAAATTTACTTTAAGAAAGTTGCTGTTTAACAAAAGGTACGAGAGAAAATAAAACATCAAACAATTGGTATAATCTTGCAAGTCCTCTGTATTAATTATGAAAACATTTAAAGAGTTAAGAAATCAGGAGGTAAAGAAGTTGTTTCTTCTTGTTTGGCCTCCATTAGGCGAAGAAAAAGAATTAGATATTGATATATCTTTTGGGTTTGTTTTTCCTCAAAATCCAGACCGTCTATGTGTCATTACTACTGATAAAGAAAATATGTGGACTCCTTGTCTGCGTTTTGAAGAGACACCTACAAAAGTACATTCTTGGTCATCTTTTGAATCCAGAATGAATGCTTGGATGAAGTCAGAATGTGAAAGTGATTTAGAGACGGAATATTATGAAGTAACAGACGTTCAAGAGTTCAGTAATATAATTGCTTCCAAAATACAATCCATTGAATTTATTGGATTAAAAAATAATCCTGAACCCTTCGGAGTAAAGGTTATATTTGATAATGATTACATTCTTTCAACTCCAATATCAGATGGGAATACGGTTGAAACCTCTCAATTTAATAGGAACGATAACCTTTTAAATTTTGAACACATGGGAACTTTAGATATTAAATCCTCTGAATAGTTAAACTGATAAAAATAGATATTAGAAAGCCAAACTTAATAGTTTGGCTTTTTTTGTAACACTAATTTTCTAGCCAACGATACAGCCTTTTTTTCCTACTATCAGATAATGAAGATATATCAACACAATCGTTTTCATTAATTGGCTTTGGTATGCACTCTGGAGAAAGAACAACACTCAAATCTTGAGGCTTTTTTATTTTACGTTAAATACTTTTTCAAGCCTAGCAAACTCCAATGTTTGCCTTTTAATCAATTGGTAGTTTTCAGTCATTTTGGATAAAGTTCCGTTTAACTCTTCTCCTGCTTTTATTCCTGGTTCTAAACTTTTAGCCCACTTCTGAGCAAATTGATAAGCACTTTGCTCAACAAAACTTTCTTCTGATAATTTATTAACCTTTGACATACTATTTTACTTTGTTTTTTACTTGTTTTTCAAGTGCTAAATATTCTAATAATGTGATTTTATTGGCTTCCTTAAACCCTAAACCAAGGATGGTTAAATAACCTAATAGCACATCTTCAAAAGTGGTTTTAGATGTATTGTTATCTTTCTTTTTTTCAAGCAAGGAATTCTGCTTTTCTATTTTTAGCTTTATCATATCTGATAAAGATTCAATCTTCTTTAGATCGTCAAAAAAATTCTGCTCCGTTAATTGATAACCAACAGACCGTAGATAACGCTCCAACTCGTGATCTCTCTCTATTTTTAATAAGCAAATGATTCTTTTAATACAAAGCAATCGACTTTCTAAACTGTTTATTTTTTTGTCTAAATCAAGTTGACTATCTCTTGCTTTACCTTGTACGTTTTTCTGATAGTAAAAGAGTATAGACTCCCAAACCTTTTGTAAATCCTCTTTTTTAACACTATTATCATCACTTAGTAATGTATAATCTCCTGTGTTATCTATTTTAAAAAATAGCTTGGCTGGTATCGTCTCAATCGTGTATATCAAACCACAAACTTTTAATATTAATTCCTTAAATCTTGGACATAAAAAAACACCTTGAAAAAGGTGTCTTGTGGTAAGTGTGTTTTTTTGTATTCGCCTAAATGACAAAAACTAGAACTATTATTTCTTAAGAAGTGGTTCAATCATTTTAACCATTTTTTCTAACATATTAAGAGAAACGCCTTCTTTATTTTTGTTACATGAATCAAATAGAAAATTACTTCCATTTCCAAAATATTTCTCAGCTAATGTTTTCTTAATCGAAAGTTTTTCTGTTTCATTTAAAGATTCTATAAATGGATCTAAAGCTGTTAATTCAAGTTCAGCATTACGATTAAACACTTCCAACTTTCTATGCTTATTTGATTCTCGAATAGAATAAGAGACAGGATAAGAAAGAATAGCTACTCCAAGTAATCTGATTAATGATTTTGTCCAATCTATATTATTAGACGTCAAAATAATATAAGCGACAATAAAACTAGACAAAGACATGATAATTATTGCTAGACATCTAAAATTATTAGCAATTTTTCTGTGTCTATCAGCCTCATTTTTATAGTTCCCTGTTACAGAGTCATTTGCCAAAAGACCAACAATTTGTTTCGCCTTTTCATATTCTCCTTGTATATCTTTAACATAAATTAAGGCATCATGTTCAATTCCTTCTTTTAGCTCATTGGCATTATATTTTGTTTTTTCAAAAAATTCAGTGAAACGCTTTTCTTCATTCTTTTTAATCTCTGAAAAGACAGTATCTCCCTTTTTATCTAATATCAACTTAAATTCCCCTAATCTAAAGTTGACTTCATTTACTTCTTTTTCTTTCTGTTCCAGATTCTTTTCTAAATTAGAAATAGTTTCTTGAGCTTCTAAAATTTTCTTCTCAAGATGATCCACTTCTTTTAATGATTTTTCATTTTTTTTCTCAAATACCTTCAATATATCTTGACAAGATTTTTCAGTATCTGAGGTAATTTTTTGAAAATCCAAATTACCTTCATTTAAAGAAATAGGTAAATTTCCAAGATTTTTTAAAACACCAATTAAACGTTCTTTAATGCCACTAATATCCTGTTTAATTAGATATTCACTTGAACTACTAGCTAATTTCATCAAATCAGTTTTAATTCTTCCAAGCTGGTATGAAACTTTTTCTAAAATCCAATTACTTAAAATACCGTCATCTATTTTAAGACTCAAATTCCTTTTCATTTCAGGAATTACTTTTTCAAGGAAATTCTTATTTTCATCATTAAGATATTTTTGTATCGAAAGTATTGCTTTAGAACACCCCTCAAGTTTATTTTTGATTTCATTTATTTTATCATCTAAAGAATTTTTTGAGTTGATCATAGTATTCGTTTATCTATTTAAAAAAATAAATTATCAAATTTTATAACTATAATAAAAACGGGTTTCCATAAATAATTTTAATAAGCAACAATTTCTTTATCCTTTATTACTTCATTTAAACTTTTTCTATAATTATTTGTATCTATCCGAATGAACTCCAAGGCTTTCTCTTGTTTTAATGAAACAATTTCTTCCTCTCCTCTTATGCTTATTAGGTTTATAATAAGGTTTGCTTTTGATGATTCGCTATGATAAAAAATAGTTATTTTATTTGTTCCATTATATTTACTATCGTTTTCAAGTTTTCTTTTTAAATAATCAAAAACTGCATCTATATAATATTTATCAGAAGTATCTAAAGAATGTCCAAAAAAATAAAAATTTGAAGTTTGATCAAAAACTGAAAGAAATTTTATATCACATTCATGATATAGCTTTTGATATCCTTTAGTAAAAGGAATGTAATAACGGTCATCTAATTTACTATCAGGAACTTTATTAGTTCCAAGAACTATTTGAACAGTTTCAGATTCTGCTTGACCATGTAGAAATTCTGTTCGTAAATTTTTATTGTAAAACTTCTCGAAAGTTGGTGTGTAATTAAAAGTAAAATGATAATCTATTTTTTCGAATAACTCTATTTCAAATTCGTTTTTCAAATTATTGTATAACGGAAAAACAAATATTTCAAAATAAAGCTTAAATATTTCTCTAAAATCATTAAGCTCGTTGAATAAATCATTGAATATTTTTTCAAAATCAACACCAATATAACCACCTCCTCTTTGTATCAAATATTTTTTAGGAATTACATCCTCCATAAGAGCAACTGGCTTGCTTCTATGACCTATAATAACTTTAAATAATCTTAAAGCGGTAATTGAATCTTGTCTAACTTCATTTTCTTTTTCAAGACAAAGACCACTTGGATAATTAAAGACTGAAAAAGAAGATACTCCCATTTTTTTTTCTATGTGATATACTCTATATAGTTCATCATTAATAAGTCTTAAAACATAATCGATTCTATTTTCAAAATCGACCCAAGTATTAATTTTAAGCTCATTCGAAAAAAAATTATACCATAGGTTTTTATCTAACTTTTCCCTTAATAGTTCTATTTTTTTATCATCGAAATCAAAAGATTTATATGTGTTTTTTATTTTTTTAGACTTCTCTTTACAGTTTTCATAAACATTTTCAAAACTTATCTTATTCTCTTTTTTTGATACAAAATTTAGGATTTCAATTACATCATAATATAAAGTTGGCAAACCATGATATACATCAAAACCATTTCCTGTAATTAATACTTTTTTCGTCATGAATTCTTTTAATGTTCAAAAATAAAAAATATCATTATTATTACTTACCACAATTATGTCAAAGAACTTTTTATTTCTAGCCTTTACTAGACAATATTTTTTCTAAATAATACCCTTTCATGTAAGGGATAAATTTTTCATTAATCACTTGATTTAAATCTTTATCTGAGAGCCCAAGAATATCCTTTGTTAATAGGTTTCTCAGTACCTTATCTGTCTTGGGGTCGGATGCTTCAAAAACAAGGCTAAATGATTCTACAGATGCCGAAATACTTTTTAAAAAATCTCCTGTGTCCTCTAGGTCGTATGGGTCCCCCTCGTATTTGATCTTATTGCCTCTTCCTAAAAGTGAATTATTAAAAGAAATGTATTCAGTAGCCTTTGAATAAAAACCTAAAGGGTTACCGAATACATCTTTGCTTTCTTTGTTTAATTGTTCTTTATTGAATTCAGCTATGTAAGCTTCAAGCCCTCTTATGAAGTTAAAAAAATCACTTCTTACCTTTTGAGGTGTTAGGCTTTGTGCTTTTTGTTGAAGTTGCCTTAATGCTTCCATTTGGTACCGCTATTTTATAAGCTTCCTTTAACTTTTCCAACCTTACATCTGATGGGATGGCTTTGAAAATGTGACACTTTTCATATTGCTCAGTAAATTCTTGGAAACTGCAACATAACCCCTCTGGGAACTTAATCCCTTCATAACTCTTTGTCATAATTAGTTAGCTGGTGTTGTAATATTACCTACTCCTTCAACAAATAATTCAGTCAAATCAACAACGCCATCGATAGTGAATTTTGCTCCTTCTGGAATAACTCCTGTTATTTCATATTCATTATCTGGACTAACAGGGTTGTTTCCTAATCCTCCAACAACAGCTCCCCTACTATCATGTAAAACGAACTTATCATAAGGTATTTGTGAGATATAGCTACCTGTTGATGTGTTTTTAACCTTAAATTTTTATGTTACTTGTTGTAACCTCCAATGGCTCTAGTTCTACATCATAAATTCCTTCTAAATCAGACGGCTCACCCTCGGTAGTTAAAATAGAGTGTGTACTATTTTCATACTTAATTAAAACATCCACAAAAGGAACATCACTGTCCGTTGCTTGATTTCTGTTTCCTATTAAGAAAGATGTCATTTTTCTTCCTCTAATGTTCCCTTTGTCATCAATATCACATAACACTTCATCTAAGTCTGTTATTTCATAGATTCTTGTGTAATTGGAGTTTTTGTAACTTAAAAAAGATTCATAAGTTGTATTAGAGATATCAAAACGGTATTTAGCACCTCCTACAGCTTTTTTTAATTCATTACTTGAATAACGACCTTCTTTTATCTGAGCTTCGGTGTTATTGGATTCTAAACCTTCTATATTTGGAAAAGGAACTATACCCTTTAGCTTAATTTGATCTTTCCATTTTAAGATGTTTTTAAAATCTTCGGGCTTAAAAAACTGATTCTCTGTTGCCAAGATGATCGTTTTTACAGGAGCTTCTAATCGTTGTTTTTTTCCTCCTATGTTTTTTATCGTAGTGGTACTACCACCTATTTCGTTTCTTACCTTTTTTAATAAATTCCTTGATATTTCATTGTTCCGTTAAATCTTAAATAACAGTGTGGATGTATTTCGTTTTTACTTACTTTAAATTGTTTCAATACATCTTTACCTTTTATGATTTGAGTTAAATCAAAATACTTGCATTGCTCTATAATTGCGTAGATATCTGTTTTAACTTCTTCATCATTCCTTCCCTTAAAATCGGGGGTTAAATCATCTAAATTCAAAAGGATTATTAAACTTACAGGAGTGGTGAGCCTTGAACTGCTTTTCTTTGTTAATCCGTCCTCTAAAAAGAAAAAGCTTCCCGTTAGTCTATCATCAAAAAGAACGTCTTTATATTCTCCATTTTCAGCATAGTACTGTGGAACTTCTCGCCCATTCTTTTCATTTAAGTAAACTCGACCATAACCTTTGATAGATTCACTTTTGAAATAACTGTATAGCTTAGTTTGTAGTTTTTGGATTAAAACGTCTAAGCCTTTGGGGTTTTCTCTCAATAATAGCATTTCTAAAAATCAATAAATTCAACTTTTGGTTGCTCGTTCTTTTTCGGGAAAAGCACGTTTTTTACCGCTTCAATTGATTTTTGGTAAATAAAGTCTACACCTACAGATAATACTTTTCCTTTATCGTTTTTTGATCCGACTAGTTCTACTTTTAAATGAGGATAGGAGTCTTTTAAACTCCTTTCATTACCATTCTGCCTAACAGATGTCATCATTCCCTGAATCACTTGTATGGACATATAGTGCTTTAAAGATGTATCGAAAATACTTTGATTTGCTTCTATTAAAGAATCATAATTCTTTGTGTTATCAATAGAGGTGTTTAAATCAAAAACATCTTCTAATACCTTGTCTACACAAGCTTTGTTTAACCTTTTTAAATAGATATTAAAATCCTCCTTGCTTATTTTACTGTTTGGTTGTGTGCTATGAATATTTTCAATAGTTACCAACTTATGAGCGTCTTGATAAGCCTTATCATTTTCTCCTGCTGTAATTTCAGGATTCAGAATAGTGGCATACTCACCAAGCGGAGCATGCCATTTTATTCTTCTACTTAATATGTCGGGGGATTTATCACTGTACATTTTTAAATGCCTAAAGCTGTTTTTAATTTAGCTTCTTCTTGGTTTGATAATTGGTTAATTCTCTCAATAAGCTTTTCATCAGCTATTGAAATATTTGTTTTCTTAACACCTTCAATCTTATTAAACTCACCAATAACTAAAGCTTTTTCAAGCTCTTGACTCCAAATAGTAATTTTAGAATCCGTTGAAGATCCGGATGCTATTTTTTCATTGTCTGAATCGTCTAACTTTTGAGCTTCAATTGTATTAATGTAAAACAACGATTCTACATTTTGTAAAACAGGAATGACCATCGCTTGTCCAGCAGTCATTTCACTAACAGGGTCTGTAGTACCTGATTTACTTAATAAGATATAACTATTAGGTTCAGCATAATTAACTCCTTCTTGTTTAAACTCTGCTTCTACAACGGTACCATAAACTAATGAACCTACTTTTGTTCCTGTTGACAAGACAACCATGTCCTCTGACCATCCTTCTGAAACTATTGACTTACCATCTTTTTGATGAACAAATGAGCGATCTACTATTTTAAGATCTAACTTTAATCGCTTTTTTAACACAGAACTTAATTGACCTTCGTCTAAGTCAGGAACATTAGAACCTGTGAAATTTAAACTAAAAGCAAACTGTTTTTTAATTTGAATATTAGTCATTAAATATTCGGCAGTTATACTATTCATCCAAATAGTATTGGGATACTCTCCCTTTGCTTTTGCAACTTTTAGAACCCTCTTAATATCATTAATAGGGCTCGATTTCTCATCGTTCCATGTTTTTACAACACCTAGTTGATTGGATTTTGGAATGTTATAATTTATTCTAATAGATGTTCCCGTATTCTCTTCATCTGGAATCTCTGTGACTCCTGAGGAAAACCCTATCAAATGAATTTGCTCTATACGTTCTTTTATACCATAAATACAAGATTCGGTGTCATTAAAAATCTTTTTAACCAATTCTTTAATCCTAGATTGTCCAGTACGAAATAAAATAAGCAAAGTATTCATTTGCTTTTCATTTAAAACATACTTTAAACCTAGTTTTGGAATATCGCCTTTTGCGGTGCTCAATGATGGACGCGATTTTAATGGTAACGGAGAGTCCATAGAGACCACATCTGCTGTTATTCTAGTGAAATTACCACTTATAGAGGAATACGTCATATCTGCAGAATATTCCTCATCTAACATCTGATCGTGTAGATATTTAGGCTCGTCTTTAGAACCGTTTATCTTACTATAAAAATATTTTGCTGTAGCACTAAAATACTTCCCTATTAAATCTTTGAAAATTGATACTCTTGTTCCCATATTAATCTACTTGATTATGAATACCTATTGAAGCTAATTTTACTAATGAAGCATCATTAAAAGGATACTTCAAGGTATTGTTATTGATTACTCCTAAAGTCATTACACCTGTACTAGGTTTTAAAGTTCTTGTTGTAGACCTTACAACTCCAACTAATAAATCACTTTTAGTTCCATTAATCGGTTGTGGTTTATATACTCCCGCCTCTTTTATTACACCATGACCTGCATAAATGTAATTGTCAGAAAATCCAGTTACGTCCAAAACCGCACCGCCTTCTTTACCATGAATGTACTTTTTTATTGCAACGCTATCGTTTGCACTTTCAAAAGATTCACTTGTTGTACTTAAATTTAACTTACTCATTTGCTTTAATTTTATTAGCCATTAAAGATTTCCTCTAATTCTTCATCGGTTACCTTACCATCATGACTGCTTCCATCTGGCAAGCCCCTTCCTACTCTTTCACCAATAAGCTCTTGATAAGTTTCTTGATGCTCTGCCTCTAAAGACTTCACTTGTTCTTCAATAGAAGTACCTCCTTCAATAATTCTTGAAGCCCACTTAGTCTTTAAATTCCCTGGTAATGTTGAACTGGATAGGGCTTTGGTAACTTTATCTTTGAATTCAGTTTTTTTATTACCGCTTTCAATATTGTAAATCCTTTGTTCGAGAGACTTTGCCCATTCTGGTGTATCATCATTTTTTCCTGAGTCTGATTTATTTTCCTCCTCTATTGATTTACCACCTGTCTTTTTTAGTACAGTTTCTAATCTCTTAGAAATACCCTTAGTCACTTTTCTATCATGTTCGCTTTGCAATGTTTTTGATAACTCTAGAACTTTATCAAACCCATTTTCTTGAACATAACTTTCAAAAGCTTCTGATTTTAATATTTCCCCAAAATCTAAGGTAGGTTCTTCATTATTTTGAGTTTGTTTCAATTGCGTGATAACACCCTCTATTTGATCTTCCGAAGTAATGTTTATTACATCGGCTAAACCCTGATTTAATCCTGCTTTCTTTAGTGCTTTTTTGAGTCTCTCTTTTAGCATAAAACGTTTATTAAATATTTACGCTAAAATTAAATCTAACAGCAGAGTTTTTGCCTATTTGCGTGCTTCTTGTGCCGTAGCTTCACCAGATAATGCCTTTTGAACAGTTCTTTTTGTTGTGAAGGTTAATTCAGACAGGTCTACATATACTTTTTTGGTATTTCCAACCTCTGATTTGCTTTTATTAAAATACCACTCAATAAATAACTTCCGTTTAGCTAAGAGCCTTTTGTTTCTCTGCATCTTTTCTAAGTATTCATTTAACTTTTTCTCCTTCAAATAGATTTCAAAATCATCATGATATTTAAGTATATCCTCAAATTCGCTAAATACCTGCTCTATTGATTTTTTTGAATCGTATTCTTTTAAGTATTCTTTTGCTGATTCTTCTAAGCTAGACTTTTTGTACTTCTTTTTTAGGTTCTTGTTCATTTCTCATTAGTTCAATTTCTTCTTTCGAATTCTCAACCATAGGGTTATGTGCCGATGCAGTTTCTTGACTAAGAATTGGCTTACCTCCTGTTGCTTGACTTAATATTTCGATGGTTTCTTTAAGGTTCTCTGGTAAAATACTGGTGAACTTAATATCAATCCTTAGTTCTTTTAAGCTACCTTCTAACTTTGGCTTAATTATTTTTGATAGTCCTACCTTTAGTAAATTGATAATTCTACTAATTACTACTTGATAATCACCTTCGCTTTCTTTTGCCTTTAGTATTGGTCCCAAAAACATAAGCTTTAATGCTATTCCTGATATATTACCAATTCCTTTGACATTATCAAATGATAAATCTGGTGTGTCGGATAATCCATAAATCAACCCTTTACCTGTCTCAAATTCTAGCTTTAATGCTTCTGGAGCTCTATCCCAACTAATAACATCCAAATCAGCCTCGATGATATTTCCTCTATCTGTTTCAATAATATCTAGTTTAACCATTTTGCCTGAACTATCCTTTTTAGGTATTGAACTAACAGCTCCTTTTGCTTTATACATTGGCGATGAGAAATATCCATTGGTGTCAACAAACTTCGAAAATGAGTTCTCAAACATATCAATCAACCCTTGTACTTCCCACCATTCCGGATTCTCCTGAGAAAGATAAACCACAGGTATTTTTTTAAATAAATTAGCTTTGGGATAACCTTCCTCTGGCAACCAATCTTTTGATTGCTTCTTATAAATATATTGGTCAGAATCTGTCCATATGTATAAGTAGAAAACGTCTTTATTATCTTCCTTAACAACATACTCCCATGCAAAAGCAGTCATATCTCCAAAAGCATCAAAAATTGGATATACCTTTCCGTTCTTATTTTTTAATAACCTCGCTTTTATTCTTGGTTCAGAATCATCTTCCTTTTTGACAGGAAAAAAAACAATCGTAGCTTCGGTTTCACTTTTAACTGTCTTGCAAAAATCCAACAATAACGAATCTAATCTTAAGTCATGCCATAAATCTGAAATGGATTCGAATGCCTCATTTATTTCATTATTAGATTCCTTATCAACTAATTTAACTGGGCTACCAAGTAGAAAAGTTGAAGCTGTTTTTACGATTTGTCTTTGAAATGGAATTGGAACTTTTGATACTCTATTAATGGTGCCATCTTTCATTATTTTATCTTCACGATTGCCTACCTGAGTATCTCTTACCTTACGATCGTTATTAAACTCCTTTGCACTATCACTCACTCCTTCTTTTGCGCTTAGAAGGTTATAAGCTTTTTCAATTTGATTTGATTGTAATAATTCTAAGAAATTCATTGTTTTTTGGTTTAAAAGAGCCCTAAATCGTTTGCATTTAACGCTGTACTATGTTTTATACTTTTAGGTTTAATATCGAAGTATACTCTCATAAGTATCATATCTCTATAATCAGGAGACCTGCCTATATCCTCTTTGATCTTTGCTTTTTTAACTAATGCTAATTTTCGTGTAATTTCAGGATCTCTCTCAATCTTTGCTATCTCATTAATCAACATTTCCTGTTCTGATGGAGATATATCTGCTTCTATATAAATACTGTTGTCATTTACTTTATCTGCTAACTTGAATAGGCACTGTGTTTGAAGGTTTTCATATTCAGGAACATCTCTTAAATTACCACTGATATTTTCTTCAAATGGTCTTGCATTGTTTTTAAATCCTAGAATACCACAGTTATCTACAACTCCTCCTCCGACTCCATCTTCATCCGCAATACAGTTATTCTTAGGTATTTGATATTTTGTTCTTAAAGCATCTATAGCGGCTTGAATCTCCGTTGTCTTACTAACATCGAAACTAATTACTTCTTTTAATACCCATCCATACCACACTCCTATTCTAGCTACATCAGAACCAAATCTTGCTATGTCTGCCGTGATGTATTTATTTGATGCTTCTACAACATGATCATTTTCGAAAAGAGCCACAATACTATCGTAATCACATAATGCGTAAGGGTTGTCATCATAATCCCAATTTGCATTCAACAGTCGTTCTCTTTTTGCTTTATCTTTGGTTCTTCTTAACCTTTCTATGTAGCCATTTTCAATAAATGGATTATCCTGAACCAAAGCTTGAAGAAACTTTTTAATACCCTTGAGTATTCCCTTTGTAAAAGGCTTATAGAAATCTTTGTAAAGCCAATTCTTTTTAGGATTACAAGTAATAAATAGCTTCGCTACTAAACCATAAAAATCATTATAATGCCTGCCTATTCTTGTTCTTAAAACATCATAAGCTCCAAAGTTGATCTCTCCCCCTTCTTCAATCCAACCACCGGTATATTCTGTAGAACCAAATCTTTCGTATAAAGGATCACTTGGTAGGTATTTTAACTCTAATAAATCAATACGACTATCGTTTTCAAAAACAATGAAATTCTTTTGTCCATTAAATTTGAATGAGGTTACTCCGTATAGCTTAGCTACCTTAAAAAAAGTTATTAATGTTGATTCAGTTATTCGTTTTAGCTCTTGTCTTCCAATAAACCATTTGGTGCCTGGATAAGTTAAACACATAAACATTAACCAAACACAGCCCGTCCAAGATTTAGCTCCGCCTGCTGCACCTCCATAAACAAGCTCCTCCGTTTCTTTATCTGTAAGAACCAATAATGCCTCATTCTGCTTTTTATGCATCTTTCCATTAAACACAGTAATAAAATCAAACACACGGTCTTTGAATAACTGAATTGCAATATCAATTGGGTTTAATTCAATCTTTGTTTCTAGCATTCCAAATCTCCATCAATGTTTCTGGTTTCAACTGCGATAAATCAATGGGTAATTTCACTTGACTATTGTCCTTCTCATACCCCCCTAAATGCTTCATCAATTCAACAATTACACCTTTTCGGTCTAATGTCTTTAACTTCTTAGTAAAACCAATTAAATTCTTATCACTTCCTTTTTTCTCTATCTCCTCATATACTGAAAGCTCAGAAATTGCCATTCTTGAGTCTTTAGGTATATCATGTATTGATTTTAATTTACCGTTCTCATCATAAAACGCTGCTATGTCATGTCTAGCTATTTTAGCAAGTATCGATACGCATTCATCAACAGTTATTTTATTTCTTTCTTGAATCTCTTTCTGAAGTTCTGATATATATTCCCTGATGTCAGGTTTTGTCAGGTTTTCATTTGATATAGAACGAGCTGTTTTACTTGAATACCCCGAACGAATAGCCGCTTGTGTACCATTTAAGTCAATGACATACTCCTCGCAAAACCTTTTCTGCTTATCTGTTAGCTTTTTGGGATTAAATGAAATCATACTACCTCTTTCCATTTACCTTTATATTTTTCTATAATCTCTATGAGATAAAACCTATCCCATTTATAGCTGTTTCTCTTGCTCATATCCGCTATACGATCCAGCTCCTCCACTCTTTCAATACCTATCTTTTTTATTAAGTTCTTTCTATATCGAAGAAGATTGCCCCCATTAAAATAGTTATCCGATAAACCTTGAAGATTTACATTGTCCTCATTAAATTTTAATTCTGGAAACTTTCCCCCACTATAAAAATGACCTGCATGCGCTTTTTTTGAAGGAATACGTAAAGGCTGGCCACTAGATATACAGCGACCAAATCCATTAGAATCAGTATCTCTATATCTTATGAACTTATTAAAGTGAGTTGTAGCTATTTCTTTTAATTGAGGTATCGTTTTATTTTTATACTTCTGAATAGTTTTGGAATCCAAAAGGAAATGATTTTTTAGGAATCTTAAATAGCTAAAATGCTATGCCCTGAACAGGGACTTGAATCTTGTTTGCCTAAAAAGAATTAGGACTTGAATCTTAAGTCAAAGATACTACAAACACTATGATTCTCAAAAAAATAATGTTGTTTTATTCAAATCTTAGACATAAAAAAACACCTTAAAGGTGCTTTGTGGTAAGTGTATTTTTAATGGTTTAACTAAGCTGCGTTTTAATGCAGTTTAGGTTTTATTGTCCACAGTTCTAATTTTCAAATATTGCAACTGCTCTAACCGGTGAACCTGTACCGCCTTTAATTTTTAATGGAAGTCCAATAAACCGAAATCTACCTCTGTCAATAAGTAATTGAAGATTTATCAAATTCTCATAATGTGTAAAATTCAATTCTCCACAAATATGATGAACTTCTTTATTTGAGATTCCTGAAACTCCAGGTGACATCGTTTCAACTCCAAATGCCGATATTTTTTTTTCTCCGAGCCAACGAGCAGTTTGTGCTGAAACTCCTGGGCCATTACCCCAATCTTTTCCATTAAAATTTTTTCGATAGTGATCTGTATAAAATAATACAGTATCTCCTTGTTCTATTTTCAGATTCGCCTTTTCACATGCAATTTCAATTTCGTTAGGCTCAATTAATTCTTTTAGTCCTTTATGAGAAAAGTCTAAACACATTCCTTTTGTGTAGAACATGGATAAATTCATTTTGTCAATTGATTTTCCTTTGTATTCAATTGCCATGTGATTTATAGCATCTACATGCGTTCCAGTATGTTCTCCTAGTTCCAATTTATGTACAGCAGGTGTTTTAATTTTTGGATTTTTTATTCCATTCCATTCTTCATGAGAATTGTGAATTGACATTTTAACTTGAGGAAGATCTTTATATACAGGCATTCCTTCGTAAATTTCTTGACTTAAATCAATAATTTCTGTCATTTAAAAATTGATTTTCAAATTGGGCATAACGTTTTGTATAAACCCCATTTTAATGGAGTTTATACGCTGTTACGCTTAGTTTTTATCTTTTAATAATTTCTGAACTAAAGTTTTTAATTCTTCAATTTCTTTTTTCTGAGAGTTAATCTCTTTTTGTTGATCAATTGTATATAAAGTCAACTCCTCAATTTTTTGCAATAATTTAGAATCCATCTCTCCTAAAAAGAAACCATTTTTTTCAACCTCTTTAGCACTTGGAATATCTTTTAAATGTCCTTTTTCTTTAATATGGTTTTCTACTTCTTGCAGGGTTGGTAAATTGTAATTATCATAAAAAACGAAATCAGACCAATTTGGAGCGGCTTCTACTTTTATTTCTCTTGCACCGATAGAGCCCTCAACCGCTAATTTATGGTTTCCTGTAGTTAATGTCCCTATACCTACTTTTCCTGAATTTAAATTCACATTAAATAATTCACTACTCGTCATTTTTACTCCAGACTTCTTACCTATAAAAAAACTACTATTATTTGCAAAAACGACAGCTGCACTAGAAGAATTAGATGAATCTGAAAATTCAATACTTGGAACGAATTCTTTTATGGTTAATGATGAATTACCTGTAATATCAAGTTGATTTTGAGGGTTTATTTCAACTGTTCTAATATTTTCATGATGACTAATTTCCAACTTAGCACTTGGACTTGTTGTTCCTATTCCAACATTGCCATCAGACCTTACTAGTAAATCTACATTTCCTGTTCCTCCTGTTCTAATTGCTATTGAGCCGTTGGACTTTTTATTATCAATATAAGAGAAACCATCTCTAGAGAATTGAAGCATATTACTAGTAAGTCTCGAATTATAGTCAGTACTGATAATCGAATAAGAAGAAGCTTTTATATTTCCATTAACATCTAATTTAACGCTTGGACTTGTCGTTCCGATACCAACTTTTCCATTACCTAAAATAGTTAATCTATCTTGGCTGTTAGTCTGAAATTTTAATAGCTCATCGGCATTAATTTTTAAATTATAATGGCTTTCACCTTCAGTACCTATATAATGAGATGAATAAATATTTGAACCCGATCTTTTACCTCTTAACCAAATACCTAGATCCTTTGTAGATGAGTTGTTTTGAATTTTTAATTTTGTTGAAGAATCCCCTTCCAAACTCAGTTTTTCACTAGGACTTGTTGTTCCAATCCCAACATTACCATTAGGTTTTATTAAAAACCTTACACCTTTTGACCCTGATACACCTGTGTGATCCTCGTAAATAAATAAAGATCTGGCATAAGAAGGGTTATTAGCTTCATACATCCCAATACTCCATCGATCTGTTTTATTTATTCCTAATGTTACAAATGGTTGATTAGTCAAATCAGAGAAAATACTCAAGTTTCCTTTTGAATCAAATTGGGCGTTTGCTTTCCATGATAATAATACTATTGCTATTAATAAGATATTTTTTTTCATTTTTGTTTTTAAGTTGTTTTCTTTTATGGCTTATAACGGTTTGTATAAACCCCGTTTTAATGGAGTTTATACGCTTAGTTTTTATCTTTTAGTAATTTTTGAACTAAAGCTTTTAATTCTTCAATTTCAGAATTTTGCTTTTTCAGTTCTTCGATCTCTTTTTGTTGATCGATTGTATATAATGTCAACTCCTCTATTTTTTGCAATAATTTAGAATCCATCTCTCCTAAAAAGAAACCATTTTTTTCAACCTCTTTAGCACTTGGAATATCTTTTAAATGTCCTTTTTCTTTAATATGATTTTCTACATCAATTAAAGTTGGTAAATAATAGTCTTCTTTAAACACGAAATCTGCCCAATTTGAATAAGTAGCAACTTTAACTTCTGTTGCAGCTATTTTTCCATTGACACCTAACTTGAAGCCTTTTGTGTTAGTTGTTCCAATTCCGACATCTCCCTTAGAATAACTTATATTATTTCCTTCCTTAACCCAATCATTATTATCAAGTAATCCTTGGTAAGGTGTCATTCCTTCAGGATGTAAATAAAATAACTCAGACACACCTAATCGACCATCTGTTCCAACAGCAGTGTAAAAAGTAAATCGTAATTTTGTATACGATCCAGATGGTACTTTCTGTATAAATTTTGTACCTCCTGTATAATCTGAACTTGAAAAATCAGCAATAATTTTCCATTTATTTTCTTTATAGGCATTGAAACCTTCTACTTTAAACCTTTTTGCTTGCCAATATCTTGTAGACCACCCCACCCATGCGCCTCTTTGACTATGAACATTTGGAAGATTCTCTATCAAAACAACAGTAGGATTACTCGGAGTTGGAGCAACTGATGTATATGAAGGACTAAATCTACCATCAAACATAGATTCTATAGAAAGTTTAGCAGTACCAGATTGAGTTACCTTGTAACGAGTTGTTGCATTAAATAACATATTATGTTCTAATCCAACTGGAGTACCATTTGTGGTGTAATTTTGCTCATATAATACATTTTTATCATTACCAGGATCAAATAATCCTTGATAAGGTGTCATTCCTTCAGGATGTAAATAAAATAACTCAGACACACCTAATCGACCATCTGTTCCAACAGCAGTGTAAAAAGTAAATCGTAATTTTGTATACGATCCAGATGGTACTTTCTGTATAAATTTTGCACCTCCTGTATAATCTGAACTTGAAAAATCAGTAATAATTTTCCATTTATTTTCTTTATAGGCATTGAAACCTTCTACTTTAAACCTTTTTGCTTGCCAATATCTTGTAGACCACCCCACCCATGCGCCTCTTTGACTATGAACATTTGGAAGATTCTCTATCAAAACAACAGTAGGATTACTCGGAGTTGGAGCAACTGATGTATATGAAGGACTAAATCTACCATCAAACATAGATTCTATAGAAAGTTTAGCAGTACCAGATTGAGTTACCTTATAACGAGTTGTTGCATTAAATAACATATTATGTTCTAATCCAACTGGAGTACCATTTGTGCTGTAATTTTGTCCTTGAGATACTACTGTTATCAATAGTAGTAAAAATGTTAAAAATATTTTTTTCATAATAATTTAAATTTATAATTGTTTTTAATTTGTTTTCTTTTATGGCTTATAACGGTTTGTATAAACCCCGTTTTAATGGAGTTTATAAGCTGTTACGCTTAGTTTTTATCTTTTAATAATTTCTCGACTAGAGCTTTCAACTCTTTAATTTCAGAGTTTTGCTTTTTGAGTTCTTCAATTTCCTTTTGTTGTTGAAAAAATCGTTTTTCTTGACTTTTCAATTTCTTTTCCTGAGTAATAGTATACAAAGTTAATTCCTCAATTTTTTTAAGAAGATTCATATCCATTTCGGCTTGCATTACTCCGTTTTCAGCAAATTCTTTTGCAGATGGAATTTCAGGTAAATGGCTATGCTCTTTTATAAAACTTTCCACCTCCTCAATACTTCTTAAATTATATTCTGATTTAAAAACATAATCTGGTGCTGGTACAGCTAAATCTATTTTTACTTCTTTCGCATGAATTTTTCCATTTACCGTTAGTTCCATATCAGGGGCTTTAGTTCCAACACCTACTTTTCCAGCAAAATAATTTTTAGCAGTTGATGTTCCTGCATACAAATCATACCTATTTATCACTGAAGATTTTTTATAGTTATTTGTAGATATTCTGACACCATATACATTATCAATTGAAGTTCCTTCGACATTATCCAATATTTGCGCTTCTACGGCAACAGCATTTTCAATTTTTGCTCCTGAGGTGCCTCTGTAAATTCCAGCACGAGCCCAAATACCATAGTTCGAACGTAAAGTGCCTTTAAAATTAGTAGTATTTGCATATGAACTAGCATCCACAGCTATCTTATATCCAGAGTCTTTTGCTCCTTGAGCAATCGAATAATTACCTGCAAATACATATGCCCCTTTATCATAACTTGTAACATTACTATTTGCAGTAGTATTGATAAAAGAGTTTATTGCATTTTTCGATAATTCTCCATTAGAAGTTACCCTATTAACTTGAAGTTTACCGCTAGGACTAGCAGTTCCAATCCCAACATTACCTCCCATCAAATTAATTGAACCATTTGATCCTCCTAGTTGATTTGCTCTAAAAGTCATATTTGAGCGAGAATCATAATAGATATTACTTTTATTGTCGTATAATCTAAAATTTGTGCTTCCTGTTCTTTCGCCTTCTAAAAATATTTGGTCAGTACCATTTCCAACTACTCTAATACCCGTATTTCCAAAAACATGTAATTTGTTTCTTGGACTTGTTGTTCCAATTCCAACATTACCTGGTTTCCTTGATGCTATCAAAACATCAGTAGGATAATCATATCCACCTAAGAACATATTAGCTTTGCTACCATTAGTTCTGATGGGTTCTATAACAGCTCCTGAAGTTCCGTGCCAAAAACTTAAATACTTATCATCTAATCCATTTTTGTAAATACGAAGTTGAGCCCTCTCAGTGCCTCTAATATCCAACTTAGAACTCGGGTTTGCTGTTCCAATTCCTACGTTGCTATTGCCCAAAATCGTTAATCCACTTGCCAAAGAATGACTTCCTCCTACATTTACGGTATGAAAAGTTTGAGCTGTATGATTATAATTATAAAGATATGCATTCTCTGCATCTAACATATTAAAGGTTAACCTGAAATTAGTCTTACCACTTTCTGTTGAAAAAGTATGTGATGAGCCCTGTGATGATAATGATCCTTTTACGGTTAAATTTCCATTAATGGCCTCATTTTGGGCTTTAACTCCGAAACCCATTCCCATCATAGCAATGACAGCAATTTTCATTGTTGTTTTCATCTATTTTATTTTTATTGTTTTTTTATCAGATTAAACCGCTTGAATAAGCATTTCTTTTAGAAAGAAGTATTTTTCATAGCGATTTCATAATAATTTAAATTTATAATTGTTTTTAATTTGTTTCCTTTTACACCTATAACTAGCAGATATTTTGCGTGCAAATATAATATTTTAAAAACTTTATAAAAAAACTACAAATCAATTATTTAAACAGCTTTAGAATATCATTTATCCGAATACAATCTTTAACCTCACTTACCACAATTATCTCAAAGAATTTTTCCGATTTTAAGGTATCGGAGAACCAGCCCTTTATTTATAATTCGTTTATATTTACATTTGGTATACAACTCTTTACACGCATGTATTGATGTTATTTTTTTCTTAAAACTATTTTTGCTCGTATGAAATTTTATTTCTTCTTGTTATATTTGAGAATTAAATATTTATAGTATGAAGAAATGTATCGTTTTAGTTCTTTTCTTTGGCTTTTCTAGTTGTACAGATGATGACGAATGTATGGCTCCTGCCATTGACCCCGTAACGGGTAATTTAGACATTGTTTGGGTGCCTTGCGATACTTCAGAAGCAAACATGGATCTAATAGAATGATCACTTAGGCATTTTTTAAAAACTAACCACTCTCTTTTGATTTTTTCTCGGTTGACTTTCGTGTCGGAAAAACCAAATGTGCTATTTGTGTGGTTGTCTCTTTTTTCGCTTGTTGATAACTAGTAGATACACACAATTATGTATATTTCCACTGTAAATATAAATTCAAAACATCTAAAACCCCATAAAAATCATAAGCTCATACCGTTTAAAAGACACTTTTTTCCGAATACAAAGGCGTACAAACACTTACAATCGACTATAAACGTTTATTTCACTTACCACAATTATCTCAAAGAATTTTTCCGATTTTAAGGTATCGGAGAACCTACAAGTTTAATTGCTGTTGTTCACTCTTTGTAGCTTTGTAGAAGTCGAGAACATGGTTTAATGCTGTTTTTTCATGATTTTCTAATATTATTTAATTTTATTTTAACTCTATTTTTTCAACTTCTTAATCTTTACAAGTTTTCCGTGAATTCCATCATGTATTGAAATCTTGTTCGTTTTATATAATTCGTTAAGTATTTTTTGTAGATTTAATTCAAAACAAGTAGCCATCATCAATGCCGTTTTTCCAGAACCGGTTGGCATACTAATTAAAGAAGCAATGTCATTTGATGATGTTGTATAATGACTTTTTAATGCCCAAATTGCACCTAATTGGCACTTTCTTAATCCATTTCCTTCCTCTGGTTGTAGTTTAAATAATTCTTTATTTTCAATAAAAAAAGACATGGATTAAATTTTTGAAGTTGGTTATTCGTATTGGCTACAACTAGCGGATATACACAATTGTGCATATTTCCTAACCTAAATTTATTAATAAATAGACAGAAACCGAAACCAAAAAAGGAATTATTTGTAGATTTTATGGGTTTTAGAACAACATTTTTATTTAAACTGAACGTTTACAAATATTTACACCTAGCAATATTTTGATCACCTTTTTTACTAAAATTTAGGTATAAAAAAACACCCTAAAAGGTGTTTTGTGGTGAATATGTTTTAACGTTTTTGCGTATGATTAATACGGGAATTAAAAATAGTAAACTTTGGAGTAAGCAACAAAACCCGTATTAATTATAGCCTTTGTTGTGTGTAGTGTTTTATTTTATTATGCTACTCTCTAAAACGTTCCATTGCCAAGTTATTTGATATGGATACATTTCGTATATATTTGAATCTTCATTGAAGGTCTTTCCCATGTGATAATTGGATTTACCGATGTCTGCTATTTTCATTGCTTCTTCTTTTTTTCCTAGATAATTAAGACAGATGCTTTTGTAATATTGTGCATCAGAAAAACCAGGATATTGTTTCAATACTTTGTCAAGTTCAGAATTTGCATTTACATAATCACTTTGCTCATAATATGCAATAGCTAAATAATATCTGTCTAAATAATGCACCCAATCAGTTCCATGTTCTATTTCTTGGGCTTTTACATTCTGATTTAGTGTTTCAAAGGCTTTGTCAAATTGATTTAGCTGCAAGTAACATAACCCCATATAGAATTCGAGAGAATGGTCTTGCTCTAAAATTGTACCATATTCTTTAATATAGGTTTTTATATCGGTCAGTGCTCCTTCATAGTCTTTCGCAAAGACACATTTTAGAAAAGCTAATCTTGACAACCACCTTTGTCTATCGTATTTAACTGCTTTATCATAATACTTAATAGCTAAAGAATATTTTTTTTGCTTCCAAAAAGGCAATGCCTTTTGTTGCCATAAATATGCAATGGTAGAGTCTGCTTGAATTCCCTTATTTATCCATTCGTTCCATTCCTTTGTTAAGTAGTGATGATTCCATGCACCATTTTTTAAGTATTTCTCAATAATTTCGTCTTGAGTATTAGTATTTGCTGCATTTTCAATTTGTCCTTTACAACTAACTAGGGACATGAGAAAAAATGCGAAAGCTATATATTTATCCATTCAATTTATTTTTTTCTTCATTACACACAACGTGTTGGCTAAGCTACGTTTTAATTCTGTTTAGGTGTTGTTGTAGTGCGTTTTTTATTTATCAGTCTCAATTGATTAATTCCAACTTTAAATACTAAGTCACCATTAATCTCAATTTGATTTCCTTTCTCGTCATAGAATTCAGCAAAAACCTTTTCCTTGTTGATAATTTCTAAGATTGCTCCGATTTGTCCTGCTTTCAGAACAGAATTCAGATTTTCGGTCAACTCAATCCTTTTATAAAGTAATTTATTTTCGAGTGCTTTTTTCGGTGTAATTGGTTTCGGTTGAAACCCAAATACTCTTATTCGAATGAATTCAATTGCTCTTTTAAATAACCGATAAATTCCTACAATTATCCCTTCGAAAATAATCTCAACGAATATTCGGACTAAAATTTCTCCTATGATTTCAAATACAATCACAATTACAGATTCAATTTATCAGTTTTCTTAATGCACTACAACGTTTTGGCTAAACTGCGTTTTAATGCAGTTTAGAGGGTGTTAACTTTAGTACTTGAGATCAAATTTATTGAACTCCGTTTTAATATCAAGTATAAAACTAATTTTATCACATATCATCTTACTAGTTCTCGTTAATTCATACGTTATCTCATCTTCAAATTTTTGAGTTATACCTATTGGATTTACAACAAACATTTCATGTTTATTACCATAAATATCTTTACAATAAGCTACACACATATACCTGTATACCATTTTATGACCATTACCTCCGGCTACATGTTCCTTCATACAATCAATTATAAAAACATCTATCTCGTTGGTTTTTAAAACCTTATACTTAAAATAATCTTTTCTTATGATGAAGATGTCTTGAGATCTGATATATTCTATGATCTTATTAGTTGGTCTTATATAAAGACTAAGGAGTTGCGAGATAAAAATAAAGAATAGGAAAGTAAAAAGGATTATTAAAATTAAATCTCCAAAATCGGAAAAATTATACATTTCAAAATAAATAAAGACCCCAAGTACAAGAATAATTTTTATAGTTAAATGAAAAGTATGAAAATATTCTGATTTACCTCTCTGATATGAGAGCGAAAAAGTTGAAAAGTTATTTTTCCATAAGAACTTACCAATTCTTTCAGCCATTTTTCTGTTATTAAAGTTAACTTAACGGTCTCGTGTATGAGCAGTAGCAGATTTCAAGCCACTAAACTGTCAGATAACACCGACCTTTGATTTATGTTTTATCTCTCGTTTTAGTACTTAAACCGCTATTACTTATACACCGTGTTATCTCTTGTTTTACTTCTCTGCTTTTTTGAAAACAATTGGAATTCCTCTATTAGAAATCAACTCTACATTATTTTTATCAATCTTATTAAAGACTAAAGTTTCATTAGTTCGTTCAACAAAGAAAGTATTCTCACTAATAAGATTTAATTGTAGCAAACCAAATCTACTATTGTTTATAAAGAGTTTATTTTCTTTTTCTATTATAATCTTATCTTCTTGTGATAAAGTCGAAGTAAAAGTGCCGATATATTTCTTTAAAGGCGCGTTCTGATTATAATCTTTTGAATATTCAGAATCCAATAGAATTGCGGCAATTCTTATTGGAGCATTGTAAAATTGTCCGATATCATATTTGCAATAACCACAATTTCTCAAATGAGCAATGAAAAGTTTCTGTTTTGGGAAATATAAAATAATAGAACCATAGCCCCAACCTAATCCATCGTGTAAAACAAAGTTGTTTCCGTTCAAATTCCCCGTAAATACGCCATAGCCATTTGCTCCATATGTCCCATCATTGTATGTAATTGGTGTAATCAACTTTTTAAGATTAGTCTCGCTTATTATTTTGTAATTCATTAAAGCGGTATACCAAATTGACAAGTCCTCAACCGTTGACATTAGTCCACCCGCTGAATAAAAATAGGAATCATCACTGTCTATTTTCCTTATTTGATAATCTTTGCCATTAAAAGAATCATAGCCCGTAGCTCGATTATTTATGACTTTTATAGAACTCTCTAATACGGTGTTTTTCATATTAAGAGGCTCAAAAAAAGTTTCTTTTAAATAATCTTCGTATGATTTTCCACTTACTATTTCAATTATGTATCCTAGTAGTTGATATGCTACATTATTATAATTATGATTATTTCCCGGTTCTGTATCAAATTTCTCTTTTGTAAAATACTTAACCACTGAAACGGAATCGTTACTCCGTTTCATTTTAATAGCTCTCTTAAAATCATCTCGCTCCTTTTCATCATTTTTGTATTCCATACCAGAACTATGTGATAGTAGGTGACCAATAGTAATGTCTTTTCCTTCTTCTGGAAAGTCGGGAATAAATTTTAAAACTTTATCATCCAAACCAATTTTCCCCTTTTCAATAAGAGTAAATATGGACACTGCTGTGAAAGGTTTGGTAACTGATGCTATGTTGAAAACATTATTCATTTTCATATCAACATCTAACTCAAGATTGCTTTTACCCAGTGCCGCTGAAGCAATTATCTCACCATTAATTGTTGCAATAAAGGTTCCTCCTGGCTGGTCTTCAGGATAGAAGCTTAAAATTTCTGCTATTTTTTTACCGCTAACACTAATTCCTGAATCACCAGATACTCCAACAATTTGATTTTGAGCGATACAATCAAAAGAAAAGAGAAGTATCAGAAATAAGATGTTTAATTTGTATTGTTTCATTTTTTTCCAAATAAGAGATAACTAGCGGATATACACAATTGTGTATATTTCGGTTGCAAATATAAACGTTTACAAATATTTATACCTAGCAATATTTTGACAACCAGTTTCATTAAATTTTAGGCATAAAAAAACACCCTAAAAGGTGTCTTGTGGTAAGATTGACTTGGATAAAAAAAAGACCTTAAAAGACTTTTTTTATTTATTTTTTTCATCTTAAAAGTTACTAAAGGATAATTGTTTTTAGCAAAAGTTAATTAATCCCATAAATATTAAATTGTTTACAAACCTTATTTTCCTCACCAGCAAAGCTACTATTATAAGTAAACTCAGCACCTAGAGGATTTCCATGCGTAACATTGTTATATATTCCTAAATTTGATATTTGTTGATTATTAAATCTCTTTCCTATTGCAGCCCTTTCATTATTACTAATATTTAAGTTGTTATATATGGTTACCCCATCACACCCACCACAAAGATTGTTTTGAAACTTTATCCCATCTAACCCATTAAAATCAATGGTATTATTAAATATTTGTGCTCCATTCGAAGCATCTATACCAATTCCACCAACACCTCTTTTAGGTAGGTTATTTTTATGAATCCAACAATGATGAATAGTACTATTATGTGAAAATCCATCTATGGTAATTCCCTCAGCACCATTTTCATACATTTGACAATATTTTATCTCATTGTCACTGGAGTACCATTGAGAAAGACCAACCATGTAGTTGTAATAAAATTTACAACCTTCAATCAGATTAAGATGACTACCGTGTAATAATAAACCTGAATTATCTCCACTGTTATGAAACTTTGAATTAACTATATAATTCTCATTACTAAAAATTCTCATACAGGGTTCTTTTCTAGGTTTATTTGCATCTCCATTAATAAAACCTCCGCCATCAATATCTACATTATCAATTGTTGTTTTATTTGCACTTTCATTTATATCAATACATGAAAAATGCCCAGACTTTCTGATAGTTGATAAATTTTCTCCTATAATGGTTAAATTTGGCTTGTTGATCATAACAGTACCTGAAATATAATGAGGTCCCGCTCTCAAAATAAGTTTATCGAATTCATTCATCTGATCAACTAAATGTTGAAATTTAATAGTTTGATCTAAATTTGAGCTCTCAAGATAAAAAGTCTTTGGCGCAATATTTTTATGGTTTCGAAATTTACTTAACCGATCCGAGTTTAGGTCGTCGAGATGTAAAGTTTTTGACTCGATATTGTCATTGTTATCACAACTTACCAATATTACTAATAAGGTCGCTAACCAAATATTAATTTTTTTCATATTCTATTATTTAAAATTTGCTATGTTAGATAAAGGAATATCTCTCTATTATCCCACCATTTATTATATACAAAGAGATACATGACAAATATACATTTTTTCAAAAAAAACAAATGTATGTTACTGAAAATAAACACTATAAATAAAACAAACAACTAAACTTACCACAATTATGTCAAATAAATTTTCCATTTTTTAGATATCGGAGAACCTACTATTTATAATTCATTTACTAAAATTTAGGCATAAAAAAACACCCTAAAAGGTGTTTTGTGGTGGGTGTATTTTTAACGGACTTGTATATGAAAAGTAGTAGAATAAAATTCCGTGCTTTTCAATTTAAATACGAAAATAGCAGAAAAGAACGAACTTTAATTTTAGCTCTAAACTGCTATTTTTTATATACCGTGTTATAAGCCGTTACGCTTAGTTTTTATCTTTTAATAATTTCTGAACTAAAGCTTTTAATTCATCAATCTCTTTCTGTTGTTTTTCTAATTTTTTAATTTTCTTTTCCTGCTCAATGGTATACAAAGTTAATTCCTCAATTTTTTGCAATAACTTAGAATCCATCTCACCTAAAAAGAACCCATTTTGTTCTACCTCTTTAGCACTTGGAATATCTTTTAAATGTCCTTTTGCTTTGATATGGTTTTCTACTTCTTTTAGTGTTGGCAGCTCATAATCTTCGTAGAAAACAAAATCCGACCAGTTTGAATAAGTTGCAACTTTCACTTCTGTAGCGGCAACTTTTCCGTTAACTCCTAATTTAAATCCCTTTGTATTTGTTGTACCAATCCCTATATTTCCATCCTTTAAAATTGAAAAATAAATATTTTGTCTTGCAGTAATATCCTCGGACTCTGACGAAATTCTATAGCCAATATCGAATCTATTACCTAATGACGCAGTTTTTTGATGTAAAGTCCAAGAAGAACTTTCATTTGTTAGAGAAATAGAAGAACCATTGCTACCTGCGTTACTTGACATTAATTGAAGTCTCGCATCCATCCCTTCAATTATCGAAGTGACATAAAGGTCTTTAATACCGTTTGAATTACCAGTAAATAAATGTTGCTTAGCTCTAGGACTTGTTGTTCCAATTCCTACATTACCATTTTGAGAAATCCTCATTCTTTCGTTTCTTGAGTTAGAACCTGTAGAAAAACTTATACCATCGTAGGCATTTAGACTTAAACCATCGGATGCGTTACCATTATGGTCATAAGTTAGAATAGATAAATTGTATTTATTTGAATTCACAAAATTCTCTCTAAAGAATATTCCGTTTTCGTTACCTCTTGAGAATGAATTAAACAAAACATCTCCATTCACATCTAATTTGGCACTTGGACTTGTTGTTCCGATTCCAACATTTCCCGAAGACCTCAAAACAATATTATCTCTCCATTTCCACGCCCACGCTTCATTATCTAAATATCGAGTTTGAAGATGCATTCTGCCACTTGCGTTTGTAGTATTTCCATTATCAGGAGAAACTAAAATTCTACCTTGTTGCCAAGGGTTTGTTCCATCCGTATTTGCAGGTACTACAAAACCTATGGAAGCTCCTTGATTTGTTGTTCTAGTATTGCTTTTACCTTCAATTATTAAATTAGCATCAAAATTTTGTGTCGAATTTTTTGATGTAATTGATGATGAAATGTGAAGTGTCCCCTTTGGCGTCGCTGTTCCTATACCTACATCTCCTAAAGATTCTATTTTATTTTGTGCATTACCCCCCAAACTCATTCCCATCATAGCAATGACAGCAATTTTGATTGTTGTTTTCATCTATTTTATTTTTATTGTTTTTTAATTATCAGATTAAACCGCTTGAATAAGCATTTCTTTTAGAAAGAAGTATTTTTCATAGCGATTTCATAATAATTTAAATTTATAATTGTTTTTAATTTGTTTTCTTTTTTGGCTTATAACGTCTAGTATAAGAATAGTAGCGGATTAAAATGCAATAACTTTCAGTCAAACACAGACCATTTTTATATTTACTAACTTTCCTTTTAGCAATTAAACCGCTATTATTTTTATACAATGTTACAAATAGTTTTACTCTTTTGAATATTCTTGGATAAATATTGACACGTCAATTAGATTACCTGCGCCATCACTAACTCGATTTTCTTTTCGGAGAGTCAAAAGCTTATTATTATTTGACAAAATCATTTCGTCATATCTTTGATTTAAATAAACAATTGAATTCTCAAAAATTGCCATACCAGATATTTGATAACCGTTTGTTGAACTATAGGACCAAATTCCATTGGAAATCGATTGAACTAAGTCGTAACACCCTCCGTTTGGGTCTTCATTAAATCGTGAGAAAGTATAATCCTGATTAGAAGAAAATCTCATAGCACTTCTTTCTTCACATTCAGAAAGTGATTTTTCCGATATTAGGACTTCATCTAAATCGAGTCTTTTTACGGATTTAAGTTTCCAATTTCCAATTATTGGGTCTTGATTTCCAGATTCGTCCTCTTTCGAGCAAGATAAAATAATGAGCCCGATTAAAAATCCAATCAACAAATTCAGTTTTTTCATAGTATTAAATTTGATTCAAATTATTTGTAACTAGCGGATATACACAATTGTGTATATTTCGATTGCAAATATAAACGTTTACAAATATTTACAACTAGCAATATTTTGATCACCTTTTTCACTAAAATTTAGGCATAAAAAAACACCCTAAAAGGTGTTTTGTGGTGGGTGTGTTTTAAACGTTTCGTGTAAACTGCCTTTTAATGCAGTTTAGAGGGTGTTGTAGCATGTTTTTATTTCTTTTTAAAGTCAAACCCTAAATTCAATTGTAACATTATTGGCCAAATATTTCCATTTCCATAAGTATCGAAATAGTATTGAGGCCCAACGTCAAAAAGTAAGTGAAAATTCTTTCCGTATTTTCTTTGAATTCCCCAAGTTGGTCCAATTGCAAAGTCAAAGTCAGAAGTCCTATATACATTTTCAGCGATTGAATTCCCTCGTGATATAAGTCTTAATGAAACAAAATTTCCAGAATTATTTTCGATCGTTCTGTTTTTGCTATTTCGTTTATTTAGATTATAAAACCATTTTTCTTGAACATCTAAAAAAGGACTTATTATATAAGTAAATCCATTTCCCGCAAAAGTCAAATCAGGATATCCGCCACCATAACCAATTCCAAGTCCAGCAGAAAATGTTGAGTACGTTCCAGTTGGTAATTCTAATTCAATACCTGGGTTTAAAAAATTCACTCTCCATATTTTTTCTGTTGTAATTTTATTTTCTTGAGCGTAGGTTACTGTAATTATTAATATAGATAGTAAATTCAGTAAGTTTTTTTTCATTGGTTTTCGTTTTTTGTAAATGTTGTACAACTAGCGGATATACACAATTGCGCATATTTCTTTTATAAAGACGAAACTATTAATAAACAAATAAAAACTCAAGTCAAAAAAGGAATTATTTGTAGTGTTTATGGGCTTTAGAACAACTTTTTTATTTAAACTGAACGTTTACAAATATTTACACCTAGCAATATTTTGACAACCAGTTTCACTAAATTTTAGGCATAAAAAAACACCCTAAAAGGTGTCTTGTGGTGGGTATTCTTTTTAACGGACTTGTTTATGAAAGGTAGCTTGCAAAAAGACACTACATTTTCGATTTAACACAGAGCCGAATTTTTATATTCTGTTTTTAATTTTTCTCTTTTAAAAAGCCAAATCCACGATTTGGCGGTGTTGGTAAATAGTACTGAATTTCGTTAACCTCTGAATGCCCTATTTGCTATATACAGTGTAATACACTTTTTAAATTACATTAATCTCCTTTTTGTTTTCGGGTAAAACACTCTTCAGTTTTTCTTTTCCAACAAAAAACTCAGTGAAATACATTTTTGATAGTTTCTTCTTTAAGTCGTCTAAGTAGTATTGTCCTGAAACTTCAAAACCAATTAGTCCTAGTTCAAAACTATATTCTTTATATAAGTTCGATACAGTCTCTAGAAGAAAACCTTTTAATAATTTGGGAGGTTTTGGAATATCTTCCCATGTATTATTATATTCTCGTCCAAATACTTGTTCTATTGCTTGTGTATAAAAGCATATGTCAAACCAATTAAAACCTGTTTCAATTGGCTCGTCTTCTTTAATGTTGATTGTTTTGAATGGAATTGAATAATTTTCGAGATTTAGGATACCTTGATACTCCATCCATGGTTTTTCTTCTAAAGCTATTTGATTGAAATTATGGTCATAAGGTCCCTCAACATTTGGAAGACTCCAAATATAGTTGTCATATTTGTAAATAGGCTTTGGTTCTACACTTGGACAAACTTGTATACATAGCTCATAGAAGCCACCGCAACGAAGGTTTGTATCAAGAAATAGTGTGCGTTTATCGACCATAGTCTTCATTGTGTATATTTCGGTTGCAAATATAAACGTTTACAAATATTTACACCTAGCAATATTTTGATCACCTTTTTCACTAAAATTTAGGCATAAAAAAACACCCTAAAAGGTGTTTTGGGGTGGGTGTGTTTTAAACGTTTCGTGTAAACTGCCTTTTAATGCAGTTTAGAGGGTGTTGTAGCATGTTTTTATTTTTTTCACATTCCATCTTCTCGGTCAGAAAGCCAATCGCTATACTTCTTCTTTAGACTATCTCTTTTTTCAGTCGAGTCAACAATTACATCAACTCCACCATCATAAGGCGCAATGACACATTTCTTAGTCTGACAGACAAACATAGCTCTTATTTCGTCATCTGCAATTGCCTTTAGAATTTCATCTCTATTTCCGTTTTTCCAATTTTCAGTTTTGACATAAATGTCAAAGTACATTTCATCTTCATATTCTTCAGGTCTTTCCTTGTGTAAGTCAATGGTCATGACTTTCAGGAAATCTCCAAAGCCAGTGAATTCTTTGTAATTGTCATTGGTTATGTCGTTGGTGTAAAGTCCAAAAGAAATTGCTATTTCTGATTCTTCCCCAATCAGGTCATTAATCAATTGATTTTGTCGGTCAAGTATGATTTTGTATTCTTCCGAAGATTCGGCATAACGTTTTGATTCTGGTAGGCTATGAATTCTAAACCATCTATCATTATATACCCATTTCAATTCGTGATTGATTGGAAAAGATTCTGGATATTCCTTATTCCAATAATTTATGAATTCGCTTTCAGTCATTTTTTTTATGTGCTACAACGTTTTGTATATGGTTAGTTACGTGGTTAAGCAACTAAATTAGTAAACAAATACAAACAATAGAAAATTCCGAAGAAATTTTCCAAATAATCACTTGCCAAAGCAATTAATCATACACGGTGTTAGGCATAGTTTTTTTCTTTATCCATTCTAAAATTTCTCTTTCATTTATTATTGACCAAGAATGTGGGTTTCTTTTTCCATTTTTTCGGTAACCTTTATTTTTGGTTTCTATGTATGATGTTTTAAATCCATTTTCTTTTAATTCTTTATGTAAATTTTTTAATTGAAAACTATTTGTTTCCTCAAAACCTCTTTTATAAATAGTTCTATTAAATTCCAAGGCTGGTTCTGTATAAAACACCAATTCTGTTTCTTTAAATTTAACATTTTCAATATATTTTAAAGAATCTAAATATGGCGAAAATATTTTATATTCTTCTAAATTTTCTTTCGGTTTTCCTATTTTTTGATTTAAATAATTTAACACGAAAGTAGATTCATTAACAAGAATAGAATTATTTTTTTCAACTTCCTGTTTACAGTTTTTATATAATTGTATTAAATCTACTGGAGAATCCACAACAAAAATTCCTTTTGGATTAAATTCTCCATTTTTATAAAAAGTCAGATATTTTCCCAATTGTAAAGCGAGATTTCCACCCGCTGAAAATCCACCAATATAAATTTCGTTTCCGTGAATGTTATTTTTGTTTATTATTTCCCAAACAAGTTTTGCGATTTTTTCTTTTTCTAATTTATTCAGGAATAAATTTCTATTTGTTTTAATAATTAAGACGGAAATTTTTTCATCTAAAGCACTTTTAATTAAATTTGATTCGTTTTTAATTCCTTTATTATTTTCTCCAAAACCTGGAAATAGAATTAATAATTCTTTATGATTTTCAGGAACTATTAATTCATAAAATTCAGAATTAATATTTATTTCGTTTTTAGTGTAATTTCTACAGTTAAAGAGTAAGAAAATTGTTAATATGTATATAAATTTTGTCAAATTATGCCCAACGGTTTGGCTAAGCTGCGTTTTAATGCAGTTTAGGTGTTGTTGGCTATAGTTACTATTGCTCATTATCGATAAAACGTATTGTCTGAAAAATATTATTAACACCTAGATTTAACCTACTCAATCCAGCTATAACTTCTTTTTTATCAGGGAATTTATCAATAAGGAATTTGGTAAATCTATATCTAGGAATTAAATATATATTTTCGCTAATTTCTAAATAATAATCTTTTTCAACGTCACCAAATACGTAAGGTTGATTATTAATTCTTTTGTATTCGTATAATTTTACATTTCCATTATAAATCAACTTAAGATAAGCTTTCCCTTTATCAAAAGGAGTTACTTTCCTTTTCTTTTTATAAAAATAATCAAAGCCGTCTTTTCTAAAGTATTTAATAAATTTTGGTTTTATTTTTAGTTTTTTATTTACAAATTTGAATTTAGCAACATCATTACGAGATCGAATAACTCCTTTAATTGTATCTCCATTTATACTTAAAGCGTAATCTTGTCTAGATATCTTATCAATTTTATTGAAAAAAAGATGGGTTTTATCAATTAAAACTGGATTAAGAAAAGGAAGATAATCTTTACCGTTCAATCTTGTTAAACTGTCATTTTCAAGAGAATTAAAACTTTTAGGAGAAACAGTTAAACTTTCATAAATTAATCCTTGATAATACAACTTTACTATTGTTGAATCAATTACATATGATTTTTTGTCAAAGTCATAAAATTTTGATTCTACAAAATTAAAGTTACCAAAGATTGTATCTTTACTCTTTGTAATAAGAAAATCAGAGAACTTATTACTTTGGGAAAAAACATTTGTTGAAATTGCAATGGTTAATAGAAATAATACCTTTTTCATATTTATTTTAAGTTATAGCCAACTAGCGGATATACACAATTGTGTATATTTCGGTTGCAAATATAAACGTTTACAAATATTTACACATAGCAATATTTTGATAACCAGTTTCACTAAATTTTAGGCATAAAAAAACACCCTAAAAGGTGCTTGGTAGTACGTGTATTATTTTATTGACTTTTTTTTACTCTATTTCATAAACTTCACTAACATGGATAAAATCGTCTCCTTTAACAAAAATAACCACATATTTCCAAAAGTACCCTGTCAATCTCGAATCATCTAATTTATCTTTTTCATAATATGCATCAGAATTTATTAGAACCTCTTTTAAAGACAAGATTTTCTTTGGTGATAATCCTTTATGTATTCTTAGCTCATCAAAATAAACAGAACCTTCTCTATGTCCTGTCCCTTTAATTAAATAATAATATCTGGAATTATCATCATCTAAATGTCTTGTCAATAAGTTTCTATCATATTTGATAAACAAAGTATCCTGAGCTTCTTCTTGAGAAAAAGAATGGATAGTATAAAAAAAATAAAAGTAAAATAAAACTTTTCATATTAGTCTAGGTATATTGACATTCTGTAAATTTGGTTTTAAACGTTTCGTGTAAACTGCCTTTTAATGCAGTTTAGGTGGTGTTGGCGGTAGTTTTTTATTTAAAATAGACCAAATCGTTTCTTTTTTCTGGCTGTATTTGGTCTGTCAAGATTCACAATATCGTTTACACCGATTTTGTCAAAACCGTCAAATAGGGCTTCTACACCTTTCGTCATTTTCAGGTTTACTTCTTCGGTGTAAAGCGGAATAAGTGTATAGAAATCAATTGATTTGCCTTTAATATTAAGTGTTCGAAATTCTTCTCCGAATACAATCGTTGGCAATAATATCATTGTATTTAATCTAGTGTTGTCCGAAAATGACTCAGCAGGATCGCCATTTGGTATTGTATGCCCATAACCAAACCAAGTATTGTATTCATGTGGAAATCTAGCGAGGTATTTAAGCCATCTTATGGGCCAATAATTACGTTCATCTTTAAAATCTTCATCAGAGATTTTCCAATCTTTTGGCAAACAAATACTTAATTCCGCAAAATCACAGTCTTCAATACCCTCGGGTGTATTCATTGGTTTATCGCTCATACCAGATGTAATCAATGTATGAAATGGTCTTTCCTCTGTAGGCTTTACCCAATGAACATCAATATGCACTTGTTCTGAAACCAACTCGTGAAACACCATATGAATTTCTCCAATATGTTTTTCGATATGGTTTGAAATTTCTTCAATTGATGGTTCTCCAGAAGCTCCTTCAAATTCTTTTTTTCCAGAGTCATCATATCTATATATTGGCGAGCCTGATTCCGATTTTTCCATTGTATTTTATATTAATGCTAACTAGCGGATATACACAATTGCGTATATTTCTTTTACAAAGACGAAACTATTAATAAACAAATAAAAACTCAAGTCAAAAAAGGAATTATTTGTAGTGTTTATGGGCTTTAGAGCAACTTTTTTATTTAAACTGAACGTTTACAAATATTTACACCTAGCAATATTTTGATCACCTTTTTCACTAAAATTTAGGCATAAAAAAACACCCTAAAAGGTGTCTTTTGGTGGGTATTCTTTTTAACGGTTTGTGTATGGTTAGTTGGGTGTTTAAATGTACAAAATTTAGCGTTAAACACTAGCTTTATAAAAAATCACTTATCATTGGTTTAACAAGAAATAGCAATTAACTATACACTTTGTTACCACACGTTTTTATTAGCTATTCAGAAAATCAGTCGCTCGATTTGATTTCTGATTGAGAATAGAAAAATCAAAATCAAAAGTGTAATCAAATTCGTTTTGAATTTCACGTATTCTCCATTGTTATAATTTTTAATTATTCTATAAACTAAAAATCCGCCAACAAGTGAAATCGGCAGATGGTTGAATATTAATTCAACATACCATAATTCGGAAATTCTACTTGAGCCAGCTCCAGAGCCAAATATTAAGAAAAAAGCCAATATCTGAATTAAAATCAGAAGTAGCAGAATTCCGAAAAATAGAACTGATCTAATTCCGATTCCGAGATAATTCGTCTTTGTTTTTAAAAATTCGACTGTTTTCAATTCAAATTATTAATTAATATTTTTTATTTTTCCTAAAACTCTTTATTATTATAAAAAGCGCTAAAATTAATGATGGAATTAAAATTATTATTCCTTCAATAAATAAAATATGAATTAGACACCCATCTCCAGAACAAGGTTGACTACCTTTTATTAATAAGAATATTGAATAAAAAATTCCAACGAAACTGATTAATAATAGCAACCAAGTTACAATTCTGTAAAACATATTTTAATAATTATTCTTTTTTAGATTTTAAAAATGCAATTATACCAATAAACAATAATACTATTCCAATTATGAATAGTAAAAAAGCAATTATAGGTATGCATCCGTGTCTACAGCCTGAACTGTTAATAATATAGTAAAAACGAATTACTGAACTTAAAATGAAAATTATCGAAATTATTAAATAGATTATGTGTCTTTTCATAAGTTAAATAAATCTATTTTTTTGAGATTCAGAATTCTCTTAGTCAATGAATTACAAAACTTTAACCAAAATGCGTTTTTAATGCAGTTTAGGTTATGTTGTAGCTAGTTTTTTTCTTTATATATTGATTTTAAATCCTTTTTGTATTCAGTTTCATATAATTTAAAAGCTTCTGACCCAATTCCATCTAAAAGACAAAAAGAAATATAGGATATATGTTCAATCCAATTTTCAATTTCTTTGATTTGTTTATGACTAATCAAATTATTTGATTGCAACATTCCCTCAGGATCAACTGCCCAAGCTCTTCCAAGGTGGCAGATTCCCCAAATTGATGAGACTATTTCGTTCTTTATATTCTCTTTTGGAAAATAATCAGATAAGATATATAAAGAACCAACTATTTTATGGAAATTTTCTTCAATTAATCTACCTTTAAATGGTCGTAACATTCCTAAAAATCCATTTGTCCATCTAGGGTTTTCAATATCAGAATGCTTACCACTCTGATACAATAATTCTTCTATTGCTTGTTTCTCGTTCATTCAATTAGCTACAACTAGCGGGTATATACAATTGTGTATATTTCGATTGCAAATATAAACGTTTACAAATATTTACACCTAGCAATATTTTGATCACCTGTTTCACTAAAATTTAGGCATAAAAAAACACCCTAAAAGGTGTCTTGTGGTGGGTGTGTTTTTAACGTTTCATGCAAACTGCGTTTTAATGCTGTTTAGGTGGTGTTAGCAAATGTTTTTATACAGTTAAATTTTCTATACATTTTTCTCTTATTCGCCAGATTTGATCAAACTCAAATTTCGATTTTGTTTCATTTAACCAGTTTTTCAAAAATTTTTTGTGATAATCAACTTTGAAAGTTGTAACCTGATTTGGTTCAATTAGCTTTTCTTCAATAATGTCTTCTTCAATTTTCTTAAATTCAGATTGTTCACTGGTAAAGTCAATTCTATTTTCACTTATTTTCAGATAACAGTGTGCTTCTGGAATAAATTCGATTGAGTTATCAGTTAACTCAGTTCCAATTTTTGGCGTATTCAATTCGGTCATACGGTAAATTCCGATTACTAAATCAATATTTGGTATATTGTTAAGATCCGCTATATTTTTTAAAAGAGCATGTTTTGAACTACAAGTGCCCTTTTGTTCTGATAAAACAAGTCCAAAATCAGTCCGATTTTTATTTCGACCATAGGGCAATTTTTTAATGAATTCTGTCAGTTCATTCCACGTTTCGATTCCTTTGATTTTTACAAGCTTGGTTAATTTATCCTTTGACCTTAATTTATAATCTTTATTCATTTTACTCAACTTGTGTACAACGGTCAGGCTATGAAGCGTTGGCTTGTGTTACGCCTGCGGCAAGCCTATGCTTTATTAGCCATTGTTGGGCGTTCGTTATTTTATATTATTTGTTTATCAGACCAATAAAATGTCAATCCTTCTAGTTCTTCCACTATCATGTGTACATTATCATCAAGTAGTTTTGAATGAGGACTTTTATGATAATCTTGTTTTGTCACACTACATGTTGCTTTTTTTAATATATAAGACATCACTGGTTTTATATTGCCATTTATTATGTCGTCATATAATTCCTCTTTCTCTACAGGAATACTAAATCTATACGAAAGACCTTTTTCATCAGAAAATGGTTCCAAATTAAATTCCTCTCCTACAATCTTTCTTTTTATATAAAGAACGCCGTCAAATTGACAAATGTCTTGTACTAATGGTTTGTCGATACACTCTTCAAAAGTTTCATTCAAATATGTTCTTTGGTTATCTAACCACTTTTTTAAACTATCTCTTTCTACAGGAATAATTTGAAATTTCTCAATCCAATTATATAAATTCACGATATGTCCCAAACAACTAACTCGAACTTCTTTATCCTCAATATTCCATGCAATAGTAAATGACGCTATTGTATCAAGTTCCCTATTTATCATACTTTTGAAGATGTTACTCAGGGCTTTTAGTGTAATTTGAATATCTTCTGTTGGGTCATTCTTACCATGAAAAATGCATGGAATGTTCCAATATTCATCTTTACAATTTCCATAGAGTGTATCATCTTTTATATTTAGTTTTTTTCCAAGTCGACTTAATGCTTTTTTAACTTCTATGATTTCGTCTTCAAGAATACTGTTATCTACACCATTAATATTAATCAGATCATAAATAGAAACAGAATGGCTGATATTTTCATAATCTTCATTCTTGTTGTGGTAAGATATAAGAAGTTTTATACCATCACTTTTATTCATTGAGTGAGGTACTAATTGTTGCATTAATGATTTATTATCTGCCTCTTTATTAAGTTCCGATATTGGTTTTGCTATCCCGAAATACTCATAAATCAACGGATTATCCTGCATGTAATTAGTGATTAAGCTTTTCCAGTTCTTTAGTTCAAGCTTGCCATCAACTCTAAATAACTTTGTATATTCACTTCTCCTCCCAAAGTCAGTCATATTTTGGTCTATTCTATCAAAATATAAGTCCGAATCATACCCCCGTATAGCACCATCAAAGTGTACAAAAGTATCTTTTGAAGTATCGTAAATTGAATGCATATATCTGCAACCGAAAAAATCTTCCATTGTTGGAGCATCATTTTCTCGCAATTCTTCAAGTTCAAATTCTTTTAATTCGTTGTTGTCTTTCCAAAAGAATTCTGTTGTTGAAATACCATGGTAATCTCTTTCAAACTCACTACAATTATGCTTAGTAAGTCCGTTTTGAATATTACTTATATCATCAGTGTATTTAGGGCCAAACCAATACTCATATTCAAATGATTTAAGGAAAGAAGGCGAGTATCCTATCAAGTCCCAATCCAGTGAAATTTTGATAGTAATATCTTCGTTATTCTGCATTGACATTAACTCATCCAAAAAGAAGAAGTGAAAGTTATTATGTCTTGATAATGACCTCCTAAAAAAACTATGTGAATAGATGCATAAAGGCAGTGTATTATGAAAAAACACTCCTTGATATTTATATGTGAAGTTTTTGTTTAGGTCTTCCAGTTTAATCAGACCAGCTTTATCCTGAAAATCAGCTAATTCTTTAAATACCCTCTTAACAATAGCGTCGTTTAATATTGACAAAGTACCTGTTTCAAGGTATTTAAACTCTGACTCGATATAACTTTCAACTTGTTCATAAAGCTTATTGTTATTTTGGACAACCGTATTTTTTATGCTCTTTATATGAGAATAATTTTTAAAATCAGTTATTTGCTTACTATCATCGTCATTTTGTGGAATCAAAGAAAGTCCTAGACTTCTAACCATTTTAGGTTCAAAGTATAAACCGAATGGTACCATCGCACCAACTGGTCTATGCATATCATGTCCAAGGTGCATAGGAACTCCCTCTGTCGCTTTCATCCAAATCATATCTTCCATTGCAGATATTGCGAATAGATGCCCGTATTTGTTTAATCTATCTGTATTTAATATTGATAATGATTTGTGCATTGCTAAGTCTTTGTTTTAATGACGCCCAACGGTTAGTATAACAAGCGTAGCCTGCCGATAGGAGGCTATGATTTGTTATACATTGTTAGCTATAGTGTTTATTCTCCAAGTTTTAATTTATGTTTAATAATCAAGTAAGAATTAATGCTTTCTCCATTTTTTTGTGCAGGATTGAATTTCATTTTCTTAATACTTGATTCTACTTCAGTCGTCAAGAAACCATTATCAGCAACTAAGAAGTCTAGATTTACTGGTTTTCCATCTTTATCTATCTCAACAAAATAGCTATAACTTAACTCGTGGTCTTGTGGGTAGCCATCAAAAACAGAAATATCAGCTTTAAAATCATTTTCCAATACATCCTTATTAAGTATGATCGGATAAGAATCAGCAATCTCAAGCTCACGATTAATTAACCATTCGTCCTCCATTTCACATATAATTGAAGTTACAACCACTGGATTCTCAAAAATTGGAAACTCTTTTTTTGAAACTAACTCTCCCTTTTTATACAAAGTTTCTTCTTTTAGGGTGCCGTTATCATAGTAGCTTCTTGTTATTCCATCTTCTTTACCTTCCTTAAATTCTTGTTCTAAACTCACATTACCCTCTCGAATTGTTCTTGATTTTCCGTGTTTTAGATATTTTTTGTACTCTGTTTCATAAGTTGTAACACTTTTAAAAGAATTCCACTCAGTAATACAAAGTCCAGTTCCATCGATTAAGGTTTGTCTACCATCTTCATTCCAATAATTTTTCCAAAAGGCTCTTCCTTCTTTGAAATCAACTTCTATTTTTTTATTACCATTAGCCCAATACTCAATTCGATACCCATTCCTTTTAGTTTTACCAATATTTGTTGAATGTTCTTTTAATTGGCCATTTTCATACCATTCTTTATAATCACCATACTTTTTATCCTCTTGGTCTCGGTATTCTAATTTTGATTGTTGACCATTTTCAAAGAAATATTTTAGCTCGTTTAAACCATTGGTTGAGTTACGAGTAACTTCTTTCCTTAGCTGTCCATTCCCATAATACTCTTTAAGTTCACCAGTTTTTTGACCGTTAGAATATTGTACTATTTCTTTTGGTTTCCCGTTCTCATAAAATGATTTAAATTGTCCATTTATTACACCTTTTCGAAGCTGAAACTCTTCTTTGATCGTTTTGTTATCATAGAAGGTCTTACAAAGACCAGAAAAATTCATATCAAATTCTTCCCCATCTTCGTCTAGACAAATTTCGTTGGGTTTTTTACGAATGTAAGCTTCAATTAAAGACATTGTCTTTTCATTGATTTCATAGTAGTCGTCATCAAGCAAAGACATTTTGTCTAGTCTATCATAGAGGTCACTTCCAAACAAATCACTTTCTTGTGCTTTGTCCATTAACTTTTTATTTTTCTGATAGATTTTATCTGCTTTTTTGACAAGGTTGGCCATTTCAGTATCTCCAATATGTTCTAATCCTTTTATTATCGTAGAAACATAAAGCCCATAACCATTGTAGTAGAATTGAACAAATCCACCGTTTGTAACTTGAGCATCTAAATACCACCAATAATAAAGTGCTTTCTGTCCATACGATAAAGATTTTCCACGTTCAATTTCGTGTTCCTTGTCCTTTACAAATTTTGATATTGGCTCAAGTACAAACCAGCCAAAATCAAACCCACTTAATTTGAAGAATTCGCCTTTATTTAATTCAGGTCGAAAATGTTTAGTTTCATTAAAATCCCAATAAGGGTCATTTTCGTTTTGTACTTTACAACCAAACAGATTTAATAGATTCATAATAATTATTGAAATGGTAATTGTTCTTTTCATTCGCAATGCTTGTTCTACATTATAGCTAACTAGCGTATATACACAATTGCGTATATTTCTTTTACAAAGACGAAACTATTAATAAACAAATAAAAACTCAAGTCAAAAAAGGAATTATTTGTAGAGTTTATGGGCTTTAGAACAACTTTTTTATTTAAACTGAACGTTTACAAATATTTACACCTAGCAATATTTTGACAATCAGTTTCAATAAATTTTAGGCATAAAAAAACACCCTAAAAGGTGTCTTGTGGTAAGAGGATCTTATAGGTCATATATAAAATCAGTACTTTTTTATACTCTCTACCTTTCGTTTCTTCTTATCATAAACAAAAATATAACTTTCTACCCTATCACCACGATCAAAATAGCCATATATGTATACCATACAAATATCATCTTTTGAATAATACCCATTTATATCTATACTTTCTAATTCTTCAAAATGATCTTTAAAAAAAACAGTATCATCAAAATTACTTACGTTCAAGAAATAATCTCCGATTGATTCTCCTTTTTTATACTTGACAAAGATCTCTTTTGTTTTCTCTAAAAAACGATTCACTTCCCGTATGCCATTATTTGAAATATTTCGCTCATCAATAATTTCATTCTTATCATTATAAAATTTAAAAATAGTTTTTCCTCTAACATTTACCTCTGGCCTATATTTCGACATAAAATCATCAATTATAACTGAAAGTACTGGTATAAAAAGCTTTTTCTCTTGATCATTCATATTATCCTCATAAATATGAACTAAAACATCATTAACATTATAATCAATAATTACATCTTTAGCACCTGTATATCTCTTTACTATTGATAAATCCTCTTCCAAAACTGAAATTTTACAGGATAATAAAACTGACATTAAAATAAAATAAAAAAAAGCTCTACTCATTCTTGTTTTTGATGCAAAACTAAACTTTTTTACTTAGCCCAATTATATCCAAGAACTTTTTCGTTATTTAGGTATCGGAGAACCTACTATTTATAATTCATTCACTAAAATTTAGGTATAAAAAAACACCCTAAAAGGTGTCTTGTGGTGGGTGTGTTTTGACGTTTTGTGTATGGTTAGTTACGTGTTTAAGCACCAAATTTTAGAGTTAAAAACTAGGTTTATGAAAAATTATTTACCTTCGGTTTAGCAAGGAATAGCAATTAATTATACATTTTGTTGGCAACTGGCTTTATTCTTTAATAAATTTTTCGATTTCAGATATTAACTCTTTTTCTGCACCTATAATATCTAAAATCAACATTCGTAAAATTATCTTCTTGTTTTTACCAGACCTTTCAAAGTTTTGAAAACTATATTCTACTTGTTTTTCTATTCTTTGATTTAGATTTTCTTTACTTTCTTGAATATTAGATAACGCAGATAATTTTTCATATTCAATTAATTCTATTTTTGAATTGGCAATAGCATTCCACGAATTAGTTTTTATTATGGGCTTATGAATACCATCAGATTTCATAATTATTTCGTACAAAGTAACTTTTTCATTATTCATATAAGCATCTATCGTATCAACAGATGCCAATTGCTTAGGTATTACTCTTTTTATATCTAATTCACTTTCCTCTAATTCACTTTCTATAGATGAAAATATTTGATTTAGATACTTTTTATTTTTTCTATCCTCATTCCAATTATTGATTAATAAAGCAATCAAGATTCCAATTATTATAGGAATTGTTTCTTTAAAAAACCACCTTACGTTTTTCATTCTAACATGTTTTTTATTATTTTACCTCGTCTAATTTTCTGCTTGTTGCCAACTAGCGGATATACACAATTGTGTATATTTAGATTGCAAATATAAACGTTTACAAACATTTACACCTAGCAATATTTTGACAATCAGTTTCAATAAATTTTAGGCATAAAAAAACACCCTAAAAGGTGTCTTGTGGTGGGTGTGTTTTAAACGTTTGGCTAAACTCCCTTTTAATGCAGTTTAGGTTTTGTTGTAAATAGTGATTTAATTCAGTTCAAATATTGGTTGATCAGTTCCTCGACTGAAATAAACAAATCTATTAACATTCAGGTAACTAAATATTTTATCGTTATAAATTTCGTTCAACAGTTCAATTCCAATTTTATCCAATTTTTCAGTATGTTCTCGGTGAGATTCAAGTTCCTTTAACCCCATTCCTGTATATGGATAATATTCTTTATACCATGTTTTTAGTCTGTTTAGAAAATCAGATGGTATTTTTGACTGATTAATTTCAATCATATAATCTCCATTTTCAAGAATTAAAATTCCATAACATTTTGCGAACGGTTCAGCTGCTAGAGTCAGTTTAATTTCGTTTTCCATTTTTATTTTCCCTCATGGTTTTCAACTCAGATTATTTTCCAATATTAAATTTAATCTACAATTTCTACGCATTATTTACAACGGCTTCGGCTATGAGTAGTTGCGTTGTCTAGCTCTTAATTTTATAATTACATACCAAGCTGAAAATCCGCGAAGATTTTCACAAGTATGCGAGAATAAGCAATTACTTATAGCCGTTGTTGTAAACTGTAATTTTATTCAATCGTATTAACAATTATTAGATTTCTATTAACTGCTGTAGAATTTATTTCCACTATTGTATTTTCATTTGTTTCATAATTACTTTTCAAAATCCCTAAATATATTGAATTAGTCTTTACAAGATTAAGATAGACATTGTCTTTATAAAAAGAGTTGCCAAAAACATTAGAGAGTAGATAAGTTTCACCATTTGACTTGTCAGAGATGGTTTGGTTAGTCAAGTTAATTACACTTGGTTTAGCTCCATTTGCTGAACCAGTTACGGATTGCATTATTGCTAGTTCTGAATTATTTATTTGAGCCAACTTACTTCCATTAATAGAGTTTAAATTGTTTATTGAATTATCAGTCAAATTGATTTCTATAAAACCCTCTCCCCTAGTTGATAAAAATAATTTAGAGTTAATTTTCTTCATAGAAGTGATAGTACCCTCATTGAAAGTAATTCCTAAATCAGTAATGGAATTATCTTGAAGGTTAATTTTAATTATATGCTTTGTTGAATTATTTATAAAGACGTTTTCCGCTAAAACTCCAATCAAATTATTATTGTCCCAAGCTAAAGCTATAATTGCTTTTTCGTTTCCATTTATATTTGGTGGTAATATTAATGGTATAATTTGACTGGTACCATTTTCTCTGTCAAATACTAAAAGATTATTGGTGGGTAATGGATTGTAGACATACTCAATGGAGTAAATTTTTTCTTCAGATGATATTAAGTTATTTGCAAATAAAAAAGTGCTTTCATTTTCCTTATTTAATTGTCCGACGTTTTCAATATTTCCAGTATTATTTCCGATCTCAAAAACTTCTCCAAGGTCAGACACAGCTAATAATTTATAATTATCAATAATTTCGTTATTTGGTTCATTTGCGATTTCATTATCGGAATCTTCGCATGATAAAATTAATAAAGCTAATAACAGGAATAAGTAGTTTAATTTAATTTTTTTCATTTCGTTTTTTATGGTTTATAACTAGCGGATATACACAATTGTGTATATTTCGGTTGCAAATATAAACGTTTACAAATATTTATACCTAGCAATATTTTGATCACCTTTTTCAATAAATTTTAGGCATAAAAAAACACCTCTAAAAGAGGTGTTTTGTGGTGGGTGTGTTTTAAACGTTTCGTGCAAACTGCGTTTTAATGCAGTTTAGGTTTTGTTGTACGTAGTTTCTTAATTTTCTTTCGTTTTAATGGCAAAATCATAATTGTTATAGTCGAAATCTCCAATCCAGCAACTTAAAATCCCGTTTTTAAATTGCAATCCGTTTTTCTCTACTATTTCCATTTGTTCTTTTGTTTCTTTATCTATATCAAATCCATCTTTTTTTGCTCTTTCAAGTGCAGAGTGAGCGTAAATCCTTGTTACAGGATTTACACCAAAAATCAGTTTTTTGATAACATTATATTCTTTATTTTCCAAAAGTTTTTTGAAAAAAGTATTGGCAAAATGAACAAAGTCGTCATTGACTTGATAAGCGTTCAAATTCCACTCAACTTGGTTAAGATTATAGTACGCATTTAAAGCATCAATGCTGTATTTTTTAGCGTCAATTTCCAAAGTAAAATTCGGATACTTTTTTTGATATTCTGAAATATTTTCGTTGAATAGTTTATAGTATTCCATATTTGCTCCGCTACAAGTTAATGGAACGACAATCTCTTTGAGATATATATTTTCAAATACATTTTCCTCAACTTCAATACCCAGTCTTGAATAGATTATAAGGTCATTATAACTCAATATTTTTAGGTTAAAATTCGTATATCCACCATAAAAATCGTGTGAAACTAATTTAAGTTCATCTAATAATTCTATAGTTTTACTTGATGTATTTCCTTTTCCAGTCAAAAGCGAAGGGTAAACAGTCAAATAATCAGTTATGGTTGGTTTTAAGCTGACAATTGGATTTGCCATTTCTCTGAAACAAGTCAAGTCAGTTTCTATTAAAACAGATTTCGGATTTGGATTTTTCCGTTTTCTTTTGCATGAACGACATCCCTCTAATTCAGCTTTATTTATTTCATAGACAGTCTGACCAAAACACGGAAAAAAAACTAAAAATATTAATATTGAAATTAGAAACCTCATTGATATGTTAAATTACGTACAACTAGCGGATATACACAATTGTGTATATTTCGATTGCAAATATAAACGTTTACAAATATTTACATCTAGCAATATTTTGATCACCTTTTTCAATAAATTTTAGGCATAAAAAAACACCCTAAAAGGTGCTTGGTAGTACGTGTACTATTTTATTGACTTTTTTTTTACTCTATTTCATAAACTGTTCCTAATTCAATGTAATCATCTCCTTTAACTAAAATAACCTCATATTTCCAAAGGTACTCTGCCAATCTCGAATCTTGTAATTTATCTTTTCCGTAATATGCATCAGAATTTATTAGAACTTCTTTAAAAGACAAGATTTTCTTTGGAGATAATTTCTTATGTGTTTCATACTCATAAAAATAGACAAGATCTTCTCTATTTCCTGTCCCTTTAATTAAATAATAATATCTGGAATTATCAACATCTAAATGTCTTGTCAATAAGTTTCTATCATATTTGATAAACAAAGTATCCTGAGCTTCTTCTTGAGAAAAAGAATGGATAGTATAAAAAAATAAAAGTAAAATAAAACGTTTCATATTAGTCTAGGTATATTGACATTCTGTAAATTTGGTTTTAACGCTTCGTGCAAACTGCCTTTTAATGCAGTTTAGGGGGTGTTTGTTGTGTGCTGTTTTTTATTTTCAACTCTTAAAATCAATTGTTTTTCACCAGAATTCCGTTCAAGAAAGCCAATCAATGCGAGTAGCGTTCCATATTCATCCATAGTGTTATTCCGACCAGAAATTTTAATCCATTTTTGGTAATCATTTTCAAGTTGATTTAAGTCAATACTTTTTCCGATTAAACTGCTCAAGTCGTAAATTGAAATGTTTTCTGATAGCTGAATTTCGGTTAATTCCGTTTTTCTTTGAAATAGAAAATCTAACAGTTTTCCAATATTTTCTTTTCGGTCAATAACCATTGATTCCAAACTATAAAAACCATTTTTGTCCTGAATCATAAATTTATCCAACAATCCATTTTCGTTTATGAAGTCAGATTTATTGTAGTTGTCAGTTGCAATAAAAATTAATTCATTGGCAACATCTCCAAAGGATTCAATTCTTTCTAATTCAACTTTTTCTGTTTGTTGCGAATTGGGAATTTCATTACTTACTATATTATGCTTCGTGGTCCAATCTAAACCAAGATAAATACCATATCCATTAATTATTTCTTCAAGGTCAACACCTTGTTCCATTGCTTTTTTAATTTGCTTTACAAACGAGGAATCTCTGTAATTAAAATCAATTAAATATTTAGGCTCTTGATTCTGATAAATTACAGATTCGTCAATAGAAAGTTCATAGAAAGGAATAGCTCTGAATTCTCCATTCTCTCCATCAAATAAATAAGATTCTATTTCTAGGTTAATTTTTTTCATTCTCTTCTTCTGAGTAATTAATAAAGTCCCAAGGAATTTCCTTTTTAAAAGTTGAAATACACTCTTCCATTAATTCAAGTGAAATATTATCTTTAAAAACTCGGATTGTTCTGGTTCTCTCTGTGTCGTCTCTGAAAATTTCCGCAATCAATTCGTCATTTCGGTAGATTTCAACTCCGATTCCGTCACGCTCATTTACGTCACTTGCAATTATCACTCTATCTTTATTTTCTTTCATTTGCGTTCTGTTCGGATATTGTGCCCAACGATTAATGTAAAATGCGTTTTAATGCATTTTTACATAGTGTTGGGTAGAGTTATTTTTATTCGTTCAATATTTACAAAAGGTTCTTTTTCCTCAACATATTCCAATAGGTCAAACGCGATTCCAGTTTTCCCTTTTTCAATTTCTACGTTTACAATTCGTTCCAATTTTTTTATTCCAATTGCATCAACACCATAATAATCGATAAGAATAGAATTGTTTTTTTCGAATAGAGCTTTTATTATCAATGCTTTTCGATTAATAAATCCTATTTTTTCAAATTTATCATTCAATTTAATTCCGATTTCGTCTGCAATTCTTATTGCGCTTCGCTTGTCAATCTTATTTTTCTTAATCAAATACTTCTCAACCGTAAGAGGAAATAATTTTTCCAAAATCGAATTTTGAGAGTAATTTTTCGCCCAAGGTAAATTGTTGTTCTTTTTTTGAAAACGCTTTATTAATTCAATGGTCAGGTCAAATCCAATAATTCTCACACTAGGAATGTAAAGTCGGACTAGTTTTCCGCTTTTTAATTCAAATTCAGGTACAGATATTCCGTTTAACTCAAACCCTTTGTTATAAAAAATGCTGTTTGTCATAATTGTACCCAACTAGCGTATATACACAATTGTGTATATTTCGGTTGCAAATATAAACGTTTACAAATATTTACATCTAGCAATATTTTGATCACCAGTTTCATTAAAATTTAGGCATAAAAAAACACCCTAAAAGGTGTCTTGTGGTGGGTGTGTTTTAAACGTTTCGTGTAAACTGCCTTTTAATGCAGTTTAGGTGGCGTTGTACCTAGTTTCATTCTTCGGTTTTTGTTAATAAAAATTCCCCTAATCCAAGTTTCAATGCTAATTTATTTTCGGTAGATTCTAAAATTTTAAACTCCAGTGGTCCGCCCTCAATACCATTCAGCGTAATAGAATTAGAATTAGAGTTATACTTCCAGGTTCCAGTCGTTTTTTCTCCCATCATAGAAGTATCGAATTTTCCATCAGAGTCAAAATTTAGTTTCCATTTACCAATAATCTCTGCTTTCATATAAGCTAATCCTGCTTTATCAATGTCTTTGTTTAATGCTTTAGTAAACACCCATTTTCCAACAATTAAATCAGACTTTTGAGCATTTATGTTAATCGCTAGAAATAAAAAGAGTATAATGATTAATGTTTTTTTCATAAGTATTTGTTTTAATTAAGTACAACGGTTTTGTATATGAAAAGTAGCGGAATATAAAACGACTACTTTTTCAATTCAGAAACAAAAATAGCAGAAAAGAACGAACTTTAATTTTAGCTCTAAACTGCTATTTTTTATATAACGTGTTATAAGCCGTTACGCTTAGTTTTTATCTTTTAATAATTTCTGAACTAATTCTTTGATTTCAAAATTTTGTTTTTTTAGTTCTTCAATTTCTTTTTGTTGCTTTTCTAATTTCTTAATTTTCTTTTCCTGCTCAATGGTATATAAAGTCAATTCCTCTATTTTTTGGAGTAATTGAATTTGAAAATCTCCAACATTAACTCCATTTTTCTCCATTTCCTTTGCAGATGCAATCTCTGGTAAATGCTTTTTTTCTTTTATGTGTTTTTCGATTGATACTAACGTAGGTAAATCATAGTCCTCTTCAAAAACGAAGTCAGCAGTAGGCGAAGTTGTTACTTTTATTTCTTTTGATTCTATTTTACCCAGAACAGCAAGATTACTTTGTATTTTCGTTCCACCTTCAAAGTCGCCGTTGTAGTTGATTATTAATTCATCGTTTATATAATGAACTAAAGCTCTTTGACCTTCCTTACTCCCTTTTGACCTAACATTATTTAATCCTAACTGAAAATCAGTTCCGTCAAATCGTAAATTACGACCATGAATATCTCCACTAACACTAAGACTACTTTGTATTTTCGTGCCTCCTTCAAAATCACCGTTGTAATTGATTATTAGTTCATCATTTATATAATGAACTAATGCCCTTTGACCTTCCTTACTCCCTTTTGACCTACCGTCATTTAATCCTATTCTTAAATCAGAGCTATTAAAATTTTGCGCACTAACTCCCAAACTCATTCCCATCATAGCAATGACAGCAATTTTCACTGTTGTTTTCATAATAATTTAAATTTTATAGTTGTTTTTAATTTGTTTTCTTTTATGGCTTATAACTAGCGGATATACACAATTGTGTATATTTCGATTGCAAATATAAACGTTTACAAATATTTACACCTAGCAATATTTTAATCACCAGTTTCAATAAATTTTAGGCATAAAAAAACACCCTAAAAGGTGTTTTGTGGTGGGTGTGTTTTAAACGTTTCGTGTAAACTGCCTTTTAATGCAGTTTAGGTTTTGTTGGTTGTTGTTATCTCTTCAATAAAATAATGGTATTCTTTTTATAGTTCCAGACTGTTTTATAGTTTTTTAGAAATTGGTAACCTATTTCAATTTCGTTTTTATCACTATCTAAAATTGATAAATTTCTTATTTTTTCTAATTTATTACCATTGTAGGTAAGTCCATCTAATACGAATGTGGGGCTATTAGGTTGACCATACCAACCATTATTAAATGATTTCAAGTCTTTAGTATGCAATAATTTATCTTTAAAGCTTGGAAGTAGATTAATACTTCCTTGATTTCCAGTATCAAAGTGAGAAACTATTTTTTCGTTTGCTAAACTAAATTCTAATACTGGTATTTGTTTTTCTGATGGTGTTGTGAATTTTAAGGACTCAATAACATCTTCTTTATTGTATATATTTTGAGAAGAATGACCTGTCTCATCTAATTGATATAAATTAATAACCTGAGCATCATAATCAATAATGAATTCATAATTCTTAATAAATTCGTATCCCAAAAAGCCAAGAAAATCTTTTGTAATGCCTTCTTCAATGAACCCAAAATCTGCGTGCATTACATTATTTAAACTATCCCAATTCACTTCATTAATAATTTTAACGTTAGCAATGTCGCTTTGATATATCATTAATTGCTGTCTTGAACCTGTCCTCCCATTTCCTACTTTATTGTCCTTTTTTAAATCCAGAAAATTATTGTTTAATAACAAACCCTGTGGGTTTCCTGTATCAAACATAAATTTCCCTTTTCTATTATTGATCTCCCCATCAATCAATATATAACCATCTATTAAATGAAAAGGAAGTGAAATGTATTCTTTGCTTACCAAATATTGATTAATAGTTTCTTCAATTTGTTCTTTATCTTCGATATAATCTAATTTTATAAATTTAAATTTACTATCTAATATTGACTTAAAGTAGATTCCGAAATTACCTAGTTCTAAATCTAAATCGTATAGTTCTTTTTTTGTTTTAGATGCATTTAATAGTTTGATTGAACCTTTTGGCATTTGAGCACTCATCTGTTTTAAAATTTCAATCGCATTAGGCATACTTTGCCCCATTGAGGTGAAATCTGAGGAAATATTATCTTTTAGAGATTCAAATGATGATTTTTTAAAGGCGTTTTCAAGTATCTTAATTTGCTCTAATACTTGTATCTTTTCATCCTTTGATAAATTATTAGAAAATGATTCTTCTTGGCAATTTGCCTTAGGCATTAATACAATTAACAAGGCTAGGGTAAATATTATTTGCTTCATTATTATTGTTTTCTTATGAAACGATTAAGAATAAAATTTGTTACTTTTTTGTATAAAATGTTCGTTCAAGGGCTTGTTTAATGACAACCAACGTTTGGCTAAGTTGCGTTTTAATGCAGTTTAGGTTTTGTTATCATATGTTTTTATACAGTTAAATTTTCAGTCCGCACTACAATTGTGTTTCCCCAAATATCTCCTAATCGTTGATTTTTATCTGTGTTTTTTATTGTAACTATTGCAATTAGTCCAAAAAAAAACATATCTATTGGGTCAAGTAAATGTCTTTTAAAAGATTCTCCAAAAGTCAGTTTTCGATTCATTCCATTTTTTGGAATCGCTTTTAGTTTTACTAATGAATTACCAATCGTTGCTCCGAAACCAATTTCAAGACCAACAGTCATAATCAGCCAAAAAATTATTGGAACTAATGCAGGTAAACCATTTAAAGAATATCCGCCTTTATCATTCGGTTCACCAAATGTAAAAATTAAAAAGAAAGTTAATCCATATATTATTATATAATCTACTAATCCAGCCACAAAGCGATCTCCAATATTTGGCTCAGTTTTAATTTTTGCGGTCAATTTTGTTTCGCTCATAAGTTTTTTTAAATGTATGGTAACGTTAAGAATAAGAAACGTAGAGCAGATGATAAACGACACGTTTCGGTTTGCAATAAGCCAAATATAAATATTTTGCTTTTATCTTTTTTCTCATAAACGCCAAATTTTATATTTGACGACTTTGTAAATAAACACAGCTTTTTGAATTAAGCCTAAATCGCCTTATGTTTTTTATACATTGTTACCTGCTGGCTTTTTTCCGTAAACTTGCTAGCGTTGGCAAAGACATACTTTTTTTACAGTTTTGGCGAAGCTTGGATGAAGCGACTGTAAAAGTGTATGGCTTTAAGCGTTTGCTATTCAGCAATATCAATTATTTCGTTCTGTTTATATAAGTTTGGTAAAAATCCAGACTTTATTCTAAACTGACTTCGTTTCTTAATTTTAGGTTTGGTAGATATGTTCTCCAATTTAATTCCTGGGTCATAATAAATATTTCCAATTGCCATTTGCGAAAGAAATAATTGAAAATCGGTTCCAGTTCCTAATATAATTTCGTTGCCATATCTGTATTTTCTTTCAGGTTTTGTTTCTGAAAGAGAAGGTACGTAGCAGGCTTGATTGTGTTTCCTGTTCCAATGTTTTAGCATTGATGAAAAACTCCAAGAAGCTGTTTCATTATCTTTGTTGTCTAATAATGCAATTCTACCATTTGTATTCCTAATTTTCCCGCTCTCAATGTCAAATCCGATTAATTGCATTGTTAAATCCGTCAGATGCTGTTTTTCTCCAACTTTATGAACTCCTCCAAAATTTAATCTGTCAGGTCTTCCAAGTTTATCTTCATAACCATAATTTCTAACAAAGTATTCAGCACCTTTGGTTTTATATAACCCATCAGTTGGTTCTGGTGTCATTAAAGTTATAGCTTTGGATTTGGTGCGGTTGAAATTTACAACTCCAAACTGTTTAACTTCCCAACCCATAAAATCAGGTTCAGAATATCCATTGGGTGTAACTCCTAATTCCGCTTCTAAAGTATAGCCACCACAATTAGGTGCTCGACAATCCATTATATTTCCATCTCTATCTAACCTTTTTGATTCAATCCAACCTAACTCATAAATCCGTTTCAATTCACCTAATAATATTGTTCGATTATTTTTTGTTACAGGTAAATCTATAACAGAGAATACTCCGTGAGTAGAATCTGATTCTGTTTTATTGAATTCGTTTGCGATATCAGAACTAGGTGAAGTTACATAACCTAAAATCGTTCCGTTTTGAGCTACAGAAAAGAATAATAGTCTACCAGCCAATCTTTGTGTCATTAATTCTGAAGGTGCTTTTTTGCATCTTGCCAGAAAACCTGAAAAACGAACTTCAGGATATTTGGGGTAGAGAATAAGTTGTGCTTGGGGTGCAGAAGAAATTATACCTTCGCCGTCAATCCATGAAAAATTAATTTTTGCTTTAAAACGTTCTTTATTCCAATCTCCAGCTTCTTCAGTTGTGATTTCTGATATTGGAAGAATATTTAGGATTTCAAAATTCCCACCAATATAAACTTGGTTTTTAGAATTATCGTTAGGCGAAAGAGTTTTCACATAAACTTTCTTACATCCATTATTAATGAACAGCGATTTTAGATTTGTTAGATTCATTAATTTTTGAAAGTTCTTTTACAATATTTTTTGCAACTGCCTCTATCAAAGGTGTTACAACTGAATTGCCAAATTGTTTATATGCTTGGTTGTTTGAAACTGGAATTATAAATTTATCAGGAAACCCTTGAAGTCTAGCACATTCTCTTGGTGTCAATTTTCTTGGGTTTTTTCCTTTTTGTGGAATTAAAATTTCAGACCCATCTTTGTAATATCTAGCACTAATAGTTCTTGAAATTCCATTTAAATCAGTCATTCCAAAACCAAATCCGTTTCCTTTCGCTTTGTGTTTTCTAGCGTGTTCTTGTAGGTAGCTCCACAATTTATCTGACAATGTATACTTATCATCCACTTTTGATTCAAGTATCTCTTTAAAAACAAAGTTTGCTTCTTTTGGGTCAGGAAATTCAAAAGTTTCTTTACTCTTAAAAACTGTTTTTTTAAATCCTACAATAATAATTCGTTCACGATTTTGAGGTACATAATACTTACCATTTAAAACTTTATGATGAACATTGTAACCTAATTTCTCTAAAGTTTTAATGATAACTTTAAAAGTTTTCTTTTTGTCGTGCGAAACAAGATTTTTAACATTTTCAAGCATAAAAGCCTTTGGCTTTTTATGTTTTATTATTCTAGCTATATCAAAAAATAAAGTTCCTTGGGTTTCATCTAAAAATCCGTGTTTTCTTCCTAACGAATTTTTTTTTGAAACTCCTGCAATTGAAAAAGGTTGACAAGGAAAACCACCTAATAAAATATCGTGGTCTGGAATATTTTTTTCTGAAATTTGGGTAATATCACCAAAAGGGACTTCTCCAAAATTAGCTTCATAAGTTTTTTTTGCATAAGTATCCCATTCGCTAGTAAAAACACACTTTCCACCATTATTTTGATATGCCATTCTTATTCCCCCAATCCCAGCAAAAAGGTCAATAAACTTGAATGTCGGATTTTCAGTTGGTGGGAATGGAATGTCCCATTTTATTGGTAAATAATATTGAAAATCTGGTTCTTGAACAATATTCAATTTTTCGTATAGTTCAGTCAAATATTCTATGGCAGATGATCTGAAATATTGAGATACACCATTTTTGTGATTCTGAAAAAAGTGTGTCAAATGTGCCAAATCATTAGTAGTTTTCTTGTCTACAACGATTTGAAGTTTCTCTTTTATGTCCGAATATTTTTTACCCATAATTTGCTTGCAAATTAAAGAAAATTTAGGATAGATTTCGTTCTTCAGCAATTCATTTTTCAACAATCTTATGAACGTACACGAGCGCTGGGTAAAGGCAAACTCTTTTTATTTTTTTGAGGTACGGAAAAAATAAAATGTGCTTGACTGTGCGGTGAGGTTTTTGGTGCTTGCAGGTAACTAGCGGAAATATAACATTAATGAGAATTATCAAAAAAATCATTTACACATGAAGAGGTAAAGAGAATATTTAAGATCATTTTAAACACCAAAGCTTTTACTAAATCAAAAAGCCTATAGAATTAATTTAAGAAATGTTTATCTATTTACTTTTTTTGATAACTTGCCTAATGAATTTGAAAATCTCGAAAAAACAAAAATTGACACCTCTGGTGACACCCAACAAAAAAACACCTATATAAATCAGGTATTTAAATCAAAATATTTACTATCATTTATAGTAAAGTTATTTTCTTCTTCTATCATACTTAACCCCAAATTAATACCATTTTCTAGTTTAGAACCGAAATCTCCTAGGCTTGAATTTTTCTTAAAACCTTGTTGGTTTCTAAAATAATATTTCCATTAAAGTAAGTCATTTTTAGATATCCGTCAAAAGTTAGTAAAAACTCTATTTAAAACCTAAATAAAAGCGACATATCAATAACATAACACTCCACCAATATTGTAAAATCCATATTTTGAGAAATTGTTTTGATTAGAAACGAAAGTAAAGTAATTCGCGGGTTGAATTAAAAATTTATCTGACATTTTGAACTCGACCAAACCTCTTGTGTCAAAATCAGTTCTAGATATAAATTACTCCCCTACTTCATTTTCTTTATCGATGATTATACTAGAAATATTTAAACTAACTTTTACCATAAAATTATTTTTTTTGAGAATTCAAAGAAACATACCTATAAAAATTAAAGTGATGATTGTTAATTTTTCCTTATTAAAGTTTTTTTAAACAACAAAATCTATGTTTTCTTAAAAAACATAGATTTTATAAAAAAATTTAAATCAAAAGTTTATCTAAAACCTCAATTATTAACTTTTATAAGTTGCTTAAAGAGCAAACATTACCCCAAGGCCGATGTTAGAAAAAGAACCTCCTTCAACACTTACCCCTGAATACGTTGCTTGTAACATTATTTTTTCAGAAATATGGTATCCCATCAAAGGTCTGTAATAAAAACCTCCATCATTTCCTTCAGGACTTACCCCTATTGCATACCCTAAATCAAGACCAAAAGCAAAGCTATCTGATACGTTATATCTTGCTGCTGCTGCTAAAGGTAAAAAACCTGAATCGTCAAGTTCAACAGTTCCTAAGCTTCCTAAATCCAATCCCGGTAATGAAATTCCTTGAGTAATATCTACCTCTTTTCCGGTATAATGAACATAAGACAACGATGGCCCTACCTTAAAATCATCAGAAACACTAAATAGATAATTAACTTCCGCACCTAAAGTAAATGAAGCTACATCACTTGCGTCACCAACTGGTAATCCAAAATTTGTACCAATATTGAATTGACCATCTTGTGCGTTCGCACTAAAAGTAAACAGCATGACGATTGCTGCTAAAAGTAATTTTTTCATGTTTTTATAATTTAATTTTTAGACTAAGTTAAATTATGTTAAAAAAATAAGAGTATCAAATTTTTTGAAATAAATAAAAACTACTTTTAAAGTTTAAAATAAAAAAGCGAGGAACTCGTTAAACAGTTCCTCGCTTTAAAATCTTAGGACATTTTTAGTTAAAAATAAAGTGCAAATCCAATTAATCCTTGAAATACACCTTTTTGACCGTCTTCTAATCCAATGTTATATCTTAAAGCTGGCTTAATACTTAAATTTTCACCTAAAAAATAAGCATAACCTCCTTGCAAACCAAGCCAGTTAGTACTTCCTCCAGTATAAGAAGAACCAGTGAAATCAACTCCTACAGGAATTTGTCCAATAATGTAATACTCAGCACCAATCTTATATCTGAATGAATCTGTAGTACCATTATCACCATAACCTAAACCAGCTTTAACAGCTAAGTCATCAATTATAAAATAACCACCTTCAGCACCAACAGACCAAGCAGTATTGCCGTTTGACGATGTTAATGAAAAGCTAGTGTTTCCTGTTGTAGCAGACCCCGTATTAGCTTCGATTACGATTTTTCCCTGAGCAGTTTGACTTGAAGTAGACTCCTGTGCGTTTGCAGCTAATCCAAATACCATCATAGCCGCTACTAATAATTTTTTCATTTATTATATTTTTTTGTGTTTTAAAAATAATTTATAGTTACTAATTTTTAACTACTGACTATCTCACTTATCTTAATAAAAAAACAGGGCAAACTTGCCCTGTTCAGATAGTTATTTTATGTATTATAATGCAAACATTACCCCTAGTGAAATGTTAGAATAAGACGTAATTTCTTTACTAACTCCAGCGTAAGTAGCCTGAAGAGCTATCTTTTCAGAAATATTATATCCTACCATTGGGCGATAATAAAAACCACCGTCGTTTCCTTTAGGACTTATGCCAACAGCATACCCTAAATCAGCTCCTAAAGTAAAGTTCTCAGCAACATTATATCTTGCTGCTACTGCTATTGGTAAAAAAGAAGAATCTTCAATTCCAGTTGTTTCAACTGAAAAATTATCTACCATTGAATTGATAACACCTGTTAAAGGTCCAAAAACTTCTTTTACATCCTTTGCGTCCTTTGCAATATAGTGCAGATACGAAACAGAAGGTCCCACCTTAAAATCGTCAGAAACACTAAATAAATAGTTTACTTCAGCACTCATAGCAAATGAGGTATAGTCACTACTATCACCTAATGGTAATCCGAAATTAGCACCAACATTAAACTGTCCTTCTTGAGCGTTTGCTGCTAATCCAAATACCATCATAGCAGCTACTAATAATTTTTTCATAATTTATAAATTTTTATAATCGAGGCGCAAAAGTATGTTTATTTTTGTTTTCTAAATACATATTTTCACTTTTTTTTAACGGTTAAAACACAATGAACTGGGAACAAGTATTATATAATTTTATTTTATTTATAAAAATAGAAAGAGGCTTAACAGATAACTCAATAAACAGTTATAAAACTGACATAAAAAAACTTATAAAATTTATCAAAACACTTAAAATTATTCCCTGTCCTGCTTTTATTTCTTCTGAAATTATTAAGCTTTTTATATACCAGGAAAGTAAAATTATTTCTGCTAGAAGCCAAGCTAGATTAATTTCGAGTTTAAGAAGTTTTTTTAATTATTTAATGTTTGAGGAGTACCGTCAAGACAACCCGATGGATCTAATAGAAAGTCCTAACGTTTCAAAAAAATTACCCGATACACTAACTAAAAAGGAAATTGATACACTTATTGCCGCTATTGATTTAAGCCATCCTCAAGGAGAACGAAATAAAACTATTATTGAAACAATTTATAGTTGTGGTCTTCGCGTTAGCGAATTAATTAATTTACAATTATCAGATCTTTTTTTTGAAGAAGGTTTCATTCGTGTTTTAGGAAAAGGTAATAAGCATCGTTTTGTTCCAATTCATCACACTACGATCCAAAGAATAAACTTATATATCAAAGTCATACGATCAGAAATCAAACCCTATAAAGATGAAGAAGATATTGTTTTCTTAAACCGACGTGGTAAGCGTTTATCACGTCAAATGATTTTTATTATTCTAAATGACCTGGCAAAAAAAATAAATCTTAATAAAAAATTGGGCCCCCACACATTAAGACATTCTTTTGCTACTTATCTACTAAAGCATGGTGCAGACCTGAGAGCTATACAACAGCTACTAGGACATGAAAGTATTACCACAACGGAAATATATGTACACTTGGATAAAAATGATTTGAGAAAAACAGTTGAAAAGTTTCATCCAAGAGGAAATGGATAAGTTTTTTTTACACAAAAAATGGCAAGCTACCTACATCACACTGCTACAACCTAATACCCTTGCTGCGTTCCCGCCCTGGGGGATTCAAAGGGAGCTAGTTGTGTAGAACTTGCCGTGGCAAATGTACACTCTTTTTTTTAATAAAAGGATTTTTTTTTTACTTATTTAATGTAACTTTTCTAAACTTTTGAATACTAATCCATTGCTTAATAAGCAAGGAAAAATTCAGGTGACTAATATAAATTGAAAACAAAAAAATATATTTGTAACGAAATCTAAACTTAAAAATGGAAAATCAAACAAACAGTAAAAATATTATTTTAGAATATGGTTTGTATGCAGGAAGCACAAGCATTTTATTAGCATTGGTATTTTATGCTATGGGAAAAGCAGCTAATCCTGGTATTGCCCTTTCTTTAACTAGTTTAATATTACCTTTAACTCTATTAGTTTTAGGTATTCGAAAGTTTAAATTATTAAACAATGATTACCTTAATTGGGGGCAAGCCTTAAAAATTGGGGTAGGAATAGCAATGCTATGGGGAATATTAGCGCTAGGATTCCAATATATACTTGAAAATGTAATTGCTCCTGAACTAATTGAACAAAAACTAGAATTTGCTCGATTAAGTATGGAAAAATGGGGGATTTCTGAAGATATGATTGAGGAAAGCATAGAAAGTCAAAAAAAACAAAGTCCTCTATTAGGTATTGCAATGGGTTTGTTGTTTTTTGCTTTTATGGGCTTCGTTGTTTCAGCAATTGCTGGTGCAATAATGAAGAAAACAGAAGAAGAAACGTACTAATTAGTTTATAAAAAAGGTTGTATAGTCTTTAAAAGACTAGTAAATTTGATCTTTTATAGATTTAAGAAAATCGTACATGAATATATCGGTAGTAATACCACTTCTTAATGAAGAGGAGTCATTACAAGAATTATACGATTGGATTGCAAAAGTTATGCAATCCAATTGCTTTATTTATGAAGTTATTTTTATTGATGATGGTAGTAATGATAACTCTTGGAACATTATAAAAGATCTATCAGAAAAGAACCTAGAAGTTAAAGGAATTCGTTTTCAAAGGAATTATGGAAAATCTCAGGCTTTAGATGCTGGCTTTCAAACTGCAAAAGGAGATGTAGTGATCACTATGGATGCCGATTTACAGGACAGCCCGGAAGAAATTCCCGAATTGTACAAAATGATTAAAGATGATAACTTTGACTTGGTTTCTGGATGGAAAAAGAAAAGATTCGATAATGTAATTACGAAGAACATACCTTCGAAATTTTTTAATTGGGCAGCTAGAAAAACTTCTGGTTTACAATTGAATGATTTTAATTGTGGACTAAAAGCCTATAAAAACGAAGTTATTAAAACGGTAAAAGTAAGTGGAGAAATGCATCGATACATTCCTGTTCTCGCTAAAAATGAGGGATTCAAAAATATTGGTGAAAAAATAGTACAACATCAAGCTAGAAAATATGGTGTTACTAAGTTTGGTGTGGACCGCTTTATTAATGGTTTTTTAGATTTAATAACTATTTCATTTCTCAGTAAATTCGGTAAAAGGCCAATGCATTTTTTTGGCTTGTTGGGTACATTAATGTTCTTTTTTGGTTTCTTATCAGCTTTTTTAATCGGTGCCATAAAATTGTTTAGAGTGGCTAATCATATAAAAACTATTTTAGTTACCGATAATCCTTGGTTTTATATTGCTTTAACATCTATGATTTTGGGAACCCTATTGTTCCTTGCTGGGTTTTTAGGTGAATTAATTATTAAAAGTAATTCAAATCAAAAACACTATAAAATAAAAGAAATACTGAATTCATAATATAATTATTTTCAAAAAATATTGATTTAACCTTATGGAGGAAATACTAGTAAAAGCAAAGGAATGGCTTTCAGATGCTTTTGACAATGAAACAAAAAAAGAAATTGAACTATTATTAAATACTGATTCTAATAATATTGCTGATAGATTTTATAAAGACTTAGAATTTGGAACCGGCGGTATGCGCGGTATTGTTGGAGCTGGAACTAATAGAATTAATAAATACACGATCGGTAAAGCAACACAAGGACTTTGTAATTTCTTGATAAAAGAGAAACCTGGAAAAGAATTAAAAATTGCTATCGGTTATGATTGTAGACATGACAGCCAGTGGCTTGCCAATACAGTTGCTGATGTGATTTCTGCTAATAATATAAAAGTAGTTCTTTTTGAGGATCTAAGGCCTACACCTGAATTATCTTTTGCTGTTAATTATCTAAAATGCGATGTTGGAATTGTTTTAACAGCCTCACACAATCCTCCAGAATATAATGGATACAAAGTTTACTGGAGTGACGGGGGACAAATTGTGCCACCACAAGATTTTGGCATTATTAATGAAGTCAGTAATGTACAATATACTGATATCAATTTTAATGCTAAAAAAGAATTAATAACAACCATTGGTAAAGATCTTGATGAAGCGTTTTGGAAAGCCTCATTAAAAAATGGATCTTTCGAAATAAAAGGAAGAGAGAGTTTAAAAATTGTATTTACACCTCTACATGGAACTTCAATTAAATTGATTCCTGAGGTATTAAAAAGAGCTGGATATACAAACGTTCATATTGTTGAGGAACAAGCTGAACCAGATGGTAGCTTTCCTACTGTAGAGTCCCCAAACCCTGAAGAACCAGAGGCGTTAAAAATGGCTGTTAACCTTGCTAACGAAACCAAAGCTGATATTGTTTTAGGAACAGACCCTGATTCTGATAGAATTGGAATTGCCGTTCGTGATTTAAATGGCGATATGAAATTACTAAACGGTAATCAAACAATGAGTTTAATGACCGATTTTCTTATAAACGATTGGAAAAAGAAAGGAAAACTAAACGGAAATCAATTTATTGGCTCAACTATTGTGTCTACCAATCTCGTAAATAAAATAGCCGATAGTTATGGAGTTGAAACGAAGGTTGGGTTAACAGGATTCAAATGGATTGCCAAAATGATAAAAGACTTCCCTCAATTAGATTTTATCGGAGGTGGTGAAGAAAGTTTTGGTTATATGGTAGGCGATTTTGTTAGAGACAAAGATGCTGTTACTTCTGCCCTACTTGCTTGTGAAATTGCAGCAGATGCAAAATCTAAAGGAAGTTCTTTTTATAAAGAATTACTGAATTTATATATTCGTCATAGTTATTACAAGGAACACCTTGTTTCATTAGTAAAAAAAGGAATGAATGGTGCTTCTCAAATTGAACAGATGATGATTGATTTAAGGAATAATCCATTAACAACTATTGACAATGAAACCGTGTTATTCTTACATGATTATAAAACATCAATAAAAAAGAATTTGATAAGTGGCGAGGAAACTGAAATCAAAATACCAAAATCAAATGTATTGATCTATGAAACGGAAAATGGGACAAAAGTGGCTGCTAGACCAAGTGGAACTGAACCAAAAATTAAATTTTATATAAGTACGAAAACTTCGCTTGATTCGATTAAAAATGCGAAATCTGTTGAAGAACAACTTGATTCTAAAATACAGCGTATCAAAAAAGAGTTATCTATTTAAAAATGAATATAACAATAATTGACAACAGTATAATTCCTGTTTTCCTTTACGGAGGAACTCAACGAGTAATTTGGCATTTGGGGAAGGAGTTATCCAATTTAGGTCACAACGTAACTTATTTAGTTAAACAGGGCTCCTATTGTAATTTTGCGAATATAAAAGTGATAAATGATAAAAAAAGTATTTGGTCACAAATACCAGAAAATACGGATATTGCTCATTTTCAGTTTATACCAGAAAAAAACAAATTGGACAATTGTAAATATCCGTATGTTATTACAATGCATGGAAATATATTTGAAAAATATCCTTTGGATAAAAATATAATATTTGTTTCTAAAAATCATGCTCAAAGATATGGATCTACAAATTACGTATACAATGGTCTAGATTGGAATGACTATATGACTCCTGATTTTAAAAAGGAGAATTATTTTCATTTTTTAGGTAAAGCAGCTTGGCGACTTAAAAACGTTCAAGGAGCCATAAATATAATCAAAAACATAAAAAATCATAAACTTCGAGTTTTGGGTGGGTATCGCTTTAATTTCAATATGGGAATAAGGCTAACATTTTCTCCAAAAACTTCATTTTATGGAATGGTAGGTGGTTCGAAAAAAAACAACCTACTCAATAAATCCAAAGGACTAATTTTTCCTGTATTATGGCACGAACCATTCGGACTTGCCATTACAGAAAGTCTCTATTTTGGCTGCCCTGTTTTTGGAACTCCATATGGCTCTTTAAAAGAACTAGTTCCAAAAGAATTCGGATACCTCTCAAACAATCAAAACGAGTTGACTGAAGCTATTAAGAATACCGCTATTTATTCGCCAAAAAAATGTCACGAATATGCGGCTGATAACTTTAATTCAAAAACTATGGCGCTAAACTATATAAAAAAATATGAAGAAGTATTAAATGGAAAAGTATTAAACTCTTCTCCTCCTGAACTCACTAAAATTCAAGAATCAAAATTTCTAACTTGGAACACTTAACCATTTACAATCTGCTTGTTTATATAACAACTAATACGTTTTATATTAATGAATTATTTTAAGCGTTTCTTCAAATTCGCATCTCCTTACAAGAAATTATGGATATTAAGTATTTCCTTAAATATCCTGTACGCGCTATTTACAACACTTTCATATGTTGTGTTAATGCCAACATTGAATATATTATTTGGTGAAACAGAAAAAGTAGGTACAAAACCTGTATTTAGGGGGATTTATGAATCCTTAAATAAAGAATATTTAGGAAATCTCTTAAATTATTGGGTTACCTATACCAATAAGACATTCGGAGCAGAAAGAACATTGCTTTATGTTGTCATAGTGGTTGTTGCTGTATTTCTTTTAAAAAACATATTCAATTACCTCGGTCAGTTAACCATGGTATTTCTAAAAAATAATGTTTTAAATGATTTACGAAGTATCATGTATAATAAAATAATCAGCTTACCACTACCATTCTTTACTGAACAAAAAAAAGGAGATCTGATTAACAGGGCAACGGGAGATGTAGGTGTTATTAATGAAACTTATTTAAATCTAGTGATTACATTTATTCGTGAACCTTTAAATATAATTTTCACATTGTTTTTTATGATAAAAACTAGTTGGGAATTATCTATTTTTATATTTACGTTTATTCCTATTGCTGGTTTTATAATATCAATTATCAGTAAGAGAATCAAGCAGCAATCCTCTGAAATATTTGAAAAAAGCGGGAATCTTTTAGGAATTATAGAAGAAAGTATTTCTGGTCTTAAAATTATTAAAGCCTTTAATGGTGAAGGGCTATTCTCAAAACGGTTTTTAGATCAATCGCAAGAAGTTAAAACTCTTTCTAATAAAATGAGTATTAGAGAAGCATTGGCGAGCCCTATGAGCGAATTCCTAGGTATTGTTACTATTGCCACTCTTCTTTGGTATGGGGGCAAAATGGTATTGATTGATAAATCATTCCTAGGAAGTACTTTTATTGCTTTTATGGCAATGGCATATAATATTTTGACCCCTGCAAAAGCAATGGCTAAAGCTAATAATGAAATTAAAAAAGGAAACGCTGCTGCTCAACGTATTTTTGAAATCTTAGATACAAAAAATCCTTTGGAGGATAAAAAAGATAGTGTTGAACTGGAAAAATTTGATGATGAAATTGAGTTTAAAAATATTTCTTTCAAATACGGAGAAAATTATGTTTTAAAAAATTTTTCTTTAAAAATACCAAAAGGAAAAACAGTGGCTTTGGTAGGTCAATCAGGAAGTGGTAAATCTACACTAGCAAACTTAATAACTCGCTTTTACGAAGTCAACGAAGGCGGAATATACATTGATGGCCACAATATCAAAGATGTTACTAAGAAATCGCTTAGAAACTTAATGGGCGTTGTTACCCAAAGTCCAACTTTATTTAATGACACAGCATCTAATAACATTGCTCTTAGTAATCCAAATGCACAAATTGAAGCTATTGAATATGCCGCAGAAGTTGCCAATGCTCATGAATTTTTAAAAGATTTTGATAACAAATATGAAACTAATGTAGGTGATAGAGGAACTTCCCTTTCTGGTGGCCAGCAACAGCGTATTGCCATTGCAAGAGCAGTATTGAAAAGTCCTCCAATTATGATATTGGATGAAGCTACATCAGCATTAGATACTGAATCAGAAAAACTAGTACAAGATGCCTTAGAAAAAATGATGAAAAATAAAACATCATTAGTTATTGCTCACAGATTATCTACCATTCAAAATGCCGATTTAATTGTTGTCATGAAACAAGGCAAAATTATTGAGCAAGGAAAGCATAAAGAACTATTGAAAACTAAGGGAGAATATCATAAGCTTGTAACCATGCAAAGTTTAGAGTAATGAAAATTATCAAAGCACTAAAAAGACAGAAATTTTATTATTATTTCACCCATGTCGTCATACATTTAATTCCTAGCGTTTTTTATCGTATTCGTTTAAAGAATTGGCTCGCTAACAGCAATAAAGAAATTGAAGATAGAATAAATTACTATATTTCTTCAAATATAAACTCTAGTCCCAGTAAAGAATGGATTCGTATCGGAAATTTCAAACGTCCTAAAAAAGGAAGCATGTATTTTTTCGATTTAATGAAAGTAGTCAAATACTTCGAAAGAAATAAGAAAATTAATTTCGCTTTCGGTGATATAACTCAAAACTTTGATACTCCAACTCTGGTTAAAAGCAGGCCCATAAATCATAATGGAAATTCAGTTTTAATGAAGCTTGATTCTTTACGGCATTTTCATTTTATTGATGATAATAGAACTTTTTTAGAAAAAAATGACAAAATAGTTTGGAGAGGAACGATACATAAAGAAAATAGACGACTTTTGGTTGACATGTTCTATAATCATCCTTTTTGTGATATTGGGGACGTAAGTCATGTTAAACGGGATAACCCTAACTGGAAAAAAGGCTTCTTATCTATTAAAGAGCAATTGGCTTCTAAATTTGTTTTGTCTATTGAAGGAGTTGATGTTGCTACAAATTTAAAATGGATAATGTCCTCCAACTCTCTTTGCTTTATGCCAAAACCTAAATTCGAAACTTGGTATATGGAAGGTAAGTTAATTCCTGATTATCACTACGTTTTAATAAAAGATGACTACTCAGACCTTTTAGAAAAAAGGGCTTATTATATCGAAAATCCGGATGAGGCGTTAAAAATTATTAAAAATTCAAAAGAATGGACAATGCAATTTCGAAAAAATAAAATAGAAACAGAATTATCCATAAAAGTTTTGAATCGTTTTTTTAAGCAAACGAATCAAACCTAAGTTCTTTTCAACCCCAGTTCTTCACCTCTTTTTACCATAAATTCATAGGAAGCTTCATATTCATTAGGGATCGTTCCATCTAAAATAGCTTCTTTAATAGCCTCTTTTATTTGACCTATTTCCCTGCAAGGCTTTAAACTAAAAGTTCTCATAATTTCCTCGCCAGTAATTGGGGGTTGAAAATTACGAATACGGTCTCTTTCCTCAACCTCTTTTATTTTGAATCTTACAATTTCAAAATTCTTGTGGTACTTTTTGAATTTCTTTGGATTTTTAGTAGTGATATCAGCTTCACAAAGTGTCATTAAACTTTCAACATCATTTCCTGCATCAAAAACCAATCTTCTAACAGCTGAATCTGTTACCTCTGAAGCCAAAACAATAGGACGTGAACTTAATAAAACCATTTTTTGAACAAATTTCATTTTATTGTTCAATGGCATTTTTAATCGCTTGAACAATTTAAATACCATTTTAGATCCTACAAACTCATGCGAATGAAATGTCCAACCTAGTTTCTTATGATATTTCTTTGTGGGAGCCTTACCTATATCATGTAAAAGTGCCGCCCAACGAAGCCAAACATCTTGTGTGTTTTCGGAAATATTATCTACAACCTCTAACGTATGGTAAAAATTATCCTTATGCTTTTGACCTTCTACTTCTTCTACCCCCTTTAACGCAGTTAATTCGGGAATTATTCTCTCCAGTAAACAAGTTTTTTCTAAATGTAAAAAGCCTATGGAAGGTCTCGGAGATTCTAAAATCTTATTTAATTCAACGACAATTCTTTCTTTGGTAATGATATCAATACGAGATGCGTTTCTTTCAATCGCGTTTATAGACTCTTCTTCAATTTCAAAGTTCAATTGAGTAGCAAAACGAATTGCTCGCAACATCCGCAGCGGGTCATCAGAATAGGTTATATCAGGATTTAATGGTGTTCTAATTAAATTATTTTCTAAATCAACAATTCCACCAAACGGATCTAAAAGTAATCCGAAATTTTTTGTGTTTAAACTTAATGCCAATGCATTGATAGTAAAATCTCTTCTATTTTGATCATCTTGTAAACTTCCACTAGATACCATTGGATTTCTGCTATCTTCACTATAAGATTCTTTCCTAGCCCCAACAAATTCAATCTCTATATCTTTAAAACGTAACATAGCTGTTCCATATGTTTTAAAAACTTGAACCTTTGGCTTGTTCGGTAATATTTCGGCAACTTTCTTTGCTAATACTATACCACTACCAACTGCTACAACATCGATATCTTTGGCACTCCCTCTATTTAAGATGAAATCTCTTACAAAACCGCCTATAACATAACTTTCTAATTGTAGTTCTTCTGTGGCTTGGTTGATATATTTAAATATTTCTTTTTCTAAAGCTTCTTTAAAATAGTGGTCTGGCATAATTTTATTCTCTAATCACAATCACATTTTCATCTGCTAATTTTATAACAATCGATGATTTTTCTGCTATGCTATCTTGGTGCAAATTTACCACATAATCTACATTATTTACAACAGCAACACTAATTTCCGAAAAAGATTTATGATTTCTTATAATTCAACAAAATTCATATCTCTATTTCTAAAAAAATAAGTCTTGCTTATTTAAGAAAATATTATAAGTTTTTGTCGCTTAAAAAAAATTGCTAATGAATATATAATCCATATTCTTTTACGGTAGTATAATTATTTTACTAATTGTAGATTATAAAAATATCTTATCTATAGTATGTTTTACTAGTAGTATCCAACGACACACAAATAAATTTAATTAAAAAAATGATAAAAATTTATAAAAAAATTATTTGCAAAAAATAAAAAACTATTAATATTAATAAACATACTTGTTTTATTTTCCTATTGTTCCTCAGAAAAAGATATAGTACCTATTCAAAATACGAATACAGAAAATAAACATGCTAATTCAGCAAAAAAAACACTGAATCGTTTTTCTTCTTTTAATGACTTTACTTATGCTCATGGTTGGAAAGTTAATTACAAGGAAACAAAAACAGTAAAAAAAGGTAAAGAATGTAAATGGGGCACAAAAGGTGCACCTCCTTATGAATTTAAAGTTTTTGAGTGTGAAGACAAATATGAAACACAAACGATTTATAAAGGAAACCCCAGAGAAGTTGCAGATGTAAACGGGGATGAAAAAGCTGATATTGTAGGATTTGGTTATCATGATGTTTGGGTGGCTTTTTCGGAAGATAACCGTTTCGGCAGTAGAACTTACTCATGGGTAAAAGATTATTCATATCATAATGAAGGTTGGAGAACCGAAAGTCACGTAAAAAGAGTTGGGGATTTAGATGGTGACGGGAAAGCTGATATTGTAGGATTTGGCGGCTCTCAGGTTTTGACAAAGCTTTCAGAATACTAAACAAATTAAATCCTACTTGTTCTTACCCGGCATGATAAATAATCTTGTCGGGTATTTATATATACTATTCGCGAATAATCGTCACATTTCCATTATCAATTTTCACAATAGTTGATGATTTTTCTGCTATGCTATCTTGATGCAAATTTACCACATAATCTACATTATTTACAATAGCAGCACTAATTTCCGAAAAAGTTTTCGGCGTAGGATCTCCACTTACATTGGCTGAGGTAGAAACTATAGGCTTTCCAAATTTTCTGATTAAATTCCTGCAAAACTCATCTTGAACAATTCTAATAGCAATCGTATTATCACCAGCAATAGTGTTTTGAGCTAAGTTAATCGGATCAGAATAAATAATAGTTGTTGGTTTTGTTGTATTGCTCAAATATTCCAATGCTTCCTTAGGAACACTTTTTAAATACCTCTCCAGCATCTCAACAGAATCAACCAAAATGATTAAACTCTTAGATTCTTCTCGATTTTTTAGCTTATAAACCTTTTTTACGGCATCACTATTCGTAGCGTCGCAACCTATTCCCCATACTGTATCCGTGGGATAAAGAATTGTTTTAGATTCTTTAAGAAAATACTTTGTTTTTTCAATAATACTTCTCATGAAATTTATTAAACTTTTGATTATTGGATATGATTTTTTTTGATTGCTTTAACAACCTGTCTATTTCTATTTTAAAAATTTTCACATTTAATAGATAGATTTCTATTTTTTTGACTGAAAATGATTTTATTCTCACAAGCTCAACTATCCCTTTCAAACCAAACCTCTTATAACTAGAAATATTTCTAAATAAATAATTATAAGTATCAAAAAGAGTAATATCTGATTTTTCTAACATGCTTTTTTTCTCTATATTTCTTGACAATTTTACTTTATCATAAACATTTTTCAGAATTTTTCTAAAATAATTTGGATCTGTTTTTTCAATAAAAACATTTTGAATGTTATCAAAAAAACTTTCTCTTTTCTCCTTCGATTCTAATAGAAAATTTGCTTTTGATATTAGTTCTTCCGTTGAACTACAAATAACATCTGTATTTTCTAGAAAATTCGGATAGCCTACAGGAGTTTTTAAAACTAAGCAGGCACACCTACCAATAGATATTGCATCAATTAAGGATACCCATGAGTTATAAGGAAATGAATCAATGTATAAATCAACAGCCTTTAAATATTTCAATGCTCTATTATGAGGAATTACCCCTAATAGTAATAACCTATTTGGAAATTTATCTTTCAAATTATCCCAGCCTTCATCTTTATCACTCATTCCAATACCAAGAAAAAAAGCTTTTTTATTTTTTTCAAGAATATTACGAATTGTATCTATAAAGTTAATATTCTTTAAAGGTTTAAATTTATAATTACTTGCCATAGAAGAAACAATCAAAGAATTATTAGCTATTCCTAACTCAACCTTTATATTATTTCTTTCTGAACTATCATTATCATGTTCCTGAACCATATCTCTTGGCATATCTATAGTCAGAGTTTGAGGTATGCCTCTTTTTTCAATGGTACATTTATTTTGATTTTTTTCAATATCTATACAAAAATCTACAATATTCCTACCTAGCCAAAAAGTATGGCCTGAATGATTAAAACAAATAATTGGTCTTTTAAATTCTTCTACGCTAAAGGCCATTAATGGAACAGGGTCGTCAGGGTGATGGTGTAGTATAATAATATCATATTCGAAAGCTAAATCCCTTAAAGTATTTGCTTTATCGAGTAATTCATCTGATGGATTTAAAATTTTTAAAACTCCTTTTTTAATAGCTACATTACGCTTTATTTTCTCAGGAATTTCGTCAATATCTTTTTGATTTAAAAGTACTACAGAATGTTTTTCATCATTATCACTAAATCCAACCCACCGCTCTATCATTCTCGTATGTCCTCCTAATAAATAAACTTCAGATGCTACATGAAGATAAGTCTTATGATTGGGTTTAATTAATTTAAAGTCACTTCTCAATTTTTTATTTCGATTAGAATAATTTATATAAAATTCTTCTATCGTATTATCATAGTACTTAGCATAAACTCCACTCATTAAAAGCTCCACCAGAGACTTGGCGAACTCATGAGATGGCTTGTTTATAAATTTTTGTTTTAACTTATTAAATTCTTTTCTATTTTTTTTTATTGTTAGAGTTACATCCATTCATTAATTGCTTTTACGATTAGATTTACCTCTTCTTTAGATAAGACAGGGGAAATTGGTAACGATACCAACTCATCATGAATCCTTTCAGTAAACGGAAAACTAAGATTTGAAAATTCTTTGTAAGCTTCTTGTTTATGGGGTGGTATAGGATAATGAACTAAGGTATTAACTTCATTTTTCCTAAGATACTCTATTAATTCTTCTCTTTTTTTTGTTCTTACAACAAATAGATGCCAAACATGTGCTTCATTACTATTTAAGATAGGAAGTTCTATTTCTTTATTGGTAATATTCGATAAATAAAACTGAGCAATTTCTCTTCTTCTCTCTATCTCTTTGTCAAGATATTTTAATTTAACTCTCAACATAGCTGCTTGTATTTCATCAAGCCTACTGTTTACCCCTTTAAATTCGTTTTTATATTTTTCTGATTGACCATAATTAGATAGTTTTCTTATTGTTTGAGCCAAAACAATATCATTGGTAGTAACCATTCCTGCATCACCCAATGCACCTAAATTTTTCCCTGGATAAAAACTAAAAGCTCCAGCATCTGCTAAACCACCGCACTTTTTGTTTTTATACAAGGCTCCGTGTGATTGGGCAGCATCTTCGATTACTTTTAAATTATATCTAATCGCTAAACTATTAATAGCATCCATATTACAAACCTGTCCATATAAATGAACAACCAAAATTGCTTTTGTTTTTTTAGTAATATGCTTTTCTATATTCTTTGTATTAATTAAATAATCTGACGATGGCTCAACGAAAACAGGTTTTAACCTATTTTTTGATATTGATAAAACAGAAGCTATAAAAGTATTTGCTGGAACAATTACTTCATCTCCATCACTTAAAACTCCCATTTCTATATAAGCATTAAATATTAAAATTAATGCGTCCAATCCATTTGCAACACCAATAGCATATTTTGTTTCACAATAATCAGCAAATTCTTTTTCAAAAAAATCACATTGCTTTCCTTGTATATACCAACCGCTTTTAATCACCTCTTGACAAGCCCTTAATAACTCCTCACTATATTGGTCATTAATTTTCTTTAAATCTAAAAATGAAATCATTATTTTTTTTCTTTACAATTATAACAAGTTAGAGTTCGATCTGTTTTTTTTCCACATAAGCATTTATACCCCATCAATTTTGCTGGATTCCCAAACCAAACTTCTTGATTTCCTACATTTTTCGTTAAAACGCTACCTGCTCCAATGGTGCTATTATTTCCAATTTCAAGTCCTGGCAAAATAGTTGCCCCTGCCCCAATAACAGCTCCTTTTCTAATAAGAGTATTTTCTAAACTAAAATTATTATTTCTTGATTTCGGATATTTATCATTTGTAAAGCTAACATTTGCTCCTATAAAGACATCATCTTCAATTGTGATACCATCCCATATCTGCACCCCACTTTTAACAGTAACATTGTTACCTATAGTAACTTTATTTTCCACAAAACAATGCGAACAAATATTGCAGTTATTTCCAATTACAGCACCTTCTAAAATTACACAAAACTGCCATATTTTTGTTCCTTCTCCAATTTTTTTACTGTTTATTTCAGATGATTTATGAATCATTTTCTTAAAATTTTTATCTTTCTTAACAACCTAATAAAACGAGAAACTTTTTTATGACTTTCTAATAGTTTTTTTTGATCCATAAATAGGTATGAAAAGTCCGTTTTATCTAACCAATCAAACCAAAGTTTTGCTTTTCGAACCGTAATATCTTTCCATGGTTTTTTACCTGCATAATGTACTATTTTTGGTCTGTACATACAGTCTTTTAATTCTCTACTTGAATAATACTTATCTCTAAATTTTTTATTTTTTAAAATTGGTAACCAATCTGGGATTGATATATACCTATATGATAAAAATAAAACATTAGTATCGCACACAATATTCATTACGTCTTGATCATTCCATATTAATCTAAATGGAGGTTTCTTCATTATTTCAAGAGCTTTCTTTCCTATTTTATCCTCTCTCATCTTTTTTAAATTCATAACCCATAGACCACCTGCAATATACGTACCTTGAAACTTATTGTCTAAATGAGAAATTTCATGCTCTAAAAAATGAGGTATTTTAACACCTGCTATATACTCCTTTTCAAACTTGATGCTATACAAGTCGCTAATATCATCAACAACTACAATATCTACATCAGAATAGATAATTTTATCATATTTGTTAAATTCAGGTAATAAATCAGGTATACATCTAAATAGCGTATCTTTAGTAAAAACCGTTCCTAGGTGGTCTGTTGAAAAATTTGTTTTATTAAATTCTATATCGATAATACTATCATCTAAAAAAATAAAATCAAGAGTAGCATTTGGATGTTGATAGACTGTTTTTTTTAACAATTCAATGCTATTTCTTTTTATATTAGTATATAAAACATATAATTTATATATACATTTGCTTGTCCTATTAGTCAATAAGCTTTTAAATGTAACAGCAGCTTGCGGAACATATCCTTCATCGAAAGAGAAAAAAATAGGGATTATATCCATTTAAATAATTTTTTGCGTATTTTTTTTGAACGAACTGGTTTTATTAGATTCAAATGATAATTGAAAGCTTCATCTTTGAATTCATCTGGACATAAAGTAGAGATAACATCTAAAACCATTGTAAAAACTTTATAATTATTTTTTGACAAGTTATTTTCATGAACTCTATAACTAAATAATACTTCGTTTATAAAAAACACCTTATCCGGAATATTTTTAAATAATTCAATATGAATTGGCCAATCATCTAATAGTAATTTGTTCCAAATAGGTAAACATAAAGTATCTACTATTTCTTTTTTAATCATCAACCCTTGAAGCGTTAAGCAAAAGTTATTTGCTTTATATAAAGACGGAAGAATTTGTTTTTTCTGAATAGCTTCAATTGTTTCCCTTGTATCAAATATTTTTTTGCTTTTGGTTTTTTGATCAAAAAGCTCAAAACCTGAATAGCAAGCCTCAATAGAGTTATTTTCTGTAAAGCAAGCTATCTGTTTTTCAATTTTAGTCGGTAAAAACATATCATCTTGACCTAAAAACGCAATGAAACATCCGGTGGAATGAGTTACTCCTGTAAAAAAAGCTCTAGATGCTCCGGAATTATGAGGATGCTCCACCAAGATAAAGTCGTATTTTTTTTGTAATCTTTTTAGAAAGTTTAATTCTTCTTTCTGAGAGGAACAATCATCTACTATAATAATTTCAATATTATCATACGTTTGATTAATAATTGAACAAATTGCTTCTTCTACATACTTTTTCCCATTATAATAAGGTATGATTATAGATACTTTTTGATTCATTATTTGTGAAATGTTTTTATTCTACAAAAGCTAAAAATTCATTAATATCAGTAATATAATCGTCTTTATCATAATGTTGATTTGCCAAAACCAATATTACACAGTTATCAGAAAAATTATTTAATTCTCTCCAAACCAAATTTTCTATATAAATCCCTTCATCTTTTTTTGAAAGCCTAATACTCTCCTCTTCTCCATTTCTGTTCAAAAGTCGAAGTGTAAAACTACCATTTAAACAAACTATTACTTGTTTTAAGTTTTTGTGTGCATGTTTTCCTCTTACTGCTTTATTTTCATTTGTTGGTACCGATATAAAATAACATCTTTTTACTTCAAAAGGCACATCATATTTTTGGTTTCCTATTTCTATCGGCACCAAATCACCTCTTCCATCTGAAAATAATTTAAACTTAATCTTTTTGTATAACATTTAAAGTAGATATCTTAATTATAGTTGATTGTTTTGTAAAAAGAAATTATATCAAACTTTCATATAATTTCACGTATTCTTTTGCCATTTCAACATAACTATATTGTAAGGCCCATTTTTTTAATTTTTGCTTTTTATCTGGAGTTGATAAATAATTTTTTATTCCTTTTTGATACCGTTGAATCATATGCTTAGGCTCAAAAGTTTCCCAATAGTAACCCTCCTTACCAACAATTTCTGGCAAACTAGTTTTATTACTAACAAATACAGGTTTCCCATAATACATAGCTTCTATTGGGGGAATTCCAAACCCCTCTGCAATAGAAGGGTGAACAAGTGCTTTACAATTTTTAATTAGTAATATTTTATCTTTCTCTTCAATATTTTCATAAATTTTTAAACGATCTTGAAGACCTCTTTTTTTAACCTCATTTAAAAATATTGAATAATATTCTGACTTTTTATTACTACAAATTAAAACTAAATGTAAATTTTTATTATTCTCAATTATTGGAAGTAAAGCTAATTGATTTTTTTTAGGATGAAGTACACCTATATTAAGCAAATATTCACATTCTTTTAATTCATTAAATTTAACAGGTAACTCGTCATCTTTTAAGTCTTTAAAAATCAAACCATTGTGAATTACTTTAATCTCCATATCAACAGGAAAAGTAAATAAGTTTTTATTTTTTATAAAATCTTTTTTTGTAAACTCTGAAATACAAACTAAATACTTGGTATTAACAAGATTTTTATTAAAATTTGATATAAATTTATTTGTTTTTTTTTTAGAAATGTTTTCGTGTAAAAAATTTAAATCATGTAATGTTATGATTTTTTTTCTGTGTCTACTTGGAAAATAAGAACTTCCTTGGTGCATTATATGCAAAACATCATATTTTTTCGATGTAGGATTATAAAACTTATGCCAAAACTTCCACTTTTCAATTTCAAAAGAATTTATTTTTAACAAAATATCATTCGTTCCGTAAAAAGCCAAATATTTTCTGTAGTTCAACTTATCTAACCCCCTATAAAGTGATTCACAAACATTTGACAAACCCGTATTTTCATAGCGCATCCGTTCTAAATCAATAAGAATTTTGGTATCTTTGGGCATCATTGGAAATTTACAAGCAAAGGTACATATTTTGACTTTCTCATTACATAAATAATTATATTTTTACGACCTCATTTAAGATCATAATATGAAAAAAAGAATTATTTTAGGGCTTCCTAAAAGCTTTAGTATGTTTGAATCTATAAAAACAAATTTAGAGTTTTATGGTTTTGAAGTTATTTCTGTATGCTTTACTGAGCATGAATTCAAGTATAAAAATTTTTCACAAAGAGCCTATAATTTTTTTCGAAAAACTTTTTTGAACGATAAAACTTATAAGGGTAAGTTAAAGTTTGAAAAGTCTAAAGTAGAAATTGATAAAATTATTGATTCTATTGAAGGTAAAGTAGATTATTGCCTCTTAATTCGAGCTGATATTTATCCTATTGATACTCTTCAAAAATTGAAAAGAAAATCAAATAAATTTATTGCTTATCAATGGGATGGCTTACATAGATTTCCTGCTATTTATAATTATATCCCTTTATTTGATCGATTTTTTGTTTTTGATAAAAATGACTTAAATAATAAAAAGTATAATTTACTACCCGTAACTAATTTTTATAATGATTTTGATACGCAAATTATTCCGCAAGCATTATGTAAAAACGATGTTTTTTTTATCGGTTCTTTTATAAATAAAAGAATGCCTCAGATTGAAAGATTTGTATCTTATTCAGAAAAACTTGGACTAAAATTAGATTTCATAATTTTTTCTTCACACTTGCCAGATCAAGAAAAGTATGACATTAAAGGTATAAAATATATAAATAAGCATCTGCCCTATTCTGAAAACTTAAAAAGGCTTAAAAATGCAAAAATCGTTATCGATTTTCTTAATGAAACTCATGTTGGTTTATCATTCAGGACTTTTGAAGCTCTATATTATGATAAAAAACTAATTACCAACAACATAGAAGTACTTAAATATGATTTTTATAAACCTGAAAATATTTTTATTTGGGACGGTTATAATTTAGAAGGTCTAGAGGATTTTATTAATACACCCTATGTTGCTGTTGAAAAAGAAATAAAATTAAAGTACGGTTTTAAAAATTGGTTAGCGTACGTTTTAGGAAATGAAAATCATACACCAATAGAGCTGCCTTAAAAAGGTATAAACCTCTTTGAAAAATGTAATATAAAACCACTTAAAATTGACTTATTTTTCAAGTTTTATGTTTATTACCTATTAATAAAGTATATCTGTATAAATTTTATTTATATTTTTAGCGATGTAATTGTCTTTAAACTTTTGAGCGTACTTATATCCTTCCTCTGTGATCTCATCACGCAATTCTTTCGAAGACAATAACAACTTAATTTCATTTTCCATTGCCATAACATCTGTGGGGTCCACATATCTTGAATATTTCCCCCCAGCTTCAGGAAAAACACCACTATGAGTAGTAATAACAGGAGTTTTTGAAAATAAGGCTTCTATAATCGGAATACCAAAACCTTCAAAAACACTTGGATAAATAAAGATTTCTGCTAATTGATACAAGGTGGACAATTCATCCATCGATAAGCCTTCTAAAAAAATGACTTTACCGCTTAGATCATTTGCAGAAATATATTGTTCAATTTCCTGAAAGTACTTCGTTCTTCTACCTACAATAACTAAAGAAATATCAATATTTTTTATTGATTTTACTATGGTCAATGCATTCTTTCTTTTTTCAATAGTACCTACATTAAGTAAAAATCGATTTGGTAATTGAAGCTTCTTTTTTAAATTTTCCTTTTCTACATTGGTTCTTTCAATCTTAAAAGCATTATGGCAACCTTGATAGACTACCTTTATTTTTGACTCTGATATTTTGAGATATTTTATTATATCTCGCTTAGTTTGCTCACTTATAGCAATTACGCAATCCGCATTTTCAGCAGCATATTTAAACTTTGAAAAATGAATTTTTCTATCAAAATAAGAGTACCATTCGGGGTATCTCATAAAAATTAAATCATGTATCGTAACTACAGATTTTATACCATTTTCTTTGAGATTACGTGGAATTTCTCCTGACAAACCATGAAAAACATCAATATTATTACTTTTAATTTGCGAAATAATAGCTCTTTGACGCCATAACGAAGATAATTTCTTCCAAAGCCAAGAGTCTGGCATAACCTCTTTCATTGAAGGCTGAAGCTTTAAACGATGTATCCTTTTAGGTTTTGGGTTGTATAAATAGTAAATGTTAGAGGGATGATAAGTACTTAAGATACGTACTAAATCTCTACTGTAATTTCCTAAACCTGTCGCGTTATGAAAAATACGTTTGGCGTCAAATCCTATCTTCATCTATTTATTATTTAATTTTTTTAATAATTTGAATCTCTTCCACACACCATAAGAAAGTATATATGAAAACTGAAACCCTCGATATCCATTTAAGAAGCCTAACTTAAAAAAATAATGTATAAAAAACCTTAACATCGGTTTAATAAATTGATGGTATAAAGTTACTTTTTTTTGGTTTGAATAAAGCTCCAAGGCTTTTAATTTAGCATAGTATTCGATTTTAGTTTTAAATTGATTCATACTTCTAAATGTATAATGATTTAAATTTCCTTTAAGCTTTCCTAAAGAGCCATCTATTTGAATTGTCTCATGAACAATTCCTTTATAAAAAGAATCCCTTTTATGAAATAAACGAGCAATTTTATTATCAAAGCCTCCGAAATATAACCTCCTTCCCTCCATAAAAGTTCTTCTTTTTAAAATAAAACCTTTATGTTTTTCATTACTATGTAAATTAGAACAGATACTTTCCCTTAATTCATCTGTAATTTCTTCATCTGCATCAAGCAAGAATATCCAATCATTTGTCGCTTTTCTTATTGCATAATTTTTTTGTGAAGAAAAATCATCAAATTGTCTTTGGATTAATTTCGCTTTATTATCAATAACAATTTCAACAGTCTTATCAGAACTAAAAGAATCAATAACGATAATCTCATCAGCAAAAAAAGCAGAATCCAATGCTCTTTGAACATTGGATTCTTCATTTAATGTTGGTATAATTACAGTTAATTTTGTCAACTCTTTTTTATTAAAAATTATATAAAAAACTTATTTTTTAAAATATGTAGTTGTTTTTTGAGAGTTACACTGCAACATCATACTCTCTTAATGCATCATTTAATGATGTCTTTTTGTTAGTACTTTCTTTACGTTTTCCTATAATTAAAGCGCAAGGAACATTATATTCTCCTGCAGCAAAACTTTTAGTATAACTTCCAGGTATTACGACTGATCTTGCAGGAACAACTCCTTTCATTTCAATAGGCTTTTCTCCCGTAACATCAATAATTTTAGTAGATGCTGTAAGCACAACATTTGCTCCTAAAACAGCCTCTTTCTCCACTTTAACTCCTTCTACAACAATACATCTTGAACCTATAAAAGCATTATCTTCAATAATTACAGGCGCGGCCTGAAGTGGTTCTAAAACACCGCCTATACCCACTCCACCGGATAAATGTACATTCTTCCCTATTTGAGCACATGACCCTACTGTAGCCCATGTATCTACCATAGTACCTTCATCAACATAAGCTCCAATATTAACGTAACTTGGCATTAAAATGGTTCCTGATGATATGTACGAACCATGCCTTGCTACTGCATTCGGTACTACTCGAATTTCTTTTTCCTTGTAATTTCTTTTTAATGGAATTTTATCATGGTACTCAAAGATACCCGCCTCAAGTGTTTCCATTTTTTGAATCGGAAAATATAATACTACTGCTTTTTTAACCCATTCATTAACTTGCCATCCATTACTGTTTGGTTCAGCAACTCTTAATTCACCTGCATCTAATAAATCAATTACTTCTCTAATTGCATTTACAGTGGTTTCTTTTTTTAATAATTCACGGCTATCCCATGCTTTTTCTATAATAGATTGTAATTCTGTCATCTTAAAAACTTATTTCTCGCAAATATAAATTGTGTTCTCAAATTGAACACGAAGATACATTTTTTAAACAGAAATTTAACTCCTGTTTAAATTCACTATTTTTGCCTTAAAATAAAAAAATGGGACGAATTCTAGCTATTGATTATGGAGTAAAACGAACAGGGATAGCGGTAACAGACGAATTTAAAATTATAGCCTCAGGATTAACAACTGTGAATACTGAAAATCTGATAACATTTCTTAAAAATTATATTAAAAAAGAAAATGTAGAACTTTTTATTATTGGTAAACCTAAGCGAATGAACAATACAAACAGTGAAAGTGAAATATTTATTATTGATTTTTTAAAGCAACTTCATAATACTATGCCTGAAATTCCAGTTGAACGCGTTGATGAACGTTTTACATCTAAAATGGCTTTTCAAACGATGATAGATAGTGGGCTTACAAAAAAACAGCGTCGAGATAAAGCTTTAATTGATGAGATAAGTGCCACTATTATATTACAATCGTACTTATACAATAAATAGTTTTTTTTCAGAACTCCATTCTTTGTATTTTTGTCGACATCAAAAATTAAATAAATGATTTTACCCATAGTAGCATACGGTGATCCGGTATTACGTAAGGTTGGAAGAGAAATAGATGCTAATTATCCTAACTTAAAAGAGTTAATTGAGGATATGAGGCAGACTATGTACAACGCTCAAGGAGTTGGACTAGCCGCTCCTCAAATTGGAAAAGACATTCGTTTATTCTTAATTGATGCAACTCCTTTTGCTGAGGACGATGATCTTACGGAAGAAGAAAAAAATACCTTAGAAAACTTTAATAAAGTATTTATCAATGCTAAAATCATCAAAGAAGAAGGAGAAGAATGGTCTTTTAATGAGGGATGTTTAAGTATTCCTGAAGTAAGAGAGGATGTTTACAGGCAAGAATTTGTTACTATCGAATATCAAGATGAAGAATTTAATACTCATCAAGAAACATTAAAAGGATTAGCAGCAAGAGTTTTTCAGCACGAATATGATCATATTGAGGGAGTTCTTTTCACGGATAAATTATCTTCTTTGAAAAAAAGACTTTTGAAAAGAAAATTAGATAAAATTTCTAATGGAAAGATTAATGCTGGCTACAGAATGCGATTTCCAAATAAAAAAAAGTAAAACGAAGTTATAAAATATAAATGATATATGGAGTTTAGTAAAATTATTGCCGTTACTGGAAAACCAGGGCTATTCGAAATTTTATCTCAAACAAAAACAGGTGTTATTGTAAAATCTATTGTAGATGGTAAACGCTTTCCTATTACAGCAACACATAATGTTAGCTTGTTAGAAAATATAGCGATATACACTTATGAAGAGGAAGTTCCTTTAGCTCAGGTAATTAAAAATATTTCAGATAAAGAAAGTGGAAAAGAAAGTATCTCTCATAAAGAAAGTAATACTACCTTGTTATCTTACTTTTCAGAAATTTTACCGAGTTTTGACGAGGAAAGAGTATATGCCTCAAATGTAAAGAAAGTGATTCAATGGTATAATATTTTAGTTAATGCCAAGTTTGATTTTAGTACTCTAGTTTCAGAAGCATCTGTAGAAACTGAAGAGGAAGAATAATACAATGTTTTTTAAATTATTATTAAAAGGTTTATGCGTTTATGAACTCTCGTAAAAAACAATTGAAAGCATTCAATCGTCTGTTGGATATTATGGATGATCTTAGGGAAAAATGCCCTTGGGATAAAAAGCAAACGTTGCAAAGCCTAAGACATTTGACTATTGAAGAGACTTACGAATTGGCAGATGCTATTTTAGATAATGATTTAGATGAAATAAAAAAAGAATTAGGCGATGTGCTTTTGCACATCGTTTTTTATTCTAAAATAGGAAGCGAAAAAGAAGCTTTTGATATAGCTGATGTTGCTAATTCAATTAGTGATAAGCTCATTAAAAGGCATCCTCATATTTATGGTGATATTACAGTTTCTTCTGAAAAAGAGGTCAAACAAAATTGGGAAAAAATAAAACTAAAAGAGGGAAAAAAGAGATCAGTTCTTGAGGGGGTTCCTAACAGCCTCCCCGCTTTGGTAAAAGCGAATAGGATTCAGGAAAAGGTTGCTGGAATTGGCTTTGATTGGGAGGAACCACACCAAGTTTGGGATAAAGTGCAAGAGGAGCTTTCTGAGCTAAATGAAGAAATAAAAAATAATAATCCTGAAAAAATTGAAAAAGAATTTGGAGATGTTCTATTTTCTATGATAAATTATGCCAGGTTTATCAATGTAAGTCCTGAAAATGCGTTAGAAAAAACTAATAAAAAATTTATAAATCGTTTTAAATTTCTAGAAAAAGAAGCTACCAAAGCCGGTCGTAATCTATCAGAAATGTCTTTATTGGAAATGGATGAAATTTGGGAAAAATCTAAAGAATTTTATAAGTAATCTAATCGTTATTTGAGAAAATAAATAATTTCTTAATTACGCTTGTTTTTAAGATACATTATCACAGCTTTTCTTATATCTGTAGCCATCTCTTCTTTTTGTGGTCGATAAATATTAAGTACATTTTTATTTTTACTGTTTAAAAACGGAATATCAAACCCCTTCAACAAATAGTCTGATATGGCAACCAAATATTCTTTATCTTCAATTAACTCTTGATTGTTAACAATCCATTTGTCAATTTTTTTTTTAACATTATATTTTTGCAGAAAAGCTCCTGTACCTGAAGCATTAGTACCATAATTTAAAACCTTTAGAAGTAAATTTCCACGTAATTTAACCTTTAGTATTGGACCTCCATATGGTAGTACTTTAAAAATATCAATTGCGTTAATCGCTCCATATAAAACATCATCAATTCTTATAGACCCTCCGTTAACCAAGGCACAATCAACTTTATCTTTATAAGCAAAACTCATTGCTTTAGTTATTAAATCTCCCATATTAGTTTGAACACTTCTTATTGGTGTATCTCTAGCGTCTAAAGAATCATTCGCTGTATATATTATTTCCTCTGGATTATTTACAACCTCTTTTATCTTTGTTTTTAAAATATTTTGCCATTTGTTAACAATAGTGTTAACTTCTTTATCGAATGCTATCCCCTTATTTACTTCCTTTAATTCAGATTTAAAAGTAACCTTACGAGTATTAGGATCATATTTAAATCTATGAATGTAAGCTGTTTTTGCATTTGCATCTGCTTTTGTAATTGTAACTCCTCCAACTCTATCATGAGAGTTTGTATGCTCATGTCCCCCCATTATCAAGGGAATATCTGGTAACATTAAAGCTATTTTTTTATCCTGTTCTATTGTAAGATGAGTAAGCCCCAAAACAATATCCACTTTAGGTTTTAAAGTATTATAAGATCTTTTAATTTCATCATATATATTTCCATAAAACACATAGTCTTTAGGATTGGAAGGAATGCAAACACTTATAAAACCAATTTTAAGCTTTTGATTTTCGCCAAAATTAAACTCTTTTATAAAGGTTTCTTTAATATCGGTTTTTACGTCATTATTTTCTTTGCAAAATTTTCTTTTTTCTCCGTTAATTTGATGTAAAACATTTGATGAAATCCAATCAAAATTACTCTCATTTATTCGCTTTTGTAAATTACTAAAACTCAAATCAAATTCATGATTACCAAAAGCAACTAAATCAAAATTCATAGCATTCATTACTTCTATCATTTGTTTTCCTCTAACACGGTCACCATCTACTTTTATGGTTCCTAGAAGGGATGGATTTAAAAAGTCACCAGCCAAAACTGTTAGAGTATTTTTATTTTCTTTTAATAACTCTTTTCTTATCGTTTCAACTCTTGCCATACCTCCATAATTCCCATTTTGTATAGGAGCTATTTCATAGACATCATTTAACTGTAAAATAGTAAACTCAAATAAATTACTTGAAGTTTCAGATGAAGATTTTTTTTTATCTACGCATCTTCCTGAAAGGAAACAAATTATTAAAACTAGTAAAAATTTAGTTGTTTTTTTCATTAACGATATGCTATTTTTCTTGTTTATATCTGTATCTATGATCGAAACAAATAGTACCTAAAAATTAAATATTTAATATTTTTGAGTTTGGATTAACGTAAGTAAAGTCGCGTATTTACCCTTATTTGCCTTCTGTACTCAACAAGTTCTGGAAATTGATAAAAAAAGTTTATTTTCTTTTGAGCAATAGTTTTAGGATGCTTTATTTTTTTCTTTAAAACAAAGAATGTCCAACTTTCAACAATGTCTTCTTCCGGACTCTCAGCAGCATAATCTGTTACAAAGTCGGAGAAATTTTCTCTGTAAAGCCCAAAAAGTTTTTCAACACAACTTTCTTCAGTAAAGCAGTGTCTCTCCTTAATAACATCCCACTTTTCAAGTAGTTTCCCTTTCCAAAATAGAGATACGAATTTGTTTAAGTAACTGTTTTTATAAGACTCCCCTTCGATTGTTAAATAAGGCTCTCCTTCCTCTTGACTAATTTTGTTTGTTGGTCTTATTTGCGTACTATTTAAGGTCAATAAATGTCCAAATTCGTGTACCAAAGTATAAACTGACTCTCTTAACCTTCTTTTATTTTTAGTTCTAAAATTTACGTCAATAGTATCTATTACCAATTGCCATTTATCATTTCTTTCATTTAAGGCTCCTAAGGCTCCCGTCTTTTCATCAAGACCATCTGAAATTAAAACTAATTTTTTTATGTATTTTTTTACAATTGGTTTAGGAAATATATCATAAAATGTTTTCCAATGTAATGCTGCCAAGTCATCGTTTTTTGTATAATTTTTTATAAACCTACCATTGCTTATGTTCCATGCTCCGATATTCTCATCGTTAGATGAGTAATTAAAAAATGAAAACATAACAAAAAAAGAAATAATAATTAACTTCATATGATTAAAAAACTTCAAGCGCCTTATTATAAGCACTTTCAAAACTCATTGGTTTTATGTTTGTTTTTACATTCTTTGAGGTAAAATAAGACAATAATTTTTCAGTTGGCATATTTCCTGTTAAATCATCTTTTGCCATTGGGCAACCTCCATAACCTTTTATTGCACCATCAAATCGTCTACATCCCGCCTCAAAAGCGCTATCTATTTTTTCAAACCATGAATCAGGAGTAGTGTGTAAGTGAGCTCCGAATTCTATATTTGGAAACTCAGGTATTAAATTTGAAAACAAATACTCAATGACCTTTGGTGTTGAACTACCTATTGTGTCTGATAAAGATAATATATTTACACCTAACTTACAAAGCTTTTCTGTCCATTCTCCAACAATATCAACATTCCAAGGATCGCCATAAGGGTTCCCAAATCCCATTGATAAATAAGCAACAACTTTCTTATTAGCTCTATTCGCAATTGCTAGTATTTCTTTTAATGTTTCAACAGACTGACTTATAGTTTTATGAGTATTTCTCATCTGAAAATTTTCTGATATTGAGAAAGGATATCCCAAATAATCAATTTCATTTAAAATAGCTGCATCATTAGCTCCTCTTATGTTTGCTACAATAGCTAGGAGTTTACTTTTGGTAGACGACAAATCAAGACCCGCTAATACATCTGCTGTATCTCGCATTTGTGGAATTGCTTTTGGTGACACAAAACTTCCGAAATCAATCGTATCAAACCCTACTTTTAATAATGCATTTATATATTTAATTTTCAAATCAGTGGGTATAAAGTGTCCCTTAATACCTTGCATAGCATCTCTAGGGCACTCGATAATTTTTACACTGTTACTCATCGGTCAAATATACATATTTTCAATAAACTTTTGATTTATCAGCCTAATACTATTCAAATAATTAACTTAGTAATTATAAAATTAGTTTTGCACTTAATTAAACTTTTTATTTTTAAAGTGTCACATAAAAACAAAATCACTGTCTATACAATAGATTAAAACTCTTTGAAGCAACAAATGTCAAACATCAATCAACTAATTGAACGTTGTAAAAAGGACGATAGTAATGCCCAATTACTTATCTATAATAAGTATTATAAAGCAATGTATAATAGTGCGTTTAGAATTCTAAACGACCAATTCGAGGCTGAAGATATCATGCAAGAAGCTTTTTTAGCTGCTTTTTCTAAACTAAATACTTTTAAAGGAGAAGTTGCCTTTGGTGCGTGGTTAAAAAGAATTGTTATCAACAAAAGTTTAAATCAACTCAAAAAGAACTCAAAATACAATGATTTAAAAATAGAGTTAAAAAATAATTATAATGATATCGAAGAAGAAATTGATTACTCAATGATAAACGTAAAACAAATGTTAAGCGCACTAAATCAATTAAAATCAAATTATAAAATTATTTTAACATTAAACCTAATTGAAGGATATGATTATGAAGAAATTTCTGAAATATTAAACTACACCAATGAAAATGTAAGAACCCTAGTTTCTAGAGCCAAAAAAAAATTAAAACAATTATTAGTAAGTAAAACCGAATAAGAATATTTTATGAAAAAAAATAATTTATCGTCTTTTCTAAACAATAATGATTTTGATATTCACGAACCCTATCCAGGTCATGTTGATCGTTTCAAAAGAAAATTAAACCTTAAAAAAAATAACAATAATTTTTCTTGGAAATGGCTGGGTATTGCAGCTTCAGTAATTTTGATAATCGGTTTTTATTTAGGTAGAATGAAAATATATTCATCAAAAGACAGCATAATCAAGTTTGCTCCTGAAATGGCTGAAACAGAATATTTCTTCATTACAACAATTCAACAAGAGTTAAAAGATATTGAAAGGTACCGAAATATTGAAACCGAAACATTAATTGAAGATGCTTTAGATGAAATTGAAAATTTAGAAGAGCAACATCAACTATTTATAAAAGAACTAAAGAATAACAACAATAAAAAACTAATTATTAAGAACCTAATAAACAACTATCAACAACGATTAAATATTTTAAAAACCTTATTAACCAAACTTGAAAATCAAAAAAAATCAAAGAAAATTGAACAAAATTATAATGAAATTATTTAATAGCATATCGTTGATACTTTTATTATTTTCAAATTTAAGTTATTCATTCAACGATCACGGACATAACAGATACGAAAAAAATAAAACAATTAAAAAAGAATTTCTTGTAAATGAAAATGCCACTTTATCCATTGATAATAAATATGGTAACTTGAATATAGACACTTGGAATGAAAATAAAATTGAAATCAATATTAAAATTATTGTGAAGGGAAATTCAGAAAGTAATATTGATGAAAAATTAAATAGTATTTATATAGATTTCACCGCTAATAAAAGTATGGTTAAGGCAAAAACTATTATCGAAAACAAAAATAGTGTTTGGTCTTTTTGGCGAAATCAAAAAAATAATACATCCTTCAAAATACACTATACAGTAAAAATACCTGCTAACAACAATGTTTTCTTACAAAATAAGTTTGGGAATATTCAATTAGATGATTTATGGGGAAAAGCTACTATTAATTGTTCTTTTGGTAATATTGAAATTGGAAAGCTTCAAAACTCAGAAAATAATATAAACCTAAATTATTCTGAAGATTCAAATATTGAGTATTTAACTTTTGGAAATATTTCAGTTGATTATTCTACTTTGAAAATAGATCAAGCAGAAAAATTGATGGTCGAATCAGATTACTCTAATATAAAATTTGGTAATATTAATTCGATAATTTACAATTGCGACTACGGAGGAATTTCTATCAATAGTGTTGTAAACCTAAAAGGTAATTCAGACTACACTAGAATAAAAATCGATTCATTAGAAAAAAAACTAGATATTGATACGGATTTTGGTAACCTTAAAATTCAAGAAATAAAAAAAGGATTTGAAAAAATTAATATCAATGCAAGCTATGCAAGTATTACGCTTGGTACCAAAACTGACAACAATTTTAAATTTAATGTTAATATAAGTTTTGCTAGTTTTAGTTTTCCTTCAAAAGAAATTCTATTAAATAAAAAAATTAAAAAATCATTCAAAAAATATTATGAAGGCAAATTTGGTAAAAACGTTTCAAATTCTATTATAAATATAAACTCGAGTTATGGTAAAGTTTCTTTGAAAAAATACAATTAAAAAAGTGAATTTATTGCAATTATTAGTATTATGATTTTCTATTTCAATATATTTTCAGAATTGGGTTGGTTCTAAAAAAATTAAAGATAGCGAGAGAGTGATTTCAAGGGAAAGAAAAATTAAAGAATTCAACAGACTAAGTATTGGATGTTCTTTTCTTATTATAAAGGAAGAAAGAAAATTGTTTTTTTTGACTATCGAGGCCAAAGACAACGTAATTCCATACTTAGAAACGAAAGTTAAAAACATACATTTAAAAATTGGGGTTAAAAATAACATGAATTTTCAAATATCTTAAAACATTGTTTTTAGAGTACACTTTAATTAAACATCATCAATCTCTATAATAAGATCAGAAAAAATAATTATAGAAAAAGAATTCATAATCAAAATATCGATTTAAATGTTGGCAGCTCAAGAACGATTAAAAAAGTTACCAATGTACAATTAATAAAAAACAAAAGTTGGTGGTTCTTATTCAATTAAATTAAGCGGAAAAACAAATAATTTGAAATACTCTAAAGGTGGATCCGAAAATGTAAAAGAATTAAATATAATATCAAAAATTTAAATATAACTTGATCAAATAATCTATATACCCACGTAAATAAAGTTAGATTTGAAAATACATATTACAAAGGAAAAGCATCAAGAATAAAGAAGTCTATTTTTAGTTCTGGAAAAATTATCAATAGAACTGAACAAAGTATAGCAAATTAAAATTCAATAAATCAGCTTAGTGAGTTTTTAATATATTTCTACAAAAAAAATAGATATGTTTATTTCTTAAAATTAATTTCTACTATTATTTCCCTTTTTTAATTTTGATACTTTAATTATTAAAAATGGATAAAAAAGAATTATTGAGGTTATCAAATACCTATGGTTGTCCTTTATATGTTTATGATACAGACATCATAACTAGTCAATATAATAAAATAACAAAAGCTTTTTCAAAAGTAAAAAACGTTAAAATAAACTATGCTGTAAAAGCACTTTCAAATATAAATATTTTAAAAGTTTTTAATTCTTTAAAGAGTGGTTTAGATACAGTATCCATACAAGAGGTTAAGTTAGGGTTATTAGCTGGTTTCAAGCCTAAAGATATTATATATACACCGAACGGTGTTTCATTACAAGAAATAGAAGAAGTTGCCAAGCTTGGTGTTCAAATTAATATTGATAACTTATCTATTCTTGAACTATTTGGACAAAAACACCCAAAAACCCCTGTGTGTATACGTATTAACCCTCATGTGATGGCTGGAGGAAATAGTAAAATCTCAGTTGGTCATATCGATTCTAAATTTGGAATCTCAATACACCAAGTACCACACATAAAACGTGTGGTTGAAAATACGGGAATGCATATCAATGGTATTCATATGCACACAGGTTCTGATATTTTAGATATTGATACATTTATAAGAGCCACAGAAATTTTATTTGAAGTTGCAAAACAGTTCAAAAATATTGATTTTATTGATTTTGGAAGTGGCTTTAAAGTACCGTATAAAAAAGATGATATTTCTACAAATATTGAAGAATTAGGAGAAAAATTGACCACGAGGTTTAACACATTCTGTAAAAATTACGGGAAAGAAATTACTTTAATGTTTGAACCAGGAAAATTCTTAGTTAGTCAATCTGGATATTTTTTAGCTAAAGTAAATGTAATTAAACAAACAACTTCTACTGTTTTTGCGGGGATCGATAGTGGACTTAATCATTTGATTAGACCTATGTTTTACAATTCATATCATTTTATTGAGAATATTTCAAATCCTAAGGGACGTGAACGATTTTACAGTGTTGTTGGCTATATTTGTGAAACAGACACTTTTGGTACCAATAGGCGTATCTCTGAAATTTCAGAAGGCGATATACTTTGTTTTCATAATGCTGGTGCTTATTGTTATTCAATGACATCTAACTATAATTCAAGATATAAGCCTGCTGAAGTTATGGTTCACAAGGGAAAGGACTACCTGATAAGAAAACGAGAAACGTTTGAAGATATACTAAAAAACCAAGAACAAATAAAAATGTCTTAAAAAAAAAACCGTCATTAGACGGTTTTTTTAAGAAAAAAATATTTTTCTTAGTTTATTTTTCTGCAACTACTTCAAATACAATATCAGCAACTACAGTTCTATGTAAACGAACCGCCGCATTATATTTTCCTAGTCTTTTAACATTTCCACCAGTAACTTTGATGAATTTTTTGTCTACCTCTGTACCTGCTTTCGTTAGTGCAAGCGCTACATCGGCATTATTCACTGATCCAAATAATTTATCTCCTGAACCTACTTTTGAAGCTATTTTAATTTCATATCCTTTAACAGCTTCTGCTAATTTAGTTGCATCTTCTATTATTTTCGCTTCTTTAAAAGCACGTTGCTTCAAATTTTCAGCCAATACTTTTTTAGCCGAAGAAGTAGCTAAAACAGCATGACCTTGCGGTATAAGATAATTTCGACCGTAACCGTTCTTAACGTTTACAACATCGTCTTTAAAACCTAAGTTTTCTACGTCTTGTTTTAATATCAATTCCATTGTTCTACTTCTTTATTATTTTAACATATCACCAACATATGGCATTAACGCTAAATGACGAGCTCTTTTGATAGCTTGAGCTACTTTACGTTGGTACTTTAATGATGTCCCTGTCAAACGTCTAGGTAAAATCTTACCTTGTTCGTTAACTAAATACATTAAGAAGTCTGCATCTTTGTAATCGATATACTTGATTCCATTTTTTTTGAATCTACAATACTTTGCTTCTTTTTTAGTTTCTATATCAAGAGGCGTTAAATAACGCACTTCTCCTTGCTTGTTTCCTTTTGCTTGTTGATCAATAGACGCCATAGGTTATTTTTTAGAGGATTTGACACGTTGTTTTCTTTTTTCAGCCCAAGCAACAGCATGTTTATCTAACTTTACAGTTAGGTATCTCATAATACTATCATCTCGTCTAAACTCTAGTTCAAACGGAGCGATAACATCTCCTCCTGCTTTAAACTCAAATAAATGGTAAAACCCACTTTTTTTCTTTTCGATTGGATATGCTAACTTCTTTAGTCCCCAATCTTCTTTGTGAATCACTTCTGCTCCTTTTGAAGTCAAATAATCTTCAAATTTCTGCACTGTTTCCTTTATCTGACCTTCAGATAAAACGGGATTCAATATGAAAACAGTTTCGTAATGGTTCATATATAATTAAAATTTAATTTTAAGCGTGCAAATATACATGATTTATTAAAATAAAACCAAAACTAAGGTAATTTTTCTAAATTAAAATCAAACATGGTTCGTTTATAATCTAATTTATTACAAACAACTTTTTTAACTCTTAATTCTTTAGACACCTTAAAAAAAAGGTATACTTAACAATTTTGGCCTCTTTTTTTGACGAAAACCAAACACCTCAAAAAAACAAAAAACTAAAAATCAATTATTTAACACACGTAGTTTTTGGTTTTTAACAAAAAATTAACTATGTTTGCATCTCCAAACCAAAACTTAGTCTTCAAATCTACCACTGCTTAATCTATTTTGAAATTTAATTTTTATTTTTATGCAGAAGCTATTTATTACTTTGTTAACATTTGTCTTATTTTCATGTTCAGACAATATTATCGAAGATACTGATTTGAAAAGTAATATTGATGAAGAGAGTTTTTTAAGTGATTTAGAAAAATCATCAAAATACAGAAATCAAAAAGATTTCGGAATAACTAAACTCAAAGAAATCAAAAGATTAAACCCTAAATTTATTCCAAAAAACATTATTACAAAAAGTCCTAACTATGAAATTACCACATCACTTTACCAGTTAAAGGATTTAAATGGTAACGTATTGAAAGAAGAAAAAAATACTATTAAACTTTATCAAACTGATCAATTTCAAAGAAATAATTTTTCTTTGAGAATAAGTAGATTTCTTTCGGGTAATGGTACTTTCGGTGGTAATGAACAAGAATTTCTTAAAAACGCTTTTAAAAGGTTTAGAAAAATGTATTCACATCCTCATTTCATCACATACATGGACAGAGCTGGAATTACAAAACCTGGAGCGGTTGTATATAATAAAATAAGACACGATTCCAAAGCTATCGTTTTTCAAAGAAAAAAAGGTATAAAAGCTATGAAAGCTAACGGAAGTAAAATTTCTGTATCAAATCAAATCAAATTTACAGGTGGTGTAAAGCCATTAGGAAAATTATCTCATGAAATTGGACATGTATATGGTTATGGGCATGGAACAAATGTAAATGCCGCAATGGAACGTTATGTAAAGAATTTTTACATGGATGGTGAAATTTCCAATTACGACCTTTTCAATATAAATGCGTTCAAGTATGAACACAAAGTAGAGGTTGATGCTCCATTAAACAATACTTGGATACTAAAAAGATTTAGAAAGAAAAACAAATTAAAAGTATATAATAAAAAATTACCTTTTCACCCATTCTTAAAATTCGATCTTGTTAACGGAAATAGAGACTTTACAGGATCTAATGGAAGCGTATCAATTAGTGGACAAGTTGAAAACTTAACTTATGATAAATTAAACATAAGTACAATAACTACCTCAGAAGCTTACACAAATGCTCTAAGCATACACTTAGATAAAATTTTGAAGCATGGGGTTTCATATGAAATTAAGGATACCAATATTCTATGGATTAGAAATCAGAAAGGAAAAGTAATTCTTGAATATCTTTTAAAATCAGAATAATTTTTTATTGGTTTTAGAATAATTCTTAGTCATAAAAAACCTCAAAATAAATATATTTATTTTGAGGTTTTTTTAATTATATTGTTTTCAATTGAGAATTAATTTCTGTCTGCCTCCTCCCTTCTATTCTTTTAATTTTGATTTCAAATCAAAATTAGCTAAACTAAAAAACCTTATGAACTAAAAGAACAAACCTCTTTAAATTCATAAAGAGGCCCTAATTTTATAATTTAAAATAGTTATATTTACATTATTGATTTCCTAATATTATTGGCATACCTGATTTTCCTGACCCAATAATAACAACCTTACTATTAGGGGACTCTGACAATTTATTTGTAGCTTCTATTCCCTTATCTCTTAAAATCTTATCTGTTAGTGAAGCACTCAATATTTTATTTGCATCTGCTTTCCCCTTTGCCTCTATCCTTTGTCTTTCTGCTTCTTTTTCTGCTTTTTCTATTCTAAATTGATACTCTAGAGATTCTTGTTCTTGTTTTAGTTTTCTTTCAATTGCATCACGAATGGTATTAGGTAATTGAACATCTTCTACCAAAACTCTTTCAACAATAATAAATTGATCTTTGAGTTCATCTTGTGCTTCTTCTAAAATTTCTTGTTCTATTACATCTCGTTTACTTGAATACAATTGTTCTGGTGTATACCTACCAACAACACTTCTTGCAGCTGCATTAATTGCTGGATCTAAGATATCTGACACATAATTTGTGCCTTTGGTTTTTATTAAGTTCCCTAAACTATTGTAATCTGGTCTAAACCAAACAGTTCCGTCAACACGAACTTCTAATCCATTAACAGACAGAACGTTCATTTGATCAGAAATAGACTGTTGTCGAACTTTTTGAACGATCATTTTATTCCAAGGTGCCACAATATGAAACCCCTCTCCAAAAGTTTTTGTTGTATTAATACCATCTCCAAATCTCTCAAAGATCACACCAGCCTCACCTGGGCCTATTGTCTCTGTTGATTTTATCACAAATATTAAAGAAATGATTGCTATTGGGATTAAAAAAGATCCTTTAGGTATGTTTAACTCAATTTGATTTTTTGCCATTTTTAAAGTTTTAGTTTAATCAAAAATACGATTAAAATATAATTTTCTATCTATATTTTTTTATACTGTATTTATATTAATCAAAACTCTAAAACAATATTAATCAAACTAATAAAAACACATAATAGCAAAATCAGATTACAAAAGCTTTGCCTTAAATATATTACTGTAATAATCATTATTATCTTTCCATTAAAATATTTTATTGCTCGGTATTTAAAGCTCTGAATTCAATTAAATTTCCAAAAGAAAAAAACACTTCAATCTGAATAGGATTACAACAGTTTTCACAATCTTCAATGTAAGATTGGTTTGATATACTTGTGTCTATTAACATCGAGATTTCTAGCCAACAAAATGGACATTTAAAAAAATGTTCTATCATAATTCTTAAAATGAATTAATTATTGGGAACATAAAACTTTTAGTTTTTTTACTTTTTTAAATGCGCCCAAAATATTTTCTAATAAACCATTCTGAAGCTAAAGAAATTACTATTAAAATTAAATACCACTTCCATTCAATTAAACTCTTTTGTGATATAATTGACTCCTGCACTTTAGAATAATTTGGATCAGAGTTTAAGTTATTTAATAAAGCCGCAATCTGATTGCTATAATATACCTTTCCATTGGTATTCAAGGCTATTTTTTTAAGTTTATTCTGATTTGCATTGACAAATTGTTCTTCAATCTCAAAAGCAGTAACTCTAAAACTCCCCCTGTTTGTTATAGATTGACCTTTTACCGTTACTTGATATGAGTAAATTCCTGGCTCTAATCCTTCTATCGAAACTCTGTAAGAATTGTTCATTAAAGAAAATGGATAGCTTATTTCTTCTTTTGTACTACTATTTATAATTTTTAAGTCAAGCGAGGCCCTTTTATCAAAACGATAATTTTGATCGACATAAAATGCTGAAAAAACAATATCTTCATTAGCGGAATAACTTTTTTTTGCCGTTATCTCTAGCCTATTTCGCTTTTTATTAGAAGCCAAGTACTGTATGATATTATTTAAAAATTTATCAAACTCCTCAAAAGACTTCTCTTTTAAATAACTAGAAGATCTCCATTTCCAAATACCTTCTCCGAACAACACCATTGTCTTTTTTTCATTTTCTTCAAGAGCTACTAATAAAGGCTGTCCTGAAGGAATCCCTCCAATATTTTGACCTAATAAAGCTTGATTTTTTCTTGTAAATTGGATTTTTCCAAATTTATCTTCCAATGGTGGAAATTCCTCAAAACCAATATTTTCTTGCATAAAAGTCAAAAAATTGCTGTTGTAAACAGGTGCAGACGCTTCATTTTGATTTATTGTTGATTTTTTTATTCCTAATTCTAAATTATTTATAAATCTCCAATCAGTTTTTATTCCAGAAATTAAAAAATAATTAGAGTTTACCTGATTTAACACATCCCTGAAGCTAAAATTAGGTTGGTAAAAAATAAACATTTGATAATTTTCAATATCAAATGCGTCCTTATTCATTATCTTGATTTCAACTTTTCTTTGCTTATTACTTTCTACTGCTTTTTTTATAGCTCCTAAATCTGGATGTATAATTGAGCTTAACAATAATATTTTTGTTTGTTCATCAATTACCTCAACAGAAAAATCTCTGCTGTTGTTTTTAATATTTTTTTCTTCAATAGAACTTTTGATAGATGCCTGATAATATTGTACTCCTTTTTCTTTAGATTTTAACTCTACACTAATAGTGTTTGTCTTGTTTTTGGGTGAAAAAAAAAGTTTTTTAGAAATCACTTTTTTCCCCTTATGGGTTATCATAAAATTAGCAGTTATAGAGCTGTCTCCTTCATAGAGTATCATTGCTTCAACAGGAAAATTGTTATTTAAATAACTATATTTATTTACATTCAAATTAGAAATTTGTATATCTTGATGGAGCGTTGTATCACCGATAATAATGGGAAAAATTTTAGTTTTCGGCTTATAAAATTCATAGTCATTTCCAGATGTTTGGTTTCCATCTGTTATAAGTATGGTTGCTCTTTTTTTGTTAGGGTACAATTTATCTATGGATAACATTGCTTCATTGATATCTGTTTTTCGCTCATCAAAACTTAAACTATCCGATAATTGAACATCTTCTCCAAAAGAAAAAGAAATTACTTCAAACTTGTTGTTAAGATCTTTATTTTTCTTTATAGATTCGACGATACTTTCTATCTTTTTTTCTTCCTTAAAAAATGCCATTGATTTAGAGTTATCAATCAACAAAGAAATAAGAGGTTTATGATTCTTTGTATCGACAACTTCTATCTGTGGATTGATTAGAAGAACTCCTATAAAAAAAAGTGTCAAGCTCCTCAAAAAAAACAAAACAATTGTAACGCGTGATTGTTTTTTTCCCTGATAAAAATATTGAAAGAAGGCAATAGCAACACTAGCAATTAATACTAGTAAAATATGTGATAGGGTTAATGGATCCAAATTCATTTCTTTTAAAATGTGAAGATATAAATATCTTATAAATATGCATTAAGGTTTTATTCTTATTTATGATTGAACTCATAAATTATAAACAGATTACCCTTTAATTTTGTTTAATAAAAACGAGTTAAATCATGGAGATATCAAATCTAATACAATCGAAAAATACTATTTCAGCACGAAAAAAAAATATTTTAATTGAACTTGTAAATGCTTGGATTAAAAAAGAAGAAAAAAATGCTATCGGAATTGCAATTTTATTTATTATGGTTGGTACTATGATTGCTTCTATTTCAGCAGCATTGGCTATACAAGGTGAAATTGCATATTTCCCATTAATTTTCACTTGTTTATCTGCAATGGGAGCAAATGTGATGGCTATAAGTCAACAACCTTTTAAAATAATTACTTGGACATTTATTATCAATATTCTTGGAAACTTACTTCTAATAATATACCAGCTAAAAGCATATGTTTAATTGGCAAAAAAATAAAACTACAAAAGTCTGCAAGGTTTTTGTAGTTTTATTTAATGTAATTGCATTGAATTTTAATATTTTAAGGTCTACTATCAAATATTTTGAAAAACAACATAGAAGCTATATTTCTTGCTCTTTCTTTGGCATTAAATGCTTTTTCACCAACAAAAAGCTCATCTATTGTAGAAAACCATAATTGAAGCCAACGTCCAAAATGTTTTTGAGAAATACTGTATTTAAAACTTTTATCAAGATTTTTATGTACTTTAACAGGATTTCCTTTAAACTTTCTTACAAAAAACAAATTTGTTTCCCAGAAATCTGTTAGCTTTATTAAATGATTTCCCCACTCCTTTTCTGGAATCATTTCAATAAAAATAGGCCCAATTAAATCGTCCTTTTTTATCCGATCATAAAAAGTTAATACTAATAAGTAAATATCTTCTCGTGACGCTATTTCTTTTTTATCCATATTCATATTAATTAAAAGCAAAAGTATATATTTACCTGAAAACCTTTTATGACCTAAATCATAATGATTCCAGAAGATATTTTATTCGAATTCAACGCTAAGACAGTTACTTACAAAAAAGATGAAAAAATTTTTACTGAAAATGACATTGCGCGAAACTATTACCAAATTTTAAAGGGAGCCGTAAAAATGAATAATTTTAATGATGATGGTAAAGAATTTATACAAGGTATATTTTACAAAAAACAAAGCTTTGGTGAACCTCCGCTTTTTATAAGTGTTCCTTATCCGGCAAACGCTATGACTTTATCGGATTCAGAAATAATTATTTTACCTAAAAAAAAATTATTTGAATTACTAACAGACCACCAAGAGATACATTTTAAAATAACAAAAGCGCTAGCTAAAAGACTTTACTACAAAGCTATAATTGCTTCAGAAATTTCAGGACAAGAACCAATGCATCGGATTTTAAGATTTTTTGATTATTTAAAAAATGATGTTCATAAACTAACATTAAATTCTAACTTTCAAATTCCCTATACAAGACAGCAAATTGCAGATATTTTGGGTTTAAGAGTTGAAACCGTTATTCGCTCAATTAAAAGTTTAGAAAAAAAAGGAGAAGTAAAAATAATTTCAAGAAAAGTTTACAGGTAATTTAACACTTCTTTTAAACACCTGTTAATCAAGCAAAAAAATAAATAATTTAAAAATACTTCTTTAATAAAAATTTCTATTTTTATTATATATTATCAACGCTATAATTTTTATTTTTGTTGCGTCAACACAACAAATAAACATGAATTTAACCCAATTAAATGCTATCTCACCCATTGATGGAAGATACCGTAATAAAGTTACTAGCTTAGCAAATTATTTTTCTGAAGAAGCTTTGATTAAATATCGAGTTAAAGTTGAAATTGAATATTTTATTGCTTTATGTGAAATTCCACTTCCTCAATTGGCTTCTTTCGACAAAAACCTATACACTTTACTAAGAGATATTTACAACAACTTTGATTCACAAGATGCTATCAAAATTAAAGAAATTGAAAGTATAACTAATCATGATGTTAAAGCCGTCGAATATTTTATCAAAGAAAAATTCGATGCTTTAGAACTTGAAGAATTCAAAGAATTTATTCATTTTGGCTTAACTTCTCAAGATATTAATAATACGGCTATTCCATTATCTTTAAAGGATGCTATGGAAGAAGTTTACTATCCAAAATTAGACGCTTTAGTTTCTAAGTTAGCCGATTTAGCTGAAGAATGGGAAGAAATACCCATGCTTGCTCGTACTCATGGGCAGCCTGCATCGCCCACTCGTCTGGGAAAAGAGTTTTTCGTATTTGTTGAGCGTATAAATAACCAAGTTATGCATGCGCAGCACGTACCACATGCTGCAAAATTTGGAGGAGCTACAGGTAATTTTAATGCCCATAAAGTTGCTTATCCAACTATTGACTGGAAAAAATTTGGAACTGAATTTGTTGAAAATATTCTTGGCTTACACCATTCTTTTCCTACTACCCAAATAGAACATTATGATCATATGGCTGCATTATATGATGGTTTAAAAAGGGTAAATACAATTTTAATAGATTTAAATAGAGATATATGGTCATATATATCAAATGATTATTTTAAACAAAAAATTAAAAAAGGAGAAGTTGGCTCTTCGGCTATGCCGCATAAAGTAAATCCTATTGACTTTGAGAACTCTGAAGGAAACTTAGGAATTGCAAATGCAATTTTTGAACATCTCTCTATAAAACTTCCTATTTCACGTCTTCAACGTGATTTAACAGATAGTACTGTGCTACGAAATATTGGAGTGCCTTTTGGGCATACACTAATTGGTTTTACCTCTACGCTAAAAGGATTAAATAAATTATTATTAAATAAAGAAAAATTTAAAAAAGATTTAGATGATAATTGGGCTGTAGTTGCTGAAGCTATTCAGACAATATTACGAAGGGAAGCTTACCCAAATCCTTATGAAGCACTAAAAGGATTAACACGTACTAATGAAAAAATTACACAAAATTCAATTGCCTCATTCATCGATACTCTTAACGTTTCTAATGAAATCAAAAAAGAGCTGAAAGTAATTACACCTTCAAATTATACTGGAATTTAATTGTATTTAAAAATGAGAAAAATCTTACTTGTACTAATTTTCATGCCAATATTAATTAAATGTAAGCCACAACTAAAAGGCAATCCTGACAGGTTTAAATATGGTGTTTTTGAGTTTCCTGCTATCGGAAATATTAGTAAAATAAAAATAACACGAAATGACAGCCTTCAAATTGAAGAGTATACAGAAAAAATTAGTGTTTCAAACGACAGTATGAGTACTGAAAAAATTATAAAAAAGATTGATACTTTTTATATAAAATGGAAAAATAATTTTAACTACACCTGTATCAAAAAAAATCCTAAGACAGACCTTTATAAAGACCCCTTGTTTTTTCAAATAACGAAAGTAACAGAGGACTCTTATGATTTTACATTAAAAATTGGTTACTCAAATTTCAAACAAAAAGGAACAATAAAAAAAATAAAATAAACTATGGAAATATTCTTACAAGCAGATACTTGGGGGGCACTCATAACATTAACGTTTTTAGAAATTGTGTTAGGTATTGATAATATTATTTTTATATCTATCGCCGCAAACAAACTTCCTGAAAACGAACAGAAAAAAGCAACCAATATTGGACTTCTATTGGCCATGGTACTTCGTGTGGTTTTATTATTTGGAATTTCATTACTAATTGCCATGAACGCTCCTTTTTTCCATATTGACTGGTCTTGGTTTAAAGCTGGTTTTACAGGACAAAGTTTAATTTTATTTGCGGGAGGATTATTTCTTTTGTACAAAAGCACCAAAGAAATTCATCATAAAGTTGATGGGATAGAAGCGTCTACAGGTGATGAAAATTCTAAAAAGAAATATACGATAAGTCAAGCAATAATTCAAATCACATTAATTAATATCGTATTTTCTTTCGACTCAATATTAACCGCAGTTGGTATGACAAATGGTATAGAAGGAGCGATGATTATTATGATCACTTCAGTCATACTATCGATGATTATCATGATGTTATTTGCAAATCCAGTAGGAAAATTTGTAAATAAGCATCCATCAATTCAAATGCTAGGATTGGCCTTCTTAATACTTATTGGCTTCATGTTAATTGCGGAAGGAGCTCATCTTTCCCATGCAAAACTTTTTGGTCAGGAAGTAGGAGCTATTCCGAAAGGATATTTATATTTTGCCATCACCTTTTCCCTAATCGTTGAAATGTTAAATATGCAAATTAGAAAAAAGAAAAAAAGTAATTAACCGTGTATTTTTTTAGGTCATTAATAGTGTCTATTTAAAGTATAATTAAATCATAAATAAAGCCTTAACATATTATTTTGTTAAGGTTTCTTTTTTTTACTTATTTTTGACGCGTGTTAAAAATAAAGGAACACATATTAATTTTATTCATAGTTGTATTACTGTTACCTTCAGTTATACAATTATTTCATTCGTTTGAAAGCCATATACACAATATTTGTTCTGCAGTTGACGAACATCACTTTCACGAACAAGAACAAAGTTGTTCTCAATGGCATTTTCAATTAGAAATATTTCATTATGAAAATTTGAGAAAATTCACTTCAATTTTCGTAAAACCTGATCTACTTCCTATTGAAAACCCAAGTAGTATATTTACTTTAGACAATAATAAAAAGTCTTCAAGAGCACCTCCCTTCACGTTATAATTATTTTAAATCTGTATATAATTATAAATACAATAACTAAATAAATGAATTTAAAAAGCATTTCTTTGTTGCTTTTAGTACTAAACTCTTTGTCTGTATTAATTGCTCAAGAATGTAAGCTTGTTTTTTCTGGTTTTGTAGAAGATTTTCATGATAAATCTCCTATAGTCGGTGCTACCATTTTTGTAAAAAATTTAAATAAGTATACGACTACCGATACAGAAGGTAAGTTTACATTAAAAAATATCTGCCCAGGTACTATAACTGTACATGTATCGCATGTTGCATGTGACCCTCAAGAATTTCATTTTGAAGTGAGTAGTGATATTTTTAAAATTATTGATCTAGAACATCACATAGAACAACTAAATGAAATAAGTATTAAAGGGAACCTTGGTCTAAAAACCAAAACTTCCCAAGAAACTTTGTTGAGTAGTAAAGAACTGGAAAACTTTAGTAATGCAAATTTAGGAGATGCAATAAAAAAGGTATCTGGTGTATCCTCTATAAATACTGGAAATTCAATAGTAAAGCCAATAATCAATGGTTTACACAGTAGCAGGGTTTTGATATCTTTTAACAATGTTAGACTGCAAGATCAAGAATGGGGTATAGAACATGCGCCTAATATTGATATCAATGCTGCTGGATCAATATCGGTTATTAAAGGAGCTAATGCTCTTCAATATGGAGGTGACGCTATAGGTGGTACAGTTATCATTAATCCAAAAAGAAACTTTAGTAAAGATAGTTTATTTGGGAAAACAATTGTTTCACAACAAACAAATGGTCGTCTTTTTTCTGTTAGTTCAAGTGTTAATAAAAATTACTCCTCAGGCTGGTTTGCTAATGGTCAAACCAGTTACAAAAGAGCTGGTGATTTTAGAGCACCAAATTACAATCTTACAAACACAGGAATAAACTCGAAATCTTTTAGTTTTAATAGTGGTTACAAGAAATTTGATAAAGGTTTTGAAGCGTTTTACAGCTACATTGCAAATACTATCGGAATTTTACGTTCTTCTCATATAGGAAATGTAACCGATTTGGTAAACGCTATAAAAACTCCAAAACCAAGCATAATAAAGGATTTTGATTACGACATTCATAATCCTAAGCAAAATGTTACACATCAACTTTTAAAAGTAGCTGCTTACAAGCGATTTAAAGGCTTTGGAAAGGTTTCTTTTCAATATGACTATCAACGAAATAAAAGATTAGAATTTGATGTACGCCGTGGAGGAAGAAGTGATAAAGCTGCCCTAGATTTATTATTACAAACCCATTCAGCAAAGTTAGATTTTCTTTTAGATTCTAATTCTGAGAGCATTTATAAATTTGGTGTTAACATTGGAACTCAAAATAATTTTCCAAAAGTTACAGGAGTAAGAAGGTTAATTCCTGATTATGATCACCATTATATTGGTGCATACACTATTGGTAATTTTAAATTCGAAAAAATATTTTTAGAACTAGGTTTACGCTATGACTTTGATCATGTAAATGCAAAAAAATATTATAAAAATTCTTTTTGGTCAGAAAAAAACTATCCAGAAGATTTTGGACATACCGTATTGTTAAGTAACATCAATGGCGGACAACTATTAGCCAATCCAAAATTTAACTATAACAATATTTCAGGTTCTATTGGAATGATTTATTCTTTAAATTCAAACCATTCAATTACACTAAACTATGGTTTATCTAATAGAGCTCCAAATCCTTCTGAATTATTTAGTGATGGCTTACATCACTCTGCTGCAAGAATTGAACTAGGAGATTTACGTATAAAACAGGAAACTTCAAACAGAATTTCGACAACATATCAATATACTAAAAAAAATATGGATTTCACGTTTGAATCATTTTATAATCATATTACGGATTTTATTTATATGGAGCCGTCGGGTATTGAAGCAACTTTAAGGGGTGCTTTTCCCGTCTGGAGTCACAAGCAAATTAATGCACAACTTTTTGGTTTTGATACAAATTTAAATTATCAATTAACCAATACTATTTTATTTAACAATAAAATATCGTTTTTAAGAGGTTCAGATTTATCTACTAAAAGACCTTTAATAGATATCCCTCCTTTTAAAACCTCAACAACTTTATTTTTCAAAAAAGAAAACTGGAAAAATTTCTATGCTTCTTTAGAAAGTGAGTTTAATGCCGAACAAACACAATTCCCTAATAATAATTTTGAAGTATATATACCAACTACTTCAAGCTATGAATTAGTGGACATAAGCTCGCCTCCATCTTCGTATCATTTATTAAATTTCTCTTCAGGAATTGATTTCAACCTATCTAAAACAACGGTTGAACTCAATTTTACCATTGATAATATTTTCAATACATCATATAGAAATTATTTGAATAGATTAAGGTATTTCTCAGATGACATAGGAAGAAATTTCCGATTACAATTAAAATTTAATTATTAATCAAAAACATATTAATTATGAAACATATTAAATTATTAGCCATATTATTCATATCAACGTTAACTTTCACAGCCTGTTCAGATGATGATGAAACAACTCCAGAACCAGAACATGAAGAAGAACTTATTACAACAATGAAAATTGAACTAACTCCAGAATCTGGCAATGGTACAGTTATTTTTACAAGTACAGATTTAGACGGTGATGGTGGAGAAGATCCTAAAATAGTTGCTCCAAATTTAGCAGCAAACACAACTTACAAAGGCTCAATAACACTATTAAATGAAAATGAAAGCCCTGCCGATAACATTACAGATGAGGTTAAAGAAGAAGCCGAAGAACATCAATTTTTCTATATTGTAAAGGATCTAAATAGTACTTTTACCTATACTGGTCAAAAGGATGCTAATAATAATCCAATAGGAATTGATTTCGAATTAAAAACAGGTAATGCAGGAACTGGCTCTTATACTTTTATCTTAAGACATGAACCAAATAAAACAGCTGATGGTGTTTCTAATAATGATATTACCAATGCTGGAGGTGAAACAGATATTGAAGCAGTATTTGGTGTTACTATTGAATAAATAGTTTATAAACTTTTTATTAAAAAAGGCTCGATCTGATACGAATCGAGCCTTTTGTTATTTGTAAAGGTAATTACTTTTTTATTATATCAGCTTAAGAATACACAACCGAAATCTCTAATCATAAAAACCTGGTTGAATAATGCTTCATTAGAGACTATAGGTATTTCAATCAACATATAATTTTGTGTTGCTTCAAATCCATTTTTGTTAACTAGCTTTATTTTAATGACTTCTGTTTTCATATGTATAAGCTTTGATTATACTGCAAATTACTTAGTAATTCTAATGGTATATTCCGCTTTTAGCTCAAACTCTATTAAGTTTCTATAAATGTGCTTAATCGACAGTTAAAATGAATATGATATTAGATAAAAAACCCACTCAAAATTTGAGTGGGAAAATTGCTATGAAAAAGAAAGTCTAAGGACGTCTCCAAAGACTTTACAAATATACATAAATATATTTTATACTAAAAAACAAACTTTATTTATTTCATAAAAAACACAGATTCGTAAAACTTAATAAGCACTCGTTTATTAAACAGTACGAAAAAAGAAATAAATATTCCTGAGCACGAATACTTAATTTTATACTTTTTTATTTAAATTAACAAAACAATGCAACTTAAATATAATAATCGTCCCAATAAATTTAATATGCGTCTACATCAATAATAAAGCGAATAGATCGGTAATCTTTGACTGCTTCAAATACTTCCATTATTTTTTGTATTTGTTTCTTAGTTTTCAATAAAGATTGTTTCGGTGGTACTTTAAGAGTTAAATTCTTAATATACTGATTTCTTACTCTTGATACAACTGGCTCAGTAGGTCCCATAACATTACTACCAAAAGAGTTCCTTAAAGCTTTTGCCAACCAATTTATACCTGAATCTACCTTTAAATAATCTCTATGTTTTAATGTTATTTTTATAATTCTATAGTATGGAGGGTAGTTAAATTGCCATCGATCTTGGAGCTGTTCTTTATACATTTCTACATAACTATTAGTGGATACCTGTTGTAAAATTTGATGGTATGGATTGTAGGTCTGAATAGCTACTGCTCCTCGTTTTTTTGATCTCCCAGATCTTCCTGATACTTGTACAAGCAGTTGGTAAGCGCGTTCATGAGCCCTAAAATCAGGAAAATTTAACATAGAATCTGCATTCATAACACCTACTAGTGAAACATTCTTAAAATCTAATCCTTTAGAAAGCATTTGCGTTCCTACTAGAACATCTATTTCTTGAGCTTCGAAAGCTCTTATTATTTTTTGATACCCGTTTTTACCTCTGGTAGTATCTAAATCCATTCTACCAATATTAATATCGGGAAAAAGTTCTTTTAATTCTAGTTCGATTTGTTCTGTACCAAAACCTTTAGAATCTAAAGTACTGCCTCCGCAAGCATCACAAGCATTTGGCATAGCTCTATAATAACTGCAATAATGACACTTCAACTCTTTTCTATATTTATGATAAGTTAAACTAACATCACAGTTAGGACACTGAGGAGATACTCCACAAGTAGTGCATTCTACAACTGGAGAAAAACCTCTTCTATTCTGAAATAATATGATTTGTTCTTTCTCATTTAGTGCTTCATTAATCATTTGAATTAAACGATCTGAAAAATGCCCCTTCATTCGTTTTTTCTTGTATTTTTCTTTAAGATCAATCAACTCTATATTAGGTAATTGAATATTTCCAAAACGTTTATTTAAGTGTATAAAACCATATTTTTTTTCAGAAGCATTATAGAAGCTTTCTAATGAAGGAGTTGCTGAACCTAATAAAACCTTTGCCTGATGTTGATGACCAAGTACTACAGCAGTATCTCTCGCGTTATATCTCGGAGCAGGGTCAAATTGCTTATATGAATTTTCGTGTTCTTCATCAACAATTATAAGTCCTAAATCGGAAAATGGTAAAAAGACAGACGATCGAGCACCCAGAACGAGTTGTGCCTTTGTTTTACTATTTAAAACATTATTCCAAACCTCTACTCTTTCATTCATAGAATATTTTGAGTGAAATACTGATAAATAATCTCCGAAATATATTTCAAGTCGGGAAATTATTTGTGTAGTTAAAGCTATTTCAGGTAATAAAAATAAGACTTGCTTTCCTTTATCTAAAAATTCTTTAATTAATTTCACATATATCTCTGTTTTTCCAGAGCCTGTTACACCATTTAATAGCGAGACTGAATACTTTTCGAAAGACTGTTTAACCTGTAAAAACGCCTTTTCTTGATGTTCATTTAAGACTTTTAAATCACTAACCTCCCCTTTAAAACTAACTCTATCCTGCTGTAAATGGTAAAACTCAAATATGTTTTTTGAAATTAATGTATTTAATACAGATAAAGAAATGTTAGCCTTATCCTGTAATTCTTTTACTTTAACTTGTTTCGAATTACTTGCTAATTGAAAATAGAGAAGTACTGCTTCTCGTTGCTTTTTAGATCTAGATAGCTTTTCTAATAAAGTTTTTAATTCGTCAGTATTATTAAACTTATCTTTTAGTTTTATATATCTAATTAATTTTGGTTTATATACTTCATAAATTTTTTCTTTTATATGAACGGCATTTTTCTGAATAAGTTCATCGATGATGGGAAGTACCTTCTTCTTATCTAAGATATCGCAAACTTGATTTATTGTAAGTTGTGAATGATTTTGTAATGCCTCAAAAATTAAAAAAGCATCATCTCCTAGTTCAAGATCATTCTTAAAAGCATCATTCTTAAAAATAATCGTTTCACTTTCCAAAAGAAAAGCTGAAGGCAATGCAGCTCTGTATACATCTCCTAAGGCACACATGTAGTAATTCGATATCCATTCCCAATGTTTAATCTGCTGTTGGTTAACAACTGGAGCTTCATCTAATATTTGATGAATATCTTTTGCAACATATAAAACTGGAGATTTTTTATGAATATTAAATACTAAAGCCGTATAAATCTTATTTTTTCCAAATGGAACTGCAACACGCATTCCTGTTTTAAGGTACTTTGATTCAGCTTCTGTTATTGCGTAGGTATAAGTTTTTCGCAAAGGTATGGGTAATATTACATCTATAAAATGGATAAAATATAATTTTTAAAAATTCAAAATTACAACAAATTCATAATATTTAAGCACCTTTTACAAATAGCTAAAACTATTTTAATTTAATTAAATAAACCTAATGAGTACATATTTTCTTGATTTTAACATGGGAATAATCCAACTACTTTTATGGTAATAATTGTAAAACTACAATTATTTAGATGTATATAAACAAGTTAAAAGAATGATCTATCATTAAAATATTTGTTGTACTTCTGTTTTTTTGTTTAATATATTTTAATTAAAATGAAAACATATTTTATACCAGATAAAAAATTAAGATTTATTTAAAATTAAGAATTCCTAAAAACCCTTAATGTTATTAAATACATAAAAAAATAGTTAAAAAAAAGACTTGAAATGACTCTTTATTAAAAAATTGTTAATAATATTGATAATTACGCATTTAACTAATTATACTTTGTATATTTGCAGTGTAATAAAAAATCAAAAAAAGTAATCATGAAATCATTATTTAATTCCCTATTAATTACAGTTGTTTTATTTCTTTCTGTAGGTACTTTTGCTAATGATAATTTACCTAAAGCAACAAGTGTATTACATTCAGAAATAGTTGAATTAATTGGGAAGAGAGTACCAATGGAATCAAAAGAAAACTTATTAGTTCGTGTTTCTTTTGTTCTAAATAATCAAAATGAACTAGTTATTCTAGATGTCATTTCAAAAGACGATGATTTGAACTCTTACATAAAAAATAAATTAAATTACAAAAAACTTTCTACTAAAATAGAAGGAAAAAACCAAGAGATTTATACACTACCTATAAAGGTTAATCAATAAATCATTTTAATTATTGAATAAAAAAGAGGCTTTTTAAGCCTCTTTTTTTAATAAGTTAGTTTTTCCAGCAACTTTCTTATTTCTAATGAATTCCAATTCGCCGCTCCATTTTTAGACACTACTATTTCTCCCAAAGAATTAATGATATATGTCTGAGGAATAGAAGAAGATTTTAATGCTTCAGGCACCGACGATTCCCATCCATAAGTAGGTAAATTATAACCTTTATTTTTATAAAACTGATCAACATCACTCCAGTTTTCATTGGTAACAAAAATAAAGTTAATTTTATTTTTATAATCATCATAAAGCTTTTGCATACTAGATAATTCTGCTCTGCAAGGAGGGCACCAAGTAGCCCAAAAATTAATTAAAAAAACATTATTTCTTAATTCTTTTCCCTGGATAGACTTTGTATTTAAACCTTTTAACGACCAATTATAATCAGAAAGCACTTCCCTATCAACTTGTTCTATCACTGATGGCGAAAAAGATACTAATCGTATTATGAACTCTTTTGAAGGAGGGTACAACATGGCTCCCACAAGAACTAACATTAGGCTATTTGAAATTATTTTTTTTGAAAACATCATTACTTTATTCGATTTTAAAAATACAATAAATTTTATTTAATGTTCATAGGATAATAGTTTTGTCTACTTTTCAATTCAATACTTACTTTCTTTTTAGTTGATAAAAATATTCAACAACTTCAAAGAATTTGTTTCTCATATTTTAGCTACTTTAGCTTAAAATAAAACAAACTTAATTCTAAACAATGAAAAATATAGCATTAACACACATTCATGAGTCTTTAGGAGCTAAAATTGTTCCTTTTGCGGGTTTCAATATGCCTGTACAGTACGAAGGTGTGAATATTGAGCACGAAACTGTAAGAAATGGGGTTGGAGTTTTTGACGTGAGCCATATGGGTGAATTTTTCTTGAAAGGTGAAAACGCCTTAGCTTTAATTCAAAAAATAACATCAAACGATGCTTCAAAACTAACACCTGGAAAAGCCCAATATAGTTGTATGCCTAATGATAATGGTGGTATTGTTGATGACTTAATTATTTATATGATTAGTGATGATGAGTACATGCTAGTAGTGAATGCTTCTAATATTGAAAAAGACTGGAATTGGATTTCTAAATTTAATGATTTAGATGTTGAAATGGAAAACCGTTCTGATGATTGGTCTTTATTGGCTATACAAGGTCCTAAGGCGGTTGAGGCAATGCAATCTCTTACTTCAGTAAATCTTTCCACTATTAAATTCTATACTTTTGAAATAACTGATTTTGCTGGGCTACCTAATGTAATTGTTTCAGCAACAGGATATACTGGATCTGGAGGATTTGAAATTTATGTTAAAAATGAAAACGTAGAAGCTGTATGGAAAAGCGTTTTTGAAGCTGGAATGAAATGGGGTATTAAACCAATAGGTTTAGCTGCTCGAGATACTTTACGTTTAGAAATGGGCTATTGTTTGTATGGTAATGACATAGATGATAGTACCTCTCCAATTGAAGCTGGTCTTGGATGGATAACAAAATTTAATAAAGATTTTGTAAACGCTGAAACACTAAAAAAGCAAAAGGAAGAAGGAGTCTCGCGCAAATTAATTGCTTTTGAATTAACAGAGCGTGGTATACCTCGACAAGGTTATGATATAGTTAACTCTGAGGGACAAATAATAGGTAATGTTACTTCTGGAACTATGAGCCCTTCTTTAAATAAAGGAATTGGTTTAGGTTATGTAAAAATTGACTACACTAAAATTGATAGTAAAATCTTTATCCAAATTCGTAAAAAACAGGTAGCAGCAAAAGTTATAAAACTTCCATTTTACAAGAAATAAGTCTTATTTTACCATAAAAAAGCAAACAGCAGTTGGGGCGTCTCCAACTGCTGTTTACTTTTGATTAGAGTTTATCTCTTAAGTTTTTAGAAAATTCTTTTCTAATATTAGCTTTATTTAAAAACGTCTTTTTTTCTAAAATTTCTTCAGCAAAAGAATTAGATAAAAGTAACGTAGACTCAACGTCTTCAAATGTTGTTTTAGGGTTAATCAAACACATTCTTAGGACAACTTGTTTATTTAAAACAGTAGTCACAAATAAAGCTTCACCAGATGTCATAATTTTTTCTGATATTTTCTGATTAAGTAAATCAACTTCTTGTTCCGTTAAATTTAATCCTATAGGATTATATCTAAAATTTATAACAGCTAAAGTTGCAGGTGATATAATTTCCCAATTTCTACTTTTACGTAATAATTTTTCTACATTCTCAGCTAGCTTAATACCATAATCAACTGCTTTTTTAAAAACATCAAGACCATATGTTTTTATGGACATATAAAATTTTAAAGCTCTAAAACGACGCGTCAACTGAATTCCATAATCGTAAAAATTTATTTCAGATTCATTTCCTTCAATATCTCTTAAATACTCTGGACTCTCACTAAAAGTATTGCTTAACCATGACGCATCTTTTACCAAGAGACAACCTATTTCATAAGGTTGGAAAAACCACTTATGGGGATCCACAGTTAAAGAATCTGCTCTCTCAATACCCTTCAAAATTTCTTTTCCATTTTCTGCTAAAATCGCTGCCCCTCCATAAGCTCCGTCAACATGCATCCAAATTCCCTCTTCTTCACAAATATCAGCAATATCATTTAATGGATCTACAGTACCTGTATTTGTGCTTCCAGCAGTTGCTATGAAACAAAATGGCTGTAACCCTTCTAGTTTATCTTTTGCAATTGCATTTTTTAATTTATTAATACTTATTCTAAACTCAATGTCTGTTGGTAGAACCCTGATTTGTTCTTTTCTAAAACCTAAAACACGAATTGCCTTAATATTTGAAGAATGAGCTTGGTCAGATAAATAAATTATGGCTTTTGAAAAATCATCGCCACATTTAATTCTTCTGGCTGTTACTAAGGCTGTTAAATTAGCCATTGAACCTCCACTTGTAAATACTCCTCTTCCTTCATTTACAGGGAAATTAAACATTTTTAACAACCAATTGGTTGTTACAATTTCTATTTCAGCAGCTGCAGGTGATACAATCCAACCTCCTGAAAAAATATTAAAACCTGTTGCCAAACTATCTGCCATAGTACTTATGAAATTACTAGGTCCTGGGACAAAAGAATAGGCTTTGGGGTGTGTAGTTACCACACTATTTGCTATGACATTTTCCATAACAAACTCAAGAACCTTCTCTGCATCCATACCCTTTTCCGGAGCCTCCTGTAAAAAAACATCATCCATTTCTTTTCTAGTAGCTCGAATAACTGGTTTTTTTTTGTCAAAAGTATCCCAATGGTCAACGATTAAATCGACAATTTTATATCCGTACGACTGCATTTCTTCTTTTGATAAATCAAAATGAGCGCTCATATTTCTAAAAATTTTATAATTATTTCAAAAATAACATAATTAACAACCAATTCCTTGAGTATTCAAACATATTTTACCTAATTCTTAATAAATTTGACTTATGTTTTTCATTATTTTTGTTGTCTAAATTATTTTATTTTGAAAAGACTTATTGTTCTATTTCTTTTACTCTATTCTGTTGATAATTTTTCACAGACAAAGAAAATTAAAGTTCTATCTAGTGAATACTCAGAGACTGACGAAAATAAATACCCAGGAGCTACTGTTTTACTTGGTAATGTAAAAATTGCTCACGAAGGAGCTACACTGGAGTGCAAGCAAGCTTTGCTTTACAAAAAGAAAAATTTATTTAAAGCTGCTGGTGAAGTTATTATAGAGCAAGGCGATAGCATCACTCAGTATAGTGACTTTGCTTTATATAACGGAGATACAAAAAAAGCAACTTCATGGGGGAATGTGGAGGTTAATGATAAGGAAATGAAAATGAGTACTGATACTTTATATTTTGACAGAAAAGAACAAGTACTATTTTACAAAAGCGGAGGAATAATAAATGATAAGGAAAACACCTTAAAAAGTAAGGTAGGAACATACTATCTCGAAAAGAAAAAATTTTCAGCAAAATCCAAAGTAACTGTTCTGAATAAACAGCATTTTTTGGAATCAAATCATCTAGATTATTACACGAACTCGAATTTCGTCTACTTATATGGACCCAGCACAATAACAAATCTAAAAGATAGTACTAAAGTTTATTCAGAAAGAGGCTTTTATGACACCAATACAGAGATTTCTTACTTTGTTAAAAGAGCAAAACTTTTCTTAAAAGATAGAACAGTGGAAGCTGATAGTTTGTATTATGATAAACGAAAAGGGTTTGCCTCAGCTACGAATAAAATAAAAGTAATTGACACTATTCAAAATATGGTTACAAAAGGTAATTATGCTGAATTATTTGAAGAAAAAGATTCCTTATTTATTACAGATAAAGCTGTTGCTATCTCTGTTCATGAAAAGGATTCAATGTACATTCACGGAGATAAAATTCTTGTAACAGGTAAAAGCAAAGAACGCATAATAAGAATTTTTAATGACGTTAAAATTTTTAAATCAAACCTTCAAGGTAAGTGTGATTCAATTCATACGAGTCAAATAAGCAGTTTGACACAAATGTTCCAAAACCCCATTCTTTGGTCAGGAAAAAGTCAAATAACTGGAGATACAATCCAACTACTTTCAGATAATCAAACAAACAAGCTAGATTCTTTATTCGTTCGTAAAAATGGATTTATCATTGAAAAAGATTCTCTTGCTATTGATGATTTTAATCAAATTAAAGGTAGAGATATTTTTGGAAAATTTGATGGGAATGACTTGAGAACGATGTTAGTAAAAGGAAATGCAGAATCACTATATTTTAATAGAAGTGATAAAACTAAAAAACTGGAAACCATAACTAAAGAAATTGCTAGTGATATTGAATTTACTTTAGAAGACAATCAAATTACGCAGACAAAATATTTCAAAAAATCGGAAGGTAAAACTTTTCCTCCTTCGGAATTTCCTGTAGACAAGAAAAAATTTAACGGTTTCATATGGCGCGGTGACGAGCAACCGTTAACCATGGAAGACATTTTTTTAAATGATAAAGAAAATGGAAAAATTAAAAATCCAAAAGTTAATCTAAAAAATTCTAGAGATAATATAAATAAAGTAAAAAAACAGCTTTCTGAAGAATTTAAGAAAAAACAGAAATCAACAGATTATAAATTTTCAAAAGAATAGTTATAATGAAAGACCAATTCTTAAAACATCAAGGGCAAACTACTCCTCATCCTTTAGCTATTGAAATTTCTTATGCAAAGGGAAGTTATATATACGACAATAATGGAAACGAATTATTAGATTTCGTTGCTGGAGTTTCGGCAAATAGCCTTGGTCATAATTATCCAAAAGTTACAGAAGCCATTGAAAAACAATTAGAAAAATATTCTCATGTCATGGTATATGGTGAGTTCATTCAGAAACCTCAATTAGAACTATCAGTTGCTTTGTCAAAAACTTTACCTAATTCATTATCTTCTGTTTATTTAGTTAATTCTGGCACAGAAGCTACAGAGGGAGCTTTAAAACTTGCCAAACGCTTTACAGGACGAAGTGAAATTATTGCAGCCAAGAATTCGTACCATGGCAATACGCAAGGTGCTATGAGCGTATGTGGAATGGAAAAACAGAATCAAGCATACAGACCGCTTATTCCTGGAGTTAAATTTATTACATTTAATAATGAAATTGAATTAAGTAAAATTACAACAAAAACAGCCTGTATAATTCTAGAAACTATTCAGGGAGGTGCTGGTTTTATAGAGCCCTCTAATAACTTCTTGAAAAAAGTTAAAAAAAAATGTGAAGATGTTGGTGCTCTTTTAATTTTGGATGAAATTCAATCAGGTATCGGTAGAACAGGAAAATTTTGGGGTTTTGAAAATTATGATGTCATACCTGATATTATAATAACAGGTAAAGGCCTCGGAGGAGGAATGCCTATAGGAGCTTTTATTTCTTCTTATGAGATCATGTCATATTTAAAAGATAATCCGAAATTAGGACACATTACAACTTTTGGAGGGCATCCCGTGATTGCTGCTGCTGGATTAGCTACTATTAAGGAAATAAGTAATACTTCTCTAATTAAAGAGTCTTTAGAAAAAGAAAAAATAATCAGAGATTTTTTTAAAGGGCATAAAAAAATAAAAGAAATTAGAGGTAAAGGGTTAATGCTTGCTTTGATTGTTGAATCTTCTGATGTTGCTACTAGAGTTATCTTAGAATGTATGCAAAAAGGATTGATTCTTTTTTGGCTTTTATTTGAAGAAAAGGCAATTAGAATTACCCCCCCACTAACAATTTCAAAAGAAGAGATTCTAAAAGGTTGTAAAATTATTCTTGAAGTATTAAATAAAAACGATTAGTAAATGAACAGGCTACTTTTATATCTGATAAGTATCAAAAACAGTTTACATTGTAGAGTCGAAATCCTATTTTATTTAAATTCACTATTACTCCAATGGCACTAACTAGTTTTTAATCTTAATAGGTTTTAAATTTATTAACCTAATTATCAAAAAAAAACGATTTTTATTGTCGTTTTTTTATTTTAAAAGAATTTATTGATTAAAACTTAGTACTAAAAGTACCATTTACCCCTAAAATATTTAACTAAACACCAATAAATCAGATATTAACACATTTTTTGTACAATCGACCTATTTTTCATATTTTGCATTGCACTAAACAATTGATTATATGCCGAGCGAAATTAAACGCCTTTTTGATTTTCCTTATTACCAATTAGAAACTTACAATTTATCAAAAGCATTTACAACAAAATATAACGGTAAATGGCAATCCGTATCCACAAAAGAATACATTGAACAAGCAAATGCTATTAGTCGTGGTCTGTTACGTCTTGGAATTAAACCAGATGATAAAATTGCACTTATTTCAACAAATAATAGAACTGAATGGAATGTTTGTGACATCGGAATTCTACAAGTAGGTGCTCAGAATGTTCCTATATATCCTACAATTTCTAAAGAAGACTACGAATATGTTTTAAACCATTCTGGTTGTGTATATTGTTTTGTTTCTGATGTTGAAGTATTAGAAAAAATAAACCAAATTAAGTCAAAAACTAATTTAAAGGATGTTTTTACATTTGATGATATTGAGGGAGAAAGAAGTTGGAAAGAAGTATTAAATTTAGGTAAAGACAAAAGTAATCAAGATGAAGTAGAATTTAGAAAAAGTGCAGTAACACCAGATACTTTAGCTACTATAATTTATACCTCAGGAACAACAGGACGGCCTAAGGGGGTTATGCTTACTCATAAAAACATTGTATCAAACGTAATAAGCAGTGAAAAAAGAGTTCCTTTTGAATATGGTAAAGAAAGATCATTAAGCTTTCTACCAATATGTCATATTTTCGAAAGGATGATTTTATATTTATATCAATACTGTGGGGTTTCTGTTTACTTTGCTGAATCTATCGATCAATTAAGTGCAAATGCACAAGAAATTAAACCTAATGTCATGACAGCTGTTCCTCGACTATATGAAAAAATATATGACCGAATATACGCAAAAGGAGCTGAGTTATCTGGAATAAAAAAGAAATTATTCTTTTGGGCAATTGAATTAGGTCTAAAATATAAACCCTATAAAGCTAATGGTTGGTGGTATGAAAAGCAATTGAGTATTGCGCGTAAACTCATATTTTCGAAATGGCAAGCTGCTCTTGGTGGTGAGTTAAAACTAATGGTATCAGGTTCAGCTCCACTTCAACCAAGGTTAGCTAGAATGTTTGCAGCCGCAGGAATGCCTGTTATGGAAGGATATGGGCTTACAGAAACATCTCCTGTAATTTCTGTGAATGATCAAAGAAATGGAGGATTTAGAATAAAAACCGTAGGTAAAGTTATTAATGGTGTCGAGGTTAAGATTGCTGAAAGTGGTGAAATTTTAGTAAAAGGGCCAAACATAATGGTGGGATACTATAAAGACCCGGAAAAAACAGCTAAGGTACTAAAAGACGGATATTTTCATACAGGCGATAAAGGAGAAATTTGTGAAGATGGATTTCTTAGGATTACAGGTAGAACAAAAGAAATGTTCAAAACATCTGGCGGAAAGTATGTTATACCTACTCTATTGGAAGGAAAATTAAAGCAATCAAGATTTATTGAACAAGTTATGGTAATTGGTGAAGGTGAAAAAATGCCTGCAGCGTTAATCCAACCTAACTTTAAGTTTGTAAGAGAATGGGCTAAAAGGCATCAGATACTGCTTGGTGATAACACCAGTATTACAGACAACAAGAAGGTAATTGAGCGAATTCAGGAAGAAGTCGATGAATGTAATACCAATTTTGGTAAATGGGAACGGATCAAACGTTTTGAATTAACACCTGATGAGTGGTCTATAGATGGTGGTCACCTTACCCCTACAATGAAAATGAAAAGAAAAATAATTAAAGGTATTTATAACAATTTATATGAAAAAATTTACAGACCCTAATTTTTTTCACAATAATATATAGCGTCATTGTATATTTTATAATGGCGTTTTTTTACATCTAAAAATGAGTAAACTTCATTCTTTTACATCTGACATTAGTCATATTAAACTTCCAGATGAAATTGCATATCCACATAACTATTTTCCTCATAAAATTGCTCAAATAGCCTCAGAGGAACTTCAGGTTTATTTAAAAACGCAAAAGGCCATCAATCATATGGTAGGACTTAACTCAATTGCTGGAATCGGGAAAATGTTTGGAGTACTGGTTGTAAAAGACACTTCAGATGAGTTAATGTACTTAGCAGCTTTTTCTGGAAAAATATTAAATAGTAATCTACACCCTTATTTTGTTCCTCCAGTTTTTGATAATTTAGATCCCAACAATTTTTATGTAAAAGCAGAGGCTAAATTAAATAAATTAACAAAAGAAATTAATAAACTCTGCAAAGACAAAGAATATTTAAATATTAAACTTGACTTTGAAGATAAAAAAAAACTCAATAAAAAAATTCTTGAGCAAGAAAAAATTAAAATAAAAGAACGAAGGAAATTAAGGAAAAAAGAAAATAAAGTCGACAATCAAAAAAACTTAAATGAAGAGTTTTTTTTGAGAGAATATGAAATTTACTTAAACCAAAAATTAAAGCCATTAGAGTTAAATTATGTAGCCTTAAATGATAAAATAAACAGGCTAATTAAAAAAAGATCAAAACTTTCAGTTGATACACAAAGAAAACTATTTGAAAGTTATCTTTTTTTAAATAGCAATAATAGATCTTTAAACTTATTTGATATCTACAAAAATAATACTCAAAATATCCCTTCAGGAGCAGGAGAATGTTGTGCTCCAAAACTATTTCAATATGCTTTTTTAAATAAGCTAAAACCTATTGCTCTAGCAGAATTTTGGTGGGGTAATCCGTTATCATCTTCTGTTAGAAAACATAAACAATACTATCCTGCCTGTAAAGGAAAGTGTAGGCCTATTTTAAATCATATGTTAAAATATTTACCTATAGCTCCTAATCCTTTATTAAAAAGCCTTAATCAAATACAAACGTTAAATATCATATACGAAGATGAATATTTAATGGCAATTAATAAACCTGAGAAAATACTAAGTGTTGAAGGTAAGGAAGTGAAAAATAGTATTGAACATTTGGTAAAAAAAAACTATCCAAATTTATCGGGTCCTTTAATTGTTCATCGATTAGACATGTCTACTTCAGGAGTTTTATTAATAGCTAAAAGTAAACAAATACATAAACATTTACAGCAACAGTTCGTTCAAAAAAAAATATACAAAAAGTACGTAGCACTACTTGATGGTATCTTAAAAAAAGATAGAGGCTTAATCGATCTGCCTCTTAGAGTTGATATTGATGACAGACCAAGACAAACGATATGCTATCGTTATGGAAAAAAAGCACTGACTAAGTGGGAAAAAATATCAATTGAAAACAATGTAACCAGAGTTAACTTTTACCCTATTTCTGGACGAACACACCAGCTAAGAGTACATTCTGCTCACAAAAGTGGGTTAAATATACCAATTATTGGAGATCAACTTTACGGAAAAAGAAATAAAAGGCTTTATTTACATGCTGAGGAAATTATGTTTATACATCCTATATCTAAAGAAAAAATTAAAATTATAGCTCCTGTACCTTTTTAAATAATTATTATAGATTAAAGTAAAATCTCCTTTCTTTCGAAAGGAGATTATCCCTTAAATATTAGCAGAATGTATTGTATTTGAAATACAAATACATATGCAATATACCAAAAATAGGCCTTTTAAACACTAAGGGTTAACCCTTAAAACAAAGTAGGTGGTTTTACCAAACAAAACACCTATAAACCATTAAAAAAGCTCTCAAAAAGAGAGCTAAACTAAAAACCAATTTAAAAAATCTAATAATGAAAAAACTTTTTAATAAATTTATTTTTAAACAGCAACAAAAAACTAAAAATAAGCCACATTGCTACAAAAACCCTGATTAACAATACATTATTAACGTTCAATGTCTTTTAACTATTCATCGATCTTTAAAGTATTTTTATCATATATTTGTTTACATGGATATTGTAATTATTACTGGCGGTAGCAACGGAATTGGAAAGGCCTTAGCTCAAAAATATGCTTCAAAAAAATATAAAGTATTTTCTTTTTCAAGAAGTAAATCTGGAATAAAAAATATTACTGAAAAAATAATTGATCTGAGTGATATATTAAAATCTAAAACTCAGTTCACTTTATTTTTAAACAACTTTAACAGCAAAAAAATCAAATCGTTACACTTGATTAATAATGTAGCTCGTATAGGAACAATAGCAAATATTGAGAATATCGACTCTGGTGATATTTTAAAAAGTATTAATCTGAACATTACCCTACCAATATTACTTTCAAAATTATTTATTGAACATACAAAAGAAATTTCTTGTCAAAAGAAAATCACAAACATATCATCTGGAGCAGCAATTAAACCATACGAAGGTTGGAGTATTTATTGCGCATCTAAAGCTGCTTTAGATATGTTTACTAAAACTATTGCATCTGAACAGACTTCACTTAAAAATGGGGTAAAATGTATAGCACTTTACCCTGGTGTTGTTGATACCAATATGCAAAAAAAAATTAGGGAAACGAAAGAAATAAATTTTAGTAAATTACAGCGTTTCATTAACTTGAAAAAAAACAACGAATTATTCACTCCTTATTACGTGGCTGAAACTATATATAAAATTATAGATAATGATGAATTAAAAAATGGATCTATATTTGATATAAGGGACTTCTAAGTATATTTATCTAAAAATAATATTATCTTTAATAAATGCATGCTTATAACGCTCACTAAAAGGTATTTGATAATCCCCCTCTAGAATAATAAGATTGTCTTCAAAATAAATTTCTTTAATTTTATTGATGTTAATAATATTATTTCTATGAACTTGTCTGAAATTAGCATTGCCGATTATTTCCTTTAATTTTGATAATGATAATTTTATCAAATAACAACCATGCACGCAAGCTATATTACAATACTTTTCTTTTACCTCTACAAAAATTATTGACTCTATATCTACTTTTACAACACAATTTTTTTTCTTTATAAAAAGATACGATGGGCTTATCACGGCTCCTTTATCATGAAAACTAATACTATTCGATTGATGATATGACGCTTCAATTGCTAGTTCAAGAGAATATAAAAGTTCAAGCTCATTATAAGGCTTTAACAAATATACCATTGGATTTGTTAATTTTGCTTTATTAAAAATAGCTTTGCTTTGCATACTTGTCAAAAACAAGATAGGTATATTGGCTCTTTGTCTGTGAATACGTTTTGCTAATTCAATACCTTCTGGCTTACCTTCTATCATAATATCTAAAATTATTATATCAAAAAAGTAGTTTTGAATTTTAATTTCCGCCTCCGTTAGATTTTGAGCTCTTACTACCTCATAATCATTTTGCTCGAGAAAACAAGTCAATTGACTTGCTTCTTTATCTAAGTCTTCTAGTAAAAGTAATTTAAGTTTGGTCATAGTATAAAAATAAACTAATTTCCTTAGAAACCCAATTTTATCAGGTTTTATAGTAATTGTTAATTTTTATAATCTGATAAACTAAATATTATTTGATCATAGTATTCTGTCAATGCTGTAAACAATAAAAAGCCACATATTATTATGCGACTTTTCTTAAAAGGGGAAATAAACATACATATTCTATGTTATGCAAAATTTGTTGCAAAAGTATTTATAGCTATTTTAATTAAAGTTATGAAAACCTTAACAAAAAGCTAAATAATTAACAATAAAGCTATTCTTAGTTGATATCTAATCGTGTGTTTAAAACAATATAGGAGTCAATAATAAAATAAAAAAGGATAAGAAGTTTCTTTATTAATAAACATTCCTATCCTTACACTAAAGCTTACTACACTTAGTATAAAACTAATGGTATAAATACAATTCTATTAACTATTTAGATACTTTATCAGTTAAAGAAGATAAAAGGTAATTTATCAACGATGAATAAAAAATATTAACATATAAAGGTCAAATTAATTTCTAAATGAAAAAGTTATTACCAACATTCCTATTTCAATTTTGAATAGGTAATAATTCTTGTAAACAAGTTACTTCAATTTTAAATAATATAATTTCTATAAATTGGTATTTTCAAAAATCATGTAAATTGCAAACTCATAAACTTTCAAATAACTCTTCATCAAAAATGAAATATCTTGACTTATTTCCAATTTTCATTATTAAACTATTTTTCTTTATTTCTTGTACTCAAATTAAAAATTTAAGTATTGATGACCAATATAAAATAAATGCTATGATTGATTCGATGCAAACTTTAGATCAAAAAAATAGATATAACATAATAACTATTGAAAAAAAATATAGAGTTGATGTCAATAGTAATAACGGAAAAATTTTAACAAAAAAACTGAAAAAAGAAAAATTAGGAGTTAACTATAATTCATACAAAAGAAGTAAAGACAGTCTTCGTGAAATTTTTGAGAAAACAAATAATTTAAACACAGAACGCCTCATAGATATAACAGAAAAATATGGATATCCTAGTAGAAAACGTATTTCCAATTACACAGCTTCTGCCCTTTCTATATTTATCAACTCAAATAAAAACTATTTTTCAAAAATTAGAGAAATCATTGCAAAAGAATACAAAGCAAAAAGAATTTCAGAATACGAAAAAGACTTCATCCTTTGGCACGTAAACGGTAGAAAAACTACCCCTCCGATACGTAAAAAAAATAACAGTTAAAGGTATGTTCATAATTTTATGCTTAATTAAAAAATAAAAATGTGACTTATTAAAAAGTTTTGTGTCATAAATACAAATAAACGTTCATATTTTATTGATAAAATACGCTGAATTAATTATTTTAAACAAGTTATAAAGTGAAACATAAAGTAAACCTCATTGGATAGACCGAGGTCCCTAAAAAGAAACATTTTCCTCTTACTTAATATAATTCAAAATTAATTTCTTACACTAAATTTTTATCTTACACTAAAGCGTTGACAAAAAATAACTTATACTACAAAATATTTTACCGGATTAGGTTCAATTGAACTAAATAGTAAAATAAAAATTAGTTAATATTTTATAAAAATACCTAGTTTAATTTTTTTTGAATTAAATATTATGTGGATATTTGGTTATGCAGGCATTTTACTATTACTTTCTCTTGACACTTAAACAAATTTCCTTCATTTAATTTATTGATAATCTTTTTAAAATCAACCCCATAAGCTATCTGATAGCACATCATATTTTTTGTTTAATTTTTTTATTTACAAATTGAACATTTGTATATTTGACTTATTACATTTTAAGAGACTTTTAATTTCTGAAATATTGTAAAAATAGTATTATTTTAAAAACGTTTCGTCATCCTAAATAATGAGTAAAAAAAATAAAAAAATTTATATTATTGGTGCAGGTATTAGTGGCTTAACTGCGGCTATCTACTTAGAAGAAAAAGGTTATTCTCCTATTTTAATTGAATCATCAAATGATGTTGGAGGACGAGTAAAGACAGAAAAATATAACGGTTTTTTTCTAGACCATGGATTTCAAGTTTTATTAACTTCTTACCCCTTAGCAAAAAAATACTTAAACTATCATGATCTAAATCTACAAAAACTTATACCTGGGTCCCTTATATTAAAAAATGGATCATCTTATCTAATCGGCGATCCATTCAGGAAGTTAGATTTTCTTTTTTCTACGGTTTTTTCAGTATTGCTAACATTTAAGGACAAACTCAAAATACTAAAATTGAGAAGCATATTGAAGAAAAAATCAATAGAAAAAATTTTTGAAAGTAAAGAAACTTCAACAATGAGTTATTTGGAAAACTTTGGTTTTTCACAAAAAGCTATTCAAAACTTTTTCATTCCTTTTTTCGGAGGTGTTTTTTTAGAAAATAAACTAGAAACCTCAAGCAGAATGTTTGAGTTTACTTACAAAATGTTTGAATCTGGTGATACTGCAATTCCTAAACATGGAATTGGAGCAATAGCACAGCAATTAAAGCACCAATTAAAGAAAACAAAATTTCTTTTAAATACAGAGGTTATAAGTATTAGTGAACATCAAATACATCTTAAAGGAGGTCAAGTTTTAGATACTGATTATTCAATTATAACAATTCATCCAGGCAAATTAATTAAAAATCATTCTTTACCTTCTTCTCTATGGAAATCCTGCAAAACACTTTACTTTATAACAGAAAGTGACTTAATCAATAAACCTTTAATAGGTTTAAATGCTAATAAAAAAGGATTAATTAATAATTTATTTTTTCATACCAGTATTGAAAACAATAATGAAAGACCTGAAAAACTGTTATCTGTTACAATCACCAAAGAACATAATTTAAACTCTAACAAATTATTAATAGAAAAGGTTTCTAAAGAACTAGAAAGTTATGGAATTTGTAAAAAGGTTGAGTTTTTAAAATCTTTTGATATAAAATTTGGATTACCAACAAACTCCTCAGCAACAAACTCAATAGAAATAAACAAGTTACGATTTAGTGAAAATATTTTTTTAGCGGGAGACTACTTACTAAATGGCTCTCTAAATGCTGCTATGTACTCTGGGGAGCAGGCTGCATTGGCATTAATAAATTCAATCAGTTAAAATAATTTTAACTATAAATTATTTAAAATACGACTTTCATTAAGCTATATACCACGTTTACAATAAATTTCAAGGTTTTATCTTTTTGTTTATCTATTTAAACAAAAAGATAAACAAAACTATTATCTTTAATTTATTTTAATGATAAAATGAGTATGACATCTAGTATATCTATAATCTGGTTTACATCCAACCTAAGGACAATCGATAATCATATATTAAAAGTAGCTTGTGAAAAATATGATCGTGTTATTGGTTTTTACTGTTTTAATAAAAACGATTTTAAAAAAAATGAATTTGGTTTCAAGAAAACAGAAAAATTCAGAGCTAAATTTTTAATTGAATCTGTCAATAACTTATCCCAAAATTTAAAAAAATTAAATATCCCTTTATTTGTATTTTTTGGAGATCCTGCAGAGAAGCTCCCTAAATTTTGCAAAAATAATGATGCTACCGCCTTACTGTTTCAAAATGAATTCACTGAACAAGAAACGAAGTTAATCACAAAAATAAGCTCTAAACTCCGCAATAAAATAAGCATTCACTCTTATTTTGATCAATTTTTATTTCATCCACATGATCTAATTTTTGATATAGATAAAACACCTGAAGTTTTTAGTAGCTATCGAAAAAAAGTCGAAAAATATGTAACTGTAAAAAAATGTTCAGAAATCCAACCAAAAAATCCGAGTAATTGGATTCCTGTAACAACAAAAATTCCCAATCTTCAAACTTTGGGTTTTACTGATTTTTCTATACCTACATTTACAGCTTTTCCTTTTAAGGGAGGTGAAGATGCTGCAATGAATCGCCTGCAATATTACTTTTTTAAATCAAGAAAACTCGGATCATATAAAGAAACAAGAAATGGATTACTTGGAGTCAATTATAGTTCAAAATTTTCTCCTTGGTTGGGAAATGGAAGCATCTCTGCAAAAACATTGTACTGGGAAATAAAAAAATATGAAAAAAGATTTGGGCAAAATCAATCAACCTACTGGTTAATATTTGAACTTATTTGGCGTGATTATTTTAAATGCTTAGCATACAAACATGGAACGAATTTATTCACTTTGGGAGGAATAAAAAGAAAAAAATATAACTGGAATACAGATGAGGTATTAATTCAATCTTGGATAAATGGTCATACTTTCAACGACTTTGTAAATGCTAATATGATTGAACTAAAAAAAACTGGTTGGATGAGTAATAGAGGCAGACAAAATGTAGCTTCTTTTTTTGCGAAAGAGTTACTGTTAGATTGGCGAATTGGTGCTGCTTATTTTGAGAGTATGCTCATAGATTATGACGTACACAGTAATTACGGTAATTGGCAATATGTAGCTGGTGTTGGAAACGACCCAAGAGACCGTAAATTCGATGTGAAATGGCAATCAGAAAAATATGATGCAAACCGTAAATTTAGAAATAGGTGGTTACAATTATCCTAATAATTTAAAAAACAGACTAAAATGAAAGAAATTACATTACTCTTTCCCAATCAAATCATTGAAAATACTGAAATATTTAGTACCGATATTCCCATCTACTTAGTTGAAGAATATTTATTCTTTAATCAATATAATTTTCATAAGCAAAAATTAGCTTTTCATAGATCCACAATGAAGTTTTATGAGAATTATTTAAAAAATGAAGGGTTTGATGTCTTTTACATAGAAGCTAAAAATTATGAAAGTAAGACAAAAAACCTTATTAAAAATCTAATTGAAAAAGGTTTAGAAAATATCCATATCATCGACCCTACTGACAACTGGCTAGAAAAACAGGTGACAAATTTTAGAGATCAATTAAATATTATTATCTACGAATCGCCTCTTTTCATAAATAATAAAAATGAACTAACATCTTTTTTTAAACCTTCTAAAAAAAAATTTTTTCAAACATCTTTTTATAAAGATCAACGAAAATTAAGAAATATTTTAATAGAAAATGGAGAACCTAAAGGAGGTAAATGGACTTTCGATACCGAAAACAGAAAGAAATATCCTAAAGGAAAAATCCCACCTACTATATCATTCCCTGAATCCAATGAATATTATCAAGAAGCTAGAGAATATATTAAAAAAAACTTTTCTGACAATCTTGGCGAACTTTGTGAAAAACAAATTTATCCTATCACCTTTCAAGAAGCTAAAAAATGGTTGATTAACTTTTTAGAAACAAGGTTCTATGAATTTGGCCCTTATGAAGATGCTATTCTTGACAATAACCATTTTTTAAACCATAGTGTTTTGTCTCCTTTAATTAATATAGGATTGCTTTCTCCTTCATTTGTCATTGATTTATCAATAAGATATGCAGATAAAAATAATATTCCTATTAACTCTTTAGAAGGATTTATAAGACAAATCTTAGGGTGGCGTGAATTTATACGTGGAATTTATCTAGTGAAGGGAACTGAAGAAAGAACCAAAAACTTTTGGCAACATTCTAGAAAAATACCTAAAGCTTTTTATGATGGAACAACAGGAATAATACCTATAGACGTAACCATAAGCAAAATCAAACTTACAGGATATGCCCATCATATTGAGCGCCTAATGATTTTAGGTAACTTTATGTTATTATGTGAGTTTGATCCTGATGATGTTTATAAATGGTTTATGGAATTTTTTATAGATAGTTACGATTGGGTAATGGTACCGAATGTATATGGAATGGCCTTATTTGCTGACGGTGGACTTATGTCAACAAAACCATACATAAGTAGTAGTAACTATGTTAAAAGAATGAGTAATTATTCAAATGGAGACTGGCAACAGGTTTGGGACGGACTTTTTTGGCGATTTATGAATAAAAATAGGCTTTTTTTAAGTAAAAACCCAAGGTTAAAAATGCTTATTAATAATTTAGATAAAATGGATATAGACAAACGAAGCAAACATTTTGAAAATGCTGAGGCATTCTTAAATAAAATAAATAACAGTTTTAAGTAACTCAATTAAACTATTGCAAATAATAAATATAACCATGATAAAAAATTATACAATTCAGATAATTAAAAATATATTTTATTTTTTAACTATCTCATGATAAAGCAATTCCAACTAACTGTTGTACTAAAAACTATTTAGTTCTATTTCGTCGACAGTTTTAATCATCTCAGAATACTTCTCTTTAATTTAAAATTCAATTCATTATATTTAATTATAAAGAAAGTTTTCATGATTTCTAAACAAAAAAAATCGAGATTAAGAAGTGATTTATTTAGACATTTGGATGGAATCGTAACTTGTCCCTCTGCATTTGTTCTTTTTCAAAAAGGAATTACTAAATATCTATTAAAAAAAAAACAAGCATCACTAACCTTGCTAAGCAATCATTTTAATGCAAATGATGGGTATTTAAATGTAGCCTTACGAACTTTATGCTCACAAGGATGGTTAGATCAAAAAATAAATAACATAGAAAATACTGTTACTTACAGTTGTAATAAAAATTCTGAAATTGCATTTAACTATTTTTATCTATACAAAGAAGCTTTTGAACTACTTGAATATTCAAAACATTCCTGCGTTCTAAGTCTCGAAAAACAAACTTTACAAAAACTAGATAATTTATTTGAGTTTTATTTTTCTAAATTAAACAATCCTTTACCCGAAAATCCTGAAGAAAAGAATATAGTTTCTCAAATTTTAAAGCATATTGAGGGAGTTATAGTAGGACCAATTATTGTATTGTTAGGAATGAACAATATGTTTCACAATTATTTTATGCAAACTAAATTCAAAGCTGAAGAATTTCATAGTGAACCTGATAATTTTAAGCGTTTACTAAATATTCTCAAAAGATTAGGTTGGTTTACAAAAAATAAAGAAACCTATGAATTTACCAATGAAGGCCTTTTTTTTGCAAAACGAGCAAGTGCTTACGGAGTTACAGTATCCTATATTTTAACGTTAAAAAAATTAGATCAACTTATTTTTTTTAATGCTCCTTACAAATTAAAGTCAAATAATATAGGCATGCAAGAAACTCATGTTGATAGAGCAATGAATGTATGGGGAAGTGGTGGTGCTCATGCTTCTTATTTTAAGGTTATTGATGAAATTATTATTAGTTTATTCAATAAACCCGTAGAGGAACAACCTAAAGGTATTTTAGACATTGGCTGTGGTAGTGGTGCTTTCTTAATACATCTTTTCAATCTAATAGAAAACCATACTTCAAGAGGAAAGCAACTAGAAGAATACCCTCTTTATCTGATTGGTATTGATTATAATCAAACTGCTCTCGAGATAACTCGTAAAAATTTAGTGCAAGCAAATATTTGGGCCAAAGTTATGTGGGGAGACATTGGAAACCCTGACAGACTGTCAAGAGATCTAGAAGATAAATATGGGATTATTTTATCTGACTTATTGAATGTAAGAACATTTTTAGATCATAATCGTATATGGAATCCCCCAATTAAACGAGAGCAATTAACATTGACCTCTTGTTCTGGAGCCTATGCTTATCGTGGAAAAAAACTTAATAATAATTTAGTTATTCAATCACTGAAAGAACATTTTAATAAGTGGAAACCATATGTTAAGAAATTTGGTCTTTTACTAATTGAACTTCACACATCCAAACCTGAACTAATTGCAAAAAATATAGGTAAAACAGCTGCAACAGCTTACGATGCTACCCACGGTTATTCTGATCAATATATAGTAGAACTTGATGAATACATGAACGCTTTAAAGTCTATAGGCTTATTCCCTGATGAAAAAGTATTTAAAAAGTTTCCTAATTCTGACTTAGCAACAATCTCTATTAATCTGTTTAAAACAAAATCAGACTACATTATTTAGCTTTAACACAACTCAAATGTATTTTTTATGGTCTTATCATAATACTAATCTAGACTTTTAAAAAATTACAGTGCAATTAAATTTGCAAATAATTTGTAAGCCCCTGAAACACCTGCTGGAAGTTCTCTAAAGAAACTTACTCCCGTGTAGATATAATTTCCTTTACCATATTTTGCAACCAACAAACTCCCTTTTTTAGGAGTTTCTCCTTTATCATTCATCGATAAAATTGGCACGTATTCCTTACTCCAATAATTCGGAAAATAAAGTCCTCTCTCTTGAACCCAACCTTCAAAATCTTGAGCACTTATTTTATTTGGATATTGTAAAACTTTGTGATCTTTAGCTAATAAAGTTACTTTAGCATTCTCGTCAGTAACCCTGTCTCTAGATAGCTTCAACTCATATGGAGCTTTAACATCAACGCGTCTATTTGTATTATACTGTACAATCATATTTCCTCCATTTTTAACATAATTCAACAGAAACTTTTGTTTGTACTGAAGTTCTTTTTTTGTATTGTAGGCTCTTATCCCAACAACAATAGCATCAAATTTTGAAAGATTTTTATCATTTATTTCGTTAAGAGAAATTTCAGTTATTTTATAGCCTATTTGTTTTAAACTCTCTGGTACAGCATCACCAGACCCTTGTATATAACCAATATGATTTCCTTCTTTTTTAATATTTAACCTAACAACTTTTGCACTTGATGGTAACAAAACAGTTTGTTTTGGTATATGGCTGTAATTAATTTCTACCAACTCTTTGTCATAGGTTTTTCCATTAACTTCGGCTATTGCCTTAATGTACCCCTCTGACTCACTTGATGTTGGTGAAACCATAAAGTTCATTATTTGAACATCTCCTTTCTGTTTAATTGAAAAATTAATTTGTTTTGGAGTAACTTTCCACCCTTTAGGCACCTCAATTTTAGCAAATCCATTCAAATTATCTTTACCTGCCTTTACTTCAACTTTTACTTCCTGAGCATCCTTCTCAGCGAATATTAAAACTTTATTTTTTAGTTTTGTTGTAACTTCAGGCACTATTTCAAAAGGCTCATATATTTCACCTTTATCTCTTTGAGAATACCTAAATACAACAGATTTCATAAATGAAATGGGAACTCCGTTAATCAATAAATTATAACATACAATAACAGGTCTTTTACTTTCTGGATTCCCTATTTCTGTTTGGTCTGAAACTTTGTACATCCCTAGCCCCCATGCTTTTTCTAACCAGTATGGTGTAGAATATCTCATGTGATTTATTCTTATTGTCTCAGAAAAATTCTTTTTGATATTAGCATCTAGGTTTATTTTTTTTAATAAAAGTTTTTCTTGAGGTTTAATTTCAATCGAGATTAATTGAATCGGAACGTCACTTCGATTTAAAGCTTCAAAATTGATTTTTACTTCACTATTTAATGTAGCATTAGAGCTTGTTGATGAAGCTTCTAAATATAACCCAGTGCAAGCTTCAATAATTACCCTAAGCTCTTCTAATTTAATTTTTCTCCAATGTTCATTTTCTAATAATTTTAGCATGTTATACGCTTTCATTAATTCGGGTATATGTCTAGATGGTTTTAGAAAATCAAAATTATTTTCAATATTAATTAAAATATCTCCTATCTCTTTTCCTCCCGGAACTCGTGTCCAAGTAGTATTTATTCCTGAAAAAATATCTTTTTTATCTGAAGGAAAGTCACCTTTTAAAAATTCTACATACTCTTCTTGGCTTCCTCTTGTGGTCAAGCGTCCAAATCCTTGACATAAATGCTGACTACTGGCTATAGAAGCAAGCTCGTTATTTGACAACCCCTTAAGAGGATAATATGCGCCGATATCAAAGTTTAACATTTTTGACTTGTCTGCCTTTGCAAAATTTTCTTTACTGCCATAAAACCACCATGATGTATTAAAAAACAACCTATATGGTTGCCAAGGTTCAGTAAATTTTAATTGACTCTTATATTTTGTTTTATCGTTTGCTAGATCAAAGGCATCAACACTTAACATTGCTGAAGTAGTATGATGTCCATGTGTAGTACCCGGAGTTCTATGATCAAATCTGTTAATAATCACATCAGGCTTAAAACTTCTAATGGTCCAGACAATATCTGACAACACCTTGTCTTTATCCCATATTTTTAGGGTTTCATCTGGATGTTTTGAATAACCAAAATCATTAGCTCTAGAAAAATATTGTTCACCTCCGTCTACTCCTCTAGCGGCAAGAAGCTCTTGTGTTCTTATTACCCCTAATAATTCTCGAATTTCGGGACCGATTAAATTTTGACCTCCGTCGCCTCTTGTAAGTGAAAGATAGCCTGTTCTTGCTTTTTTATGATTTGCTAAATAAGCTATTAGCCGTGTATTTTCATCATCCGGATGTGCTGCAATATACAAAGCTGATCCTAAGAAATTCAACTTTTGAATTCTTTCATAAATCTGATTAGATGATAATTTAAGGGGTTTTTGAGCTGTTATTGACAGTGATATCAATAAAAATGAAATAAAAACTATTATTTTTCGGTTCATTTTCAATATTTTGGTTCTGTTAGTTCTCAAAAATAAGTTTTTTGTTTATGATTTATAATACATTAACAAAACGATAACATTTATCATCTTAATAAATTATCACAAAAACAATTCTCTAAAAGTTAATTTCACCCTTAAATGAAAAATAAAAAGATGTCCTTTTGAATTAAAAAAAAATTAAATAAATCTTTACTAAAAACTACTAATTATTGGTAAAAACATTCATTTTTAAAACCTATTAAGTATAGTTTTTCTTGAGCTCTTGTTACTGCTGTATATAACCATCTAAGATATTCAACAGAAATACCTTCAGGCAAATATGGTTGCTCTATAAAAACCGTTTTCCATTGCCCTCCTTGAGACTTATGACAGGTAATTGCATAGGAAAACTTAACCTGAAGAGCATTAAAATATTTATTTTTTTTAACCCCCATAAACTGTTTATACTTGGATTTTTCATGGGAAAAATCCTCTTTTACTGCTTCATATAATTTATTTGACTCTTCATAGGTAAGTGAAGGGCTTTCACTAGTTAATGTATTCAGCAATAGCACTGTTTCAAAAGGCTTCATGTTTGGGTAGTCAATCATCCTAACTTCAACTTCAGCAAACTTGAAACCATATAATTCTTTAATCTCTTTAATTCTAATAATTTCACAAATATCACCATTTGCAATAAAGCCTGCATCAGAAGATTCTTTTAACCAGAAATAATTATTCTTAACAACCATTACGTAATCTCCTGTTGAAATATTGCTCTCTTGCCCTCGTATCTTTGTTCTAATTTGTTGATTATATTGATTTGCCCTCTTGTTTGAACGAACAATGATGGCGGTATCTTCTAACCCGTCACCCCCATCATATGCCTGTGTAATGGCATCTTCTATATCATAACCATCTTGTAATCTTATAATATCAGGGAAATCAATATTGAATTTAAACTCTGTAGCGCCATTTTCAATAAGTACTCTTATGTCCGTTGCATTAAATAATATTCCTGAATCTTCTTGCTGGCGAACAACTTCACTTAATTCAATTTCTGTTACTTTTTTATTAAATTCAAAAGATAGTTTATCCCCCTCTAAAGCTGGGCTTATATCTAATTTAACTGGTGGTAATTGAGCGGTATCTCCAATGAAAATAACCTTACAATTTTTTCCAGAATAAACATATGAAATTAAGTCACTTAATAATGATCCGTTTTCAAATAACTTAGAATTTTGTTTTTCATCAGATATCATTGAAGCTTCATCAATAATAAAGAGCGTATTTGTATGCTTATTAGGTTGCATTACAAAACTAACAGTTCCACCACTTTGTTTTTTAGGAAAATATATTTTTTTATGAATCGTTAATGCCTGCTTACCCGAATATCCTGAAATAACTTTAGCTGCTCTTCCTGTTGGAGCTAACAGAACGGCTTTTCTACCTGCTTTCCACAAATTATTTACAACTGTACTTATAATAGTAGTTTTTCCTGTTCCTGCATAGCCTTTTAATATGAATAAAGAACTATTATTATCCTCAAAAATAAAATTTGTAAGATCATTTAATAATTCATTTTGTTTAATGGTAGGCTTATATGGAAATTCTCTAAGTATTTCAGTATAAAACTTGTTTCTTGATTCGATCATAAATTCGTAATAATTTTCAAAGATAAATGTATTTATACTTAAAAATTTTCATGATTAAAAAAAAATTGTAGATTTGCGAATATCATATATTAAAATTAGAAATAAAATGAATTTATTATTGATCTTAGCAGCTGCTGTTGTTGTTGCAGTTTTGCTAGCCGTAGTAATTGTTAAGTTTGTGCCACTAAAATTAAGATGGTTAGTATCTGTAGTATTTTTAGCGCTTGCTATTTTCTTGACTAACAAGATTTATGACGGAATTATGGAGCCGATAAATTTCGCCAAAGAGAAAAAAGTACGTTATGCAAAAGTTATTAAGAATTTAAAAATAATTCGTGATGCACAAATAAAGTACAGTGAAGCTAATGGACAATATGCAAGAAATAAGGATACCTTAATTAATTTTATAGAAAATGGACAATTAGTTTTAACAAAAACTAGTAATAAACCAAAAACAATAGAGTTAGGGGGAGGAATAACTAAAGAAATTTCGGAAAAGGTAATTGATACGATAGGATATGAGCCAGTAAGTAAATATTTCGAAGGTAAAGATTATAAAAACATGTTCAAGGTTCCAGGGACTAATGTAGAATTTGAATTGGCTACAGGAACAGTTGAGAAAGTACAAGGTTTAAACGTACCTGTATTCGAGGCTAAAGTTAGTAAAGAACCTATTCTGAAAGGGTTATCTGTATCTTTAGTAAAACAAGAGCTAGAAGCTGTTGAAAGTGATCAAATCAAAGGAACACATGTTTCTGTTGGTTCTTTAGGAGAAGTTACCACTGGAGGAAATTGGCCTCCATACTACGATAAAGGTGATGCAATTGCAAAAAAAGACTAAAAATATTAGCGCAATAGCGCAATATAAAGAATTATCCATCCAATTTAGTTTGGATGGATTTTCTTTTTGTGTTCGTAATTTTGACACAAAGCAAATACTTAATGTAACCGAATATACATTTACAAAAACTCTCTCTTCTCCAGAGTTATTATTAGAAAAGATTATTTACATTTTTAGTAATGATATTGCATTACAACACGACTTTTCAAGTGTGCGTGCTATTCATCAAAACAATTTAGCTACTATTGTACCTGAAAAATATTTTGACAGAAATGATTTAAAACCTTATTTAGATTTTAATGTAAAAACTTTGTCTACTGACTTTTTAACCTATGACAATATTGAGGTCATAGAAGCTCATAATGTATACATTCCTTATGTTAATATAAATAACTTTATTTTTCAAAACTTCGGTGAATTTGAATATAATCATCATATTACCGTTTTAATTAATAAGCTTCTGTTGACTAATGATTCAAAAGAAAAAGAAATGTATGTCAATGTTAGTAAATCACAGATGGATATTTTGGTTATAAATGATAAAAAATTAGTTTTATACAATTCTTTCTTATTTGAAACTAAAGAAGATTTTATTTATTATATACTATTTATAGCTGAGCAACTTAATCTTGATCCGGAAAAATTTCATCTAAGTTTTATTGGAAATATCGATAAAAAATCTAATTTATATCAAATAGCATACAAGTATGTGAGAAATATTTTTTTTATAAACAGTTCTTCGTCCTTTTTAAACAATGATAATGAACTAACTAATCATTCAACTTATCTATTACTTTAAATTTAAATAATGCGCATTATTTCAGGAAAACACAAAGGTAGAAGGTTTTCAGCACCTAAAAAACTACCTGTTCGCCCTACCACTGATATGGCCAAAGAATCACTATTCAATATCATTAATAATTTATATTATTTTGAAAATATATCAATGATGGATTTATTTGCTGGCACAGGAAATATAAGTTTTGAATTCGCCTCGAGAGGTACTAAAGAAATATATGCAGTTGACGCTTACTTTGGTTGTATCAAATTTATCAATCAAATATCAGAAGAATTAAATTTTAATATTACTGCATACAAATCAGATGTTTTCAAATTTTTAGAAAAAACCCAATTGCAAACAGATATAATTTTTGCTGATCCACCCTATGATTTTTCAGATGAGAATTTCTTCAAAATAATTAGTTATGTTTTTGAAAAAAAATTAATAACCGAGGAAGGTGTTTTAATTATTGAACATTCAAAACATACCTCATTATCTAAACATGATCATTTTGACTATGAAAAACGTTATGGAGGTAGTGTTTTTAGTTTTTTTGTAAATTAAAGTTCTGTTTACCTAAAGGAAAATGCTTTTAATCGAAATAACTATTTTCTCAAACAAAAAATTGGTTTCCGAATCTTTTAAATGTATAATTTAGAAAAAACTAGGAACTATGCATGTGAACATTACAAAACAAAAAAATCTTTTTTTCTTGAAAGGAGATCTCAATAGTTCTAATTTCAAAAAAGTTAAAAAGAAGATCAATAATTTTTTAAAAAAAAATCATTCTGTTATACTTAATATTAGTGAGGTAAAAGAAATGGATAGTAAGACTGTAAACTCTATCGTTAACTTATTCACAAAAGCGATTGATCACGATAAAGAAATAAATTTGGTAGGCTATGGTACTAAAGATATTTATGATGAGCTAATGACACGTAATATAATTTGATATTTCTTTAAAAAAATATGACTGATATAAAAACAAACTAAAGCCCTCAAGTAATTTTAACTTGAGGGTCTAGAAAAGTAAGAAAGATTTATTATTAGTTTACTAGCTCGTTTTTTATCCTTTTTTCGATAATAGTTTGCACCACCTCAGGATTTAGTAAAGTTGACACATCTCCAAGATCATCTAATTCGTTATGAGCAATTTTACGAAGAATACGTCTCATTATTTTACCTGAGCGAGTTTTGGGAAGCCCTTGGGTAAATTGAATCCTATCTAATTTAGCAATTGGACCGATGTGCTCTGTAATGATTTGATTTATTTCTTTACGAAGATTATCATGATCTCTTCCCTCCCCTACTTCTTTCAGAATCACATACCCATACAATGCATTTCCTTTGATGTCATGAGGGAAACCCACAATCGCACTTTCTGCTACAGCTGGATGCTCATTTATAGCATCTTCAATTGGAGCTGTTCCTAAATTATGGCCTGAAACAATAATGACATCATCTACTCTACCTGTAATTCGATAATACCCAACTTCGTCACGTAAAGCACCATCGCCTGTAAAATACATTCCTTTGAATTGAGAAAAATATGTTTCCTTATAACGTTGGTGATTTCCCCAAATACTTCTTGCCATTGAAGGCCACGGAAATTTTACACACAAACGACCGTCTACCTGATTGCCAAAGATTTCATTTCCTTTATTATCCATCAATGCCAATTGAATACCTGGAAGAGGAAGCGTTGCATAAGTTGGCTTTGTTGGGGTTACGTAGGGAATAGGAGAAATCATCATACCTCCTGTTTCTGTTTGCCACCAAGTATCTATTATTGGGTTTTTCTTTTTCCCTACATTGTCGTTATACCAATGCCAAGCTTCTTCATTAATAGGTTCACCTACAGTTCCTAATACTTTTATAGAAGATAAGTCATGCTTTTTAACATAATCTAAATTTTCTTTTGCTAAAGCTCTAATAGCTGTTGGAGCCGTATAGAATTGAGTTACCTTATGTTTCTCTATGATTTCCCAAAATCTACCAAAATCAGGATAACTAGGCACCCCTTCAAACATAACAGTAGTTGCTCCATTAGCTAAAGGACCATATACAATATAACTATGCCCAGTAATCCAACCTATATCAGCAGTACACCAATAAACATCACTTTCCTTATAATTAAACGCATTTTTGAATGTGTAAGCTGTATAAACCATATAACCAGCTACTGTATGTAACATACCTTTAGGATTTCCTGTAGACCCAGAAGTATAAAGTACAAATAAAGGATCTTCTGCTTTCATTACTTCAGGTTCACATTCTTCAGATGCTACATCAAGTAAAGGGGATAACCATTTATCTCGTCCTTTTATCATATTTGGTTTAGAATCAATTCTTTTAGAAACCAATACTGTTTTTACTAAAGAACAACTCTCAAGAGCTTCATTTACAATACCTTTTAGATCTATTTTTTTTGCACCTCTATAAGCACCATCAGATGTAATAACCATCTTTGCTTCGCAGTCATTTATTCGAGTAGCTAAAGCAGATGCTGAAAAGCCAGCAAAAACAACAGAATGGACAGCTCCTATTCTTGCACAAGCCAATAACGAAATAGCTAAATCTGGGATCATTGGTAAATAAATGCAAACTCTATCTCCTTTTTCAATACCATTCTCTTTTAAAACATTTGCGAATTTATTAACTCTCCTGTAAAGATCTCTATAACTTATTTCAAGGGGACTTTCATTGGGATTATTCGGTTCAAATAAAATAGCTGTTTTATCCCCTCTTGTAACTAAATGACGGTCAATACAATTTTCAGTAATATTTAATTCAGCCCCCTCAAACCATTTTACTTCGGGTACAGAAAAATCGTACTCTAAAACTTTTCTCCAAGTTTTTCTCCAAACAAAATGTTCTTCAGCGATTTCTTCCCAAAATAATTCGGGGTCTCTAACAGACCTTCTATAAACCTGATAATATTCTTCTAAATTTTTTATATGATAATTACTCATTAAGCCTTATGTTTAAAATATCTATAACTAAAATAATATTAAATTTTTTATTTTATATTTTTTTCTACCAATAACTAATTTTACACACCCAAACAACAAAATAAAAGACTAAACAATAAAAAAAACAATTTTACTTATTACAAATAAGAAAAAACAATTAATTATTTTAACATCTGGTAATTTACTTCTGTTAATTTTCAACTATTAAATGTGGTATTTTAGTAACTTTTTATATGATATTATGCTCACAATTTTAGTTTCAAACATATTGATAGATTATTGGCATCTTGTTTTTCTATTTTTTTTGATTTCAATAATATACTCTTCAGTAGGTTTCGGGGGAGGCTCCAGTTACTTAGCTGTTTTATCCTTAACAGAAATTATTTTTATTCAAGTAAGATCTACTGCGCTTCTTTGCAATATTATCGTTGTAGCTACCAATCTAATTATCTTACATAAAATAGGGAAAATTAATTGGATTAAAGTATTTCCTTTGGTTATTTTCAGTGTTCCAATGGCTTTTACAGGCGGGCTTTTAAGGATTAATAAAACCTTCTTTCTTATAACATTAAGTACCGTTTTAGTAATAACTTCAATCATAATGTGGCGATCCTATAAAATAGTTACTGATACTAATTCAAAAAAAACAAGCGCATTAAAAAGTGCCTTATATGGAGGAGGAATTGGTTTTTTATCAGGTCTGGTTGGTATTGGAGGAGGGATATTCTTAGCTCCTTTTCTACATATTATCAGATGGGATACTTCAAAAAAAATTGCTTCAACCTGTAGTTTTTTTATCTTGGTTAATTCAATTGGTGGATTAATTGGTCAAACTTATAATCCTAAATTTCAAATAGATTGGTTTCTTTCATTAAGTTTGATGACAACTGTCTTTGTGGGGAGTATAATAGGAAATAGATTAAGCAATAAATTGCTCAATCCACTAAAATTAAAAAAAGCAACTGCTATTCTTATTGCTTGTATTGGTTTTAAAATTTTATTTAATTCTATTTTTAAAAATTTGATTTGATATATAAACCAAAATACAAAATCATTAAAATGTCACATCTGAAGTAAAGAGTATTTTATCGGCTAAAAGACTCTCTTAATCTATTAAAGGATATAAGCCTTATCTTTATTTCTTATGTTTGATGCTCAATATCAAACCAAAAACTCAACTACTAGAAAATCGAGTTTATGTCAAAAATTTATTTTGTATCAAATTTATTATTTTATTTTATTTTTCAACAAAGCTTTTCACAGCATTGTACTTTAGATTCTGATATCAATAAAAGTGACTTAAATTCGATTTTTTTCTTAAAAAAGAAATGTAAAGTTTCACCAAAAATAAAGCAATCATCTCTACCCTCAAACGATCATCATCGTTTTCTAAAAAAGAGAAATAAAAAATTATCTAATACATTTATTTTCGAATCTGAAAACTTAGCAAAAAATTTAAAAGCTTCGACTAAATTAGATATATCTAATATCAAGAGAAATATAGCTACTATTTCCACTAAACTGCTTGATGCAAATAACGATAAGCTTATCAACTTTACAGATATTGATTTTATTCCTCTTTTTGATCAAGCGGACAGAGATTCAGGAAGACAGTATGATAATTTCAATCAAAAAATGCAACACCATATAAATAAACATTTTTTATATCCAAAAACAGCTTTAAAACGTAATATTGAAGGGGTTGTTTTAGTAAAGTTTGTTATTGATAAAAAAGGGGATGTTTCGCGAATTCAAGCAATTTCTTCAGAAAAAAATAAATCTTTACAAGAAGAAGCTAAACGTATTATAAGATTACTGCCAAAATTCATTCCTGGAAAACACAATAATAAGAGTGTTGATGTTCTTTTTAATATTCCTATGGAATTTAAGATTGAAAAATAGATAGTTTTAGTTAAATATAAACAGTAGCCTTTGTTTTTTACAACTACAAAAAGTACATCAGTATAGCTCTAACTTCAAACCAATGTACTTTTTTAAGATAGTATCTACAATATTTTATTTAATGGAAACTTTTATTCTTACTTGCGCTCCATTATTCTCAGGCTTAACATGAACATAGGCAGGTTTGGTATTGCCATGTATCCCATTAACATCAATCATACTTGAATAATATCCGGTTTCATAATCAATTATAGGAAAACTTTCATTGTAATCATCATTTGGTCTGTATTCAATACCATAACTAAATATATTTAAGTAATACCCCAAATTAAATTCATCTCCGCCATACACATCATTACTTTCACCCAAATCAAGTTGATTTACATAATACCAATTATACCAATCTAATCGGCTCATATATAGATACCTATTTTTTAGATTAAAACTAACATTGTAATTGAAATTAAAGTAATAATCAGTTGTTGAATTTAATCCTACCCTAACATTTTTAATATTTTTAGAGTTGTATTCATTTGCAAAAGTGATAAAACCATTACTATCATACCTATTACTTTTATAATTAATAAGTTTTTCTGGATTTATTTTCCTACTTGGTGTTTCCCATTTATGTAAATTGATATAAATCGAATTATTCTGAAACTTACTTATAACTCTACCATTTTTACCTCCATAAGAAGAAAATCCTTTTAAACATATAGTTTCTCTGGTTACAGGCTTAGATTTGTAATTTAATACTAATGGAGCATCAGCATCACTACGATTTGGATTAAACAAAATATTATTAGTATTAAAAATAAGTCGACTATCATTCTCTACATTCCTTTTATCATGATTGTACTTAAAAAAAACTTCCCGAACATGGTTCCCTTCATAATAGACACTTCCATTAGCTTTAACTTGTAAAGCAATAACACTACCTGTATTTAAACCAATAGGTAAATCTATAATTTCATTAGAATGCGCTGTGTGAATATATACTTCAAGATTTGAATAGTCAATATTATTAATGTAAATAAACCTATCTTTGGAATTTAAATCATTATTCTTTTTGTAAAGAAAAGTTGCTAAATTAATATCCTTTTGACTTATTTTAAATTTATTTGGCAAACTATTATCAGGGGTTTGCCTTTTAACATCAGAACCATCTTTAAATGTATACAGAGGAAGTTTTTCTCGTTTTAAAGCATCTCTAAGTGCAATAGCGTTTCTAGGATAACTGGCATACAACATAATTGATTCTTGACTAAAAGAGAAAGGGTTTCTATAACTAGGTTTACTTATTATATAATTTCCAATTGCCTTGTAAAGTAGGTCTGGAAAATTATTTTGAATATATAAAAATGCATCAGTATTTAGTGTAATATAATCATTTCTATCTGGTAGTACATGCTCATGCTCCAAACCAACCACATGCCCAAATTCATGTAAAATACTTAAATAGTCACAAGTATCACTTAATTGCATCTCTGTTATACTAGCACCTAAACCATTAGTTCTACATCCTGTATTTACTTTTTTAATATAAATATATTTTGTACTCTTTTTATTTTGTTCTATTAACTTCAATGCGGGCACAGCATTTTGCCAGTCTTTTGCTGCTGCTCTAATAAGTCTTTTTCTTTCTTCATTAAATTTAGGATCAATATAAAATCTTATTATGCCATCTGGAAATGGGGTAACCTTAATGACTTTTCCTGTATTTAATTCTTTTAAAATATCTTCTCCACTTAAAGCAATATTTTTATCCTTACTTTTTGTGTAAAGATTTTTTAACCCTAGCTCAATCACATTTTTTTTAGGTAATATGACATCATCGTAATAAAAATAATTTCCATTACTTTTAAAAACTGTCAATTTTTGCCCTAAATAATCTATATCAACAAGACTATTATTATTTGATAAAACTTCTTCTTCAATATTATTTTTTATATGGTATTCATCCTGACAACTATGAAATAAAAATAATAGCATTATCGGTAACCAAGAAAGTTTTTTTAAATGGTCAAATTGAAAATCAGCAATGTTTTTTTCATTTTTTTCTTTTAAAAGTCTATTTATTAAAAACAGTACTTTTTTACTTAAATTTAATTTAGTTTTCATTTTATTTATGTGTAAAAGGGTTATTGGCAAACACATATTTATTCACTCTCTAATAATTAAAAAACTATGCGTAAACCATTTACAGTATAAAAAATCAATTTTAAATTTTATAAATAAAGATGCAGTTGTATCTATAGTAAAAAGAATATTTCTAATTGTAATATGTTTCCATTTCTCAAATTGAATACACATAGAAATATTGTTCACGCTTAAGAACACTTTGCGCTCTTTACTTATATTAAATTAATTTATCACTCTATATTATAGGAATAAGAAAAAAATATTTTTCAATACCCTTAAAGCATCAAAAAAAATAGATAACCGCATAAATATCAATCCATATAATAGATTTTTAGAAATGTAATCTTTTATATTTATCGTATATTCTAAATAAAACAACGTATTGATTAAAAAAGAAATTGAATCTACTTATTTCAAAATGATAAATGTAGTATCTGTAAGCAGAAAAAAGCAAGCTTTCAGGTATTCATGTGTATAGTATTGGAGAAAGCTTTAATGAAGTTTTAAACTATTACTATTAAACATTTGTAAACAAAAAAGGTGATATAAAATTATATCACCTTTCGTAATTATTTACAATAAAAATACTTTAGTTTAACCTAACCAAGCATTCATCATCCATAATGTTTTCTCTTGTTCTGAAATAAAATCACTCATCATCGAATTAGTCCCTTCATCTTCAGCTTCATCCGATAAATCAAGAATTACTCTTTCTATTTTCAATAACTCTGTCAAAGAATTAACCACTAAGCTTACTGCTTCTTCATCATTAGAAATATTTTTACCAATAGGCACAGATGCTTGACTCTGATAATCTTCAAAGGTATGAAGAGGTGTTCCTTGCAATGTCAAAATTCTTTCCGCAATTAAGTCAACTTTTTCTTGGGCATCCGTATATAACTCTTCAAATTTTAAATGTAACTCAAAGAAGTTTTTCCCCTTTATATTCCAATGTAGCCCTCTAACATTTTGATAGTATACCTGAAAATTAGCTAACAAATTATTTAACTCTTTTGTTAATTTATCTGTTTTATTTTTATCCAAACCTAAAATTGAAACTGCCATATTTATTACCTTTTGATTTATTAGTTTTTCTAAGACAAAGCTAGGCTAAATTAATCCGAATTTAATATAAATTATATTGATTGTTTTAATATATTTATCAAAAAATATTATAGGAATGACTATAACTCAATTGAAATATACATTAGCTGTTGCAGAATATAAAAATTTCACTATTGCGGCAGAAAACTGTTTTGTTACACAACCAACACTTAGTATGCAAATACAAAAACTTGAAGAAGAATTAGACGCTAAAATTTTTAATAGATCAAAGAAGCCAATAGAACTTACAGAAGTAGGAAAACGAATTGTAGAACAAGCTAAAGTTATTGTGGACGAAAGTAATAGAATCGTTGATATTGTCCATCAACAAAAAGGATATATTGGCGGAGAATTTAAACTAGGAATTATTCCAACCGTAATGCCTACTCTTTTGCCTATGTTTTTAAAAACATTTAGTAAAAACTACCCTAAAGTTCAACTGATAATAGAAGAACTAACAACAGATGAAATTATAAGAAAGTTAACAGACGGTTATATTGATGCCGCTATTGCCGCAACACCTCTAGAAAATGAAGCTATTAAAGAAAGAGTTTTATACTATGAGCCTTTTGTTGGATTAGTACCTGAAGATCATGACCTATATAAAAAAAATAAAATTAAAGTTGATGAATTAAATGTAGAAGATATTTTATTGTTAGAAGATGGTCATTGTTTTAAGGATAGTGTTTTAAATATTTGTAGAACACATAAAAGTAATAAAAATATTCGTTTTCAGTTAGAAAGTGGAAGTTTCGACACTTTAATTAAATTATCAAAAGATGGACTTGGAATGACGCTTCTACCCTATCTTAATACTCTAGATTTGAATGAGGAAGATAAGGGGCACTTGAGAGAATTTGAAACTCCTCCACCAGCAAGAGAAGTTAGCTTGATATATCACAAGTCACAATTAAAAATGCAACTTATAGAATCACTAAAAAATACTATTGATGGTGTTGTTAGAGGTGCTATAGCTTTTAGCGACGTAGAAATTGTAAGCCCTTTAAATAAATCATAAAAAAATCCCGTAATCGGGATTTTTTTAAAATTCATATTCAGATAAAGGCTTTGGAAATTTTTCTGGATTTTCTGCTAAATGATACCTAGGGTCATCAATATCTTCTTCAATAATAGTCTGAAACTTTTCATTTGCTTTGTAAAGCAACACTTTACAATCTTCACTCAAATGCTTAAGCACTATCTTTTTTCCTGCAGTTTCATACTTCTCAACTAAATTAAAGATTGCTTCAATAGCTGAGTGATCTGAAACTCTTGACTCGATAAAATCAATTTCAATTTTATCAGGATCGTTTCTAACATCAAATTTTTCATTAAACGCTGTAATACTTCCAAAAAATAAAGGCCCCCATATCTCATATACCTTGGTCCCATCTGCCTTCATTCTCTTTCGTGCTCTAATTTTTTTTGCATTTTCCCATGCAAATACTAAAGCAGAAATAATAACTCCAACGAAAACAGCAATCGCTAAGTCAAAAATAACAGTAACGGAAGAAACAATTATCAGTACTACTGCATCCGAGACAGGAATTTTATTCATAATTCTAAAACTAGACCAAGCAAAAGTTTCTATTACCATCATAAACATTACCCCTACCAATGCTGCAATAGGTACTTGCTCAATGTATTTATCTGCAAAAAGAATAAAAACTAAAAGAGTAACAGCCATCATTACTCCAGATAGTCTTCCTTTACCTCCGGCATTTATGTTGATTACCGTTTGTCCGATCATCCCACAACCACCTGTTCCACCGAAAACTCCACTTAGAATATTACCGGCTCCTTGAGCTACACACTCTTTGTTTCCATTTCCTCTAGAATCGGTAAGCTCATCAACTAAATTCATTGTCATTAAAGTTTCAATTAAACCTACTGAAGCAGCTAAAAAAGAATAAGGAGCGATAAATTTAAGGGTATCTAAATTAAACGGTAGATTACTCCATAGTTGAGCCAAATTCATTTTTTTTGACAACTCATCAAAACCATTTAAGCCTATACCTCCTCCATTTCTAATAAAATCACCGACGTTAATTGATTCAATTCCTCCAAAAACAACAATAAAAGTAATTATTAAAATAGCAGTCAATGCAGCTGGCACTTTGGTTGTCAATTTTGGTAGCCCCCAAACAATTAGCATGGTTAATAACACCAATACAATCATTATATATAATTTTGAGCCTTTCATTTTTGTTTTTAGAACTCCTTTATCTAAAACAGAATGAAATCCTTCATCATTATAATTATAAACAACTTTTTTGCTTCTTATATCAAATACCTGCCCCTCTGATATTAAGAATAATTCTTCATTAGTTTCATTGTTAAAAACTGATTTATCTTGAATACGAAAAATCGTATTATTTGAGGTAATATCCTTAACATTATTACCGTCAATTTTATATACTAACTCCTTATTTTCAGTAATTCTTTTGTTTTGCCCGTAAAGATCTTTTGAATTTTCAGTAAACATTCCCAATTGAGCCATAAATATAACAACTGCTAATCCATTAACAAATCCCATCATAACAGGATGCGGTATTAAACGAACAAATTTACCTAACTTAAAAACACCTGCCAACACTTGGATAACTCCCATTAGAACAACGGCTGCTAATAAATAAAAATAGCCCATGTTCTCAACTGGAGTATCAAAAAGTAATCCTTTAGCATGGCCTTCCTGTATCATATTAACAAAAATAACGGCAACTGCACCAGCAGCACCTGAAATTAAGCCAGGTCTTCCACCAAAAATAGCAGAAATACTTCCTATTACAAAAGCACCAAACAAGGCAACAATAGGGCTTATCTGTGCCACAAAGGCAAAAGCTACAACTTCTGGTATCATTGCTAAAGAAACAGTGATACCTGCTAAAGAATCATCTTTAACTTTTATTTTTTTATTTCTAATGTATTTCATCATAATCTTTCAATACTTTTCTAAAAGTTGGCAAATTTAAAGATAATTTAATTGATATAGTTTTTACGTTTAACTTTTGCTACACTATTTTTTTGTAGTAATTTTGAAATTGAAACTATCATACAAAATTTGGTAGCAACAATGAGCAGAAAAAAACTACTTAATTCAAAAGAAATTGAAATCATTCTGCATCGATTAGCGTGTCAGTTAATCGAAAACCACGACGATTTTGCCAATACTGTTATCATAGGCCTCCAACCTAGAGGAAGTTATTTGGCCAAGCGTTTGGTTAAAATCTTAAAGAATGAATATTCAATAAAAGGTTTACAATTAGGTTTACTCGATATAACATTTTACAGAGATGATTTTAGAAGGCGAAATGAACCTCTAGAGGCCAATTCAACAGAAATAAACTTCCTAGTTGAAGGTAAAAAAGTCGTCTTTGTTGATGATGTTCTCTTCTCAGGTAGAAGTGTTCGTTCGGCATTGACAGCCATACAGTCCTATGGAAGACCTGAAAATATTGAATTACTTGTTTTAATAGACAGGCGTTTTAGTCGTCATTTACCAATTCAACCAACTTATAGAGGAAGACAAGTAGATGCAATAAATCAAGAAAAAGTTTTGGTTCATTGGAAAGAAACTAATGACAAAGATGCTATCTATATTGAAAACAAAGAAAAACACAACTAAAAACACAACTCATAAAACAACTAAAAATGAAGCAGTTAAGTGTTGAGCATTTGCTAGGAATCAAATACTTAAATCAATCAGATTTAGAACTTATTTTTGAAACTGCCTCGCATTTTAAAGAAGTTATTAATAGACCAATTAAAAAAGTTCCTTCGCTAAGAGATATTACGATTGCTAATTTATTCTTTGAAAATAGTACACGTACGAAACTGTCTTTTGAACTAGCAGAAAAAAGACTTTCTGCAGATGTAATCAATTTTTCAGCAGGTCAATCTTCTGTGAAAAAAGGCGAAACGCTTATTGATACTGTAAATAATATACTTTCTATGAAAGTTGATATTGTTGTTATGAGACACTCGAACGTTGGTGCTGGTGTCTTTCTTTCTAAACACATTGATGCTAAAATAGTAAATGCAGGAGATGGAACTCATGAACACCCTACCCAAGCTTTACTTGATAGCTTTTCTATGCGTGAAGCGTTAAATGGTAACTTAAAAGGAAAAAAAATAGTTATTGTTGGCGACGTTTTACATTCCCGAGTTGCACTTTCTAATATTTTCGCATTAAAATTACAAGGAGCAAAAGTTAAGGTGTGTGGCCCCAGCACTCTAATCCCTAAATACATTACAAGTCTTGGTGTTCAAGTCGAAACCAATTTAAAAAAAGCCCTTGACTGGTGTGATGTAGCCAATGTTCTTCGAGTTCAGCATGAAAGAATGGATATTAAATATTTTCCTTCTACAAGGGAATATACGCAACTCTTTGGTATTAATAAAGATGTACTTGATAATTTAGGAAAAGATATTGTAATCATGCATCCTGGACCAATAAACCGTGGAGTTGAATTAACAAGTGATGTAGCCGATAGTGAGCAATCTATTATATTAAATCAAGTAGAAAATGGCGTAGCTGTAAGAATGGCAGTCATCTATTTATTAGCGCAAAAAATAAAAAGATAGTTTTGATGGAAATTAAGCAAAATAATAATTATAAACTTATTACTTCTGAAGAAAAAACATTTAACTCTTTTTTAAATAAGTTTAAACAGATTTATAACAAAATAGAGAGTTCTCATATTATTTTAGAATTTTCTTCAAAAAATAATTTTTCTGAACAAAATATTTTGTTACTTTTGGAATATGCTTTTATTCAAAAGAAGAAAGGTTTATCTTTTGTGATTATTGATAATAGTGTAGATATTGATAAATTTCCCGAAGAACTAAATATTGTTCCTACACTTATAGAAGCGGAAGATGTACTAGAGATTGAGAATATTCAGCGTAATCTAGGTTTTTAACCTTTCAATTATTCATAACCCCTAATGAATTAATTATTTATGACAAAAAGACTACTCTTTTACGTATTATTTTTTTTAACCACGTATGTATTCTCTCAAAAAAATCATACGCTTAAAGGCTTGGGTGCTCACCCCAATCCATTTAATATAGAAACAAAAATATCATTTAAATCTGATAAAATACAAACAGTTGTTGTAACCGTTGTTGATATTTTAGGAAAATCAATAATGAAAGAAAAAATGACTGCTGAAAGAGGGATTAATAGCATTCCTTTCAGACGAAATGATAATAGTACAGGCATGTATATTTATTCTGTTCAAACAACAGAAGAAGTTGTTTCAAAAAGGTTTGTTATTAGATAAGCTATTTTAGTAACATTTTGACTTTCTTAAAAGTGTTACATGATAGGTTGTTATCTATTTTAAATTTATGTAGGCTAAAATAGTTGTTTTCTTTAAAATTTTTACGAATAACTACTTCATGTGGTTCATTACTAAGTTTTTAATATTACAACTTACAAGGAGCTTATAAAGCAATCATATTAATTATTCATACCCCCGATGAATTATTTATGGCTAAGAAAAAACTATTATGCACATTATTACTTGCTACAACTTTTATGTGTGCTCAAAAAAATAAAACAATTAAAGAATTGGGTTTAAAATATAATCCATTTAGAATTGAAACGAAAATTTCATTTAAATCTATAAGAACTCAAGCTGTAACTTTATCAGTTATTGATATATTAGGTAAATCAATATTAATAGATAAAATTATTGCACATAAAGGAATGAATAATATTGCTTTTAAACACAATATTTTAAGTCCTGGAATGTATCTATACGCTATCGAAACAAGTAAAGAAGTTCTGTCTAAGAGATTTGTTGTCAAATAATATCATTGACGTCAAACTTTATTATGAATTACTATTACTTATTTATTCAGTCAAGAAACCTTTTACTTTAAGAAAGAAAGAAAGAAAATATTACCAACAAAATAGTATTCAAATTGAAAAATAAATTTATTTTTCAATTTGAATTTTATATTTTCGTTTTCAAACTTCTTTTAATAATAGTCATATGTTTTTTTATTTACATGCGTTATTGCCATTTTTATTATTAATAGCATTTTACTATTTTGAAAAAAGAAATATTATCAAATCTGTGAACTACTAAATAATGTCTGTTAGAATTTCGCGTATAATAAAGCAATCGTTAAAATGCATTTAAACCTTACTATTTTAGGTTGTCATTCAGCAACCCCTCGCTCGAATGCTTATCCTACATCTCAATATTTAGAAATTAATAATAGGCATTTTTTAATTGATTGTGGAGAAGGGACACAAAGACAAATGCGTAAATATAAAGTAGGTTTTTCTAAAATAAACCATATTTTCATTTCTCATCTACATGGTGATCATTTTTTCGGATTAATAGGGCTAATTTCTACTTTTGGAATTCTAAATAGAGAAAAACCACTACATATATTTGGTCCTAAAGGAATTAAAGAAATTACTGTTCTACAATTAAAATTATCGAAATCATGGACAAAGTATAAAATTATTTTTCATGAACTTTCATCAAAAGAAAGTGAAATTATTTTTGAAGATGAAAAAGTAATAATTAAAACAATCCCTTTGGATCATAGAATCTATACTAATGGTTTTTTATTTACCGAAAAAGCTAAACCAAAAAAGCTTGATATTGAAAAGATAAAACAATATTGCGAAATTGAAAAGTGTGACTATAATAATTTAAAACTTGGTAAGGATTTCAAACTCTCTTCGGGTAAAATTATTCCAAATTCTCAATTAACTATAGAGCCTGAGACCCCGAAAAGTTTTGCTTTTTGCAGCGATACAGCTTATAAACCAGATATTATTCCTATCATTGAAAATGTCGATGTTTTATATCACGAAGCTACCTTTCTAAACGATAGAGAAGATTTATGCGAAAAAACAAAACATTCTACAGCAGCACAAGCTGCTTCAATAGCCCATCAAGCAAACGTTAAAAAACTTATCATAGGGCACTATTCTAGTAGATATAAGAATATAAATAATTTTAAAACGGAAGCTGAAAGAATTTTTAAAAATGTTGAGCTAGCAGAAACTGGCAGTCGCTACTCTCTTAGTTCCCCTCCTACCGAAATTATAACTTAATAAAAGGTATTTCTTTTTTAAGAAAGCTTAATAGTTTTAAACTAAAGTTTTAAGCATATAAAAAGGCTGAAATCTATGGTAATCAGCCCCAAATTATAGTTTAACTATATTGATTTATAGACAATAAAACCAACGTACATGCTTCTTGAACAAGAATATGATTACGTCTTAATAATTTCGTGAACTCAACGTTTTCGGTTCCAGGATTAAAAATGACCCTTCTAGGGCATAAACTAATCACATAATCATAATAAACTTCTTGAATTTTAGGATTTATATATAATGTAACTGTATCAATATTTTCAAACATTTTTTGATGTTTATAAATCTTTATACCTGCTACCTCACCCTCTTTTGCTCCTATAGCTATTGTAGGCACGGCTTTTTCAGCAAGAAGTTCTATTGCCCTATTTGAATACCTAGTACTTTGCAAAGAAGCTCCAATTACCAATGTTGTATTTTTCATTTTTCTTAAAAATAAGTTAATCTTTTTTTTTCTTGTAACAAAAATAAAGCTCTAACAGTCTGTTAAACATAAACGATTCAAAAAACACAAAATGAAAAAATTATTAACAATGCTTATTATTTTTATGAGCTTTTCCTCCTTTGGAAAAAATTTACCAAAACCTGGAGTCGTGTCAGGTAAAGTTATTGACAAAATTACACATGAGCCTTTACCATACGTAAATATAATTATAAAAGACACCAAACAGAGAATAATAACTGGAGGAATAACTAATGAAACTGGAAAATTTATAATAAAAAATATTCCTTTCGGCAAAAACATCCTTGAAGTTCAATTTATTGGTTACTCAATTTTCACAAAAGTAATAAATATAAATAAACAAAATAAGAACATTGAAATAGGAACTATTTCACTAGAAGAGGATTCAACAACTTTAGATGAAGTAGAAGTAAGAGCAGAAACGTCTACAGTTACTCAAAAAATAGATAGAAAAGTAATTAATGTAGGTAAAGATCTTACTTCCGCTGGTGCAACCGCTTCTGAATTATTAAACAACGTACAATCTGTTAGTGTAGATAGCCAAACAGGAAATATTAGCTTAAGAGGCAATGAAAATGTAAAAGTTTTAGTAGACGGTAAACCTACCAATGTTCCTGCATCTCAATTACTAAAGCAATTACCCTCGTCTTCTATTAAAAGTGTTGAACTTATTACCAATCCTTCAGCAAAATACAATCCAGAAGGTATGAGTGGTATTATTAATATTATTTTAAATAAAAATGCCAATCTAGGTTTTAATGGCTCTTTAAATACTGGAATTGAAGCTGGACATTATGTTCGTTATAATACTTCTACAAACATGAACTACAAAGCTGGAAAAGTTAACTTTTTTGGAAATTATGGTTTTAACATCGGTGACCGCTATAATTTCGGTTTTATAAATAGAAAGGGAATAAATAATCAAGATATTAATTTTATAAATGATAATGAATCTCATTTGTTTAAAATAGGAGCCGATCTTTATTTAGATGATAAAAACACATTATCTTTTTATACTACTCAAAACTGGTTTAAAAGTAATTCTAATGGAAGTGCAATAATTACTGATAGTTCAGGAATAATTACCAATATCTCTCCTAACAATCAATTATCAGATAGTAAAGACCAAGCTTATAACCTGAATTATAAACATGATTTTGATACAGAAGGACACAATATTGAGTTCGAAGCAACATTTTCAAAAAATGAAACTCCTCAATTTTTCTTAAATAATGATCTTATCCAAACAAATGATGGTAGCTTAAATTATTTTAATGATATTTTTAATGACAGATCAAACACTTTAATCAACCTTGATTATACGAATCCTTTATCTAAAAATGGAAAATTAGAACTTGGGCTTGAATACCGAGCAAATAATTCATATAACACAAATATTACTAACCAAACTGGTTTTAATAATTCGTCATTCTCTTATGACAGAAAAATTTATTCCGGTTATATTAATTACGGTCATCAGTTAGGTAAATTAAGTATACAATTAGGCTCTAGAATTGAACAATTTAATATTAAAGGGATATTTAAACAAGAAACATTAGGTAATGAAACAGTTACTGATGATATTTTCACAATATATCCTTCTGCTTTTTTTACTTATAACCCATCAGATGAAAATCAGTTTCAGTTAAGTTATAGTAAAAGAGTAGACAGACCAAATATCCAACAAGTAAATCCAATTAGAGAATGGAGTACTGCTTTAATTACTTCAGTCGGTAATGCACAACTATTACCTCAGTTTACAAATTCCATAGAATTTAATTATACTAGAAAAATTAAGGGTGGATCCATTACTATCGGAAGTTTTTATCGTAATATTAACGATGTCATTTCAAGAGCAACTTTTAAAGATACAAGCGACCCTAGCAATGTTCGTCAAATTTTAACTTATCAAAACTTTGACGACACAAATTCTTACGGACTAGAACTCTCTTCAAATTATAAAATTACTAAATGGTGGAGAACGAATGCTAGCATGGATATTTATGCTCAAACACAATTTGGCACCAATGATTTAAATAATCAAAATGCTTCTAGATTAGAGGTAAAAAATCAAGTTTTTAATGCTCGGATTAGTAATAATTTTAACGCTACTAAAAATATGAGTTTTCAACTATTTGCAATGTATCGAGGTAGTTTTGAAAATATTCAATGGAAAGTTGCCCCTATGCGAATGGTCAATTTTGGAGCAAATTATAGTATTTTAAAGGGCAAAGGTAGTATTACCTTTAGAGTGAATGATATTTTTAATACAATGCGTTTTCAATTTCAATCTGAAACCCCTTTTACCCAAAATGGAAAATTCAATTGGGAAAGTAGAAACACCTATATTGGTTTCAATTATAGATTTGGAGGTGGAAAAAATCGCGCTAAAGAGAGGAGAAAAAGAGACCATAATGAAAAAGGAAGTGGTGGATTTATGTAAAAAACACCAAGAAATCATTAACATAACCAATAAATAGATACGATACGTGTCAAGTTATATAAAAGATAGTGTGTATAATAATTATACACACTATCTTTTATTTTTATTACCATTTTATTACCACAGATCCCCATGTAAATCCACTACCAAAAGCAGCCAAAACAACTAAATCTCCATCATTTATTTTTCCTTTTTCCCAAGCTTCTGTTAGCGCTATAATTACAGATGCTGCTGTTGTATTGCCATACTTTTGAATATTATTATACACCTTATCATCAGATAATTGAAATTTTTTCTGAATAAATTGAGCTATTCGTAAATTAGCCTGATGCGGAATAAGCATATCTATATCCTCTTTCTTCAATTTATTAGCTTCAAGTCCCTCCATTATTGCCTCAGAGAATCGAACCACTGCGTGCTTAAATACAAATTGACCATTCATATATGGATAATAAGACACATCATCGGGGTCATTATCTTTCATAATTGCATCAACCCAGCGACCTGTCGCTGGTCCCTCTAGAGCAAGTTCTTTAGCATGTTTACCTTCAGAATGTAAATGAGAGGATAAAATACCTTTTCCTTTTTCTTCACTTCTTGAAAGAACAGCTGCTCCTGCCCCATCTCCAAAAATAACAGTAACACCTCTTCCCCTAGTAGATCTTTCTAATCCACCTGAATGGTTTTCAGAACCAATTACCAGTATATTTTTATACATTCCTGTTTTAATAAACTGATCTGCTACTGATAGTGAATAAATAAAACCAGAACATTGGTTACGTATATCAAGTGCCCCTATAGTTGGCATTCCCAACAAATCTTGAACACGAACACCTCCACCTGGAAAGTACATATCAGGACTTAAAGTTGCGAATATTATAAAATCAATGTCATTATTTGTTAAACCGGCTCTTTCAATAGCTATTGTAGCAGCTTTCGCTCCCATTGATGAAGTTGTATCTCCTGTTTTAGGATCAATCCAACGACGTTCCTTTATCCCAGTTCTCTCTTGAATCCATTCATCACTAGTATCCATCCACTGGGTTAAATCGTTATTGGTAACCACATTCTCGGGCACATAGTACCCTAATCCTGAAATTTTCGAACTATACATAGTTTTTTACGTTATTTTTTTACTCAGATGCAAAATTTTGCCGGTCAAAAGTAGCGATTTATAATTTTCTAAACAATATAAGAAATCCTTTGACGAAAATATATGTCATGTTGTCATTTTATTATTTTTGGTATTTTTTTTGACATAAATAGCGAAGAAGAAATTATTTACAATCAAAATATATAAATTTATGAGTAAAGGAAATATCAATGTGTCAGTCGAAAATATTTTTCCACTGATTAAAAAGTTCTTGTATTCTGACCATGAAATCTTTTTACGTGAGCTTATTTCTAATGCTACTGATGCTACCACAAAACTTAAACATTTAATTTCTATTGGAGAAGCTAAGGTTGAATATGGTGCGCCTAAGATTGAAGTAAAAGTTGATAAAGAAAATAAAACCTTAACCATTATCGATCAAGGTTTAGGGATGACAGCAGAAGAAGTTGAAAAATATATCAATCAAATTGCTTTTTCAGGTGCTGAGGAATTCTTAGAAAAATATAAAGATGATAAAAACGAAACAGGTGTTATCGGTCACTTTGGTTTAGGGTTTTACTCTGCGTTTATGGTTGCAAATAAAGTAGAGATAATCACTAAATCTTTTAAAGACGAAGATGCTGCCCATTGGACATGTGATGGATCTCCCGAATACACTTTAGTAAAACATGATAAATCTGATAGGGGTACTGAAATTATATTACATATTGCTGAAGATTCAGAAGAATTCTTGGAAGAAGGTAAAATAAGAGGACTGTTAACAAAATACAATAGATTTAACCAAATACCAATAAAATTTGGCACAAAGAAAGTAAATGATCCTGATTTTACTCCACAAACAACAACAGACAAAGACGGGAAAGAAACAACAGAACCTCACAAACAAATTGATGTTGATGATATCATAAATAATACAGATCCTGCATGGACAAAAAAACCAGCAGATTTAGAGGCTGATGACTATAAAAACTTCTATAGAGAGCTTTATCCGATGCAATTTGAGGAGTCTTTATTTCATATTCATTTAAACGTTGATTATCCTTTTAATCTTACAGGTATTCTATTCTTTCCTAAACTAAGTCAGAACTTAGATATGCAAAAGGATAAAATTCAACTATATCAAAATCAGGTTTTTGTAACTGATAATGTTGAAGGAATTGTTCCTGATTTTTTACAAATGCTTAAAGGAGTTATTGACTCTCCTGATATTCCTTTAAATGTTTCGCGTTCTTATTTACAAGCTGATGGAGCCGTTAAAAAAATATCAGGTTATATAACCAAAAAAGTAGCAGATAAACTAAGTTCTTTATTCAAAAATGACCGAGAAGACTTTGAAAAGAAATGGAATGATATTAAAGTCATAATTGAATACGGAATGCTTTCAGAAGATAAATTCTTTGACAAAGCGAAAAAGTTCACCCTTTATCCAACAGTAAATGACACATATTTTACGTTTGATGAACTTATAGAAAAAACAAAAGATACTCAAGTTGATAAAGACGGTAATCATATTATTCTTTATGCAGCGAATAAAGATGCTCAACATGCTTACATAGAGTCAGCAAAGGCAAAAGGTTATCAAGTATTATTACTTGACTCGCCTATCGTTTCTCACCTAATGCAAAAGCTTGAAACATCTAGCGGTGATGCAAAAATTCAATTTACACGTGTGGACGCTGATCACATCGATAATCTAATCAAGAAGGATGAAACTTCAATATCAAAATTATCAGATGAGGAAAAAGATAAATTAAAACCTATTATTGAGAATGCTGTTCCAAAAGAGTCTTACACTGTTCAACTAGAATCAATGGACTCTGAAGCTACTCCTTTCTTAATTACGGTACCTGAATTTATGAGACGAATGAAGGAAATGAGTGCTACTGGTGGAGGTATGATGGGTATGGGTAATTTACCTGAAATGTATAACCTCGTAGTTAATACAAATCATAAATTAGTGAGTGATATTTTAAATTCTGATGAAACTAAGCAAAAGGAACTTATTTCTCAAGCATTTGATTTGGCCAAATTATCACAGAATTTATTACACGGAGAAGACTTAACCAACTTCATTAAAAGAAGTTATGAGTTAATTAAGTAAAATTTAATTTTAATATTTCTATAAAAAGCTTACCTTTAAGGGTGAGCTTTTTTTATATAACTTATCCGAAAAACCTTTTTTTCTAATAAAAAAATATTTTTTTATTTTTAATGAACTTAATGATCCCTTATTCATGAAAAATTTCGTTAAAGCTTTTCTCTTTTTTCTTTGTTGGGCTTCTGCCGCTCTTGTAATTCAGGGACCTGATTTTAAAAAAGACGTATCGAAAAGAAACACAAAAAACACTTCCATCAAAGAAAATAAAGAAACAACCCAAACTTTAAAAAGTATTTTAAAGAAAAATAATAAAAACACAGCTCATCTCAAGATAAAGCAAGAAATACATCCCTTAAAATTCAAGCATAAATTTGTTACAAATGCCTCTCATACAAGGGTTCTATTCCCTGAGCAGTTCTTTTATTTCAAAGACTCTATTTTTAACTTTTTAAATAACAATCCAAAAAAAGAAATTTTAATAGTTGGTCACTGTTTACCTGACGAACTACTGTCCAATAATACTAATTTTGGTCAAAAAAGAGCAGATTACATTAAAAACAAATTGATAAAACATGGAATAAATCCTGAAAAGCTTAACACTAAAGACTCAATTATCAGTTACAACTACGATCATGATGGGTTTTACGCGGAAGGAATTGATCTTTTTTACGTTGAACTCTCCAAAGAAAAAATGACTTCTTTATATAGTAAACTATCACCAAAGACTATACAAAATAGTTTTGTAAGAAATAATAAATTAATCCTCAACAATCAGTTACGAACATATGCTTTCGAATTAAAAGATTTTTTAACTTCAAATCCTAATAAAGTGGTTAATATTATTGGTCATTCAAATAAAAATAGTGACTCAGAAATAAGTAACTCAATTGGATTGGAACTCGCCCAACAATTTGCCTCGTTTCTTAAAGAAATAGGTATTGTGAAATCCAAACTAAAAATAATATCCAAAGGTGATATAGAAGCTTTTAAAAATAAAACAACAACAAATAAAAGAATTGAAATTATTATAAATTAATACTATAATCCCTTAAATATGACGCTTTTTTTAACAGAGAAATATCTACATTTATTCGGTTTTTTTTTCTGGATGTTTGGTTCTTTTATAATAGGATACATTTTTGCTTGGCTTCATTACAAAAACAATAAAGAAAGTAAAACAGAAGACACTATATACAATGCAATTCATATAGAAACAGAAACAGAAGCACCAACTACTATACGCGCCAAAAAAACTATTGAACGAGGAGGTATTGAAGTAAAGTATCCAAAAGAATTAAAATTTGACATTATTGGAATGGGAGATGAAAAGAACAAAGATGATCTTACTCAAATTAATGGTATTGGAGATTTTATTGAAAAAAAATTAAACAGTATTGGTGTTTATAATTACGAACAATTAAGTAAAATTTCAAAAGACGAAATTGAGGCTATTACAGAATTAATCGAATTTTTCCCTGGAAGAATTTTAAGAGATAACTGGAAAGATCAAGCTAAAGAACTTCTTAAAGATATCAAACAATAAAAACTGGACTTAACCAATTTCTATTTATTGTTCATATTGTTTCATTTCATCATCGTAGAATTTTCCTGCTAATTCTATTAAGCTTTCCAATTCGTTAGCCAAATCTTGCTCATTTTCACTTGATACATCTTCAAACCATTCAACATCATCGTCTTTTAAATTGATTAAAAATCTTGGATATTCAGTATGTAATACAAAAATATCTTCTGGTTGCTTACTATTATCAGCAAGTAAAAATTTAGGTAAATTCATGATGTTTTGTTTTAATCAATTTTAATGTTAAGTAATTAAAGCGCAAATATAATAGAATTGAAGCTGAAGTTAAACCTGCGAGCAATCCTAACCATATCCCAAAGCTTCCGTACATTTCTTTACTTCCAAAATAATAACTAACAGGAAACCCTATAAACCAATAAGAAATTAAAGTAATTATTGTAGGAATCACTACGTCTTGTAGCCCTCTTAAAGCACCTAGAACCATTACTTGTATACTATCACTAATTTGAAAAAATGCAGCTGCTATTAATAGTTGCGAGGCTATCTTTAAAACCTCCATGTTATCTTCATAGTTTTGCACGTCATTAAAATCTATATATAAATGTGGTAATGACTTATGAAATCCAAAAAATATAAGACAAAAGAAAACCGCTAAAATAGTACCCATTAAAAAAATAGATAATGCAATTCTTCTTAGTTCTTGGTAGTTATTTAACCCTTTTTGATTTCCTACGCGTATCATTGAAGCCACATTTAGCCCATTGAAAACCATGAAAGTCATTGATGATAAGTTTAATGCTATCTGATTGGCTGCTTGAGGATTTTTTCCTAGCAAACCACTCAACCAAATTGCGGAAGTAAATATAGCTACTTCAAAAAGCATTTGCATTGCACTTGGCGCTCCAAGACTAATTATTTTTTTAATAATTTTAAACTCTAAAATAAAGAATTTAATATTCGTAACTAGTTTTTTAGTACGCTCTTTTTTTGTTAGCACCCACCATAAAAATATAACCATTATTGTTCTTGAAATTAATGTACCATAGGCAGCTCCAACAATTCCTAAATTAGGAAAACCAAATTTACCAAAAATCAGTAAGTAATTAAAAACAACATTTAAAATATTAGCGATTAAAGCAGCATACATTGGGTACTTGGTAATAGACATTCCATCACTGAACTGTTTTAATCCTTGAAAAGTAATCATTGGGATTAATGAAAAAGCAACTAAATCTAAGTAAGGTAAAGATAATTTAACAACCTCTGGTGGTTGATCCATGTAATACATCATTGGTTTTGCGAAATAGACTCCTAAGAAAAGAGCCAACCCTAGACAAAAGCACAAAACAAGACCGTGTTTAAAGGTAGCTTTGGCTTGAAGAAAATTATCGGATGAACTGGCTTCTGCTATAAGCGGAGTAATCGCCGTTGAAAAGCCAATTCCTAATGACATTGCTATGAAAATAAAACTATTTCCCAAAGAAACAGCCGCTAGTTCAGCAGTGCCCAACTGTCCCACCATTATATTATCTATAAAACCAACAAACGTATGCCCTAACATTCCCAACATTACAGGAGCCGCCAACTTCCAATTGTAACGAAACTCCTTTGTATACAATCCTATCTTCAATTTTTTACTTACATAATTTAAGGCTACTAAGATACTTCTTTTGCTTCTGATTCTATTTCAGCTCATTCTTTTTTTTAAATTATTTAATTACCTTTGGTTTTTAATTTAAAAGAAAAAAAATGGCAACTATTAGCTTACAAGGAAATGCTGTCAAAACAATTGGCAACCTTCCTACTTTAAACGAAAAAGCTCCTGATTTTACACTAACAGCATCTGATCTTTCTGACAAAAAATTAAGTTCTTTTGCCGGTAATAAAATTGTACTAAACATTTTTCCAAGTGTTGATACTGGAACATGTGCAACCTCTGTAAGAGAATTCAATAAAAAAGCCGCTAGCCTTGACAATACAAAAGTTATTTGCATTTCTAAGGATTTACCTTTTGCCCAGGCAAGATTTTGCGGTGCTGAGGGAATTGAAAATGTTGTTATGCTTTCTGACTTTAAAGATGGTAATTTTGGTAAAACATACGGTCTTGAAATCATTGACGGCGCTTTAAAAGGTCTTCATTCACGATGTGTAGTTGTTATCAATGAAAATGGTAACATTGTTTACACAGAGCAGGTGGGAGAAATTGTTGATGAACCAAATTATGAAGAAGCATTAAAAGCACTTTAAAACTTATATGAATAAACATAAATTAGGATTTATAAGAGGCCGGTTACGTAGTGTTAAATTTGCTTTGAACGGAGTAAAACTACTTATTACTACAGAAGATAGTATAAAAACGCAAGTTTTCTTTGCTATTTTAATCACCATAATAGGTTTTTATTTCTCGATATCAATAAATGAGTGGATGTTTCAAATTATAGCAATTGCGCTTGTTTTAGTTGCTGAAGCCCTCAATACTGCTATCGAAAAATTAGCCGATTTTATACATCCAGATTATGACGAAAAAATAGGTTTTATTAAAGATATAGCTGCTGGAGCACCTGCTTTTGCAGCTTTATTTTCCATGATAATCGGAAGTATTATCTACTTACCTAAAATTATCACGCTTTTTTAACGTTTAAAATACTGGTTAACATTTATTTATGACTAAAAAGAAAACACCAAGCAAAAAATCAATAAAATCTTTTACTTTTCTATCAAAAATAATAGCCTTTTTTCGAAATAGACAAAATCAAACCATTTTTGGAGCTTTTTTAATATTGTTATCTATTTTTTTATCTGTAGCTTTTATTTCTTTTTTTTACACTTGGAAACAAGACCAAAGTACACTAAATCATTTTTTTGACAGAACTTTACCTACCAGTAACTTATTAGGTAAAATTGGTGCTATTCTTAGTGATCTTATTGTTTTCAAAGGCTTCGGACTTGGTGCATTTATTTTAAATGTTATTTTATTTTTTACGGGATCTAGAATTTTATTACAATCAAATCTAAAGGATATTATATCATCCTGGAATTGGGGACTTTTAGGCATGTTGTGGACTTCTATATCTCTTGGTTTTATAGATAAAAAATATGTTATTCTTTCTGGTATTATTGGCTTTGAACTAAATGAATACCTACAAACATTTATTGGTAAAACAGGTTTAATTATTCTGTTATTTTTCTTTGCAATTTCCTACCTAATTATTCGCTTTAGCATTGATCCAGACAAAATTGTTAAAAACTTAGAGGATAAGAAAAAGCTGAAGAAAAACGATCTTGAACAAAAATTAGCTGCAACGCAAAATGAAAATACTCAGAACAGTCAACAAAAAGAAGATACAACAACGGTAAAAAAATCAAATTTCGAATCATCTGTCGAAAATTTAACTCCCACTATAAAAAATCATTCAGGAGTTTCAGAAAAAGAAAAAAATGTAAAAGAAGAAATCACTCTTGAAATAACTCCAACAAAAACAATTTCAAAACCAGAGGTATCTGATGAAACTATAAAAGAAGTTGAAGTTGCCATTGAAAAAATAGCAGAGGAAAAAAGTTTAACAGAAAACTTATCAGATAAATTACTAAAAGATTTTGGAGAGTTTGATCCAAAATTAGAATTGAGTAATTACCGATTTCCAACTTTTAATCTATTAAAAGAATATAATGAAAGTATTTCAGTTGACCCAACAGAGTTAGAAGCCAACAAAAATCAAATTGTAGAAACTTTAAAAAATTATAAAATTGGTATTGAACAAATAAAGGCAACAGTAGGACCAACTATTACCTTATATGAAATTGTTCCTGAAGCGGGTGTCCGAATATCTAAAATTAAAAATTTAGAAGACGATATTGCTCTATCCCTTTCAGCTTTAGGAATTCGAATTATTGCTCCCATCCCTGGTAAAGGAACAATTGGTATTGAAGTACCCAATAAAAAAGCAACCATCGTTTCTATGCATTCTGTTATTTCTTCCAAGAAGTTTCAAGAATCGCCAATGGAACTGCCTATTGCTTTAGGAAAAACAATTTCAAATGAAACCTATGTGGTTGACTTAGCAAAAATGCCGCACTTATTAATGGCTGGTGCAACTGGTCAAGGTAAATCTGTAGGTTTAAATGCAATCTTAACTTCATTATTGTACAGAAAACACCCTGCAGAAGTTAAATTTGTTTTGGTCGATCCTAAAAAAGTAGAACTTACCTTATTTAATAAAATAGAACGTCATTACTTAGCTAAGTTACCAGACGAAGAAGAGGCTATTATAACAGATACCACTAAGGTAGTTAACACCTTAAACTCTCTGTGTATTGAAATGGATGCTCGTTATGACTTACTTAAAGATGCTATGGTAAGGAATATAAAAGAATACAATACAAAATTTAAAGCACGTAAACTAAACCCTGAAAATGGGCATCAATTTTTACCCTATATCGTTCTAGTAATCGATGAATTTGCTGATTTAATCATGACTGCAGGTAAAGAAGTGGAAACACCTATTGCCAGGTTAGCTCAACTAGCACGTGCCATAGGAATCCATTTAATTGTGGCTACACAAAGACCATCTGTGAATGTAATTACTGGTATTATAAAAGCAAACTTTCCCTCTCGTATCGCTTTTAGAGTAACTTCTAAAATAGATAGTCGCACAATACTAGATGCACCTGGAGCTGATCAATTAATTGGACGTGGAGACATGTTATATTCTGGCGGCAACGATTTAACACGAATTCAGTGTGCATTTGTCGACACTCCTGAAGTAGAAAAAATAACCGATTTTATTGGCTCACAGAGAGCCTATTCTGAAGCTCATTTACTCCCTGAGTATATAGGCGAAGAAGGTGGCACAAATGTTGATATAGATATCGCAGATCGTGATAAATTGTTTAAAGAAGCTGCTGAAGTTATTGTTACAGCACAACAAGGTTCAGCCTCTTTATTACAACGAAAACTAAAACTTGGTTACAATAGAGCAGGAAGGCTTATTGACCAGCTTGAAGCTGCTGGTATTGTTGGTCCTTTTGAAGGTAGTAAAGCAAGACAAGTTTTAGTTACTGATTTGATTGCTTTGGAACAATTATTAGAAAATGAAAAAAACAACTAGAATAAAATATATATGCGAACAGAAAATATAACAAGATTAAAATATGTAGGCTTAGTTTTCATAGCGGCTTTTTTGAGCGTTAATGTAGTAGCACAAAGTAATGATGCTAGAGCACAGACATTACTTAATGAAGTCTCTTCAAAACTTAAAAACTACAAAAATATGGTTATTAGTTTTAATTCAAACCTAACGAATAAAGAGGCGGGTATTATTAACGATCCTCCAATAAGAGGAAATATCATTATTGCTGAAGATAAATATAGTTTAGAATATCTTGGTAATAGTTTTTTGTTCGATGGTAAAGAACTCGCAGTTGTAAACCATGAAGATAAGGAAATTGTCATCTCGGTTGGAGATATTGAGGAAGAAGATGGCTTTGTTTCTCCTTCCAAATTGTTAACTTTTTACCAAAAAGGGTATACTTATAAAATGGGGAAACTAGAAAATCATAAAGGTCGAAAAATTCAATATGTCAATCTAACCCCGATTGATAGCAACTCAAATATAATTGAAGTAAAACTTGGCATTGACCCTAAAACAAAACACATTTATGAATTGATTCAAATTGGATCGAACGGTGCTGAAACTAAATTTACGATTACTAAATTTAAAAAAGACCAACCCATTTCAGAAAAATCGTTTTCACTCGATAGAAATAAATTTAAAAATTTAGGTTATATAATAGATTAATTTAATGTAAACCAGTTAATTTTGCGTCTTTGAAAACACTAGACCGATACATACTTAAAAGTTTTTTAGTTCCTTTTTTAACTACATTTTTAATTATACTATTTGTATTAATTATGCAAATGTTGTGGTTGGCTTTTGACAGTTTTGCTGGTAAAGGAATTAGTGTTATGATTATTCTTAAATTTCTGTGGTACTCTACTCTTATGGCAGCTCCGCAGGCACTTCCAATTGGTGTGCTATTATCTTCTATAATGACTCTAGGAAGTTTATCAGAGAATTATGAGTTTGCTGCCGCTAAATCGGCAGGAATTTCATTACCTAGAATGTTGAGATCCCTTTTATTTTTAGCCTTATTTCTTAGTGCTGTTAATTTCTTGTTTTTAAATTATATGTATCCTTATGCCGTACTAAAACAATTAAACCTAAGATACAATATAAAGAAAAAACAACCGGCACTGGCTTTAGTACCCGGTGGTTTTAATACCGAAATACCCGACTATCAAATTAAATTTGATGAAAAATACGGAGAAGAAGAAAACTTATTAAAAAAAGTATTGATTTATGATTTATCATCAAAAAAGGGAAATAATAAAATAATAACAGCCGAAAAAGGAAAAATTGTATCAGAATCTGGAAGCCGCTATATGACTTTAGAACTCTACAATGGCTATTATTTCGAACACCATTTTAAAAGAAGTGCAAGTTATAAAGAACGTTTAAAAATGCCAGCATCACATGCTGACTTTGATGAATATACTATTAATATTGATATCTCTGCACTCGATGGATCAGATTTAGAAAGTACCAAGTATACCAAGAATTTTAATATGCTTAGCTTGCAACAGCTTAAAGATACCATCCCCACGTTAAAGAAAAACTATGATGACTATATAACTAACCGTTCTAAAAACCTGTTTTTAACAATAGATACTGATGATTTACACCCGTATCCAGACTCCTTAAAAAATAAGGAACTTTCAAGTGATATTCTCTCAAATTTTGAGCTAAATCAGCAGAATGAAATCATGAGTACTGCACTTTCAAAATTAGAAAGAACACTCAACAACCATAAATCTTACAAAAGCAATTTAAAAGATAGAAGAAAATGGATGAACTTGCATGATATTGAATACTATAATAGAGTTGCTTTTTCCCTATCATGTTTACTGTTATTCTTTATTGGTGCTCCACTTGGATCAATCATAAGAAAAGGGGGAATGGGACTCCCTATGATTCTTGCAATTTCAATATATGTACTCTATTTCTTCACCAATACTTTTGGAAAAAACATGGCCGAAGAAAGTACTATATCTGCTTTTTCAGGTTCTTGGCTCGCCATTGTACTAATGACTCCTTTAGCCATTACTCTAACCATAAGAGCAACCAGAGATAAAGGCCTTTTTAACATAAACGGATTCTTCAATTCAAAACTAACCTTTTTTAAAAATATTTTCTCAAAAAAAAGAGATACAACAACAGACTATGACCACAACAACCTCCAGTAAAATTCATTTAAATTCAATTGAAGAAGCCATTGATGATATAAAAAACGGTAAAGTAATTATCGTTGTTGATGATGAAGATAGAGAAAATGAGGGAGATTTTCTTGCAGCTGCTGAATTAATTACACCCGAAATGGTTAATTTTATGGCAACTCATGGAAGAGGATTAATTTGTACTCCTCTGTCCGAGGATCGCTGTAAAGCTCTAGAACTAGGCATGATGGTTAGCAACAACACAGATCCGATGGAAACAGCCTTTACGGTTTCTGTTGACCTAAGGGGTAATGGTGTAACTACCGGAATTTCAGCCTCTGACAGGGCAAAAACAATAAAAGCGCTTGTAGACGAACAAACGAAACCTTTTGAACTTGCCAGACCTGGTCATATATTTCCTTTAAAAGCAAAAAATGGAGGGGTTTTAAGAAGAACAGGTCATACTGAGGCGGCTATTGATTTTGCTCGTTTAGCCGGATTAAAACCAGCTGGTGTTATTGTTGAAATTATGAATGAAGATGGTACCATGGCAAGGTTACCTGAACTTCTTGAAGTAGCCAAAAAATTCAATCTTAAAATCGTTTCTATTGAAGACTTGGTTGCTTATCGTATGGAGCACGATTCTTTGATAGAAAAAAAAGAAGATTTTAATATTAACACTCGTTTTGGAGATTTCCGTTTAAGAGCTTACAAACAAACTACTAACGATCAAATTCATATTGCTTTGACCAAAGGTAATTGGACAAAAGATGAACCTATTTTAACAAGAATAAATTCCACGCTAGTAAACAATGATATTTTAGGAACTTTAACCAACAATGCGGATAAAAAGTTGGATCAAATGTTTAAAGTAATTAATGACGAAGGGAAAGGCGCTATTTTATTTATAAATCAGCAGTCGCAATCTTTAAACTTACTTAACAGACTACGAAGTTTAAAAGAAAATCAACTCAAAGGAGAAATGAAAGCCCCAAGTGTTATATTAGATTATAAAGACTTTGGTATTGGCGCCCAAATATTACACGATTTACACATTCATAAATTACGTCTTGTTTCTAATACACAGCAGAAAAAACGTGTTGGAATGATTGGGTATGGACTAGAAATTGTCGATTACGTAACTTACTAAATCGTATGCAATATACGTTATAATATAAGAAGGGGGCATTCACCCCTTTTTCTTTTGAAAATAGCTAATCATCAATTTACTTATTACAAAAACAGTAACCATTCCTGTTACGACCAAAAATAATCTCAGAAAATTAATTTCTTGCGAAATCAATTTAGTTTGCTCCAACTCCAAAAAAGCGATACCTAAAAGCGGAACCCTAATTTTGTTCAATAACATTAGCCCTTTAGCATAACTATTAATAAAAAAACCTTTAGACTCTTTATTTATGAGATATGGATTGTTACTATTTAGTGTAAAAAAAAAGTTTTTATCCTTCTTTGTATTCCCTACCAATTCAATAAACAGTGTTTTGTTTTCTTTTTGAAACATCGTATATTTCGTTACCAAGGTGTGCCAAATTGCATTGCTTGCATCAGAAGTAGCACCTATTTGAGAATTATAGTTTAAAGTAATTATTACCCATAAAAACAGCAAAAATGACTTCATAAATAAAGCGTTTTTAATTCTTTTACTAATTTAACACTTTATTCCTTATATTGTAATATCTATTCTAGAATAAGTATTTTCAACTTATTCTCTATAAATAAACTATACTCATAGTATGTAACCAATAAAAAGGTAACCTAGCTATGTTTTGAGCGTCAACCAAAATTTATTTTAACAATTTTATGACACAGAAAACGCTGTTAATTCTTCTTTTACAGAATCAAATTCATCCATTATATCTTCGATAACCGCTTTTGCTGATTTTATTTCCTCAATTACCCCTGCTATTTGGCCAATTTCTAACTCTCCCTCTTCTAAATCTCCTTCAAACATTCCTTTTTTAGCTCTTGCTCTTCCTAAAAGGTTTTTAATCTCTTCAATACTCGGATTTTTTTGATAAAGTTCTTGAATCTGTTCATAAAACTTATTTTTAACCAACCTAACAGGTGCTAATTCCTTTAAAGTTAAATACGTTCCTCCGTCTTTTACTTCAACAATTGTTTTCTTAAAATTATCATGAGCAGAAGACTCCAAAGTAGCAGCAAACCTACTCCCTATTTGTACTCCATTAGCACCCAGCACCATCGCTGCAAGCATTCCTCTCCCAGTTCCAATACCACCTGCTGCAATAACAGGTATTTTTACCTTCTGTTTAACCATCGGTACTAACGTAAAAGTTGTTGTTTCTTCTCTACCATTATGCCCACCTGCTTCAAAACCTTCACAAACCACCGCATCAACACCAGCTGCTTCAGCTTTTAATGCAAATTTGACAGAGCTTACAACATGAACTACCTTGATTCCTTTATCTTTTAAGAATTGTGTCCATGTTTTGGGGTTTCCCGCAGAAGTAAATACTATTTTAACATTTTCTTCTACGATAATATCCATAATCTTTTCAATATCCGGATATAACATAGGTACGTTTACACCAAAAGGACGATCTGTTGCTTTTTTACACTTCTGAATATGTTCACGCAACACATCAGGGTACATTGATCCTGCTCCTATTAACCCTAAACCTCCTGCATTTGATACTGCTGAAGCTAATTTCCATCCTGAAACCCAAATCATCCCTCCTTGAATAATTGGATATTTAATATTAAAAAGTTCTGTTATTTTAGTCATTGTAATTCTTTATCAATTAGCTTTTCCGTAGGTTATCTTGTTCTGTTTTTACAAAATCTGCTACAGTTCTAACTAAATTGACACTCTAATGTTTTAGAAATTTTATTTTTTGAAAAAGTCCTTCTTTTTCTATTTGCAATATATACATTCCTCCTGATAAATCAGACATGTCAATGCTATTCGAAACAGTTTCTTTATCCTTTACAACAACGCCTATAGGATTGATAATAGATATTTTTAAATTAGGCTCATTATAATCAATAAACAACAAATCTTCAACTGGATTGGGGTATGTTTTCAATGTTGTTTTTTCGGTTAAATTAGCGGTACCTAATCCTTTAAAAGCCTGTTCAAAATCGGGTATTCCATATCCATAGTGATCCGTTGGATTTGCATATCTATGAGAAGATTTTCGTACAATTTCCATAACTTCAACAGGCTTTAAATTAGGAAATGCCTGCCAAAAACAAGCTACTGCACCTGCCATAACTGGGGATGAAAAAGAGGTTCCATTCGCGCGGCTAGGTTCGCCTGAATTATAATTGATTATATATACATTCTCTCCATGAGCTACAACATCTGGTTTTACTCTACCATCAGCAGTAGGTCCATAAGAACTAAATTGAGCCATATTTTCTGAAGCATTTACCGCTCCTACTGTAAAAACAGCGGCGGCATCTGCAGGGGCTGATAAGTATTTCCATGCACTACTACCGCTATTCCCTGCGGATGTTACGAGTAACATTCCTCTTGACGCTCCTATCTCTGCTCCTCTTGATATAAAGGTTGTTTTTCCGTCTAAATCATTATACGTATGACTATAATTTCTGTTATCAAATGTAGTATACCCTAGGGAGGTATTTATAACATCTACGCCCAAACTATCGGCTCTTTCGGCAGCTTCTACCCATAAGCTTTCTTCTAGTGGAGTTTCGTTTAAAATATCTTCTGTAATAAAAAGGTAAAATGATGCATCTGGAGCTGTTCCTACAAATTCATTCTCAATATAACCTGCGATATTTGATAATACATGAGTTCCATGACTGTGTGCGCTGTAAAAATTAGGACTTCTATTTACAAAGTCGTACCCTCCTAATATTTTGTTTTGATCTCTTAACCTTTGAAAAGCAGGAAGTGTTTCAACATTTAAAAAACCTCCGTCAATGACAGCTATATGCATGCCCTCACCTGTATATCCTTCTCGATGTAAATAATCTGCATTTAGCATTTTAATTTGCGTACTTGACACACCATAGTCAAATTCAGTTTGTAACGCCTTGAACTTATTTTGATGGTTATTGATGAGCTTATTTTTAGTACTGTTATCTATAGCAACTCTATTCAAACGTTTATCAGCATATTCAATACTTTCAATAAAGTCAAAAGCCGGTAACAAAGCAGCTATCGTTTCTTTCGTTCCTCTAATATGTAAGGCATTTAACCATTTTGAACGAGCCTTTACCGTAATACCGGTAGTAGCATTTATCTGATTGTAATAAGTTACATCAATTGGTACATCTTTTTCATCTAATGAAATTTGCAAGCGATTTCTTCTATCAATGGCACGTTGAGAAAGCATTGCTATGGGATTCGATAAATAAGTGTCTACCTCTGGTTTGTCTTTAAAAAAAATCCAGGCATCTTCTATTTGGGAATGCGTAAAATGGCTCCATAAGAAGGTTAATAAAAAAAGTACATTAGTTCTCATGTCAACTAATGTACTACTTTTTATTTAATTTTAAGGCTAACTAATTACACCAGAACCTATTAATTCTTCATTTTTATACCACGCAACAAACTGTCCTTCTTGAATTGCTGACTGAGCGTTTTTAAATTCTACATACAATCCTGTTTGTACGCTATACAAAGTTGCCTCCTCTAATGCCTGTCTGTATCTTATACGAGCTTCTACTTCCATGGTTTCTCCAGGATTTAAGGCAAGATCTTTTCGGATCCAATGCAATTCATCATTTGCTACAAACAATACATTCCTGTACAAACCTTTGTGATTTTTGCCCTCACCTGTGTAAATTATATTTTCATCTACATCCGTTTCAATCACAAATAAGGGTTCTTTAGTACCGCCTACGGCCAACCCTTTTCTTTGTCCTTTCGTAAAATAGTGTGCTCCTTGATGTTTTCCTACAACTTTTCCGTTTTCTTTTGCATAAACATATTTTTCAGCAAAAAAGGCTAGCTCTTCTTCTTTCGAATCAAAAGTAGGCACGCGTCTATTAAAAGACGCAAAACTATCAGGAATTTGAACAATTTCTCCCTCTTTAGGTTGCAGTTTTTGTTGTAAAAAATCAGGTAGCTTAACCTTTCCAATAAAACATAATCCCTGAGAATCTTTTTTGTCTGCTGTAATTAAATCCGCTTCCTTGGCAATAGCTCTCACTTCGGGCTTTGTAAGTTCACCTATAGGAAATAATGCTTTTGCTAACTGCGCTTGCGATAGCTGACATAAAAAATAAGACTGGTCTTTGTTAGCATCTTTGCCTGCTAATAATTTATACACTGGTTGCCCTTGTACTTGCGTCTCATCTTTTCTACAATAATGGCCTGTAGCTACATAATCTGCTCCTAAACTTAGGGCAATATCCATAAAAACATCAAACTTTATTTCACGGTTACAAAGCACATCTGGATTCGGCGTACGACCTCTCTCATATTCTGCAAACATATAATCTACAATACGTTTTTTATATTGCTGACTAAGATCAACCGTTTGGAAAGGAATATTTAGTTTTTCTGCTACAATCATAGCATCGTTACTATCATCTAACCAAGGACACTCATCAGAAATTGTAACAGAATCGTCATGCCAATTTTTCATAAACAATCCAATTACTTCATAGCCTTGCTCTTTTAAAAGATAAGCTGTTACACTACTATCAACGCCTCCTGAAAGACCTACTACTACTCGTTTCATGTATTTACTATAAATTTCTTTATCCTATTGCTTTGTTTTTACAACTTCAATAATTTTATTGCTGTTACTTAACAACATTTTTTAGTGGATATTTTTAGGAGGACAAATTTACAAATTTGTTTTCGTTTTTAATATTGTAAATATTGATACTCGTATAATTCAAAACAATAATTTGCATATGAATCTGAAAGCAAATACATTTGTAACCGCTAAGAGAAAAAGTACGACCATTATTGCTAATGTATTTCACCTATTTTCTTAGTAAAAAACCTTCCTAACCAAGAGGGTTATTTTAGTTAAAAATTATTGCTATACACCCAAATGCTAGGCAATATGTAGGAATGTTTGTAAATCTTACTTTGCTATGCTATCCATAGGGCTATTTGATAAGAATAAATAAAAAAATGAAAATTAAATAATTGCTAAAACTACAATTACACTTATGAAAAAAACTATTTTAAACAGCTTATTTCTGCTGTGCTTTATTTTAGGCTATGGGCAAGAATTGCCTAGCATAGTACCTCTTTCTCCAGGTGCAGCATCTCTGGCTAAATTTGTAGACACACCAATAAATTATACGAATGGAATTCCAGAAATAAAAATACCTTTTTATACGATAAAAACTAAATCTGGGCTCGAAATACCGATTGGAATAAGTTATCATGCATCTGGAATTAAGGTAAATGAACTTTCAACTCGAGTAGGGTTAGGGTGGAGATTACTTGTTGGAGGAAGTATAGCCGTAACTATTCATAACGGACAGGATGAGAATTTTAATAGAATGTATCCTAACCATAAAAATACACTTAAAGAGTCCTTATCACACTTTGACCTTCTCTCGGGAGAATCTTCACAATTATATTGTCATAGTGATGAAAATTTGAACGCTTCCTACAAGTATGCATTGGACGTAACGGGACTACTTGCTGGGACTTCTCCTAATAACAAAATGGGAGATTCAGAACCTGATATATATTATTACGAAACACCATCAAAGATGGGTAAGTTTGTTTTAGATTCTAAAGGGAAAGCGCATCCAATTCCATATGAACCTATTGCAATAAAGAGAAATGGCTTTACTAACAGGTTTAAAATCACAGATGAGTATGGTAACCAATTTGAATACCATAAAGAGGGGACCAAAACAATTACACCGAACTACTCGCAGTTTTTGAATCCTAACATAGAAGATGAGTTCAAACTTAAAAAAATAAAAACTTCATTAGGAGAGGAAATACTTTATAGTTATACTATTGAAAAATATGAATATAAAAATCTTGAAATTCCAACTGAGTATAAAAATTTAACACGTTGCGGTAATAAGAACTCCCTTAAGGGTCCTGAAAAGACCAATAAGATAGATAGACGTCTTAAAGAAATATCATTTAAAGAGGGATATATTAAGTTTTTTTACAGTGATGATAAAAATTATGAAATAGCCGGCTCTAATGAAAGAAAAGATTTAAAAGGAGCCAGCGCATTAAGAAGAGTAATTGTTTACAATAAGAATCATAATATTATTAAGGATTTTGAATTGGTATATAGTTATTTTGACTCTAATGACGGTGAGAACTCGGATCCAGATAGATATAGATTAAAACTAGATCGAGTTATTGAAAATAACAAACTACCATATGAGTTTATTTATAATAAAACGAAAGGGCCTCATCGCTTATCAAAAAGTCAAGATTATTGGGGATATTATGGTAATTCAAGTGAATTAATTCCTACCATGACTTATCAAGGAGAGTCTCTTGGAGGTGGAGACCGTAGTGTAGACGACGATAAAATTAAGGCGTATTCGTTAGAAAAGATAATTTACCCAACTGGTGGTAATAAACAATTTTATTTTAATGAAGTTTCTTATGAACATAATCAAACTGAAGAATATATTGAAAAAAAATATACTGAAGTTTTTTCAGGAAATGGTCGTCATAATTTCTTTCTTAAAGAGAGTAACGAAAACCTTTATAAAGTCATATTTAATACTGACTGCGTTGTTGAAGATGGGCGTCCGGTTTTTGAACGCTTTTGTCAAGTTGAGTTACAAGATCAATATGGTAATGTTAAATTTCGAACGAATAAGAAGGGCGCCTATCCAATAGAACTTCCAAGAAATGAAATAGGCAAAGAGTATCAATTCATAATTAGTACTTATGATTCCAATAATCCACCTTGTCTTTGCACTGTTGCTTTGGAAAGTACTGAAAAAAAGGAACGAATAGTTTTAAAAAAGACGCAGCTTCCAGGCCTTCGTTTAGATAGAGTTATTAAGGAATCAGAAGATGGTAAGCCTTTAGAAACAAAATTTGATTATCGCATTCCTGGATCAAATAGAATAAGTAATAATACAAAAATTCCAGGATTTTCATTCAGAGAAAAAAGTTTTACAACTAAAGGGAAAAATTTTGATCATATGATTTGGTGCGAATACCTTGTTAGACAAGGATCCCCCGTATGGGAGTATCGTTCAACATACGAATATATAAAAGAGTATGAGGAAGGTAACGGTTTCACGCAATACCATTTTTCTCCTTCTGTTACTACCTATAATAACAGTAATAATTTAAAATTACACACAGGGTTTTCGAGCTTGGGAGGAGGCAAACTTCTATCAAAGGAAGTTTATTCAGAAAAAGGCAAGAAAGTTTTTATAGAAGAATATGACTATTCAATCGATTACTCTGTTAATAAAAGATCCGCTGATTATCTTGAAGGAAACCCAAAGGCTGTCACCTTTGGAATCAGTTTTAACTCACCTGGAACTTGGCAAGAGACATGCTTTGGAATTATAGGTGTACCAACTTATCCAAAGGCTGCCTTCAAATATAATATTTATAATTTCATAGGAGGCTGGGTGAAAAATGATTCTATTCAAAAAACATATTTTTTTTATGATCAGCTAGGAAATCTTAAGGATAAAAAAAAGCAAACGATAAAATATACTTATAACAATAACAATCATTCACAAATAAATGAAATTGAAGCAAGTAACAGTGTGGGAGAAAAGAAAATTACTCAAATAAAATATGCTCACGAATTAAAGGATAGTGTATTAATTTCAGAACATCGAATTGCGATTCCTTTGGAAACTAAGACCTTTGTAAAAGATAAATTGGTGTCTTGGGAAAAAACAGTTTTTGATTATTATCCGAACAAAGAATATTACCTTCCTTGGAAGCTTCAAACTTCAAAAGATGGAGAAACATTGAAGGATCTTAAAGACCGAATCATATACCACAGTTACGATAAAAAAGGAAATCTAACTGAGGTAAGTAAAAAAAGCGGTACTCACATCGTTTATTTATGGGGTTACAATTACACACAACCCGTTGCCAAAATAGAAAATGCTACTTACGCTGAAGTGATGGATGTATTAGATAAAGAAACAAGCGACGATCTTTCGTATTTACAAAGTTTTACCGAAAGAGAAATACAAATTGAAATTCACAAAATAAGAGTTGGCTTAGACAAGGCTCAAGTGACCACTTATACCTACAAACCACTGGTTGGTGTAAGCACAATTACTGATTCTAGAGGAAAAACGGTTTACTATGAATACGATGATTTTAACAGGTTGCAGTTTATTAAAAATTCAGAAAATAAAATTTTAAAGGAGTACCAATACAACTATAAAAATTAACAGCTATGAAAAATATAATAATACTACTAATCACTGGGTTATTTTCGATAACATGTTTTGGTCAATTTGGAAACTCCTTTTTATTTTATGAAGATAAAGATGGTGACGGATACGGTGCTGGCACTGGTTACTTGATTCAGAAAAAGGGATACGTTTCAAACAACTTAGACTGTAATGACAATAACAGGACAGTTTACCCAAATGCCCCTGAAATAATGGATGGAAGGGATAATAACTGTGATGGAAAAAAAGATGAAGGCTTATTTGTTCCAATTCCTCCAGCTCCTACAATTATTCAAAATTGTGGTCAAACAAAGTTAATAAAAGGGGCATCTCCATCTGGAATAATATGGTACTGGCAAAAAACTTATTTAGGAACTGAAAGAGATCATTTTAAAAACCTTCCTTCTACGATTAGTTTAAATAGTGGGAATGAATATTATTTGAGAGCTTATAATACTTCTGCCAAAAAGTGGAGTTCTACTCGTATTGTTAAATATAATGTTAAATTAACGCCTAGTACACCAAGTTCTCCTAAAGTATTTGTTAATTGTGGTAATGCGAAATTAACAAGAGGAAACCCACCCAGTGGTGTTACCTGGTATTGGCAAAGTAGTGCCAATGGTACCAGTACAGCAAATGCTAGTAGTAGCATTACGCGTACTAGTGGTTCTGTATACTATTTACGAGCTAGAAACAATAGCTCTGGCTGTTGGAGTACCATACGAAAAGTAAACTACTCCATAAAGCCTTTACCAGCCATGCCTAGCACACCAACCATTGCAAATCTTTGCGGGAGCTCAAAATTAACCCGTAAAAATCCACCAAGTGGTATTACCTGGTATTGGCAAAGCAGTGCCAATGGCACCAGTACGGCCAATGCGAGCACTAGCATTACCCGTACCAGTGGCTCTGTATATTATTTACGAGCTAGAAATAACAGTACTCGCTGTTGGGGACCGGCAAGAAAAGTAAGTTACGCTATAAAAGCTGTACCCACTGTACCTACTGCCCCCAGTATTACCAGTAATTGTGGAAACACCAAATTAACCCGTAAAAATCCGCCAAGTGGCATTACATGGTATTGGCAAAGCAGTGCCAATGGCACCAGTACTTCCAATACAAGTAGTAGCATTACCCGTACCAGTGGTTCTGTATACTATTTACGAGCTAGAAACAATAGCTCTGGCTGTTGGAGTGCTATTCGTACAATAAACTATACCGTAAAAGCTGTACCTAGCATCCCCAATACACCAACCGTTGCAAATCTTTGTGGAGGCTCAAAACTAACTCGAGGCAACCCGCCTAGTGGCATTACTTGGTATTGGCAAGCTAGTACCAGTGGCACGAGCACAGCAAATGCAAGTAGCAGCATTACCTGTACCAGTGGCTCTGTATACTATTTACGAGCTAGAAATAACAGTTCTGGCTGCTGGAGTTCGGCAAAAAAGGTAAACTACAGCATCCCTCCTACGCCTACATGGTATGCTGACACAGATGGGGATGGTTTTGGAAACCCTAAGGCATCCAAAAAAGCATGCACAAAGCCTAGTGGCTATGTAGCAAATCAGCATGATTATGATGATAGCACTAAACTTATTACGAATATCATGCCTAAAAACTTTTATAGAGATACCGATGGGGATGGTTATGGTATTAGTACTAATAAAGTATACCGAAGTGTTCAACCGAGTGGTTATGTTACAAACGCTTCTGACTGTAACGATGGTAATGCGGTATACCATCCTAAAACTACATGGTATGCTGATACCGATGGTGACGGATTTGGTGATCCAAACAGTGCTAAAAAACAATGCAGTCAACCTCCGGGATACGTGCTAGATTCAAGCGATCAATGCCCTACAACATCAGGTACTCATTTTGGTTGTACAAAAGAAGCAACCTATGCATTACCAAATCTTAGTAATGAAAATTATGTGTTTACACGGGTATATCAAAAAGAAATGTCAACCCCTGTAAGCGCTTCAAATTACCAAAACGTAGCCTTGGGTGACGTGCTCGAAAGTGTTACGTATTTTGATGGTTTGGGAAGAACAAAGCAACAGATAGGAATACAACAAGGAACTGCACAAAGCGCTCCATTGGTAACCAATCTTTTAGCTACTGATTGGACCTTAGGTGCCGGAGGCACCCCTTTTTACAATCAAAACGGTAGTACTTCGGAAAATCAAAGAATCTTAGGAGCCAGTCCAAAAGGAACCAAAGAAATGTTATGGATGTGCGGAAATGATGCAGCAAGCAATGCAGATGGCGGCTGGAATACTGATTATATAAATGTAGATAAAACCAAAGTGTACCGTTATACCGTTTGGGTAAAACGTACCGGCAATCAAGAAGGAACTACCTACCATGGAACTCAAATTGTTAATAATTTAAACGGTACAGAAAATAAAAACCCATACTTCTGGCATGGTGATTTACCCCAATTAAATGAATGGTATTTGTTGGTCGGAATCATTCACCCTGCAGGTTACACTGGTGCTGACACAGGCGTAAGTGGTGTGTACGATCGTACTGGTAAAAAAGTACTAGATGGTGTTGAATTCGAATGGAGAACAAACACTACAAAATCAAGGTTTAGAAGCTATTTATACTACACTACCAATGTTGCAACCAACCAATACTTTTGGAATCCAGTAGTAGAAATTATTGATGGTTCTGAATTAAGCATTAACAGTATGGTAGGTGCACTAAATACTCCCCCTTCTGATATTGTAACACACGTAGGATATGACGAATTTGGAAGACAAGATAAAGAGTACCTTCCTTATGCAGCCGTTAGTAGCAATGGAAGCCTACATGCCAATGCTAAGGTAGCTACTCAAAAATATTATAAAGAACATTATGCTAACGATTTTTCTGGCATTACAGCACTTGATGAAATAAATGCTTTTTCGCAGAAAAACTTTGAGGCTTCCCCTTTAAACAGAGTATTACAACAAGCCGCTCCAGGAAAAGATTGGCAGTTAGGTAGCGGCCATGAAATAGCTTTTAATTATGAGACCAATACAAGTAATGAAGTAAAATTATTTAAAGTAAGCGTAACAGAACGTACAGCGCAAGGGGTAATAACCTACGTCCCTGCCCTAGCCAATGCGAACCGTAACTCATATGCAGCAGGCACTTTGTTTAAAACAATTACTAAAGATGAAAATCACGATGGAACAGCTAGTAAATTGCATACTACAGAAGAGTTTAAAAATAAGCAAGGTCAGGTAATTTTAAAGCGTACATATGCGAAGATAAATGGAGCCGAAGTAGCTCATGACACCTATTACGTATATGATGATTACGGAAATTTAACCTATGTACTGCCACCTAAGGTAACCACACAAGATGGAACGGTGTCTGCTACTGAGCTTTCAGACTTATGCTACCAGTATACCTATGACGATTCTAATAGATTGGTAGAAAAGAAACTACCAGGAAAACAAAAAGAATACATTGTTTATGACCTACTTGATCGGCCGATATTAACCCAAGACCCTAATTTGAAAAAAGCCAACAAATGGTTATTTACCAAATACGATGCTTTAGGAAGAGTTATTTATACTGGAACAAGTAATACAAATACCTCGAGAATCGACTTGCAGAAAAAGGCTAACGAAACACGTAATAGCTTATTTGAAAGTATACAGCAAGCTTCATTAACTATAGGTGCCACTGCCCTGTACTACAGTAACAATGCAGTGCCTCAAGAAGCTAGCGAAGTATACACTATTTCATATTACGATGCATATACCGATGTACCGGCAGGATTTAGACTTCCTCAAAAAACTACTTTCAATACGCCCATTACAACCAATGTAAAAGGCTTAACTACAGTAACCAAAGTAAAAGTACTGGGCACCAATCAATGGATACATACCGTAACTTGTTATGATGAAGAAGCACGACCTATTTACGTGTATAGTAAAAATGACTTTTTACAAACCATTGATATTGTTGAAAGTCAATTAGATTTTGTTGGAAAAGTAAGGCAAACAAAAACCACGCATAAAAAAGGAAGTGAAAATGCCATAGTTACCTTAGATACATTTACCTACGATCATGCAGGGCGAATGAAAAAGCAAACTCAAACTATAGGAAACCGAACAGAACAGGTAGTTGCAAACACCTATGATGCTTTAGGACAATTAACTGAAAAACAAGTAGGTGGAACCAACAGAAATCCGTTACAAAAAGTAGACTATGCTTACAATGTTAGAGGGTGGTTAAAAAATATCAATGCAGATGCTCATAATGACAATGATTTATTTAACTTTACCCTCAGGTATAATGATATTGATCAGGTGAACAAGCGTTTATATAACGGAAATATTGCACAAACAAACTGGGCTACTGCAAGTGTAAATGACACGCAGAACCCCGTTAGCAATTCTTATACCTATAGCTATGATGCGTTAAACAGAATTACCACAGCTTCAGGAAGTAACACCTCAAATTACAATGTTTCAGGAATTACGTATGATAAAAACGGAAATATTTTAACACTTAATAGAAATGGTTGGCAAAATAAAGAGAGTTTTGCTAATATGGACCGATTAAAATATACCTACAATGAAAATAATACAGGAAATAAACTTATTAAAGTAGAAGAACTTTCTGGAGGAAATAAAATTTTTGGTTTTAAAGAAGGTAGTAATTCAGGAAATGATTTTGTTTATGATGACAATGGTAACATGATTAAAGATTTAAACAAAGGGATATCTAATATTACTTACAATCACTTAAACTTACCAACAAGGGTAACTATTAACGGCAAGCACATTGATTATGTGTATGATGCCAGTGGTGTAAAGCTTAGAAAAAAAGTAGAAAATACCACCACAGATTACGCAGGTAATTATGTGTATAAAAACAATACTTTAGAGTTCTTTAACCACCCTGAAGGTTATGTAACCAAAGACAATACTGGCTTTAAGTATGTGTATCAATACAAAGATCATTTAGGAAACGTCCGATTGTCTTATACTGATAAAAATCAAAACAACAGTAATATTACTGATATAGAGATTATTGAGGAAAGTAATTACTATCCCTTTGGACTTAAACACAAAGGGTATAATAACAACATCTCATCCCTTGGAAATAGCACCGCGCAGAAGTTTGGGTATAATGGAAAAGAGCTTAATGAAGAGCTTGGTATACAATGGTACGACTTCGGTGCTAGAAATTATGATGCTGCTTTAGGTAGATGGATGAACCTTGACCCTTTAGCTAACAAATACTATAATTTGTCTCCATATAATTATACAGCAAATAACCCTATCTTATTCAAAGACCCTGATGGTAGATATATTGATATTTCAGGACTTAATGAAAACCATAAAGTAGCATTTAAGAAGTTTCTAGGAACTAAAGAAGGTCAAAGGTTTTTGATGTTATATGGAAGTGCTGGTCAGGATGTTCTTGGTTTTAAAGTTGAGAAAGATGGCAAATATTCAAGACATACTATTTGGTATCAATCTAAGAAAAGTCAATGGGGTACAAATAAAGGAGGGATGACTATTCCTTACTCTGTCTCTAAAACTGGAAGATCCACTAGGATGCCACTATCTAAAAATATGACTAGTAGATTGTCGTTCTTAGTTTTAATTGGTCCAGGAGAAAAAGACGATGAAGCTCTAGAAACCATTGCCCATGAAAGTTTTCTACATGTAGAGGAAAGAAGTAAGAAATTTGATTCTCTCATAGATAAATTTTTAAGTGGTGGTTACAAGGATACAGCCAAAAATAAAGGAACTAGTGAGGCATTCCAATTTACTTTAGATTTAACGGAGTTACTTAATAGTGATGAAGAAACTAAGGAAGAGCATAAGTTCTTTGTTAATGGAAAAAGTGTGTCTTATGAGAACTTCGTTAAAGAGTTAGGTTCATTGTTTAAGAAACATTCAGATAAAGAAAAAGAGAAAACCAAGAAAAATGAAAATAAATAAAACTTTTTTTAGTCTTTTAGTTGTATGCTTTTTATTAAAATCGTGTACTCCTAATCAAGATAATGATGAGCATAAGATTGATGTTTTAAAAAGCACTCACAAGAATGGTAAGTTGAAAGATGTATCTTGGGTGACTGCGGGAAATACCGAAGGTAAATCATATTTCTTTAAAGATAATGGAGAAATATATGCAGAATTTAATTTAAAAGGTGGTTTTAAAAATGGGAAAGCAATAACCTATGATAAAGGGTTAGTTTTAAGTGAGGAAAACTATCTTAATGATAAACTTAACGGTGATGCGAAATATTATGATAATGGAAAATTGGAGATAGATGGTTATTTTCGAGATGATTTAAAAGTTGGAATTTGGAACTATTTTTATAATACTAAATTAGTATTATCAGAACTTTACGAAAGAGGTAATTTACAACAGGTTATTTATAAAGATGTAAAACATTTTGAAAATATTAAAAATATTCCTCCTAAAGCCCCGCAAATTGAAATTTAGTGGTCAGCGTAATGGCAATTAGTTAAAGGAAATTTAAATAAAAAACGGTACTATAAAAACCATTTGCAATGGCGGGTAGTAAAGTTTAAAAATAATTAAAGATAAAGCCACAGCAGAAATGTTGTGGTTTTGTTGTTTTTTAGGAGTAGGCTTTTTTGGTTTTAGTATCTCTAATAAAGGCATCAATAATTTTAACTATTGTACTTTTATCATCGTTGTTAAGTCTTTGTATTTCTTTCATGCGATTAACCATAGTAACATCTACTACCTCTAAATTACCATCTTCTGATACCAAATAATCCAAAGAAACATTTAATACTTGTGCTATTTTTTTAGCATTTTCAACAGATGGAATTATATCATCCCTTTCATACTTAGAAATTGCATCACGAGAAACACCAACGAACTTGGCAACATCAATTTGAGATAACTTCTTCTCTTTTCTAATCTTGGTAATTTTCTGTCCTAAAGTCATAGAATAGTCTACTTATTATACTATAAACCGTATAAAACTATACGTTTTAGGCAAATATAATCAAATAAAGATAGTATTGTCTTGTTTTTATCAATAGTAATATCTAATATTGCAGAGTAAACAATACAAAAAATAGAATTATCGACATTTTGTATAAAATTATTTTCTATGACTTCGTTAGATACTTCCAACTCCAACAACTACCAGTACACCACAAAACACTTAGAAATCCACATTTTAGGAGGTATAAAAACCAATAAACTAGAGAGTTTACGAGTAACCGTATCTATACAAAAGCTGAAATCAGAAAAAATATTACGTCATAACATAGACTTATATAATGACAATCAGGTAGAAAAGTTTGTTAGAAAAGTAGCAGAACGATTAGAAATAGGAACAAGTATTGTTAGAAAAACATTACAAGAACTTACCAAAGAATTAGAGGCTTACCGTTTTTTACTACTTAAAAATGAAGAAGAACAGGCAATGCCTGTCTATAAACAATTAAACGCTAGTGAAGAGAAAGAAGCTATCGACTTTTTAAAAAAGGGAAAGTTGCTAACAAGGACAAATGAGTACATCGGCAAAAGTGGTGTTATAGGGGAAGACATTAACCGCTTGCTGATGTATCTCATTTTTACCAGTAGAAAAACTAACAATCCGTTACACTGTATTAGTTTAGGGAGTTCGGGAGCAGGAAAAACCCACTTACAAAGTAAGGTTGCAGAGCTAATACCCGAAGAAGACAAAGTAGAGATAACGGTATTATCTGCCAATGCTTTTTATTACTTCAATCGTACAGAATTACAACACAAATTAATATTAATAGAAGATTTAGACGGCGCAGAGTCTGTACTCTATCCACTTCGAGAATTACAAAGTAAAAAACGAATTACAAAAACGGTAGTTCATAAAGACAGCAAAGGAACTACCAAAACTATACACTTAACGGTTGAAGGTCCTGTATCTGTTGCAGGTTGTACCACGCAAGAAAGCATTTACGAAGATAATAGCAATCGTAGTTTTTTACTATACATTGATGAAAGCGAAGAGCAAGACAAACGTATTATGAATTACCAACGCGCCGTATCGGCGGGACAGGTAAACGAGGAAGAAGAATATTTAGCTTCGGAGCTTCTAAAAAATGTACAACGAGTATTACAACCAATACGTGTGATTAATCCTTTTGCTATGTACTTGGAATTACCACAATCCGTTTTTAAACCAAGACGTACAAACTCACATTATTTACAATTTATAGAAGCCATTACCTTTTACAAACAACACCAACGAGAAAAGCAATACGATAAAGAAACAGGCGAAGAGTTTATAGAAACTACCATCGAAGATATAGAAGAAGCTAATGAGTTGATAACAGAAGTACTACTTAGAAAAAGTGATACTATTACAGGTGCTTGCAGAAACCATTTAGAGAACTTAAAAAAGTACTTACAAGAAAAAGAGCAAACACAGTTTACTAATACAGAAATCAGAAGGAATTTAAGAGTAAAACAAACCACATTACAACGTTATCACAAACAACTATTACTAGAGGGTTATATTAAAAAAGTTAAAGGAAAGAAAGGACAAACCTATTACTATGAGATTATAGATGTAAACGAATACACATCACTTAAAGAGCAGATAAACAAAGCTTTAAAAGAGTGTTTGCAAGGCATCAACTTACCCACTTAACCACTACTTATCCACTTACAAAACGGTTAAGTTAAAGTGCTTATAATAAAACATTTATTAAGAGTTAACCGCAAAACTCCAAAAAAGGTCAAGCGATGAAAAAATTAAAACTAGAAAACGAAATCTATAGAACACTAGTTGCCAATTACAAAGAATGGTTAGATATATTGGGTTATGCAGAAAGCACGGTGTATTATTTACCCAATCATTTACAAGAGTTCTTTTATTATCTGGAGCAAAATCGAATTAAAACCATCAATCAAATTACTACTAAAACGGTAAAGGAATATTACAGACACCTACAAGAAAGAGGTAACGAGAGAAGAAACGGAGCATTAAGTAAAAGTTATTTAAACAAACATCAACAAGCCTTAAAGAAGTTTAAAGAATATTTACAAAACCACAATCACAAAGGCATTAACATACATCTAAAATCAGAACAAGAGCCTACGGAAGAAAAACTAAACATACTTACACAATCTGAAATCAAAGAATTATTTACAGCCACAAGTTATAGTCATGATACAGCGAAGATACGTATGCGGGATAAAGCCATGTTAGTAGTTTTATACAGTTGTGGACTGCGAAGAAATGAGGCTGTGTACTTAGATACTAGCGATATTTATTTTGATAAAGAACGCATTTTTGTTAGAAAAGGTAAAAACTATAAAGAACGTTTTGTTCCTATTAATCGAAAGAATGCAGAAATATTAGAAGACTATATCTACGAAGCTCGTCCGCAGTTTAAAGATAGTCATGTACATGAAGCTTTATTTATAAATAAGTTTGGTACGCGAATGCAAGGAACAAGCTTCTCTAATCGTTTACAAGCCATTATAAAAGCAAGTGAAAATAAAACCATTACAGAAAAACACATAACCCCACATAGTTTACGCCACTCTATTGCTACTCATTTACTGCAACAAAATGTAAAGCTAGAAAGTATAAAAACCTTTTTAGGACACAGTAGTCTAGAATCTACTCAATTGTACACTCACCTTTTAAAAACTATTGAAAATGAGGGATTATAAAGACTATTTAGAAAAACAAAAGTATAGCAGATCTACTATAAAAAGCTATATTACTGCCAAATCTCGATTTATCGAGTGGAGTAAACGAAACCATACAAGTCCAGAAAGTATAGACTATAAAACCTTCTTAAAATACATTAAGTATTTACAACAAAAAAAGAATACCAAGAAAACGGTAAAACATAAAATAGGAAGCTTAAAAATACACTTTAACTACCTACTATCAGAACATTACAGAACGGACAATCCAATAGAAAGCCTCACTATAAAAGGCGTAAAAAGAGTTGTTAATTACAATACTTTAGAAGCTGACGAATTAGAGGATTTATATTATAGTTACGAGACTGAAAACATAAAAGACCCTTATCATAGATTAACAGCAAAACGCAATAAAATAATCGTTGGTTTATTAGTGTATCAAGGCTTAAACACAACCGAATTAATACACTTAGAATTAGAAGATTTACAGCTTTACAAAGGAAAGATATACATAAAAAGCGGTACAAGAAGTAATGGCAGAACCTTAGAGTTAAAACCGTGGCAAGTCATAGAGTTTTTAGAATACATCAAAGAAATTAGAGAAGAAATCATTACAAGAAAAAGCATCGAAAGTAACCGAGTATTTATCCCGAATAATGCACGATTAGGAAACACTATACAAGGCATTATAAAAAAGCTAAAAAAGACGAATCACAAAGTAAAGAACATACATCAAATACGAGCCTCTGTAATAACCAATTGGTTAAAACACTATAATTTAAGGCAGGTACAAGTATTAGCAGGACATCGTTATATAAGTTCCACAGAAAGGTATGTACAAGACGATTTAGAAAGCCTACACGAAATCGTTAACAACTCCCATCCAATTAATTAACCAAGTGTCTCGCTAAGGCTCGGAATTTAATGTTTTTTATCTCCGTTCCACTCTAATAAAATACGGTTATAAGGTGTTCACTTCATCCCGCCTATTAAAAACATTTATTAAGTCAATCTTCCGTAAACTACAGTTGTCTTAAAAATCTTTTTGCCACCACTTCTATTACGTTCACTCGCAACTACTCTTATTTTTTTAAGATCATTATTTTATACAAAAATACCGCCATAAAAAAATAACCGTTGCTTCATTAGGGCTCGCCGCTGATGCCTCGGGCTACAAGTTTTTTAAAAAGAATTTATAATTGATTTTATAAGGATATTAAAAAACTTTGTGGCGGTTCTGCATGGCTCGTTCCTCACCAATCTGCATCCCCGTCACCCTCGGCGCTCGCTTAGGCTTCGCCCTTAGTTCTCGTTGCACTAAGCTTGGCTAAAGGCTTTATAACCTCTAAAACAAGCCATTCCACTAATGGTTGAAAACCCACGCACCGCCAACCTCTTTTTAAACCATTAGCGGAACGTTTTAAAGCTTGACGATTTAGAGGCTGTTGATGCGAGGAAAATCGACAAGTTTTAAAATGATTTACTTATTGATAATGTTTAATCAAAGCGTTGGAAGTTCGGGTGAAGGGAGTATTTAACATAGAATAGGTTATAACTACGGCTTTGGTGGGGCACGGATGAAATGGCAGTATTATAACCCATTTTATGTTACGTACCGAGGCAAAGGAAGCAGGTAAACCACAGAGGCTTTTTATCTGTCTTTGCAGTAAAAAACTGGGGTTTACCTGCGTGGCAGTTGTTAATTTTATATATTTACAGGGATTAATGTAGTAGGACGTTCTTTTTTAAAAAAAGTTGTGGTAAGGTGTGCGCGAAAAAAGGGCAACCGCTGAAAAAAAACGCGTAAATTACTATCCCTTTGGACTTAAACACAAAGGGTATAATAACAACATCTCATCCCTTGGAAATAGCACCGCGCAGAAGTTTGGGTATAATGGAAAAGAGCTTAATGAAGAGCTTGGTATACAATGGTACGACTTCGGTGCTAGAAATTATGATGCTGCTTTAGGTAGATGGATGAACCTTGACCCTTTAGCTAACAAATACTATAATTTGTCTCCATATAATTATACAGCAAATAACCCTATCTTATTCAAAGACCCTGATGGTAGATATATTGATATTTCAGGACTTAATGAAAACCATAAAGTAGCATTTAAGAAGTTTCTAGGAACTAAAGAAGGTCAAAGGTTTTTGATGTTATATGGAAGTGCTGGTCAGGATGTTCTTGGTTTTAAAGTTGAGAAAGATGGCAAATATTCAAGACATACTATTTGGTATCAATCTAAGAAAAGTCAATGGGGTACAAATAAAGGAGGGATGACTATTCCTTACTCTGTCTCTAAAACTGGAAGATCCACTAGGATGCCACTATCTAAAAATATGACTAGTAGATTGTCGTTCTTAGTTTTAATTGGTCCAGGAGAAAAAGACGATGAAGCTCTAGAAACCATTGCCCATGAAAGTTTTCTACATGTAGAGGAAAGAAGTAAGAAATTTGATTCTCTCATAGATAAATTTTTAAGTGGTGGTTACAAGGATACAGCCAAAAATAAAGGAACTAGTGAGGCATTCCAATTTACTTTAGATTTAACGGAGTTACTTAATAGTGATGAAGAAACTAAGGAAGAGCATAAGTTCTTTGTTAATGGAAAAAGTGTGTCTTATGAGAACTTCGTTAAAGAGTTAGGTTCATTGTTTAAGAAACATTCAGATAAAGAAAAAGAGAAAACCAAGAAAAATGAAAATAAATAAAACTTTTTTTAGTCTTTTAGTTGTATGCTTTTTATTAAAATCGTGTACTCCTAATCAAGATAATGATGAGCATAAGATTGATGTTTTAAAAAGCACTCACAAGAATGGTAAGTTGAAAGATGTATCTTGGGTGACTGCGGGAAATACCGAAGGTAAATCATATTTCTTTAAAGATAATGGAGAAATATATGCAGAATTTAATTTAAAAGGTGGTTTTAAAAATGGGAAAGCAATAACCTATGATAAAGGGTTAGTTTTAAGTGAGGAAAACTATCTTAATGATAAACTTAACGGTGATGCGAAATATTATGATAATGGAAAATTGGAGATAGATGGTTATTTTCGAGATGATTTAAAAGTTGGAATTTGGAACTATTTTTATAATACTAAATTAGTATTATCAGAACTTTACGAAAGAGGTAATTTACAACAGGTTATTTATAAAGATGTAAAACATTTTGAAAATATTAAAAATATTCCTCCTAAAGCCCCGCAAATTGAAATTTAGTGGTCAGCGTAATGGCAATTAGTTAAAGGAAATTTAAATAAAAAACGGTACTATAAAAACCATTTGCAATGGCGGGTAGTAAAGTTTAAAAATAATTAAAGATAAAGCCACAGCAGAAATGTTGTGGTTTTGTTGTTTTTTAGGAGTAGGCTTTTTTGGTTTTAGTATCTCTAATAAAGGCATCAATAATTTTAACTATTGTACTTTTATCATCGTTGTTAAGTCTTTGTATTTCTTTCATGCGATTAACCATAGTAACATCTACTACCTCTAAATTACCATCTTCTGATACCAAATAATCCAAAGAAACATTTAATACTTGTGCTATTTTTTTAGCATTTTCAACAGATGGAATTATATCATCCCTTTCATACTTAGAAATTGCATCACGAGAAACACCAACGAACTTGGCAACATCAATTTGAGATAACTTCTTCTCTTTTCTAATCTTGGTAATTTTCTGTCCTAAAGTCATAGAATAGTCTACTTATTATACTATAAACCGTATAAAACTATACGTTTTAGGCAAATATAATCAAATAAAGATAGTATTGTCTTGTTTTTATCAATAGTAATATCTAATATTGCAGAGTAAACAATACAAAAAATAGAATTATCGACATTTTGTATAAAATTATTTTCTATGACTTCGTTAGATACTTCCAACTCCAACAACTACCAGTACACCACAAAACACTTAGAAATCCACATTTTAGGAGGTATAAAAACCAATAAACTAGAGAGTTTACGAGTAACCGTATCTATACAAAAGCTGAAATCAGAAAAAATATTACGTCATAACATAGACTTATATAATGACAATCAGGTAGAAAAGTTTGTTAGAAAAGTAGCAGAACGATTAGAAATAGGAACAAGTATTGTTAGAAAAACATTACAAGAACTTACCAAAGAATTAGAGGCTTACCGTTTTTTACTACTTAAAAATGAAGAAGAACAGGCAATGCCTGTCTATAAACAATTAAACGCTAGTGAAGAGAAAGAAGCTATCGACTTTTTAAAAAAGGGAAAGTTGCTAACAAGGACAAATGAGTACATCGGCAAAAGTGGTGTTATAGGGGAAGACATTAACCGCTTGCTGATGTATCTCATTTTTACCAGTAGAAAAACTAACAATCCGTTACACTGTATTAGTTTAGGGAGTTCGGGAGCAGGAAAAACCCACTTACAAAGTAAGGTTGCAGAGCTAATACCCGAAGAAGACAAAGTAGAGATAACGGTATTATCTGCCAATGCTTTTTATTACTTCAATCGTACAGAATTACAACACAAATTAATATTAATAGAAGATTTAGACGGCGCAGAGTCTGTACTCTATCCACTTCGAGAATTACAAAGTAAAAAACGAATTACAAAAACGGTAGTTCATAAAGACAGCAAAGGAACTACCAAAACTATACACTTAACGGTTGAAGGTCCTGTATCTGTTGCAGGTTGTACCACGCAAGAAAGCATTTACGAAGATAATAGCAATCGTAGTTTTTTACTATACATTGATGAAAGCGAAGAGCAAGACAAACGTATTATGAATTACCAACGCGCCGTATCGGCGGGACAGGTAAACGAGGAAGAAGAATATTTAGCTTCGGAGCTTCTAAAAAATGTACAACGAGTATTACAACCAATACGTGTGATTAATCCTTTTGCTATGTACTTGGAATTACCACAATCCGTTTTTAAACCAAGACGTACAAACTCACATTATTTACAATTTATAGAAGCCATTACCTTTTACAAACAACACCAACGAGAAAAGCAATACGATAAAGAAACAGGCGAAGAGTTTATAGAAACTACCATCGAAGATATAGAAGAAGCTAATGAGTTGATAACAGAAGTACTACTTAGAAAAAGTGATACTATTACAGGTGCTTGCAGAAACCATTTAGAGAACTTAAAAAAGTACTTACAAGAAAAAGAGCAAACACAGTTTACTAATACAGAAATCAGAAGGAATTTAAGAGTAAAACAAACCACATTACAACGTTATCACAAACAACTATTACTAGAGGGTTATATTAAAAAAGTTAAAGGAAAGAAAGGACAAACCTATTACTATGAGATTATAGATGTAAACGAATACACATCACTTAAAGAGCAGATAAACAAAGCTTTAAAAGAGTGTTTGCAAGGCATCAACTTACCCACTTAACCACTACTTATCCACTTACAAAACGGTTAAGTTAAAGTGCTTATAATAAAACATTTATTAAGAGTTAACCGCAAAACTCCAAAAAAGGTCAAGCGATGAAAAAATTAAAACTAGAAAACGAAATCTATAGAACACTAGTTGCCAATTACAAAGAATGGTTAGATATATTGGGTTATGCAGAAAGCACGGTGTATTATTTACCCAATCATTTACAAGAGTTCTTTTATTATCTGGAGCAAAATCGAATTAAAACCATCAATCAAATTACTACTAAAACGGTAAAGGAATATTACAGACACCTACAAGAAAGAGGTAACGAGAGAAGAAACGGAGCATTAAGTAAAAGTTATTTAAACAAACATCAACAAGCCTTAAAGAAGTTTAAAGAATATTTACAAAACCACAATCACAAAGGCATTAACATACATCTAAAATCAGAACAAGAGCCTACGGAAGAAAAACTAAACATACTTACACAATCTGAAATCAAAGAATTATTTACAGCCACAAGTTATAGTCATGATACAGCGAAGATACGTATGCGGGATAAAGCCATGTTAGTAGTTTTATACAGTTGTGGACTGCGAAGAAATGAGGCTGTGTACTTAGATACTAGCGATATTTATTTTGATAAAGAACGCATTTTTGTTAGAAAAGGTAAAAACTATAAAGAACGTTTTGTTCCTATTAATCGAAAGAATGCAGAAATATTAGAAGACTATATCTACGAAGCTCGTCCGCAGTTTAAAGATAGTCATGTACATGAAGCTTTATTTATAAATAAGTTTGGTACGCGAATGCAAGGAACAAGCTTCTCTAATCGTTTACAAGCCATTATAAAAGCAAGTGAAAATAAAACCATTACAGAAAAACACATAACCCCACATAGTTTACGCCACTCTATTGCTACTCATTTACTGCAACAAAATGTAAAGCTAGAAAGTATAAAAACCTTTTTAGGACACAGTAGTCTAGAATCTACTCAATTGTACACTCACCTTTTAAAAACTATTGAAAATGAGGGATTATAAAGACTATTTAGAAAAACAAAAGTATAGCAGATCTACTATAAAAAGCTATATTACTGCCAAATCTCGATTTATCGAGTGGAGTAAACGAAACCATACAAGTCCAGAAAGTATAGACTATAAAACCTTCTTAAAATACATTAAGTATTTACAACAAAAAAAGAATACCAAGAAAACGGTAAAACATAAAATAGGAAGCTTAAAAATACACTTTAACTACCTACTATCAGAACATTACAGAACGGACAATCCAATAGAAAGCCTCACTATAAAAGGCGTAAAAAGAGTTGTTAATTACAATACTTTAGAAGCTGACGAATTAGAGGATTTATATTATAGTTACGAGACTGAAAACATAAAAGACCCTTATCATAGATTAACAGCAAAACGCAATAAAATAATCGTTGGTTTATTAGTGTATCAAGGCTTAAACACAACCGAATTAATACACTTAGAATTAGAAGATTTACAGCTTTACAAAGGAAAGATATACATAAAAAGCGGTACAAGAAGTAATGGCAGAACCTTAGAGTTAAAACCGTGGCAAGTCATAGAGTTTTTAGAATACATCAAAGAAATTAGAGAAGAAATCATTACAAGAAAAAGCATCGAAAGTAACCGAGTATTTATCCCGAATAATGCACGATTAGGAAACACTATACAAGGCATTATAAAAAAGCTAAAAAAGACGAATCACAAAGTAAAGAACATACATCAAATACGAGCCTCTGTAATAACCAATTGGTTAAAACACTATAATTTAAGGCAGGTACAAGTATTAGCAGGACATCGTTATATAAGTTCCACAGAAAGGTATGTACAAGACGATTTAGAAAGCCTACACGAAATCGTTAACAACTCCCATCCAATTAATTAACCAAGTGTCTCGCTAAGGCTCGGAATTTAATGTTTTTTATCTCCGTTCCACTCTAATAAAATACGGTTATAAGGTGTTCACTTCATCCCGCCTATTAAAAACATTTATTAAGTCAATCTTCCGTAAACTACAGTTGTCTTAAAAATCTTTTTGCCACCACTTCTATTACGTTCACTCGCAACTACTCTTATTTTTTTAAGATCATTATTTTATACAAAAATACCGCCATAAAAAAATAACCGTTGCTTCATTAGGGCTCGCCGCTGATGCCTCGGGCTACAAGTTTTTTAAAAAGAATTTATAATTGATTTTATAAGGATATTAAAAAACTTTGTGGCGGTTCTGCATGGCTCGTTCCTCACCAATCTGCATCCCCGTCACCCTCGGCGCTCGCTTAGGCTTCGCCCTTAGTTCTCGTTGCACTAAGCTTGGCTAAAGGCTTTATAACCTCTAAAACAAGCCATTCCACTAATGGTTGAAAACCCACGCACCGCCAACCTCTTTTTAAACCATTAGCGGAACGTTTTAAAGCTTGACGATTTAGAGGCTGTTGATGCGAGGAAAATCGACAAGTTTTAAAATGATTTACTTATTGATAATGTTTAATCAAAGCGTTGGAAGTTCGGGTGAAGGGAGTATTTAACATAGAATAGGTTATAACTACGGCTTTGGTGGGGCACGGATGAAATGGCAGTATTATAACCCATTTTATGTTACATACCGAGGCAAAGGAAGCAGGTAAACCACAGAGGCTTTTTATCTGTCTTTGCAGTAAAAAACTGGGGTTTACCTGCGTGGCAGTTGTTAATTTTATATATTTACAGGGATTAATGTAGTAGGACGTTCTTTTTTAAAAAAAGTTGTGGTAAGGTGTGCGCGAAAAAAGGGCAACCGCTGAAAAAAAACGCGTAAATTACTATCCCTTTGGACTTAAACATAAAGGTTACAACAACAACGTCTCATCCCTTGGAAACTCTACTGCGCAGAAGTTTGGGTATAATGGAATGGAACTTAACGAAGAGTTAGGTTTAGAGTGGATGGACTTCGGAGCTAGAAATTATGATGCTAGTTTAGGTAGATGGATGAACCTTGATCCATTAGCAGAAGAAATGAGAAGACACTCGCCTTACAATTACGCGTTTAATAATCCTTTAAGATTTATTGATCCAGATGGAATGAAACCTGAAGATATATATGCATATGATAAAGCGACTGGAAATATAACCCTACAAGAGGTTACTAATGATAAAACTGATACATTAGTAGACAAGGATAGCGGTTCAACCATTTCTTCAAATGTAGATAAAGGGCTTCTAAAAGATGGACAAAATATAAAGAAAAATGGTTTCCAAACAAGTAATGTTAGTGATGGAGGGAAATTGGTTGTAGATATTTCAATGAGCACTAATGAAGAAGTAGTTACAGTTGTTTATAAAAATGATGAAGGCGATAAATATCTAGAAGTAAGACCTTTTGACAATAATAGTGTCGATAGAAATCAAGCAGGTGAAGTCGTACAGATGAATTCGGGTACAAGTCAGGAAATTAAATCTACTTTTACGTCATCTGACGGTTCATTTACGGGAAAACCTATTTATTCAATTCATACACATCCTGGGCATCCTGGTGCACCATCATCAAGTAGTATTGGAGATCCTGATCCATCGGGGGATGATGTAAACATCGCAAAAATGAATAAAGAAATTAATAATGTAGATATTCCTTATTATATAATTGGCGCAAAGAAATCTAACGTATGGGGTAAAACTTCTAATAGAACAAAATATCGTGCTAATGGAAAGGTAACGACAGTCCCATCAAAAAAGTAAAAGTAAAATGAATATAAGATTTAATATAATTTTCACGTTTTTGTTTGTTTTAATGTGTTTTTCATGTAAAACAAGAAGTCAAGTAAGAAATATTGCAGAAAATAATTTTTCAGGTTTAGAAATAAAAAAAGTATTACAAATTGTAGAAAAAAATAATAGATTAGATTTTAGTGGTCGATATTATCATTTACGTCAAAGTAAAAAGTATAATGATAGTACGTATGCTTATAATTTGATAGTGAATTCTAAACTTCCATCCAAAGATGATTTTTTATCTGATTATATAAAATATAAGGACACATTTATTTTCATATATGATAGCAGTACGAAAATCAGTGCTGAGAAATCTGAATACTTAACAAAGAATAATTTATTTTCAAAGAGTAATGAATCACCATTATTTTTTTCTGATTCAAAGTTTATGAACTTAATGGTTGAGAAAGTAAATAATGAATTTATTGTAAACGAAATGAGGTTGTTTCTTCAAAAAGGAGAGGAAATCAAAGAGGATGAAACTACAGATTTTTAGTAATCTCCCTGCTAATTGACATTTAGCGATAGCGTAATGGCAATTATTTAAAGGAAATTTAAGTAGAAAACGGTACTATGAATGCCATTTATTCACGAGAATTCTATTTTTAAAATCGGAGTTCATCAATTCACTCTGTTCGGGTGCAATGGCGAGTAGTAAAGTTTAAAAATAATAAAGATAAAGCCACAGCAGCGATGTTGTGGTTTTGTTGTTTTTTAGGAGTATGCTTTTTTGGTTAATTAAAAGCGTTTTTGGAAAATTTTAAATTAAAGTAAAGATATCACCGCTAGCGCGGACTTGTAGTCCGTGCCGAGTATGAGTAAGCAATACAGAATTAAAATTTAAAAATAATAAAGATAAAGCCACAGCAGAGATGTTGTGGTTTTGTTGTTTTAAATTCGGTTTTAATTCGTACAAAAAACTGGGGTTTACCTGCGTGGCAGTTGTTAATTTTATATATTTACAGGGATTAATGAGGTAGGACGTTCTTTTTTAAAAAAAGTTGTGGTAAGGTGTGCGCGAAAAAAGGGCAACCGCTGAAAAAAAACGCGTAAATTACTATCCTTTTGGACTTAAACACAAAGGATATAACGGAAATTATAAACCCCTTGGAAACAGCACCGCGCAGAAGTTTGGGTATGTAGGTCAAGAATTGGAGGAGAGTTTAAATTTAAATCTATTAGAAATGGATTGGAGACAATATGCACCAGCAATAGGTAGATTTAACGGAATAGATGCTTTGGCTGATGATTATAGAAATACAACACCCTATTACTATTCTAATAATAATCCAATTTATTTTAGAGATCCAACAGGATTGTATTCACAGCTTCCCTATACTCCAGATTATGAACATAACGCATCAGTTGTTGTAAATGAAAAGGGAAAAGTTACTGATTATAGAGATGATGGAGATCCTAATATATATTTAAATCATAGAGGTGGTTTTATTGTAGGGCAGGAAGAAAAAGGAAAAGAATATAAAAAAGGCGATAAACTTTATGAGATAATAGGAGCAATTGATACATATTTTGAATTAGCTGTAGAAGCAGTTGAAAATCAAAGAAATATTGAGAATTATGCCAAGCTTAAGGGTACTTTTAATTCAAGGTTAAAAAAGATACTTGCTAAAATCAAGATGAACATCCCTCTAAGTAAGTCGGATTATGATTATATGATTAATGCAAATAACTTAGAAGAGACTTTTGGAAAAATTGCGGAGTTTTATGGTTTAAAAACCGGGGAATTAAAGAAAATGTTTAAAAAAATCAAATGGGATAAAACTATTGATGGTGCTACGAATTACGGGTTAAGAACTTTAATAAATGAGGTAACTGGGATAATACCATTTGCGGGGACCGTAGAAGACCCTAGAAATGGCGAAACTTTAGGAGATAAAGTAAAAAACAGATATACAAAAGCGAAAGTGCCAGAGTCTCAAAATCTACCTTATAACTTCCCTAATTATTTAAGAGAAAAGCATAGACACATACAGTTTAAATAGATGAATGTTTCATATAAAAAGATTTATTCTTATGAAGATAAAAGAGTTGATACCGATAAGTATCAACTCTTCTTTATATTTATTTTAAATATAATAATTGTTTTTTTTATCGGATACCTTTTAAATAAATGTTTTCCTCTGGAAAAAAGTTATATTATTGACACAAAGGTTAAAGAGCCAATTAATAAGGAAAATATTGTAGTAGTTTTATTGGTTTATTTATTGGGAGCCATAAAAGAAGAGTTAAAGTATCGATTATTTATAACGAAATTTAATTATGACTTTATATTATTTTCTTTCTCATTACTTTTAATTGATATTATATTTTTAAATCAAGATCTTTTAAAGGCTTCCTTTACAGGTAGTATTTACAGTAATTTACTATATTATTCTTTACTTTTTTTTCTGACTTACTGTATCTATTTTTTATTCAAAAAAACACTTAAGCAAACTTTTACACCTAAAATAAAATATTTTTTTAAGAAATATATTGGATTATTGATTGCTTTAAGTATAGTACTATTTGCACTATGGCATGTTTTCTTTACAAACCAAACAAGAAATTATAGTTCAGTAACTATATTTGGAATGCATTTAATTAATGCTTCATTTTTTACTTTTGTAAGAGTGAAATTTGGACTTGTATATTCTATTTTTTATCATCTATCGTATAATTTATTTTTATATTTTTTAGTGATGTGGATGGTATCAATATTGTGAAAGAATATATCTGAATATAAATACAGGCATTATGATGCTTCGATTGGGAGGTTTGTTGCAATTGATCCATTAGCGACTACTTATGTTTATAATTCTACTTATGCTTTTCAAGAGAATAAATTAGGTCTTGGTACTGAAGTTGAAGGGAAAGAAATGCAACTGCATATGTTGCGAAAGAGCTTGATAAAAAAATGGATGGAGTTGGAATGAAGAAAACAGAAAAATCTGTTGCTTCAAAGCATTTATATAAAATGTACCAGCTTCAAAAAAGTGATAATAAAGGGAAAGCCGAAAGATTTGCTAAAAAATCAGGTTTAGGAGGACTTCATAACGGTCCAGGTGATGCTTTTAGACATTCATTATTTAACGCTTTAAACACCCTCCGCTGATTGACATTTAGCTTAAGCGTAATGACAATTAGTTAAAGGAAGTTTAAATAAAAAACGACACAAAAGTATATAAGAAAAAATAATAGGTTAAAACGACTACTAAGTAGTATCATGCATATTTACTACACGTAGCGAAATTTTATTTTTTCAATCATTATGGCTTTTTTAAAAAGATTTAGACCAACATAATCTACTCATTACCTAAAATTATTAAAACCTAATCTGGTGTATTTTTAAACAAGCATTAAGCACACAAAAATAACGCGTAAATTATTTTACAATTCCATCATTTATATAAAATCAATTAAAAATAAAATATGCACGTTTGATCATTCATTTACGATGATTAAAGAAAATTATGTTTTTAAGTAATCCTTTCCAATTTAATTTTGTGCTAACGCTATAGAACATAAAAAATGGATCAAAAGTTAGAAAAAATAATTAGTGATATTTATGCTGATGCCAAAGTGTCTCCAAAAGAAGTTATAGAACTAAACAAATTTGCCAAAAGAGCTATTGAAGATCTTTTGAGTATTGAAGGCGATAACAGTGTTACCAGTGCTATGTGCAAATCATTTGAAATAACAAATCAACTTGTACAAACGACCTCAATAAAGATGCGAAAACAACAGGAAAGTCTATTAGTAAAAAATTTACTAAAAAGAGTAATCGAATCTCAAGTAGAATTGCTAGAGGCTAATATGAAGCTATTTACCTAAAACACTCCTGCGTACTTTTAAACTAACTTTTAATCAATTACACCTATTTGGTATAATTATAACAACACGTATTCGTAATTGTAAATTATTGTTTTAAAAACTTATTTTGATAGCATGTGTCATAAGCTTACGTTAGCGTGTTTTTACAAACTTTTTAGTTGCATATAACAAAGTAAATACTCGCTATTTATTTCATACCAGAACTTATTATTATCGCCTTATAGGTACAACTTTTTTTCATCTTAAAACACTTATAAAAAAGTGTATTCTTCTACCCAAAATAGAGCGTTATTAAAAGTAATTTTAACCACGTTCATTACATTTTTTATTTAGTATCTTTGGCAGCTCCTTCCACAGCTACCCAAACGCCAAACCCAATAATTAATAAAACATAAAAAATAGCAAATTATGGAATTATCAATCTTTACGGGATCTACGGAATTTATAGCAATCATAAGTATCTCTATTTTTATGGCCATTAGTCCAGGTCCTGACTTTTTTATGGTAACAAGAAATAGCATTGTGTATAATAGAACATCAGGAATCTACTCTGCAATTGGAGTAAGTCTTGCTATATGGCTCCATGTAGCCTATTCAATTGCTGGATTGGCTATTATAATATCGAAATCTATTTTTCTTTTTTCCATTATCAAGTACATTGGAGCAGCTTATTTGATATTTATTGGATTTAAAACAATTATTTCTAAATCAAATTTCAATAAAGAAGCTATTAACAAACAAAAAAACAAGGAGTTAAGCAAGTTCAATTCATTTAAAAATGGTTTTATTACCAATGCTTTAAACCCTAAAGCAACCATTTTTTTCTTAAGTATTTTTACGCAAATAGTAAATGTTGATACCCCTTTACTTATTCAAGTTATTTACGGGGCAATTATTTCTATTGTACATTTTATTTGGTTCTCGAGTGTTGCTTACTTCTTTTCGCATCCAGTAATTTTAAATAAGTTTCAACGATATCAAAAAAAGATTGAAATGTTTGTTGGAGCAGCGTTAATTCTCTTCGGAATAAAAGTAGCCTTTACAAAATCAAGTTAAATTTACAGGCAACAAACGTGATGATAAAAATTACATTTTTATAAAGGTTCTTTTTTGCACTAATGAAAACGAACTTTTAACAACGTTACAACCACTTTATATGTTTTAATAAGGTGGTTTTTTATAAAATAATGATTATTTTATAAATATAACTTCTTCTTTTTGTACTCAAGTTTATGGTTTCACGTTAAATTTAAACCTCCATTTATTTAACAACTAATGTTACTTAACAATTGGAAATCGTTAAAAACAACGGTACTCCATTTTCAATACATAGTAATTTAGCATCTTTTTTTTATGCAAAAAAAATGCCTTAGTTCATATATGAATCTAAAACATTTTTTGGGGAATAAATAATTTATACAAGGATTGTAAACATATAAAAAATAAATTTATTATCCAAATTAACTAGGTGAAAAAATCGCCACCCACCTATTTAAACCAGTGTAATACAACCCCATAAACCACTTAATAAAATACTCTCTTTATATGAATAAAAAAACACCCTGAATTCTTAATAGAGTACTCGGGGTGTTCGCTTTAAAGGACAAAAGTTTTTATGAGAAAACAACTATATTTTATAGCCGTTATTTTTTTGACACCATAATTTTAAGTAAGTCACCAAAAAAAATAAAAAATGTAAAACTATTTTAGTTCTCTTTATTTATTTAATTCTAAAAACACTTTAAAATAAAAAAACACCTTTGGAACTTATGGAAGGGAACTTTAGGTGTTTCTTTTAAGGGATTAAGGTTATTCGCGAAAACAACATATTATTATATATGCTTGTTACAGATAAGACACATAATTTTCTTGTAGGTCACAAAAAAATATAAAAAAAAAACAATATCCTAAAAAACGTTGCTAGCTACTACATAAAACCATAGCCTTAGAAAATAAAATAGTACCAATTATCGTATTCTGAGAAATATCATTTAGAGTATAATTAAGAAGAAGGAAAACAATATATTTTAAAGTATTTCATAAAAAAAACATCATAAGATCTAAAAAGAATCTAAGATGTTTTTGAAGGGAAATTTGGGAAAACAACTATTATTTATGGTTGCTATTTATTTGACACATTTTTTTGGGTTAAGTCACTTTAACTTCAAAAAATAAAAGCAATAGCCACAACTTATACTGTAAAGTGATTTTAAAAAAAGAGTAAAGCTTAGTTTTAAAACAATATGACTGATATTATGAAGTATATCACGGAAAGTGCTCCATAAACAAAAAAACATCATAAGATCTAAAAAGAATCTAAGATGTTTTTTAAGGGAAACTAATAATAACAACTACTATTTATGGTTGCTATTTATTTGACACATTTTTTTGGGTTAGGTCACTTTAAACTTCAAAAAATAAAAGCAATAGCAACAACTTATACTGTAAAGTGATTTTTAAAAAAAGAGTAAAGCTTAGTTTTAAAACAATATGACTGATATTATGAAGTATATCACGGAAAGTGCTCCATAAACAAAAAAACATCATAAGACCTAAACAGAATCTAAGATGTTTTTGAAGGGAAACTAATAATAACAACTACTATTTATGGTTGCTATTCATTTGACACATTTTTTTGGGTTAGGTCACTTTAAACTTCAAAAAATAAAAGCAATAGCCCCAACTTGTACTGTAAAGTGATTTTTAAAAAAAAGAGTAAAGCATTGTTTTAAAACAATATGACTGATATTATAAAGTGCATCACGGAAAGTGCTCCATAAACAAAAAAACATCATAAGATCTAAAAAGAATCTAAGATGTTTTTTAAGGGAAACTAATAATAACAACTACTATTTATGGTTGCTATTTATTTGACACATTTTTTTGGGTTAGGTCACTTTAAACTTCAAAAAATAAAAGCAATAGCCCCAACTTGTACTGTAAAGTGATTTTTAAAAAAAGAGTAAAGCATTGTTTTAAAACAATATGACTGATATTATAAAGTGCATCACGGAAAGTGCTCCATAAAGAAAAAAACATCATAAGATCTAAAAAGAACCTTAGATGTTTTTAAAGGGAAATTTGGGAAAACAACTATTATAATAATCGTTGCTGTTTATATGACACATTTTTTTGTATTAGGTCACCTAAACATTCCAAAGAAAATAAAAAATATTGATAGTTCACTACTATAAATTAATATTTTATTTTCATTTATTACAAAATCATAAAAAAAGCCCCTATAAATGGGGCTTTTTTTAATTTTTAAACTCTGATAGTTTTTCTTTTTTCTTTTTTGCCAATTGACCATCAATGTAAAATTCCCATTTACCAACACGCTTTCCATCTTTATACATCCCTTTTTCCTTGAGAGCTCCTTTTACATCAAAATATTTCGCTTCTCCATTAAGTTTGCCATTATCATAAATCAACGCCTCTAAAAGTGTTCCAGATTCTGTATATATTTTAGAAGTACCATGTTTCAATCCGTGCTGATAATAGGTTTCTTCCGTTAGCCTTCCGTTGGGGTAATAATTTTTTACAACACCATTGTATTCATTGTCAGTAAAATTTTCTTCGGACATCACATGGCCATCTAAAAAATAATAAAGCCACTTCCCTTCTCTTTTCTTACCTAACATTTTCCCTTCAGATTTCAGTTTTCCATGACGTGTGTAAAATTTAACATTTGCCAAACCATCTGCTCCAGAAAAATCTTTAACGATAGTAGGTTGTGATTTTGATCTTATAGAATAAAATTTAAAAACACCTACCTCTTTTCCATTTTCAAATTGTCCTTTATATCGAATATTACCATTTTTATACTTCTTTTTCCATACGCCCGTTCTTTTTCCATTTTCATCAAGCTGATTTATTTTTTGTGCAAAGGCAACGTTACTTACCAATAAACCTAAAATAATAGCTTTCAGAAATACACTATCTAACTTTATCATTCTAAATTAATCTTTAATCACCGACAAATTTACATAAACTATACCAAAATGAAATCTTAAAATAAAACTTCTCTCTTAATAATCAATTTAATATTAATAGGTTATATCGTTTAAAACCGAAAAATATTGTAACAAAAGCACAAAGTTTATAAACAAAAGAATCTCTAAAACTACTTTTAATGAACATTTGATTATAATTTATGTAAAAAAATGATGCATCTAAAGTAGATAGTTTCTTCAATTTTTAAAAAGGTAACAATGCTTTTGTAAAGGTGAAAGTTAGTACACCAAATGGGAAATGATTTTAAAAATCATTTTTAGTTTAACTTAGTAAGTGCATTTAAAAAAATTACTATTGTGGCAAGCGCTTTTTCAATTCCTCTATCATTCGATAAGTCGCTGGACAAACCTCCGTATTTTTAACAGTGATATTGGCTAATTGAATAAACTTTTTTCTATTCGTATGTGGGTATTCAGAACATGCTTTTGGACGCACATCATAAATAAAACAACTGTTATCATTTTCGTCTAAAAAAGGGCATGGCGCTGTTTTCAAAACATGAAAATCGTCTTCATCAATTTTTAAATATTGTGCTGTAAAGTCCGCTACTTTCATTTTTAAATGCTTCGCAATTCGCTCAATATCTTTATAGGTAAACATAGGACTGGTTGTTTTGCAACAATTAGCGCATGTTAAGCAATCTGTTCGTTCAAACTCATCATTGTGAATTTCTTGCATCACCAAATCCAAGCGTTTAGGCGTTCTTTTTTTTAACCTTTTAAAATACTTTATATTTTCTTGCTTAGCTTCTTTTGCTAATTGTGTTAAATTTTCTAGATCCTTATCAATCATCAAATACCGTTTTACCCATAAAAAACCTACAATCTACCTCTTTTCCTTTATGTTTGAGTATGCCTGTCTTTTAGACTACAAAAGTACCTATAAAAATGTTAGAATCAGTTTAAATATCATCCAAATAATTTACGTAATTTTGCACTTCAATTTATGATAGTTAATGAATATTCAAAACGTATTAGCAACTAAAGTAAAAGAGGTTTTTTTAGCCTTGTATGAGGTAGCAATCCCCTCGGTAGAGTTTCAAACAACTCGAAAAGATTTTGAAGGTGATATTACAGTGGTTATTTTTCCACTATTGCGATATAAAAAAGGAAATCCGGTTCAAATAGGTGAAGAAATAGGAACGTATTTGGTTGAACATGTTGAAGAGGTTACCAGTTATAACGTGGTAAAGGGGTTTCTTAACCTGGTAATTGCCGATAGCTTTTACATTAATTTTTTTAATACCATTGCTAAAAACAAAACTTATGGATATGCAAAAGCCAATAGTTTAGATGCCCGCATGGTAGAATACTCTTCTCCAAATACCAATAAGCCTTTGCATTTAGGACATGTAAGAAACGTACTACTTGGGTATGCTGTTTCGGAAATTTTAAAAGCAGCTGGGCATACGGTATATAAAACCCAAATTATCAACGATCGGGGTATCCATATTTGTAAGTCTATGTTAGCCTGGAAAGCGTTTGGTAATGGCGAAACACCTGAGTCAACTGGTTTAAAAGGAGATAAACTTGTTGGTAATTACTACGTAAAGTTTGATCAAGAGTATAAAAAAGAGGTTACTATACTTGTTGATAAAGGAACTTCCGAAGACGATGCTAAAAAACAAGCTCCACTATTTTTAGAAGCACAAGAAATGTTAAGAAAATGGGAAGCTGGTGACCAAGAAGTGGTTTCTCTTTGGGAAATGATGAATGGATGGGTATACAATGGTTTCGATGTTACTTACAAGAATATTGGTGTAGATTTTGATAAACTTTACTACGAAAGTAATACTTATCTGTTAGGTAAAGACGTTATTGAGAAAGGTCTTAAAGAGAACGTTTTCTTTAAAAAAGAAGATGGTTCTGTTTGGTGTGACTTAACAGCGGATGGACTTGATGAAAAGCTAGTACTTCGTTCTGATGGTACCGCCGTTTATATGACGCAAGATATTGGAACTGCCATTCAAAGATCAAAAGACTTTACGGATTTAAATGGTATGGTATATACCGTTGGAAATGAACAAGATTATCACTTCAAAGTATTATTTTTAATACTTAAAAAATTAGGTTATACTTGGTCTGACCAACTATATCATTTAAGTTATGGAATGGTTGATTTACCTTCTGGAAAAATGAAATCAAGAGAAGGAACCGTAGTAGATGCCGATGATTTAATGAATGAGATGGCCGATACTGCTAAAGAAATTTCTCAAGAACTTGGTAAGCTAGAAGGCTACTCTGTAGAAGAAAAAGAATCTTTATACAGAACTATTGGCTTAGGGGCTCTAAAATATTTTATTTTAAAGGTAGACCCTAAAAAAAGAATTTTATTTGACCCTAAAGCTTCTGTTGATTTTCAAGGAAACACAGGTCCTTTTGTGCAATATACCTATGCTAGAATTCAGTCTATTTTGAGAAAAGCTGAGTTTGATTACAGTAAAGAAATTGTGGGTATTAAATTACACGAAAAGGAAAAAGAATTAATTAAACATCTTGAATTTTTCCCCGATACTATTAGGCAAGCAGCAAAACAGTACTCTCCTGCTTTGATTGCTAACTATACTTATGATTTGGTAAAAGGATTCAATTCACTATATCAAAATGTATCAATTTTAGGAGAAGAAAATCAGGATAAAAAAATATTTAGAGTTCAGCTATCCGATAAAGTTGGACAAACCATAAATTTGGCATTCAAATTATTAGGAATTAAGGTTCCTGATAGAATGTAGTAAGTTCATTTAAAATTTTCGTTTTACTAATGAATTACGATGTTTCTTTATTGTTCGTGAATTATATAGATAATGCATGCATAGCAAATAATAGAAATGTCAAGAAAAGATCAACTTGGACTCAGAAATAAATTAAATTGATGAATCAAAAGTAAAGCAGCGGTTAGAAAATCTATGCTTTCCATAAAATTAAGTAAACAACTAAAACATGAAATACGACGTACTAGTAATTGGAAGTGGTCCTGGAGGTTACGTAACTGCCATTAGAGCATCACAATTAGGATTTAAAACGGCCATAGTTGAAAGAGAAAAATTAGGTGGTATCTGCCTAAACTGGGGATGTATTCCTACCAAAGCTTTATTAAAATCTGCACAAGTATATGATTATTTAAAGCATGTTGATGACTACGGCTTAAAAGCTGAGGCTATTGACAAGGATTTTGATGCGGTGGTAAAACGTAGTCGTAATGTTGCTGATGGAATGAGTAATGGGGTTAAATTCTTAATGAAAAAAAATAAAATTGATGTAATTAGTGGTGTTGCAAAACTAAAACCAGGTAAAAAAGTTGATGTTACTGCTACTGAAGATGGTAAAGTTACCGAATATTCAGCTGATCATATTGTAATTGCCACAGGTGCACGTTCTCGTGAATTGCCAAACTTACCTCAAGATGGTAAAAAAGTAATTGGTTACCGTGAAGCAATGACCTTACCTGAACAACCAAAGTCGATGATTGTTGTTGGGTCAGGTGCTATTGGTGTTGAGTTTGCTCATTTTTACAATTCTATGGGAACACAAGTAACGCTAGTTGAATTTATGCCAACTATTGTTCCTATTGAAGATAAAGATGTATCTAAACAAATGGAACGTTCTTTCAAAAAAGCTGGAATTAAAGTAATGACAAACTCTTCCGTAGAGTCTATTGATACTTCTGGCAATGGCGTAAAGGCTACTGTTAAAACGAAAAAAGGAGAGCAAGTATTAGAAGCTGATATTGTTTTATCGGCTGTAGGTATTAAAACAAATATTGAAAATGTAGGTTTAGAAGATGTTGGAATTATTACTGATAAGGATAAGATTTTAGTAAATGATTTCTACCAAACAAACATTCCTGGATATTATGCTATTGGTGATGTTACTCCTGGTCCTGCATTAGCGCACGTTGCTTCTGCTGAAGGTATTACTTGCGTTGAGAAAATTGCAGGTTTACACACAGAAACTATTGACTATGGAAACATTCCTGGATGTACTTATGCAACACCTGAAATTGCTTCTGTTGGTTTAACGGAAGACAAAGCAAAAGAGCAAGGATATGATATTAAAGTTGGTAAATTTCCATTCTCTGCTTCTGGTAAAGCGAAAGCGGCAGGTGCTTATGATGGCTTTGTAAAGGTAATTTTCGACGCTAAATATGGTGAATGGTTAGGTTGTCATATGATTGGTGCTGGTGTTACTGATATGATTGCGGAAGCAGTGGTTGCTCGTAAACTTGAAACAACGGGTCATGAAGTATTAAAGGCCATCCACCCTCACCCAACGATGAGTGAAGCGGTTATGGAAGCTGTGGCCGATGCTTATGACGAGGTAATTCACTTATAATTCTTTGTAAGATTAAAGATCACTGCTTGGTGAGTAGTGACATGATATAAAAAACCTCATCGAATTTAGATTCTATGAGGTTTTTCATTTTCTAAGGATAAAGTTTAAACGCTATTGGTTTTCTAACTTTTCTAATCTCTTATAAACTTCTAAAAGTTTTTGATTTAGCTGTTTTATTTCAATATTTTCTTTTTTCAATTGCTCAATTTCTTTTTGTTGCCCAATCGTATACAAAGTCAATTCTTCAATCTTTTGTAATAATTTCGCATCCATTGCGCCTAAATAAAATCCGTCTTTAGCTACTTCTTCTGCACTTGGGATATCTTTTAAATGCCCTTTTTCTTTAATATGGTTTTCTACTTCGGTAAGAGTTGGAAGGTTATAATTTTCATAAAAAACGAAGTCGGACCAGTTTGAAAAAGTTGCGACTTTCACCTCCTCTGCCACTATTTTACCTTTAACTCCTAGCTTAAATCCCTTGGTATTTGCAGTGCCTATACCTAAATTTCCATTTGCCAGTAATGTCATTCTCCTTTGTCCATGAGAATCCCAACCAAATAAAGGTCTATTTAAAGCGGGTTTTCCTTCAATTCTTGAATCAAAAGTCATTATAGGCTTATCCCCTTGATCATTACCTTCTTTTATCCATCCACTCAAATACAATGCCGCTCTATTATCAGATGTATGTCTACCAATAAGATTGGGTATAAATTGACCATTTGTACCTGTAGCGTTATTTATCATAAAAAAATCATCAGGAGCATCTTTTGTCTGTAGTTTAATGAATGATTCGTAACTACTTGGTCTTGTTAAAATATCTAATTTAGCTTCTGGACTTCTATTTCCAATTCCTATATTTCCATCATGTCTGAGCGTAAGTGTTTTATTACTTCCATAGCCAATATCTAAATTTGCATAGGGTCTATTATCTCTTGTTGTAAAAAACCAATCGGAACCACTGTGTGTAACAGGAGCAATAGATAGTCTTTTTTGTTCTATTTCTTTTTCTGGTCCTCCGGTGTGTTTACTATCTCCTATTTGTAAAGTTGCGTTGGGCGCTGTTGTTCCAACCCCTACATTTCCATTTTGATGTAAAACAAATTCTCCTGCTGCCGTTTTAAATAACAATCCATAATAACCTGCTAGTTGAACAGCCGCATAATTTGCATTTGGCATGGTTACATTACTTCTCCCTAAACCATACCATGGACTATTGTTATTTTTTTGTTGGTTGTATAACAAAATATTCACCTTGAGCTTTTGCTTTCATACCCATTCCTAAGAAAGCTAAAAATGTGATTTTTAATATTAATTTCATCTGAATTTATAATTTGATGTATGTTGATGTTTGGGGCAAGTAATTGCATACGGTTTTAACTTTTTAAGTTAGTACCAAACTGCATGCTCTTTGATATTATAATTGGCTTTGACTTAAATTTTTAAACTAAACCTCTTCTTCAATTTTTTTGAGATATAATTTTAATACTACATGCGCTTTACGAGTGCTGTAATTTTTCTTTTTTAGAAATGTATAGTTTTTAATTTCTGCTAATCCCTGTCGCTCCATGTAATTTAAAAAAGCGAGTAAATCATTAAAGTTTCCTTTTACCGTTAAGGGATACAACCTTACTTTTATTCCATTATCTTTTACCTTAATAGAATGCTCTACTCCAACAATATCAATAGCATTTGTTGTTTTAAAAGTATTGATTTTTTTGAGAAGTATTTGTTGGAAAGAATTCGTTATGGATATATTTTCCTTTGATAAAATAGAGTCTATATAAATTGCCTGTTTTTTTAAATTAAGTACTCTATTAGAAATCGTTTGTATTTCGTGTTTCTCTTGCTGGAGTTTACTTAACCTTTTTTTACTTTCAATAGTTTTTGAAATTGTAAAAAAATAAATACCTACCATCGCTATTATAAAAGCGACTAACAATGCCCAATTTTTCTTCTTATAATCCATTTATTTAATTTTTATTTTAAAGAAAAACTTGGCTATTTTTTTTCGTGCATCACTTTCAATCGAGAGACCATCTACTTTTTGCACCCATGATTTTTGCTCTACAATATCAATCCAATTACTTAACTCCCTGTTATTTTTAAATACACCCGAAACTTGCAGCATATTTTGCTCATTTTTTATCAACTTATTTTCTTTTATCGTCGTTATAAAAGGCTGATAGTTTACTTCCTCTAATAAAATAGAATGGGGTATTTCCTGAATAAGCTGATCTGTATATTTCGATAAGCTACTTGTTCCTGAATTTTGAATTTGTTGTAAAAGTTTCTTTTTTTTATCTACTTCCGAAGCTATTTTTTTTAAAGCTTCTTTCGTTTCACTATAAATATTTATTTCTGCTTGTAATTTTTCTATCTGACGGTAGTAGTTAGAAAAGAACATGAAGTTTACCAACAGTATTAAAAACATTAAAGCTAGTCCTGCTTTTAATCCTTTTGCAAAAATTGTTTGCTGTTTAAATGTTTCTAGCTCCTTTGTTGAATATTGAATTTGTTCATTGACATAGAAACTAACCATTGCTCCTAAACTTAATATTTCATAGTTTTTAAGTTCTAGTCCGTTTATTTGATATGATTCTTCTGAAAAAACATTATTGGTAATTGAAGTTACTTGTTGGTTTATAATGGATATTTGAGAATGTGTTGTTTGTATATGTTCAGTACCTGGTAAAACATCTAACAAGGCAAAAACTGGCAGGTTGCCTATAACGGTATCTAAAATAATAATTCCTGCTTCATTAAAAAGCGTCCATATATTTTCTGCATAACGTTTCCTAACGATTCCTATAAAAGATTTTTCATTACTATGCTTTACTTCAGTAATAAACTCTTTTTTATTGATGGTTGGAAAAGCAGCTACAACAGGATTTTTTGCATTCTTTTCTATAACTTTGAATAATACTTGTTGATTATTTATAATCAATATTGTATGCTGTTGTTTTTCCTGTTTTAAAAAGTTAATAAGATCTTCAACAGACTTGGTTATCGTTTTATTCTTAATATAAAGTTCTCCCTTTTTTTTAAGTAAGGTTAGCGCTGTAAATTGTTCCTTACCAAGTGCATCAATACCATATTCAATAGCACAATAAGTATTTCTATATAGCAGACTATCTTTTAGCATTATTTGATAATTGTCGGCTTAATTAATACTGATAATTTTGTTTTTGAATCAGTTCTAGTTTTTTTACTAAAAAACCACTTTATTATAGGAATTCTTGATAAGAAGGGAACACCTGATCCTGAATCGTTTTTTAATTTTTCTTCCAATCCACCCAAAATCACTACATCATTATTTTTAACTCGAATAATCGAATTAAACTCTCTTGAATTCATTCCAGGTGGCGCATCTTCTTCTACCCTTTTACCATTAAAGCTAGATTGAACAACATTGATACTCATGGTAATTTGATCATTTCCTGCCACCATTGGCTTTATTGCAATAGACAAATCAGCATCGATCGGCACGTAATTTTTAATTTCTGTTGTTTGAGGATTTTGAGCACCAATAATATCTCTTCTTGTAATGGCATAATACGAGCGTTCTCCGTTAGATAAAATCGCTTCATGACCATTTAATGTAGCTAATTTAGGGGTAGATCTAATTTTTATATTACCATTTGATTCCATTGCTTGTATTCGCGCGTAAAAATTTGGAACTACTTTACCTACATTTAAGGAACCAAATCCGTTAAATCCACCTATTATTTTATTAATAGTGGTTGCCCCTAGCGTTAAATCTCCTGAAGGAAAAATTTTACCTTGATCTGTTGAAGGCTTATCTCCTATTCCTAATTCAATACCCGAATTTATGGTTGCAGATTTACTTACCTCTAAAATCATTACCTCAATTAAAATAACCGGAATAGGCTTATCAATTTCTTTAATAAACTTTTTCAACCTGTTAATTTTCTGTGGATCTCCTGAAACTACAAAACTATTTCTTTCTCGATCTATTTTTATATCCAGCCCTTGACTTACGTACTCTGGAAACATCGCGTTAACTTGCCCTCCAACAGTAGTCGATTGAGTAGAGTTTCTTCTTTGCTGAAGGTTCCTTCTACTTGAATTGTCAAAACTATTTCTACTCGTATTTCTTCCAAATGATTGACTTTGTGTGAAACCATTATCATTTTGAAAATTTCCATTATTAAAACCAGCGTTTTGAAATCCCTGATTTCCTATACTTCCTTGTGTAATTGAATTAATTGCATTGGAAAAATTGGTATTTCTCGAACTAGTTAAAGTACTCATTGCTTCTATTGATCTATACATTAAAGGTATGATTTCAAATGTATTCAGCGAAACTTTATCGTTAGTACCGAAAATATATAAATTACCTTCTTTTTTAAATGTAAAGTTGGTGTCCTCTAACACTTTAAAAAGCAACCAATCATAAGTAATATTGTCACTTTTTATAGAGGCTTTCCCTATATTTTGTATGGGTGTACTTGTAAAAATATCTATTTTTAAATCATGTCCGATATCCTTAATAACCGATGCGATATCAACATTTTCAAAATCAACTTCAATAATTCTTCTCAAGGTATCTTTTACCTGATAATAAAAATTAGAATTACGATATCTCCTTGGTTTTCGACGCTCTTTTACATTATTCGTAGGCTTGTATTTATCGCTTTCAATATCTAAGCCCTGAAACAAATAATAATCATCATTAGTTTTTACAACTTCTAAATCATTAGAAAATGCCAATTTATCAAGTGCGCTTTTAAGAGATTTATTTTTTATATATCCTGATAACTTTTTATTTTCTAAACCTGAAGCGTATACCAAATTTTTACCTGTTACATCTGTAATTCTCTTGAATACTTTAGAAATAGAGTCTTTTTCTAATTCAATACTAAATTTATCCTCTTCAGGAACATATGATACTGGAATGATCTTTTCTTCTTTAAAAACAGGTGCTATTTGAGGTATATACCTTTTTAAAGTTAGAATATTCCCTACATTATCAAGCGTATAAATGTATTCTTTACATAAATGAAGGAGTACATTTTTCACTGTTGTTTTTGAAAAATTATACGATACTTTCTGGTTAAACAACTCTTGATCAACACTTATGTTTACTTGATGGGTATTTGCAATAGTATTGATGAAGATTGGCAAGTTTGCCTCTGTAATATTTATGTCAACGGTTTTTAATAGTCCTGGTATCGTGCCTGATAAGGCGTCTAACTTTACTCTAAGTTCCTCAATACGTTGCTCATTATCACCAATGTTTTGTGCTATTAAATTACTTACTAGAAACAAGGAAGTTAGCACTAATAGTATTTTCTTTTTCAATTTATTTATTTTATGTTTAACATCTCCTGTGCTTAAAATACGAATATTTCGCAAATCTCTTTTTCTTTTTTCTTTAAACTGGGCGTAAAGGTAAAAAATTATTTGGTTTTTTATACCTTTGAACTTTGATATGAACTCTTTAAATTATTTATGAAATTGAATTTTTCTAAAAAAGTAAACGCATACAACCTTCAAGAATTATTGGTTGTTCTTGTTATCATTGGAATTCTCATATTAATCGCCTTACCTACCTTAATGCCCCAAATAGCCAAGGCGAAAAGTATAGAAGCACAAAGTCAACTAAACCATATACATGGTTTACAAAAAACGTATTTTTATTTGCATTCTAAATACACTACAGATTTTAATGAACTCGATTTTATTCCACCAAAAAATTTAAATAACGGCGGTAAGGCTTATTACAGTTATGAGGTAATAGAAGCATCCAGCAATAACTACAAAGCTCGTGCTACGGCTGTAAGTGATTTTGATGGTGATGGTGTTTTTAATGTTTGGGAAATAGACCACGATAAAAACTTAAAAGAAGTTGTTAAAGACTAAATCCCTTTTTTTGAAAAATAAATCTACTAGGTAAACTTAACCAATAATAGTACTTAATTTAAACATAGGAATGTACATTGCTATTAAAATAGTAGCAACAACAATACCCAATATAAGTATAATTATAGGTTCTAAAACGGTACTTAGTGTTTTAGATTGATACTCTATATCCTTATTATATTGGTTTGTTAGGCGTTCAAAAATGATCTGGTTTTGATTTGTTTCTTCTGCCACTTTAATTAGTGATACCATCTTTGCATCAAAAATAGTGTGTTTTCGAATACTTTCTGAAAGCGTTTTACCTAACAAAACATCTTTTTCTACTGTTATTAATGCATTTTTTAAAGGATGGAAATCTATCATTTTTTGAGTCAACTGAATTCCATTTAATAACGGCACTTTTGCACTTATAAGTAAAGATATTGCTTGTGTAAACTGTGCTATTTTGATTTTTCTAATGAAATTACCCCAAAAAGGAATTTTCAAATAAAAACTTGTTATCCATTTTTGATACCATAACTTATTTTTATTCATTTTTTGAAATAAAATAACTACCAATAAAACGAGTAAATAAATCCAGTAATAGTCTTTAAAAAAGTTCGATAAACTAATTATTTTTTGGGTTATCCAGGGTAATTCTACATTGTTCTGCTTAAAAATATCTGCAAACATGGGAACCACAAAATTTAACATAAATAATACTGCCAAAAAAGCAGTACTTAAAATAATGATTGGATATGACAGCGCACTCATAATCATTCTTCGTTGTTCGTTTCTTTTTCTATAATACCCTCCTAACTCTTTTACTACATTCTCAATAGTTCCTGTTTTTTCTCCTATTTGAATAGAATAATATTCATAGGTAGTGAATTCTTTTTTTTCTTTAATTGTTTCGGAGAAATTCTTTCCTTCAATTAAATTTTTAACCAAAGAACGAATCAATTTTTTGTCTGTCTCTTTTTTTTGTTCCTTTTCAATCAAGTCTAGCGCATCTTTTAACTCTAATCCTGCTTGGAGAAGAACAAATAACTCGGTATAAAAAGCTTCCTTTTTTTTATTTGAAAAGGAATTGCCTCCAAAAGTTATTTCTTTCTTCAAAAAACTATCTAAATTTAAAGAAGCTACTTCTTTCTTTTCTTTTTTAATATGATCTACCTTAAATCCCATTGTTTAATAATTCAAATAAAAACTAGCATCTTTTTTACCAAAAACAAACAAATCGAAGGATGTATATGGATTCGAAAAATTAATTTTAATTGCATCAACACTCCCTTGTTTCTTAACTTCTTTATCTAAATAAAAAGTATAAGATAATGGTACTAAAAAAATACTATCCGCATCCCTTATAATAACATCATTATGAATACTATAAACAACGGAATCTATCGGGTTTTTGAACTGTAATCGATTTCCTTCAAGCTCCCCATACCCAAACTGATTAAAATCTTTCCAAATAACTCGCTCTAAACTTTGAATATTTTCTTTAATATCTATACTTTTTTTAATCACTTTTACCTGCTTTTGAACCATATTCAAAACTGTAAAAGCCAAAGATATAACTATCGTTGAGATAATCATCACTACAAGTATTTCTGAAAGTGTAAAAGCCTTTACTTTATTCATCTACTAGTATTTTTCGTTCTACAACTTTCTTATTTTTTTTATTTAAAATCCTTAACCGAATGGCAGGAATTTCATTGCTCTTTAATTTTATACACTGTATACTTAAATCCTCTGATTCTTCATGATAAGGTAACTTTAATTCTCCATTGCTATAACTATATATAAGTTCATTCATTTCTTTATCAATAATACCTTCTCTTTTATGGGCTATATTGATTAAAATATTGTTAAGAATAGCGACTGCAATAGCAAAAACAAGCACAATAATTACCGTTGCTATTATAACTTCGTTCAAAGAAGATGCCTTTATTTTTTTTAATATAACCATTTTGCTATACTACTTTTTGTTGCATCTACTGGTAATCCTACAAATTCCTTACTTAAAACATCGTTTAAAATCTGACCATTATAAAGGTGATTTATATAAGTACTTCCATATTGCTTGGTTATAAAGTTATTTGTAAAAACGGTTCCCCTAACAGTGCCAAGTAGCTCTGTATTGGCAGAACAATAAATATTTCCTGTAACAATCGAATTTTCAGATATCACTATCTGAGGTGTATAGAGATTTTCCATCGTATCATTATCTGAATCGTAAACAACACAACCTTTTACACTTGAGTTCCTTCCTATCGTTATGTTACTATCTTTATTCTCTTCTATGTTTAACACAATTAGAGCGGATGGATAATTCAAATTACACTCGTTTTCTACCTGTATCATTTTTCCTGCAAAACATTGAAAATTACCTGTTACTCCACTTTTTACAATAATTTCTGGAGCCATTAGTATAATATCCTTAAGTTTGGCAGACTTTTCTATAATAATTTTAGTATTTGAACGAATCATTATATTTCCTGTTAAGGATAGATTCTCTAATTTTAAAAGATTACTGTCACTATATACTAGTGTATTTTGATTAAATGAATTGACCAAATTTATCCCTTCATTTAATGATAATGCAATAGCTTCTTCTTGCCAAAAATTATGTTTAAAATAGTTACGTAATTGTACCTTATTTTTTATTGATGGTAATTGCGACTTACTACGATATTCTTTACCATAAAATAATGCTGAACCAGCAAATGAATTTCCGGCTATATTTCCTGTTTTTACTCCCTGCATTGGAATATAAACGTCTCCTTCAATCTTTGTTTTTCCAACAACTACCAAGGGTGTGTTATTTTCTTTTAAATACAGCGCTTTAGGTTTGTCCGTTACCCATCCCATTAAAGCCACCTTCATAAAAAACTCTTTTTTAACCTTAGAAGAAACAAAAGCAACATCAAAAACGCCCCAAGGTTTTCTTTTCAACACAGTTTCTTCATTAAAATTTTGAGAAAATTGACGGATTGTCTCTTTATTATGAGGTATTTCATGATGAGATTGATAGCTGAAACCGTTCATTACATTTGTAATAGACTCTTTGTATAGCTTATTTTTAAGCTTCACTTTTTGCTGTAGATTAATTAACATAATAAAGCCTAATAATACGATTGCTATGATAACAGAAATAATAAGTACATACTGTAATGCTCCAGCCTTTATTTTATTAAAAACAGCCATTTCTAGCGCATTTTTTTATATAATTTTCTTTTTCCCTTATAGCTCAATAAAACTTCACTTGCTGTTCCTTTTAATAGTTTTACCTCCTTAAATACCTGTCCAACTTTTACTATTTTTTGTTCACCATTAATAGTTAGTACAAATGTCTTTTTACGATTACTTTCTACAAGGCCATTAAATACAATAGTTGGAAAGTTTATAGGTTCCTTTTTTCTGATTACCTTCTTAATCTTTTTAGGTTGAATCAATAATTTTCCTAAAAAGGGATCTCTTCTATGCTTTTTAACAACATAAGTTTCCTTTGCTTGTTTAACAATAGGTTTAAAAGTAGCTACCGAAGGCTCTTTAAATATTTCTTCTTCTGGATTTAAGTATGAAAATATTTGAAATCCTATAATTCCCCATACAATAAGTACTGTAACAAGTAATAAAAGTATTTTTTTCTGCTTTAACATCGCCTTATGAGATTAATAATGAATACACTTCTTCAATAGAGGTAGTACCATTTCTGACTAGGTCTATAGCATTAGCTCTTAATGTTTTGATATTATTTTCTTCAAAATATTGATCTATCTCTAGCTTTTCATTTTTTATGGCTGATACGATTGCTTTCGTTACGGGAATAATTTCATAAATTGCTTTTCTACCTTTATACCCTGTGTGATAGCACTTATCACAACCAACAGCTTTATGATGTGTTGAAACAATAGATTTAAACTCTTGATACGTATCTTCTGTTTTAATTATAGTTTCTAATTTACAGTGTATGCATAATTTTCTAACCAATCGTTGTGCTACACTTACATTCAATGTGCTTGCTATTAAAAAAGAAGGAACTCCCATATCAATTAACCTGGAAATAGTACCCCAAGCTGAATTCGTATGAATTGTAGACAATACTAGATGGCCTGTTAATGCTGCTCTAATTGCCATATTTGCAGTAGCAACATCGCGTATTTCCCCCACCATTATCACATCTGGATCTTGTCTTAAAAAAGTTCGTAATGTACTTGCAAAGTCCAGCCCTATATTTTCTTTTAGTTGTACTTGATTTACTCCTTCTAAAGTATACTCAATAGGATCTTCAATAGTTAAAATATTAGTATCTTCTTTATTTAACTGTTTTAATGTAGCATACAACGTAGTAGTTTTCCCAGACCCTGTTGGTCCTGAAATTAATACAATTCCATTGGGTTTTTTTATTGCTTTATGATAGGAGTTCAATTCCTTTTCACTAAAACCTAAATGAGATAATTGTAAAGACAAATTGTTTTTAGAGAGAATTCGTAAAACAATTTTTTCTCCATGCAACGTGGGTAATGAAGATACCCTTATATCAAAATCTTCTTGTGCTGTTTGTATATTAATTCGTCCATCTTGGGGCAATCTTTTTTCAGAAATATCCATGCCTCCCATGATTTTTAAACGGTTTATAATTTTTGGATATTCTTCAAAGGAAATAACATACTTCTCTATTAATTTCCCATCAATTCTAAATCGAACTCTTTTTTGATTTTCAAAAGCTTCAAAATGGATATCACTACTGCCTATTTCTTTGGCTTCATGTATAATATTTAATAAAAAATCTTCTGAATACTGTAAAGAAGAAGTTTGTTTCTGTTTTCTTTTTCTGTAATTATTTAATAAGTAACTATTGAGTTCGTCCGTCTTTATTCCTTCTAACCTTATGCTCTTTCCCAAAAGAATACGAAGTTCGTTAGTCAAACTTTTTAAATCTTTGGTATCCGTATAAAAAAAATGCTCATCTTCAGTTATCTCAAAAGGCACCACTCTATAATTGTAGGCTAAATCTGAGGAGATAATTTGTATAACTTCTGTAGGAATATCGTATTTATTCTTTTCCATTAAACAGCATAAAGGTTTAGTAATTTGAATGTCAAATTTATAAATAATAAAATAAATAAAAATAATGCTTGAAACCCAGCTAATGGGACCGTCTGGTCTTTTAATTTTGATTTTAAAATCAAAAATAAAGCCAATGAAAAAACTAAAGAGAATGAAAATAATATTAAAAAAATAGGCATCGGAAAGCTAATTGCCATAAAAAAAAAGAAGAGTAAGTCTCCTATTCCTAATGCTTTAGTTAAGGGTAACTTCATTTTGTATTTACTGTATAACCATAGAATAGTACTTATAAAAATCAAACAACTAATATTGGTTACAATATGGAATACATACAAGCTTAATGTTGTTTGTTGATAAAATTGTAATCCTCCAAAAATAATCAACATTATAAAAATAAAAGCATAAACCTTTCTTTCTTTTAAGTCGGAATAAAATACAATGAGTAAAAGTAAAAGAGTACTATAAATCAACTTTTTTGATTACAAAATTACTACTTTTTAATTTATTGCGTAAAACAGTAATTGAAATGTCAACTATATTTATGAAACTGACTATTAAAACAGTCTTATCAAGATATAAATATGCTATTTTTTCTTACCGAAAACACTCTTAGAACCTTCATTTGTATTCTTTGATTGCTTATTATAAATCTTTGTAAAAAATTTCTTTTTCGTTTATAAGAGCCCCTAAAAAAATTAATCATCAACTCCCTCTCCTACCATTAAACTCTAAATGAACTTATAACTTCAAAAAAAGTTACTCAATACGTAACTCCCTTTTTAATATGTTTACACTTTACAATATTTTGAAATCGAATAACCTTTTTATACAAATCATTCAACGCTAAATTGAAATAATAAAGTGAAATCTATTTTTGTAAAATACTTTCGTAGGCAAACTACACGTCTAAACAATTGTAATAAAGAAACAACAAAGCAAAAAAATAACTTTATAATATGTTTTCAGTTACGAGTTATTTTTTCTGACTTATAATTTATATAATAAACAACTTATTTTAATAATAAAACACCTTAATTAAGATGCTTTGTGGTAATTGTATGTATTTATTTTAGGTTATTGGCCTTTTAAAAAACCGAAATTTTCAGTTTAAAACTTAACCTTATAAAAAACCTCACTCGATTCATCTCCTCTCCTAAACTTCTTCCTTTCGTAATTAAATTATTATTTAATGTTACTGTAGTTTTATCTAAATCTATTATTCCTCTTAGGAAATCATTTATTAGAAAACTGCCATAAAAATCAAAACCAAATTCTTTTGCTAATTACGAAGTTACTCCAGCAAATAGCATATGGTCTACAATAATAAAAAGGGAACCTTCTCTTTTTACCCATTTCTTTAAATTTTGAATTCTATTTTGAGAAAAGCGCTTCTTGTAGGTGTCATAATTGGACGAATCGTTTCGTTTGACAAAGCATTCGTAATAACTAAAATTTCAATATTTTTTAGTGTATTTATATCAAATTTAGTACTACTTTTTTAACCCTATAACCCTCAGATTTTAAAAGCCGAATACAATGAAAGGCACCTTCCATCTTTTGTATAGAAATTATTATGTTCTTCATCAATATGAATAATATTTCCATTTTTATTCGGATACATTTTTTTTCTTATTGTTACTTTGTATAGCACACCTACTATCTATTAAGAAAACAACATCCCACTACATAACACCATTATGATAGTAACTAATAAATATTTATATTTTTTTCATTTTATAATTATGCGTATTGTTTCGTTTACGAATAGTTGCATGGTTTAATACTTAACTTTGCAAGTAAAGTAAAATGAAAATTCTCGCGGGTTTGAAAAAATAAACGACAACAAACAATTACTTATAGTCATTAATTGTTATGATTTGGTTTTCATTGATTTAAATTCAATCTCATTTTAAGTAAATCTGGTTTAAAATTTCTTTTTTTATATGCATTTATAGCTATTTCATTTTTAGCGTAAACATCCAATTGTAGCTCTTCTAAATCTCTTTGTTTTGCCCAATCAGTTAGGCTGTCAATTATTTTTCCATTTATTCCTTTGCCTCTAAATTTAGGCGACACATACATAAAGCCTAAATAAGCATACTTTTCGGGTTTTTTATACGGTTCTGAGTTTTTTATAAGCGCATAACCTGATCCTATAATTTCTCCATTAGTTGTAGCAACTATTAAATGTGCATCTTTGCGCTCAATAAGATTTAATAAATCATAATATTGGATTGGGTCTTCCTTTAAATTTGGTGCAAATGGACGTTCATATTGAATAACGGATTGCTCAAATAACTCCAATGTATTTAAATCATCTATCTTTGCTTCTCTTATTTTAATTTCAGTTCTTTCCATTTTAGATTATAAAGTTTATTTAGTGCTATTTTTAAATTTTTAAAATCGATAATTCTTTCAAATATACCTCAAAAGGCTCGCATAAAAATAATTGCGGTTTTACAGGCGTTAATTTTTGGTTTAGCACTGGTATTAGTAATTCCGGTTTATTTGGACGTAGATGAATCTGTCATAAATATAATTATACCATTGTTGTCGACAGTATTTATTTTTCAATTTTATAGACTAATAATTCCTCTGCATCACTTGGAAGTTTTGTCTTTCCAGTAAATATAAATCCAAGTTTTTCTAAAAGTTTTTGGGAAGAAATATTATCTTTTGTCGTAATTGCGCTGATCTTTTTAATCTTAAATTCATTAAAAGCAATATCTCGTACTTTGCTAGACGCCTCAAAAGCATATCCTTTTTTCTCATACTTAGGAAGAAATGCAAACCCAATATCAACCCCTTCTAATCCTTCTCTATCATACAATCCACAAATTCCTATTTTTTCATTATTATCTTTTCTAATTAGAGTGTAATTAGATTAGCCAAGCCTTTCAAGTTGCGGAATCATTTTTTCCTTTATATAATCTTTGGCATGCTCTATTGTTTTAATACCTCTATCTCCAATATGCTTAATCCATTTAGGTGTATTTAAAAGCTCATAAATAAACCTAGCATCATTTTCTGTTGTTGGTATTATACACAGTCTTTCTGTTTCAAAAGTTTTAGATCTCATCTTTGTTTCAAATTGGTACAGATTTTATGGAAAAGGTAGTTTTAATACAGTTTAAGCGGTGTTATAAAAACGTTTTCTTTTACTTTCTATTCAATTGTTTCAGCCAATAAACGTATTTCTTTAGTAACTATTTCAGCATTTTCTTTTTTAGTAATGATAGAACCGTGATTTGCATCCACATAAAAATGTTTTCCATTTGTAGATAAATTTTTCAGTTCTTTTTGCATTTCGAACCACATTTCAGGATCGCCGTACTGTTTTTTTGCTGTAAAGACTAAAACAGGTAATGAATCTAATTCACTTGACTGACCTGCACGTAAAAGAATATCATTATTTATTATGTTTGCTTTTAAATACCTCCGATAGACATCTCCCGAATAAGAAATAAGTTTAAGTTTTCGGACTTGGCAATCTTTCGGTAAGTTGTCAATTTTAAGTTTTGTATTTGTTATTTCATTATAGACTCCTAATATTCCCATATCAGCAAGTATTGAAAGAGATTTTAGTAAGGTAATCTGTTTTTTTTCAAACAAACCGTTTTCTGCTAATCGTTCCCATTGTTCAGGATGACTCGAATCTAAAAACACAAGTGCTTTTACTTCATTTGGATATAGGTCTCTGAATATTCTATTATAAGCACCCCCCATAGAATGACCGACTAATATATAAGGTGGTTTTTCTCCATTGTTTTCAAGTAATTTATGTAATTGATGAGCATAATATTCTGATGTAATACTGTCTTTGCTTGATTCACTAAACCATTTACCCTCTCTGTCATACCGTATAACTCTCATATTTTTATTTAAACCTTCAGCAATCCAATGAAATGCATCTGTATCATTACCTGAACCTGCTTCAAAAATAACAGTAGGTAAATTATTTTTTATGCCTTCTGCTCTTATATGAAGTTTAATTCCGTCGACGTCCACTAATTTTCCTGACGGAATTGGTTTTGAACTAAACAATCGGAAACACAATCCAGATACTAATATTAGAATTATAATACTAGTAAATATTTTACCAATCCACTTTAGTGTTTTTAGAATGCGTTTTATTATCCTTTCTATTTCTTAACTTTATATATGGTCTTGAAATATTCACATACTATAATCATATTTTCATCAAACTTGTCTCCGTAAGGTTCCATTTCTCGTTTATAGTATGCCTCGTGAACTCTTTTCCAATACTCCAAAGATTTATCTCCTTCACCCTCCACTGCTGCAAATTCAGATGTAATTTGATTGTATGGAATCTGTTCTATTTTAATGGTTTCGATTACAGCCTTCGCATAACCGTTCCAATTTGTTACAACATACTGATCTCCAACTTTAGGAAGCGTTTCGTTATTCTTTTCAAACCACCATAAAGAAGTTGCTGTAGCCTGCTTTATTCCTTTAACAACTAATTCAGCACATTCATCAGCGTCTTTTTCATTATCGCAAAAATAGAATGATAATGGTGTGTTTTTTATTCTATTGTTTGGGTTCTCTTTTAAAAAAGCGCTCCACAAGCGTTCTACTGATTTATGATTCTTTTTTATTATTTCCATATGCTTATCATTACCTTCATAGGTGCAACCCCCAATAGTAAACGTAACAACTAAAATAATTATCTCAAAAATTCTTATTCTCACTATGATTTTGTTAATGCATTACAATTAGCGGATATTGGCAGTTGTGTGTATTTTCATTACAAATATAATGTTATTAAAAACAACCATAATATCAATAATTTATACAGTTTTAGAATATCATTTATCCGAATACAAACGTTTATTTCACTTACCTCAATTATGTCAAAAAATCTAATCTATCCCTTTTTTAACGGAATCTAAAAACCTACAATTCAAACAAATAACATAAAAGTGAAACATTCTGAATTTAAAAGAGTTTACGCTATTCATACATTCGTTTTCAATAATACTTTGACGTTCCTACACATAATCAACTGCAATTTTTTAATAAAAACACAATAATTAGTTCATTGGTTTTTACAGAGGTATTTAACTGTTTTATTACATCTACAAAAAGTCTCCAAAATACGATTGTACGCAACAAGCTCTTTTTATCCTGTATTGGCTACAGTTTATTGGGTATTATCTGATTTCAATAAAAGCTTATTTAAATTAAAACAAACCTAAGCTTATAGTAAATAATATATTGCCAAAAAATCTAAATACATAAAGTATAAAGCCAGTTATAAATAAGTGATTTAATAACTATTTAAGCCGTCTGTAAGAAAATTAAAAAACTTGAAAAAGTAAATAAAATAAAAGCATACACTTCTACCTACTATAAGTGTTTTTTTATCAATATTTTAGGTAAAATCAAAAAGTAAGAATCATTATTTATTAAAAAATATTTGTGAAATTTATGTAAAAACGTAATAAATTTATTTCAAATTGTTTAAATTCATTTTATGTCAAATAATTTTTTAGATACCTGTTATAATGTCATTAAAATGAATTTGATGAAAATAATTTTTAAAATCTACATCATAATTTAGGCTGAGCTTTTAACAAAGCTAGGTAGCTACTTTTAGATTTTTTAGTCTAAAAACCCAATAATATGTTTAATACATAAAGATTTGAAAGGATTTTAAAAATAATACAGGTCTTTGGCTTTTACGATAAACTTTTATTGCCAATTTGGTAAAGATATTAAAAGATTTAACAGAATCTAGTAAAAAAATAGATCTGGTACTATGATATCAAAACAATAAACCAAACATAAAAACTATAAAGATGAACAAACTAATTTTAAAATCATTTTTCCTTTTTCTAATAGGAATACTATCATTTAATGTAAATGCGCAAGTAGTTATATGGTCTTCCATGGTATGACAATCATCATACAAGCAAATACAAATAAATAGTATTATAATTCGGAGCTTTAATTGTAAACATATAATGAAGCATTAGCAGATTAAAAACTAACTAACGTTTAAATACCCCCAGTATATGAGACGGGCAGGATACTAACCAATACGAAGTTGTTTTCTGTTCTACTATTGATGGAGCTAGTTCCAACGTATCAGAGAGTGCGCTTTCAAATAATTTCACGAATCAAATTACTTTTAATTCAGGTGACATTTTTGTTTACATGTACAATAAGGGCACACTAACAGTATGGTATACAGTTATTCCGTTGAAAACAACTATTATCTCTGGGCTCGAAGTAACTTACTTTTCCTAGGTATCAATTATAATAAAATCATTAACTAAACATAAAAACTATAAAGATGAACAAACCAATTTTAAAATCATTTTTCCTTTTCCTAATAGGAATACTATCATTTAATTTAAATGCGCAGAAAATAAGAATAATTGATTCCGACAAGGCGATCCGCATACAAGCAGATTACGATAAAGAAGGTGACAATGAAGGGGTTCAATTGTTTTCATATGATCAAATGTTAGCTAATTTTACTCGAGAATATACAAGATTTTATAAGCCATTAGGCTGGGGGAATGTAGCTCCAAAAGAAGCAATCCATTTGGAAAGACATAATATCCGTGTAGATGGTGGACAATATATGAGTAATGGACACATACGGTTATATCCAGATGTTGATAAAACTGGTGATGATGTTATTTCTTTCAAAAACAGTGAGGATCAGGTAATGGCCTGGCTTCAAGATGGGGTTTTTAGATTAAACTCTAATGGTAGAATTGAATCTATAGGAGCGCTTAATATTTCCCCAGGTAAAGGTAGGGTTAATGAGGATGCTATTATTTTCAGAAATGGCCAATATGATGAAATGGCCAAGCTCAAAGATGGCGTATTTAGATTGAACTCCAATGGTAGAATAGAATCTATAGGAGCGCTTAATATTTCTCCGGGTAAAAGTAGGGTTAACGAGGATGCTATTATTTTCAGAAACGGCCAAAATAATGAAATGGCCAAGCTTAAAGATGGCGTATTAAGATTAAACTTCAATAGTGCTATTGAATCCTCAGGGAATCTTAGTATTTCTCCAGGTAAAGGAAATGCTAATCAAGATGCTATTTCTTTCAAAAATGGCCAAAATAAGGAAATGGCTAGGCTTCAAGATGGTGTACTATCTCTAAACCAAGTTCGGTTGAATATAACCTCTTTTCCAGATTATGTTTTTAATAGCAAATATACTTTAATGCCACTGAATGAATTAGCTTCTTTTATAAAGAAACATAAACATTTACCAAAAATACCTTCTGAAAAAGAGGTTGTTGAACAAGGGATGGATGTTGGTTTTATCAATACAATGTTAGTAGAAAAGGTAGAAGAATTAACACTGTATACGATTGCACAAGAAAAGCAAATAACCAAACAAAAAGAAGCTATCAAACTTTTAGCAGAACGTTTAACTCAAATAGAAAAGAGGTATGAAACTAACAAATAATTTTACAAATTGTTTTTGGACTACCTTAGTCTATTGCTTTTGCTGTTTTAATTCTTTTTTAGTTGCTCAAGAAACGAATCTTTACAGATTTATTTATGAAGGCCATAACGAAAAAATAAAAAAAGCTTTATGTCACAACACTAAAACAAATTTAGCTGAAATAAGTAAAGTATCTTCTAACGAGTTTAGCAGAGTAAAAGGCTATTTAGATGCCTTTATCTTGTATGGTGTACCAGATGAAAAAGGGCGCGTTTTTATAACTTCTGCAAAAGCACCGGAATTCTTTCTAAAGGCAAACTCCAAAACGAACGAAGTCACCTTTGATAAAATTACAAAGAATTCAAACCTGGAATCTTTTAAATGGGAGTTTGTTCTGAATCGAGAAACTGATGGTAGTATTATTACCCTTCAAACCATCGTCAAAAATAAATTTGCCATCAAAAAAGAGAATGAACGCGCTATTATTGCAAATAAGCTTGGTGCTAAAAATACTGAAAATCAAAAGTTTTCTTTTCGTTTAGAACAAATTGTTAATGTTTTTTAAAATAACTTATGAATATAACAAGAAATCTCACCGTAGTTTACATGGTTTATTGCTTGCTACTCATAACTGCAACTGCAGTAGCACAGTCAAGACCTCCAGTATTAGTTTTACATGGAAATAATAAGTATATAACCTATTTTAACACTCAAAATGATCTTACCGCTCACTTAATAAAACAAGGTATAGTAGATCAGGCAACCGTTGAATTCTGGGTTAAGAAACCTCTTAATAAATCTTTAGCTTCCCCAAAAAAAAGAGAAGGTAAATGGTTGTATTCAAATTTAAAAGAAGGCGAAAAGGAATTTTCGTTAGCAGGAGAAAAAGGAATACTACAGTTAAAAATGGGCAATATATTAAAATCCATTGTATTAAATCAAGATGAAAACTTTTGGGATGATCAATGGCATCATATTGCCATAAGTTTTAAAGCATCAAGTTTAAAATTATATGTTGATGGAAATAGAAAAGCTGAATTTCCTTTCTTAAATAGCTCTTTTCAATTAGGAAATATGTTTTTTACAGAAACTAATGATAACGAATTACACATAGCAGAATACAGAGGATGGAGCAAGCTTCGTACTGCTCAACAAATAAGAGAAAACAGGTTGTTGACATATTCTCAAAACCAAAATAATCTAGAGCGTTTGAATAGTAACGGTTTGGTAGTTGCTTATGCAGATAAAAATTATGTTGAAAAACAAGTGTTTATTTTACCAATTAAACAAATTACTTGGGATAATATGATTAAGTCTGCTATTAATACGAGCATACCAAAAGCTGCAAAAGTAACTAGTTCCATAAATATTGAGGGTGAAAAAAAATTGACGTTGGCTGAATTAAGAACCAATGTTGATCACCCAATCTATAGTTTAAAAGATGTATTACTTCAAGCGTCTGATGGGAGTGGGAAAAATGCTGCAGGGAAAGCAATTATAAAATTAAAATGGCCTCATATTTCAGGAGCTAAGAGTTATATTATAAGTCGTAGAAATCTATCAGATTCCTTTAGTAATTTTACTCATATAAAAACGCATAAACCAGCTTCTAACACAACCGTATCCTCTTACCTAAGTTTTGAAGATGGATCAATTTTACCAAACGAATTGTACCAGTACCAAGTTATTGCTGAAGGTGTTGAAGGTAGTAAACCAGGCTTGGATAATGGCTTTGTATTTGCAAACGGAGTGGTTAAAGGTAAAATTGGAACACCTAAAAATATTGCTTCTCAAAATGTTCTTGTAAAAGCGACCCCAGAAAAAGATTCTAAAATACCAGGAAATTCCTTACTCTTTACCAAAGAAAGTACACCGATAATATTTAATGAGGTTTCTTTATTCGAAGAATTAAATAACCAAGGAACTATCGAGTTTTGGTATAGAACTCCGAATACTAAATCGGCTACCAACACTATTTTTAAATTTAGCGAAATGGAAATTCGCATGACTGAAGAAGAAGTGCAGTTGTTTTCAAAAGATTCTAAAACAGATAATAAATCAACTCTTTTTATGTCTGCTCCTAGAACGAATGACACTAATTGGCATCATTATGCATTAACATTTGGCGCTGACGGTGGAGCTATCTTTATAGATGGAGGAAAGAAACTACCTGCTGGAGAAGAAAAGCCTTTTACTTGGCATGGGGCTTCTCAAACTTCTTTTGAAGTAAATTTAAATACAGTTTCTAGGTATTCTTTAAATAGCTTAATACAGAATCGTTATGAATTGGATGAGTTGAGAATATGGAAAGTAAAAAAGCCCGTTGAAGAAATTCATAAATATTGGAATATCATTTTAGGAGACAATGCACTTCCAAACTTAGAAGCTTATTATCGATTTGATATTGGAGATAAACATAACATCTATAACCAAGCAGCACAAACCTTAGGCAGGTATAAAGGAATTTCCTTTAAAGAAATTTCTTTTACAGAGAAACAACCTTTTACAAAGGAGATAAAAACAAATGTCTCTGTAAAAACACCTCTTACTTATGGTGTTTATACCAATACGGATGGAAGATATAGATTTAATAGTATCAATTCTGGTCGTCAAAATTCAGAACAAGCAAATAATTATTTAACCTATAGAATTACTCCCACAAAGCCTAATAATGAATTTACACCCGTATCAGATATACGAAACATACCAAGAACACTGGCATTAAAAGAGCCGGAACAGACTAATTTTACTAATATTTCTTCATACGAAATAACTGGTAAGGTACTTTACGTAATTAAAGATCCTGGAAAAACTGAAAATAAAATGTTTCCAACAGTACAGAATACAGCAATCTTATTAGACGGTAAAGAAGTTACCAGTACTGAAGTAGGATCGTTAGTTCGTACTAATAACGAAGGAATATTCGGTATTTCTGGTGACCCAGGAAGACACAGAATTTCAGTAGGCCAGCCTAAATTAGAAACGTCAAGTATAGCTATTGACCGCATAAGTTTGGATTTCAAATCGAAAGGGTATGCCGTTTCAAAAGCAAACATTGCCAATGCAGCCGATCAAGGGTTTACTTGGACTGGATTTATAAAACCAGACGTCGATATACCTACAGTTGATTCAAATGGAGAGAGTGCTATTCCAGCAAAGCAAACTATATTGCACTGGGGAGCTATTCAGCTAGAGCTCCGAAACAATAATGAGTTGGTACTGAAGTCAAAAGGTGCTGATTTACTATCGAAAACCATTGAAGGAAATTCTCAGTATAATTTCTTTGGAATCACAAAAGATGTTGAAAATAACGTAATTGGATTATGGGTTAATGACAATTATCAAACACATCCATACACAAGAGAAGCAATCGATAGTAAATTGTATTTGGGAGCAAGTTATGTAAGCCCAACAGAAATGAGTAATCACGCTATTGCAAATATTGATTTTATCGAGTATAGAAATAGCCATTATACGAGTCAAGAACTCAATGAAATCAAAAATGGTAATGTACTAGCAAAAGATAAAGAGAGCTTAAAGTTAACCTATAATTTTGAGCACACTCATGGAACGAGAGCTGTGAACTTAGCTACGGGTACCGGAACTACCAATAACTATCTAAGCTTGCACGAAGGGGCTTACTTTAACGATAAGTCAAATGCGAATTACATTCGAAAATTTGCTTTTGAATACAAAGCTTTTGAGTCAGGAGATGCGGTAGCATTGGTAAATCCGAAAAATACTAAGGAATACCTGTTTAATTTAACAGAGCCCACAGCAAATATCAATTTTGAGAACATTACACGTCGTTCTTTTGTAGGAAATATTGTAATTCCATGCAATAACAATGTAGGAAACTGGACAGGGAAAATTATTCGTACCGATGTGCAGTATCCAAAATATGAACGCACTATTAAAGCAAGTAATTTTAATGATGAGAATAACCTGTTTACAGTTCATGACTTATTACCAGGGCATTATCGTGTACATATTAAGAGAGAAGGAACTAACGACGAGGTACGTTCCTCTATTATTGACTTGCGTACAAGCAATAAAAGTTATGATTTTCAATACCGTAACGATTTAGAGATTGATTTAGCCTTGTACACCGTTACAAAAGAAGAACTGGAAACCCTTACTTCTATGGATGAGCTAGCAAATAAGCGCATAGATCCAACATGTGGTGCTGATCAGTCTATTTATAAACTAGAATCAGGAAAGAATATCCTTGCTATAGTTTCGGTATACGAAGACTACAACGGAAGTAAATGCCCTGTTGAAAATGCAACTGTACATCTTAGCGGAGATTTAATTATAGCACCGACCAATGGTAAAACTGAAGGTATTGGAAAAAAATCGTTTTTAACTTTTGTTGGAAGCCCAAATTTTGTGGGTGATTATTTACGTACTATGGCCATAGTAGTGAGTCATAACAACCGAACTAAAACAGTTACGAAAAAAGCTTATGTTACTGGTTCCCGCAGGGGTAATCAAGATTTTACCTTAAAAGATCCAACGGTAGGATTTATATTGTATGATCCGCCTGGAGATACGAGTTCAGCAACCTTGAGTCGAGGTGCAACCTATTCATTTAGTAAGTCTACAGGAGGTGGTTTAGATGTTAATACGGCCTCAGATATTAGTATAGGAACTGATGCCGAAACGTCGATGATAAGCATGGCAATTACAACGGCATTAGGAGTTGGTGCAGGACAGGGTATAATTTATACTACAGTAGATTCGGAGTCTAAATTTACCGGAAAGATAGATGCGAATTTTACCTATCGTCACACCGAGCAAAACAGTACCAGTGTTTCTCTAGAGCAATCAATAAGTACTTCTTCAGACGAGAATTATGTAGGAGCCGATGCCGATATATTTATCGGATCATCACGTGTATTAACCTTTGGTACAGGAAAGACTCTTCTCATAGATTCAAATTGTAAACCAGTAATTGATACAGATACAAAGATCATGACCGCGGATAAATTGACTCCGTTTGTATACACTCGTCAAGAAATTAATGACAATATTATCAGGGGTTTACAAGAGCAATTAATTAAAAGACACGATTTACTTATTCCGATAAAAGAAGAGGAAAAAGAAAAACGTAATTCTTTAGATCTCCAAGCTACAATTGATGGTTTCAAAATCGATACTAACAACCCAGAAACAGATAAAGCCTTAGTAGACTTTATTTTTCAAATTGAGCAATGGAAACGAATAATAAAACGTAAAACCAAAGAGGAACGATTGGCCTATATAAACGAGCAAACCAAAAAATTAGGAAATACAACGGCCGATTTAAAAGAAGTGGGTAGCGATTTAGGAAGCTCGATAACAAAGTTGGATTCAGAAATATCATTCAGTGCTCTGACTTCTACTACCTATACCTTAACTAGAGGAAGAGAATCTAGTACTCAGGATTCAGGAGGATCGACTTTTGGTGGAGGAACTAGTATTAATAATTCAACAAATCTGTTCGGAATATCTTTCAGTATTATAACGGATATCAAAACCTTAGGCGTTGTAGAATCCAGTGATACGAATACAAATACGAGTGGTCGTATTGATAGTTTTACCTTGTCAGACAATGATCCGGGAGATCACTTTAACGTACGAATTGGGCGTGATAAGATCTACGATACGCCTTTCTTTTATACAGTTGCAGGAAAAAGTATGTGTCCTTTTGAATCGGGAACAGTTCCAAGAGAAGGGGTAGAAATTACGGTAGATAGCGCTGTGAAATACGGTACAGGAGATGAAAGTATACTGTATAATTTGACATTACGGAATACCCAAATTGCGAATGATGCTACTCGTAAAAAGTACAAGGTAGGAATAAATGCAGCGTCAAACAGCAAAGGGGCCGAAGTGTTTTTAAACGCCTCTCCAATATTTGAGCCTACAACGGCTTCTGAAATTAACTTTGATTTAGATGGAAATTCACCAACAGGAGTAGTTCAAGAAATAAAGGCCGAACTGCGTATTAAAAGAGGTATGGATTCACCAGAAGAAATTTCCTATGAAAATATTGGAATTCAAATGTATTCTATATGTGAGCAAAAAGATGAAGAGTACAGAAGCTACCGTGTTGATGAGTACAACGAAGTAGGGGTAGTACCGTTCCATGAGATTTTTGTAACGGCACACTTTAAAGGAGCGTGTGTTAGTGAAATTGAACCTGAATTACCAACCAATAATTGGGTTGTCAACAATACGAATGAAAACAAATTGGAATTTCGTTTTAGAATACCTGAAGTGATAAATAAGCAAGTGGATGAGAAATTTTCTGTGGCCTTAGAATACGCTTTACCAGGGAATAATGAAGCTTTTGAATTGGAAAAAATGTCATTGACAGAACTCTATGAAAATATGGATAAAAACACCGGTTTCATTAGCTATACAGCGGATGTATCTAAATTGGCAGATGGAGAATATCGCTTTAGAATTGCTCCTGTTTGTGATGATGGGGGAGCAAATTTACCCCCCAGTAGAAAAAATCCAACACCTTACGTAGAAGGACGAATCGCGCGCTTGCCTCCTGAGATTATCAGTACCAATCCAGTAAATGGAGGAGTATTGTCTCAGGGATATATTACGGCTGAATTTAACAGAGCAATCAATTCAGCAACCGCTGTAAACACCAGTTTCTCTTTACGAGGAATCTTAGGTGGTGTTCCAGAAGATTTAATTTCTGCAGCGTTTGATAATGTAAATGACGAGGTAATCATTCCGCATAAACCTGTATTTAATTTGAAGAATAATACCCCCTTTACGATTGAAGCATGGATACAGCCGAGTTCACTACCTGATGGATTTACTACTGTTCCTATTTTAAGAAAAAGTACTAACTTTTCTATAGCCCTAAATAGCGCAGGGAAAATAGTGGTCAATGATGTGGTACAAAGTGAAAAATCTTTGTCTCCTTTTAACTGGACTCATGTAAGTATTGTATACGATGGCTTAAAAACAGTAACCATCTATTATAACGGTGATTATGTTGGTTCTGGACATCTTTCTAATTTGGTAATCAATGAGGATCCAATAGAAATAGCGAAGGCGGAAAATGGAAAATCTTTTACAGGGAAACTCGATGAGGTTCGTATTTGGACCACTCAGCGTAGTCCTTTAGAAATTGTATCTAAGATGGACAAACAATTAATAGGAAATGAATCAAATCTTGTTGCTTATTTTGTTTTTAATGATAATGCATTAGAAGGAACGAATGGTGCTCCAGATGAGGCTATTCGTGATTTCACAGGAAATGCCTCTGGAACCACTGCAAAGGGATTGAGTTTTGTTTCAGGAATTTCGGAAGCTGCCCCTCTTGATATTACTAAAATAGCAAAGGATCTGCAGTTTACGGTAATTACTTCAGCCAATAATACGAAGGTGCATTTAGTACCTGTATTTGGTGCTTCTTTTGTCGAAGGAGCACGATTAACAGCTATGGTATTGGATAAAAGATTAGAGGACCCTTCTCAAAACAAAATTGGAGGAAAGTCATGGTCTTTTGTGGTGAATCAAAATACCATTCATTGGAGCCAAAATAATTTGATTATCAATCAAGAACAAGGCAAAGAAACTAAAATTTCGTCTATCGATTTAAATAATTCTAAGGGAGGAACTGCTGTAAAATATCGATTTAAACAACTGCCATCGTGGCTTAAGGTATCTAAAAGAGGAGTTCCTATTGAGAAGGATAGTTATCAAAGTTTAGCAGCTGGATTTATAGAACGAGAGCTAGACTTTACGATAGCGCCCTATCTAAATCCTGGTATTCATAGTGCAAATGTTTATATTGAAGTTTTCCAAATAGGAGAGAATAAAGAAACGCCAATTGGTATAGAAGCTTTTCATTTAGAGGTAAATGTAACTTGCCCTGCTCCTAACTTTGCAGAAAATTTTAATATCAATGACTTTCTCGGTCAGATGACTATTACAGGAAACTTATTTTTTGATCAAAAACAATCTAAAGATACTCAAGATATTGTTGTAGCTTATTTTAATGGAGAGTATAGAGGTCAAGCTAATGTAGAGGCTAACGGTCTTGTAAATTTAAGTATTTCTGGTAACCCATCAGAATTTGGAGCACTTAGTTTTAGTGTTTGGGATGCATCAAAATGTATGGAATATAAACAGATCGAGGAAAAATATTCATATAGCTTAAGAAGTAATATAGGTTCGATAGCTAACCCTGTTCGGTTTACAGTAGGAAAACGAATTGCGAAAAGAATCGTACTGGTTAAGGGATATCAAGAGTTAAGTTTCAATGTTAGAGATAATGATTCAGGTATGAAACTATCGTTAAGCTCAATAAAAGGACTAGAGGCGGGAGATGAGATACGAGATATCGAAAATTTTAGTTTAGTTGCCCGTGTTGCACGAGATGGTTCATTTATAACTACTTCAGAAAAAATAAAATCCTTAGATATAAGAAAAGCATATATCCTAAAATCTTCTTCATCAAAATTGATGAGTGTTGAAGGGGTATTGGTACCTTTAAATACAAATATAAAAATAGAGGCCAATAAGACGGTTGGAATACCGTATTTCCCTAATAATCTCCGAACAATTCAAATAGCCTTAAATTCTTTAAATTCTACTACGGTAAGCATTGGAGATAAAATAAAAAGAAGAGGATTAAAGGCAGAATATTCAAAGAATGGATGGCAAGGGAGCCTAACTCATCTTACGCCTGGTCTAGGTTATTTGTATGAAGCAGCGAAAGAAGGAATACTAAATTATGCAGGCATTCCTAATATACCAATATTAATTACTGAAGAAGAACCATTAGATATTTCTGAAGATTATATAAAAGAAGCTTCCAAAATAAATTGGAAAGTTGATAGAAATGCTTATTTAAATTTTATGTACTTGACCGCAAAAATAGGGTCGGTTGATATTGATGTAAATAAAGAATACACCATCGGAGCTTTTGTTAATGGAGAAGTAAGAGGTATAGCAAAGCCATTGTTTATTGATGGAGAATACAAATATTTCATGGGTATTGGAGGCGATGAAGGAGAGGCTGTTAGTTTTAAATTATATGATGGTGAAAAGATAATTGATTTAGATAATCATTTATCATTCATTAAGGAAGAATCTTTAGGAAATATTGAATCACCCTATACTTTATTGTATTCAAATAAGCTTAGAGGATCTATACTTGAAGATAAAAACTACATTTTAGAACAAAATATATACAATCAAACAAAGGGCTATGGTACACTAGTTTTTCAGGTTCCAAATGATCAGTTTGTAGAGGTAAGTTTATACAATGTTGTTGGTCAAAAAATACAAACATTATTTTCTAAAAAAGTAAAAGGAAAAATAAAACATTCACTGAAGTTAAGAAAGGAAAACTTAAACCTCTCTTTGAGGTCTGGTGTTTATTTTTTCAGATTAAAAACAAAGGATAAAATTGTTACTAAACAAATGATTATTGAATAGAAAAAGGGGGAATTTCCCCCTTTTTTATTAAAACTTTTCGAAAACGCCAAGTCCAAATAATGCAAAATTAGATATTACAGGGTCATTTTTATCAAAATCTTTTAATACAGTATCTAGTTCAACTAGAGCTTTCCAGTCGTTTTGCTTACGATTTAAAATTCCTATTTTACGAACGGTATTACTAGAATACAATGGTAACAGCTAAAAAATCGGATATATTTTCACTTTCTTTTTTAGTAAATTAATTAGGTATTACATTGCTGCTCCCAAGAAAGGATGCTAACATAAGTACTGGAAAAAAATTGTTCATTAATTTATTCATTTCATTTTTAATTACTCACAATTATCGGACATACACAATTGTATATATTTCCTTTGAAAATACAGCATTAATTCAAACCTCCTATAACCATACAAAAATCAACAATAGAAATAATTTAAAGGTACTTTTTATCCAAATAAAAGCGCTTACAACAATTAAAACCAACTATATGCATTTATTTCACTTACCATAATTATGTTAGAATACCCTTCCCCTATTTTATTATAATCTGAAAACCTACAAATTAAATAATTCGCTTAAAGATAAGATCTTATATAGCTAAAAGAATTCAAATTATTAAAACATTCGTTTTCAATAACATTTTAATCATTCAACGCATAATCAGCTACAATTATTTAGTAAGAGCATAATAATTTTTATTTACACCTAAAACCTTTAATATCTAAAATTTAAGTTATAGCAATAATCCTGAATTACAAACAAAGATTATCGCCTGAAAAATTTTAGTTTGCTTTTTTGTAAATATTATAAAACCTGACTCCATCAACTTGTATTTTTAACGTTGACGGATTTAATATTGTAAGTTTAGAGTCATCGATTCTATATATAATGTTTTCTTTTCTTAACTTATATACCTGTGATGATTTATGTGACTCTTCAACGCATTCACCTTTAGAATTAGCTCCATAAGTAACTATATCAAAGCTTAAGTCTCCATAAACCGTTAGTTTATTTTTTTTCTTGCAACGATCAAAACCACTTGTAGAAATTGGGTCTACATATTTATGTAATTTCCAAACTCCAATTATTGGGTCATTTGACTGCATAGACTTTTGTTCACCATCTGAACATGCCGCTAAAATTATAATGGGGATAACTAAAAAAAAAGCTCGTTTTTTCATCTTGATTTAATATAAATTTTGGGGATAACTTATGTTTATAAAAGATTATTTTTCTTTTAATACATTTATATAAGATCTAGTTAATGAAATTTTTCTTTAACTAATTAAATTTTCAAAATTATAGCCGGCATGTCAAAATTAAAAAATAAATAGATAATTCTTTATTAATAGCGTTAAAAGTACTAATCCTTTTTGTATTCAATTCAAACACAAACCCACAAACCCACAAACCACTCAAAAATAAACATTATAACTACTATTTTAGTATGTAATTTGTCATTAAGTAAATAGTATTTAGAATACTTTTCTACAATCTTCTCTTTTTTATTATTTAAACTTTGATTTTTCTTTTGCACCTTTTAAAACTCTAAGAATAGTATGCGACTGTTGAGGTATATGATAGAACTTAAAAGTCATTATATTTAAGTTAAAATAAACTAGTAACACACTTAATATTTACAAAGACCCATACCATGTTATTTTCAAAATTTAAATTAATCTTTGCAGGAATACTTGGCCCAATTATTTACCCTCTTAATTTCAAATCTTTCATTACCTTATTAAATGTTTCAGAAGTTGGTGTCAAATACACTTCTTCATCAACAAATAATGTAGGGTATTTTATAACTCCCTCATATAACTCTTTGGTATGTTTGTTTGCATCATCATCATCATAAACATCTTTATAAGTAAATGATAATTCTGTTGATTTTAAAAAATTACGATAAGCAACTGAGTAAGCATGCCCCTTTTTTCCGTACAATGTTATCTTCATTTTATTCTTTTTGTACTTATAAAATTACAAAAACCTATTTATTTTAATTGGAGAATATTGTTTCAATAAAAAACATTTGATATTTCATAAAAATTTTGGAATTTTACTTATATTTGCATAAGTACTTATATAAATAATAATATATGGATACATTAAGAGGATTAGGAGAAATAGGAATAGCCTCAAGATTGAAGCGCGTAAGCGAATATTTAATGAGAGAAACTCAGTTTGTTTACAATACTTATAACATTAATTTCGACCCTTATTTATTTCCAACTTTTAAAATTATAAAAAACAAAGACGGTATTACGAATACAGAAATTAATAGCTGTCTTAGAACTACACAGCCTGCCACTACCCAAACCATTAATAAATTATTAAAAAAGAATTTAATAATTCTAAAACACGACAAAGTAGATAAAAGGAAAAAAAAAATTTATTTATCTGATGAAGGTAAACAATTGATTAAAAATGCAACTCCAATATGGGAAAGTATCGAATCTATTGTTAAAAAATACACCTCTTTTAATTCAAATTCACTTCTTGAGCATTTAAATATTTTAGAATCACAATTTGAAAGTAAGAGCTTTAGTAAAGCGATTATTGAACATATAAATATGAAAAATTTAGGAAATACCGTAAAAATAATTGATTTCAGCAGTGAATACCGAAGTAAATTCTACGAACTGAATGTTGAATGGATCAAAAAATTTTTTTATGTTGAACCTTTTGATGAGGAAGTATTGAGTAATCCCGAAAAATACATAATTGATAAAAATGGTTATATTTTTTTCGCAAAACTTAATAATACCATTGTAGGCACTGTAGCAATAATGCCTAAAAACGGCGTTTATGAGTTAACTAAAATGGGGGTATCACCAGAACATCGTGGACATAAAATTGGGCAAAAGCTGGTACAACATTGTATTGATTTTGCCAAAAAATTAGAACTTGAAAAGTTGATTCTTTATTCAAATACTATGCTAGAAAATGCTATTTATATTTACAGAAAGTATGGATTTGTCGAAATTCCAGTTGAAGAAAATTGTATTTACAAACGTAGTGATATAAAAATGGAATTACGATTAAATCCTCTTGAACAGTTTTGTAATTAAAACACTGTTTTAAAACAATTTAAAGAAAATTGTATTTACAAACGTAGTGATATAAAAATAAAATTACGGTTAACTCCTCTTGAGCAGTTTTGTAATTAAAACACTGTTTTAAAACAATCTATTACTAAAAATACATATAGAAGATTTTCATAAAAAAATTAAATTAAAAACGCAAAAAATTAATTAACAAACAAATAACGAATATTTTTTACAATACGATTTTTAATTAAATAGTTAAAATTAAAAAAAATAGTATTTTTATAATTGTTGATATTTTAATTATCACACAGTACAATTTTCTCAAAATTTACTGTTATTTTGAAAATACACTATTTTTATGAAAAGACTAATACTAGTAATTTATTTGATTTCTTCCTTAAACACTTTTAGTCAAAATTGTAATGGAGAAACATTAAATAATAGTGAAATTACTGGTACAGCTGCTTTCTGTTCAGATACAGGAATAACGTTTTGCAATTCTTTAGCAGACGGTAGTAACAGCCCTAGTAAAGAAGCTGCTCTTGGTCCAAGTTATGGTTGTCTTGAAAGTAGACCCTATCCTTCATGGTTTTTTATAAGAGTAAATAAAACAGGAATTTTAAACCTAACCATAGAACAAAAAAATTTATTGAATGACCCCATTGATGTTGACTTCATTATTTGGGGACCTTATACAGAAACTGAAATTGATAATATTAAAGGAGGTGACTATAGTCTATTAAAAGACAACAACATAAAAGACTGTAGTTATGCCATCGATTCCGTAGAATTTTTAAGTGTAGATGCTGTTCAAGATGGGGAATATTATGTAATACTAGTCACTAATTTTGAAGAGGAAGAGGGTACAATAAGTATGAATAGCACAAATCCTAATGACGTTAATAATGCTAAAACAGACTGTTCAATAATATCATCTACACTTGGACCTGATCGAAAAGTATGTGACGGGACAGAAATAACTCTAGACGGAACTCCTCCAAATAATTCAAATATAAATTATAAATGGTTTGTTAATACGGGATCAGGATACAGTGAAATTTCCGGTGAATCCAATGCAACTCTTACTATTAACAATAATATTTCTGGAACATATAAAGTTGAAATAACCGATGACTCAGGAGGTATGGGAAGTGATGAAGTAGAGATAAAATATTTTCCAAAACCAATTACCAATAATATAAATGACATATTTCATTGTGATACTGATGGTGATGGTTTTCATACTTTTAATTTACAAAATTTAATTACACCTGCCATATTAAATGGGCAGGATGCTAACCAATTCGAAGTTGTTTACTATTCCAATATTGATGACGCCAATGCCAATGTTTCAGGGAACGCACTTTCAAATAATTTCACAAATCAAATTGCCTTTAGTACAAGTAATATTTTTGCCCGAATTCACAATAAGAACGCTCCAACAGCTTGTTATGAAGTTACGCAGTTTAAAATAACTATTATTGCTGAACCTGTAGTAGCTCAACCTTCGGATTATATTGCCTGTGATGATATTTTAAGTGGTAGCGATACTGATGGAATATTTAGTAGTTTTGATTTAGCTTCAAAAGATGCTGAGATTTTAGGTTCTTTACCTTCAACTGAATTTTCAGTAACCTATCACACAACACTCTCTGGTGCTCAAACCAATGCAATTACAGATGTAATTGATAAAAATTCTCTTTTTGTAAACACCATTCCTAATAGTCAAAAAATATATGTTAGAGTTGAAAATAACGCTAATGTAAACTGCAATGTTATATCGGATCCAAATTCATCTAATTTCAAACCCTTTGACTTAATTATTAATAAACTACCGACAGTTACTCCGAATATTGATTTCAAACAGTGCGATACTGATACTGACCTAATAACAGCATTAAATTTGACAAAAATTGAAAAAATTATATCTCAAAACTGGGCCCAAGAGAATTTCAAATACTATTTGAATCAAAGTGATGCTGATAATGATACTAATCAGATTAGTACTCCAGAAAATTTTAATGCTGTAAATGGACAAACAATTTGGGTTAAAACTATTAATAGTTATCAATGTTATCGAATTTCTACAGTAAACATTATCATTAGTCATGCAAACAATGTGGTGTATAACAAACAATTCTATGAATGTGATGATTTTCTTACTGCAGATGGTGAGAATATAGCTAATAGTAATAATAATATGGATGGAATTACCAATTTCAATTTGAGTTCAGTGATCTCCGATGTAAAAGCTCTATTCCCAATTAATTTACAAACAAATCTTGATATTTTAATTTTTGAAAACATAGCTGATAGAAATATTCTTAAAAATCCTATTTTAAACTTATCTAATTATCGAAATAAGAATATTCCTGCACTATCTCCGCAACCTCTTTTTATAAAAATAATTAACTCCTCTAACAATGAATGTGTTGGTCTTGGTGAATTTTCTATTTTAACTGGTATACCAAATGTTAATGAAATAACCCCAATCATTCTTTGTGATGATCAAGATAGCGGGTCTAGCTCTGATGGTCAAAATATTGGAATTAATTTACGTTCAAAGATTAGTGAATTAGTGGGTTCTCAAAATGCCAATGATTTCGAAATTACTTTTCACATAAGTTTTAATGAAGCACTTACAGCTCAAAATCCAATAAATAACGATACTTCATTTAAAAACACAGTTTCTCCTAATTTTAGACCAGGAGAAGTAAGCGAGCAAACGGTCTATGTAGCTGTTAAAAATAAAGTTACAGGCTGCATAAATGCAAATACCAAATTAAAAATTAAAATCAATCCTGTACCTGAATTATTAACTTCAATAACTCCAATTGAGCTTTGCGATAGTGGTGTTAAAGATAATGACAAGAGAAATGGTCTTGAACAAAACATAAACTTAAGTCAAAAATATAATGAAATATTAAATGGGAGAAATAGCACTGATTTCAATATTTCTTTTCATAAAACTAAATTAGACTCTTATTCAGGAGATAATTCTCTATCCACTGTGTATGACATGGATGAAAACAACACCAATATTATTAATAACATTGGAGAAGAAATTTTATGGATTCGTATTCAAAATAAAATAACAGGATGTGCATCAGCAGGAACTCAGCTGATATTAAGAATATTTCCAGAAATCATACTCCCTACCAACATTACTGACTACATTGACTGCGATAACGACAACAATGGGACAACCAGTGATACAGATGGAGTTATTGAGAATATTAATTTAAACACAAAAATTAATGAAATATTATTGAATTATGATGTGTCTGACTTTTCTAATTTTAATGTTTCTTTTCATAACTCTCTTAATGAAGCAAATACAAATAGTAACCCTATCAATAATTCAACATATACGAACCTAAGAACACCACAAGATATATTTGTAAGGGTTGAAAACAAAAGATCTGGATGTTTTAATACCAATGTAAACTTTCAAATTATAATTAACCCACTTCCCTACTTCGAAGTTTCTTCCCCTCAAACCATTTGCATGAACAACCCGCTTCTAACTATTACTGCTGAAAGCCCATTGAATAATGATTATCAATATGAATGGATAAATGATCGAAACCCCAATATTATTCTTGGAAATAATCCTAGTATTGATATATCAAATGGCGGAAACTATATTGTCACTGCAAAAAATAGAAATACTAATTGCAAAAGATCTTTATTAATTCAAGTGAACGAATCTAATGAACCCTCAATTTTAACAAATGATATTATAGTTACTGACGATACTAATAATAATGGTAGCAATAAGTATTCAATTGCGATTAATAATAGTAATAATAATTTAGGAATAGGAGATTATGAGTTTGCTCTTGAAAACGAAGATGGTGAAACAATACCGTATCAAGATAAACCAGAATTTAAAGGGCTTCAGGGAGGTATTTACACTCTTTTTGTACAAGATAAGAATGGTTGTGGGATGGGAACTTTAGAAATTCCTTTAGTGGAATTTCCAAAATTCTTTACTCCAAATCAAGATGGTTTTAATGATAAATGGATGGTAAAAGGGGTTAACCAATCTTACTTTAGTGAAGCATTAATAACCATATATGATCGATTTGGAAAAATTATTATAAAGCAAGATATAAACAAAGATAATGGATGGGATGGAAATTACAACGGACAACTACAACCTTCAAATGACTATTGGTTTGAAGTAATATTAACAGATAACAAAAACAAAACCTATATTAATTCTGGTCATTTTTCATTAATCAGGAAGTAATAGAGAATAGAATACTTTGAATATAGAAAAAATAAAAGCAGTTATAGTTAGTTATAACTGCTTTTTTTACTTCAAAATATTACCTTTCTATCATAAAATAAATTTTATTTAAGGTATTTTTTCTTTTTCATCTATTTTAATTAATTAAGCTATTGCTGTTTCCTTTTTGGTAGTTTTCTTAATCACTTTTTTTACCTCAAACTGGTTTGAAGTGTTTTTAGATCCTCCAGCTTTTAAAGCATTATCACCAGCAAAAAAGGTTTTATGATCGTCACCTAAATCAGATCCAGCCATTCTTTGATGTTTTACACATGACACTCCTTTTCTTATTTCTTGTCTTTGTACTCCTTTTACATAAGCCAACATTCCCATTTCTCCAAAATAACCTTCTGTTAAATCATTCATATGAAGTGCTGTTGTATGATAGGTAGGTAACGTAATTAAGTGATGAAATACTCCTGCTTCTCTCGCCGCATCTAGTTGAAAAGACTTAATTTTTTCATCAGCTCTAAAACAAAGTTCTGACTCATCATATTCAGCATCCATTAAATTATTTCGATCATAAGCTGTCATATTTTCTCCTTCTGCTAACATTTCATCGTACACCTGATTTCTAAAATTTAAGGTCCAGTTAAACGACGGTGAGTTATTATATACTAATTTTGCATTGGGTATTACTTCTTTAACTCTATTTACCATACTAGCTATTTGCCCAACATGTGGAGTTGGTGTTTCAATCCATAATAAATCTGCACCATTTTGTAAACTTGTTATACAGTCTAACACTACCCTATCAATATTAGTTCCCTCTCTAAACTTATAGAGTCCATTTGCTAATCTTACTGGTCTAACCAGCTTCCCTTTTCTTTTTAAAAGTACTTCATTATCTGAAACATTTTCAATGCTTACCTCCTCACACTCTACAAAGTCTAAGTATTTTGAAGCTAAATCTCCTGGTTCTTTACTTACAGGCAATTTTTGAGTTAAACCCGCTCCTTCAGAATCCGTTCTGGCTACAATCACTCCATTATCAATGCCTAATTCCAAAAATGCATACCTAACGGCATTCAACTTTGCTATAAAATCTTCGTGAGGAACAGTTACTTTACCATCTTGATGACCGCATTGTTTAGCATCTGACACTTGATTTTCAATTTGAATAGCACAAGCCCCAGCCTGAATCATTTTTTTTGCTAATAAATATGTTGCCTCTTCATTACCAAAACCTGCATCAATATCAGCTATAATTGGTACAATATGTGTTTCGAAATTATCAATAGCAGCCTGAACATCTTCACCATTTTCAAGTCTCCTGTACAAATCATTCAATTCTATAGCGTCTGCTTGTCTTAAAAAGTTATAAATCTCTTCAATAAGCGCTGGTACAGCTATTTTTTCATGCATTGACTGGTCAGGCAGTGGCCCAAACTCAGAACGTAATGCAGCGACCATCCAACCTGATAAGTATAAATATTTCTTATTCGTTGTTTTGTAGTGCTTTTTTACTGCGATCATTTTCTGTTGAGCCACGAAACCATGCCAGCATCCTAGCGATTGTGTATAATTAGAAGGGTTTTTATCATAATCAGCCATATCTTTTCTAATAATATTAGCTGTATACTGTGCTATATCTAAACCTGTTTTAAATTGGTTTTGAGTAATCATTCTGGCTGCATTATGAGACTTAATAGCGCTCCATTTATCTCCATACTTTTCTTTTAGCTCAAGTACCGTTTCTAATGCCGATCTATAACTTGTTTTTTCTATATTTTTCATAATATTGTACTTTGAAATAAGTTTTAAATAATAATTCTTATGGCCCTGCAAATGTTGCCGCATTTGTGGGGTTTTTTTTATAAAATTTTGTATGCTGGTAAGGTTAAAAATTCAATAAAATCTTCCGTTAAAACAAGTTGATCAAACAATGCTATTGCCTCATTAAATCTACCCGAATTAAAGCTGTCTTCACTAACCAAATCTTTAATTTTCTTTATTTCTTCTTCTTTTAAGGAATGATACAAGCCTTCATCAAACAATTGACCACTGTCTAAAGAAACTTGGCTTCGAAGCCACTGCCAAATTTGAGTTCTAGATATTTCGGCGGTTGCGGCGTCTTCCATCAAATTATATAGAGCGGCCGCACCATTTCCGGTTAACCAACTTTCAATATATAAGATCCCTACATTGATATTATCTCTAATACCTTGCTCAGTTATTGTTCCTTTTGGCAATTCTACTAATGACTGCTCTGTAATTATTAAATCATCAATTCTTTTATCTATTTGATTTTTATTTGGCATATATTTATTAAATACATCCATTGCTATTTCTACCAGAGCCGGATGTGCCACCCATGTACCGTCATGCCCATTCTTCGCTTCTTGCTCTTTATCTTTTTTTACTTTTAAAAAAGCTTGATTGTTTGCTTCTTCATTATTTTTTACCGGAATTTGTGCAGCCATACCTCCCATTGCATGAACTCCACGTTTATGACACTTTTGAATTACTCGAAGTGAATATGCCTCCATAAATGGTGTTTGCATGGTTACTTGACTTCTATTCGGTACAATAAAATCTTTGTGCTTTCTAAATTTTTTAATGTAAGAGAATATATAATCCCATCGCCCACAATTCAAACCTGCCATATGATTTTTTAATTCATATATAATTTCATCAAGTTGAAAACTTGCCGTAATAGTCTCAATTAAAACTGTTGCCTTTATAGTTCCTTGAAGAATTTTTAAATAATCTTGAGCGAAAACAAACACTTCATTCCACCAACGTGCTTCCAGATAATGTTCTAATTTAGGTAAATAAAAATAGGTTGCAGAGTCCTTTTTTAATAATCTTTGAATGTTATGAAAAAAGTACAATCCAAAATCTACCAGAGAAGCACTAATCTCCTCGCCATTAATGATTATATGACGCTCATTCAAATGTAAACCTCTTGGTCTAACCAATAATACCGATGTAATTTCATTTAATTGGTAACTCTTACCTTTCCTCTCATCATACAAAGAGATTGTTCCATTTACAGCATCACGTAAATTTATCTGACCATCTAAAATATTTTCAATAGTTGGTGAATTACTATCTTCAAAATCAGCCATAAAAGTTTTAGAACCAGAATTTAAAGCATTTATAATCATTTTACGATCTACTGGACCTGTAATCTCCACCCTTCTATCTAATAAATCTTTTGGTAGCGGTGCACAAACCCAATCTGACTCTCGTATATCTTTAGTCTCTTCAGGAAAATTAGGAAAGTTACCAGCATCAAAATAAGCTTGATAGATTTTTCTATCTTCTAATAATGATAATCTTTTTTTGTTAAACTTCTCATGTAAAACGACTAAAAAATTTAACGCTTCCTCTGTTAACACCTCCTTGTAGCTATCTGTTTTAAAACCTGTTAATTTAATTTTTTCGGTAATTGCTTCTGTGTTCATGATTATCATTTTTTATTTGACACAACAATGATAGGAATTATTTTTGAACTCCACAAGCGAACGTTCGCTATTTTTTAAAAGTTTTCTAAATTTATTTATTCGCTATTTATTATTACCTTTGATTTTATGCATATAGAAGATGAATATATTCGACTCATTTTTGGGCTTAAACTCAAACAAATAAGAACAGAAAAAAAATTATCTCTTTTTGGTTTAGCAAAACTTACAGGATTATCTAAATCTTATTTAAACGAAATTGAAAAAGGTAAAAAATATCCAAAACCAGATAAAATTGCAATTTTCTCAGAACAGCTAGACGTTCCTTATGATCATTTAGTTTCTTTAAAACTAGACAAAAATTTAGCACCCATTGGTGAAATTTTAAAATCAAAAATTTTAAAAGAAATTCCACTAGAGCTATTTGGGATTCAAGAAAAAAACTTAATTGATATTGTTGCCAATGCCCCGGCTAAAGTAAATGCATTCATAAGTACGATTATTAAGATATCTCAGAATTACAACCTTACTAGAGAAAGCTTTTTTTTAGCCTCACTAAGGTCCTATCAAGAGGCTCATAATAACTATTTCGAGGAAATCGAAGAGCATGTTGAAAATTTTGCGAATTCTTATCATATCAATCTTGAAACTAAAATTTTTTCACAAGACTTGGAAGAAATTTTAATTGAAGAATTTGGTTATACCATAGACAATAAAGAACTCAACAAACACTCCAATTTACTTGAATTAAGAAATATATACATTCCCTCAAAAAAAACACTCCTTATCAGTAGCGATATCTCTGAAGCTCAAAAAACTTTTATTTACGCCAAAGAACTAGCGTACAACCATTTAAAAATAACACATAGACTAAACACATTTCCCTGGGTGAAATTTGATAACTTTGATCAAGTTTTAAATAATTTTATAGCTTCTTATTTTGCTGGCGCTTTAATTATTCCTAAAAAAACTTTGGTTGAACGATTAAATGTGTTTTTTAGTTTAAAAAACTGGGATAAAGAAGAATTTATAAAAATTATTGAGACCTATAATTGTTCAGAAGAAAGTTTTTACCAAAGGTTAACAAACATTCTTCCTAAATTTTTTCACATAAAGAATTTATTTTTCCTTCGTTTTACACACAAGTTGGGCTCACCAAAATTTAGACTTACCAAAGAACTACACATAACTCAACAGCAAACACCTCACGCAAATAGAAACAATGAGCACTATTGTAGGCGATGGGTTTCAATTCAGTCTATTAAAAAATTAGAAAAAACAAACACAAATTCTGCTTTTGGAATTCAAATATCATCCTACGAAAACCCAGAAAATAAATATTTAGTCTTGTCATCTGCAACACCTGATCCATTTCGAAAAGAATTAAATAGAAGTATCTCTATTGGCTTTCTTATTTCCTCTCATTTGAAAAAGAAACTTAAATTTATTGATAACAGTGAAATAGAAACTAAAGAAGTTGGCGTTACTTGTGAAACATGTTCGCTAAACGATTGCGATGTTCGTGTGGCAGAACCGTCCAGACTTGAAAGAGCTGTTGAATACAAAAATATTGAGAAAACGGTATCAGAAATACTTAATAATTATTCTTAAGGAATATTTTAAAACAAAAAGTCCTAATAAAATTTGATAGCTAATTGAAAGTCTACATTTTCACTTTGATGCTTATTCAGTAATTTATTATTTTAGCACTAACTTACAAACAACGATAATATCTTTATGAACCTTACCTTTAACAAAAACGAAGATCACAATAAGCTTTTATTATCAGATTTACGCAGACGCCTAGCCAAAGTAAAACTTGGCGGAGGTCAGAGTAGAATTGATAAACTCCATGAAAAAGGCAAAATGACTGCCAGAGAGCGTGTTGATTATTTATTGGATGATAACAGTAAATCTATTGAAATAGCCGCCTTTGCGGGAGAAGACATGTATAAAGAACATGGAGGCTGTCCCTCAGGAGGAGTTGTTGTTAAAATCGGATATATACAAGGAAAACAATGTATCGTTGTTGCCAATGATGCAACAGTAAAAGCCGGAGCTTGGTTCCCTATTACCGGGAAAAAAAATTTAAGAGCTCAGGAAATTGCTATTGAAAATAAATTGCCTATTATTTACTTAGTAGATTCAGCCGGGGTTTATTTACCTATGCAAGATGAAATCTTTCCAGATAAAGAACATTTCGGAAGAATTTTTAGAAACAACGCGGTAATGAGTAGTATGGGTATTACGCAAATTGCTGCAGTTATGGGTAGTTGTGTAGCGGGTGGAGCTTATCTACCAATTATGAGTGATGAAGCCCTAATTGTTGATAAAACAGGAAGTATTTTCTTAGCAGGAAGTTATTTAGTAAAAGCCGCTATTGGAGAAACTATTGATAATGAAACTTTAGGTGGAGCCTCAACACATTGTGAAATTTCAGGAGTAACCGATTATAAAGCAAAAGACGATAAAGACGCTTTAAATACTATAAAAAATATTATTGACAAAATTGGAAATTACGACAAGGCTGGGTTTAATAGAAAAGAAGCACTTCCTCCAAAAGAAAATGAAAATGAAATTTACGGGATTCTTCCAAAAGCTCGTCACGAGCAGTATGATATGCTCGAAATTATAAAACGTTTGGTGGATAATTCTGATTTTAAAGAATATAAGGAAGGCTATGGACAAAGTATCATAACGGGGTATGCCAGAATTGATGGTTGGTCAGTTGGAATCGTCGCAAATCAGCGTAAATTAGTCAAAACCAAAAAAGGAGAAATGCAATTTGGTGGTGTTATTTATAATGACTCTGCCGATAAGGCAACCCGTTTTATTGCTAATTGTAACCAGAAAAAAATACCATTGGTTTTTTTGCAAGACGTTACAGGATTTATGGTTGGAAGTAAATCGGAACATGGCGGAATTATTAAGGACGGTGCAAAAATGGTAAATGCTGTCAGCAACTCTGTGGTCCCTAAATTTACCATTATAATAGGAAACTCCTATGGAGCAGGAAATTACGCTATGTGTGGTAAAGCCTATGACCCTAGGTTAATTGCCGCTTGGCCGAGTGCTGAACTAGCTGTTATGAGTGGTGCTTCTGCAGCCAAAGTTTTATTACAAATTGAGACCGCTGCTTTAAAGAAAAAAGGAGAAGAAATCACTCCTGAAAAGGAGAAAGAATTATTTGAAAAGATCAAATCTCGTTATGATAATCAGATTTCTCCATATTACGCTGCCGCCAGAATTTGGACAGACGCAATTATTGATCCTTTGGATACTAGAAAGTGGGTTTCTATGGGAATAGAAGCCGCTAACCACGCTCCTATCCAAAAGCCATTCAACCTGGGCGTTATTCAAGTATAATATTTATGTAAAATCACAATTGAAACCCCATACAAATGAAAAAGAAGTTTATCATCAGCTGTTTTATTTTATTTGGAATCTTTATAACCTATCAAACCTATATTTTTGTTTCTCCAAATGAAGATAATATAAATCCGATTTATCTGATCCCTGACGATGCTGTATTTATTATTGATACTGAAAGACCTATTGATACTTGGGATGAAATAAGTAACAGTGTAATATGGGAACATCTCCAAAAAAATGATTACTTCAACAACATAGCAAAAAGTTTAAGCACGATAGACAAATCTTTTAAAGAACAAAAACACCTAATAGAATTTCTTGGTGAACGTGATTTCTTAATATCGCTCCATGTTTATAAACCTAAAAGTATTGGTCTATTCTATACTGTTGATATTGAAAAGCTATCGAAACTAGAGTTTTTAAAAAATTCAATTGCTAAACTTGCTGGAAATAATTTTGAAGTTACCAAACGCATATACAAAAATCAGGAAATTACAGAAATCTTCGATAAAAAAGAGAGGGAAACACTTTATGTTAGTTTTTTAAAAAATCAATTTATCGCCTCTTATACACATCTACTCGTAGAAAAATCAATTGATCAATATCAAATACCTGTAATCGGAAGAGATGTTAATTACATTGAAATTAATAAGGAAACTCCTGATGATGGTCTTTTTAAATTATTCATTCAGTATAAATACTTCAATAACTATTTAGCGTGTTTTTCTAATAAAATTGGAGCAAAAAATCAAAACGCCAAGGAAAAATCTTGGCTATATTCAGGATTTAATATTGGTCTTAAAGAGGGTACTACTATTCAAGCTGACGGGTTTACCAATTTTGATTTAACATCTCAAAGCTATTTAAAAGCTCTTCAAAAATCAGGAAAAGGAAAAAGGACTATAGCTAAGATTGCCCCTAAAAATACAGCTTTATACGTAAGCTTTGCTTTTGACAGTTTTAATGTTTTTTATGAAAATTTTGAAGCTCTCAAAGAAGAAAATCAAACACTATTTGATAATTACAATAAGCAATTAAGTGATGTTGAAAGTATGCTTGATATTGATGTAAAAGATGCAATATTTAGTTGGATTGGAAATGAAATTGCTTTATTACATATCAATGATGAAATTTCAAAAAAGAAGCAAAATATTGCCGTTGTTTTGGCTACGAAAGATATTGAACAAGCTAGAGAAAAACTAGAATTTATCCTGTCTAGAATAAAAGAAAAAACCCCTTTAAAATTCAAACATATCAACTACAAAGGCTATGATATTAATTTTTTAGATTTAAAAGGCTTTTTTAAAATGCTTGCGGGTAATTTATTTTCAAAAATGGAAAAACCCTACTTTACCATTATTGACAATTATATTGTTTTTAGTAACAGTCCGAATACTTTGAAAGAAATTATAAATACACAACTCATTGGATACACATTAGCTTCTAATCAAAACTATTTAGATTTTAACGATCAATTTGATGAAAAATCAAGCGTTTTCGCTTATGTAAATACTCCTTATATTTATGATGAACTATATTCTCTTGCTGATTCAAAAACAAAAAATAGTATTCGTAAAAATAAAGAATATATTATTTCTTTTTCTCAAATAGGATTACAATTGATATCTGAAGGAGATTTTTTTGAAAATTATCTAGTGATTGGCTACGAAAATCCACAAACTGTTTTACAACATCAAAAAGAAGATCAAAAATTACGAGATATACTTGTTCAAAAAATATCAAAAAATTTGGACACCATTATCACGCAAGAAACAATTTTCAAATTACCAGAAATATATCCTAACGATTTAAGCGCTTCAGAATATATAAAAAAATATGAAAATGGAAAAATTCATATTGAAGTTGAACTTAAAAATGGTTTAAAACATGGTTATTATAAAGAATATTACAGGAATGGTAACATAAAAATTTCTGGTAAATTTAAAAAAGGGGTTCAAGTTGGCACTTGGAAAAGCTATGACAAAAAAAATAAAGATATTTTATTCAAAAAAAGATTTTAATTGTAAATTTTTACTGCAATAATTACATTTGCATATACTAAACAATTTTTTAGAAATGGGAAGAGCATTTGAATTTAGGAAAGCAAGAAAAATGAAACGTTGGTCAGCTATGGCCAAGACCTTTACTCGTATTGGTAAAGACATCGTAATGGCTGTTAAAGAAGGTGGGCCTAATCCTGAATCGAATTCTCGTTTACGTGTCGTTATTCAAAATGCAAAGGCGGCAAACATGCCTAAAGATAATATTGCTCGTGCAATAAAAAAAGCGTCTGACAAAAATACAGAGAATTATAAAGAAGTTCTTTTTGAAGGGTACGCTCCACACGGTATCGCCGTATTAGTGGAAACAGCAACGAATAATAACAACAGAACTGTCGCAAATGTTCGTGCTGCTTTTAACAAATGTAATGGAAACTTAGGTACTTCTGGATCTGTTGCTTTTATGTTTGATCATACAGTAAACTTTAGAATAAATGAATCTTCTTTAGGAATGGATCTTGAAGAATTTGAACTTGAAATGATTGAGTTTGATGTGGAGGAAGTTTTTAAAGATGAAGATGGTATTCTTATATATGCTCCTTTTGAACAATTTGGGGCTATTCAAAAATATTTGGAAGAAAATAATTTAGAAATTCTCTCTTCTGAATTTGAAAGAATTCCAACGACTACAAGCGCTTTATCTGATGAACAAAAGGAAGAGGTTGAGAAACTCTTAGATAAACTTGAAGAAGACGATGATGTAAATCAGGTATATCATTCAATGGAAATTTAAATTATAAAAAAATAAAAAACCTTCTTTGTTAGTCAAAGAAGGTTTTTTATTTTAATTTTCTATCATTAAATAATTCCTTGTAATTTTCCCCTTTTTTGACTATTACAAACTAACCTTTCTGTATTACGAAAACACCCTTTTCCTACTTCAGTTAAGTATTTTTGTCTATTCTCAACATAGTTTAAATTACCCAAATTTATTTGATTTGCAATTTTTAATAAAAAGACACAAACAAATTTAATAGCTTTCTTTTTACATTTTATAACTTCAAACATTTTCAACCTACATTTAAGCATTAGCCCTGTGAAGCAAATAGGGTTATAAGGTATTGCGCAAAAATATTTTTATTTGTTGCAGTTTCAAAGATTACAAACACGAAAAAACACCATAATAGGTACTTTTCGGCACGTACATTTTAACGGTTTGGACATAGTTTACATTGGTTTTCAGTACGCTATGAAATGTATCTATTGTTGTATGATATTTTTATTCTATTCTCTTATTTCTTCTCTTAATGGCAATACGTTTTTTGGAATTTCTGTAATTGAACTTACTGTTTTAAACTCCGTTTCAAATGTTCCTTCATAGCCAAATAATTTTCCCCAAATTTTGTTACTAACCACAACAGAGATTTTAAATTTTTGCTCCTTGTCGTCATACCACTCGCAGACATTTGCTTCTCCTGAGAATAGCATTGGAAATTTAAAATTTAAAAAGCCTTCATAAAATCGTTGTTCTCCTGATCGAAGTTTTATACCACCGTTTTCAGCAACAGTCATTTCAATATCGACGGCAAGATGTTGATGTGTTCCTAAATAGTCTACAATTCTTTTTCTTTGCTCGCTGTAAATCATTGTTGCGTCAAATCGTCGAACACGTTTTGGAAATTGGTATTTACGAACCCATGTAACTGTTTCTCTTCCAAACTTGTCTTTGTAAGCGTAGTTTTCAATTGTAAAAGGAATATATTTTCCTTTCTGCGGAAACATGATATTTCTCCACGTTCCAATGTAAAGAAATGGCAATATAAATGGTTTACCATACCAAACACTTTGCATAACTCCTTTTCCAACCGAGGCAATTTTGTCAGTACTGTTAAAGCCAAATCGCTTTTGAATCTTTGGATGAAGTTTGTTAAAGTTTGAACCTAAAGCTTTTTGATATATTGATTTCATTATTTCTGTTTTGTAATACAATTAGAAGCCTTTGGCAAATAGCGGAAATTAAAAATTGCTATTACAGAAAGAGCTATCATTGATATGTTTAGGGAAAATGGATTAAATGGAAGTGTGAAAATAATCAAGTCGCTAAAAATTGCTCCTATCGAAAGAATGAGTAAGCTTAAGATGTTCAGGTATTGAAATGATTTTCTTTGAATTAAGATTAACGTAATTCCAAAAGAAATTTCTGCTATTCCGATAATGATCAAAATATTTTCTTCATACCCATTAAATAATCTCAATTGTCTTAATATTTCAATTTCTCCCGAGTCAGTAAAAAGTATTTTTGGAATTAGTCCCTGATAAATCCAAATGATTCCTAATGTTAAATTTACAAACAAAACAGATAATAGAGCATTTATAGATTGCTTTGGATGAAATCCTTTTTCAATCCAATTTTTCAAGCAGTCAAAACTCCAAGCAGTTGCCCAAATCATTAATGGTCTAAAAATTAATTTGTCAATTAATCTTCCTAGCCCTCCCCAACGTGTTTCATAGTCATAACCTGTAAAAAATTTTATTCCATCTGCTTTTGGAATATATTTCCAGTATCCTGAACCTTTTTTTATTATTGAGATTTGGCTATCTGAAGAAAATTTTAAAACTGATGTACTTTCTCCGTTTTCTTTGGTTTTGTTTGCAACACTTTCTCCAATTCCGTTTACCTTAATTCCGAGTCCAATTTTTGTTGAGTATAGAAACTCTTGTGGGGATTTTGGATCTTTTTGGGGTAAATATGAAATTTCGGAAAACCTCAAATCCCACTCTTGATGTAATGAAGGTTCTTGTGTTTTTGTCCACAGCTCGTCTAAGTCACATTTTATTTTGGTTTCAATATATAATGATTTTCTCTTCAAATGTTGGTTATTTTTTTAAATACCCTATAATTAATGCAGATACACAATTGTGTATATTTCCGCCACAAATATAAACGTTTACAGGCATTTACATAAAGTAACAAAAATTTTCAATTTTTGATCAACAGTTCTAATAAATTTAAGCAAAAAACACCTTAATAAAGGTGTTCTGTGGCAAGTATATTTTTGTGCGATTTTTTAGCAAACGTTATTCTCTTTTGTAAACTACTTTTCCTGAAATCCCAATCTCTTCATCCAATAATGCTTCAGAAAATCGTTCAATTATATTTTTATTAACAATATCAATTTCAATTGTTTCGTCAAAAGCATTTAATAATACTTTTGTTTGTGATGAATTTAGCTCCCAATTTATGAGAGTTTCTTTATATCCGACACATTCTAAAGTACCATTCTGTGCACTATGAATATTAGCTTTAAACAAGCCTGTCCCATTTGAATTTAAAGTTATATTTTGAATTAAACAAGGTAATTCTATTTTATAATCAGTACCCAAGATTCCATCATTATTAAAGTCATAAGGTTCATCAATTAAAAATTCAGTTCCTATCCATTCTCCGCTAAAATCTATTTCAGTTGAGTTAGTATTATCGTCATCGTTAGAACAATTAGTTAAGAATAAAGTAAATACTAATAAGAAAACTACATTAATTTTTGTCATTTTTATTAAAATGTTTAGTGATATTTGGGGTATCGTTTATTTCTGTATTTTTAAAATTGTTTTAATTTTTTTAGTAATTTAAAGTATAAAGTACATTTTAAAAAAGCCAAGTTTAATGAGTAAGTTCCATACCTCTTGTTATTTTATTATTACTACATTAAACCAAAGTAAATACAAATTATAGCGATGGTATTAAAAAAACCATGTACAGCAATATTAAACCACAAATCGTATTTACGAATATAAAATATCAAGGCTAAAAGCGCTCCGACTATTCCTGCAACAAGTTGCCCAGTAATTCCTTGATGACCATACATAAAGCCCAAAAAACAAGAAAGTAGAATAATATTAAACAAAATACTTACTTTGCTAGCTCCAAAAAACTTTGTGAATTGTCTCATAAAATAACCGCGAAAGATAATTTCTTCTCCAAATCCAGCAGTAGCCCAAACTAGTGCTAAAATAGTTAAACAAGCAGAAAAATTTCCTCTCAAATCTTCGAGGCTTGATAAATCAATAGGAACTCCTGTAAGTTTTGTAATTCTAGGAACTAATGCGAAAACATAGAAAATAAAGAGCCCTAAAGCAACTAATGGAGCTAGTATAAAAATATTTTTGAATGTAAATTTTTCATATCGAAACCCTAGTGCTGAAAAAGGTTTTCCTTTGTATTCTATATAATTTGCTGTAATAATAAGTATAGAAATAATAATATTCTCTACCTGATTCGAAATGAGCCAAACTAAAATGAGCATATAATGGCAAATGTGATTAATGGAATTACTATTTTTCGTAAATCTAATCTATTCATTGTTTTTTGATTTTTAAATACTAAGCGAAATAATGAACAAAATCTTTGTAAATTCCTTTTAATACTAATGTTTTTACTCAATGGTCAAAAATTATAACTGAATAGTAGGAATTTTTTTAGCATTTATCTATTGATACCAATCTATAAATGCTTTTCGTTTGTAACGACTGATATTGATTTCAGTAATTGTATCGTTTCCAATAGAAGCTTTTAACAGAATACGTAACTTACCATTTTCTACCTTTTGAATTACGTATATAGCATCTTTATGAATGATAATTTGTCGGTTGGCTCTAAAAAATAATTGATCATTTATTTTTTCTTCAAGTTCATTTAATGTAAAGTTGGTATTAAGTGTTGTACCATCATTCTGAATCGTATACACAATTTTATTTTCACTGTAAAAGACCGCAATATTCTCGTAGGTGAGTTTCGTCATTTTAGCACCACTTTCAATAGTAATTTCAGCTTTTTTTATAGATAACTGGTATAAATTATATATGTCCTGCGCATACAATAAGCATATAAAAATAGAACACGTTAATAAGCTAAGTAGTAAACCAATTAATAAATAATAGAATTCTGTTTGTCCATCTGCAATTATATCTATAATAATATTTGCAGGAATATACATGATTGCAATATATCCTAACGTAGACAGTATAAAGTTCACAATCGTGCCCATTTGTATCTTTTTATAAAAATACTTTTTCTTATAAAATTTTAAATTAAAGTCCGCTATGATCCCTACTAGAATAGTTAAAATAATGGTTGACAGAAACCCTTAAATAGGAAACCTATATGATTCACTATTAAAAAAACTATCACGATTTGCTAAATGATTAACTACTAAAGAAAAAGGGATTAATTTTAGTGCTTTTTGAATCCAACGCAATGTAAAATTACTTACAAATGTTTGCGATACTTTTTTTTTAGTCGGTTGTTTAGTAAGCATAAGTAGAAAATCTTTTTATCAAATTCAAAAGTAAAGAATACTTTCTTCAAAATTATATTTAATAATATTTATCAGATTTACTTCATAAAAATCAATTTTGTTTAATTTTTATATAATTAGTGTTTTTTTACAATGAACTTCAACGGTTTGCCTTATCTATACTTTAATGCAGTTTAGGTGGTCTTGGCATACGTTATTATTATTTAGTGAGTTTTAATTCAAAACTATAATTGTATTTTTCCAAATGTCTACTAATCGTTGATTTTTATCTGTTTTTTTATAGTGACAATTCCGATTAGTCTAAAAAAGAACATATCGATTAAGCTAAGTAAATTTCTTTTAAGAAACTCTCCAAAAGTTAGTTTCCTGTTAGCTCCGTTTTTTTGAATTGCAATAATCCTACGATTGAACTTCCTACATTGCTCCGAGACCAATTTCAATGTGAACAATCATTACGCCCCAAAAAAATATTGGAAGGCTTGTTTATAATCAGTTAACTAAATAGTCGCCTTCGTCATTTAGTAAACCAAAAGCATAGACGTAGGACAAAAAGAAGAGATAAATTATCAGATAGTCTATACACTACGTTTTAACGTATTTTAGATTTTGTTATCTACTTTTTTGTTAAATGAACTTCAATCAGAGATAAAATTAATTGTTTGTCCATTAGAGTTAAACTTAGAAATTAGTTTTTCAGTTAATTCAATTGTACCGAATAAATTTACATCAAATGTCTGTATTAAATATTTTAATTATTTTTTAAAACATTCCTGTTTTCTAATAAAACTCTTGCATTATAAATAAGAAAATCAATAAGCATTACCAATAATATTGGTAAACTAATTTATAGATTTATTTTAACACGGAGTTATGCAATGTTGCTTTTTAATTTTTTATCAAGCTTTTCTATATCGTTAAGAACCTTTTGTTTCGGTATTATAATTGCAGATATAGCTGTGTTATAGAGAAAATAATGAGTATCATTTTCTTCTAATTTTTTGATACCTTTCCATTTAATTTTTCGCTCTGATTCAGGCTCAACATGGATAATTTCTTCGTCATTCAATGTAATTTTATGCATGCCTAAAATTCCAGTATTATCACCTTCCTCAATTATTTTTTTTGTCTTAGCAAGGGCCGTTTTGTCCATTCTTTTAGGGTAAAATACAATCCACAATATGGATGCGACTCCAAATATTAGTATTCCTAAAGGATAAAACGTTCCTTTTATTAATTCAATAATTATAATCACACTAAAAATTAAAGGCATCATAGCTACCGCGATTATTTTTATTCGTCTAAATTGTTTAGAATTCTTCATGTAATTTTTATGAAATTCCATCAAATCATTCATTTCAAATTCAAATTCTATTTCCATTTTATTAGATTAATTTTGCTTAGCATTTAGTATAAGCTGTCATTTTAATATCGCTTATATTTTTTTGTTATTGCTAGATAGCTAGTTATTTTGTTTTTCCCACTCTTCTCTTAATACCCCATAGCTAACTGAATCAAAATACTTTCCATTTACAATTCTCGCTTTTCGATATTCAGCCTCTTTCTTCATACCTAGTTTTTCTGCTAACTTTATCATTCCTAAATTTCCCGACCAAGTTGAAATTCCAAGTCTCAACAGTTCTTTTTTTTCATTGAACACTTCGTTTATCCATAGTTTTAATGCTAAGTATCCAATTCCTTTACCCCAAAAATTTTCATTAAAAATTACAATTCCTATTTCTAACCAATTAGTCTCTTTTGATCTCCAATACCAGCTTACTTCTCCGATAATTTCATTTTTATTATTCGAAATGATTCTCTTGTTATCTAAAACATCTTCTCCTTTTAAAAATTCATTTTTTAAGCCTTGAATTATATTCTCAATTTCTTCTTTAGAATCTTTTTTAAAATAAGGTCCATTTAAGGAATGATAGCTATGTTCAGGTGACTTCCAGTACCCATAGGCTTTTAAATCATTAAGTTTTAACTTCCTTAATTTTATCATGATAATGGTTTGTTTTTAATTTTCTCTTTTAAAAAGCCGAATTAAAAATTTGGCAGAGTTTCTAAATATACATAAATTTTAGTTTAGCTCTTATTAGCTGTTTTATACACGTCTTAAATTAGTAAAAGTTAATTTTCGATTCCAAAGGTATTATTTTTTATATCTATCACAACAATGTTACCGTTGAATAGTTTATTTCCTGTCATATCAAATAAATTCAAGGGTTTAGTTCCAATTACATTCCAATTATTTTACACGACCTGAATATTTCATTTTCTCTCAAAGTGTAATCATTATCTTTTTTTAGGTCTGGCATAAAACTAATCAAATGATAATTGATTCCGACATTAAAGAAAATACTTATAATTTCATTCATTGAGTATTTTAATCGTCATGTTGAAGAGACATAGATATTTCCTAATGAAAAAATTATCTAGTTTAAAAGGTTTAATAACTTATTTTGTTTATAAGATTATCCAGAACTGGGTACCGTGGATAAAATACTAACTCTTTATAATTTAGAAATTGCAGTAATTTTATTGATTTTAGTCTAAATGAAAGGTTTTAAAAAAATAAAGAAATATTTTTTTAGGATTGTTAAAATAGGTTAATTGGACACGTCATGTAACTGGTAATAATAAATTAAAAAAATTCTCAGGTTCTAAAAATGTAAAATATACTGGTATATAATTTCGCATTGGTTTCAAAAAAATGCGGAGTTAGTTTTATGATAACCAAAACACGAAAAGACATGAAGTCGAACATAACGCATCTTTAGATAATTTTTGTAACCTTTCAAATGTATTTGTTAACACCAATTATTTAAACTTTATCAAAACTTTATTAAAAAAATCTATTTCCTTATACAATTTAAAGACATTATAGAAAGAAATTGCAAAAAATAACATTGTCTTTCTATTTCTAATTTTTTTTAAAAAATCATAAATGTAAATATTGTGAACCCTTTTTAAATAATCAATTGCTATTCATTGTGCATAAACTTTTGTTTTGCCAATAATTCTTCTTCTGTTTCTTCATTATCTTCATCGGGTACGCAACAATCTACAGGACAAACAGCTGCACATTGGGGTTCCTCATGGAAACCTTTACACTCCGTACATTTATCTGCTACGATATAATAAACTTCATCAGAAATTGGCTCTTGCTCTTCTTCTGCGTTGGCACTATGTCCATTTGGTAATACGATATTACCTTCTAAATCTGTACCATCAGCATAACGCCAATCATCAGCGCCTTCGTATATTGCAGTATTAGGACACTCTGGTTCGCAAGCACCACAATTTATACATTCATCTGTTATTATTATTGCCATAAAAAATCTCTTTCAGTTTTGTAACTTTGCTTTACAAAAGTAAATCCAATTTAATTTAGAAACAATATAAATGGACAAGATAAAACGTAGATTAATTGCTTTTAAAAAACTAGGTGATTTTTTAAGCCAATTTTCTTCAAAAGAAATTAAACAAGGTAAAGACATCCCTTATAATGAACTATTTTTTGATGGTTTTAAACATCAATTAAAACTAGCTCAAGAATCTAACACTTGGTTTACGCAAGAAAATTTACTGTTTGCAATTGAAAATTGGTCAAAAGCTTTAAGCAAAAAAAACCTAGAATCTTGGATTCTAAAGGAAAACTTAGGGCTAAGTGAAGAAAAAATAGTCGCCGTAATAATGGCTGGAAACATTCCTCTTGTTGGTTTTCACGACTTTTTATCTGTTCTTATTTCTGGACACTCTATTTTGATAAAACAATCTTCAAATGATCAACACTTATTACCTTTTTTGGCTAAATATCTTGAGTATGTTTTACCTGAACTAAAAGGAAAAATTACTTTCACAAAAGAAAAGCTCTCTGATTTTGATGCAGTAATAGCAACAGGAAGCAATAATACCGCCCGATATTTTGAGTATTATTTTCAAGGAAAACCAAATATTATAAGAAAAAGTAGAAATTCTATTGCTGTAATTACAGGTAATGAATCTGATAATGACCTATATAACTTAAGTGAAGATGTTTTTAGATACTTTGGTTTAGGCTGTCGTTCAGTATCAAAAGTTTTTGTTCCAAAAGGATATAATTTTGATAACTTTTTCAAAGGAATGTATCATCAAAACGAAATTATCAACAATACAAAATATGCCAACAATTATGATTATAACAAAGCCGTTTATTTGATGAGTGAATTTAATATACTAGAAAATGGTTTTTTAATGATCAAAGAAGACCAAAGCTATGCCTCTCCTATTGCTTCTGTTTTTTATGAATACTATGACGTTATTGACAATTTAAAAACAAAGTTAAATGAAGACAAAGAACAAATTCAATGTATTGTAGCTAATAATTTCACAAAAAAAGAAATTCCTTTTGGTCAAACTCAACACCCTAAACTTTGGGATTATGCTGACGGTGTAAATACTCTTAATTTTTTAGCTAACCTGTAAGATTATCGCTTTATTTATTCAGATATTTGCAACACATTAAAACAGGAATATTACATACAAAATCAAATTCAAAAAAACTCAAATTCACCTACAAAGAAATAGGCAATATTAATTAAGAGTTACAGAAAACTGTTAATAATTACTGAAGATAAAATCAAATGAAAAAACACAATTTTAGTGCCGGCCCATGTATACTGCCTGATGAGGTTTTAAAAAAAGCTTCAGATGCAATTATTAATTTTAATAACGACAATCTTTCTCTTATTGAAATTTCTCATAGGAGTAAACCTTTTGTTAATGTTATAGAAAATGCAAGAAATTTAGCTCTTGAGTTATTAGGTCTTGAAAATAAAGGTTATGATGCCCTGTTTCTTCAAGGAGGAGCTAGCTCTCAATTTCTAATGACGGCCTATAACCTACTTGATAAAAAAGCGGCTTACTTAAACACAGGTACTTGGAGTAGTAAAGCTATTAAAGAAGCTAGTTTATTTGGAGACCTTGTTGAGGTAGCGAGTTCAAAAAAAGAAAACTTCAGTTATATCCCAAAAAAATATGAAATTCCTTTAGATGCTGACTACTTTCATTGTACTAGCAATAATACAATTTATGGTACGCAAATGAAGAGCTTTCCTAAAACACAGGTACCTCTAGTTTGTGATATGAGTTCAGATATTTTTTCAAGGCAATTAAATTTTTCAGAATTTGATTTAATTTATGCTGGCGCTCAAAAAAATATGGGACCTGCTGGTACTACCTTGGTAGTCATTAAAAAAAATATACTTGGAAAAGTGAAAAGAAAAATACCTTCAATGTTAAACTATAAAACGCATATTGAAAAAGATAGTATGTTTAATACGCCTTCGGTTTTTGCTGTGTATGTTTCTATGTTAACACTTGAGTGGTTAAAAAAAATAGGCGGTATTTCATTTATAGAAAAAGTAAACCAAAAAAAATCAACGCTTTTATACAATGAAATTGATAGAAACCCTCTTTTTTCTGGAATAGTCAATGTAGAAGATAGGAGTCATATGAACGCGACATTCACTATAAAAAATGATAGTTTAGCAAAAAAGTTTGATGAACTATGGAAAGAAGCTGGCATTAATGGTCTGAATGGACATAGAAGTATCGGTGGTTATAGAGCAAGTATGTACAACGCACTCCCGTTATACAGTGTTCAGGTTTTAGTAGATGTTATGCAAGAATTAGAAAAAAAAGCTTAATAAATAAACAATAGATCAATTAAGATTTATAAAAATACAAGATGAAAATATTAGCAAATGATGGAATTTCTCAAAGTGGTATTTCTTCCCTAGAGGAAAATGGCTTTGAAGTTATGGATGTAAGAGTTTCTCAAAATCAGTTACCGAATTATATTAATGACAATGGGATTGATGTACTGCTGGTAGCAGATAAAACACAGGTAAGACAAGAACTTATTGAAGACTGCCCTAGTCTTAAATTAATAGGAAAAGCCGGAATTGATTTAGACAATATCGATGTTGATTTTGCTAGAGAGAATGGACTACATGTTATTAATACACCTTTGGCGATAGCTAGTGCCGTTGCTGAATTAATATTTGCCCATCTATTTGGTATCGCTCGGTTTTTACACCAATCGAATCGTGAAATGCCTTTAGAGGGTGAGACTAGGTTTAATAGTTTACGTAAACAGTTTGCTGACGGTATTGAACTAAAAGGAAAAACCATTGGTATTATTGGTGATAATGAAATAGCCGATGAAGTTGCTAAACTCGCCTTAGGAATTGGAATGCGTGTTATTTTTACAGGTGACTATTCTGAAGAAAAGATAATTACTTTAAGCTTTTTCAACGGACAAACTATCGATTTTACTGTTGAAAAAGAACCTTTTAAAGAAGTTTTGATGAAATCTGATTTCATTTCCATTCACGCTCCTTTACAAGATGATTATATCATCGCTTCAAAAGAGTTTGAGCATATGAAACAAGGTGTTGGAATCATAAATGCTTCTCATGGTAGACTTGTTGATGAAGTCGCTTTGGTTAATGCTATTAAAGACGGAATCGTTAAATACGCCGCCCTTGATGTTTTTGAAAATCAACCAAATCCAGAAATTCAACTTTTGATGAATCCTGAAATTTCTTTCACTCCTAATATTGGTTCTTTAACCAAGGAGTCCAAACTACGAACAGATAAAGAACTTGCTAAACAAATAAAGGAATTATTATCTGAATAATTTTATGGCAATCGTAAAACCATTTAAAGCTGTTAGAGCCACTAGAGATAAAGTTGGTCTGGTATCTACCGAATCGTATGAAGCCTATACTATTGATCAATTAAATGCGAAATTAGCATTCAATCCTTATACTTTTTTACATGTTGTAAATCCTGGATATAAATACCATAAAAAAGATGTAGCAGGTGCACAAAGATTCAAACTGGTACATAATAGATATCTTGAATTCAAAGAAGATGGTTATTTAAAAAAAGACGACATTTCAAGTTTTTATATTTATGAAAAAAAAACAGCTGCACATACTTTTTGTGGCGTTATTGCAGCTACTTCTGTTGAAGACTATGATAATGAAGTTATTAAAAAACATGAGAGTACTTTACATAAAAGAGAGTTATTATTTGAAGAATATTTAAAAAATACAGGGTTTAATGCTGAGCCTGTTTTACTAACGTACCCCGATAATAATACAATAGAAGATATTATTCAAAAATACAAATCAAACAGAGCTGAATATGAATTTTCATCTATTGATAAAAACCTTCATAAACTATGGGTTGTTACAGCCCCTGAAGACTTAAAGGCAATGATTAGTGCCTTTGAGAGTGTGAAAACTTTATATATTGCAGACGGTCACCATCGTTCTACTTCATCTTGTATTTTAGCCAAAAACTTAGCTAGCTCGAATAAAAACCATACTGGTGATGAGCCTTACAATTTTTTTATGAGTTATTTACTACCTGAGAGTCAATTATGTATTTATGAATTTAATAGATTTATAAAAGATTTAAATAATTTAACACCTGAAGAATTTCTTGTTGAATTAGATACTATTTTTAAAATTGAAAAAAAGGGAGATGAGCTTTTTCACCCGCAAGAAAAGCATACTTTTAGTATGTATTTAAATGGAAGTTTTTACTCTTTAGCACTAAGAAAATCAGCTTATGAATTTAACAGCCCTATAAGTGAATTAGATGCTCAAATTTTATTTACTAAAGTTTTAAAGCCTATTTTAGGAATCAATGATATAAGAAATAGTTCTAAAATAATTTATTCTCAAAATAAGTCAGGAGGTTTGGAGCTAAAAACGAAAGTAGATGAGGGACTCTTTAAAGTTTCTTTTGGGATGAGACCCACAACTATAGAAGAGATAAAAAACATAGTAGATTCTGATTTGATTATGCCACCTAAAACAACCTATATAGAACCTAAACTACCAAGCGCATTAACCATATACGAGATATGATACTCATTTGTTTTTTAAACATAGAAAAATGATAAAAGTTAATTTAACAGAAGTACAAAAAACAATTCCTAGTCACGTCAAACTTGTTGCTGTTTCAAAAACGAAACCTGTTTCAGATATACAAGAAGCTTATGACGCAGGACAGAAAGTTTTTGGTGAAAATAAGATACAAGAAATGGTTAGCAAATACGATGCTTTACCAAAAGATATTGAATGGCATATGATAGGACATCTTCAAAGAAATAAGGTAAAACATATGGCACATTTTGTATCGTTAATCCATGGTGTAGATAGTTTTAAAACCCTCATTGAAATTAATAAACAAGCCGAAAAACATTCAAGGGTAATCAATTGTCTTCTTCAAGCTAAAATAGCTAACGAGGATAGTAAATTTGGTTTATCATTCACTGAGATAGAAGCTATTTTAAATTCAAATGAACTAAAATCACTAAAAAATGTTCATGTCTCAGGGCTCATGGGAATGTCGACTTTTACTGACAGTAAATTACAAATCCTTAACGAATTTGAATCGCTACAATGTTTTTATTTAAAAATGCATAAAACACATCCCAACCTAAAAATACTATCAATGGGGATGAGCGGAGACTACCAATTAGCTATTGAAAAAGGTAGTAATATGGTTAGAATTGGTAGTTCTATATTTGGAGTTAGAAATTATAATGCTTAGCTTTACTTTTAGTGAGCTTATAAAGAACTAAAAAGAAGATAATTGTACGCAATTTTAGATATTGAAACAACTGGGGGTAAATTTAATGAAGAAGGGATTACAGAAATCGCGATCTATAAATACGATGGGCATGAGGTAATTGATCAATTTATCAGTCTTGTTAATCCTGAAAGAGAAATACAGGAATTTGTAGCCAAATTAACGGGTATAAATAATAAAATGTTAAAAAATGCTCCTAAGTTTTATGAAATAGCCAAAAGAATAATTGAAATTACACAAGACTGCATCTTAATCGCTCATAACGCCAGTTTCGATTATCGCATTTTAAAAACTGAATTTAATCGTTTGGGATACGATTATCTTAAAAACACAATTTGTACAGTAGCACTGAGCAAAAAATTAATAAAAGATGCTCCCTCATATAGTTTAGGTAAACTTTGTAGGCATTTAGGAATTCCTGTAACTGACAGGCATAGAGCTAATGGTGATGCCTATGCTACTGTTAAGCTATTTAAACTATTGATAGATAAAGACAATAAAAAAGAAATTATTACTCAGTCTATAAAATATTTTGACAACAGACATGAAAAGCTCAGGATTTTACGAATTATAGATAGTATTCCAGAGACACAAGGTGTTTTTTATATTCATAATCAAGAAGGTAAAATAATTTTTATCGGAAGAGGTAGAAATATGAAACTAGAGCTAAATAAGCAGTTCGTAAAAAAAACGAATAAAGCCGAGAAAGTATTAAAAAGAGTTTTTGAAGTTAGCTATGAAGAAACAGGCAATCCGTTACTCACAAGATTAAAATACCATTTAGAGCTAGACAAAATAAGGCCTAAATACAATATTATCAGAAAGCGTAAAAAAGTATCAAAAACTTTCAATAATCATAGTTTTCTTCTCTTTGACAAAGGAAGAAAGCCAGAAGAAAATGCTGTAATTCTAATTGAAAATAATGAAGTTATAGGATATGCTTTTACTAATTTAGCTTTTCAAGAAAATAAATTATCTATTTTGAGATCAATGTTAACAAAGATCGAAAATAAACAGCTTGCCAAAATCATTATTAAAAATTATTTGCTTAAAAATAAAGTTCAGAAACTAGTAAGAATCTCTGATGAAAATACAGATGTTCTTGTTTAAATCAAAAAACTCTATTTCTGAGTTCTTATAATTCTTTAATAATTTATTTTTCCTGATTTTTATGGCAAAATACAATTTGTAATAAAAAAAGGAAGCCTTTATAGGACTTCCTGTATATCTTTTTATTAATTTTAATAGATTCTAAACGATTGCTTTTGAAATCAATTGCCAAGATTTTTAATAGCTTTCCTATCCTATTAATTTCAATCCATTTTCAAGTGCTTTCAACAACATTAAAACCTGTCCTTCAGGAGGTAGACTTCGCTTTTTGTCTGCTGGTATCAAATGAGCTTTTAATAACTTTTCAGAAACATTTCCTGCATCTCTGTTTACTGATTTATGAACACCTTGACTTTTAAGTTCAGCTAAAAAACTTTCTTCCTTTAAAAATTGTGTTATTTTTTCAGTAATTGGCACTATTGCTTTATCCATTTCTTTTGAATAATTAAGTGTTGTCATACCAACTGATAATGCCGCTTCAATTCCATCAAATACAGCTGGTGGTAATCCCATTTTTTTTAATGCTACATTTAACAAAGCTCTTGCAGTACGACCATTTCCGTCTTTAAAAGGATGAATACTTATGAAACGAGAGAAAAAACATGCTGCACCTACTAATTGTTCGATAGGTTTTGTGCTGGTTATCGCTTTATTTAACTGATCGATCATATCTTTAGTTTCTATTGCTACATAGCCTATTGGAACAGTAAAACCACTTCCTATTCCCTGCATTTCATTGGCAGGAAAGTTAGCTAGTATACCAAATTTCCCATTCGGATCTTGTTTTTTTCCACTACCAAATAAGGCGTTTACAGCTAATATTTGTTCAACACTTAATGGTGCAGAGCTTTTCTCAAGATCAACTAGATATGCTTGAGTTACTTCAAAATCAGCTAACGCTTTTTTTTGTTTTTCTGATCCTTCATTTTCCTGAATACTGGATGATAATGATTTTTCTTTTTCAATAACTTCTTTATAATTTGGCGATTTTAAAAGACTATACGCCCCTTTTAATTTGTTTAGTCGATCATTAAGTTCAGCTTCTTGCCCAGGCAGGTGGTTGAAGTTTTGATAATATCTCACAAATGCTTTATTATCGATATATCTCTCGGCTAGTTCTTTGGCATCAAACATAATTTTTATTTTTTATTTTATTTTATTTATGATCAAAATCTATCACACCAATTAATGGGATACACAAAACATGTTTAATGAACTGTTTTTAATTGTTGTCAAAAACTCTTTCATTCTATATTCTGATTTTACCAAATAATCGTTTTTTTGTAAACTAACATCTATATTCTCTAAATTAATCTAAAATTAGAACCAATATATTATATCAATCTACAATTGATTATCTCAAAAAATTGGGGTATTTGCGAAATCTATGGTATACGCAAACTATTATTTTTCACTCAATAATAAAAGCTAACGATAAAGTTTTGCCTTTAGTGCCTTAGGAATTAGATTAATTTTTTATTTTTCATTTTAACATTAAAAAAGTTGGCTATTTTCACTTTACAAATTGAATATCATTCCATTCATTATTAGGAATAAATATGACAGAATGAAATTATTATTTTTAATTTTAACTGAGTTTTATTCTATTTTATTGAAGCTTTTCGTTTTTATGTTAAAAGACTAAAGTACCAAGATTAGTATTTTAATCTTGGTACTTTTGTAAGTATATTTAGTTTATTATTTATTTATGCTAACCCAATAAAGCTTTTAGAAAAAACGCATAAATTCTGATTTTTCTCGACCCAAATTAAAAGTCATAAGAATTTCGTGACTTCCAGAATTAAAATTACCTAAATTTGTAAAAGTATGGTCGTAGGCATATCCCATTCGTAATTGTTTAATTACATTTATACTAAAAATAGCTGATAAAGAATCATCATACCTATAAGAAAGTCCAAATTCAATATTTTCGTTAAACAAAATATTTGCAGAGTAATCTACTGTTATAGGGGCTCCTACTGCTGCCTTTACAAGAAAAGATGGTTTGAATTTTATATTATTCTCAAAACTAAAAACATATCCCCCGGTAAAGAAATAATGCATCTCTTCTAAGGCTTTTGATACAACCCCGTTACTTCTTTCAAAATGAACTGTTTTTAACAAATTTGGCAAAGCCAATCCCAAATAGTAATTATCAGAATAATAATAAATTCCGACACCAAAATTTGGTTTTACCTCATTCAGGTTATTTTGAAATGCTAAATCTCCTGCGTTAACAGTATTCAGAAAAGCTATAGGTGCAGATAAGAAAGTAGCTCCTGCCTTTAAACCAAAGGCAAATTTAGACTGATCATTTACTTTTAATGTATATGAAAAATCTGCATACGCATGCTCCTCTGACAAAGGTCCTATTTTGTCAGATAAAACTGAAAGCCCTAATCCAACATTTTTTCCTACAGGAGCTTGAGCATTAAAAGTAAGTGTTCTAGGAGAACCATTAATTCCTACCCATTGAGTGCGAGCTAAAAAACTTAAAGCTAAACCTCCTTGAGATCCTGCATAAGCTGGATTGATAATATTCATATTATACATATATTGTGTATAATGTGGATCTTGTTGCCCTTGAACAGAAAGGCTAACAAAAATGACTATAATTATAAATATATTTTTTCTCATTTCTTTTTTATTATCTATTTATATAAACCCAACCAGAATATTTTCTGTTATTAATATCATTTAACTCAATAACATAGAAATAAGTTCCGACAGGAACGGGATTATTTCCATAGAAAGTCAAACTCACATTAGCATATCCATTCCACCATAAAGGAAGTGCCCTATTATTATTATCATACTTATAGACCTTTCTACCGTATCTATTATAAACTTGCATTGTAAAACCTGGGTATTTTGATAATAAAGGGATAACAAATTCATCATTTACACCATCTCCATTAGGAGAAAAACCTTCTGGTATCATATTACAATCTGTAACATCTAAATAATCTAAAATTCCATCAAAATCGCAATCTCCCATACTTTCATCAATGGTCAAAACACCATCTCCATCATCATCTGGGTCTAAGTAATTTGGAATACCATCTCCATCTGTATCATCATTCTCTAATGAATCATCTCTATTTAAATCTTCCTCTGAAGTTAAAATACCATCTCCATCATCATCATCATCTCTGAAATTTGGCAAACCATCTGCATCTGAATCTATTAAACCTCGTAATTCTTGTGTATCAATTTTCCCATCATTATCAGTATCCGTTCCTCCTACTTCTTCTACATCATTAACACCATCATTATCACTATCTAGATCTCTAAAATCAGGAATACCATCATCATCAGTGTCTGGAATTCTACCTAAATCTCCTCCACTATCAGGATCTACAGAATCCATTATACCATCTCCATCACTATCCAATATGCTATCTAACATTCCATTATTATTTATATCTAGAGATAAATCATTACCTCCTTCTATTAGATCTGATATTCCATCTCCATCACTATCTAAATCTTGATAATCAGGTTTACCATCTCCATCACTATCTAGAACGTTAGTAAAAATACCTCCATCATCTAAATCAACGGCGTCAACGATACCATCTTCATCATTATCAGAATTATCGTCAATTATTCCATCATTATCCAGATCTAAACGAACATCAACTCCTGATTCAAATAAATCTGAAATTCCATCATTATCACTATCTAAATCCTGAAAATCGGGAAATAAATCATTATCGCTATTTGTTGGCACAGTGCTACTTCCAGCATTAATATCCGTATCATTAGAGTCTGCCTTATTTAAAAGGCCATCATTATCGGAATCAATTATACTATCAACAATACCATCATTATTCAAATCAACAATTGAGGCTATTTGTCCACTCTCTATTAAATCTAGAATTCCATCTCCATCACTATCTAAGTCCAAACGATCTAAAATTCCATCATTATCAGTATCTCTATTTGGATCACCTAACTCCTCAACACTATCTAAAATTCCATCATTATCATCATCTAAATCATAAATATCAGGAATCTTATCTTTATCAGTATCTAACAATGGGGCATCTTCTGAACTATTAGAAGGTGCTCCGTCTAGTACATCTGGAATACCATCTTTGTCAATATCTGTGGCATCATCTATTATCCCATCTCTGTCTAAATCTAAAACACCTGGGAGTCTTCTGTTATTAGGTTCTAGCACATCTGGAATACCATTTCCATCTTCATCAGGTAAATCTTCCTCTTGAATTAATTCATCTGTATCTATTTGACCATCGCCGCTGACATCAGTTCCTCCTGCTTCCTCAACATCGTTTAACCCATCATTATCACTATCTAAATCACGGTAATCTTCCATACCATCACCATCCGTATCTGGTGTATTTACGAATTCACCTCCCGCATCTGGATCTAGCGCATCAGAGATTCCATCTCCATCATTATCGTTAAGGTTATCTATAACTCCGTCGTTATTAGAATCCAAACTAACATCAACACCTCCTTCTAACAAATCAGAAACACCGTCACTATCACTGTCCAAATCTTGAAAATCAGGATCATCATTAAAGTCACTATCTTTTGGTTCCACAGTACCTCCCGCTGTAATATCTGAATCACTATTATCAGCTGTGTCCATTATTCCATCATTATCTGCATCTATGATGCTATCTAAAATTCCGTCACCATCAGAGTCTGCTGAAGACATACTCTGATCGCTTTCTTGTAAATCCAAAATACCATCTCCGTCACTATCCAAATCCAAGTGATCAAAAGTTCCGTCGGTATCAGTATCTCTATTTTCATTTCCTTTCTGTTCAATAACGTCTAAAACTCCATCATTATCATCATCTAGATCGTAGATATCTGGAATTAAATCTCCATCTGTATCTGAAAGAGGTGCATCTTTACTCCCATCTTCAGGGGCCCCATCCAATACATTTGGAATACCATCACCATCATTATCTGTATTATCATCTATAATTCCGTTACCATCCAAATCTAAAATTCCTGGTAATTTTGGATTATTTGGTTCCAATACATCTGGAATACCATTTCCATCACTATCCTGTAAACTTACTCCATCAACTAATTCGTTTTCATCATTTTGACCATCTCCGTCAGAATCACTTCCTCCTGACTCATCCACATCATTAAGTCCGTCATTATCACTATCTAAATCTTGATAATCAGGTAACCCATCGCTGTCACTGTCAGGAACAGTCACCGACGTTCCTCCATTATCTGGGTCGAAAGCATCTATAATTCCATCTTCATCAGTATCTGTTTGATTATCGGCCATTCCATTATTATCACTATCTAGAGTAGGTTCATTACCTCCCTCTACTAAATCAGAAATACCATCATTGTCACTATCAGTATCTTGAAAATCATAAATACCATCTCCATCACTATCTATAGGCACAGTACTTCCTCCTGCTTCTATATTAACATCATCAATATCAGCTGTATCAATTAAACCGTCATTATCTGCATCTATAATACTATCTAATACTCCATTTAGATCCTGATCAACGTCTGAGGTATTTTGTCCACTTTCTAAAAGGTCTAAAATACCATCATTATCACTATCTAAATCTAGGCGATCAAAAATTCCATCTCCATCAGTATCTCTATTAGGATTCCCTTGCTCTTCTACGCTATCTAAAATACCATCATTATCATCGTCTAAATCATAAATATCAGGTATTAAATCACCATCTGCATCTTCTAAAGGTTTATCTATTGAACCATCATCAGCAGCTCCATCTAATACATTCGGAATTCCATCTCCATCAGTATCAGAATTGTCATCTATAATTCCATTGCCATCTAAATCTAAAACTCCTGGCAATTTTCGATTATTCGGTTCTAAAACATCTACAATTCCATTTCCATCTTCATCTGGTAGGCTGGTTCCATCCACCAAATTATTCATGTCTATTTGACCATCTCCATTATTATCAGTTCCTCCTGACTCATCTACATCATTAAGTCCATCATTATCACTGTCTAAATCTTGATAATCTGGAATTCCATCTGCATCGGTGTCAGGCACTGATGCTTTTGTACCAGCATTATCAGTATCGAAAACATCTGCTATGCCATCTCCATCATTATCTGAGGTATCATCTATAGAGCCATCATTGTTACTATCAAGAGTTCCATCACTACCTCCCTCTACTAAATCTGAAATACCATCATTATCACTATCTAAATCTTGAAAATCTGAAATACCATCACTATCACTATCAATTGGCGATATAGTACCATTTGAAAATGGATCTGAATCATCATCATCTGCGGTATCCATAACACCATCATTATCTGAATCTACAGTACTATCTAGAATACCATTGCCATCCGCATCAACGGTAACGATAACTTGTCCACTCTCTTCCAAATCTAAAATACCATCGCCATCACTATCTAAATCTAAATGATCTAAAACTCCATCGCCATCTGTATCTCTATTTGCATTTCCTGACTGCTCAACTTCATCTAAAATACCATCATTATCATCATCTAAATCATGTTCATCCGGAATTCCGTCACCATCGTTATCAGGCATCTGTGAATCACCAAAATTCCCTTCGTTATCATCCATAAAATCAGGAATACCATCACCATCACTATCTGTATTATCATCTATAACTCCATCGTTATTTGTATCTAAATTTCCGGGCAGCTTAGGATTATTTGGTTCTAAGATATCTGGTACAGAATTATTATCAATATCCTTTAAATTTGAACCATCAACCAAATTATAAGAATCTATTTGGCCATCTCTATCAGCATCAGTAGCACCGACCTCATCTACATCATTTAAACCATCATTATCACTATCTAAGTCCTGGTAATCAGGCATCCCATCTCCATCAGTATCAGGAGTAGATGATGCCCCCCCTGAACTATCTATATCAAAAATATCTGCTATTCCATCATTATCACTATCGGTTTGATCATCCAATACTCCATTAGTATCTGAATCTAAGCTCGCTTCACTTCCACCTTCTACCAAGTCAGAAACTCCATCATTATCACTATCTAAATCCTGAAAATCTGTAGCTCCATCTCCGTCACTATCTGTTGGCACTGTACTTCCTGGTGATAATGGGTCAGAATCATCATTATCAGCTGTATCCATAACACCATCATTATCTGAATCTACAGTACTATCTAAAATTCCATTCTTATTAATATCTATAGAAACCATATCCTGACCACTTTCTGTAATATCTAAAATACCATCCCCATCACTGTCTAAATCTAAACGATCGGCAATTCCATCTCCATCAGTATCCCTATTTAAATCTCCAGATTCTTCAACACTGTCTAAAATCCCATCATTATCATCATCTAAATCATGTTGATCGGGTATGTAATCTCCATCGGTATCGATCATATGAGCATCTCCATACACTCCTATATTACCGTCCATTGAATCAGGAATACCATCGCTATCGCTGTCTGTATTATCATCTATAACTCCATTTAAATCACTATCTAAATTTCCTGGTAATTTTGGATTACTAGGTTGCAAGACATCGGGAACCCCGTTATTATCTGAATCTGGTAATGTAATACCGTTTATAAGGGAATTCATATCGTTTTGACCATTACCGTCATTATCTGTTCCTCCCGCTTCAACAATATCATTAATACCATCATTATCACTATCTAAGTCTAAATAATTTGGTGTACCATCTCCATCGGTATCAGGAACAGATGCTGGATTTCCTCCTGTATCACTATCTAAAATATCTGCAATACCATCCTCATCACTATCAGTTTGGTCATCTAAAATTCCGTTATTGTTCGCGTCTAAACTACTATCAGACCCTCCCTCTACTAAATCTGAAATACCATCTCTATCGCTATCTAAATCCAAATAATCTGAAATACCATCTCCGTCAGTATCAATCGGATCAACCGTTCCTATTGAATTTGGATCATTAGAATCTGCATCAACAATATCAACTATACCATCCATATCCAAATCTATCGAAGCATCTAAAACTCCATTTCCGTCGGAATCTACTGAGATAATATTTTGACCACTCTCATGAAGATCTAAAATTCCATCACCATCACTGTCTAAATCTTTTCTATCTACAATTCCATCACCATCACTATCTTTATCAGGATCTCCTGATTGCTCTATACTATCAAGAATACCATCATTATCATCATCTAAATCAGTCATATTCCATATTCCATCACCATCAGTGTCTTCGTCTGTTAGCACTAAAACTGAGGCTGTGTCACAATTAATGGGATTTGCATTATTCTCACATATTTTATATGTTACAGTGTAAAAACCAGGAGCCGCATCTGGGGTAATAGTAATGGTACCATCTCCATTTAAAATAAGTCCAAAAGGGACACTCATTGGTGTTAGACTAACCTCTCCTGGAGCTCCTCCTATTACTGCTGTAGTTTCATCTAGCATATCATTAAGGATAACCGATGGAGAATTTGAATTCATTGTTAGTGGAGTACTTATGAAATCATCATCTACTGCATCTAGAATATTAGAAACTAGTATGATAACTGTTTCTGTGTCACAATTAATTGGATTTGAATTATTTTCACATATTTTATAACTCAATGTATAGGTTCCTGATGGCGCAGGTGAATTAACAGTAACCGTTCCATCTGGATTCAATGTTAACTCATTTGGAACACTTATTGGGTCTATGCTAATCTCTCCTGGATTACTTCCTATAACTACAGTTGCTTCATCTAATGTATCATTATCAATCACAGAAATAGATGTATCTCCAACGGTTAAAGGGCTATTAGTAAAATCATCAGATACTGAATCTATAATATTAGATACAACAATAGTCACTGTTTCTGTATCGCAGTTTAAAGGACTTGAGTTATTCTCACATAATTTATAAGTTAATGTATAAGTGCCTGAAGGAGTTGCTGCGTTTACTATAACCGTACCATCTCCATTTAGTGTCAATTCATTTGGGACACTAATAGGAGATAGACTAACTTCTCCTGGATCTCCTCCTATGACAACAGGTTTATTATCTAATGTGTCATTAAGTATTACAGTTGGTGAAGAATCATTAATTGTCAGCGGTGTTCCACTAAAATCATCCCCCACTGAATCTAGCACATTAGAAACAACAATAATTACTGTCTCCGTATCGCAGTTTAAAGGACTTGAGTTATTCTCACATATTTGATAGGTTAAGGTATACGTTCCTGAAGGAGTCGCTTCATTTACGGTAATTGTACCATCTCCATTTAATGTTAATTCATTTGGAACACTTATTGGAGTCAGAGTAACTTCTCCTGGGTTTCCTCCTATTACTACAAGTTTATCATCTAATGTGTCGTTACCAATAATTGATGGAGAAGAGTCATCTATTGTTATTGGACTTCCACTAAAATCGTCAGATACAGAGTCTATAATGTTTGAGACGACAATAGTCACTGTCTCCGTATCACAATTTAAAGGACTTGAGCCATTCTCACATATTTGATAGGTTAAGGTATATGTTCCTGAAGGAGCTGATTCATTTACAGTAATTGTACCATCATTATTCAAAGTAAGCTCACTTGGTACACTTACTCCGCTAATACTCACCTCTCCTGGATTATTTCCAATAATTGCTAAAATACCGTCTAATGTATCATTAGTAATTACTGAAGGTGAACTATCCCCTATTGTTAATGGACTGCCGCTAAAATCATCGAGGACAGAATCAATAATATTTGCTACCACTAATGTAACATTAGCAGTACTGCAATTAGCTGGGCTAGCTCCATTTTCACATATTTGATATACTAGTGAATATGAATTTGAAGGAGCGCCAGGGTTAACTGTTATGGTACCGTCTGAGTTTAATGTCAATTCATTTGGCACGCTTACCCCGCTAACGCTGACTTCACCTGAATTACTTCCTACAATTACTCCAGAACCTCCTAATGTATCATTATTAGCCAAAGAAATAGAAGTATCTCCTATGGTTAATGGACTGCCAAAGAAAAAATCATCATTTGCTTGTATATTTTGTAAAACTTTGACCGACGCAGTAGCTGTTTGACAATTTGTCGATGCAGCATCATTCTCGCAGATCTGATATGTTAAATTAAATGTACCCGATGGGGCTCCTGGACTGACCGTGACAGTTCCATCAGGGTTTAGTGTTAGTTCATTTGGCACGCTGACTGCTGATAGCGTTAACTCTCCTGGATTATTTCCTAAAACAACTGGATTACCATTCATTGTATCGTTGCTTATTACAGAACCTGTTGAATCTCCAGGAGCTAAAATACTTCCCGTAAAATCATCTTGATTAGCAGCAATAACGCCTAAAGGACAGTCTGGTGCTGATACTGTTGTAGATGCTGTTTGGGGAAATGCAAACTCTGATGCGTCAAAAACACAGTCTCCCGGGTTATTAACTGTCACTGCTAAGGATACAGATGGGTTACTATTATCACAATCAATACCTAGACTTGATAATGGTGTATCCCAATACCCCCAATCATTATGTGCTCCAGATTTACTTGTGGTTACAATAATATTTACAGAAGTGCCTGACAAAACTGGGAGGGAACTTATTCCTGTATTATTAATTGGTCCCGTTGGGAGTACTCCAAAGGCTGTAACAGGTGGACCTCCATTTACAGAAACAGTTAAATCTATAGTGGCAGAAGCTGGAAAAGACCCCATATCACTATGCCAATGTTCTAAATATATTCTTAACTTTGTTCCTGTTGGATCAAAAGCCCATGCCACAGTTACTGTGTGTGCAAAAGTGTTGGTGATCCCAAAGACAAGAATAGTTAAAAAAAGTAGTAGTTTTCTTTTAAATTCTATTCTATACATACTTACAATTATTAAAAATGTTGGATAAACTTTGTTTATTATTCAAAAAATCTATGGATTTATTCGTTTTCATTAAATAAGATCAAAAAAAATAAAGCGTTGTTTTTAAGTGTTTTAATCGATTTTAACGAAACTACAGATAAAGGTCTCTTATGTTGAATTTATTTGTTAAAGTGCAGTAATATTTCTTTAAGAAGTCAATCTCTTTAGTTTATGATTTTATTCTTTTCATAATTTTAAAAATGAAATTTAGTAGACTTGATACATCAAAATAATTCAAACAAACATCATATTAGATAGTCATAAATTTATTCCTTGTACAAGAAATAAATGACAGAAAAATGAAAAGAGTTAGTTTCTTATTAAACTGGCAAGAGGTAATAATAGAGCTTGATATTTTTAGTAAAGCATCCTGTTAATAAAAAAATTTTATGTATTCCTTTAAAATATATAAGATTTATAATTCAACGTTTTTTATGGCGTAGTATTTAATAATTAATAAAAAGGATTAAAGTATACATTTCTATCTAAAAATTTAAATATTAAAAAATAATAAATCGTATTTATGTAGATATATAAACTTAATTGAAAAATATAATACAGATAATTTAACTTACTGATACAAAAAAAAAATAGCTCAAAATTATTTAAGTTAAAACCTAAATAATTTTAAGCTATTTCAAATAGTTAAATTATTGTTTTTTTAGTTTAGAAAGTACGCACAGATTTAGATTCTTTTAGTTGAAAATTAAATAACATCAAAACCTCATGGCTTCCCGAATTGTAATTTCCTAAATTGGTTAAAGTATGGTCATAAGCATATCACATTCGCAATTTTTCTGTAATATTCAAGCTAAATATAACAGAAACAGAATCATCATACCTTACTGATAATCCAAATTCAATATTATCTTGAAATAAAATATTCGCAGAATAATCAATAGAAATTGGAGCTCCTACAGCTACTTTTACTAGAAAGGAAGGTTTAAACTTTATCTCATTCTTCATATCAAAAACATAACCACCAGTAAAAAAATAGTGTATTTCTTCTACAGCCTTTGATATCACTCCACTTTTTCTTTCAAAATGAACTATTTTCAATAAATTTGGTAATGCAAAGCCTAAATAATAATTATCTGAATAATAATAAGTTTCAAACCCAAAATTTGGTGTAACTCTATTTAAATTATTTTGAAAAGCTATATCTCCAGAATTAACTGTATTCAAAAAAGCTAAAGGTGCTGATAAAAACGTCGCTCCAGCTTTTAAACCAAAAGCAAGATTCGTTTGGTCTCCTATTTTAATTGTATAAGAAAAATCTGCATAAAAATTTTCTTCTGGCACAGGTCCTACCCTATCAGCAATCACAGAAATCCCCAATCCTATTTTTTTTACAAGAGATTACGCACTAAATGTTAGTGTTCTTGGTGAATTTTTTAATCCTATTCACTGGGTTATTGCTAAAAAACTTAAAACTAAACCATCTTGTGCACCAATATAGACTAAATTAATGATGTTTATATTATACATATATTGTTATAATGCGGATCTTGTTATCCCTGAACAGAAAAACAAACAAAATTATAATTAAGTTAACTATTTTTTTTCTTTTTTTATTATCTGTTTAAATAAATCCGACCTTTGTATCCTTTTTTACTACCATCATTAAGCTTTATTATATAGTAGTAAGTTCCTACAGAAATTGGACCACTTCCGAAAACAATAAGATTAGTGTTTGCGTATCCGTTCCACCAAATAGGTTTTTTCCTACCATTGTTTATATAGTTGTATGCTCTTATTCCTAATTCATTGAAAATTTCTATTGAAAAATCAGGATATTTTGATAAAAAAGGAATTATAAACTCATCATTTACAGAATCGTTATTTGGAGAAAATTCCATAGGAACCGTATTACAATCTGTTACATTTCTTCCTGCTGAAATGCTTCTTGTATTCTTTTTTACATCTTTTCTTAGTTGTTGTGATTTATTTTTAGTTTTTACGGCTTCACCTAAAGCAGCGTCTTCCATGTTATTTGAAGAACAAGATAGTAGCAAACTTAGCATTATTATTTTAAAAAAATGATTCATGAAATGTGGTTTTAGTTTAATTTTAATAATCAAAAAAATTCTATTTATAAGTCTCTTTTTTGGTGAAACTTTGAATTATTTAAGTGATATAATTCTTGTTTTTAGCAGAAAAATATCTCGACAAATAAAGTCAAATTGTATTTGATTTATACTCAGGAATACTAATGAAATTGCTATAGGGGTTTAGCTTATGGGAGGCGGTGTATGTAAAATAAATATTAAACTTTTAACTTGTTGATAAAATTCTATCTAACTAAAAACATATTTCGCTAAATGCAATTAATTAAAAATAACACCAAAAAAAGTTAGGTTTCTATTTCTTTGAAATTTCAAAAATTTACTTTGTCGCAGACACTCCATAACTTTTGTTATCTGATACTTTCAATTCTATTAATTGTTCTCTACGGAAAAGCAGTCAATTTTAACTCACGAGAAACAAAACTAAAGAAAATTATTGTTGTTCATACTAGGAAAAAGTAAAGAGAAGCTTATCATTTAAATCTTCAATAAGCATAACGTTTTTTTCTCTTAACAAGGTTCTAAATACTTATTAAAACAAAAGAAAATTAATATATGTTTATATATTAATTTTCAAATTATTGGTATTTCTATTGAATTCAAACCTATTAATGTATTGAATTACTGTTATTGCTGTAATTTTACATGATATTCTATTTTTAAACCCTTCGAAAGATTTAGCATAATTTCTTCTAATAATAAATTGATCACAAAGTTGGGAAAACAATGTTTCTATTCGTTTTTTAGATTTTTTTAATATATAAGATTGTTCTATATAGTTATATTGGTTAACTAGCGCAATAGCCTTTCTAAGGCAAACTATAGTCTTACTCTTTACTATCTTTACTTCTAGAACTTCTCGATAGCTTGCACACCTCTAAAGGCATGCTATCAACAATATAACATTGCTTAGATTGCTTCAGATTGATAATCAAACATTAATGAAGTGACTCCCTGAAATAAGACAATCTACGTTTTTCTATATTATAGACACTCCCCTCTATTTTTGAGATAAATTAAAATTACATAAAAGTATTTTGAATACTTGATATTCACTATCAATACTCATATATTCTGAAGTTAAATCAATAGTTATTAATTCTTTATCTCTAAGTTTAGTTTTACGAATTTCATGTAAATAATACATATTAGAATCTGACTCTTTAAAAACCTTAAAATACTTTATCATAATTTGACTGAAAGTTGTGCATATAAATTAAAGTATCAAAACTTCAATTTACTGTCTTTTAGCAGTCTGCACAACTTTTTCTAAATGCACAATAGGTTAAAGTGCTTAATGTTAATAATTTTAAACTATTTCAAAAATTAAATTATTGTTTTTTTAGTTTAGAAAGTACGTACAGATTTAGATTCTTTTGGTTGAAAATTAAATAACATCAAAATCTCATGGCTTCCCGAATTGTAATTTCCTAAATTGGTTAAAGTATGGTCATAAGCATATCCCATTCGCAATTTTTCTGTAATATTCAAGCTAAATATAACAGAAACAGAATCATCATACCTTACTGATAATCCAAATTCAATATTATCTTGAAATAAAATATTCGCAGAATAATCAATAGAAATTGGAGCTCCTACAGCTGCTTTTACTAGAAAGGAAGGTTTAAACTTTATCTCATTCTTCATATCAAAAACATAACCACCAGTAAAAAAATAGTGCATTTCTTCTACAGCCTTTGATATCACTCCACTATTTCTTTCAAAATGAACTGTTTTCAATAAATTTGGTAATGCAAAGCCTAAATAATAATTATCTGAATAATAATAAGTTCCAAACCCAAAATTTGGTGTAACTCTATTTAAATTATTTTGAAAAGCTATATCTCCAGAATTAACTGTATTCAAAAAAGCTAAAGGTGCTGATAAAAACGTCGCTCCAGCTTTTAAACCAAAAGCAAGATTCGTTTGGTCTCCTATTTTAATTTTATAAGAAAAATCTGCATAAATGTTTTCTTCTGATAAAGGACCTATTCTATCAGCAATCAAAGAAACACCTAATCCTACATTTTTTCCAACAGGAGCTTGTGCACTTAGTGTTAATGTTCTTGGTGATTTTTTTAATCCAACCCATTGCGTTCTTGCCAAAAAACTCAAAACTAAACCATCTTGAGTACCAGCATAAGCCGGATTAATGATATTCATATTATACATATATTGTGTATAATGCGGATCTTGTTGCCCTTGAACATTAAGACAAACAAAAATTATAATCAATTTTAATATATTTTTTTTCATTTTTTTATTATCTATTTATATAAACCCAACCTTCATATTCTTTTTTACTACCATCATTAAGTTTTATAAGGTAATAGTAGGGCCCTACAGGTACAGGGTTACTTCCATAAAAAATAAGACTCGCATTTGCATATCCATTCCACCAAATAGGTTTCTCCCTACCATTATTTTCATATACATAAGTTTTTCTTCCAGATCTACTATAAATTTCTATTGAAAAGTCAGGATATTTTAGTAGAAAAGGGATTACAAATTCATCATTTACTTTATCATTATTTGGAGAAAAACCCTCTGGGGCTATATTACAATCGGTTATATCTAAATAATCTGGCAAACCATCAAAATCACAATCTCCTATGTTTTCATTGTTCGTCAAAACACCGTCCCCATCGTCATCTGGATCTAAATAATTGGGAATACCATCCTTATCAGTATCATCATTATTCAAAATGTTATCTCCATTTATATCTTCATCTAAAGTTAATATACCGTCTTCATCATCATCAATATCTTGAAAATTTGGTATATTATCATTATCGCTATCCAATAAGTTTTTTAATTCTTTTATGTCTATTCTTCCATCATTATCACTATCTATACCTCCAACTTCCTCAACATCATATGCTCCATCGTTATCACTATCTAAATCTTGAAAATCTGGTATATCGTCATTATCTGTATCTGGTAAAGAAACTACTATACCTCCTAGAACTGAGTCTACAAAATCTATAACACCATTATTGTTAGAATCAATCCGGTCATCAATCATACCATTATTATCTTCATCTAAATTTAGATCGATCCCCCCTTCAATAAGATCTGAAATCCCATCATTATCAGAATCTAGATCCTGAAAATCAGGAATATTATCATTATCTGATCCATCTGGTATTACAATACCCTTTGCACCAGTAAAACTATTAGTATAGTCTTCATCAACAACATCCAAAAGCCCATCAAAATCCTTATCTACAGTACTATCCAATATACCATCTCTATTACTATCTACTGATGCTGAATTTTGACCACTTTCAACAAGATCTAGAATTCCATCGCCATCACTATCAAGATCAAACCTATCTAGTATTCCATCTCTATCAGTGTCTCTATTTGAATCTTCATTATCCTCATTACTATCTAATATCCCATCATTATCGTCATCTAAGTCATAAAAATCAGGAACCCCATCCTTATCATTATCAATAATAAGTATGTTAATCATGGTTTGAACTTCCTCTGCTGTTGCAGGATTGCTAAACAAGTTAGGATTAGCATCTATATGATCTTGATAGAAAATCTCTTTAGAAGGATCAGTTCCTACGATAGTTGGTGATATTCTATTAATTTGATCTACCGTAATTACTGAGTTTATTCTATCTGGAGTATCTCCCTCTCTTCCTATCTGAGCAAGAACACTTTGTGAAGTATTTACTACATTTATCATAGACTGAACTTCGAATATCGTTGCTGGTGTACTAAATAAATTAGGATTAGTATCGATATAAGCTTGATAGTTTATTTCATAAGCTGTTTCAACTTCTGTAATTGCTGGATAAATTTTATTGATCTGACTTACTGTTACAGCTGAATTAATCCTATTTGGATTGTCCCCTTCATTTCCTATTTGCTTTAAAACACTTTGAGAGCTGTTAACAATATTTATCATAGATTGAACCTCTAATACTGTAGCTGGGCTACTAAACAAGTCAGGATTCAAATCAATATAATCTTGATAGAATTTTGAGTATTCTGAATTAGCTCCTATTACAGGTGGATTAATCTTATTTATCTGATCTACAGAAATTACGCAATTTACTATATCTGGAGAATCTCCTTCTTTCCCTATCTGAACTAAAGCACTTTGTGAAACATTAACAATATAGATCATGGACTGAACCTCAAATGCCGTGGCTGGTTCACCAAATAATTCAGGGTTTGCATCAATGTAATCTTGATAAAATTGTAAATTTTCTAAAGATGCTCCTATTATAGATGGGTTAATCATATTTATTTGAGCAACCGTTACTACTGAATTTACTGAATTTGGATTATCTCCTTCTTTTCCTATTTGTTCTAAGACACTCTGTGAGGTATTCACCACATCAATCATCGATTGGACTTCCGATACTGTAGCTGGACTACTAAATAAATCAGGATTCGAATCAACATAATCTTGGTATAAGGTTTCATAAGTAGGATTTGCTCCTGTAACTGCCGGACTGATCGTATTGATCTGAGCAACCGTTACTACTGAATTTACTGAATCTGGATTATCTCCCTCACTTCCAACCTGCTCTAAAACACTTTGTGAGGTATTCACCACATCGATCATCAATTGAACTTCCGCTACCGTAGCAGGACTACTAAATAAATCAGAATTCGCATCGATATAATTTTGGTATAAAGTTTCATAAGCAGGGTTCGCACCTATAACCACAGGACTAATCGTATTGATCTGAACAACCGTTACGACTGAATTTACTGAATTTGGACTGTCTCCCTCGTTTCCGATTTGCTCTAAAACACTTTGTGAGGTATTTACCACATCAATCATCGATTGGACTTCCGCTACCGTAGCAGGACTACTAAATAAATCAGGATTCGAATCAACATAATCTTGATATAAAGTTTCATAAGCAGAATTCGCACCTATAACCACAGGACTAATCGTATTAATCTGAGCAACCGTTACTACTGAATTTACTGAATCTGGATTATCTCCCTCATTTCCTATTTCCTCTAAAACACTTTGTGAGGTATTCACCACATCGATCATCGTCTGTACTTCGACTACCGTAGCAGGACTACTAAATAAATCAGGATTCGAATCAATATAGTCTTGGTATAAGGTTTTATATACAGTTTTCGCACCTGTAACTATTGGACTGATCGTATTGATCTGAATAACCGTTACTACTGAATTCACTGAATTTGGATTATCTCCCTCATTCCCTATTTGTTCTAAAACACTTTGTGAGGTATTCACCGAATCAATCATCCCCTGTACTTCTGATACCGTAGCAGGGCTACTAAATAAATCAGGATTCGAATCAATAAATTCTTGATATAAGGTTTCATGAGATGAATTCGTACCTGTAACTATAGGACTGATCGTTTTGATCTGAGCAACTGTTACGACTGAATTCACTGAATCTGGGTCGTCTCCCTCGTTTCCTATTTGCTCTAAAACACTTTGTGAGATATTCACCGAATCAATCATCCCCTGTACTTCTGATACCAAAGCGGAGCTACTAAATAAATCAGGATTTGCATCGATATAATCTTGATATAAGGTTTCATAAAATGGATTCGCACCTGTAACTACTGGACTAATCATATTGATCTGAGCAACTGTTACGACTGAATTCACTGAATCTGGATTATCTCCCTCGTTTCCGATTTGTTCTAAAACATTTTGTGAGGTATTCACCACATCGATCATCGATTGGACTTCCGCTACCGTAGCGGGGCTACTAAATAAATTAGGATTTACATCAATATAATCTTGGTATAAGGTTTCATAAAATGGATTCGCTCCTATAACTGCAGGATTGATCGTATTGATCTTAGCAACCGTTACTACTGAATTTACTGAATCTGGATTATCTCCCTCATTTCCTATTTCCTCTAAAACACTTTGTGAGATGTTTACGACATCAACCATCGCCTGAATTTCTCCTGCAGTTGCTGGGTCACTAAACAAATTTGGATTTAAATCGATATAATTCTGGTATAAAGTTTCATAAGCAGGGTTCGCACCTATTATAATAGGCCTGATAGTATTAATCTGAGCAACCGTTACGACTGAATTTACTATGTTTGGTTTATCAGCCTCACTTCCGATTTGCTCTAACACGCTTTGGGATGTATTAACCGAATCGATCATTGTTTGTACTTCAACTACAGTAGCAGGGTTGCTAAATAAATCAGGATTCGCATCGATATAATCCTGATATAAACCTTCATAGGATGGATTCACACCTATTACCATAGGCATGATAGTATTGATCTCAGCAACCGTTACGACTGAATTCACTATATCTGCATCGTCCCCTTCTTTTCCAATTTGCTCTAACACACTTTGGGATGTATTAACCAAATCAATCATCTTTTGTACTTCAACTACCGTAGCAGGGTTGCTAAATAAATCGGGGTTCGAATCAATAAATTCCTGGTATGAAGTTTCATAAGATGGATTCGCACCTATTACCATAGGCCTGATAGTATTGATCTGAGCAACCGTTACGACTGAATTTACTATGTTTGGTTTATCAGCCTCACTTCCTATCTGATTTAAAATATTCTGCGATTGATTAACTACATTCACCATATCTTGAACTTCAGATACTGTAGCTGGGTTGCTAAATAAATTAGGGTTCGAATCAATAAATTCTTGATACAAGTTTTCATTCGAAAATTTCACATTTGAAATAAACGGATCAATACTAGCAATTTGATTTACTGTAATATTTGACTTTATTAAATTAGGAATATCCGCTTCATTTCCTATTTGTTCTAAAATAATTTGTGTAAATGTAGAAACCTTAACAGTAACTTCAAATATTTCACTGGAGCATACTCCATCATATTGAATACCATAATACTTTTTACCATTAATTAAGATCGTTTTATCTTCTAACTCATTTAATCTACTACTTGCATCATCAGCTGATGCATACCATTCTGTTCCCCTTTGTACAGTATATAAAGACGATACCTTTGCATCTGTTAAATGGCTAACCAAAAACTCCTGTTTATCATTCCCCGTGGGTTTTGTTGGTTTTTCTTTCGTTGTGAAATTAACATTAGAAATAGGACTAAAAATATCAGATGACCCATCATTGAATTTTGTAACGGCATATACTGTATAAGGCGTATTTTCATTTAACGACCTAAAATTAAATGTATACTTTTCATTAGCTGTAGTAGCTATTTTACCCTTACTAATAATTTTAAATTCGTTATTATAATCTATTCCTTCCTCGATCTGTAATTCTGTAGGAGCAACAGCCGCACTTGGAATAACGAGATAGCTTGTTATTCCTGTCTTTTCAAATGAATAATCATAGCTGGCGCTTTCACATAATATGTTTTTTACCAATGCTGCCGCATTAGATACTTCCGATATTATATCATTAATCTTAGCTAAAGTTCCTGCGGCATAATAAAACTCTAGCTCATCACTTTGATTATTCTCTAAATCATTAAAGCGAACATAAAGAGCATAGGAACTATCTCTTCTATTTGTTACTACATTTGATGTTTTTGGATCTTGTTTTACAGCATTTAAAAAATAACAACAATTCCCAATAGATGTATGAGCTCTATCTGAATTACTATAAAACAAAACTGCCTCGTCATCAGTAGATATTTTTATCGCCTTAGCTTGATCTAAAGCACTTGTGTTTACAACAAAAGCTCCATTTACGATATTTCCCCGTTCTTTATTTGGGGAGTCAGATTTTCCTACAAAATCATCTTTCGTCCCAATCCACAAACGAATATTTGTTGCCTTCCGTCCACTTTTGTTTATTACTTTTATTTTTGCTTTAATATAAGCTGTATTTTCTTCTAGTGTGTAAGTATTTTCAATAAAAAAATTCTGATTATCAACAACTAAATATCCTGAGAATACTATTTTTCCATATCCTTGTCCTGTAGTACTATTTGTAATAACAAAATTATCATAATTGATATTATAATTCAATAATCCAGGGTTTTGTATTAATCGACCATTATAATTCCAATTATTAGTTCCATCATTTCCTACACCCCAAACAATATCTAAAGGATGTTTTCCATATGTTAATTGTCTCCAAGAACTAGTTTTTTCATTGTAATAGAAAGGCTGTTGCATATTCCCTATTGTATTAATAGAGTTCTCTGAACCTCTTCCTATTCTTATCTTTCCATTGTTTAAAACTTTATTTTGTCCTTTTACTGCTATACTTAAAAAAAAAGTAACTATCACTTTTATATAGCCTAATTTGCCAATTCCTATTGGACTCGAATCGAGAAACCCGAATACTTTTGTCCTTTTTCCCCTATCAAATTTTAACAGTGTTTTTACTATTCTTTTAACATTGTTTCCATAAGTGTTCTTTGAAAATAAAAATTTTGATATCAATAGTTTTTTAATAGCTTTTCTAATTTTAAAAAGAAAATTAGAAAATCGCTTCCAGTGTAAACTTTGACTGTGGTTTGTAATCCTCATATTTTAATTAAGTTGTATTGTGTACTGTCACAAATCTATTTTTACACTATATTAAAAACAATAGGGGTTAACACCAGTTAAAACACTAGTAAAACTACTACAAAAACAACCAAAAGTAAACTATCAAAACTATCCTTTTCTATTACTCTTAAACGAGATAATATGTTAATTAAATTTCTACAGTATTGTTTCTCTTTAACATTTTGTTAATATAACTAGTAGGTATACATTAAGTCAAAACACTTAAAAAAATAATAATCAAATAATTAGCTAAAAAAGAAAAGTATTTTAATGTATATTCACAAGATATAGCTTACATAGTTAAAAATCATTTAAATAATTTCCCCCATAAATTAGAGCAATACAATACAACGCGAGAAAATTCTTCAGATAAAAATACATTTAAAAGTTAATGCAATTACATACAAGTAAAAAAGCTTCCCGAAATATGAGAAGCTTTTTTAATTGTATAGATATATTCTTATTTACTCAAATACATTTTACGTCGAGAGTACAAATCGTAAAACTGATCATCTCTCAAACTATCAATAAATAAAATACTTTCTCCAGTACTTTTCATTTCTGGCCCTAAATTTTTATTAACATTAGGGAACTTATTAAATGAAAATACAGGCTGTTTAATAGCAAAACCGTCTAACTTTGGATTGAAATTAAAATCCGTTACTTTCTTCTCTCCTAACATAACTTTAGTTGCATAATTTACATAAGGCTCTTTATATGCCTTTGCTATGAAAGGTACTGTTCTTGATGCACGTGGATTAGCTTCAATAATATATACCTTATCGTCTTTGATAGCAAATTGAATATTTATCAATCCAACTGTGTCTAAAGCTAACGCTATAGTTTTCGTATACTCTCTAATTTGTTCAAGGACTAATTCTCCCAAATTAAAAGCTGGTAAAGTTGCATTTGAATCTCCAGAATGGATACCACATGGTTCAATATGTTCCATAATACCAATAATATAAACATTTTCACCATCACAAATTGCATCTGCCTCTGCTTCTATAGCACCTTCAAGATAATGATCGAGTAATAGTTTATTATTTGGTATTTTTCTTAATAAATCGACAACATGTTCTAATAATTCATCTTTATTAATTACAATTTTCATGCCCTGCCCCCCAAGAACATAAGAAGGACGTACTAAAATTGGGAAATCTAATTCATCAGCTAGCGCTAGTGCTTCATCTGCAGTTTCTGCAACACCAAATCTTGGATATGGAATATTATGATCCTTCAGTAGTGTTGAAAAACTACCTCTGTCTTCTGCTAAGTCTAATGCTTTAAAACTTGTCCCTATTATAGGTATTCCATAACGGTCTAGCTTTTCAGCTAGTTTAAGAGCTGTTTGTCCGCCCAATTGCACAATAACACCTTCTGGTTTTTCATGCTTGATGATGTCATAAATATGCTCCCAAAAAACGGGTTCGAAATATAATTTATCTGCAGTATCAAAATCCGTTGAAACAGTTTCAGGATTACAGTTAATCATAATTGTTTCATACCCACATTCTGCTGCTGCAAGTACACCATGAACACAGCAATAATCGAACTCGATTCCTTGACCTATTCTATTAGGTCCAGAACCTAACACAATGATTTTCTTCTTATCTGAAACAACACTTTCATTTGCATGCATTTTTATTCCTTCAGCAGTTTCAATTTCGTTTTCGAAAGTTGAATAATAATAAGGTGTTTTCGCTGTAAATTCAGCAGCACAAGTATCTACTAACTTATACACACGATTTACATTAAGTTCTTCTCGCTTTTTATAAACTTCACTTTCTAAACAACCTAACATATGCGCAATCTGACGGTCTCCATACCCTTTTTGCTTAGCTTCAAGTAATAAATCTCTTTGTAAGGTTTCAATAGTAAAAGAAGAAATTTCTTTTTCTATTTCGAAAAGCTCTTCATATTGCTTTAAAAACCACATATCGATCCTTGTGATTTCATGTATTTTACTGAGTGGCATTCCTATTTGAATAGCGTCATAAATAGCAAATACCCTATCCCATGAAGCAAACTTTAGTTTTTCTTTTATTTTATGATAATCTTTATATCCTTTTCCATCAGCCCCAATACCGTTTCTTTTAATTTCTAAAGATTGTGTGGCTTTATGTAATGCTTCTTGAAAAGAACGTCCGATCCCCATTACCTCTCCAACAGCCTTCATTTGTAGACCTAAAGTTCTATCAGAACCTTCAAACTTATCAAAATTCCAACGTGGAATTTTCACAATGACATAATCTAGTGTAGGTTCAAATAAAGCAGAAGTTGATTTTGTTATTTGGTTATCGAGTTCATCCAAAGTATATCCTGTAGCTAGTTTGGCTGCTATCTTTGCTATTGGATAACCTGTTGCCTTTGATGCCAATGCAGAAGAACGCGAAACTCTTGGATTAATTTCTATTGCAATAATATCTTCTTTTTCGTCAGGAGAAACGGCGAATTGAACATTACAACCTCCGGCAAATTCTCCTATTGATCGCATCATCTTAATAGCCATGTCTCGCATTTTCTGATATGTCTTATCAGAAAGTGTCATAGCAGGTGCTACTGTAATTGAATCTCCTGTATGAATTCCCATTGGATCCATATTTTCAATAGAACAGATAATAACAACATTATCATTGTCGTCTCTCAATAATTCCAATTCAAATTCTTTCCATCCCATCATAGCTTTATCAATCATCACCTCATGTATCGGAGATATTTCAAGACCTCTAGATAATGCTTGCTCAAATTCAGCTTCATCATAAACAATTGAGGCTCCAGCCCCTCCTAGCGTAAAAGAAGCTCTAATACATAAAGGGAAACCAAATTTCTGTGCAATTTCTTTTCCTTTCAAAAAAGATGTAGCTGTTGCCTGTGGAGCCATTGGAACTCCGATTTTTTCCATTAATAATCGAAACTTATCTCGATCTTCAGTAATATTAATAGCATCAATGTCAACACCTATGATTTCAACACCAAAATCTTCCCAAATCCCTTTTTCATCTGCTTCAATACAAAGATTCAAAGCAGTTTGCCCTCCCATGGTAGGTAATACTGCATCAATCTGTGGATGCTCTTTTAAAATTCGAATTATTGACTTTGTTGTTAATGGTAAAAGATAAACATGATCTGCCATTGACGGGTCTGTCATGATGGTAGCTGGGTTAGAATTGATTAAAATAGTCTCAATTCCATCCTCACGTAATGATCTTAATGCTTGTGATCCTGAATAATCAAATTCGCACGCTTGACCTATAACAATAGGTCCTGATCCAATAATTAAAATAGATTTAAGTTCTTGTCTTTTAGGCATTATTAGTTTGTTGTTGTTGAATGTATAAATTTGTTATGTATAAAAAAAGGTGTTACTCATAAAAAGTAACACCTCTATATAAATGATATAAATATCATTATTTCTTTGGTCTTGCTTCAGATGAAACAGACAATCTCTTTCTTCCTTTTGCTCTTCTCCTAGCTAAAACTTTACGTCCATTAGCAGAAGCCATTCTCTCTCTGAAACCGTGTTTGTTTCTTCTCTTGCGTTTTGATGGTTGATACGTTCTTTTACTCATTACAATATATCTTAAATATCTTCTTTAATTGATTTTGCTTTTGTGAAATTCCGTCTGCTAAAAGCGTTGGCAAATATACAATAGTTTTTTAGTCTAGCAAATCCTGAATTCTTTTTTTTTGAAAAAAATCACTTTCTATAAAATTACATCTTTTTACACATTTTTTTTGCCGTGTATTAGTAGAGTTCTTACTTTTGCGCAAACCTAACAATACCATGAACAACACAAAATACGTTTTTGTAACTGGAGGCGTAACTTCATCACTTGGAAAAGGAATTATAGCTGCTTCATTAGCCAAATTGTTACAAGAAAGAGGCTATTCTGTAACCATTCAAAAACTCGATCCCTACATTAATATTGATCCAGGAACTTTGAACCCTTATGAGCATGGAGAATGCTATGTAACAGATGATGGTGCTGAAACAGATTTAGATTTAGGGCATTATGAACGTTTTTTAAATATTCCTACTTCACAAGCCAATAATGTAACAACAGGTAGAATATACCAATCTGTTATAAATAAAGAACGTAAAGGTGAATTTTTAGGAAAAACAGTACAAGTAATACCTCACATTACTGATGAAATTAAAAATCGTATTCAAATATTAGGAAATACTGGTGATTATGATATTGTTATAACAGAAATCGGAGGTACTATTGGTGATATTGAGTCTTTACCATACGTTGAAGCAGTACGACAATTACAGTGGGAACTTGGAGAAGAAAATGCTATTGTTGTTCACCTAACTCTAATTCCTTATTTAGCTGCTGCTGGAGAGTTAAAAACAAAACCTACGCAACATTCGGTAAAAATGTTAATGCAAAGTGGCTTAAGTCCTAATGTACTGGTATGTCGTTCTGAACATGAAATTACAAGCACTATCAAAAGAAAGCTAGCTTTATTTTGCAATGTAAAAGAACAAGATGTTATCCAATCTCTTGATGCTGAAACGATTTATGACGTTCCTAAATTAATGTTTCATGAAGGCCTTGACTATGTAGTTTTAGACAAGTTACGTTTATCTACAAGAAAACAGCCTAAATTAAAAGCTTGGAATGCATTTTTAGAAAAACTCAAAAAACCAGTTTCTTCTGTCGAAATTGGACTAGTTGGAAAATATGTTGAATTGCACGATTCTTATAAATCCATCACAGAAGCATTTATTCATGCAGGAGCTCACAATAAAACAAAAGTAAATGTTCGTTGGATTCATTCAGAGGAATTGACTCCTGAAAATGCTGCTAGCAAACTTCAAGGACTGAATGGAGTTCTTGTAGCTCCAGGATTTGGTGACAGAGGTATCGAAGGAAAGATTGCTGCTGTTAAATTTGTTCGAGAAAATCAAATTCCTTTCTTAGGTATTTGTTTAGGAATGCAAATGGCTGTTATTGAATTTTCAAGAAATGTTCTTGGACTTAGCCAAGCTAATTCTACTGAAATGAATGAAAACACTAAAGATCCTGTAATTAATTTAATGGAAGAGCAAAAAGAAGTAACAGAAAAAGGAGGAACTATGCGCCTTGGTGCGTGGAACTGTCAATTGACGCGAGATTCTAAAGCTTTTAGTGTCTATAATGAAGAAGAATTGATTAGCGAAAGACACAGACACCGTTATGAATTCAATAACAAATATAAAGAAGATATTGAATCTAAAGGAATGAAAACTACAGGGATTAATCCTAAAACAGGACTTGTTGAAATTGTTGAAATTCCCTCCCATCCTTGGTTTATTGGTGTTCAATACCACCCTGAATATAAAAGTACTGTTTTAAACCCTCACCCTCTTTTTGTAAACTTTATAAAAGCTAGTTTAAAACAATCAAAGAAATAAATTTAAAAAGCTCCTGTCATAAATTTTATGGAAAGGAGTTTTTCAATTTTGGAATAACCTTTGCACTATTTAATGAATATAAATTAATTGTAGTAAAACCAATAATTTGAAGGTAGTTTTACTACATTTGTCGTGTTTTTTAACGAATTAAAAAACAGTAACTGACAGGTTGACACATACAAAACAGATCAATGGAACAAAAAAAATTTGATTTAAATTCCTTTATCGGAATGCTTTTATTAGGGGGAATTTTATTATGGTGGATGAACATTCAAAAACCGGAGGAAGCTACAAACCCCAACACTGAAACAAATACAGAAAAAACAGTAAGCCTTACTTCAAAAGATCAAAAAATTGTTGATAATAATTTTGAAAATGATTCTTTAAAGCAGGCTGCTTTTAAAAATAAGTTAGGTGCTTTTGCTTACAGCGGTTTAGCAGGTAAAGAAGGAGTCACTATCCTTGAAAATAATTTTCTAAAATTAACTATAAATAATAAAGGGGGACAAATTGTAGAAGCTTTATTAAAAGAGTACAAAACACATGACTCGCTTCCCCTCTATTTAATCAAAAATAATAATGCCTCTTTTAATGTTAATTTTGGAACAACAGATAATCGTATTTTAAATACTTCAGATTTATATTTCACTCCAAAACTATCTAAAAATGGAGATATAAATGTACTTTCTATGAAACTTAAAGTTTCAGAAACTAAGTTTTTAGAATATCGATATGAGATGAAACCTAATGACTATAGAGTAGGATTTTCTATTAAATCTCAAGGGTTAGGAGACATCATTAATAGTTCACAACAGATTAATCTAAACTGGAAATTAAGTTCCTTTAGTCAAGAAAAAAGCTTAAAAACTGAGAATACAATGTATTCATGGTATTATTACAAAGCTGATGGTGAAGTTGATTATTTACGACCTGGTAATTCAGAAGTTATTAACGATCTTAATTGGGTTTCATTTAAGCAACACTTTTTTTCATCAATATTGACTAGTAATAAAAAATTTAATAATGCAACACTTACCTCAACAGACTTAGCCAAAGATGATGATAAAGAACATGTTTATACGAAGTTATATGAATTAAATACTCCTTTAGCACTAACAAATGGAGAATTTAATTATGACATGCAATGGTTTTATGGCCCAACAGATTATAATTTATTAAAATCATTTAAGGGAACCGATTTAGACGAAACAGCAGATTTAGGTTGGGGGATATTTGGTACTTTAAACAGATACGTTTTTTACCCTGTATTTAATGTTCTTAAAGGCTTTGTTGGCAATTATGGGTTAATTATTATTTTAATGACTATCGTTGTTAGAATTTTATTATCTCCAGTACTATATAAATCATATCTATCAAGTGCTAAAATGAAAGTGATTCGTCCAGAAATGGAGGAAATTAACAAAAAATATCCAGGTAATGAAAATGCTATGAAACGTCAGCAGGAAATCATGGCTGTTCAACGAAAAGCAGGTGTAAGTATGATGTCAGGATGCATCCCTGCTCTACTGCAAATGCCCGTTTTCTTTGCTTTATTTAAGTTTTTCCCAACGAATATTGATTTTAGACAAAAAAGCTTTCTTTGGGCAAATGACTTATCTTCGTATGATATTATTTTCAAACTTCCCTTTAAAATTCCTTTTTATGGTGATCATGTAAGTTTATTTCCAATCTTAGCCTCTATTGCAATATTCTTTTATATGAAAATGAATCAGAGCCAACAGGCTAATATGCAAGCTCCTCCTCAGGAAGGAATGCCTGACATGAGTAAAATGATGAAGTATATGATATACTTTTCTCCAATAATGATGTTATTTTTCTTTAACAATTATGCAAGTGGTTTAAGTTTATATTATTTTATTTCAAACTTGTTAACAATAGCTATTATGTTAGTTATAAAAAACTTTGTTATTGATGAAGCTAAAATTCATGCACAAATCGAAGAGAATAAGAAAAAACCTGTTAAAAAAAGTAAATTTCGCGAGCGCTTAGATGCCGCTATGAAACAAGCTCAAGAACAACAAGCAGCTCAACAAAAAGCAAGAAGCAAGAAATAAAAATACATTTTTTAAAAAGACAAAAAAGCCATCAAAACATAATTGATGGCTTTTTTATTTTTACAGGACAATACATTTTATTCTAAAAAACTTTTGTTTACAAATTAGTATTCTGGATACTGATACGTATTGATAATACAGTGATTTTACTACTATCTGAAATTCTTATTAATTATTTCCATAAATAAAAATATCTCAAAATATTTTATAATAAAGATAACACCAAAACACTTTACTCATTGATTTAAAATACTTTACTATTTTTATAAAATCAATTTAAACTCTATAAAATGAAATTTAATTACCCTAAAAAGAATATAATAACGCTCATATACCTTATTATATTAAAATTTATAATGGTAGCTTGTACCGATAAGAAGTATATCAATTTAGACTCTAATAATTCTAGTATTTATAATAATATTACTCTTGAAAACTTTGAAACCATAATGAAAAATGATTATGGTTATGATGTTTTAAAAGATAAAGATTACCTAACCGTTAAAAAATTAATTGCAACAAAAAACGAACAGCCTACTCCGGCGAACAAGAATAATTTTACTTTAAAATCAAACTTTATAGGTACCGCTTTTAATATAAATAATCTTTCTAATAAGGCCTATTTACCTATCTTTAAAAATGAATTTTCAAGTGTTACTTTTGAAAACTCTTTAAAATTCGGCAATCTTTCTAAACATCCCGGGATATATAATTGGGAAAATACCGATAAAATGCTTTCTTTAGCCAAAACTCAAAAAAAAAGAGTTCATGGTCATGTTCTTGCTTGGGATAGAAGTGATTTCAAACCAAACCCCCAATGGTTATATAACTTTAAAGGAACTCCTATCCAATTTGATAGTATTTTAAAAAATCATATTTTCACCGTTTTATCTAAATATAAAAGAACAATAAAAAGCTGGGACGTGGTTAATGAGGCTTTTGATGAACATGGAGCTAATTATAGACCTGGTATTTGGTTTAATAATTTGGGTATTGAATGGGTAGAAAAGGCTTTTAAATATGCCGAGCAAGCTACTAATGGGGAAGTATCTCTTTTTTATAATGACTATCATTTACTAATCAACCCTATAAAACTTGAAAAGGTATTAAATTTATTAGATGATATCCGAAAAAAAGGTATCAAAGTTGACGGCATTGGACTACAAGGACACCTTTTCGCTTTCACTACTATCTCTCCTCTTATTCATCATAACTTAAGAAAAATTGTTAAACGAGGCTATAAAGTACATATTTCTGAGTTGGATATTTCTTTAAACCTTTTAAAAAACTTTAACCGTCGTTCATGGTGGTTAGATTTTTTTCAAAGAATAAAGTACTTCACTGTAGCAAATGCTTATCAGAAAATTGTTCCGAATCACCTAAAGCATGGTATTACTTTTTGGCAATTTAGTGATGCCGATAATTGGCTTACCCCTTATTTAGGAAAAGAAGATTGGCCCTGTATTTATGATAAAAACTACCATAGAAAACCCGCTCACACTGGATTTGAAGACGGATTAAATGGATTTTGGCGATGGTGGATTTTTCCATAACCTAAGAAAAATAAGTTTATTTAAATTATTTCTTTTATCCTAGAGAGTAATTAATTACATACAATAATTTCTATATTTCAAGTTAGCTCATTTATTGTTTTTTTATTACAATTTAAACTAAACTATTTTTATTTTTTGATTTAAAAACTGTTAGACGCTAAAAACAAAATTCAAGGGGAATATGAAACTTACTATCATTAAATGGACTAATAAAACTAAATCCTAAATTAACCTAATTTCTCTGTACTCTAAAATAAAATAGAAAACATATATAATTAATAAATAGTAGGTATGATATAATATCATTTTCACTGCTTTTTTTTCTTATATAATTATAATTTTTAATTATACAAATAAACTAAAAAATATAAATAATCTATTTAATTTTGATATATACGAAAATCATCTATCGTTATGATTTTTTTTGAAGGGGATAAAGACTGTCAATATTGACAGTCTTTTGTTTTTATCAAAAAAATATCTTTATTTATAATTCATTTACTTAAATTTTGATCATAAAAGCCATATTACTAAAAGAGATTAAGTAATAAGTTTATTTTTTAGTTACTTTATAAATATAACTTATCTTAGTAAAACTATATTTATAGATAAAATAAATACTTTTTTGATATTTTACTTTTTAAAAATCAATAAAACTTTTTATTTTGAAGCGTTTAAGTTTATCAAAACTATTGTTTCATAATACGGTAACGCTTACTTTGTTCAATTGAACTAGCCAGCTGTTTTTAGCTAAAAAATATTTACTTACTAAAGTTTTACCCGATTATTAAGTGTTGTTGTTGCTTCAAAAACTTACGTTATAATCAATTTTACACTTTTAATTATTAAGTGGTTTTTATAAATAAAATAATTAAAGAAATTATACAACCACTATGCACTAAACAATCTATATTTTCAATATTTTGATGAATAGATAGAAATTAAAAGTAGATTTAAAATTACACTTCGTTATAACCTAAAAATCAAATATTTAATTAATTTTGAACTCTCTTCTTGATTTCACCTTTTAATTATCCAACAAATAAATTCCTTTTTTGATCAAGTATTCCGGAACTCCAAGCAATCTCTTATTTAATAAAGCTACACTAGTTAAAATACATTTCCTTTCGATTTTTTTAAAATATGATTTCTGAAGGGCAACTGATTCGTTGGTTTTTGTTGCTATTTACCAAATTCTCTCTTTCAAAATTTATTCATAATTAACCCCAACTAATATTTAGTTAACAGTTACCTAGATCCTATACAGGAATAATTTCTTATTAAACTAACCTTTTTGTCTATATAAACTATTGAATTATGAAAAAAAAACACAAACTCTTCAGAATAACGTAAAAAACTTGTACGATTTTAAATGATCAAAGGACTTACTATTTGTACAATATTTCTCTTATTTTCGACATTTACTTTCTTTTATTAGTAAAACTAGTGTACACAAATACCTAATGCTCTTTTTATTGGAAAATCAATAATATACTTGTAATATAATTAAGAATAATAGATAAATTAAGTACGCCCTTAAATAACAGTTTTCATTATTATAATTAGTTTAATTTTAGCTGTCAGAACAAAAAACATCCCAAAAAAATAATTTCCCCTAAACATGTTCTGACAGCTTTTCATTTTTTTAGAAATGATAATTCTTTAAATAATTTTTTCACTCTATTCTTTATTTATAATTCGTCTAGTTAAATTTTGGACATAAAAAAACACCTCGTAAAAGGTGTTTTTCTTCAAAAAAGAAGTAATATATATCACTACATTTTAAAATTTTTACACAAAAAAGTAATTTTACATTAACATGTAGTTTTAAACTAAATACAAGCTCTTCTTTTAAGGCCTATCATTTGTAATGTTAACAGCTACCTTATAAACCGTGTTGTCTTTTAAGCTTTCCATTAGTCCTAATTTAACATAATTAAGTATTCCTGTTTCATTTTCTGCACCTGCTGAATAAGCATTACTATCTAAAATTATAGCGCAATAAGTGTATTGCTTATATTGAACTTGAATATTAGCATCTCCATTTTTAAGATAGCCCTGTAGATCAATCCTGAGATCACTATTCTTTCCACCAAATTTTACTTTGGTACCTTCATCGCCACTTAAATGTTGAAACTCTAGTTCATCAACAATCTCAGTTATATCATTTCTGAGACGTCTATTCTCCTGTGGTGCATTACCTTTGATTTTGTTTAATCTTTGCAATTCTACTTGAACTCCTCTTGAAGCCATACCATTACTATCAATTAGCTCCGTTTTATTTTCAATCTGAGGTAATTCAGAATCGTTATCTGAACAGCTTGTAAAAGTAAATACCCCTAGAAGGAGTAGTGATGCCAAAGCACCTTTTGTTAAATGTTTCATTTTATTTATTTTTTATTTCGGTTGCAATATTAAGTGTTTAATTTATATCACATTACCTAGCTGGGTACATTTAACATAAGTTTTTAATTTCACTTACGCTTTTTGGCTTTTATGTTAAAACCAACTTAATAAACAATATTCAAAATAATTTAAATAATACTAAAACTTAAAATGACGTATGACTTTAATCTTACCAAATAAATATTTCTCGAAGTTAATTTCTATTATTATATAAAGTATGCCCAATTATAAGTTAATAATTAAAGTACTTATTATAATTCGAGTATTTTAAACAAAAAAAATAGTTTTATAGCTATAATAATTAGATGTTTATCGATTACTTAAACTAAATAAGAAAATATCGAAAGTTTTACTTTGATTGACTTATTTTATGTCATGATAAGATTTCAACTATCTATAATATAAAAATTATGGTTTTCATAACAGTTAGTGATCTTAAATTTATTACACATCCCTTTGATCAAAAATAATGTTCAAAGGGGTGTGTAGTAATATTATCGGCCTCTCATATATAGGCCTTAATTTATTTTTGTTTTATTTGTTAGTTTTTTGTTGTATGAAACTTTTTTAACTCATAATTAAATTACTTGCATGCACTTCCTTATACTCCTCATATATTGCCTTCACAAAATCATTAAAACTAAAGTCAGAATCAGGAAAAAATTCACCAGTCTCATGTTTATTCGTATCTAACCAATCAAAATATTCATAATGAACATCACTATTTTCAGGATAGCCATAACATTGTATAGTGATACAAGCATCTACTGGATTATTATTTTTTAGTTGATGGATTTGATTAAGCCAAGGCGTTATATAAGTTACCTCATCTAACTTAAATTTACAAGTTTTAAAAAGCTCAGGTTTATAAGCTTCTTTCATTGCTTGCATTAAATTATTAGTACTCGGGGAAGCTTTTTTCAGAGTAGCGAATAAATCAACATCTATTTCGCCATGAAGCACCTTAATAACAGCCTCACTGCCACCATGATTGTGTATTGGAGAATATTTATTACTTGGCCATATTTCCATAACATATGGAATTCCTGGAGACTCCCCTTGATTTCCTCCCATAGTTATTCTTAAATAAACCATATTAGGATCTCCAAAGCCAGTCTCTACCTCTCTTTTCGCTTTTTCCTCAATGATATTATAACATATTTTACCTGGTGTATCAATACTATATTGAATGGCTTTTGCAAAATCAAAATTTTCATCCAAATTATAGTCTTTATTAACTGATTGAAGATTAAAATTTACACCACCCACATTTTCAAATAATTTTTGACAAACACTTGGTAAATTTGCAGGAACTGTTGCCATATTATTCGACACATCCCACATGGTAATTTGACTCATATCTTTAACTGCCATAGCCACATTTACAGTTATAGGATCTTTAAAAACAGCAAATAATTTTGAAGTATTCGTAAGTTGTATTTTACTCATTTCTTTTATCCATCTATATTCAGATATTGCTGGGTCATCTTCTTCAGTTGGATGTAAGTTTGGCTCCACATTTCCTTCTTTCAATTCTCCTTTAGAAAAATTAAAACTAAAGAGAACTAACTCTGCTCTTGGCTCTCCATACCCTCCTTTTAGTAATCTGTTTTCAAAATCTATACTTAACCAAAAGGGACCATTTGGATAGCTATCATAACCTTTATTTGTTGAAAAAAGTAGATCTTCAAGTTCAGGATATGTTTTTTTTGATGCAAAAAAATTACAATCAGACTCATTTATTTCAAAACAAAAATATTGATAAGTGTTGGAATACTTTTTTCTAATAGGATCTGAAAACTCTATTTTTGAAGATTTACTCTCTGGAGAAAATATAATTACCCCTTGCCCCGCCACAGGAAGCGTAACAATATCATCGTTAAATTCTGGTTTTTTAGGCTTTACGACTGAAAACCTATCATCATGATTTGACATAATATATATTAAATTTGGTTACAAATAATCTAAAACCAAACCGTACTCAGTACGATTCAGATTTATTTAGCATATTTTTTTGAATTCTTCATAACAAAGTAAGCTGTAACTATTTATTTAATTACATAGTTTTTAAACTAAAAATTATCTTTCTCTAGTTAAACATATAAAGTTATTCATGTAAAATATACTGAAATTGATATCTATCAATTTTTGATATCACCTTCTGAAGATAGCTTATTTTTATGGAGAATCAAACTGATCATCACATAATTTCAAATAGTCCATTTATTTAACACCTGCTTATTTTGTAAGCATAAATTTAAAACACAGCAACAAAAACACAATGATGATCAAAACATTAAAATAAAAAAATACTATTCAACTTTTTAAAAATACTTTTCTTGACAAGAATTTAAAGTATCTCTTTTTTAGCTGCATTATCTGTTGCATTATTTGCTTACTATCCAGGTACTATAAAACAGTCACACATTTTTAGTTATTTTTAGTTTTGAACGTAATATAATCAAAGGAAACTGATATCAGTTTTAACTTAAGTTTCATTTGAGCACAATAGACTGATTGTGTTTCCTACTCAACAATTAAACTTTGTCTCTCTACTAAAAAGTCAAACGTTAACTCAAACAAACCTTTACCATCTACCTTTGCATTCCAAGCTCCATGACCTGCAGGCTCACCATTAGGTAATAATAAAGTTACCAACTTATTATAAACTCCTAAAGAATCATAAACACTTTGTAATTCCAGTGCCTCTTCATAAGGAGTAACAGGATCTGTTGCTTCCCCGTGTCCCATAAATAGCTCAGGATCATCAACATCATATCTAGCGTATTGTTTTAAATTGTAAACTGCCTCGAATAAATCCAATTTTGCATTTGAACCCCAAAAATAAATCATACTTCTTACGCTATAGGTTTCGTTTAGGTGTGTTGTGGCAAGTGTAGGGTCATCGTTTATAGTAACTTCATCTCTAAAATCTTCCTGATTTGAAATTCCTAAAGCTATAGTCGTAATTGCACCTGCTGAGGCACCACCAACTGTTATAAAATCCTTATCAATGTTGTAGGTATCTGCCTTCGCCATAATCCAGCGAAGAGCTGCTTTAGCATCTCTTTGAGCCGCATACATTGCTATAGCTTGCTGAAATTGTTTAAGAGTTTCTGCTCCTTGTAAGGCGTGTTTTATCCATTCTTCTGGCGCAATTCCTTTGTAATAAGTAAGAACTTCGTCGGAACTCATTCCTTCCGCATCTCCTAATTCTTCCGTTGTTCTATAATCTATGGAAATAAAAACCCACCCCCTTGAAGCATAATAATTAGCCATTTCAACAATTTCAGGTTTGTGTTTTATTCCTCCAGTAAAACCTCCGCCATGAATAAACATAAAAACAGGTCTTTGGGTTTCAAAGTTGTTAGGGTAGTAAACATCCAAATATATGGGAATTGAAAAAGGAATAGAACTCAAACTATTATGACCAAGCCCATCTGCATATCTAATATTTTCATCTTTTAGAACTGTAAAAAACGATTCAGCCTTGACTACCGGTATTCCATTTTCTTCTAAACTTACCTGTTCTCTACTACAAGCAGTCAAGAATAAAACACTCAACATCAATAAATAAATTATTTTCCGCATACTACATTACTTTTTAATCTTATATAATTATAAGACTTATTTATTTTATAAAGGTTTAATTATCAGACACCTTTTTCTTTTTAATTTAAAGTTTCGCAGTTCTAATTTTTACTTTCCGAAGAGGAGAATTAGTAAAAAGATAAGAAATAATTTAATTCAAATCTGATATAAATTGATCTACAAATTCTTCCTTTGTTGCCCATGAAGTTACCAATCTAATTACCGAATTATTATCATCAATTTTTTTCCAGATATAAAAACCATATTTCTTGTCAAGTTTTTTAATTAATTTATTAGGCAGAATTGGAAAAATTTGATTTGAAACGGGTTCAGTAATAAACTCATAATCTAACTCGTTCATTGATTTTGCTAATTTCGAAGCCATTAAATTTGCATGTTTTGCCAAATCAAAATATAAATCGTCTTTAAATAATTCTAAAAATTGAACTCCAAAAATTCTTCCTTTGGCTAATAATGCTCCCTTTTGCTTCAAATGAAATCTAAAATCTTTTTTCATTTTTTCGTTATTGATAACAATAACCTCACCTATTAGTGCTCCATTTTTTGTTCCTCCAATGTAAAACACATCTACAAAACTTGCGAGCTCTGATAAAGTTAAATCATTTTTTTCTGACATTAAAGCTGAACCCAAACGTGCACCATCAACATATAAATACAAATTATTTTTTTTACAAAAATCTGAAAGCGCTTTGATTTCGTTTTTTGAATAAATACTTCCAATTTCAGTTGTATTTGAAATATAAACTAAACGGGGTTTTACCATATGCTCATCTTGGTGAGCATCAAGTACTAGTTGAATATCATGAACTCTTAATTTTCCATCTTTTGTTTCAACTGTATTTATTTTATGACCTGTTGCTTCTATTGCCCCTGTCTCATGTACTGAAATATGACCCGTTAATGGAGCGATAACAGATTCATATGGCTTTAATATTGAAGAAACTACAATTAAATTCGCTTGTGTTCCTGTAGATAAAAAGTGAATTTCTGATTTTCTATTACCTAGTTTTTCAAGAATTGCTTGTTTTGCCTCTTCACAAAAGCTATCTTCTCCATATCCTTCTTTTTGAATGTAATTTGTTTTATTTAATGCTGTCAAAATTCTTTCGTGCGTCCCCTCCCCATAATCATTTTTAAAACTGTATTTATTCATACTATTTGTTTTTTGATTTAAATTAATAAGATTACATTCCAGAATATCCATGAAGAATCATCTTTTACTTCTTAAAAAGCAAATAAAAGTCTATTTTTCCTATTACTAAAAGCAATTCTTAAAATAAGATTTTAATATATCTTATTTTTACAAACTAATATTTCAATAGGCTACCATTGACAAACCTCATATCGAATTTAATTAAGTGTATCACCCTTTTTTAAAAATATTTATGAGTATTTTTATATAATTAAAATGGTAATTTATCCAAATCAACATTGCCACCCGAAATAATAATCCCTATATTTTTATTTTTAAATTTCTCTTTTTCTCTTATTATAGCTGCTAAAGCAACCGCTGAAGATGGCTCACAAACTATTTTTAATCGCTCCCAAACTAAACGCATTGCACTAATTATTTCTTTTTCTGATACACGAATTATTTTCTCAATACCTCTTCGAATTATCGGAAAATTTATGCTTCCTAATTGTGTTTTTAAACCTTCGGCTACTGTATTTATTGATTTGTTAGACTCGATTTTCCCGCTTTGTAAAGAACGAAATGCATCATCCGCCTCAAAGGGCTCACCTCCAATTACTTTACAATCTTTAGCAAAGCATGTTGTTGCGATAATAGTTCCGGCTACTAAACCACCACCTCCTACTGGAGTAACAATATATTCTAAATTGACTTGATTTGCTAATAGTTCTCTTGTCGCTGTTCCATGACCTAAGACAACATTTAAATCATTTGATGGATGAATAAAAGTAGCGCCCTCTTTTTCTTGGATTTTCTTTACACTATTTTCTCTTGCTAGTAGGGTCGGTTCACATTCTATAATATTCCCATTGTATTCTCTTACAGCATTTTTCTTTACTTCAGATGTTGTTTTAGGCATCACAATATAAGCCTTGACTCCAAGAATTTTAGCTGCTAATGATAATGCTTGAGCAAAATTTCCAGACGAATGCGTTACTACTCCCCTGGCTTTCTCCTCTTTGGTTAATTGTATAATTGCATTGGCTGCACCTCGCATTTTAAATGCACCTGTTTTTTGAAAGTTTTCACACTTAAAATACAGCTTTGCCCCAACAATTTTATTAATCAGATTTGAACTTAAAACTGGTGTATTATGAATATAGGGTTTTATTCGTTGGTGTGCTTTTATTATATCCTCTTTATACATTTTTTACTGTTTTACAATTATCATAAACTTAACATCTACTAGTAAATCATGACAAAACGCTTATCATAGTAATACACCTTCAAAACTAGTGTATTTGAAAAAAACGAGCTTATTTTTTATATGCTTTATCATTAAAATTGAAATTCCTTAATTTTATAATGAATCTTGGCATTAAGAATAGCTTTTATTTTATAAAAATCTAAAATACTTTAAAAATTGAACTTATAAACGTTAAAAGATATATGGGCCATGCCTAGAGTAATAAAAAAAGCCTTAGTGTATACTAAGGCTTAAATTTTGGGTGGAAGATCGGTCTCGAACCGACGACCTCCGGAACCACAATCCGGCGCTCTAACCAACTGAGCTACAACCACCATTTGATTTGCGAGTGCAAATATATAAGGTTTATACTATCTAACCAAACATTTTATCAAATTAATTTACTCAAATTTTCAACTGCTATATAACGATCTGATATAAAACCCTCTGCAAATTCAACACCAATTAACCTTCCTAAATCATTGGCTCTATATTTTATGCTATCCGCGAAATTTTTACTTGTTATTGGCGTTTCAGGCTCTTTACTTTTCGGATCATAAAATTGAGATTGATAAGCCTTTACTGATGCTAACTTATGATCCATGTACCCCGTAACATCTACCACAAAATCTGGTTCTATATTTTTCCATTGTATATAATGAAATACTTGTTTTGGTCTCCATTTTTCTTGAGGAACCCCATTTATGTCTGTTTCTATTTTCAATAATCCGCTCAAAAAACAAGCATCAGCTACTAATTTACTTCCTTTTGGATGATCAATATGTCTATCATCTATGGCATTGCATAAAACAATTTCTGGTTTATACTTTCTAATCATCCTAATCACCGCTAATTGATGTGCCTTATCATTACTAAAAAAACCGTCAGCAAATTTTAAATTCTCTCGAACGGTGATATTTAAAATTTTTGCTGCGTTTGATGCTTCTTCATCTCGTAATTGAGCAGAGCCCCTTGTACCTAATTCTCCTCTGGTTAAATCTATAATGCCTACTTTTTTTCCTAAAGCAACTTCTTTAGCAATAGTTGCACCACAACCTAATTCAACATCATCAGGATGTGCACCAAACGCTAGTATATCTAATTTCATCAATTGATTTGTTTTTTATTCATTTTTATTTTAATCTGTAACCTAATTGATAAGCTAGTATTTGTTAGTATTTAAAACTAGACAATGTATTTCATAGGTTACTATATAGAATTATAAGTCAAAAATAAATAATTATATCAGTCGTTTCAATAAATCATGAAATAAATGACTGGTTATGTAATAATTCTCCATTCAAATAAAATCAAATTTGAGTTTAGCTGCTTTTAACCGATACAAATAAACCATCATTATTCATAATAGTACTTGGTAACAAATAATTAACATCATTGTTTTAATTACACTACTTTGTACATACATAATACAGGATAATTAAAAAGTAGTTTTCAATAAATTTATATAAATTCGCTACATGATTAGAGTTTCAATTATCGGAGGAGGAAAAGTTGCTAATCACCTAATTAATGCATTTTTAGGTGCCAGTAATATTCAATTAATTGAGGTTTTTGTCAGAAATACGAATAAACTGAAAGAACATAAAAGCCAAATTAATATTACTAGTAACCTCCAGAAATTAAAAGATGCTGATTTATATATTATCGCTGTATCTGATGACGCTATAGAAGAAGTTTCTTCAAAAATTTCAGTAGAAGGACTTATTGTACATACTTCCGGAACCGTATCGTTGAAAGCAATTAGAAATACAAATCGAAGAGGTGTTTTCTATTTATTACAAAGTTTTTCCAATAATAAAAAGGTTGATTTTAAAGAAGTTCCTTTTTGCTTAGAAACCGAAAAAAGCAAGGATTTAAAACTTCTAGAAGAAGTAGCTTTAGCCATTGGTCAAAAGATATATCATATTGATTCCAAACAAAGAAGTTATCTTCATGTCGCCGCTGTATTTGTAAATAATTTTACCAATCACTTGTATTCAGTAGGAAACGAAATTTGTAAAAAAAACAATATTCCCTTCGAAATTCTTTTCCCTTTAATAGAAGAAACTGCTGCAAAAGTTGCAATATTGTCTCCCGAAAAAGCTCAAACAGGTCCTGCTTTACGAAACGATATTAACACCATAAAAAAACATTTAAATGTTCTTGATGATAAACATCGAGAACTCTATAAAACAATAACAGAATCAATTATAAATGGAAAAAAGTTATAAAGAAATACTTCCTCAAATTGACACTTTAATATTTGATGTAGACGGAGTTTTAACCAATGGAATGATTACAATAATGCCAAATGGAGAGCTTGTTAGAAACATGAATGTAAAAGACGGATTTGCACTAAAAGTTGCTATTGATAACGGCTATAGAATATGTATTATTTCTGGAGGAACTAATGAAGGTGTAAGAATAAGACTTGCTAAATTAGGAATCAAAGATATTTATCTTGGTGCTCATCATAAAGTCGATCAATACAATGAATTGGTTAAAAAATACAATTTAAATCATGAAAATGTCCTTTACATGGGAGATGATTTACCAGACTTACCAGTAATGAAGTTAGTTGGTATGCCTTGTAGCCCAAACAATGGTGCCCGTGAAATAAAAAATGTTTCTAAATATATCTCTGATAAAAAAGGAGGAGAAGGTTGTGTTAGAGATGTTATTGAACAAGTAATGAGAGTTCAAGAAAAATGGGATGAAAATTTCGACGCAAAATATGATTAGTAATTTATAAAAAATAGGATTAGCCTCGCTTTATAGAATATGGAAATGAATAGTTCTTTTAAGTTTTCATAATTAATTACTCCCAAGCAAATGAAGCTCAAAGTTTTTTTTTCAAATTTTTACAAAATATTAATTTTTATTTATGTGTGCTAAAATAAATAATACCTCTAAAAAATTAATTCGTTTTGTTTAGATAAAATTGATTACTTGAGCTTTATTTTTAATAAGTGATAAAACTTAAAAAGCTATATTTAATTCAAATATTTTATCTCAAAGAAATAAGGAGGATTTGTTTATTCTACTAAACAAAAAATACTACGCGAAGATTGGAATAAAGAAACTCAAATGACATTACTCAAAAACGAATATTCAGACTTAAACTTAATTAAGAGAAGTTTGAATAAATATTCTGATTTATTTGACAAGACTATATCTAATTTTGACTTAAACAACGCTTCTATTCCTATTGCCAAAAAAATAAAAAAAAGATTTCGCTAAAGAATTTAATAAAGAAAAAACTGGTAAGGCTTTCATCTACTTTTTTGATTATCCTACTGACTTCGTTGAGAAAACACCTAATTATCATCAACAGAAAAACTAAAACCAAGTTTAGCAAAAAAACTATATCTAATTATTCTGTTACCTCACAAAAAATAATTGAATTTGAAAAATACAGGAATAAAAGAATTAGATTAGATTAGATTATATCAAATATAAAGAGACCTTTTTATTATTGGTGTATGAACAGAACTTCGCATAAGGGATTTTTTAAACTTACCAGAAATTAATTTAGCTGATAGATTTATTGAGAGATAGCCATAGAAGACAAAAAGTAGTGCAGGAAAAACAATAATGCCCCCAATTGATCCTCATATTAACAAATTATTAAAAAAGAGCTATCCCTATAAAAATAAACCAAAGTTTTTTCAATGAGAAAATTAAAATAATTTGTAATAGGGTTGGATTGACCGAAGTATTAAACGGAAAAGTATTTAAAAGTTTTACAGATGAACTAACGGGCAAAAAGTCTGTAAAAAAAGTTGACGGTAGTTATCCTAAATATCTTTTATTAGTTCACATACGTGTCTCAGGTCTTTTACTACAAAAAAAAATGAAATTCCTTCATATTTTTGTATTGTTAAATACATAAAGGTTACTCCTTCTGAACATAATGAAATAATTAAAAGCTTATGGAACATTTGCTATCAAAAAAATTAAGTTTAGTACCTATTATCACTTTCACTATGTTAATCATTCTATGATTGTTTTTTTAGAGACAACAACCGAGGCTTTACTGCTTCAAAAATTATCGTAAACCGCAAATGTAATTTTTAAAAAAATTCTGAGAGTTTACTTATTTAAATTTATCAGGGGTAATCAGTAAAACATATTTATCTATTTCAATATCCTTGTTTCTAAACAAGGCGTAAATTGTTGCTACTCTTACAAAGGAATGACTTATCAACTTCCTGCAATCATTTTCTTTTATCATTTTTCCAATGAAATCACTAAATTCGTACAAACTTGTTTTTCCTATACTGCTAAATCTATGAAAAGGTCCATCAAATGAAATGACATAATAATTATTTTTCAAAAGCTTCTTTATTATGTCTGTGAAATTACCTGCTTGACCTTCTCAACCGTAAATAAGAAAAATTTTCATCTTTTGAATTACCCCGTTTATATGTTTGAATATCGAATTCACCAAACTTAATCTTTCCCTTTTGTGTTTTATCCATAAACTCTAATTCATGCTCTCTTAATTTTTTTATTTGAGGATTAAAATTCTATATGTCAATTCAGTTAACACTGATGATGAAATAATGGATAATATTTTTACTATTTGTTTTTTCATGAATCGCCTTTTTTTACCTGCAACTAACCTTTGATATAAGAATATAAGTTAACTGTAGGGCTCAAAATTTGCTATGAAATTGAATCAGGCTACATTCCTTGATTTCACTAATATCTCGACTATTATAATTTATTACCTTTTGTTTTTACAAAAAATTATAACTTGATGTAATTATCCATTATATATTGCAATTCTGGGTCTTGCTCTTTCCTTAGGTACTCTTGATATTTTTTTATTGGAATAGTAATATCAGGTATAATTCCATGATTAGATTCTTTACCTTCTCCAAAATATAACTCCGTAATTGGAATTCTTACCGTAAGCTTTGTTTTTGGTAGTTTATAATTTAGGAAATACCCAGCGAAGGTATTGTTTTCATTACCTCCTGTTTCAATCCCAATAATTTTTCCTCTTTTATGATCTTTAAAAAGTTTGGCAAAAAATACTGAGGCAGAGAACGTTTTCCCCCCTACCATTAAATAAACATCACCATTAAAGCTATCCTTGTCTGGGGGAAAGTTCTCTAAAACTCCTTCTTTAAGTCTTTCATTTCCTATATAACGACCTTTTTCGTTTTTATTAAATCGTTGATATAAAAAATTTTCAAATCCTTCTATCTCATCATCACTTGCTGGATTACCATTATCACTTAATAAATTTTCCCTTGTTATCTTTATATTTTTCATTTTATAATTAAAACTGTTTTTGAAGTTAGAGTCAATTATAAAAGAGAAAAGAAGTGCCGCCATATTTGGATTTCCTCCTCCATTTATTCTTAGATCTATGATAACCGATTTATATTTTTCGCTATTAATTTTTTTGAAAAATGCACTCATTTCTTTGTAAGCACTAGATTCGTTAAAATAAAAAGTATTCACGGTAATTACTCCTGTTTTTCTACTCTTGTAATATCTAGAAACAATTGCTTTCTCTTGTTCTAAACGATTGGTTGGTTGTATTGCCAAAAGCTGTCTTCTATAAATTTCATAATAATCTACAGGATCTACTGTCAAATTGCCTGTTTTATTGCTTTCATAGGATAGGTATTCAATTTTGAATTTATTTACATTTGATTCAATGAAGTTTGCGTAATTAGCTGGGAAAAAATCTGAAAGGTTTGACTCTGTGGAGGTAATTGAATATCCATCTCCATGAATATGTTTGTTAAATATCCTTAATAAATCCTTTACAGACTTGTTTTGTATAGACAGAATCTCTGTTTGGTATTTTAATTCATACCCCTTTATGTTTACAAACATTCGTCCATCTCTTATTATAACAGGAAAAGGGAAATAGGTATATTTATCTATCATGTAATCCTTAAATTCATCCTTTGGAGTATATATGAGGTGTCCATCCCCAAAACGGTTTGTACATTTTATAAAATTTGAAAATGTTGGACTCTTTTTTAAGTTTTTAATAGCTTGGTTCCTAAAAATCAGTTGTTCATCTTTAGAAATAAATTTATAAGGATTGGGATGTTGCTTTTCTATTAAGCTGTCCAATATAGATAAGTCAAACAAATAATCATCAAATGTTAGTTCTTCGATTTTTATGTCTTGGGAAAAACATAGATTAGTAAACAATAATGTAAAAAGAAAAGAAATTGATTTTGTCATGTTTTTAATGTTTAATAAAGGTCAACATTTTGGCTAAAACCAGTTTTAATTGGTTTTAGTTTTTGTTAGCTAGTTTAATTTTAATCCTCTTTGATTTTCTATTGAATTGTGTTGTGAAGTTTTCTTTTTTCAAAAAATTATTTCCAAAAGAGTTGCTTAAATACACATTTAAGTTAATGCGTCCAATACTATTTGATTTAAACCATTCAATCATATTATCATACGATTTACTTCCATAGCCTTTTTTCTGTTACTACTCTTAACGTAAAAGTCATCAATCAAAGCATCTTTTACTAGATCAAAAATTGGATGATTTTTGTTAATGAAACCAACAATATACCCGACTGTTTCGCTATTATCATAGGTAATGAAAACCTCACAATCTCTGTCAGTAAGGCATTCTGTGGTATGGTTCTTAAAAAAATCCATTTTTAATGGCTTTTGTACTACCGATTCTGAACGATATTTTGCATTCTCCAACCTTAGTTTTAGTAAATAATCTAAATCTTGATCTGTGGCTTTTCTTTCACCCATTGTAACTACATCTAACCATCAAGTATTCAGATCCGTGTATATTTCCACTACAAATATAATATTAATTTAAATTGCCTTAAAAAAACAAAAGTTAATAATTTAAATACTTAAGGAACATTATTTATCCGAATGAAAACGTTTATTTAACTCACCACAATTATTTAAAAGAACTTTTCCGTTTTTAAGTCATTGGAGAACCTACTATTTATAAACTGGCTCAAAAGATACGATAGTATCAGATACTTTAACAGCTTCCTCTGGTGTTTGACAATTTAACCAAATAAAATGTTCCCCTGTATAAATGCAAAAACCTGAATTAATACCTGTATTACCATAAAGTAAACAAGGTACCTCATCCTCATGAATACTGTGCTCCTCAATAGTTTCGAGATCAATTAAATCCTTTTTAAAAATAAAAACAGCATCATTATTTTCCACAAACCCTTGACTTTTAAAACCCTATACTAAAACTTGTTTTTCCATTATATAAATTGTTTTTGCGTAGCGAAATAACTACAGGTTTAATATAGTTTAAATATTGTTATCATTACAAATAAATTTAGTTCTTTACAGTCACTTAAATCAACTATATCTTCAATTATTTTTAACAATCTCTTTTTAAACATTTTACACTACTGCTATTTGTAATTCGTTTATTAGACCTTGACCATAAAAAAACCATCTGTAAAAGAGGTTATGCGGTAAGTGTGTTTTTAAGTCCTAAAGTGCTTAGTTTTTATCTTTTAGTTAGTTCTGCACTAAAGCTTTTAGTTCAACAATTTCTTTCTGTTACTTTTCTTAAAGTAACATCTTTAAATATAGTTGATTAATTTAAAAACAGGTATAATAAGTAGATTTAAATGATCCTATTCACTGTTAACCACTTATAGAAACTACGTTGTTTTTCTTTTTAATTGTATTTAACTTTAATGGAAATTACAAGTATAAGAAAATAGAATTTTAAAATTTAATCTCTGTTAATTACAGGTATTTTACATAAAAATTAAACGAAAATCATTAAAAATGTCTATTTATCAAGTTCAAAACAAATGGGGAAGCTTTCCATCAAAACAATGTGGAATCTTTTTTTAGGTTCAAGAAATAATCAAGAATTAATGGATATAAATATCAATTCAACTGATGGTAGTAAAACTCTTACTGAAAATAAAACTAACAATTTATAAAGTTTTAAAATACCGTTTACATATAAAGAGATAAAGAAAATTTCTAATATCTCTTATACTAAAAAAATATTCGAGACTTTTTTAAACTCCAAAGCTTTTATTAAATCCAAAAATGCAAATAATTAATTTAAGGAATGTTTATCATTTACTTTTTTTGATAGCTTGTTTAATGAATTAGAAAGACTCTAAAAAATAAAAATTGACACCTATTGCGATACCCAAAAATAAAACACCTTACTAAATAATACACTTAGAATAAATTAAGGCCTATAGAAATAGAGTATATTACTTTCTATTTAGCTAAATGAATAAAAAAATAGTTGGCTTTACTTCCACTTTTTGTTTTTATTGTATTTAACCACTTTAAATTGTTAAAAACATCAAAAAAAATTCATTTTACTACAAAAAAACAATAATCGGCATATTTATTGATACTTATTTAGAATAAATAATTTTATTAAATTGCATCAGTTACTTAATTTCATGCCTTTTTACTAAAAGCGTTGATAAATATTTCGCTCTATTATCTGGGTAGTAAATTAAAATATTAGAAACTAAAAATAATTAATTTTTAAATACATATGAAACGACTAATTACCGTCTTACTCCTTTTAATTACCACACACATAAATTCGCAATCAATATTTGGTAAATGGGAAAACCGTGATGAAGAAACCAATGAAGTAGACAGTGTTATTGAAGTTTACGAGAAAAATGGTAAAGCATTTGCTAAAATTATAGAAATTAAGGATAAAAATAGACAAAACGCTTTATGTGAAAAATGTAGTGGAAAAAGAAAAAATAAGCCTATACTAGGAATGAATATTCTGTCTGGTCTTAAAAAAGAAGGAGATGAATGGAATGGCGGTAAAATACTAGATCCTAAAAATGGTAAAGAATATAAATGTTACATAAAACTTGAAAAAAATAATAAACTTAAGATAAGAGGTTATATTGGCTTTTCATTACTTGGTAGAACTGCCTATTGGCACAGAAAAACTAACTAACAAAATATATAATAACAGGTCGTCTATTTCTTTAAAGAATCGCTTCAAATCAAATTTTATTATACATTTATTGATTTTGAATTATTACACTTATTCTTTCGTCTGGTAAATTTTCAACTATATATTCACTTATTTTTGTACAAGCTCATAGAACCATTTTTTGATTACACCTCTCTCAATTCATTTAACCGTAAAATATAATAAAAGAATAACTAATATCTAAGCTAGTAACTAAACAACTAATTCTATTGAGTCAATGATTGTGTCCGTTTGATAAATTAAGTACTGAAAATAAATATTAAATTTTCATTTCAAAGTTTTCTGGCAGAAATAACTAGTAATTGTACCTATACTAAAACAATTAATACGGGTATAATTATTAGTAATAACACTTATTTTAAAATTCACTTTATTTCATTTTCTTTAAGGTCTCTTTTTAAAATTTCTGCGTGTTAACCAAACATTACAACTTCATACATTTCACTCTATAAAAGTTAATACGCAGTTTTAGTAAAATACAAGGGTAAGTTCTAGATGGAATTACTAATATATTTTAAAGAATATTAAAGTAACAAATACTTTGATTCTAAAATCTAATTTTTTGAATTTCGGTATTCCAATGGTGTTAACTTTGTTTTCCTTTTAAAAAGTTTACCGAAATATTGTGGGTATTCAAAACCAAGATTATAAGCTATTTCACTAATTGAATCATCAGAACTCAGTAGTAAGTTCTTAGCCTCCTCTATTAAATAGTAATGAATGTAACCTTGTGCATTCATACCTGTTTCTTTTTTGATTAAATCACTCATGTAATTTGGAGACATCGAAACCTGCTCTGATAATTCTTTAACAGTAAGTAATCCCTTTTCTCTAAACTTTTTTTCCTTATAATATGAATCTAAAAAATTCTCAATTTTTATTAGAGTATTATTATTAATTGACTTTCTAGTTATGAATTGTCTTCCATAATACCTAAGACAGTAATTAAGAAAAACTTCAAGTGATGAAATTATAATATTTTGACTGTATGAATCAATATTTTCTAAAAGTTCATTCTTTATATTTTTTGCACTTTCATTCAATATATTCTTTTCTTTTTCAGATAAATGAAGCGTTTCTGATACCTCATACAAGAAAAAACTATACTTCTTAAACTTATCCCATAAAGAAGTACCTTTAATAAGATCTGGATGAAAAAATAAAGCCCACCCAACATTATCTTGGTCAAAGTTTTGCTGTTCTTGAACAGTAAGCACCTGATTAGGGGCCAAACACATTAAATTCCCTTCTTGAAAATCTAACTTTTTCCTACCGTAAATAACTCCGTTAACACAATAATTTTTTAAGTAAACTTGATAAAAATCAGTCATAACCCTTGTTCCTGACTTAAAATCAAAATTAACTTTCGACAAATCAACAATTGATATAAGCGGATGATGCATTTCAAAACCTATATTTTTAGCTAGGTCGCCTATAGATGATATTTGTAAAATTGACTTCATTTTATATATTATTTTAGTTGTAAAAATATACCTGTTTATTTTTTTAAAAAAAAAGCTAAAAAATAATTTAGAAGAAGTTCTAAATTATTTTTTCTTTCTTAAGTTATTCTGATTCTTGTTATTATTCACAAAGATATACCTTATAATTTTATTATAGTAAATGGGCGATGAATAAAAAAATAGTTAAGAATTAATTAAAATATTCACTAATATTTATTCTGTTTTACTTATAGTCCATACTGAGATAACATATTTTTAGCAAAGGTTTCATCATCAAACTGCTTTCTATTTAACTCATGTAATTTAGCATCTTCACCTACAACATATCTTAATTTACCTGATTCATCTGTTACTGCTTCATAAATAGTCTCAGAAGCCAAATTAACAGGTGATGAATTACTTAGCATTTTTGGAAATAAATCAAGAGCAGACGTAACTAAGTTATTGTATTGGGTTAATTCTTCATTATGGGAAAAATCAAAGGATCTTGTTCCGAAATCTGTTGCAATAGAACCCGGTTCAATTATTTTAACTTTTCCTCCAAATTGTCCAACTTCATAATTTAATGACTCAGAAATACCTTCTACAGCAAACTTAGTTCCATGATATAAAGAACCTAAAGGAAATGTTATCCTTCCTCCTATCGAAGAAACATTAACAATTGTACCTGCCTCATTCTCTCTAAAGTGTGGTAATAAAGCTTTAGTAACATCTAAAAGACCTATAACATTTGTATGGAATTGCCTTATAATTTGTTCTTTTGAAAATGACTCTAATGTTCCGTATGCTCCATAACCTGCATTATTCACTAAAACATCAATTTTTCCAAATTTTGAAATAGCCTTTTTAACAGCATCTTGTATAGACTCCAAGTTCAAAACGTCTAATTTTGTTACGAATACGTTATCTAATTTTGTAAGCTCCTCCTCTTCTTCCGGTCTTCGCATCGTAGCAACTACATTCCAATTTTTAGATTGAAATAATTTGGCAGTCTCTTTGCCTATCCCACTACTTGAACCTGTAATAAATATTGTTTTCATATTTATATTTTTTAATAATTAGAATACAAATATCTGAATTACAACAAAATCAAAATAATACTAATTAAATGTTTTACAACACTTTTTACTGTTTTATACATGAACTAAGGACAACCTCCTAAAAAATATTTATTTAACTGATAAACTACTACTTATAGTTAGGTTACTAAATCTTTAGGCACATAAAACACCTTTTATTAGGTGTTTTATGACAAGTGTATCTCTAAAATTTAATATATAGTTAGTGGAGGCTTTAGAAACGTTTAACTTTCAATTCATAACACTTAATTATTACATGCTAAACCTTTTAATATCTGTACTAAATCGAAATTAATTTTATACCTTGTTTATGCCTCATTTGTATTTAATACAAATCTAAATCAGTGAGATTGATACCTAATGCTTTTGCAACTCCTTTTCCATATTTCGGATCTGCTTTAAAACAATTTTTAATATGTCTTTCTTGAATAAATTTTTCAGCTCCTCCAATTTGTCGTGCGGTATTGTCAAACAATATTTGTTGTTGTTCGGAAGACATTACATTAAATAAATTTCTAGGCTGCGTATAATAATCATCATCATCTCTGTGGTCATAATGAAAGGCATTACCTGCTAAAGATAATTCAGGCTCTACATGTTCTTTACTTTCAGCCCATTGCCCATAACTATTAGGCTCGTAATGAATGGTTGAGCCTTCATTTCCATCTACTCGCATTGCGCCATCTCTATGTGGATTATGAAAAGGACATTTTGGTTTGTTAACAGGAATTTGATAATGATTTACTCCAAGTCTATAACGTTGAGCATCTCCATATGAGAATAAACGAGCCTGTAACATTTTATCAGGTGAAAATCCAATTCCTGGAACTACATTGGCTGGGTTAAATGCTGCTTGCTCTACATCCGCAAAATAATTTTCTGGATTCTGGTTTAGCTCCATTATTCCAACATCTATCAATGGGTAATCAGAATGAGGCCATACTTTAGTTAAATCAAACGGATTGAAACGGTAATCTTTTGCTTTGGATTCTGGCATAATTTGTATTTTTAAATTCCACTTTGGAAAATCTCCATTTTCAATAGAATCGAATAAATCGCGTTGGTGACTTTCTCGATCTTTCCCTACTATTTTTTCTGCTTCAGCATCCGATAGATTCTGTATTCCCTGTACTGTTTTGAAATGGAATTTCACCCAAAATCGCTCATTATCTGAATTTAAAAAACTAAATGTATGACTACCGTAACCATTCATATGTCTATATGATTTTGGAATACCTCTTTCACTCATCGTCATCGTAATTTGATGTAAAGCTTCTGGTAAAAGCGTCCAAAAATCCCAATTATGATTGGCACTTCTGAGATTTGTTTTTGGATCGCGCTTTACAGCTTTGTTTAGATCGGGGAATTTATAAGGATCTTTCAAGAAAAAAATTGGTGTATTATTTCCTACCAAATCCCAATTGCCTTCTTCGGTATAAAATTTAATAGCAAAGCCTCTTATATCTCTTTCAGCATCTGCAGCACCTCTTTCTCCTGCTACTGTTGAAAAGCGGACAAAAAGTTTTGTTTTTTTTCCAATTTCAGAAAATATTTTAGCTTTAGTATATTTGGTAATATCATGGGTTACCGTAAATGTACCAAAGGCTCCCGAGCCTTTTGCGTGCATTCTTCTTTCAGGAATTACTTCTCTGTCAAAATGAGCAAGTTTTTCTAAAAACCAAAAGTCTTCTAAAAGCATAGGTCCTCTTTTACCTGCTGTTTTTACATTTTGATTCTCCGCAATCGGCCTACCTGATACTGATGTAAGTTTTTTCTTTTGTTCTTTCATTTTATTAAGTTTAAATATATTTTAAAAACCCTATTAGTTTTTTAATGAGATTCAATTAACAGACATATATAATTATATATGTCTACTGTAAATATATCTTAAATAACAATTTTCTGAAAAGCGCCAGAAAATCAATAATTTATATAGCTATCAATTATTTATATAGTTTAAGAATATATCTTATCTAAACACAATGTTTACAACTATTTACAAAAACTTAAAATATTTATTTTACTTATAATAAAAGTATATCAAAAATATCTCACCCTTTTTTTAAGTATCGGAGAGCCTAACCTTTAGGCTATAAATTCATTTGCTAAATATTAAACATAAAAAACATCTTAATTCATATTTTCTTTAGTAAGTGTATTTCTTACATTATTTATAATAAGATCGTTTTAATGCCTTTTATACTTTTTTAGCAATTGCGTTTGAGATCAAAATACTAAAGTAATTATACACAAAAATTAACTTCTGTAAAATGTAAGTTTTTACTACCTTAAAATAATTTTTTTTCGCTGTTCTTTTTATTTATAACAATGTCACTCGTAACAGTAATTTTGATTCTCGTATCATTTTTATATTTTTAAATTAACCGTACTAGATCTTCTAAATTTTGTTGAACAATAAAATTTATTCTCTTTTTTCAATTCTTTACCAATTACGAAATAATAATCAAATAAAGTTACATCAGTAAGTTTTAGTTAAACCGTTTTTTGCTTTTAGATAATAATAAAATTGAGTAATAAATCATCTTCTCAATGATTTTATTGTTGAATAAATGTTTACCAATTTACTTTTTCTAATAACACTCTTAATAAATTAACAAAACTCCAAAAAATAAAAGCTGACACCTCTGATGACACCTACAATAAAATACTTTTGTAAATCAAATACTTAAATCAAAATATTTACTATTAATTATATATATAGTAGCTTTAATTGATATCGTAATAAATAATTATTTTATTTCCCTGATAGTTCATGTATAAAAAAGAATTAAACTGATAAAAAATCTACAAAGTAGATAAATTAATATTTTAGAAATTAAAGAGGTATAAACCCTTTCTTTTAAAAATAATAAAACCAATATTAAATAAGAGGCTGTAGACATACATTGTAGTGAAATACTATTTAAGAAAAGTAGGTATGTAGAATACCAACAATTAACATCTCTCTCATATTGAATATGAAGTAAGTGATGCTATTGAATTAATATATCCGTACAAAAAAATATTCTGTAACTTTTGTCACCAACTTTATCTTTCTATTAACTCTACCTTTGTCAATAGTAAAACAAATATAAAATGAAAATATTAAACAAAACATTATTAATCACAACCCTAGTGTTATTTGTGATAGGTGCACATGCACAAAAACACAAACATGGTAAAAACACACATGAACATAAAGGAACTAACACTAATCCCTACATTCATAAAGGCTCACCAACGGTAGATATTTTATATGATGGTTATGTAAAACCAATTGAAGGAAAAACATTTTTACCAGGTGCTCAACCTGATGGAGCAAGAAAAGCAGCAAGCACAATTGCTTTAGTAAGAACAAAAGATATGATTATGGTAACCGATCCGGGTATGACAGCTAAAGGTGATTGGGATAATGTAATTCATACTATGAAAAACTTAGGGGTAAAAAAAGAGGATGTAACTCACATTTTTATAAGTCATCATCATCCCGATCATAATACTAGATTAGGAGTATTTCCTAATGCTACGATTGTTGACTTTTGGGCAACTTATAAAAATGATGATTGGAAAGATCATCCTGATAAATTTGAAATTAGTAAAGGGGTTAAAGTCATTAAAACTCCTGGACATACTCATGAAGATGCTAGCTTATTAGTTAACACAAAAGAAGGACTTTATTTACTAACTCACATGTGGTGGAATGATCAATTTGGTCCGAAAGTAGATCCTTTAGCTCAAGATCAAGCTGCTTTAGATAAAAATAGAGCGGAATGGATACACGAAGTAGATTGGATCGTACCTGGTCATGGAAAGATGTTTAAAAATCCAAAAAAAATCCAAAAAACAAAAGCCGAAAGAGAGGTGTTAAAAGCTAGCAATACATGGATTAAAAGATTTAATCAAGGTGATGTTGATTACTGCGTTAGCGCATATACTAAAAATGCTTCGATGACTGCAAAACCATTTGGAACTTTTATAGGAAGAGCTAAAATAGATAAATTCTGGAGACCTTTCGTAAAAAAAGGCGCTAGTTTCTTAGTTTATAGAAACACTATCGTTAAACAAATTAATCCCACAACTGTGCATTTATCATCAGATTGGAGCATGAATGTTGGTGAAGGAATTATTACAAAAGAAGAATGGGTAAAAGAAAAAGATGGCATATGGAGATTAAACGATGATCATTTTGAGGTTTTAAAACAGTATAAGCAATAAAAAAACAAAAATGAACTTAAAAGAACAACTTAATCGATGCGAAGAGGTTTTTGGGGAAATGGCTAAAAATGTTTTTAAATCAATTAAAGATATTAGTCCACGTACTATAAATAATATTCATGATTATTTGGCTAATAATTTATATGAAGATGACACCTTAGACCTTAAGGTACGAGAGCTTTGTGTAATTTCAATGATTGCTGCTCAAGGAGGGTTAGACAAAGCGTTAAAAGTTCATATCAAGACAGCTTTAAAGCACGGAGCTTCTGAAAATGAAATCATAGCAGTAATAGAAACTGTAGGAGCTTATGCTGGAATGCCGAAATCGATGCTTGCATTACTTGTTGCTAAAAGTGTATTTGAAGAAAAATAACTTTAATTTATTATCAAATAATTTTTTCACAAACATGTAAAATAATCAAAAAAGTGAAAAGGCGATATTATTCGCAAAATGTTGTTATATATTATTTTAAGGTGGTTTTAAAAAACCACCTTATTTTTTAATAAATATAAGGTTTGCAATACGTTGTTTAACTACTATAAATTTGAACACGTACGGACAAAAAATTTTATTAGCTCAAATTTCAATACTATTTTATAATTGATTTTAAGTATGTTTGCCAACTATGAAATCAATTTATAAATTTCTTAGTGTACTACTACTTTTTAAAACTCACAACTTTACTGCGCAAGAAAATGTACTTTTTAATATTAATGAAGCCCCTTCTTATAACTCTTACATAAATTACAAAGAAAAAGATGGAATTTTAAGTAATCAAATAACATGCATTACTCAAGATGAATTAGGTTATATTTGGTTTGGGTCAAATAAAGGACTAACTAGATTTGACGGAACAAATTTTGAGAACTTCACTAACGAAAACGGAAATTTAACTCAAAGAATTAATGTCTTGGTTAGTAATAAAAAAAATCTTTACATTGGAGGATTCAATTTTTTCGCATTAAGAAATAAGAATACTTTTAAACTTATTGAAAATAAAACTGTACGTTGCATAATTCCTACAGAAAATTCTTTAGTAATTGGTACAGAAAGAGGGATATACAAACTAACTAAAGATTTTTTAATCCCAATAAAAACAAATCTTGAAATAGACTTAAGTGAGGTTAACGATATTCAATATGATGGAGAAAACTATTATATAGCAACGAATAAAGCTCTTTGGAAATTAAAAAACTTAAGTACACCCAAATCAATTAAAAAAATTGAGATGGGTAATTTTACTTCTATTTTAATTCTCAAAAATAAAGTAATCTCAAGTACTTTAAATTCTGGACTCAGAATTATAAATAATTCCAAAATATCTGCTATTAATATATTTACGAAAAATGTTAAAGGAATTAGAAAGATCGGAACAAACTATTGGGTATTTTCATTAAGTAATGGTATTGAGATACTCAATAACGATTTTTCTTTTAAAAGAAAAATTAATAAATATAATTCATTTGAATCTAATGAGATTACAGATGTATTCGAAGATGCTCAAGCTAATATTTGGTTAACAACACTAAATCATGGAGTTTTCAGATTTAAAAGTCTATCCTATAATAGACTTTTTGTCCCTTCAATTTCTTTTGAAAATATTGAGGTTTTACATCAACCCATTGATTTTTTTATGCATGGTAAAGATAAAACAAAACTTAAATTAACTTCTCAAAAAAATCATCTTGCATTTTACTATAAATCAATTGACTTGAATAATCCTAAAAATGTTCTTTATCGATATAAAATTAATGGCAAATATAGTCCTTGGACTCACAAAACATCTGTTAATTTAGCAAATCTTCAATCAGGTGATTATACTTTTAGTGTGCAATCAAAATTAAAAAATGATCAAAAAAGTCTTCCTATAGACTTTAACTTCTATATAGATAAACCTTTTTATCATAAAATATGGTTTAAACTATCTATTATGAGTTTCATTTTCACCATTATTGGACTTATGATAAACCAATCAATAAGAAAAACTCAAACAAAAAATAAACTGAAGATAAATCAATTAGAATTAAAAAATCATTTATTGAATTTGGAACAAAAAGCTTTACAACTTCAAATGAATCCACATTTCATTTTCAATGTCCTTAATGGGGTTAAAGCACTGGGTAATAACGGTAAGCTAAATGATTTAAATAGTACTATTTCGAAATTTTCTAATCTTCTGAGGTCAATTCTTGAGGCTTCTCGAAAAGATTTTATAAGCTTAGCTGACGAAATAAAAACCTTAGAAAATTATATTGACCTTGAGCAACAAATGAGTATTTGTAAATTTACGTACAGAATTAATTATCAATTATCATTTGAAATAGAAGAAATTATGATTCCCCCAATGCTAATTCAACCTTTTATTGAAAATAGCATTAAGCATGGAATAAAATCAATTGAAAATGGAGAAATAATTATATACTTTTCCAATGATGCAAATTATATTCACTGCGAAATAATTGATAATGGAGTTGGATTTTTCACTACTCAAAAGAAAAAAAGAAATAAAAATCATGTTTCTATTGCTTTAAATGTAACAAAAGAAAGAATTAAAAGCATAGACTCAAAAACGTATGTTAAATTTATCGAGTTAAAAAAAAATGGTGAGGTTATAGGTACAAAAGCCTGTTTTAAAATTCCGCTAAAAACAGATTTTTAAAATTAAAATCTTAATATCAATTATCTGTTTTCAAAACTTACTACATTCGAAACCTAAATTATAACTATCAAAATGAAGAATTTAACGGCATTAATTGTGGATGACTATGAACCTGCTTTAAAAATGTTAGAAAATGATTTAAAAATAAATCATCCTGAGATTAGTAATATTTCTAAAGCTAAAAGCGTTGTAGAAGCTTCAAAATTGCTAAGACAAAAAGAACCTGATATTCTATTACTAGATGTCATGCTAGGAGATGGAACAGGATTTGATATTCTAGAAATTCATCCTGAATTGTGTTCTAAAATAATTTTTGTAACAGCAAGCGATGAGTTTGCTATTAAAGCTTTTAAATTTGCAGCCATAGATTATATTTTAAAACCGTATTCTTTAGATAGCTTATGTGGTGCTATTGAACGGGCTAAATCTCAAATATCACCTAATAAAGAGCAATTATCAGTGCTAAAAAACTCTATTTTTTATCCTGATCAACGACCAAAAAAAATATCATTAAACTCTTCTAACAAAATCATCGTTGTAAATTTAGATGATATTATGCATTGTAAATCGGATAATAATTATACCGAATTTTATTTAGTAGATGGACAGAAAATCCTTGTAGGAAAGACCTTAAAATATTTTTCAGATATTTTAAAAGAATATCATTTTCTTCGAGTGCATCAAAGTCATTTAATTAATATACAATTCATTAAAGAATTTATAAAGTCAGATGGAGGCTATATTATACTTCAAAACAAACAGACAATTCCTGTTTCTGTAAGAAAGAAGAATGAAGTGATTGAAATAATAAAAAATATATAAAAACACATATTGTTCTTTTTATGTTAAATTTTTATTAATTTTTACTTATATTGGTAACATAATTAAAACTCTTATGCCAGTTAGTATTCTTAAACCAGAAAAAGGAAGATTACTCATCGCAGAACCTTCTATTTTAAATGATCGCTCTTTTAAAAGAGCTATTGTATTACTGACAGAACACACACAGAATAGCTCTGTCGGTTTTATAATGAACAGACCTTTACATTATACTCTTAAAGATTTAGTTCCAGACATCGATTGTGATTTTACTGTTTATCAAGGTGGTCCTGTTGAGTCAGATAATCTCTATTTTATTCACAAAGTTCCTGAGCTTTTACCTAATAGCGTAGAAGTAAATAATGGTATTTATTGGGGAGGTAACTTTGAATCTTTAAAGAAGCATTTAAATAATAATGCTGTAAAGCCAAGTGATGTTCGATTTTTTCTAGGTTATTCGGGATGGGACACCAATCAATTAAATGATGAATTGAAAACAAATTCATGGTTTGTTTCACATAATATATACAGTAATATTTTTACTATTAATAATGAAACGATTTGGAAAAATCAATTATTGAAAAAAGGGGGAGAATACAAAATTTGGGCAAATGCACCAAGTGACATTCAAATGAACTAAATTTTTATACCCCTATAACACTCAACATCTGTAAACTATTTTTAAGTTTACATGTAATTTCAGTTGAAAATTTTTTCTTTCTGTAGTTAGTCACAGATTGTATTCCAGTAATTGCGTTGGTAATAAAAACCTCATTTGCCTTTTGTATTTCAAAAGGTGATATTGAGGTTTCCTCAATATCATAATCAGGGTTTTTGCTTACAATTTCTATTATTTTTTTTCTTATTACACCTTTAATACATCCCTCAGTCAAAGGAGGTGTTTTTATAGTGGTTCCCGTGACTATAAAAATATTTCCATTTGTTGCTTCAACAACCCTTTTGTTTTCGTTTAGAATAATACAACTATCTAAATCATTTTCATCAGCAAAAACAGATGCTAGAGTATTAATCATCCTATTTGTAGTTTTAACTGTAGATAAAAGCCCCGAGTAATTATAAAAATCTTTGTATAAATCTACTTTATATGTATTTTTTGATACGGAATTTACAGGAATTACATCAATTAAATAATCTACCTCATTAGTATTAGGTAAATATAAGCCACCATCTTTCCTGTATACCGTTAATCTGACTCTATAAATGGCACTTTCTTTAGTAATTTGTTTTACTGTTTTCAATATTTCTTCTTGAAGAAATTCTAAAGTAAAGCGCATTGGTATTTTCATCCTAAGCATCCTCATTGAAGCCATTAGTCTAAAATAATGGTCTTCGAAAAATATGATTTTATTATTTTGTATTTTAATAGTTTCAAAAATACCATCACCATACTTAAAAGCTCTATTTTCACTACCAAGTTTTACCTCTTTTGAAGGAATTATTGAACCATTTAAATTTACCATTATAAGATATTTTCTATCAACAAAATTACTAATTTTATAATATCTGAAAGAAAATTTAATGATTTGTTTTCTCTTAAAATTATACAGTCTATTGATTAATATTCCTAAAAAATACCCAGCAAATTTGCTGGGTATTTTTTATATTTTTTTTGTTTTTCCTGTTTATGCTCCAATAGTATGCTTTAATTCTTCTATTTGATTTTCCCAAAGCCGCTTTGCTTCTTCCGCATCTTCTTCATTATCAGCAAAATCAGTTACTATAACTACAACATCCTTAGTAAGAGGATCTACTTGTATTCTGAACTCAAAATAGCTTTCATCTCCATCACTTTCTACCCATTTAAATTTTATTCGTTCATCAGCCTTACTCGCTACAATTTTTGCTTCTTCTTCTGAATCATCCCACATAAAAATAATTTGCTTTCCTCTTGAATTTACTCTATCTGCAAACCATTCTTCCAAACCAGCAGGTGTTGCAAGATAAGTATATAACATACTTGGAGAGGCGTGAATTGGGAATTCTAATTCAAATTTAACTTTACTCATTTATATATACGTTTGAGAGCCAATATATAGATTTTTTCTTTAAAAAAAAATGATTTTTTTTTGTTCATAAGTCAAAAAAACATATATATTTGCACCCGCAATCAGGCGAGGTAGCTCAGGTGGTTAGAGCGCAGGATTCATAACCCTGAGGTCGGGGGTTCAACTCCCCCCTTCGCTACAAGTGTAAAAACATTGCATGTCAATAAAGATACGGTTTAAGTGTACCTTAAACCGTATTTTTTTTATGACAAAATTATCCTTACTTTTAACAAAAGTACACGATTCGGTACACTATTTAGAAAACATGAAGCCTAAGAAAAAATATTCCGAACCTAAACTTTACACGGGCGGTGTAGATGTAAAAAAATGGAATAAACTTTCTCAAAAAGAAAAACAGAAAGCATTAAGCAAACAATGGTATATAAGATGGTCTTATAGAAATCCAAATAATGGAAAGTTGGAAAGACAAAAAAATGTCAAAGCCGGAAATAGATATAAAACCAAAGATGAAAGATTAGAAATACTTGAGACAATGAGGAGAAACTTATCTCGACTTTTAAAAGAAGGTCAAATTAACCCCTATAACATTGAAATATCAAGTAATATTTATACAGTCGAAGATGCTTTCAACTTTGGTCTAAAGATGAAAGAAAAGACATTAGCTAAAACCTCTTACAATAATTTTGAAAACCGAATAAACCGTTTCAAGGATTATTTACTGGAAAACGGATTTAAAAATAGATTCATGACATCCGTTTCTAAAAAAGTAGTTAATGATTATCTAAATATGGTTTTGCAGAAAACAAGTGCAGGTAATAGAAATAATGATAGAGCGGATATTTCCTCGTTATTTACAGTTTTATCCGATCAAGAGATAATCCCAGTAAATTTTATAACTAAAATCCCAGTTTTAACCTCTAAACCTCAAAAAAATGTTGCTTTTACTGAAAAAGAAGTTCAAGACATATTTGAATACCTAAGAGACGATAAAGCCGATATTTGGTTATATTATTTTTGCGCTCATGTTTATTATGCTCTTTTTAGAAATGTAGAAGTTTGCAGAATAAAAGTTAAAGATGTAAAAATTGAGGAGAAATTGATTTACTCTAACACCAAAACAAACATCTATTTTAAACAAATACCTCAAGTACTTATTGATGAATTCTACAATAAAATAGATTTATCAGAATATGACAATAATTTCTTTGTTTTCACTAAGGATAATAAACCAAGTAAATGGTTAACACGTTTAAATAAAAAAACAGGGAATAGAACCGTAACTGAAGAGAAAAATAGACGTAGTTATTGGGGTAAAAGATTTAATCGTGTAGTAAAAAAGAAATTTAACTTTTCGGAATTACATACTATTTACTCTTTGCGACATGCCGCTATTGGTAAAATGTTTTTAGTAAAAGTAAAAGAGTATAGAAAAACAAAAGTGGCAAATTATGAAGAGAAAGCCCTTGATTATATTAGAACTATAACTAATCACCAAGACAATAATACCGTTAGAAACTACCTTCGTGAAATAGGTTATTATAAAATTGAAGATTGGTCTAGTCTTTTGAAATAACTACATCATAAGCATAGTATTTAGTTTTCATATAGTTATGTGATTTTTTTCTATTTAGACAGGTAAATTCTTCTATTTTTTCAGGACAAAAACCTAACATTTTTATTATTTGGTCATTTGTTAACTCATTTTCACTAATAATTATGCCTTTTTTATTTAGATTTTGGTGTTCTATAAATAATTCAGTCTCAAACACTTTTAATAGTTCACATTTAATTTTGGTTATGTCATCCTGTTGCAAAATAGGTTTTAATACTTTTTCTATGTATTTTAATCTAGCCTTTTTTAGCTTGATCTTTTTTACCATGATGTTTTTAGTTGTCTTCATTCTTTTGTAGTTTTTTTAGTAATACATCACTCTTTAAATACATTTCATTTACTGAATCCTGTAGCACACTTTTCCAAATATTAATATCATCAGACAAGTCGCTTTCAACACCATAAGCTTCAATATTTTCAATCTCATCAATAAGATTATAAACCTCTATCGTACACTCCTTAATACTGGTTTTAATCTTGTGTATTTTAGTTTTTAATGATTCTTTAGATAGGAGTGTTTTTGTTTTGAAAACCAATATCACAAGTATGCAGAAAATAACAATTAAAATAGCATAATATTCTACAAGTGATACTGGAAGTTGAGAAGGAGATAGATCCCAACTCGTTAATAAAAATGAAGTTGCTAGTGGTGATAATAAGCATATATAATAAATCTGTTTTCTATTCTTACTTGATAAATTATTAACTATAAAAAAAGTACCTATTACAAATAATGCTATACTTATATGATTCCCGGAAGCAAACCAAAAACCATACATGGTTTTAAAACCAAAATAACGCTCATTCAATTCACTCTGATCTGCAAACAAATAGATCAAAGGAAAAACTCCACTTAAAAAAGTAAGAGCTATACCGATAATAAAATTTTTCATATTTAACAATTAAGTGCTAAAACAACAAATTAAGATTTAAATTTCAAAAAATAAGTACTTTAATTTCTTAAGTTTTAAACTTAGACTTCTGGATGCTTAAACTAAAAAGCATATTTTCAACTATTTATAAAACCTAGAAATAAATTCTTTTTTAGACTTAACATTTGCTTTTTTGAAGATATTTGATGTGTGTGAGGTAACACCATTGTACGAAATGAAAAGTATTTCTGATATTTTCTTATAATCTTCTATGCCTGAAATAAGCATCTCTCCGATTTGTTTTTCTCGATTAGTAAATCCTAATTCATTAAATTGTTCAATAAGTTCTGACCTTTGAAATATGTCATTTTTATAAGCGTATAGTAAAGAATTATAATATGAAAGCATGATTACGAAATATCCAAAATTACAAACGGATTGTTCAACTACTTGAAAATCTCCGATCATAACAATTATCATCATAATAAATACCGAAAACAAACCAACATAAGCGGAATACATCCTATAAATGAAATGCTTTTCTTTATTTCGTCTTATAGAGATTGATATAAGTTCTTTAAACGCTCTAAAAACAAATAAAGCCATTAGAAATAGAGGTACAATTAAAAAAAGTGTCTTAGCTAATCTCAAATTACCCGTTAATAAATATGTAGTTAAAAACCCTAGTATAAAAGAAGTGCTTACAATTGGTATCATAAACCTAAGATTAAAGAATAATATAGGTGTAATACCAAATTCGTGATAGATATAAATAACAAAGTATACAGACATAATGGCTCCAATAGTGTAGGCAAGAACAAGTTGTATAGCAATTGGTATTGATAAAGTAGGATCAGGAAATAGTCCTGAAAACAAATTATATAGGATGAATATTACAGTAAGATATACAATATTACGCCTAGATTGATCTCTTTTTTTTAAGGTCAAATGAAGTATACAAGCAGGAAGGATTAAAACTTGTAAAAATGTAATAATAAATGTTACCCTATGAATCTCTGTACCAAACATATCGTAAATTAAGTACTATAAATATGTAAATCATACCCTTTTAGTGGTATAATACCTTTTTTTTCAAAACCGTTTCTTTCATAAAAATTAAAATTTCTTACAGTAGAAGTTTCTAGTAATATATGTTTGCCTTTATAGTGGCTTTTTATCCTATCTAGGAAACTTGACCCAATTCCTTTACCAGTTTTAGAATTTTCAACACCGATATACCATAAGTGTACATATCTTTCGTTTTTAGGATGGTAGGCTTTTATTTTTTTTTCTCTATTTAGGACTTTAAAAATATTTTGAAAACCAATTACATTAATAATTAACCCTATATCTCTTATAATTGATTTTAAAGTTGTTTTCTTTTTAAGAGGGTCAATAATTATTGCTGCTGCTGTATTTCCTTTATTTAAAAAAACATCTCCAAAATCTAAGCCTTCATAGAATGAATATTCTATTAGATATTTTAGTTTTTTGTTGAAATTTCCTTTTTCTCCGATTACAAAGCGAATACTTTTATTATCCTTAAAAGCTTCGGATATAATATTTACTATTTTCTCTTTACGTGAAATCTTTACTTTCTGCATTATTACTTTATTTTATCAAGCAGTATAAGAAAAAACTCAGAATTAACCAATTATAATTCCGAGTTAAAATTTTAGATTTAATTACAAGCTAATTGTTTCCTTGAGGCGGTTTAGTAGGTTCAACTTTATCCTTGTCAATTGCCACAGGATTAATTTCTGAATCTTCTGAAAGTTCTGGAGGAGTACATGAAACTCCTAAAAATAATAACATTAATAATGTAAAAAAAAATACTTTTTTCATAATGGAAATATTTAAAAAATTATACTTAATTTAAAGTAGTTAAAATATCTTTTTGTGGATTTTAACTCCATAACTAACATCTTTAGTTAGGAGGTCGTATTGAACTCCAAGTCCAAAACCAAAATCACCTTTATTTATGTAGTTTATTGAAGTCTCTATGCTTTGAATACCATTGATAGGATTTAAGTTTACTCCCGGAGATAAATAAAATCCAGAGCCATATTTTACCACTTTTTTCTCAATAGTATTAGTAATTGTTTTAACATCAACTTCAGCAGTTACTTTATTTTGATATACAGTTCCATCCGATAAAATTTCACTATAAATCTTTGCATTTTCTAATTGAGTCGTGTCTCTATATTTATTGAGGTTTTTTACTAAATCCTCATCGCCTTTAGGAATAGGAGTATCTTTATAAACAGGAACGACACGATCTTGATAAATTATAGTAGGCTGCTGCGTAGGCTGTTGCAGTTGTAATCTATTATTTATAGCCTCTTCAATTTCTTTTTTGATGTCAATAGTGGTGGTCTCTTTTTCAGTTACAACCTCACGCTCAGGCTTTAAAAAAAACTTATAGATTCCAAATAGTAAAAGAGCTATAATAAGAATATCTTTTATGTCGATACTAAATTTTCTGTTTATGTTTTTCATCATAATGATTTTAGCATTTTAATTAATTCCTCTTGAGGATGTATATCCGATTTATCAGGTCTAAAAGATACATGAGCCCATATCCCTTCCTCTCCACTTAAAGCTCTTTTATTATACTTAAACATAACCTCTCCTTTATAATTAAGGGGGATGTTGTAGTATTTACCCCAATACAATAAAAGTTCATATAGAGCCTTTATTTGGGCATCAGTGTACTTTTCAAAATAGTGGTATCCTCTAAACTCGTTTTTGTAATACACTACATTATCCTTATCGATTTCTCTTCCTGTGTATGAGTAGTATTTTCCGTTTCTTTTCACGAGACCGCCCCAACTATCTAACTCAACACCGATAAACTCTTTGTTCCTCTTCTTGTTTAAAGAGGGCAATCCAAAATATTTAAAATGAAACCTTTTAATACCTAAATGATGCGCCCAGTATTTAGATGAAAATAAGCGATGTATTTTACCATCTCTACCAATGATTACACAAGTAGCAACGTGTTGAGGATTGGATTTCCACCAATTAATATCCCCAGCCACAGAGTTTCCGGATACAGTATGATGGAGGACAATTCCCTTTTTTTTAGTTTCCTCCTTGTAATATTGGTTTGATGGAAAATAATGGTTAATCGTTTTCATCTAATTCACCGTATTTATCAACATATTTAACAAGTTTCTTTTTTACATCCTTTACGACCCCTTCTAAATAGTCATTGTACTTAATAAGTTTATTTACTTGATCTTCCATGTCAGCTAATAGTTTTTTCTCTATTTCTCTGACCTTTTCAATATTTTCTAACTCTGTTGTTTTTTCATTTAATCGTTTACTTTTTCGACCTCCGAAAAAAGCAACAATAGAGCCTATTATTCCTGTGATTAACTCCCAATTCTCTTTTAATAAAGTCAGCATTTTAATTTGGTATTTTTAATTGTTTGCTATACATAAAACCACCAATAAGGCGAATCACATAATGCGTTAAATAGTTTTTGATTTTCTTTTTTGGGGCTAATACTTTGCGCCACCTTAAACGTTCCTCATCAGCAAATTTTCTTGCATCATAAAAACTGTTATTGAAATGATTTACTTGACCAGCTTTATCAACCCAAAGAGCATCATGGATTAGATCACCTATAAATGCTTTGTCAATTGGTTTGAAAATTGACCATGCCCAACTGGGTACTGAAGATAAATCAGTTTTAAATCCTTTAGGTATATGAAGCTCGTATCCATCAGATAATATTACCGAAATATCTTGAGTAGTTTCAAATGTTCTTTCTCCTTTTCCTGTAGGTAAATATGCTAAAGAAATTGATACTGGGTTTTCTAAATATTTGATTTTTATTGCTTCCATTTTACACCGCTTATTTGTTCTACAATACCATCTAAAACTCTTTTTCCTGTTTCTGAATCTACAATAGCCTGAAGCATATAGTAAATTTGATTAGGTTGACCGTCTTTAACTTGTGGCTCATTATTCATTGCATCTAAAAACACTTGAGGATTTCCATTTTGCCAAATATTAATCTGATTATTATAATAAGCTAACAATGTAGAAGTGACAGCTCTTACTTGTGAACTAGGATGTTCCTCTGCTGTTTTTTGTAAGTGTACAAAAGCATTACGGTATCTACTCAACCGAAGTTTAATTCTATTTTTTATAGGCTCTAACCATGTTTTTTTATAAAACACTTCTCCATTATCGTATAATATTTTTAGTGTCTTTTCAATATCAGTTTCAATACCATTTTCATCTAATATATCTTCATTTTCAATAGTTACTGCTAATAATCCATCTTTTTCACTATAAAAATTATCACTAATTTTTCTACCTCCATAAGTATATTTAGGTATTGCTCCATAGCAACCTCTTTTTTTAAAATCACAACTTAACAACTCTTGTTCGTTTGCAAATTCAAAACCTTCAAATCCTTTTATTTTTTGTAATACAATTTCCATATTAATATACTTTTGAGTTAATGTTTGATAGTTTCGCAACCCTATATCCAGTAAAAGTCATATAGACATTTGTAAGATTTACAGTTCCATTATAGACACCTATTGAAACACCATTTTTAAAAACCTCATACTTATTAGGTTCTAAAACAATATCAATAACATCATCAACTGAAATTTGGGTGGTTCCTATATTTCCTCCATTTGGAGCATACACATAAAAAGTATTTCCGTTTTGAATGTAAACTCTTGGATTTCCTCCAGTAGAAACATTGTTTTGATTATTTGTTCTGATATAACAATATGCATTTGAAGCACCTTGTAGTCTTTCTACTTTAAATGAAAACTCTAACCTTGAAGAGCTAGTTAACCCTCCAAAATATGCATGCTCATTCCATCCGTTACCTCCTGAATTCTCAGCTTCATACCCCCCAGTAGTTAATATAGTATTGTTATTACTTCCTAATTTTACCCATAATTCAGGAGTTACTCCTGTTAAGGTTGGGATATAAATACTAATATTTTTAGCATCTACACTAATAGTATGTTGTTGATTACTTGGGCTTTTTAAGTTTATTATATAAGTCTGTAAATCCTCATTGGTTGTAAGTTCCAATATCAACTCATCAAAGGTTTTGGAAATAATGTTAACAGAAACTCCTGTTTGATTTGCAGTCGTTACATTAACACTGTTTATAAAATCTAAAAATGACCCTTTTATGATTACTTGAGATGTTTTGTTTATCTCTACTATTGAAGGTAAAAAGGTATCTATTACAAATTTTGGGTTATATGATGCGCCGCTTCCGCTCTCCGCCCCTCCTTTTTTAAAAGATCCTATAAATTCACATAGATAGTCATCAGGGTTAGAGACAGTTTTATCATTTTCATCTACTAATTCAGATTCAGCAAATGATTTTGATGTATTGTCAATTAAATTATGAATATGAATGTAACCCCTTTGTATTTCATAGTTTAAATAGCCTGAAGGAATTCTTTTTACAGTATTCCCATCATCAACAAATACTGTTACCCCTTTTAAATATACTTTAACTGCCATTATATCTGATTTAATTAATAATCAAATATATTTTCATAACTGAACATTGCAGTTTAAAAAGAACACTTAAAACACATTAAATCCTATGTATCTTATTTACTATCTTATCTGTGAATGTTAAATTTACTTGAGCTTTGCGAGTGTGACTACCATAAACAGGTTCTTGAATTTCTCCTATCGATACAGGAAAGTACTTATAACTATAACTGTGATTATTGAGGTTGTAATCATTAATCTTAATGTCATCTGCTAATAATAAGAAGTCAAATATTTCATTAGTTAAACAATCAGGAATCATATTAGTTTGGAACTTATACTCATTAGTTTGTTTAATAGATATTTGTCTTTTGACATAATTTCTATTTACAATATTATCTTCCTCTAATTTAGGATTACGTCTACCAAAAAAGCCAGGTATTCTTAATGTGGTTTCAAACCCTGATCCCTCAAATGTAATACCTAGATTTTCTAAATATCCATTCATAGCAACATCAATACGAGTTGTACCATTTGCAACTGAAGTAGAGTAATTTTGAAGATTATAAACTAAATATTCAATATCAATTGAAATGCCAACTAAATTACATCTCTTTACAATCTTGTATGACCCAGTACCTAAATCTTCTAATACTTTTTTCCATTCTATCTTGAATATTTTCAAATCAGGAATATCAGTTATTGTATTAAAGTTTTTTAATTCTCCATAGGTGTTATCATCTAAAGGATATTCTGTATCATCAGACATATCTATCATTATAAAATCACATGTTTCACTTGGTATTTGTCTTTTGTGATAAAAACTAGAGTAATCATTTTTGTAGCTTTCATTGTCAGTTAATGAAGCTAATACTTTATGATAATAACAACACTCTTTAAATATTTCGTCAGGTGTCTCTAACTGTTCAGGAATATCTACATACAATGCATAAGACAATGTGCGTTCTTTATGACCACAAGGATCATATCCATTAGCACAAGCAAAATCACTTGTGTCTACGTAAACTATATCTAATAAATTTTCTGTCATTATTGTGGGTTATTATTACATTGACTTGTACCTCTAACATTTACTGATTGATTAGACAGTGTAGTCAAATCATTTTCAAATAAAGTTAATGAAACTTGAACCTCATTAACTGAGCCTGTTTCATTTAAACAAGGTCTAGCACATAATTCTAACTGAACATTAGCTATCCCATTGCTACCTAAAACCATTACATCTTCTTGAACAAATCCTGAAGATATTGCCGAGAAGTTATTAGAATGACCTGTATCGCTTGTTACATGCCCCAATGCTCCATGTGAATTATTGACCATAAAAACAGTTTTTAATTGATACCTCACATTTTGATTTGGTTGCCCCGTTATCTTAAATTTTCTTAACTCACCCTCATTGCCACATGAAGCTATTCCTAGAGACAATGAGCCAATACTTGGCGATGTACTTTGAGTTATACATAGTGTTGCGTTAGAGACAATACCATTAACATCAATTTTAAAACTATAATTTAATATCGTTTGAAATGGATGAGATGTTACTCTCATTCTAAATGTATCATTACCACCATTAAAAGGAGTTGTTAAATCAATATCACTATAAACAATGTCGCCATTTGAAGGAACATAACTGTTAGGATTAGTATCATTAATAAAAACTGTATCCCATGAGCTAGGTGTTGTATTACAACCACCTTCACCAACTTCTACTTCTGAACCTTGAGTTGGCTGTGGACAAATACCAGTAACATTCCATGCTGTTCCTCCTAATGGTGCTAACACTGTAATTGTTGCTTGTGTTGGGAATGCTTGACTTTTATTAAATGTTAGCATTCCTGAACCTGTAGATGGACTTCCTGTGTTTATATCAGAAGGGCTTACTCCAGCTGCTATAAGTTGTGCATCGTATGAACTAGAACCTACAAATCCAGTATCAAAAGTTTGACCATTCCACTCAATAATAAATCTATCAGGCACACTATAGGCGTTATAATTTATGCCTGCTGTACCAATATTATCACCAAAATCTAATACATAACTAAAGTTTCCTACATTTCCTGAAGGACTAAATGTCTCATCACACGAAACTATAGTTTCATTGATCTCTACTCCAGTTAATCCTGATAAGAAGCCATTGACTAGCTGATCTACTTCTGATTGATCTTTTTGGTCAATATAATAATACTTCTTTTCACAAGTCAATGCATTCCATTCTATAAAGTACTTTCTAAAGTATGTAGGTCTAGTAAACACATTAGAATTATTTTGATTTACAATTACATTAAAAACAATTTTTAAAGATTTAGTATAATCAATATCAATAAAGAATGCACCTTTTTTAATATTTAGGTTTCCATTTAGTATTGCAGGTTTTAATAATCCAATTGATAGTATTCCTTGACCGTAATCACTGCCTGATGTAACCCCTGTTGATTTACCCCCATAAAAAGATGTTGCTGTATCAAAATCTAATCCGAACTCATCTACAAACGGATTAAAACTATTGGGTTGTGTGTTTTCTGAAATTCTATTATTACCATCTAAATCTGCTTTTGCAAATTTCCATTCAGTTAATGGATTACCTCCTACAGAATTATTTTCATTAAAAAACTCTGTGGTTAGCGTTTCATTATTATCAACCTTCCATTCTTCTAGTTGTATTCCTGATGATTGTGATGTTAGGCTATCTTCTAATAATTCATCAATAACAAAATATGATCGGACATTATCCTCACAAAAATTAAAATCAATAATGTTTAAGTCTTTTAAAAACACCTTATGCTGCCATCCTTCAGGAATTACAATTTTTAATGATATTGGTGTAGTTGGGGGATTTTCTAACTTGTAAGTTCGATCTAAAAAATACACATAATTGATACCATCATTTAACTCATCAAAAGTCACACAACTATCAAACAACATTTGACCACCACTCCATAATTGGAATAACACCTCCATATCTTCAGGACTTGATGTATCTGTTTTCTCAACTTCAAAATTACAGTTGATTCTAACTCTATTGTTAGAAGTGTCGATATTACCTATTTGTCTGATAAAACTTGTGGAATTGGAATCAGAATCAAGGGTTAGTTTATTATCAATAGTTTGTAATACATTTGAGGAATCGTGAAGCCAATTACCCTCATCATTTACAGAACTAAAGTCTAAACTTAATATCGTATTTAGGTTTTCGTTACACATCTATTACTCAAAATTGAAATTTTCAACAATTGGTTTTCCATCAAAATTAACAGTATTTAGCAACCATATTTTTGCTAATTCATTAGATGGTTGTATTTCAGGATTTTCAAATGTACCTCCATTAAAAAATGTTTTAGCTAATTCAACAGACGGTACACCATAATCTAAAATAATAACATCATCTAAATTACCATGTTCAAGAAAATATTCCTCTATAGGCATATTAGTATCTCCTGTATTTTCTGTGTCAGGAAGAACAACATACCCTGTACGTTGATTTTCTTCATTGATAATCAATTCAATATTCTCAACTTTTATTAATTCATCATCAATATTTTGAAAAACACCAAATAATAGAACTAGAGAATTGTTGAATCTATTATAATAAGTATTGATGTCATGTATTTCTAAATTGAGATATACACCATCCGTAATAGTGCTTTTTTTGTATACAGAATTTTTTGATATAATTTTCATTTTTTTAAAATTTAAAATGTGCCTTTAACGACACCAGTTATACTTGATTGTATTGATATAGGAAAAACACTTAATGCTCCAATTGAACTTGATCCTCCTGAAATTCCTGATAGTATTGCTTGAGTAATAAATAAAGTTGTTATATTTCTTCCTGTACTGCCATTATCTCCAATATAAATTCTAAAATCACTAGCACTTCCGTTATCCGTTAGAGTAATTGTTTCAGTAGCGTTTCCGCTTTGACTTATTTTTTTTACGTGTGTTTGTACCCAACCATTAGGATTATTTAGATAACCTGATACATGATATTCATCCAAACCATTCCCATGACGATATACAGCAAATTTTATTGAGAAGTTTGTACCACCATAAGGTATTTTGATTTCATAATACCCACTCCCATTTTGCTTAAAAGCATAAGGGCCGCCTAAATCAGGAACTACTTTTCTAACATTCCCACTAGTATCAATGCTTAAATATTGATCTGATGTTGAACCAGTTGGTACATTTAAAAGCTTTAAGGGTTTAAATATCTCTACAAGATTTGCAGTCATTCTTAATAATTGTTGACTTAAATAGTTCCAAAAAACCCACGCAAAATTTCCTTGCTGAAAAAAATTAAAACCTGGATTTTTTACATCATTACCACGAGCCTCAAGATTTATTGCACCATTTTGAGAAGGGTCAGATTTAATTGTAACACCCCATGAAGAATGCCTATTTCCTGCAAAAAACTTATCTTTTACAGTTGCTACTCCATCAACTTGTAAATTTCCTGTATTAGATACTCCATCTTTTTCAGGGTCAAAGTCACCTACATATACATCTGATAAACTATAAATAGAATCTTTGATGTCATTGGGGATTTCATCTGTCTTGATTTTCAACCAATCTTTATCACCCTCTTTTACTTCAGTCTTGTTGTAAAATTCAATTACACACACTTCTTTTTCATCTGTCTGATAAGTATAGTTAGTATTATCCACCTTCCCTTTTACAGTAATATTATAAATATCTCCATCTATAGTATCCTTACCTGATTTATGAGACAAATATTCTAAATAAACACTACGACCTACATAATCTTTAAAGTGAATTATTGATCCCTCAATCATAGTATCTAAAAGAATACCTATATCGTTTAAATCTGCTGTTTTTTTTGCTACTGTGATTTCAAATGAATTAGTATTGTTCATTGCATTGTTATTCCAAACTAGAACACCTACAGGAATAACACCATTATTTGATTCAGCTTGAGATAAATATGGCGCTCCAGTGTATTTACCTACTTTTTTAAGTAACTCTTTAAGAACATCATTATGATCTTGTGCTAGAATACCACCAAAGCCTGCATTTGGGTCAATAGCAGTATCAATATTTTGCTCTGTTATTTTTAAATTATCTGCCATATCGTATTTTTTTATTCGTATTTAGCTTCGTATTTAGTTTCATATTTGCCATCTTTAGGGTTGTTACCTCCTGTACCTTCAGCCCAGCAACCAATTCTTCCTGTTATTTTATATCGTAATGCATTTTCAAGTCTGTCAGGATTTACCAAACAAGTAGCCTTTACAATATTTGATGCTAATTGCTCAAATCTTAAATGTGTTTCTCCTGATAAAGGAATTAATGGATTATCAGGTTCACTCCCCCAAACACTTGATAGTTGTCTATGTTCAAACTCACCAGCACCTTTATCAATTTCTAAAGTGGTAACTGCATACATTTTATTTATATCAAAATCTTCAAATAAGTGTGTGTAAGTGATTTCAATTCTAGTAGGTTCATTATCTAGTAAAACACCTAAAGGCTTTCCAGTTTCAGGATCAGTACCGACATTAAGAAGTGTATCATCAGAATCTCTATAATAATGATGATCGGTTTCAATATTTAGATTTTCATCATAATCATTAAAGGTTAATTCAAAAGTGTTTTTATGTCTTTTAAATTCACCATCCTCAATAATTTCTGTAAAAACAAAAAAGTTGATTTTATAATCATCAATATTCCCTGATCTTAAATAATCTAACCAGTCATTATGATAACCGTCATTTAATAATGTGTTATCGTAATACTCTGTAGGAACAGCATCTCTTTGTAACCAATCCTCCCAACGTATCTTTGTTGCAAAAAAGACTTTATATCCTTTTTCTATTCCTGTATCATTATCTTCATCCCTGAAAATTTTCACCCAATTTTTATTGTTTCCTGATTCTAATTTAAAACCACGTATGTTATCATAATCTATTTGCTGAATATCATTAGAATCTTTTGGAAAAACTGATAAATTAACTGGTATCTCCTCTAGGATAAATGATGCTCCAGTATTTTGATTTACCACCTCATAACCAAAAATCATATTTCGTAATAAAATATCCTCAGTAGTATTAACCTTAAAAAATAATCTTGACAATATATCATCTTCGATAAAACCGAAATACTTTTCAACCCCTGCCACATTTTCACTTTGAGGGTGCTCAATAAATTGATTTGTCATATTTGGATAAGGGCCGGCTGGAGGAATCACCTTAACCATATCATTATAATCTGTCAATAATGATACTCGATCAGAAAAGTTTATTTGTAAATTATGATCTGCAACTGATACCCATAAAATATATTTACGGTCATTCTCGTTTTTACTTTCAAAGAGCTCTGTAAAAAAGGCATTAGGTATAAACTTCGCTTTTAAGATAATTTTATTAGACCCTGCCGAATTAAAAAGTATGTTTTCACTTGCTTGTAAATCAATCTTTGGCTCACCATAACTATAACCTGAATAATTGGTTGTTCCTGTATTTTCGCTTAAATTAAATGACCCTCCATCATTGAGAGTATAAGTTCTTTCCTTTCCTGTATTTACTAAAAGATTTTGATGGAAAGGTGTCATTTTGTTATGATAATCATCCTCATCTTGTGGTATCCAAGCAAAACCAATATTAAATTCAGAATTTAAAGACAGATTATTTATTCCTGAAACCTCAATCTCAACATTAACTGGGTTTGCATAATCCAATTGTGATAATGGATTCCCTGATTCATCATAATATGCAATACTATCAATAATAAAATTATTATCTAAACCGTTAAAATTCTCATTAAACCATCCTGTATTCCCAAGTCGTTCTGTATGATCTAAATTGTTTCTTATTACAGTGTTTGGATTATTCCATTCAGGATATACAACAAGTTCAAAATTATCAGTCAATGAGCCTGCATTAAATAAAATGCTTGGAGCAATCATTTCTTCTAAATTTGATACTTGTTCAAAGAAACTAGCAATCATAAAATTGCACACTACTGTGTAACTATAAACACCACTATTAGGAACATGTTTAATTACCCAACATTTATCTATTGCCATACCTGATTGAATACCGTCAGGATTCATTTCAATAGGAACATTAGTTATTAAATTATTTAATCCTGCAAATGAGAATTCAGCGACACTACCATCAATAAATGAGTTTAGATTATCAGATTGATAATTGTCATTTGTAAGGTGCGAGTATCTGAATTTTAACCCTTCAGGCTCTTTAGTGGATTCAAATTTGACATTGTAAATCTTTTCGTTTCCTCTATCTGTTGGTATTACACCTATGGATTGCAAGTGGTCAACTGTAAACAATGTATCATGTTCCATTGTATCTCCATAGAGATTTGTAATTGTTAAATTAGCGATATAAGATGTGGTGTCCGTATTTCCATTACCGTCTAATACATCTCTTTTGTATGTAAACTTTACTACATCTCCAATATCAAAACCATAGAAACTCCATGTTTTGCCATTGTTTAGTTTAATGGTTTTTTCAGGTACATAAATTGAAACCGTTTCCTGTGTTGATGCTTTAAAATCAATAGTAACTTCAAAAGTTACTCTTAATTGCTGCCAATCACCAACATTACCCAATAGCCAATCTGTCTCTTGAGAAGTAGGGTAGAATTGATTTCTATATGCTCTATTTATTACTTTTACGCCCATTTTGGTAATTTCTTATAATCTCTTGTGCTTCTTCGGCTTTACCTTGTTTTGCTAGACTTATAGCTTTTTGTGTTAATGCTTTTAATTTATCGATCTCATTTGCTTCATCTTGTGGTAAATTTTTAAGCAACTCACTAAAAGTTGTATCTAATATTTGAACTTGTAAGTTTATTTGAGAACTTGCTTTTTTTGACAAATTCAATAATTGCTGTATGTTTAAATCTTTATAACTCATTATTCCACATATTCAATTTTTAAATTGTTGGTGTATTTCTTTTTTACTCTATAATCGATAACTGCTGTTTGATCTTCAGGTCGCCAAACAAACTTTTCTATTTCAAATCGATTACCGTTAGTGTCAGTACCAATGTTATTAGATAACAAGTCATTAAAATCTTTTAATTTCATTGGTATCCTTTGCCCTTCAAATCTTTGATATTGATTGTGATAACCGTTTACCTCAGCGAAACTATTTATGTAATGGTATTTATCCCATAATGAACGTGCTGATAGTAAGGTGCGCTGGTCATTGGCTAGTTTACTTCCTGACATCATTACGATTTTAGGCACTGTTAAAAAATGTGAACTCAATAATAGTGACCCTAATCTATTTTGTATTTGGGAAGCAAAGTTTGTTCCTCCTCCAAAAATGCCAGTTATATTATCTACTATTCTACCTAAATCTTTTGCAATTTCTTCTACTCTTGTAAGCTCTGTTTTTGTTTTACCAATTGAAAAAGGAATTGATATTTGAGCCAAGTTTTTTATATTAACTAAATTTTGATTTTGAATTGTTACTGGAGTAGTAATTGCTTGAAATACTCTTCCTGTTTGGTCATCTAATGTATTTTGATCTTGAGTGTCGTATTGCCAAAAAATATTGTAATTAGATATGATCTCATTTGTATTAAATGAAATTCTATCCAAAAGACGTTCTTGGTCGCTAAAGAAGTTGGGTATTTGATAACTCGATACCACTTCAAAAGAATCTTTTCTTTCAAAATAAAAGACACCATTTTTTATTCTGTAATCAGCATTAAATTTTTCTTTAAACACTCTGATGCAATCCCCAAATGTGTAAATAGGATCAGAATTGATAGGATGACCTTTATCTCCTGATTCTCCCTTTCTGTCTTTAGAGGGAATATAAATCCAGTCACCAATTTCATTTAATAAATTACTTTGCAATTGTAGATTTAGATACTGACAAGCTCTCTCAAATAATGTTTTTACACGAATTCCTGAATGGTATCTTTTCTTTGGTAATAATTGCTCGAAAACCTCTTCAACTAGTTTTATTATGGCTATTGTAATTGCAATGATGTAGGCTATACGTGCAATAGTTTTTAAAACTACCAGTATAAAGTTACCTAAATCCCATGCAGTTACAGCTACAGCACCAAATCCTACACCTACACCTATGACTGGAGTAGCTGCATCAGTAACATCACCTATTGTATCTGCTAATCGCTGAACATTCTCAATCAGTTCCTTTGTCATCATATAGATTGACATAGACAATACAATAATTTGCATTCCATCAGGAACGTAATTAATTACATAAGGTACTTTTACATAGTCACCATTTGTAATAAATCCTTTATCTGCCAGGTATGCAAAACTAAACCCATCAGCAACATCATTTAACCAATCGTTACCCTGAACCTTTTTTAGAGAACAAACAACTTCTTCATTACCTATAAATGTGCTTTCATCTGCAAAATCTAAATAGCCATCAAAAGTAAATTCAGGTAATGAATTATCATTAACTTTTATTGTATATGGTTCACCCTCAAAAATACCAACACCTCCTGATGTACCGTTTAAAATTCTTTCTAATAGGTAATCTTTAGCCTCAAGAACAAACTCTAAATCAGTAATATTAATATTAGCTTCATCTTTTTTATTCAGCCAATCAACTGTGATTTCTAAATCCTGCCAGTTACGAGGTTCGCCATAATCCTGACCATTTATGTAGTGTCTAATACGTGTCATAGCTTTCTCTTTTTGATTTTAAACCTATTATAAACAGTCTTATTTGGAGTGCTCGTAGTAGATATAAGTTCTACAGCATTAGCTAATTTTACGACATCAAAATCTGTTACTGGTTTATTTACAATAGCCCTCTTAACCTCTTTTAATTCATACTCTAAATTTTTATTACTTGGAAATATTGGAACTGTTTTAGTGAAATCAGACCTCTGCTGTGCAAAGAAATTTGTGTTTAGCTTTCCTCGATTAGCTAATTCTTTAAGAGCATAGAAATTATCACGCCCCATATTATTCATTTCATTTACAGAAAAAATACCTTCTCGGCCCTCAACCATAATAGGAATACCTCCTTTATTGCCTTGATGAGATTGACCTCGAAAAACACCATTACTAGGTAATTTATCTTCCACGATACCACCATCACCGAAACTTTGTAAACTAGCTGTAATACCCTCAATAATTGCTATATCCCTTAAAGTTTTTACTATTGCTGTACCCGAATCTTGCCCCTCTTTTAAAGAACCTAAATTCGCATTATAAGTTCTCCAATAAGACTGTAGTTTTTGAATTCGATCTAATCGCTCTTGCTGTTTTAATACTCTAGCTTCTCGTTTTGCAAGTTCTTTTTGTTCAAATGCCAATGTATTGGTAAGCCCATTTTGTGCCCTTGATCTTTGGTCATCAACTGCATCTTGTTGTTTATCTAAATTATTTTCAGATGATTGTACAGCTTTTCTTTGTACCTCTTCCAGTCTTGTTAAAACCTCTGTAAACAACGCTTTTAATTCATTAGAAAATTCCTCCCATTTATTCCTTGTATCTTTGAGATTATCCTCAAGCCCCTTTTGTAACCTGTTAAACTGTTTGTCTGCTAATTCTTTTTCAATTTCTAATCGGTTAATACTTAGTTCTATTTGTCGTTCTGAAGACTCTTCTAGTAGTGTTATTCTTAAATCTTCTCTTTTTCTTATTAACTCTAATTGCTTTTCAGAACCCTCTTTTTCATTGGCAATTCTGTTATCTAAAACTCTGATTTCTAATTTTTTATTTTCCTTTATTGCTTCATTTTCAGCATCGATAGATTTTAATTTGTTTTTTAGTCTTTTTATTTCTGCTGTTTCTTGAATTTTCGTTTTTCTGTCTTCAAATTCTTTTAACTTTTTTAAAAAACTCTCCCTTTGTTTTTTAGTTAAATCAGAGGTATTAATGTTTTCAAGCTCTTTAAACTCATTATTCAATTTTTTTATAGCATTTAGCTCTTCTTTACTTACAATTCTTTCTCCTTTTAAGTCGTTTATTTTAGCGGCTATTCCTACTAATGATTTATCTATATCTCTAAAATCTCTTTTTGCAGTTTGAATCTCTTGAAGCCACTCTCTAAATCTATTGATTGTGATTTCATTTAACCCTGAACTTTGTAATTGCTCATTTAGTTCTATTATATTATCAATAGCAAGTTTTTGATTTCCTAAAAAAACATCAAAACTACCGTCTTCCTTAAAGTCGACATTAAACTCAACGTCTAATTCACTCGATTTTGCAAATTTGTTAAACTCATCCAACTCTTTTTGAGCATTAATTCTGAACTTGGTCAAAAATCTTTGAAATTCATTTAGCCTTGATTCGAAGCTCTTTGTAACATCGTTAACAAATTGCTCTGATAAATCCTTTTCTTTATCTATTAAATCTATCAACAAGTCAAGATTCTGCTCAAATATATCTCTTTCAATTTCACGTCTTTTTTTAGCGTTTTCAAGAATAACCAAACCTCTTTCTTTTTCTCCCTCAATCAGAGCCTGTAGAGCTTTCTGTTGTTCCTCTAATAAATTATCATCTAATGGATTTTTACCATCACGCTCACTTAAATCAATATTTAATTGCAATAATGCTTTAGCAAATTTTATTTCATCTTTTATTCCTGCTATTGCATTTGCTCTAGCGCCTATTGTAGTAGCATTTGCTTGTAGATCAGCTTTTGCCTTTGCATTGGTTATTGATAAGTTCAATTTTAGTATCTGATTCTCTTTTTCTAAAACCTCTAAATTCTTGACGAGTGCTAATCTAGTAGCTTCTAATTGAGTTCGTAAACTCAAAGTACTGTCATCACTTGTGATCTCTAATTCTCGTAATTCGGCTCTTAAATCGATTAGCTCCAGTGTAACTTTTCTTATTTGATCGCCTATCTCAAAAGCCCTAACAATTCCTTCAAAACTTGTATTAACACTATCTTTAGCATCTTTATATCTCTGTGAAAAGCCACCTATAGCATCCGATATTAAATCCCAACTTTCAGCATATTTTTCTCCATTTTCAATACCATTCTTTTCAATTTCTTTATTCAATTCTCTTATCTGATTTTCAACAGCTTCTATTTCAGGTTTCAGACTTTTTCCTATAGGATTAATATTTGCTATTTCTAAAAATACTTTCTTTATTTCGAGACCAAAGGATTTTATCCTTTTACCAAAATTTGAAAAACTACTAAATAGTGCAGAAAAGAATTTTAAAAACCCTTTGCCTAAATCAGCCAATGTTCCAATTAAAACTTTGACAGTAGCATTAAATACAGCCATAGCTTTTTGAGTTCTTATCACTCCTGATCTACCTTGTTTAAATATGCTAAATAAACTCGCTAGTAGTGTCAATAGTAATATTATACCAGTAGTTTTTAAAGCTGTTCCTAACGCTCTAAATCCTTTTCGTAAGCCACTTATTGATTTAGTATTCTTTTTGTTTGCTTCGGTATTTTTATCAGTAGATTTAGTTAATTTAGATATTCTACTTACTATTTTTTCGATAGCGGTATCCAAGAAAACAATATTTGTTTTAAATAAATCTGTTTCTTTTAGTGCCTCAACGATACTCTCTGTATAGCCACCAACATTTATTTTGTTTTGAATAAATTTATCTGAATTCTGTTTTAAAACCTCTGTTAACTCATCAATTTCTTTGTTATAATCTGCTATTTTTTGCCTTCCTTCTTCAGTTGTAATATTTGAGTTTTGTACTGCAATTCTTAAAGCAGAGATACGTTCTCTAACCTCCTTTAAGGTTTCTACACGCTCATTTTGAATTTTAATTAATGCTTCTTGTAACTTTATCTCATCTTTAGATAATTTATTAGACTGTATTACTTCTTTTTGCTCTTTATTTATGGCTTGAGTAACATCTTTAATTTGAACTTTTAACTCAGCTCTTTTCTTTGCAGCTTCTTTAGTATTGATGATACCTTGTTTTTCAAAGGCATTAGTTTTTTTTAGTTCAAGTCTATATTCGGTTAATTTTAATTCTAAATCTGTTAGACTTTTCCCCTGAAGATTATTCAGCTTTATTAATTGCTCATTAGTTTTCTTATAATCTTTTTGAGCATTATGAACGACTTTTAGTGTAGATTCGACACTCTTATAAGAACTTTTAAGAACATCAACAGCTTCTGCAAAATTATTTAATGCATCAATATCTTTAGGATTGAGTAATGATATTTGACCTTTTAAAGATTCTGCTTCTTTTTTTATAAATCGGCCAGTCTCTTTTAGATCAGATTTTAATTTCTCAAATCCGCCATCATCATCAATTAATTGACTATATTTTACTATTGCCTCTGCCATCAGGGTACTTTTCTTTTATATGGTCTATCAGTGCATAAAAATCAAATACACTTAAACATTCAACATCTTTATTAGTATGTTCAGAAACTGAAAACAAAAATTTCCTGAAATCTACTTCCATAAATACCTCCATATTATTTTCAATATTTATGTTCCATATATTTGTTGGAAATATTTCTAAGATTCTTTTTTCTATACTATTTAACTTTTCATCATTCTTTAATTTATTATCAATAATTCCATCCAGTTCAAGTGTTAGCTTACTTTTCAACTCAATTGAATACTGGATTAAATCTGAATTTCTAAAATGATGGGGATAATATTTCTCAAGTGTTAACTCGATTTTTTTTTTACTTGTGACAGTACATCATCCATCATTTCTTTTGTAAAACCAATTTCATCTAGTCTATTTTCAATTTCAGTTAATGTGTTTGAGTTTATGTTTGTAAACACCTTTTTATCAATGCTTTTAACTAAAATTGCTAACGCTTTGTTTCTTGGAGTATATTCATTCAGACAGTTAAATACATTTTGTCTGTTATTTTTAAGCTCTTTGATTGCTTCTGATTTCATATCACTTTCCAAAAAACGAATAGCCTTCTGCATTCTTCTGTCATAATCAGTAATTGAGCTACCTACCTCATTATCTATCATCAAATATTTATTAAATGATTGATACCTTTTTATAGATAAGTTTTCAGGGCTATCATAAAATTTTACAGTATGTTTTCCTACCTTAATTTCCATAGCTGAAAAGTAGAGTTATTAGTTTTTTTTGCTCTCTAAAAAGAACACACAAAACACATTTTGTATATTTGGAATAATTCTTAAACAAGAAACTTATGTATATTAGATATTTACTTTTTTTTATTTTACTTTTTTCAACAATAAGCTCCTATTCTCAAAAAAAAGAAAGAGTTAAATTAAAAGGAGTTGAAATGCAGAATGATTACCATAATAAAATATCATGGGTTTTATCAAAGAAGGTAGCGTTAAACAGCAGAGATTTCATCTATTTTGGAAGCCCTATTCAAAGTTATTTAAGGCTTTATTATGGGATCAAAGAAGTAGATGGAAAACCATACATCACGTCGCTTAAATTAGGAAATTCATTTTTTAGTGATGAGTGGGTGTTTTTTGATGAAATCAGCTATTTAATTGGGACTAGAAAAGAAATTAAAGAATGGAAAGGAGTTAATTTTAAAGTTACTGCATCAGGGGAAAAAGATTCAGGTGTTAGAATTTCCGAAGTATCAACCGTCAATGTTTATGGTGAAGCAGAAAAATTTATTAAGTATATTCTTGAAAATGAAGCTAAACCAATGTCTATCAGATATGATGATCTTGATAGTAATAAAAACGCACAAATAGATGTTCCCAAAAAAGTAGTTGGGAAATTAAAAAAACATTTTAAGGCTTTAATTGATAGTTACAATAAAATGAATGAAGTTTACAAATTAGATAATTCTTTTTAAAATGGCTGAATTCTGCAAGGACTGTGCAAATAGATTAGGTATGAGACCTGATAGTAAACCATTACTTTGTGAAGGATGTGGTAAATACTTTGAAAAAAAGTCTTTTTGGTCATTCCTTTTTAACAATAAAAAAGCCCTCAATGAAGAGGGCTCTAATCAAGTTATTCATTAGTGTATTAATCAAACGAACTGTACTTGATTTAATTCTTTAGCAAATTCATGCAATTTGCTTTCTATTTTTTTTGCTGTTTTTTCACTTGGTTTTCTATATCCTTGCACATATTGACTTAACTGACTTTGATTTACTCCAGTAATACGTTCCAATGCTGCATAACTAAACATTTTTGAATAATATTCTAAAAAAGAAGGTAAATCATATTTATACTGAAATTCTAAATCAGGAAACTCCTTTTTTTCGTCTTTAAACAACTCTTCCATATCCTCTTTAGAAACCATCATATCCTCTATAGCCTCATTTACTGTATCACCAGTTCCTAATAACATAAAATCTAATTTATCACTCGATACACGAGCATCGTAAGTTCCATCAACTCCTTTTTCTAATATAACTGTTACTTTCATAATTTAGTTTTTAAGGGGGTTATAATTTAACCCCCGATTGTTTGCTAATGTCTTTTAACGTGCCTTTTTTAACTTCTTGGCTTTCATGCCTACCAGTTGGAAATGTATTTCCTGTAATAGGACTAAACCATAAAGGGTGACGTTTACCCTCTCGTTTAACATAACAGCCAGCTTTTTTCAGCTTTCTGTGTAACTCCGAATATTTCATAATGAACGTTTGATTAATACACTACAAATATAATGCTATTAATATTAATAGCAAAATAAATTGATATGTATTTTTAAAAAAGACTATTTTTTAAGAATATTACTCATTGCAGCTACCATTATAGGAGTGAAAATATCAATCCAGGTTATCTGAAAAAATAGTATTGAAATTAGTACAGGGATTATCGCTAAATGATGTTCAAAACAAAATGCACATTCTGAAACCTCGTGTAAAAATCTTGATCGCCACTTCATAGACAAAACACCTATTTTTTCCTGAAGAGAGTATTTTATAGCAATAACTTTAAAGCCCCAAAAAACTAAAAATATAAAGATGTATTTTTCCATTAGTGATATACTTTAGAATTTGATATTTCTGATTCAATATGCCAACTGGTATCAATACCTTGACTTAACTCATAAGTGATATACCCTCCTGATTTAACTGTAATTGCTGTAACCACTCTTTTTAATTGATCCTCATCAGTTAATAAGAAAACTACTTCGCCTATCCTGTATTTATTATCAACTACCATCATTGTAATTTATTTAAGAGGTCAGTTTTTTGTTGATCGGACAATGCATTAAATATTGTGTCATTTGAAAAATCAAGAGTAGGAAGTAACAATTGCAGCACTTCATTTTGACTAATATTATTGACAATCGCATTATTTCTGTCAAGGTTGATAGGGCAATCTTCTTGTAACATTATTTTACAGTTAAATCGAAAACCACTATAGGGCGCCATTAAATAATTTTCAGTTTCCTCAAGACTAAATTCTCTGTAAATTTCCTGAAACTCTCTAACTACAGTATCTATCTTTAACTGATACCATACACCATTCATTTTTCTAGTTAGTACTTCTCTAACATCACGGATTAAGTGTTGGGTGAATTTTTCAGTCTCTAATAGTTTATCATTAATTTTTTGAAGATTTACCCAAAAGACAATTCCTAAATCATAACTCAAGTAGTTAAAATCATTTTGTGTAAAGTCATTATCTTCTTTACCTATTACAAAAAAGCACATCCCTTTTTTGTCATTGTCAGGAGTAACACGGTGATAGTCATATTTTTTAGCACCCTTTTTACCAATATACACTTCAGGGAAATATAAATACTTACCATCTTTACGCTCGATATGCCTGTATGATCTCGCATAGGCGTGTGATAACCAAGATAAATTGGTATCTAATTTGGCTTGAATGTCTTGAACAACAGCATCAATTTCTATTGGCTGTGTTTCAACTGGTATATTAGGATTTTGTAAAGTGACCATTTACTGCATTTTTTAGTTCCTCTATTAAATATTTATCTACGAAATCTTGTAAGTACTGTTTTTGAATCCCAAGCATTTCTTTACCATACCTTCTAATAACGTGTTCCCCATAATCAATATCTGAAGTGATTTTAAATTGACCATCCTCAGCTACAATTTGAATACTAGCGTGAAATTTACCAGTAAAGTGAGTATCTACATATTGTACTTGTAAACCCGCTTTTATACGTACTCTCTTGTACGGATTTGAATATCCTTTTTTTGGTAATTTATAATCTAGTTTTTTGCCTAAACTATTTTCACCTTTCTCATCTAACTGATTAACAATGTTGTAATTCTTGATAACGAAACCATATTTTGTAACAGCATTTTTTACTGTCTCATCAATTACTTTTGGTAATCGATCAATAATTTTTATTTCATCATCAAATACTCCCATTATGCTACTCCATATTTTACACGATTCTTTTTAGTGCATGGTAAACAAGTCTTTGATAGATTATCTGTGTCAATATTAACTGCTTTTACAGCTCTACTCAATTGAGTTACAATATTGACATAGTTGGTATCTTTATCACCCTCTAAATCTCTTATAATTAAGTGCTTTAAATTCTCCTCAATATGATTTATTTGCTGTGAGAACTTAATGTCACGTAGTATCAAATGTGTTACTTTTAATCCCAGTGCATTTTTTAAAAGCATTTTATTGTCGCATAAAAAACTAGTTAAATCACACTTTGCAGAAATATTGAGATTGATACCGAAATTATTGTCATAAACAGAAAAACTACTTTCTAAATCAAACATTTTTCTATCAGTGTCTAATGATGCGCTTGGAACATAAATAGGTTGTACACTTACATATTTTTTAATAGCATTCCATCTATGTAAATCAATACCACCATTACAAGAACCACAAAAACCAGTTCTCCAGTTTAATTTTTTATACTGGAGTGCTTGACCTGAAATATCATCTTGATAATACCCAACTATCCAATGACCTTCTGACATGTCATCATTCTCAAAACTCAAATCAATACTGTCATTAATCCAAGCCCACTGCATACCTTGAGTAGAGTTGAGTGTAATTGTTTTAACAGGATCTACTTTTGTGCTGTGATAGATATAGATTTTTAAATCATTTTGGACCTGTGTGAATTGAAAGCCTAAACGGTTTATTATTGCTTTAAACCCAATATCACTATTTGTTTTGATTTTTAAACCTACAAACCTACTTTCATTTAATATTACGTCATTAGCCCATCCGTGACCATTTATAATTGTACCATTTGCTAATAACTCTTTTGAGAATTCAGTTATTTTTTTTTCTGTAAAGATTTGATTACCTAATTGTGTAATACCTACTTTTATTTTTTCATTTAGATATTCATTGAGTTCTCTATTTTCAGGAAGTGATGTAGAAATTAAATCTAATCGTAATGCTGGATGATAATCTTGATAGAACTCACCACTTTCAGATTCATTTAATCCTGCATTTAGGGCCGGTATTTCATTTTCATCATAATGATTTTTCCAACCAAGAATATTTTTTAGGCAATTTTGAAGTTTAGTTGTATCAAACATAGTATAAAGGTTTAAAAAAAGCCCACGCTCGAACTACGATAGTGGACTTTTTAAGAATTAGCAATAAGGTAATTATGACAAGAACTCAAACTTTTTAATTCCTCCAGCTACATTAGCAGGGTCACTATTGTAAGGTGTCAATAAGCAAACATCTAATGATAATTGCCATCTCTCAACTTTTGTAGCTTGTAAATGCTCTAATCCTTGAACATTTGATACATCCTCACAAGTAGACTTGTATTGTACACCAACATCTAAACCTAAACGATTTAAACGCTCTACACTCCATTCAGTACCATCAGTAGTTGTATTTCCTGATCTTGCATCTGCATTAATTCTAGTTAATAGACCTAATGAACCGTGAGGCATAGCAAATCCAGTTGCTAAAACACCACCACCATCTACAACTCTGTTAGAGAATGTAAATGTTTTGTCATTAAACTGATAATTCAATGTCTCATCATTAGAATTACCTTGATTAATGTAGTGACGTACTGAAGGCATTAAATTTGTAGACCCTACAATTACATGCTCCATTAAATCAAAATCATCTGCAATTTGTACTGCATCTAAATCATTAAAAAATAATTCTTGTTGTGCAGCAGCTACTTGAACTGCATCACCAACTAAAGGATACTTTGATCCTATTAATGTTGAATTATAGATTGTAGATTTTTCAGTATCTAACTTTGAAAAGATGTTATTTTCAATAGATTTACCAAAAGAACGTTCAATACGTCTCAATTTTCTATCAAAATCCTCAAAATATGAGATTTCATTTTTTCTGTGCTGTTCTTTAATCATGTGTAAGTTAGCCACCATAGTAAGCCAAGTTACATCTACTAATTCAGATTCATTATCTAAATCTCCAATAGTACATGATCTAACTGCCGTAATGTTTACATCTCCTGTATCTTTCATTACAGGGATTTTAAATACTCTTCCTTCTGAATCGTTTGCTTTTGTCTCAACATCCTGAGAAACAATAGATTCAGGGTGATTGGTCATTGCTTGGATAGCTCTTAATAATCCAAGTTGTGTACCTCGCCACTCTTGATTGTCTAGGCGATTAGGGTACATTGCTCTTAATTCTTGCTTGTAAGTTGCAAATAAACTCATGTGTTTCGTTTTTTAAAAGTTATTGTAATGGTAATTTTGAAACATCATACTCAGCATAAGCACCATCTACAAGTTGATTCCAATCAGCAGAATTTCTTTCAATTCCTTGAGCTGTTAAAGCCTTTGCGGCTGTTTTATTGAACTCTAATTTTGTACTGAAGGCACTACTGTCTAGTACTAACTTCTTTTTGGCTTTGTCCCCTTCGCCAACAGTGACTATATTCCCCTTTTTTTCAGCAGGCGCACCACCACCACCTTGTTCAGGTTTTTTGATGACACTTGCTAATTTTGTTTCCCAGTATTCTTTTGCAGTCATGGGTTTATATTGAGAGTTAAGCATTGGATTTCCATCCTCATTATGCAAAACGACTTTTCCGTCTACTATTTTAGCATTCTTTATTACAGAATTGCTGTGTAATTGCTTCATAGCATCAACAGCCTCTTGTGGTATGCTAAATTCTAACCCTGTTAAACCTGAATTTAAAAAACCACTAACCTGGCTCTGTAATTGTTCAGTTTTTAACGTGTTAATTTGATTTTCAAACTCTGATCTTTCAGTATCCCATTTAGACACCGCTTCATTATGTGTCTTTTTCCAGTACTCATTTTGACCTCCTTCAGCTTTTAATGTCTCAATTTGCTTTTCAAGCTCCTTGATTTTGCCTTCTTTATCACCGCCTTTTGATTCTTTTAGCTTTTTCAACTCACTCATTTTTTGTTTAATGAACTCGTAAGTTTTAACATCATTAGGTCTACTTTCTCCTAACGAACCTAAAATATCATTATCTAAATCAGAATAGACTTTTGCTATTCTTGGCTTAATTTCTTGCTCAAAATGAGCGTTTGCATGATTCGTCAGTAACTCTTTACCTTCATCAGTTGTTTGAATGTGCGCTATAACCCCTGTTAACGCTCCTTTGTCTTTAGATATAAAATCTAGTACTTCTTGTAATATCATAATTCCCCTTTATGAGTTTTTAAATTATTTTTTATCAGCTTCGTTTGGCTTTTCTGTTGTTTTTGGAGGTTTAGCATCCTCTGTTTTTTTTGCATCAGTTTTTACAGGCTCTTTAGCTTTTAATTCAGCTTCTTTTTTAGCAATTTCAGCTTCACGTTTTTTTAGATCAGCTTCTTTTTGTGCTAATGTTTTTTCCTTTTTAGACAAATCATCATCTTTTTTAGGTGCTTTCTCTAAATCCTCAATTGTAGGATCGTGAATAATGTGAACATCTGTATATCCTAATTTTGCAAACTGAGCTTTACTAACCTCAAAACTTTTTTGATTGAATTTTTTATGCTGCACCTTGAATTCAAACTTCTTTTTTACATTGTCAGCTATTGATTTAACAATAACGACATGATAAAGATGTCTTTCAGATTCATTAATTTGTTTAGGAAATAAACTATTCGGTACTTCCTTCAGTTGCTTTTGAACTATCTCCAGTTTGTTTGGTTTTAATGTACTCATCGCTGTATTTATTTAAAATTTCTTTTATTTTTTGAAGTCTTTTATGTAACTCTAAATCTTTACCAAATTCTACTAATGGTGTGTTTTCAATCTCAAACCGATTAAGAAAACTAATTAACCTACCTTTTAAGAAAAACTCTTGTTCGGTAATTAATCCTAAATTCATTTTCTCTAATGCTTCAGATACTGATTCGTGTGGTAACGGATCAAGTAATTTTATCAGTTCAAGTTTGGTTATCTTACTAGGATTACCCTTGTATTTAGTGGCTATGAGTTGTTCATAAATCATATCTACTTCCTCTATTGGTAAACCTATTTTTTTAGCATTTTCATACTTTTCCTGTAATTCTAATTCTGATAACAAATAAAATTCTGTTCCAAAATTTGCGTTTACTTTAACATCAGTTTTTGCTCCTGATTGTAATTTTGCTACAGTTTGAACAATCCATTTATACAACTCATCAAAGTTTGATTTGATTTTTAAAAGCACATTTTCTCTACTTTCAAAACTCCCTTTAACTTGCATTTCATTGATTGCTTCCTTATTTAGAACACTATCAATACCAACTGTTTTTAATTTGATATTTTTCTCAAGATCATTCAAGTCAGTTTTGGTAAATTCTAAACTGGTAGTATCAGGTGAGATCATTCTAAATACACCAGCACTATCAGGATCATCTTTGGTTTGTTTAGCAGGAATGTCTATTACAACACCTGGCCCTAAAAGTTCTTTTTTAGAACATGCAGGACAATCAATGTATTTAGTTCCGTGTTTTTCTACATCACCCTCATAATAGGTGTGACTTTCTTCAATAACACCACTATGACACCCCTCTACATCACAAATATCTTCTACACGTTCAATTATTGGGAATGCGCCATAATGTTTTACATAGAAATTGTAAACATCAAATAATTGCCACTCTTTAATTTTACTTAAAGTACTAGTAAATGGAATCTTTCTATTAAACTCATCTTTAGAGTTGAATTTATCACTGATAAACATTCTAGCAGGACAAACACCTGCATTATGAGGTATGTTAATCTCCTCTTTATACTTACCATCATCAACAATAAAAACTCTGTAGGCCTGTTCATCATAAAAAGCCACTCGTTTTATTGTTTTTCCATCATCTAATATTTCTATAGAGTGAGTAAAAGCAATATAATTTAGCGTAGAATCAGTATTAATACTGCAATCAATAATTCTATCATTTTCAATAGATAATAAATATGGATTACCATCTTTATCTTTATCGATTACAACTACAGTATTTGGTTTATTCTTTAAAACTTCCTTTCCTTTTTCCTCAATCCATTTAACAGGATTAATTCTAGCAATAGAGGTTTTAAGTTTATCACCACCATTTGATTTAGTTAATTCAAAGTCAAAGAACGTATTTCGAGCATCAAAAACTTTATACAAGTCTGTTAGTATGCTCTCTGTTATATCTACTGATGAAAGTGGATAAGAAATATATTGCTTAATCCTTTTACTTCTTTCAGCAGAAAATATGTTGTCTAAAAAACTTGTTACCTCTTTCCAGCCAGCCTCATTCTTGAGGTCATCAAGATATTTTGGTTCTGTAAATACTCTTAAACGGCTTTCATATTTTTTACCTTCATTTATCTCCTTCTTGAGTTTCGGATTTTCGAGTATTTGTTTTATTTGTCTTTCTGATAATTTCATTGTCTTTTAGCTCATATTTGCCATCTGCGATTATCCAATCTTTACTGTTTCTGCGTAATAGAGCAAGTGCATGATCTTGTTTAAAATCAAACACTTTTTTATCTCTTACTCTTTTTAATTTTATAGTTTCCATTTTAATCAGCTAAAGAGAATGGATTGAAATCTTCAGGAGATACCAATACAATATCTTCACTCCATCTAGGGGCTAATGCAAATTGAATATCATTTGAATCCTTTGTGCCAAACCCTTCATTTCTTCTGTCTTTAATACCAAATGAATATGGTTGAATGTCTATTGGAAAATGATCGTCACCAATCTTTCTACACAATATTTTACCTTCATTAGTGATTCCGTAAAAACCTAAATTTGATTTACAAGTAATCTTCCTGATCGCTTTTTCTTGTTCAGGAGTTCCGCTTTTTAAAAGTGCTGTTACTGTAGAAGGATTTTGACCAGTAATTTCTTCAACTCCATTTAAAGTTGTGTTATCACCACCACCTTCAGTTATAAAATCTCCTGGCTCTATTTTAACATCTCGAAGATTTGGTGTTACTATTACTTTTGTTTTATCAGTAGCTGCAATCAAAACATCCCAATCTGCTTTTTTTGTTATATCTACTGTGCCATTTTTCCATTTGTAGGGAGTTTCCTGAAGAATAAGTCTTTGAAGTTGCTTTATATCCCAAGGGCAATTACTATTTGGGATAGCTCCTAAAATACCTACATCAGGACAATTACATAAATCCATATTTCTAAAGTTTTTAAATTCTACTTTTATTGAATTCAAACTTATAGAGATAATTGAACAGCTTATTTTAAAAAGAACATTTAAAACACATTTAGTATTGAGAGTATTTTGTTTTACGTTTTTTGGTAGTTAGTTTCTTAAAAGCGTATCTACCAGCATCAATTGTATGGTTGTAATCATCAATAGGAATTTTAGCTTTTTTATCTGACCAAACATAATTGTTAAACTCCTCTTTGATATTAGAACTTTCAGTAGTAACGATATGTTCATAATCTTGCATTGAGATTAATCCCTCTCTAACACCATTAGGAGGTGTTGAGTACGGTATCAGATTTAAACCTTTCTTTCTCAATTCAACACAAAGTCTATCTTCGTGACCATCAGCCATAATTAGATTCTTTCTGCCAGCTACTTCTAAATCGTGTTCGTATATTTTGTCTGTTGTGAGGTGTGGTTTGTATAAATACTCCTCCCAATACACTTTTTTACGTTTTGTGTCTACTGCAATTTTAACTAGAGTAGTAGGGTCATTGCTAAATCCGAAGTCCTGACCATAGCAATATGGTAAACTTGTATCGAAATCTCCTTCAGTATAGGTTAAAATAACACCTTCTGCCTGACTAGCCCATCTACCAATGATTTTATAAGCGTATTTTGATGAGTTAAATAGTTTTTTTCTTAATAGCTCTCTTTTTTTCGGATCTTTCTCATCTTTTGAACCATCATTAGCCCTTTTGATTGCTTTTTGTTTAAGTTCAGCGAGATCATTTAAAAAATCCCCATCAACATTATCTAAATTATCTAAATATGTAGTGTGAATATGCTCAACTTGTGGGTGTGTGCTAATCTGAACATCGACACCATCAACTTTTACAATTTTATGAGTGTCTTTTATGTATTTTTGATAAACCCAGTGATTAGCATCAGTTGGATTCATTATGATAACAATACGGTTTTTTACACCTTTGGTACGTATTGACAATCGGAGTTTGTCATAATCATCCTCATTTACCCATTCTTCGGCTTCATCAACTACAAATGTCGTAAGCCCTTGTATAGATTTTAGTTTTGCAGTTTGATTTCCTTGAGATGTTTTGATTCCTCTAAACATCAATTTACTACCTGAAGCACTATTGATAATGTCTTTTTTAGTAGATTTAAAATATTTTGATGTGCCTTCTAAATCAATTTTTTCCTGAAATTCAGGAATAATTGATAATTCAGCAGAATTCATTGTAAACCTTGTAAACAAGATTTTATGACCTTTCTCAAAAGTTAACCGTTGTAAAAATGTAGATGCATTAAATGATTTTGCACCACCGCGTCCTCCAGTAAGTAATATTATTCTCTTATCTGTAGTATAGAGTTTATCATAAACAGATTGTGTTTGTATCATACCACATACTCTAATTCAAATTTTTTACCCTTTTTAGTTAATTGGAATACGTGTACACCTACCTGATCTAATCCAAAACAATTTAAAAAATGATCTACTAAATCAACACTGGAGAACCTTAACAATTTGCAAGTAGACATTCTGTTAAGTTTGAAACTATCAATCTCATTATCTTTAACTACAAATGCCTTTCTAGTTTTATAGTTGAACGAAAACATTATACCGTCACCAGCCTGCACATCTAATAAATCACAAGTCATATAAGACAATGTGAAATTATTGTTTATTGTGTACATCTTGATTGTCGGCTTTTCTTTAACCCTATTTTTTCTATTCCGTCTCACTATTACTATTGACATCAGTTTTATTGTTATTGCTTATCCATTGTTCTATTGGTATGTTTACACTTCCCTCAAGTTCTACAGATTTCTTATCTGCTAAACCTAAATCACGCGCTATTATGTTAGGGTTTAAAAACCCTGATGCTGCACCCTCGAACTTTTGATTGTAAATTATTTGCCTTATACGTGTTGTGACTTGTAAAAAATCTTTATCCTTTGAGTAGTTATCAAAGGTTTTTACGCATATTTCTAAAAAATTACATAGTCCATGAATTGTAAAAGGTCTCATCTTACTTAAATGTGCAATTGAGTATGGATGAGTGATTTTCTTTTCAACTTTTTTAGGGTTTCCTTCTTCGTCTTTAATTTCAACCTCAATATATTCAGTCCAAGCCTTATTTACAATTTGCTCCTCTTTTAAAGGATTATTTTGACACCAGTTGAAATATCTATTAGCACCTCTCAACAAAGTTTCAGGCGTGTATTTTTTATCTCTACCGTCTTTACCTCTAATTTTCCAATGTTGATTTCCTTTTGATGCTCCCATGTCTATAGTATTATAATTAGTAGAAATATTAAAAATATTGCTGCTCCGATTAAACATGCTAGATTATCTCCTATTTCTATATAATGTTTGTGTTTTATCTTTTGCTTGTTTTTTGCCATTTTACTAATTATCAACCTCTAATTCTAATGGGTAATTTCTTGATGTTATTGTTACTACACTCATTGTTTAATTTCTTTAGCCCTACTATCTGATTAATTACTTTAGAAATACTGTTTCCAATATTTCTTGTGGATATGTTTTTACTCTTCCAAAACGAGGGACAGGAATCGATGATAACTCAATATTCCTTTCCCTACATATCTTGGAAGCCTCTTTACCTAATTTTTTAGCAAACTCTAAATTAATCTGCTTTCCTAATAATGATGCATAACCTACTATTGTAAAGAAGTTAGGATCTGTCTCGTTTTTCTCCTTAAGCACCTTTATTTCTTCTTTAATCTCTGATACATCTTGTTCAATTACTTCCTGCTTTTTCTTTAAATCAATACTGTTTTGAGCAATTTGGATTACTAATTCCATTGGGTCGGCAATTCTATTTGTAGAATTATATTTCTGTTCAACCTCTAAAAAATAATTCCTTGCTCTTTCTCCCTGTTCTGTTCTAGCTAACATTGATAGCTTCTTTGCAAAGTCAATAGATAGCGCAAAGTTTCTTGTTCTCCCACTTAGGGGGAGTTCTGTATAATCTTCTTTTTCAAAAGCAAAAGGATTTTTTAGAATATTCTTTTTATACCATTTCGACCAATGTTGTATTGCAAACCCTAAAAACTCGTAAAGTTCCCTTGCAGAAACAACTTGCTTTCCATTCTCGTTTTTTATTTCAATTAAGTTTTTCATTCTGAAAGTTTAAATATTGTTAATTGAAGGCTGTTTTATATACAGCAGTAAATCATTAACAGTCATCTTTTTAATAAATGCTGTTTTGTGTTCTGATGTTTTACCATTGAACTCAATTATTGATTTTCTACCTTGTATTTCTATTTTTAGATTACTCATATCTTGCAATCTGATTAAGCATATACTCTTTATCAAATTTTACATTGTTCCTCTCTAAAAAATGCATGTGCTTTCTAAAAAGCATTGATTTGAAGTGTTGTTTTTCGCCTAAATAATCGTGATCCTTACGGTTTAAAGCCATTAGATTTTCTATTCGATCTAATTTCTTACTTCCGCCCATACCACGCCTTTGAATATGGTGTATATCAACCACGCCTACAAAACCTGTAAGTTCACATTCTTGACGGTTTTCATAAGGGTCTAACCCTAGAGCATCAAAATAAATTTTAATATGTTGCTTCAAATCTCTCTACATTAGAGAAGGCTGTTGAAATCTGTTGAAGGCTGAAAAATTGTGATAGAATTATCACTGAAGTCTGAAGTGTAAATATACTAAAATTATTTACTTTTATACCTTTAATGTTATTGGTAATTGTATTGGTTTTTGAGTAGGATGTATTCTGTCAGGTTCATTTCTTTCCTTTACATTTGATCCGACCCAAGACTTGAAAAACTTCCTAACTGGTTTTTTAAATGAAGTCCATGCTAACTCAGCATCTGCAAAATCATTTTCTCCAGTACCTTTATCCCATATTAACCAACAACTAGTGTCGTATGGCATCCTGCTTATAAAATGATTAGCTCCCCAAACAACTTGATTTTTTGATACTCTGAACAATTCTGTGAAATATTCTATTCCAGGTGCTGAATTATCCCAATCATCTTTTCCTCTATAAACTTTACGTTTACCATTTCCTAACTGCATTTTATTAACTCCAATTCCATAAGGAGGATCAACTATTGCTAAATCGAAATATTTGTCAGGGTAATGTTTCAGGCTCTGAACACAATCCATATTGTAAACTTCACTTATTAGTGTACTCATTATATTGCTTTCTTTAAAGTTGAATTATTTTGGTTGAATGGTAGATATTTAAAAATGTGTTCAATTATGGGTAAAGTCCAGCCATCTCCTAATAAACTTGCTGCCTTGTTTCTTGATAATATATTTAAATAATCATCTGGAAACCCTTGTAATCGACATAACTCAATTTTTGTAAATGACCTTATCTCTTCTCCATTGAAAAGCCAATTATCTTTATCAACTAAAGTTATTGTGTTGCTTTTTTGTGTTTTATTAACTTCATACTGTTGAACATAATTTCCTCTACCATTCCCTCTTCCTCTTTGTGCAACACAGTAAACCACATTTCCAAAACCAGTAGTTTTATATCTTCTTAATAATTTTTTCATGTCAGTATTTAATCTACTTTCACTTTCTAAAATTGCCCTTGCTTTGTCTCTATCAACAAATCCGTTTTCAATAATATCTTTAAGAAAAATACCTCTATCTTTAGGTTGTGGTATATCTGTAACCAAATCAAACATTGTTTGTCTTGTTCGCATATTTGACCAATAATATCTATCTCTTTGTTGAGCTGTAACTAATTCAGAATTGATCCTACACGGATAAATACCCATTGCTCTACTCATTATTCCAATATCTTTTTTGGATGCACTCCCAACATTTTCCTGGAAGAAAATAATATTAGAATTAACCTTTTTAATGTGCTCAAGGATTTCGATAAACCTCCAAAATAAGCCACTATTATCTCCGTAAATTCCTTTTCGCTTTCCGGCACCACTTAAATCCTTACAAGGAGACCCACTTAAAAGTAAATCAATACTACTCCAATCTATATCCCATTCTTTCCAGTTATTTACATCTCCTAGTTGAATAGTTTTAGGGAAATGGTATTGTGTTAATTCAATAGCAAAAGATTTTATCTCACTTGAGTAATAATTACCTACAGGAATACCAATATTTACAAGTGCCTGATGCCCGGTACTCATTCCATTAAAAAGCGATAATACATTTATTGGCTTCATATTTCTTTTTTAAATCCGTTTGAGTAAAAACCAACTTGATATGCTTGAATCTTCCAACCTTTTGATTTGGCTTGTTTCATCATCTTTTTGTATTCTGCATAAGTGGTTTCTTTTCTCATTACTACTTCAATTATTGTTTGATCTGATAACATTACTTTTTCTTGCTAGCCTTTTCTTTTTTTAACAATTCCTTAAAATGGTCTATCAATGCCAACCTTTTGCATTCGTTTTCTATCTGAATTTTAGTAGGCTTTCTCATGCTTTTTCCTTTTAAGACATCAAGAGCACGGATAACATTATTCTGCTTTGGTTTTAAATTTTTAAGTGCTAACTCTTTTATTTTTGCTCTGTACTGATCTGTAGGCTTGATAATCCCTTTTTTAAATAAATAATCATACAAGTAGCTTACAGCTATAGGAATGGTTTTAGATTCTTTATACTCCTCATACATTCTTTGTACACCCTGTTCTAAAATTGTTTTCTTTTCCTCTTCAGTAAACTTTTTCTCTTCCAGTTTTTTTGCTGTAATTGGAATATTATTGTTGAATCTTGTTTTTTGTAACCAGTCTCTGTATTTATTTAAAATTGTACTGACATAATCTGCATCAAACAATTGAAAATGTTGAGTTTTATCATCATAAACACCATATCTCTCAAGTTTAAAAGCATAATCTATTTCCTCCAGTGATAACCCTTTAAATCTCATTAATATCATTTCGCCTATATCACTTTTGTTTATTTGGCTTATTGGCTCTTTTATACCTGCTAGATTTGAAATCTTTGTAAATAACATTGAAAACCCCTCACCAATAGATTTTTTATCTAAATCTCTAATCTTTACTAACTCAACAGATTTTCTAGCAAAGGCAACCTCACTCAACTTCCCAACCTTGGCTATTGCTAATGATAGTTTCTCTTGTTTGACGGTTAATTTTTGGTTCTCGCTCTGTTGACTGTGTGTTATTGCTTGATTGTTTTCCATTGCTTATAATTTCATCTTTCCAAGATTGGTTGTTTAAAAATGTTTCAGGGTTCTTTCTGTATTGTTTGTCAGGTTGTGCTTGTTTGTATTTTGGGATGTAGTCTAAAATCTCTTCTTTTGTTTTTTGAGAAAGTTTATTCCACTTCTTTTTTATTTTTTCTTTACTACCGACTTTTTTATCATACTCATTCCAAAAATCATCAAATGTTGGGTAGACATTTTCTTCGATTTTTGATTTTTCGATTTTACCTTTTTCTTTTTCCTCTACATCTTCTTCTACTTCTACTATTACTTTTACTTCTACTATGGGGCTAGTTAGCCCCTGATTTTCTTTTAGATATTTAATGAGGTTTGTGTCAATGTTTTTTATAATTTCTTTGTCTTTAGTTTTAGTTCCTTTGACAATTAAATTTTGTAAAAAAGGGTGTTTTTCAACAAATCTAAAATTCGTCTCAAACACTCTTAAAGCGTTTATATGATAGGAGTTGAAGGGATTTAAAGGGAGCATTTTTTGGTGCTTCAAAAAATTCTTTAAGTAAATTTTATCCCCATTTTGAATGTCTGAATCAGCCCCTAACAAGCCCCTACGTAGCCCCTTGATAGCCCCTAAAATTTCATCCTTACTAACACCTAAATGAAACTGAATGTGTCGTAGTGAAACTTCATAAAATCCTGCATTATCTACATGGTCAATCAGGTAATAAAAAAGTAATTTCTCTACTGCTTCTAAATCAACAAACCAAGAATCATTATATTTTTCAGTATTAGTTAATCTTTTAGCCATTGGTATTTTTAGTCTTTAATAAGTTATTATTGATGTATTCTAACTCTAGTTCTGTTAATTTGTGTGATCTAAAAAGTGTATTATCAACTATCTTTATTTCTACCTGAATACCATCCTCTCTAAAAATGAAAAAGGTATTAGGCTTCATAAAACTTGGCGATATGACAATACTTTGATCCATTTAAACGACCTTTTTTATATTTTCAAGTATGTTATTGTCAAATCTTTTTTTCTCACCATTACGCTCAATTTCATTCAATTCCATGATGTAATAAACCTCTACCTTGTCTTTAGGTTCTATACCCTCTAGGAGTGAATAAAACTCTCTACGTACTTGAAATCGACATGGTTTTTCACGATTTTCAGGTAATAAGATCAAGTCCATTCGTTCCGTATCAGGAAGCCCTTTCTTTTTTCTTGATACCTTAACTTTTTCTATTAGTAATACTGTTCCTTCTGTTGATGTCATTGCTAATTCTATGCTTTTTAAAGGGGGTTTTCTCCCCCTGATGATTATTGTATTATACCTCCAGTATTGCTATGTCAGGAGCTATTTCACGTATCTTATCTATTTGTTCATTTAATAATTGGCTCTTTACCTCATTTATTAAATCTTTAGCATCAGGAGATATAAGCGCACAAGCAAAGCTGTTACCGTTTATATTTATCTCTACTTTAAATGTTTGAGCTGGCTGTCCTTTGAAAATTGGAACAGTAATATCAAATGATTCAGGGATATTACTTTGTACTACTTGATCTTTTAAAAGGCGTGTATTTCCTCTATCATTATCTGATGCTTCAATCTGTTTATTAACCTTTGCTTTAAAGTTTTTTAATTCAGATACTAGTTTCATTGCAGTGTTTTTGTCACTGAAGAAAAAGCGATTCATCTTTATAAAGTCAGCTAACTCAAAAGTGTCTCTAGTAGAACCGTCATTAATACCAAAATTGATAAAGTCAGGGTTTGGTTTTAATTCTCCAGTAATAACATCTTGATAAGCATTCTTTTCATCGACAACTAGATTTAAAGCACCACTTGAATGATTTACAATAACATGACATTTCTTTTGCTCTACAACATCAATACGCTTTGTTAAATACTCATAAGGAGCATTAATAAGTCCTGCAATTTGTACTTTTTCAGGCTCTAATCTAGGTAATGCATCACCTTGAAGAATTTCTAGGGTTTCAGTACCCTCTTTTATGTGTACGTTTACTTCTTTCATAATTAATCGCTTGTTCCAGTTTGTGAATTATTACCTATTATTCTTAATTGCCTTTCATCTTGCATTAGCAATCTTTCATAGACAAGTACTCCTTGTGAATTGTAGTACCCCATTTTGCCCTCATCTTGTTCATCTAATAAGAATACTGTTTCGGTTACCTCCTCAATTCCTGATCTAATTTTAGAAATTTGAGTTTTCATTTCTTCTTTTACAGGCTTGGTTTCAGACTTGTGTATCTCTTTAGCCTCCTGTAATTTTTTGTCTGCTATTTCAACTGTAATAGCATGTTGTGTAAAATTGTGCTTTTCCAATTCTAACTCCTCATTTGAAAGCTGTTTTGGATAAGTAAAAGTTTCAGTTTTTACACATGTATCCTTGAGAATCTGAATTCGTTCTTTTGGATTATCTGTTTGTAAAATTTGTTGTTCCATTACTTTTGGATTATGTTATTAAATAGAAGGCTGTTTGTATTTTTATGCTAACTGAATTTTATCAAGAATTTTAGTTAATGAGTTTATTTGCTTATTAATTTTATCAAGTTGCTTTTTGATTAATTCTTTAGTTAAAATGCTTAAACCAGTGTTGTAATCATTAACTAGATTGTCTTTTTGCTCTCTTAACTGAACAAAATGAGCGTTGATTAAATCAATGCGTTCATCTATATTTTTGACAGCTCGATACAAGGTGTTATTCTTGTTAGTCCATCGGTTTTTTTTACTTCCTTGCTCCACGATCAGGAAACTTTTTTTAAGTCCTGTTACTCTACCAGTTATCTCATTAATAGGGATCAAATATTTTTCAGATATTTCACAAGAAGTACACGGTGCATTCTCCTTTATTAACTGGAATATTAATTGCTCTTTTTTTGAAAGGCTCTCAATGATTGATACATAAGCATCATTTCTGTTTTTTATTGATGTTTCCATTTTTACTCGTGTTTTACTTCTACGTCTATTTCAGGTACTGGTATAGTGTAATTAAACATGCTATAAGCTAATTGACGGCATGCCTCTTGGTAATTCTCTTGATCTACTGTTGTGTTTTCTGTTGTGCTTTTAGGTCTCGTTATAGGTCTACCAGTTTGCTTGTTAAAAAATATTTCTCCAGTTTCAGTATCTACATACTCTTCATAATTAAGGTTCGTTTTCAAAAACTCGTGCATTGTATCACTTGACCATATTTCACCCCATTCTGTTTTAATAATATTCATCCAATGTTCTATAATCACACCCCAGTAATACCTATTCTGTTTGTTAGTACGCTTCTTGTAAAACCTCTCAACTGTTACTTTAATTTGTTTTCCCTCAAATGATTGTATAGCATCATTTACAATTTGCCTGTGTTCAGATATTTTACCATTCAAAACAGATGTCTTTACTGATATTTTGCGTGGATTAGACATTGGTAATAGATTTTAATTGTTTGTCTCTATACTTAATAGCTTGTATTAAACGACCTTTTAATTTTTGAATATCTTCATCATTACGACTGATTTTAAGGACTTTTAATTGTTTATTGTCATCCTTATATCTTGGATCGTAACTAATGAAATACCAATATTTTCTATTAGTTACATACATTGAACCTTGAATTTGCCAGTAGTAGTTTTTACATTCTTTTTTAAACTGATCTTGATTTTTTAACTTTAAATATGAAAAGTGTGTTTTTGAATTCGGACATTTTGTTTCAATACCTCCATCTGTACTGATTAAACCATCAGGTGTACATCCTATGTTATCTCCTAATGTTTGAAATTCTTGATTTTCACCGTAATTATAGACTTCAACACCTATATCTTCCATGAATTTCTCAACAGCATCTTTTTCATTTAAGTTTCCCCAGTCCATAGAAGCATTAGTGTATGATTCCTCATCTCTTACTGTGAGTATTTCAATGGCTTTATCTATTGCGTAAGTTTCTGCACCTTTAGGAAATGTGTCTTTATCTTCATACCCCATTAATCTATGAAACTCTGAAGCTGTAAACTTTCCTCTACGACTTTCTAACCAAGCATTTATTTTCTCCTGGCTTTCTGATTTAAGATTGCTAAGGGATTCAAAATCCAACCCCTTAGCATCCTTTTCTATTTCTGCTAGAAAATCCATTACCCTAGAATTTCTGTGTCAAAAATCATTGTACTTCCTTCAGAACTTTTATTGTTCTTTTTACCTCTGTAGGTTATTTGTACTGGAGTTTTTATTGGTCTACTTTGAACAGCTTCAACTAAAGTCATTGAGCCATTTATAAAGCATTCTTTTTCAGTTACAAATACACCACATTTAACAAGCTCCCCTTTATCGTTAGGAATATCTTTTAACCCCATATAAAATGCTCTGATAGGTTTGTCTTTTAAAACCGCCCAATCATCAGCAGTTTTGTATTTTAAATTCAAACTGAATTTAGGTTCTAAACTTTTTAACTTTCCAAGACTTTCTGTGTCAGGAATCATAAAAGTCACTTCAGTACCACTTACTTCTTTAATGTCATTACTCATAATAATTGTATTTAATGTTTAACTTAATTTTGATAATTCTAATTCCATACTCTCTTTAAATAACCTTTGTGCTATAAGAGTTTGATTTAGCCAATCTTTTAGCTTTTCATCTTTTATATCAGGAGTTTCTAAAGTGAATTGTAATGATTCAATGAACTTTGATATTTTCTCTTTATCAGGCTTTATAGCTTCCAATCGTAATTGTTCTGCTTTTTCACGAGCCTTTTTTTCTTTCTCTAACTTTGCTTGGCGTTCTGCATCCTCTTTTGCATTTTTATCAGCTTGCTCTTTAGCAATTCTATCAGCCTCAATTTTAGCCAGTCTGTCTTTTTCGGCCTGTATTTCAGCTTTTTCTTTTGCTAATTTTTGCTCCTCCTCAAGTATTTTTTGTTTAGCCTCCTCATCACGTTTTTTTTGTAATTCCTCTTGACGTTTGCGTTCAGCTTCTAATCCCTCCCTTTCTTTACGTGCTTTTTCTTCAGCTGCTTTTTTCTCTTCCTCTAATTTTTTTCGCTCGGCATCTAATCGCTCACGCTCTTTGCGTTGTTCCTCTTTTTCATTTAAGTAGTTGATTTTTTCAGTTAGTTTACCTTTAAGCAACTGTACTTTTTCTTGGAAGTCTAACTCGTATTCGCCATACTTGTCAGTCTCTAGTGTAGACTTTTCAAATACATCTTTGACTAAATCAATTTGATTCAATTCAAGATTATCTATTTTGCTTTTCCAGTCAGAATAATAAGATGAGATACTTTGCTTTATTTTTTCAACACGTTCTTGCTCCAGTCGTTCCTTTTCAGCCTTTTCTTTTGCTTTGATCTCCTCAAATCTTTTAACCTCATTTTGTTGTTTTTCCTCATAAGGAAGGCTAATTGCAATAAGCTCTTTTGATAAATCACTAACCTTTGATCTGAAGTCTTTTATTTTAGATCCTATAAACTGATCTTGCTTTTGAATAGTAGTTCTACCAGTCACTAATGCAGTTCTACGCTTTTTAGCTTCATCATAAGATTTGTTGTCTGTGATTTTGATAAAAGGATTATCGGTAACAAGTTTTTGTTGTTTTTCCTTCCATCCTTGAAATTCAGGTAAGTTTCTAGGGTTAAGTTCTTCTAATTGTAACACTTGAACTTGTAAGGCTTCTGTATTTTCCATATTTTTGAATTATTAAATTTTAATCTTCGGTTTATTTGATTACCACTATTCGCAGTAGTGGTTTTCTTTTTTATCTTTTAGGATTTAATAGTCCTAATAAATATTCTGTTGCTTCAGCATCTGTAATAAGTGTTTTTTTTTTAGGTGTAATTTTTTCCTTTTTTGGAGTTTCAATACCTAACATTTTGTAAAGACGAGGAATCTCTTTTTTTGGTAGAGCCTGGATTACATGATATGCTGTTTCCGCAGTCATTTATTAGCTAGTGATTTTTGGTAGCATTGCTTCTAATTCTGACTTTGCTTTAGTGAAGTAAACTATTGCATCCTCTGATTTTTCAAATGCCTTGTTTATCATCTTGTAAATAGCTTCTTTGTTATCCTCTGTAATAGTTTGAGTTCTGTAATAGATACTTCTCACTGTAGAGTAACTAACATCAACTGTAGCAGAGATGTCAACTAAATCTTTAGTATCTAAAAGCCTATGCAATAATGACTTTTGTTCTTCTGTAATTGGTTTTCCTATTTCTACCATTTCAAATAGTTTTTAATAAATTCTGTAAAAGTTTGCGTTTATAAATGATTTTGTTTCTTCCAATGCTTTAGCATCTAATTCAGTTATTCGATCTTCCTGTTCTTTTTGCTCCTTTAATTTATATAGATTGTCAGCTTCTTTATTGATTATATTTTGTAGTGTTATAATCTGCGTTTCTGTAGGTTCTAATTGATACCACTTTTGATTTTTCATACATCCAAAATCCTCTACAATCACTTTATAATCATCCTCCTCACTTCCGTAGAAACTCATCTCATATATTCCGTTTTTAGATCGAAATCCGATAGTTTCTAAATCACTGCCAGTATCACACTCTACTTTCTGTTTAAGCCTGCTGAATACTCTTGTTTGCATAATTTCTACTATCTTTACTGTTATAAAAGTTTTACAGTTCAAATATAAGTGAAATAATTTCACTTTAAAAAATAAAAGTGTATTAATTTCATTTTTTCATTAAACGAAACTTTATACAACTAATTATGAATGCATCAGAAATTAAAAAAAGACGTAAAGAACTGGGTTTAACTCAAGAACAACTAGCTAAAAAGATTGGAATAACTAAAAGAACAATAATAAATTATGAAAAAGGTGAATTTATTCCAGAATCAAAAGTGAAATTATTACACTCTATATTGTCTAATAAAAATGAAGAGGCAATTCCATTAGACTTCTCAGAATTAAACGTGATGTTTGTCCCTTTGGTTAATCAATATGCCTACGCTGGTTATTTGTCAGGATATGGTGACGATGAATTTATAGAAGGCCTGTCTAAAATTCCTTTTATAGCTGATCAAGAACATAAAGATCAATACTTATGTTTTGAAGTAAAAGGTGATAGTATGGATGATGGTAGTTATGAAAGTTACTTAGAGGGGGATGTCCTATTATGCCTTAATATCCGGCAAGATTACTGGATGAGCAAGTTACACATTAACAAATGGGATTTTGTTGTCGTTCATAAAGAAAAAGGAGTATTAGTTAAAAGGATTACTGAGCATGATGTTGAAAACGGAATACTAACATTACACTCATTAAACGAGTATTATGATGACTTTCAAGTTCATTTGAAAGATGTAGCAAAAATATTTAATATAGTCGATGACAGACGTAAAAGAAACAGAAGATAAACAATAATAAAAGTACACTAAACGGTACACTTTTTTGACAAAAAACAGGGGTTTAAGATAAAAACAGCAAGGTATTTATTGGATTTACAAGCCATTTTTACTAGACTCCAAACTTCATAACCCTGAGGTCGGGGGTTCAAGTCCCCCCTTCGCTACAAGTGTAAAAACATTGCAAAAATGCGGTTTTAGTGTACCTAAAACCGCATTTTTTTATGAATAAAAAACACTTATTTTTGTCCAAAGTATACGATTCTGTATACGATTTTGAAAAAATGAAGTATAAAAAGAAATATTCTGAACCTAAAATTTACACTGGTGGTGTAGATGTAAAAAAATGGAGTAAGCTATCCGAAAGACAAAAAAAAATTGCTTTAAGCAAACAATGGTATGTTTATTTCTCCTTTAGAAACCCCGAAACAGGTTTACTGGAAAGACAAACCCCAATAAAAGGTAACGCAAATAGTCTTAAAACAAAAGAAGGAAGACTTGAAATATTAACAATTTTACGCAACAATTTATCTTTAGCATTGAAAGAAGGACTCTTCCCTACTACCAACGATAATAATCTATCTGACGAAGAAAACCTAACAATAGAAGAAGCCTTTAACTATGTTTTAAAAATTAAAAAAAATACACTTGCTGAAAGTTCTTTTAACAATTTTGAAAATAGGATAATTCGCTTCAAAAAATTCTTAATAGAAAAGGGCTTTCAAAATAAAAATATATCAGCAGTAACAAAAAAAGATGTTTCAAACTATTTGAATATAATTCTAGAAAAAACAAGCCCAAGCAATCGAAATAATAACAGGACAGACTTATCTTCTTTTTTCTCTGTACTTGTTAACGAGGATGTAATTACTCAAAACATTGTTTCTAAAATACCTGTATTAAAATCTAGTCCACAAAAAAATAAAGCTTTTACAGAAGATGAAGTTCAAAATATTTTTGAATATTTAAAAGAGAATGACCTATGGCTTTATTATTTCTGCGCACATATATATTACGGACTATTTAGAAATATTGAAGTCGTTAGAATACAAATCAAAGATGTTAAAATTAATGAGCAGTTAATTCATTCAAAAACAAAAACAGGAATCTATTATAAACAGATACCTAAGATTCTAATAAACGAATTTTACAACAAAATTGATCTTTCAGAATACAATAAGGATTATTTTTTATTTACTAAAGACAATGAACCCAGCCAATGGTTAACACCCGTCAACACAAAATCAGGTAAAAAAACTACAACAACAGAAACAAACAGAAGATCATACTGGGGAAAACGATTCAGCAAAATAGTTAAGAAAAAATTTAATTTTTCAAGCGACCATACAATCTATTCATTAAGACATTCGGCCATAGGTAAAATGTTTTTAGTTAAGCTAAATGACTATAAAAAAGATGATATACCTAACTTTGAAGAAAAAGCACTTGATTTTATTAGAACAATAACAAATCACAAAGACAATAAAACAGTAAAGAACTATTTACGCGAAATAGGTTACTATAAAATTGAAGATTGGTCAGATACATTGAAATAAGTAAATTAAGTTACTTTTTCCTATATATATAATAAGGTAGTCGATTTTCAAAATTATACCCCTTTACAATTATAATATCTAATGTTTTAAAATATTTTTTAAGAACTTCTTTAGTAATCTTAATCTTTGACACTATTATTTCAACATCATTTGTATTAGAGTAAATTATTTTTATTTTTTCAATAGGGGTATCGTAATGATTTAACTCAATCACTTTATCTTTTTGCATAATGAAGACTTAGTTTGGTTTTTTAGGGGGATTATTTTTTGACACTTAATTATTAAGTATCGCATTTTCAGTTTTTTAAAATTCAGAAATCTAGAATAGTTTTTTTGAATTAATCATTTGCTATTTCTTTAATTCTATTATAAACTTCATCTTGTTTTTCTGGTTTCGCATTCCTCAATGCTATTTTAGAGATTTCATACATTTGTTGCCTTGTTTTATTTATTCTCTCTTTATAATACTTCGTAGTTAATAAAACAGCATACGTAACTAAACAAGCAGAAGTTATTGTCATAAAATAATAGACTACATCATTAAAATCCTGAAATCGTTGGAAGATCCAAAAGAATGAGAAAAAACAAATTGAGAGTATATAAGTATGAAAAATTTTACTTCCTATGTTACCCCTTTCTCTCAAATATGACTTTATAAGGTTGTATAAAGCATAAATAAATATACATAACACAAAACCAAATCTTTCTAAAAAATGTCGTAAAGAAATAAAACCATAAACCCTTTTACTTTTATAAATTTTAAGGCATTCTTTATACGCTTTATTCTTTTTTTTATTTATCGCTAAATATTTATCGTATACAGGTGTGCCTTTAACTGAATTTTTAATTTCAGTTAAGGCATTTGTATTCTCTTTTTTTAAATCTTCAAACTTTTTCTTCGCTACAGAGTATTCTAAGTCATCTTTTAATCCAGGTACAAACTGGTGAGAATAAAATAAAATAGCACATAAAACTACTATAAAAATAGTTAATACCTCTCTAGTTTTCTTCGTTATTAGGCCAAGCGTCACCATCATCTTCTCTATGTATAGCATCTTCTTTTTCAATTGATTGTTGGGCTTTGAGTAATTCTTCATGTTCGCTTTGATTATCTGTACATGAAACTAAAAATAAACTGATTGCTAGTAATAATAAAAGTCTTTTTTTCATTTTTAATAAGTCTTATTGTGACCTGTAAAAATATGAAAACCCTTATAATAACTAGGTTTAGTTAGTTATAGTTTCACATTAAAAAATAGTTTGATTAATCCGATGTTGTTGTTTACATTATACTTTTCCTTCGCTCTAGCAATAGTTGTTTTTACAGTACTTAGACTCACTCCTTTTCTTTCAGCAATTTGATTAAAAGAATATTCTTCTAGAAGCGGTATGAACTCCTTCTCTCTTTCGGAAAGTATTATATCATTTTTACGTTCAACTAAATAAGAATCCTCATATTTCATAGGCTCAAAACGATTAACAAAATAAGTTTCTCCATTATTAATAAAATTCATAGCCTCTTGAAAATGAACATCACTAAAATAACATTTTGGTATAAATCCATTTAAACCTAATTTTTTCTGACACAATTCATAAAAAGACTCATCATAATGCTCTGACACCATAATGATATTGAAATTCAACTTATTTTCTTTGAAATACTTTAAAACATCAACACCATCACAATTTGGCATTCGAACATCAAGAAGAATAAAATCAATTTTACTTTTATTCTTTCTCGAATAGTCTATTAGTTCTTGACCGTCTTTAAATATCTTGGTAACCTGAACGTTCGGTATTAGGTTTAAAACCGCTAGATATCCTTCTACATAGCATTGAAAATCCTCCGCTATAACCACTTTAATTTTCTTCATGCAACAAAGCTAAAAAGTATATTTAAAAAAAAATGTAGACCTTTTAGGTATATTTTTATTGAAAATGTTAAAATATAACAATTTACATAGAACACTTGGTTAGATTACTAAAATCTAACCAGTACTACTAATAGCAGCTATAAAATTTTATAGAGGCTACTTTATACCTGAAAATAATAAACAAATTTAGCTAACACATATCTCAGTAAATAAAAAATTTTTATTTACATTGGCAATAAAAGTTATGGCTGAATTTTGTAAAAATTGCGCTCCTAAATATGGAATGAAACCAGACGAAGCTCCTTTATTATGCGAAGAATGCGGTAAAGACATTGAAAAAACATCTTTTTGGAATAAGATTATTAATAGAATAAATGGAAAAAATTTATTATTTCATCTTTAATTTTCTTTTACAGAATATAACCAAACAAACAATTTGGTAGACTTTCTAATAATACACAAACCTTTCGGTTTATCACTCATTAGCTATATTTTTATAGACCGCATTGCACAAAGTTAGTTTTGATTAGTAAATATATTTTTTCCAAACAGGATATTAAATTCAGAAACACTATCTTCTATTATACCTTTCAATTCAATTAACAAATCTTGAAAATTCTCAGATTTTAATCTGATTTTCAACGAATCAAAAACGATAACTTTAATTTCCTCAATACTAAAAAAAGTATTTTTTTCTTTTGAAAATCTCCTCTCAAAAGAGTTTGAGCCTATACAAATTAACATCGTGGCAAAATCAGAATATTTATCTAGTAGATGATTAAATTTTTCGGCTTTAATATTAGTAAGTTTTTCTTGACATTTAAATCTTCTAGAATTTATTGGTTCTGTATATGAAATCAAATCAGAGCTAATTTCATAAATTCTTTTTGCAAAACTTTTTTTATACCAAAGCATTAAATAGTGTTCTTGAAATTCAATGTAAGAAAACAATCTAATATTAGTATAATTTACACTTTCTAGAGCTCCTTTTTGAAATCCCTTTTTTGAAATTATATAACCTATATCTCCTCCAGTTGCATTCATAGTAGTAATGAAACTATGAATTACATGCTGAGGGATATTTTTATTCCAATTTTTGCATTCAATTATATATTTTATTTTATCAACGCTTTTTGGGTCAATTGCATATACATCAACTTCAAATTTTGAAGTTGGGGTTTTTAATTTAACCTCTGTATTAGAGTCTAAACCTATATCATTTAGAATTAAATTAACTTTGTTTTGTAAGTCTTTCCAATTTTTTGGTTCTTTAGTTATCATTAATGGATGAGATTGTCATATGGGAATTTATCAATCGATTCTTTTCGTTTTTTGAAAAACTGTTTACAACAGCTACGTGTAAAAATAGTTAATAAAAGCTACCGTTGGAAAATTCCGTAAGATTTTTCGAAGTAAGCACTTACCGAGCAATTGTTTTTAAACATTGTTACCCAACGTTTTTCTTTCTTGTATTAATTCCGAAGCTACCTTTCTTGCATTAGCCATATAGAGTTTTTCGTTTTCAACAATATATTCCAATTCCGATATGGATTTTTGCTTGTAAATTTCCCTTAATCGTTCTTTCCTTGTTTTGGTAACATACTGTCCCTTAATTCTTTTTAATTCAACAGCTTCTTTAGAATCCGATTTGTTAACATAGGTAAACATTCTAAAACGATATTTGGTGTTTTTAAAAAATGGTTGGTCATGAATAAAATCGTGTAATATACTCGTTAAGTAATATTTGTCTCCATTTTTAAATTCCAATTCCCAATATCCAAAATCAGAAATCATTATTGGAAGTCTTCCTGCTCTATCTATTGCATTTTTGTAATAAATTCCAAGATGATAAGTTGATTTTTCAATGTCTTCTTTTTCATAACTCTTTGTAATTCCGTTTTGATTTATTGAAACTTGCTTTGTCTTCCAGTCTAATGAAAAAGATATATTTCTATTCTCAAAGTAATAGTTTAAAAAAATAGCTATTGTTGGAACAGACATTACTAAAATAACACAACAAAATAATAGCACTGACTGTTGCTTAAAAACGAAATTCATTTCATGCTTTATTCTCCAATAGATTGGTAAAACAGCAATCATTAGAACAACCATAATCAAAAATTCGATTATGATTTTTTTCAAAAGCTTGTTAGATATTTCGTAGGTTTTTCTCAAATGTTGGATAACGTTCCGAGTAAAGTGCGTTGCCGTCCCGCAGGGCGGTTATGCAATTTACTCATTGTTGACAGCCGTATTTTCTATGTTTCTTTAAATATCTCTTTTATATCAATCTCTTTTTGATATTCAGGTTTAAGGACTTCCTTTAGATAATTCTCGAAAATTTCTTTTTTATTGGCCCATTTACCAAATAAAACTCCTTTGAAACTCCAAGCGTAAAATAATTTCTCACTACTTGGATTGAAGTCAAGGTATAGAAAGGTATCTTTAGTTTTAGCAATTTCTTTAACCCAAGACCATGCACGTTTCCATTTTATTTCAAATCGTTTATCTTTTTCTCCAATAACTAATTCAGTCAAAATTCTTTTTTCTTTCCAAGGTTTTGCAATGTTCACAATCCAAACTAATCGATTTCCGCTTAAGTTTTTGTAGAAAACATTTCGCTCGATTACATCATATCCATCCATTGAACTTTTTTGAATTTCTATGACATATTTATCTGTTTTTATATCTGCTCGATGTTCTCTATTCTCACCGCAAATGACTTCACAATTTGCGTCAAGGATAGGTTTTTTCCAAGATGCGTGCCATTCAGATTCAGGCTCATAACCTCTAGGGAACGGTGGTTTTTCACCAGAGTATTTCCAAAATTGTCTATACTTACCTACACATGCCTTTACTTCATATTCGGGAAACCAAATATCTCTTGCGATAGTTCCAGATTTCACCTCTTTTGCATGAGTTTTATTTCCGTTAAGTAATGCGTATTTCATATTTTATGGTTGCCAACGGTCTCGTGTATGATTTCGTTGCGTGTTTAAGCACCTAATTTAGCAAATACAAACCGAATAGAAAATCCGCGAGAATTTTCGTAAGCAAGCATTTACTAGCAATGAATTATACACATTGTTATATGCTGGCTTTTAAATTGTCAATTTTTTTATAGAATTCCTTTTTCAAATCAGTTAAATCTTTTTCTCTTTCGAGATAACCATTTAACCATTTAAGTTGTCTTATAATTTCATTTTTAACATATTCCTCGGACTTTGTATCCTCAAAAATCTCAAATCCATATTCAATAATGAATTTTATAACATCTTGTTTGACTTTTTTATCAATTTTTTTAGTCGATAAACTTCTTGCAATCATAAAAAATTCATCAATTTGCACTCCATTTAAGTTTTTCGAGTTATTCAATTTTTTTAAAAAGAATGAGATATCATACAGAGAGGAAAAAGCATATTTTTTATTGTTAATAATCCAATCTTCTAATTGAATATGTGAGTAGAATTCTATATTTCGATAAATATTATTCTCAATAGCAAAATCTATAATTCTTCTAGTTTTATAAGAATATTCTTGAAATATGTCATTTTCTTGTGATTCAGTTAAATGTTTTGAATTTGAAATTTCACTCAATAGTGTCTGTGTTTCCAAAAAGAAATAATCATATACATTTTTATTATTCTTCTCAATTGAATGTTCTAATGATTTAAAAAATAAATCAGGCAATTCGTTCTTCAAGTAAAACCAATAATTTAAAATTATCTTGTCTCTAGAATCAAAATCTTTTTGTTTAAAAAGATAGTCAGAAGTTGAAAGAATCTCATCTGAATAGTTTACTGAATCTATATGTGCTTTTATAACATGAGTTAATTTATTTAAGAGATAAGGCTGAAGATTGTAGTATGAGTTGTTTTCAATTAGTAATCTAATTAAATCTTGAATTGTTCCATCAATTGGATTATTTCGAATATCTCTAATCTCTTTCTTAGCTAGATGTATATGAGTTCTTAAAAGATTATTTAAAAGTACACCTGTTGTAATTTCATCAGATTCCTCAATCGCTACTTTTTTAAAGTGTCTCGCTAAAAAATTAAAGGCTGATAAATTAATTATTAAATCTTCTTTTTCCGAATCTTTGTCTAACGGTAGAACTAGTTTGTCATATAATCTGTTTATTATAGTTTGTGGTAAACCCCAATCATTTTCTTTAATCGCAGTTATACCAATGTCTTTAAGTTGAGTTAATTTATTCTTTTCTAAAATATCAATTATATTTTTCTCATTAATACTTTGAGGATTATGTAGATTTTTTAAATCCTCTTTATCAATGTTATCTATTAATTTTTTTATAATCTCATAAGAGTTAGAATGTTTAATACTTAATATTAATAGAGGAAATTGAATCAATAAGTTACTGAAAGCTAAAAAACTAGAAAGATACACTAGAGTAATTATTGTATTCTTATCAGAAATTTTTAAAGTTAGCAACACTAAAAAGATAAAAACCAAAGAACTACTAAAAAGGGAAAAAGTTATTTTAATCCAAGGATTATTTAATACAAAATCAAAAGAGTTTCTTTTTATTTTTTTTGAAAATGTATTGTAAGCTAAAAGTAGAATTGTTAATATAAAACTTGAAAACCCAATGACTATAGAAAGTAATCTTAAGATATAAGATTGAGGAGACTCAATTTCTCCAAGTTTTAAAAAATCAGGAATTACTTGTATTAATGGGATTCTGATGATTAAAAATATTGCTAAAAAAACTAATATTAACTTTCCACTATATAAGTTGGAAATTATTTTGAAAAAGTTCTTCATATTCTCATTTGTTCAGCTTGCATATAACGGTCTCGGCTATGAACAGTTGGGGATTTTACGCCCTAACTTTTCAGTTTAACACCGACCTTTATTTTTTGTTTATAGTTTCGTTTTATCACTTTCGCTCCAATTGTTTATAGCCATTGTTGTAGCCAGTGCTTTTTTCATTTTCCAAGTTTTAATATTCTTATCGCTCCTTGAATTACCAAAGCAAAAACGATTGTTCCGATTATCAAGTCAGGTTTGTTCGAGTTTAACCAATTGACTAAAACTCCTGCTGTTATCACTCCCAAATTTATTATCACGTCATTTGAAGTGAAAATCATACTTGCTTTCATATGAGCTTCTTCTTTGCTCTTTGATTTTTGTAGCAAATACAAACAAATTCCGTTAGCAATAAGTGCAAAAATAGAAACGATTATCATTGTCGAGAATTCGGGCAATTTTTCTGCTCCGAAAAATCTTCTCAAAACTTCAATAAATCCAATTACTGCAAGAGTTATTTGAAAATATCCAGCGAGTTTTGCAATTCGTTTTTTTCTTGTCAAAGTTCCGCCAACAGCAAACAAACTAATTCCATAAACAAAACTGTCGGCAAGCATATCCAAACTGTCCGCAACAAGTCCCATTGATTTTGAGATTATTCCTGTTGTCATTTCGATTAGAAAAAAAACAAAATTTATACCGAGTACAGTCCAAAGTAGTTTTCTTTGGTTTGTATTTTCTTTAAAATTGGTCTGGTCAGTTAGTTCGGTCGAGATTCTCTTTCCGCCCAAATTCAGTTCGATAAGTGACTTTTCGATTTGGTCAATTTGTCCGCTGTGAAAAATGGTCAATTTTCGGTTTGGAATGTCAAAGTCCAAATTCGCAATACTTGAAATTCCGTCCAGTTTCATTCGGATTAAATTTTCTTCCGAAGGACAGTCCATTTTTGTAATCTCAAATATCGTTTTGTTCATTCACAGTTTCTTTTTTCGCATTGGCTACAACGGTTTGTATAAACCCCGTTTTAATGGGGTTTATACGCTGTTATAAGCCGTTACGCTTAGTTTTTATCTCTTATTAATTTCTGAACTAAAGCTTTTAATTCTTTTATTTCAGAATTTTGTTTTTTCAGTTCTTCAATTTCTTCTTCTTGTTTTCTATTTTTAGCCTTTTCCTTTTTCAATTCTTTAATTTCTTTTTCTTGTGCAATAGTGTATAATGTCAGTTCTTCAATTTTTTGCAATAATTTAGCATCCATTTCTCCAAGATAAAATCCGTTCTTTTCTACTTCTTCAGCACTTGGAATATCCTTTAAATGTCCTTTTTCTTTGATATGGTTTTCAACTTCAGTTAAGGTTGGTAATTGGTAATCATCATAAAAAACAAAATCAGACCAGTCTGGAAATGCTTCTACCTTAATTTCTCTTGCTCCTATTGAGCCTTCAACTGCTAATTTGTGATTTCCAGTTGTAACTGTGCCTATCCCAACATTACCATCCTTCAAAATTGAAAAATAAATGTTTTGTCTTGCAGCAATATCCTCCGACTCTGTCGAAACTCTGTAGCCAATATCGAATCTATTACCCAATGACGCAGTTTTTTGATGTAAAGTCCAAGAAGAACTTTCATTTGTTAGAGAAATAGAAGAACCATTGCTACCTGCGTTACTTGACATTAATTGAAGTCTCGCATCCATACCTTCAATTATCGAAGTGACATAAAGGTCTTTAATACCGTTTGAATTACCAGTAAATAAATGTTGCTTAGCTTTAGGACTTGTTGTTCCAATTCCTACATTTCCATTTTGTTGAACCCAAAGACTATAAGTATTGTCATCTGTTCCAATATAAACACCTCCTTGATTCGCTGTTCCATAACCAATATGCCCCTTTTTAGACAATCCTTCTCTATGAAACTTTAAGAACTTGGTTTGTTTAGATTTTATTTCTAATTGAGAACTAGGATTTGTTGTTCCAATTCCCACATTACCATTAGGTTTTATTAAAAACCTTACACCTTTTGACCCTGATACACCTGTGTGATCCTCGTAAATAAATAAAGATCTGGTATAAGAAGGGTTACTAGCTTCATACATCCCAATACTCCAACGGTCTGTTTGATTTATTCCTAGTGTTACAAATGGTTGATTAGTCAAATCAGAGAAAATATTCAAGTTTCCTCTTGAATCAAATTGGGCGTTTACTTGCCATGATAATAAAACTACTGCAATTTTAATTGTTGTTTTAATCTGTTTCATTTTTATTGTTTTTTAATTGTCAGATTGAATCGCTTGGATAAGCATTCTATTTCCGAAGAAAAATTTCTCATAGCGATTTCATAATAATTTAAATTTATAATTGTTTTTAAGTTGTTTTCTTTTATGGCTTATAACGGTCTCGTATAACCGTCAGTTACGGGTTTTAAATTACTATTTTTCGATTAATTACTGACGCTCGCAATTCCGAGTGGATTCGGACATAGTCGAATCCGCCGTAATTGCGGTTATACATTGTTGTGCATAGTGTTTTATTCAATCTCTTCAGTTTTTTTAGGTTTCATTTTCCAAATAATCCAAGATACTAAAAAAGAAACTACAATAAGCAAAACTGAAATTCCGATATCTTTTAAGATACATTTTGGATTAGTAATATAATCTCTATGGAAATACCAGAAATAATTGAATACAATTTTATATGTTGTCCAAATTCCGTGAAAAATTGACAATCCGAAAGCTAACAGCCAAAATATTTTTCTATTTATAATAATTGGTAAAGTTAGAATAGCAGTAGGAATAATTATTGCGTAAAAAATATCGAAATAGAATGGGCTAGAGTCATATTTATATTTTACAAAATTCAGTCCGACAAATATCCATAAGAGTAAAATTCCGCCGTAAATCAAACGTTGAATTTTATCATTTTTTAAATATTCAATTATGGAAATTCCTTTTTTCAATTAAGTCGTTTTTTAAATTTTCGAGAATGTTGATCTACATTATGCACAACTAGCGTATATACACAATTGTGTATATTTCCGCTGCAAATATAACATTAATTCAGACCAATCAAAAACACTTAAAAATCAATAGATTAAATAGTTTAAAGACACTTATTATCCGAATACAAACGTTTACAACCGTTTACAAACGACTATAAACGTTTATTTCACCTACCATAATTCCCTCCGAGACCTTTTTCTTTTTAGACACATTACCCCCTATAAAAACTGTGATTCAATCATATAAAATAAAGCTTTTTAAATATTGCTAAAATCTGTAGCAAGGTTTGCAATAATTACAAGCTAAATTTGTAGTATGGGAAGTCCTTATAAATATATCGAGAGAATAAACGGAATAATCAGTGAGAAAGGTGTACCTAAACTCTCACCTAAAGAGTTGAAAAGGTTATTGAAAATCGTAGCACTAGAATATCACGAAAGAGCTTTAAGAGCTAAATACAAAGAAAATGTAAATCAGCACGAAATTTTTTTAATAGGAATGAAAATAACAGATTTAACAGGGAATATAAGCCCCGATAAACTCATTGAAGAAATGGTACGTTTATCAAGGCATCATCTTTAAATTAATTTTCCAACCAACGGTATACTCTTTTTTTCCTGCTATCAGATAATGAAGATATATCGACGCAATCATTTTCATTTATTGGCTTTGGTATGCACTCCGGAGAAAGAACAACGCTCAAATCTTGTGGCTTTTTTATTTTACGTATTGCTATTTCATTTTTTGTCGTTTCTTTATCAATCGCCTTGTGAATCGTTGACTTTACCAAAAGAAAACACACGATAAAACCACCAATAAAACCGACTAAAACCTTTATTACGGTTAATTTCCAAAATCTCATATTCTTTGTATTTCTAGTTCAAATTCTTTCGGCATAATAGCTAGTATTTTTTTCATTACTTTTTTACTTGAAGTAACATCCCGATAACCATCTCCATTGATATCCTTGTGAGCATTACCCGCCAGAAGAAATACTATAGAATAAGTCGATATAAACCAATATTGATATTTTTAAAATAGGAATAAAAAAGGTTCATCAGTTTTTTTAAACCTTAAAAAAAAGGAGTTTGAATATAATGCTTATAAAAAGCTACAGACTTACCCATTCTCTCTTTTTAGATAAAAACAGCTATTTTATTTTATTCTTCTCAAGGAAGTAGGCTACTAAAGATTTTCAATTGTTATCATTGTCTCGCTGAACTTGATTTTCTTTATCACTACCAATGAATATGTCGATATCTGCTGTAATGAGCCTTTGCTTAGTACGCAATCCCATTTCCTCTGATTGATCTTTTTACCAACCACCAGCTTCATGATTGATCCAAAACCTAAGTAATTTAGCATTTTCTTTGCCTACTAATTTAATATATTTCGGGATTACCAGTTCTTCTTTTGTTTTCATTCCTCCATACACGTACTGAGCTGTAATAGCTCCTTCTTGAAGCTTTTCTCTTAGTACTAATACTTTCCCTAATCTTATTAGAAAATGGTTTTCTGGAAGTGTTTTAATAAAAGTATTGACAGCGTCTTTTGTTTTTTGACTTAACGATGGTAACTTACTCACTCTCTTCGATCCTTTTTCTTTTGTCAAAAAGGACTTATATTCTTCTATATCATCATCTTTCAATTTTCTTACTATTTCTTTCTCTTCATCTGTTCATTTGAATTTTCCATACTCTCTAACTTTTTTATCGATCCAAGGATTATCTTTTATAAAATTCTCATTGAACTGTAAATAGAACTCTTTTACAAGCCTATAAATCCTTTTCTCAACCCATTCTCGTTCTTTTTATCCTAAATAATTAACCGTTGAACCATCTGATTATAATTCTAACTGTCTAGTTATTTGCAAAACAATGATCATTACTAATTTATAAATGATTTCTAGATTTTTACGATCTGTCGTATAAAAAAGTTCTATATCTCCTTTTCTTCAATACTTTTTTAATACTAAATTAAACGTAATTTAAACTTTACGTTAATTTCGAAACATTTAAACAATACAGCTTTTTGAATTTCAGAAAATATTTATCTTTCAATATTAGAATTATGGTACTAAAAACTTTTGATAATTAATAATATTAACTAAAATACGCTTTCTAATACTTTTTTTCTACCTAACTTTTCGGGTTTAACTTTACAAATCAACTCTTTACTAAATATTTTTTAAATACATATAACTTTTATTTTCACATATTAATAGCTATTTTTTTACCTCTTTGGCTTTTTTCCTAAAAAATAATTAGCTATTTCTGATTTAGAGTTATTTCTCAATAATCCAGTATCAGCTCTGCTAAATAACGATTGTATGATAAAATTTTTATCCTTTTCATCTACTAATTTATCTTTTATTAGAGCTAAATAAACATATGTCAATTGTTCTTTCTCCTCCGCATCACGTGCCAAATGAAATGAACTAAATGCTACTTTACTTAACACTCCAACTCCATATGCAGCAAAAGAAATAAAAATAACGAATATAATAGACCATTTGATTGCTTGGGCATTACCTTTAACAAAACTCAACAGCATTCCTTCTGATGTTAACCAAAGTAAGCCATAAAGATTAATGCAAGTAAATACAACCACAGCCACTAGCCAATCGATTGCCCTCCATCCTTCATTTTTTAATGTTCTAGCTCTAGATTTCCAATATTCAGCTGGTTTCTTGAGTTTTAATAATTCTTCGTATGTTTTTTCTAATAAACTAATTTTTGCTTTTGAATTTGAATCAAAATCAGAAAAATCTTTTTTTAATCCTTCAAACCATTCATCAAATGATGATTCCTCAGGCTCTTTTGGTTTTTCAGTTTTATTTACAAGATTTTCGAATTTAGTAATATCTTCTATTATTTCTATTTCATTTTTATCTATATATTTTTCTAGCTTCTTTATCAGCTTATTTTCGAATCCCATTTCTTTAGCCTCTTTATTAGGTGATTTTAAAAAATCTTTTACTTCAAAATCATACGCTAAAAATGCGCCTATGAGGCTACTTTTATTATTGATATTAATCGAATCTGAACCTATCATAAATTGATAAGCTCCTTCAAAAAAGTCGGGTCTTTCTTTATTGATTTTCAATAAAAACTTCACTTGTGGGCTATCATAACAAAAAAAGCTTTTACCTTTAAATTTATGAGCTATTGAACTAGTCCAATAACTACTAAGACTTTTTTCGTTACTTTCGTACTGGCACTCTTTAAAAAAATGTTCTGTTCCAGACTTAAGAGATTTAAATTCATTTTTGAGATCTAATAATTTCTTAGGAAGTGATTCATATTTTTCCCAGCCACTAATTTGCTGACTTAAAAATAAATGAATTGCATTTAGTCCTTTAAGCTCAATATTAAAATGAGGGACATTTATATTTACTTTAACTAAACTAAACCATTTTGGTAGTTTTGTTTCATTAATATTAATTTCTAACTCTTTTGTTATCATTTCTCAATTATTTTTTTAAAAAAACACTATAAACACATATAATCACACTTCCCAATATCCAATTATTTTTCATGTCTAAAATGAAGTTTACCACAATTAAAATGACGGAAAACAGCACCTGTCTTTTTTAAAAAATTTAGATAAATTAATGCTAAAAAACATTTCGAAAAATTACAGTAAATGATATTTAAATACACTTATGATACCGTTTGAAGAGATCTCTAGAATATAAAGTCATATTACATCTTCAGTTTTAGCATTACTTGCGTAAGGATGTTGATTTTAATCAATAAACTTGTTAAAAAAACAAATCAGTTTATATTCTCAAGAAATACATATAACTTAACCAAAGTAAGTTAGTTTCCTTTTAATCGTTTATAATATATCTACTTCAAACTTATGTTCTATTTTAAAATACTATTTCCAATATAATTAAAATGAGTAATAATAGTTCGATCAAAAAGTATGTGTTGTTTAATTTCAAAGTCTGATTCAATCGATACAAAGCTGCTCCTTTAAATATTACTCCCCTATCTAACAGTTGCTGTCTTTATGAATAGTACTATTATTCTCTATTTCGTAATCATTACGCTATGTTTGTATCTATTGTACTAATAAATTCTCTAAACCATCAATAACTCACCAAAGTTTAAAAACATTGTTTTTTAGGCTTCTATTTTTTTACACCTATCATAATTCGTAAAGTTCAATTGGTAAATTATCAGGATCAAAAAAGAATGTGAATTTCTTATTCGTATATTCGTCTATGCGAATGGGTTCAGTTATGACATTTCTTGATTGTAAAAATTGAATTTCATTTTCAATATTTTTTACACCAAAAGCGATATGCCTTAATCCTGTTGCTTCAGGTCTTGTTAATCTTTGAGGTGGATTTGGAAAAGAAAAAAGTTCAATCAAATAATGTCCATTAAAAGAAAGATCTAGTTTGTATGACTGTTTTTCTTGCCTATAAACTTCGTTTTCAATATTGAAACTCAAAATTTCTGTATAAAATTGTTTTGATTTTTGATAATCAGAACAGATTATGGCAATATGATGAATTTTTTCTATTTGCATTTGATTAATGTAATCATTTTATAAATGATTATACCAAACGTTTATGTTAAATACGTTTTTACACAGATTTTTTGTAGTTTTTAACCTTTTCACTTGTATTAATTCAATCATTTTCTCTTCAGCTAAAACAAGCAATTCCATAATACTAGAAAATATAAATTAAAATTTCGCACTGTACTAGAAATAACTTTTCTTATGACTTCTATTATTTAGATGTAATTTATTGCGTAAAAGGTGCGCGAGTTCTTTTAAGCTGAAATAAAAAAATTAGTAGGATTGAATTTTTATTGTTGCTTTAATCTGTCTCATATATACTGTTTTTTTAAGTATCAGATTCAATCGCCTAAACAAGAACTCTCTTCCCAAAGAAAATTTTTAATAGTGATTTTATCTTTATTAAATTTATAATTGTTTTTAACTTATTTACAAACGTTTAGTCATGACGTAAATTTAGTGTGCAAATATATTCTATTTTGAAACTATCGCTACCTTTATTTTAAGTTGATATTCTATAAGAGAAGTGTTTACCTATTTTCTTTATGTTAGCGATGTTTTTTAGTTTTTTTAGACACTAGTAATCCAATTTTTTTTTATAACTAAAACCCCTTTTTTAATAACTAAATCTCCACTTAATATCTTGATATTGCCTGAAATTACAAGTACGTATTAATAAAATTTCCCCTATATCTAATCCTTCTAGTTATTAATACGTATTTTTTTTACTGATCCCATTTTATATTTTAAATTACCACAATAAAAATTTCTTTACTCTATTTATTTCAGCATAATAAAAGGCATCAGTTTCAGTTGTAACTTACTTTTTTTCTTTATCTAAATAAAATTCTTTCTTTTTCTTTACTGTAATTTCAAATATTAAGTATAATTGTATGCTTAAACATTTAAAAAACACCTTAAAAGGTGTTTTTTAAAAAGAATTATTGCGTTTAAATCTTCTGCGAATAATAACTAACTTTCAATTTCTTGCAAAGTATTTCTACGAATTTGAGACCGAATTTCTTTCAAAGTTATGTCTTTCAATAATTTTCCATTTTTAAAAACTTCTTTCAATTCACCCTTTTTTTCTTCCTCCCAGCTTACCTGATCATGCAACTTGTACGCTCCATCTTCAAATGTTATTTTAAGAAGTCCTTTTGCTGATTTTTTTGTACCATCATCAGTTATTGGATCTTTAAATATTTCACGACCATTGCCATTTACCTCTCCATAAGTAGCTTTCATGGCAAACCCAAAAGTATCTCTTGTATTATATTGATAGGTAAAAGAACCTATTCCAAGAACTACATTAGTCGAAGCAAATCCTTTCTCTTTTAAGCGCTCGCAAATCTGTTTCGCTCTATCCAACGTAATACTATCGCCATAAATCGCTCCAATATGAGAAGTAAGTTCTTTATACCCCTTTTTATTAATGCTACCGCCAAAAGTTTCCCAAAGAAGCTCTACTACTCCTTTCGTTTCTTCTGAAGTTTTACCATGGGTATTTCCACAAATAATATCAACCGGATCTCCGCTATCGGGTCTAATAACCAATTTACCATCACGTGCCAAAACTTCTTCTTTCAAATTTGGTAAATATTCTGTGAGAACTTTCCATAAGTCCCAAGTATCTGAAACTACAGAAACCACTCCCTTTGGATACACTTCTGTAATTAAACGCTTAAATGTTTCTTCTTCTCCGCTATTGGTTCCCATACACATCACCGAATGTTCCGTAGCAGCTACAGACCCTCCGATAAGTTCTTTATCTGAATTCGCATTATAATACTCTTCAAAAAAATCTATTGATGGAATGGTATCTGTCCCTGTAAAGCTTAATAAGTGCCCTGCCGAACTCATCATAGCTGCCTCTAAACCAGCCATCCCTCTCATTGAGAAATCATGACCTTGCCAATCTACAAATTCAGGCATTGATGATGTTTCTTTTGCATATTGATCTAATATTTTTCGATATTCTTTAGCTACGGTTGCGGAATTACAAGGCATCCAAACGGTTGTAGACAATAATGTTTCAAAATAATTGGTTAACCAAAAAAAATCAGGTAACGTATTATACATCGTAAACATAGGCACTCTTATAGGTACTGAAGCCCCCTCTGGTAAAGCTTTTATAACCATAGGTATGTATCCTAAATCATGTAAAGCTTCTATATGCTTTACCCCAACAGCATTTTCGCCTAAATAATTATTTATTCTTCTACTATATTTTTTACAAACTTGCTCTTTTGGTTGATTGAAGAAATTGTTTTGAAAATCTTGAATAATATATTTTTTAATAAAGTATTGTAAGCCAAAAAATACAACTTTATCAATTCCACTAATTCTACTTTTTCTTGGTGTCCAATTTGAATATACTAAAGTAGTACCTTCAGGATACTGTCTTCTGTGATCTACTTTATAACCGTCGGTATATAATAAAGGGTTCATCGTTTATTGTTTTAATTCGTTTATTAATTTAGATAATTGATTATACACTTGTTTTAAACCAGCTCTATCATCTAGGTATGCATTGGCATATATTTTTCTACTATTTGATTTATAATAAGGAGGATTATCGTTAATGGTATCAAAAGGGATTTTATATTCGTTTAAATAATTTTCAACAAATGCTAAATTTTGTTGGCCTGTCCAACAGATCAAATAACAACCAATCGCTTTTAGTTCTCTTAAGAGTAAAATTACATGGTTATATTCCCTTCCTTTTTTATGAAAATCATAAACAGTATCATCAAAATCAAAAGCAATAGTTAAACTTTTATATTTAAAATATTCTTCTTTAAGTCGATTATAAGAGTGAGTATTATTAAGATAATAGTCCATTAGATAATTTTATTTGTGTGACCCTTGTTTCTCCATTGATCGTTTTAAAAGAATCTGTGGTATAAATACGGTCAAAATATTTTTCTAAAGAATCAAAACCTTTGCTGAAAATACCGTGACTTACAGCTAAATATAATTTTCCTGCGTTTTTTGCTTTTAACTCTTTAGCTAGCCCTAAAAATGTACCACCACCATCACAAATGTCATCTACAATTAAGCAATCTTTCCCTTCTAAATCATCAGAATACACTTTAAAACCGTCTAATTTTCCTGTTTTAACATCTCTAGATTTAGAACATTCAACAACCGCATACGATTTTAAATATGACGCTACTTTGTATATTTTCTTTAGTGCTCCTCCATCTGGTGAAATTAGTAATAAGTCATTTGAAAGCTCCTTTGTAATTTGCTCTATAAATTTGTGGTTGTCTATAACTTTGCAATTATTTAATAAAGCCGGAGTTACTTCCGAATGTGGGTCGTATATTTTTACTGTATTAAAATTTTGACTATTTAATAATGCTGCATACACCTTTACCGACAATGCTTCCCCTTCAACCATCAATCGATCTTGCCTAGCTCCTGGAAAATACGGTAAAAACAGGTTCATTTTCTCAATACCCATATTTTTTAAAGCATTTACCGCTAAAAATAACACTCCTAAGTCATTAAAGGATTGAATGCGATGGTTAATATTAACTTCTTTAACAGAAGAAAGGTTGGATGTAATTTTAATATGGGGCTCCCCTCCTGAAAATATAAAAAAGTCAAATTCAATTTCTTGCTGATGGGGATAAGGCTTAAAACCTGTATCTAAATTTAAAACCATATTGTGTATATTTTACACAAAGTTAGTTTTTTTTGTAATAACTAAAAAATGTTTTTAAGCAAATCTAATCTCAAAATGAAATCCTTTACTCTCAAACTCTTTATATTTTGCGTGATTGAATCTAAACATTTTAGCTGGACGTCCATTAGAAGGTTTATATATTTTTCCAGTATCTTCTAAAATTCCGAAACTCATTATTTTTTTTCTAAAATTTCTTCTATCTATTTTCTTATTTAACAAAGTTTGGTATAAATTTTCTATTTCCGAAAAAGGAAACTCTTTATTTAGCAACTCGAAACCAATAGGTTGGTAATTTATTTTATTCTGAAGTCGTGTCATCCCTGTTTTCACTATTTCATTATGATCAAATGCTAAATCTGGTATTGTATGTACATCAAACCACTTTGCATCTTTCGCATCTGTAGCAGCCTTTAAAATAACATTTTCTGGATTTATCAATGCTAAATAAGCTATTGAAATAACTCGTTCTCTTTTATCTCTATCAATTTCACCAAAGCTATATAATTGTTCAAGATAATTAACCTCTACTCCCGTTTCTTCTTTTAATTCTCTTATTACAGCTTGATCTAGCGTTTCATTATCTTTAACAAACCCTCCAGGAAGTGCCCATTTATTCTTTTCAATGCCAAACTTCTGCTGAATTAGTAGTATTTGTAGCTTATTATTAGAGTAACCGTACACTACAGCATCAACAGCTACTTTAATATTTTGAGTAAACTGCATATTCGTTTTATTCACAAATTTAACAATATTTAACCTCTTAGTAATACCCATCAATACTACTTTCTACGTAATGTATGATATGTATTCATATGCTATTTTACAACAGTAATTGATGTATCCGAATATTCTTCAAAAATTTTTGTGAGTATTTAACTAGCATTTATCTTTTTCTAAATAGGTAGTAAATACCTCCAATGCTTCAGAAAGTCCAGCTCTCCCAAACCCTATTCTAATATATTTCCCTTGGTACTCAAATGTTTCTGCTGGCAGTGTCATAATCCCAGTTTTCTTTACTAGTTGGTCACTAAATTCTAAAGCCGAGCAGGCAATATTTAAACGAACAAATGCTGTTGAACCAGCCTTTGGAGGTATAAAATTTGAAATTATACCTTGCTTTTTAGAAAACTCTTTAAAAATTGAAATATTATTTTTTATTTTTTTGATATTTTGATCTAAAAATAAATTGATGTTATTCAAAGCAATTATCGATAAAATTTCACTTGGTGCACTGCTGCAAATACTCAAGTAATCTTTAAACGCTAAAACCTTTTTAAGAAACTCATGGTCTTTACTGACCAACCAACCCGTTCTCAAACCTGCCAGTCCAAAAGTTTTAGAGGTACCCCAAAGGCTTATTCCTTTTTCATAACCATCACAAATCGGTGGTAGCTCCTCTGTAGCATCAATTATTAATTTATGATACATTTCGTCAGAAAAAATATATAAATCGTGCTTTCTAGCGATGGCTATAATAGTATCTAATTGCTTTTTTGTCAAATAACTCCCCGTAGGATTGTGTGGAAAGTTTAAAATAATAAGTTTGGTATTTTTACGAACTAATTTTTCTAATTCATTGGTGTCAAATATCCAGTCATCCTCGCTAGGTTTCCAAAAAGAAAGTTCACATCCAATTGAATTCGCAACTTCATACAATGATTGATAACAAGGATAAACAGTTATGGCATGATCTTTTGCATCCAACAATACATTCATACTCATAAAACTTAATTCACCCGGAGTTGCTACCACTACATTATTAATATTGTTCGTTTTATAGTGAGTAAGTATTACTTCCCTTAATATGGGGTTTCCTTGACTTTCGGTATAGCCTAGTTTTAAATTATTCCACATAGTTAAATCTTCTTCAGAAGCATTTTCTAGAAGATAGTTTAATTCATAGGCATCACAGTCAGAACTAGACAGCAAATACTTAGCTGTAAACTCATGTTGGGCAAAATAACGCTCTAAACCGAAATCTTTAATCTTCATAATATAAAACTTTTACTTGTTGCAAAATAAAAAAATTAATTTGAGTGTAAGATGCATTTTATTTTACGACCAAATAGTTTCTAGAACGAGTAATACATAGTTCTAGTTGAACCCACAAATGAAAAGACTGTCTTTATTGACAGTCTTTTCTATACCATTTTGTTTCTCCTATTTTCATAGACTCAAACGATGTAGTTTTACCTACTAGGTAGGCTATTTTAAATTTTCTAATCCAAATTGAGCCAACTTGTCAATAATTGGTAACGTTTTCAAACCTATTTTTGTTAAACTATACTCAACTTTTGGAGGGATTTCAGGATACGATTTTTTAGATACAAGTTTATTTTCTACCAACGATTTTAATGATTGAATTAACATTTTTTCGCTAATTCCTGGTATGCTTCTTTTTAATTCACCATACCGTATGTTTCGCTCGTTAATTTGAAACAATATTAGCAATGTCCATTTGCCATTGAGTATGCCTAAAGACTTTCTTACAGGACAATTTTCATCTGATTGCATAATTTTTTTTTGACTCATTTCCCTTTATAATCAACATTTTAAACAAAAAAGTAAGTACTACACAAAAAAGTAAGTACTTGTACAAAAGTAAGTAAAAACTTATCTTTGTACAAGATTTTAGAATAATAAATAAATTACATGCAAATAAAATCATTAATTGTTGGAGTCTTGTGCGTATTTACTGGACTAGCAGTTACACAAGCTCAACACAAAAATAATTTAAAAATTAAAAAAACAAATAGTAAAATGACACCAAAAGAAGTAGTTATAGCATACGCAGAAGCCCTTGGAAAAGGAGATATACCAACAGCTTTTTCATATTTTAGTAATGAAATTAAATGGCACCAACCAGGAAGCAATAAATTCTCAGGAACCAAAAATGGTCCCAATGGAGTTGGTGAAATGTTTTCTCAAATGATGGATATCTCCAAGGGTACATTTGCCTTAAAACCCAATGGTAATATAATGGAAAATAATGACTTAGTTGTTATGCCTGTTCGTTTTAGTGGAGAAATTGAAAACAGAAAAATTGATATGGCTGGTATTGACTTATTCAAAGTTGTTGATGGGAAAGTTACCGAAGTATGGCTATTCTCTGATGATCAAGTTGTTGAAGATAATTTCTGGGGTAAATAAACCCTATACGTTTCACAATTATTACATAAACAAAGGACACTTAGTATTAGGTTGTTCTTTGTTTTTTTATATTGCTAATTTTATATCACTCGTAACTTGCTTTCCATAGACAATAATGGGTAGTACTATCATGTAACGAGTTTATTTTTGATGAAAATACTTGTGAAAAGAAAAACCTGAAACTACCCAACTTTATTACTAAAAACGACCTTACAACCTAATGTAAAATAGCTTTTTTTAATTTATTGTTTTGCTTGCTCTTATTCACCACACGAAAGGATCTTCTATATAACGGAACTGGCAGTACGGTAGCCTCGTGCGAAGGGCTTTATTGCTAAACTTAAAATACAATCTATCTTATAAAGACAAAGAACTATTCTAAAAACCCAACTTCATCTATTTCTATAATAGTAATGTCATCTTGAAAATTTCTTGCACTGGAATATTTCCAATCTACTGCATTGGTTACAAAACCGCTTTCTATTGGATTATTATGAATATAATCTATTTTCTGTTTGATTACTTTTTCGCTCCATAACTCTATTGATTTGTTATGATGTTGCCAAAATTGATGTTTTGTAATATTTCCTTGTTTCTTTCCTGCTCGCTCAAACATCCATAACAACCATTCTTTTCTACTTTCTTGTGGGTTATTCTCAATAGCTTCTATAACTTTTTTTGATGTATGTCGTTTAAAACTTCTTAATAACTCCATAGGTTGTTCATTAACACTTCTGAATATAAAATGAACGTGACTAGGCATAAAGCAATAACAATACAATTCTAGTCCTTTTTCTTTTCTGCAATAACTAACGCTTTCTGTTAAAACATCAAAATACACCTGTCTTGTAAATACATCTATCCAATTTATCGTAGCAAAACTTACAAAATATAAACCTGCTTTGTTATGAAATTTATACTTTCTACTCATAAATCTAAAATACAAAAAACTACACTTTTATAGTATAGTTTCTTGTTATTATCGTTGACGGCACTCGTTACAAACGAGCGCTAGCAGGATGTAATTACATAAATATCTAAACCAATAATAAAAGAAATAATAAGGAGAGGTAAGTAAAACCAATCTTCGTTTTTACCTGATCTTTTTATATAAAGTTTTGAAATTGCTATAAAAATAACTTCTAAAATATTCATTATTCTATTTTAATATTTAGATTTTTATGATTTATTAAATGAACTCTAATACTATCTACCCAACTTTTAAGAAACACAACAATAATCTAATTATTTACTAAAGTTATAGGTAGTAAACCTCTTTCTCCTGAATAATCTACAGCACTACTATATACGTAATCTTCAGCTTTAAAAACCAATCCTGATACTACTGGATTTTGATGTATATAATACACCTTTTGTTTAATAACAGCATTCGAATATAAAATAATAGGATGGTTATCATTACGCCATAACTGATAGTTTTGCTGTTTACTGTTTTGTGCTGCTGCATTTTTCATAACTAGCAACAACCAGTCTCTTCTACTTTCCGAACTTTCTTTTATTTCTTTTACTATTCTTTTACTTGTAAACTTTTTCATATCTCTTAGTATAGCTGTCATTTTGTAACCTTCTTTTGCCCTTGCTACCAAATGAATATGATTACTCATTATTACCCAACTACATAATTCTAGTCCTTTTTCTTTTCTGCAATAACTTACGCTTTCTGCTAAAACATCAAAATACACCTGTCTTATAAATACATCTATCCAATTTATCGTGGCAAAACTTACAAAATATAAACCTTCTTTGTTATGAACTCGCTACAAACGAGCACTAGCGCGGGGACAAGTCCGTACTATCGAGTGCTTGGAGAGTCTTCAAAAAACTCATATAATCTTTTACCCCTTTTATATTTATTATATTTTCCTAAATTAATATCTGAATTTTTTGGATTTTTCTCGGAGTAAAAAACCTTCACCTTTTTACCTATACAAGATGTACTTCCATCGTCACATTTGAAAACCGCAACTCTCCTCTCACTTTCAAACCTCTTTTCTCCAACAAAAAAAATATACTTAATATAAAATTTACCTCCAGAATAATAACCATCAACAATTTCCCCCTCAGTAACAACACCGTTCTCTAATAAGTCTTTACTTTTTGTTACAGAATGATAGCCTATAAACCCAAACATAGCGATAACAAAAAATACTGCTGATATTCTCTCTATTTTCGATGATTCCATTTACACGTATTTTAATATTCAAAAAAACTATTTTTTAAAACTCCTGTAACTTGTTGTTCCTTTACTCATAACAAAACTAAAATACAAAAAAGTTCCATTATTGTACCTATTGATGCTTTTTGTTAACCATTGCAAATGGCTTTTATCTTTTCGTTTTTAATTATTTTTCTTAAAAAAACTTGCTATTAGGCTAACGCTAAATGTTAATGTATTGAGCTACCTTATAAATTAACAAAATTAAAATAGCTAAAACAATAGAAGTTATTACTCCTAAATTATGATTTGATGTTTTAATATATCTTAAATTCTTTCCATACTTTGTTTTTTTATATAACTCTTTATAATTTACAGTTCTTTTTAAAAAATACTTTATATATAGATATCTAATTGTTAAGCCGACATAATTAATTCCAAAGTCATCCATTTTTTTCTAATTCATTTTATCCATTGCTTGTTGCAGGTTACCATTTGAATTGGTAGCCATTTTTATTTTATTCTTATTTTTTTATTAACCAAAAAACTACCTCACAAAATAATGTAAAGTAGCTTTTTTATTTATGGTTTGCTTACTCTTACTCGGCACTCGTTACAAACGAGCGCTAACAGGGGATAATACCTTGCAGGATAAGTTGGCTTAATCTACAATAGTTTAAAAGTTGTAAAAAAGAAGTTAGCCGACTTTAAATATTTCGCAAAGTCTTTAGATTTTGCTGTGTATGTAATTAAATATGCTTTACTATTTTTTATTAAATATACCTGCTTTAATTTAAGTTCTAAAAAATTTCCCTTACTTATATCTTTTGGGATTGTGTAAATAAGCTCTTTGGCGTTAACACCTCCTATTGTAACATCTTTATCACTTGTAACTGTATTTTCTCCAAGAGCCTGTTGCATTTGCTGTAATGTAAGATTGTGGTAATCCTCTAAACTCATTAGGTTTTGAGATAAATCTTGAACAATTACATTTAAATTATTCCTAAAATTAGTCCCATCTTTTTCATCTCCTTTAGTTAAAAAAACAGAACGACTTCGTATTATTTTTTTCTCCCATGAGTCATCATATGAAAAAGAAAAGCCATCTTGAGTACTTTTATAATCTATTAACTTTTCCTGTGAACAACCTGTTAAATGTATTAACAAAAAAAACAGCACACTAAACTTATACATATTATTCCTATTTAAAAATATTCTCTTTTTTTTCAAAGCTATTAAAATACTCTTCATCTGTTTTTATAATCTTAAATTTATCATTTAGTAATATATCTGTTACAGCAGAATTATCTACTAAAAAAAACAATTCCCTATTTTGTTTAAAAGCTGAAACATTGATATAATCGTTTTCTATATTAAACTCTTTAGATTCTTTTATGTTAAAAGGAGCTCTTTTCTGTAAAATTTCACAAACTTTATCAAACCCATCTTCAGTATATGGTATCATAGCAATATCATAAAATTCTCTAATGCCAAAAATCGAAAAACCATTTTTTGCTAAATTTTGAAATAAAAAAACAAAGCCTTTTTTAAAAGGTAAAAATTTTGATTTCAACCTCTCTTTTAAAAAAACATGTATTTTTCTTCTTATTATTAAATTTTTAAACCACATAATCAATTAATAACCTGAATAACCTTGTTTTCTAGCAAAATTACTTCCTGCTTGCCCTCCATAATAACTTCCATAAGCACCCCCTACTATTCCTCCAACTACACTTCCTATTGCACTACCAACAACTGGACCAAAAAACGAACCTATAACAGCTCCCATTTTTACTCCTGCCAAAGCACCTGCATAACCACCTCCTAATGAACCTGCCCAACTAGAAGCTTCATGTACAGCTGCATGAGTTTTATTATTAGCATTATTTATATATTCATAAGATTGATATCCTCCATAGGCTAATCCAGCAACACCTAAAGCTCCTCCGACTCTAGCTGTTCTCATTACTCCCTTATTGGGTTTCCAAAAAGAACCATCAGGATTAACTTTGAAGTTTCCTTTTTTAACTTTAGAAAATGCTTTTAATTCTGGTGTAAGTTTATTTCTAGCAGCTTCAGTATAGGCATTTCTTTGCCTACTTGCAGCTGTTCGAGTTGCTCTATCTGCATAACGATACTGCTCTAATGCTCTTACATTTGGTCTATATTCAAAATCTCTAACAGCCCAAGCCCAAGTTAAAGACGCTGAAAAGTAATTTAAAGTTCCAAAATCAGCAATTCCACTAGGTTGTAACCCTCCTCCGCCTTTTCCTGTAATAACAACTTCATCTAACTCATAACATGGATCACCTTTCGTACAACCTCCATCAGGATCAACTTTATTATTCCAACTATTCCCCATTGACATATACGGAGAAGGATACTGTCCATAAGGGTCGACCGTTAACCATCTATTAATACGTTGGTCGTATAAACGTAATTGGAACGCAGGTTTTCCAGTCTCTGGATCAGTTTCTGCATATTCACCCTGATAACCATATCTGTATGGCTCACCATTTACGATTTTCCTGTTAGGCATCGCCATCCCGCCAGGATAGTAATCTGTTGTTGTTGTAGCAATTGCTTGATTTCCATTTTTTGCAATTACTGCTCGTACATTTCCTAAATGGTCGGTTAATTGATAAACACTGGTTCCTGATGCTTTGTTATACATTCCCAAACGTGAGGCTCCATAAATAGGTAGCTCTTTTAGTTGCTGATCTTCATATATTGCCATTACAGATCCTGAAGCATCTAAAACATAATCGGTTGTTTTATCCTTAGTCCCGTCATTTTTATAACTTAGTTTTTTGGTTCTAAAACCTTTGTCGTTATAATAAAAATGCACGCGTAATTTGTTGTTATAAAAAACTTTGGTAACCAAACCACTGGCATTGTATTCATACCTTACATGCTCATCAATATTATCAGTTAACTGTCCAATACTGTTATATTTATAGTTATCAGTTGTAGTTTGTGTTTTGATATCGTTCGCATGGGTATCCGTTACTACCCTATCTTCAACTCTTTTTAATTGATTGGGTTTGTCTGCCTTATAATGATAAATTAAGTTATCCATTAAATTGGAGTCTTGTTCGGTATTTTTATTCCTTTTTAAAGACTCGATATTTCCATTAGCATCATACCTCAAATTACTCACATCATAATCTTCTGATTGGTATTGCCCGTTTGCATTGTCAGCAACAATTTTTGCAGAAAAAGTAACTGATTTTGTACCTAATACATGAAAACCAGGTTTGAGTGTTATGGCGTTTGTAGCTTTTGCATGCTTTGTTACAAAAAGATCTTCAGCCAAAACGATAGTTGACGGATAACTTCTTTGCTCTGCATTAAGTCCATTAAAATTTGCTTTCTTTAAAAAATTACGCTCATCATACTCATATTCATACAATACAGGATCATGTTGCTCAGCTTTATTTTGCTTGCTATTCCATGTCATGGCTTTGATATTTCCTGAATATTGATTTTCCACAGTTAACTGATCATTGAACGTAAAGTTACTATTTCTTTTGTAATCTTGGTTGTAATAATCTAAAGTTAATCCAAACAAATCTCTTCCATGCGGATTAATATTGGGATCCTTTGCTAAACTCGGATGATTGATTGATTTTAGCTGTCCTGCCAAATTGTATACATAGTCTATCTCTTGAATGCCTCCTGCAATAGTCGTTCTTTTTAAAGCCCCTGTAGTATTGTAATAACTATACTCAGCATGTGTTGTATAATTTGAGTCGTTGGTAGAAGTTGCTACTTTTACCAAACTTTGATCGTCCGAATCATAAGTATATTGATGGATAAACTGGTCAGCTTTTCCTTTCTGGTAATATACTTTAGCTACCTGACTTGTTATAGGGTCGTACTCATAATCAATGGTTTTAACGCCTAAATCTTTTAAATTTTGAACAATCCACGTAACACGACCATGAACATCATAACTATAATACGTTTCTGATATATTGGTTCCAGAAGTATCTTTATTGTACGTTTTGGCTACATTCCCTGAAAGGAATGTTGGCGTTCTGTAAGCTGTACTGACTAAACCATTTAATTTATTTTGACTTACTGTACTTAAATAATCATATTCTGTAAAGTGTTGCTCTTCTCGTCTTGTCGTCGGAATATCGCCATCTTTTACCTCTAATACATTTTTAATCGTTGGTTTAAAAGGGTCTGTTTGCATATTTAGATTGTCCATACCTACAAACGATTTTAAATAAGCTAAAGCATTGTCTTTGTATACGCCACTTTCTTTCGGGCGTGCAAGATCATCGTATTGGGTAAATGACAATTCTTTTGCTTTCCATTGTTTGCTATTTACTGAAAAACGTATTTGCCCATCATTTCGATATACAAACCATGCATGGCCTTCATCAGGACTACTGGTATGTATTAACTGCCCAAGACTGTTGTATTTGAAATAACTTTTTAATTTTGAATTGTGATTTACAGTAGCATTTAATTGGTTAAAACTACTATTGTTAAAGCCTAGCGGTTGTAAAGTAGTCACTAGTTGTCCCGCATCATTATACTCGTTTAAACTAAAGCTATGATAATTTACTTGATAACGAATACCTGCAGCGGCATTTTTTACGGGTTGAATTTTTTTATCTCTAATGTCTATAAAAGTTAACTGATGCTCTTTTGAAAGTTTGGTTCTCCCAACATATTCTATACGGTAAAAACCACTTGATAAGGTATTTGGTGTAGGAGTTATTAATTTTTCCTCTTTTAAATCATACACTTCATAATTTACTGCCCCCCCTAAAAAGCGAGCTGTATTTTCGCAACCTACTGGTATATGAATGTCAATAAACTTCTGTTCTCCAATTAGTGATAGCACATTGTATGGTGTACCTCCTGATCGGGCTGCTCCTAAAGTTTTACCATCAGCATCGGTAAATACCACAGATTCTCTTGTTCCAGAAACATCTTGAACCACAGTTTTTGAAGCCTTTAACCAAGCAATTTTTTTGGAAGAATCATTAAGCGTAGCGCTGATTCCTGAATAAGTTGTTGCCACGGCTGGTTTTGAAGGAAAAGCATTATACCCAAGGGCATAATACATTTCTTGTGCTGCTGGCATTGTAAAACTATAACCTTGCTTCCATGTACCATTCATTTTATTCCCTCCTACAGTCTGCTTCACAGCTCCTGGGTTTAAAGTACTATATACTGATCTGGTATATGGGCGTTCAGTGTTATCTTGCAAAGTCTCTTCCGCATTGTTATAATAGTACTTTCCTAAACGAGAAGAACGTTGTATTTTAGGAGAATTTTCAATACTTAAACGTTCAAGATCGTTACTTGTTAAAACGGTTCCGTTTTCTTTTTTAATTAGTTTCTCAACAAACTTAAAACCCTCTGTTTGGTTTTTATCAGTTAAAGGCGCTCCCATAGTTTGTAAAGCTGGTCTTCCTTGCGAATCGTAAATTACATGAGAAGCAAAAATTCTTTTTTCTTTGGTATCATAATTTTGTGACTGCTCAAGCTTTCCTAAATCGTTAAAATATTTTTTAGAGCTTCCTATCAATTTACCCTTAATATCATACCCCTTTTCAGTTGTATAATTGCGTACTTCCTTCGTTTCCAAACAACCATTATTTCCTTTGCTAAATTCAGAAGGACATTTGTCTAAATTATTGGTTACTTTGCCTCGCACAGGACGATTGCTTATTTGTGGTTCTTCTTCACAGTCTCCAAAACCATCTCCATCACTGTCTTTAAAATAATACTGATAATTAGGACTTCCTTTTTGCTTAATAATAAAGGAATCAAACAATACGTAGGCTTCTGGTTTAGCATGATAATTTGATATTGAAAGACCATTTGCTCCTGATATAAAAACCTGAAAGGATCTTTCGGGTTTATTGACATTGTTTTCTAAAGTTAAAACTACTGTAGTTTTATAAATAACTTCTGAATTGCCTGGAAACGGGTTTGTTGAAAAAATATTAGGTTGATGAGGATCTTTTACATATTTATTAGTAGTAGAAGTATACGTGATACCCGCTACCCTCATTTCTTCATCAGTAAGTATTCCTGTCAATAGGTCTTCGTTATTAATATAGGCTTCTGTTGGGTCAGAAATAATTTCTGACCCGTTACAGTTTATTGTTACATGCCTTATTGTTATAGGCCTTAGAAATGGTTCACAATAACTTTCAATAGTAAACCTATATTCACTTTTCTCTTTCGGTAACTCTATGATTTCATTTTTTTCAACACTTGCCATAGTATTACACATCTTAATCCCTGGAGAAAAATTATGTTTGTTATTTACACGATTCGAAGGATCAAGCAAATTATTTATTTTAGATGATTCCGGTGATATTAACAAGCTATTTTCAAACTGTTGCTTTTTGATAGGAGTTACTTGAGCAACTCCCAACTTTACGATAAACAACAACAATACAATTAAAAGTTTTCCTAAAAAATTCATTTTTATCATAGCTTAGTTATTTCTTTTATAATTATACCCATGGGTAGTTACTCTTTTAAAACCTCCTTTAATGCCTGCTGCTGGATTATCAACAACCTCAACCCAGGTTTCTTTTAAACGGCCCGCATCATCATAAATATATTTGGTAGCCAACCCATTGGCTCCTATAATGTAACTAACTTCATCCCATTTATTATATACATAACTGGTCATGCTTGATACTGCCGGGTGCAACCTAAAATCATCCAATTGAACGATTCCATTCGTACTGGTTATAGCAACTGTATTGTTTACATTAGAAGTAGAAGGTAAAGTAATGTAACCTGTTAACATAACCCAGTTCCCCGCAATAACTTTTTCAGCCATCGTAAAGTTATGAGTGTCTGCATTGAGTTTAATTTTTACTCTATTTTCTTGACCTTTCTTTACCCAAACAGATACTTTAAAACGATTTTCAATCGGTTTACGCGTTGCTCTTGATGGAACTACCACCTCAAAAGCATGCTGCCCTCTATCTATTTGTACTATTCTGTCACCTGTATGCGCATCTGTTGTTGGCTTATGCCCTAATGATTTTATGCCTCCATCAAAATAATTTCCTTCAACATACTCTGCCCCACTGTAGTGCATTTCATTATAATTGGCGTTAGCAGTAGCGATGACCTTGCTATAATTATCTCCCATTTTACTAGACACATAACTTCCGTTCACATCCTTTGTTTCTAGGGGTTGTGAAAATTGATTGTACTTTGTTACTTCACTCGTTTTTTTCCATTTTGTATTGGATGCTTCTTTAGCAAAATTAAAGTCGGTAAAATTGGTGTACATTCCCTCGTCATCAACGCCTCCATTCCAAACATAGGTTTTGTGCTTACGCCAAACATCATTAGTACTAACAGGTTTTCTATCATTTAATTGGTACGCCCAGTCACTTTTCCATGTCGTGATACCTGCTCCAACTTCCTTCCATGTGTTATTTTTAAGTATATAAGAATACTCTCCAGCAGTTTGACTTAGCATATTCTTATTATTAATATTATCTACTTTGGAACCCATTTGAGAATATTTCATGTAGGCTTTTAATACTATTTTTCTCAATTTAACACCAGTACTTGAATATGAATATACTTCTCTAGCACTTCCCGTAATCGGATCTAAATCTTTAAATTCTGTAATAGTGCTTTGACCTTTTTTTTCTTCAGAAGAAGATTTTATTATACTTGGATATGTTATTCTTGTTGTTGTTATTCCCAACTTCTTAACATTATGCCCACTGGATATTTTCTTATATGTTTGAAAAGATTCTTGAGTTACCCCTATTTGATCTGGTATTGAATTTTTATCAAAATAAGTATTCTTTAAAATATTAAGTGTTTCATTTTTAAAACCAAATGTTTTAACTCCTAACAATTGACCTATGGAATTTAGGTTATCTTTAATTTTAAAACTATGTAATTGATTTAAAGAACTTGTATTACCATACTCTTGATTTGATATTAATTCATAAAAATTACCAAATTTTATTTTTCCCTCTTCCTTTTCTTTTAATACATTAAAAGAATATTCATTTTCTATACCAATATTCTTATAATTCTTACCATTAGAACTTATTTCTGTACTCGTTCTCACAAAGTCATACATAATTTGTGGAGGTGGTAACTCGGAACTATATGGCAATTCTTTAGCTAATTCTGGAGCATATGGCAGGTAAGTTATAAAACCAATACCATTTCCTTTCTCACCATAAGTGTATTTCATAGAATTATAACGTCCTGTTTCACTTACGGTAGAAATTCTTTTAACCCTAATGCCTCCTAAGGTTAGTGGATTTTTAACTATGTAATATAGATTAATTGTAGATATTGGTGTTGTCCCTGAAAATGCAGCTTTACACTTTATATCATCCTTTGCGCTTACTATTATCTCACGAGGATTGACCACTTGATCAACAACAACTTTTGTTTTTTTAGTGCACGTATTAAGCCTACCTACTCCATTTAGGGTTTCCCATTGTTTTTCCTCAATAGTTAATTCATCGCCCTTTCGAAAAGAAATATTGATTTCATCTAATTTAAAGTCTTCTTTCCTAGATGTAATTTTATACCTATTTCCTGTCAAATTTTGAATATCATAAAAAGAACTAGAATAAATCATAAACTCTGATTTTAACACCGGTTTAAATTTATGCGATTCATATTCAATTTTAATTTTTGATCCTTCAGGTGTTTCTATTTCATTCAAAGACCAAATTTTATTATTTTTTTTCTTGTAACCAAAATCGTCTTTATCATTAATATCAAAATTATCTTCTGAATTATAATACTTAAAATTGTAGCTAGGAAGAACTGTTTTTTCTTTTTTTCCTTTAAAACTAACTCCTCGAAGCGTAAGTCTTCCATTAACACTGCTATTTGGTGTTCCTTTTACTAAATCGTAATGATTGTTGTTTAATTCTATTGACTTAATTATTCTACTATTTGATAACGATATTTTATCATCTTTGTCAATAATATTTTTTAACAAATCAAATTTAGCTTTATCTCTTTTATATCCTCCATTTTTATAAAATAAACTAACTTCTTTTTCTGAATTATTTCCTGAGCTTTTATCCAAACGTAAATCTCCTTTAAATAGGACTATTTTATCAAGTTTTAATGGAGATTGTTCAGGTATTGTAAATGCATTTTCAACATATGTATTTTTATCATCTGCATATCCATAACTAAATACTTTTGACAGACCATCTTTTCTTTTAGACTTTATAAAAATTGCTGTATGCGTTCTTGTTTTGACTTTATCGAGATAGTACAGTTCTTTACGACCTTTTACCCATGACTTAACGCTTTTATCTTTTGGATTTTCAAAAAAATCTTTTCCGTAAGCTCCATTCCAAATAAAAGCTTCTGAATATTTTCCATATTCAAAATCGACCCAATAGCCAAAATCATTTTTATCTGGTATACCATTATTATTTACATCAATAAAATCATGACCTGTTATCGCAGTCAATAACCAATGCGTAGCATAAGGTGCCATTTGGTTTTTCTCGAAATATGCCTCTTTTTCTGGGCGAACTTGATTACTTTTAAAATACTTACTAATTCCATAAGTTCTATGAATAACTTCATGATTATAGACCGGTAATGAATAATGATACGTTTTTCCATCTATTGCAGTTATTTTAAAACCTCCAATACCACTAGCAATAGCTTTACTTCTATCAAATCCTGTAGCTTTTGTATTTATAAAGCCCTCGGACTTTAATCGAGCACTATCTTTTAATATTTCGTTATTCGTATAGTATTCAATATAACTAGCCATTTTTCTTCTTGGGAGACTTGTTGTATTAGATTTAACGTTATGACCTTTTAATATATTTACATCTAACTTAGGAACAGGAACTCTCAAATAACTAGAAATTTGACTTTCAAAATAAAAATTTGGTCTGCTTTTAAATTTAAACTTATTTGCAGATCCATTATCATCATTTACATGATAATCTAAAATTCTATTTTCAGTATCTTTATTTCCCGAAAAACCATAAAGTGCTCCATTTTCTAATATTCTTGGAGCTATAGCCCCAGAAAGTCCCTGTGCTTGAACACTATACTTATCATAATTAGGTAAATTTGGATTGGCTACAGTTAAATTTTCTTTTTCAGAAAAGTCTCCTTCAACAATAGGTAGTTCATAAATATCATGTACTGAATTATCCTTTACTCTTGATACTTTGCAGTCAGTTGAACATTTTTTGCAAAGCTCATTCGCTTCTGCTTGAGTATCTACTATCTTTGTCCATTCTTCTCTAATTTCTGAATTATTGATAACTAATCGAGGACAATGTGCTTTCCATTTATTTTGTGCTAACTTGTAAAAATTCAATGGACCGCTAACAAAATTATAATTATTTTCATCTCTATAGAACTTAAACTCTTGTTTTCCAAAAGAAAAACTCAAAAAACCAGCACCAAATGGGATCATAATTGGTATTCTCCAAGACTTCGACCTCATAGAATAATTGCCTATTTTACTTGATCTTTCAGATGAAAAGAAAGCTGCTCCTACAGATTTTCTTCCTGTAGAATTAGGAATATTTAGGTTTAAACCTACACCTGACGAAGACAATGTGACCCTAGGAGAATAAGAAGATTGTTTCATAAGTATTGAAACTCTTTGAGATGAAACTTTTAATCCTAAACTATTAGTATTATACTTTAGATTAAACTCCGGTTTTTCACCTGTCTCAAAACTAGCTCCTAATGTTAAACTACTAGATAGGTTACTCAAACCAAGTAAATCAAGATTCAGACCAACAGAAACTCCTTTCTCTCCCCCTAATTTAAAATCTAAAAGTTCAGTTATTCCTATATTTATATGTCCACCTAAACTTTTATGGCTACCCCATGAAAGATTTAAACCTATTGTAGAACCATCAAAAGATGACATCCCAATTGAAGCTTGATAAGATCTAATGGTTTGTTCCTTATCCCAATAATACTCGTTAAAAAGATCTGAGTCATAATCATCAGGAAAGCCATTTACATTTCTATTTATAGCTCCTGGATTTAAATTCCAGCCTAGTCCTATCCAAGATGCTTCTTGGTCCATTGCAATTCCAGCATGATAGCTTAAAGCTAACGGATAACCTCCTTCTGGACTGGGAACATTGAGTAGTGGCAAAACATAGCTAAAACTACCTGTCGATAAATTTACCATATCCGTAGCATCTACAGGCTCAAAAGATGCTGCTTCAGGAGCATTCGGCGTATTTGATTGTCCGAATATCGCATTATAAGGTACTACGCTACTCAAAAAATTGAGTAAAAAGAAAACAGCAATTGTTTTTCGGGTACGTTTGTTCTTTATCATAATGATTATCTTATACTTGTATGTTTTTGAGAAACTTCTCACAAACGTTCGAAATAACTCTTATTTATTTTATTTATTTTTCTTTTTTACCACTATACCGCTGTTGTGGTGTTTTAACTCTTATACGGTTATAAGTAAATTTTCTTTACTAAAACTGTATGGTTGGTTCATTTTTTATCAACTGGGTGGGTACTTTAAATTTTACCTCACCTGTATAAGTTCCTAAATCTCCAATGACAACCGTTAAGTAATCTTCTTTTAAAAACTTCTCATCCCTAGGATATACAAAAAGCATAGAAGTGCTATTGGTCATGCCATACATTCTTGGGTATACATAATCCAACAATTCCAATGTATCTTTCTGAGGCGATAATAAATGTACTTTTTCGCCCATTCCAAATGCCAATTGGTTGACCATAGCGCCAAACTCTTGCCTGTTTTTAGGTGTAACACTTAAAAGTTCTTTATTATTTTTCCCCATCGATAAGTTAAAGTACAAGTACTTTTGATACTTAGCCCGTAAAGTTGCTACTTGTTTTTTATCCTCAGTGTCTTGTAATTCTTGTGCTACCAATACATCTGTTGGCTTATAAATCAAAGTAAAATCATAACCATTAATATTTTTACTTTGCACATAGCCTTGATCTTCATCTTTAAGGAACTGCCACAGGGCTTCCTTTGAAGAAAATGATTTTGAATTACAACTAAGAAAAAATAGTATGGTTATGCCCCATAAAAAACGACTCATACAATAATATTTACTATTTTCATAGTATTAAGAAGCCTTTGTTCACACTCCTAATAATTAACATAGGTTTGTTCAACAGAATTTTTTAGTTTATAAAAACATTGCTTTTTTAAACCAGCTTTTTACAATGAAAATATATCCGACTTTATTATTTTTTTCCTTGATATTCGGCATTCAAGCCTTCTAAAACTTGCTCCGTTAAGTCAGCAGTTTTATCTGCATACATAATATTACCTCCCCCACTGGCACCAAAAATAATTTTATACCCTTGTTTCTTTCCAAATTCTTTTACATAATCATTGATATCATTCACAACGGTTTGAGTTGCCTTTTGATCTTCCGACTGAATTTGCTTTTGAATCGCCTGCTGGTAATTGTTTATTTGTTGTTGTTTATTACTAAGTAGTTCTTGTTTTAATTCTAATTCTTTTTTTGAAAATTTAGAACGCTCTTTTTCATATAATTTTAATTCCTTTTGCCAGTCCGTAACCAAACTATCTACATTTGATTTTAATACGTTGGCTTTTTTTTCAAATTCTCCACGAACTACTTTTGTTCGTTTGTATCCTTCAATTAGTTTATTAACATCTACGTAAACCAAATCTGAAGTGTTTTGAGAAAGAAATAAAGTTACTAAGGACAGTACAAAAGCTAAAATAGCTAACGGTGCTACAATTTTTTTCATTATTTATTTTTATAATTATCTTTTGATTCAATTTTTATCGGCGCGAATATATAATTTTTTAGATAAAAATTAAGCTTACTTTTTAAGTTTTTATTAACAGCTTTAAAAAAAACAATTCTCTTTCTGAAATTCCTTATTTTAGTACCTTTTCTCTTATTTTGGCATAGCATAAAATATAAGCATAACAAAAAACAACCAATGTAAAAGCGAACTTAAAGCCAATCATATCAGCCAATAAGCCATATAAAGGAGGAATAATTGCGCCACCTACAATCATGGTACACAAAATACCAGAAGCTTGTGGTTTTAAGTCTTCTAAACCATCAATTGCCAAGGTAAAAATGGTTGGAAACATGATAGAATTAAACAACCCTACCGCTAGAATAGACCACATTGCAACAAAACCATTGGTAGTTATTGATGTTATGATTAGTACCAAAGCGGCAATAGCAAATCGCATCAACACCTTATTAGGAGCCATAACTTTGGTTAAATACGCACCTGCAAATCGTCCTATCATAGACCCTGACCAATAAAACATCACAAATGCACCAACAATCGCTTTATTATCTACCTCAGCTAGATTTGTATTCAAAATAGCCTCTGCAATACTTCTCATGAAAGTATTGTTTTTTATGATACTAAAAAGTTCCATATCCATAAAATAACTTACTAGGTAACTACCAATAGCTACTTCTGCTCCTACATACAAAAACATACCTAAAGCACCTAGCATTAAAGGCTTATTAGTTAATAATTTTCTATGACCTCTTTTGGGCGCATTTTCAATTAAATGGGGTAGTTTTACAAAAACAAATAACATAGCTAACACTATAATTAATGCGGCAATACTTATAAAAGGAATTTGCACCGCTTCTGCTTCTGCTAAAAAATATTCTGTTTTTCCAATTTCAGATAAGTTAGCAATTTCTTCTTTTGACTTTACTTTGTCACTTAAAATTAACATTGCTCCAATTGCTGGTGCAATGGCTGCGCCCAATGCATTGAATGCTTGTGATAAATTTAAGCGGCTACTAGCCCCTTCTTCTGAACCCAAAGCGGCTACATATGGATTGGCTGCCACCTGAAGAATAGTCATTCCTCCGGCTAAAACAAAGTAAGCAAACATAAATACACCAAAAATACGATACGATGCTGCTGGAAAAAATAATAAACACCCTACCGCCATTGTATACAATCCTAAAATAATTCCTTTTTTGTATCCTATTTTTGCAAGAATGTGGCCCGCTGGAATGGATAGTAAAAAGTAGGCTCCAAAAAAAGCAAACTGTACAAGCCCCGCTTGAAAATAAGTAAGTTCAAAAAGATCACGAATTCTTGGAATTAAAGAGTCTACCAATACAGTTATAAACCCCCAAAGAAAAAATAAAGAAATAAGAAAAATAAATGCCCTTTTTTGGGACTTGTTATTTGATGTAATCATATAGTAGCTTATCTGAGTATTCGATAGTAGGAATACAGCTTAATTTGTAACTTTTTGAAACTGTCTATTAAGAATAATAATTGATTTTTTATCTAAAACGCTATATTTCCCGAGTGGTTACAGGTTTGGCTTGATCTTTTAATATTTTCATGTTATTCATTTATTGTCCTATTTTCAAATATAAAGGAAAAAGGAAAGGTCGAAAGCATATTTTTGTTTTTTTATGCCATTTTTACTGGGGAAAACCACTTTTTTATGCTAAAAGTAATACTTAAACCGATTAAAAAGTTTAGTAAACTTTTTTAAACGCCACTTTTGTCTTTGCTCTTCTCTGAAAGAATCATACTATTTAGTAAGTTTGTTTGTATTCAGCTAAGTTAACAAAGCTTTAACAGAAAGTAATTAAACTTGTAAAGATATACGAAGTCAAATGTACTTTAAAAATCAGTTTTCATGAAAAAAAAAACGCTGCTACTACTTCTTTTTAGTGTCACTTTATTTTCACAAAAGAGAAATGTAAACTTGGATTCCTCTACCGTTACTATTTCAGGAGTTATACTAGAAGCGACTCAAAAAATCCCTTTAGAATATGCTACGGTCCTACTTGAAGATGTTAACAATAAAATGATTTCTGGAGGAGTTACTAATAGTAAAGGAAAATTTACGATTCAGATTCCTAAAGGTTCTTATAAAATTAGTATTGAATATATTGGTTTTAAAATCAAACAATTTCCTAGCTCATCATACACTAAAAATTATAACCTTGGAACTATTTTACTTCGTGAAGATGCTGAACAACTTGATGAAGTTGAAATTATAGCAGAAAAATCAACTGTTGAAATTCGTTTGGATAAAAAAATATATAACGTTGGAAAAGACATGACCCTAAAAGGAGGTAATGCCTCTGATGTATTAGATAATGTTCCTTCTGTTACTGTTGATGTGGAAGGAAGCGTAAGTTTACGAGGTAATGATAATGTAAGAATTTTTATAGATGGAAAACCATCTTCCATAATCGGACTTAATGGAACAGATGCCTTAAGAAATCTTCCTGCAGATGCTATTGAAAAAGTAGAAGTAATTACCTCCCCCTCTGCACGATATGATGCTGAGGGAACAGCAGGAATTTTAAATATTATTTTAAGAAAAGGTAAAGTATTGGGTGTGAATGGTGCTATCAATGTAACAACAGGGTATCCTTCTTTGCTTCAAATTGGACCGAATATTAATTACAGAACCAAAAAAATAAATCTATTTTCTAATATGGGTTATTCGTACCGAAAAGGGCCTGGAAATTCATTTTCAGAATTTTTATATTATAATAAAGATGCCATTTTGGATAGTATTCGAACAGAGGATCGTCTTTTTGATAGAAAGAGTAATAACTTAAATGGAACTTTAGGACTGGAATATTACCTTAGCAAATATAGTACTATTACAGGATCTTTTTTTTACCGTAAATCAAAGGGAAACGATACCGCGAGTAACATAACAGAGCTATTAATTCCAGAACAACTATTAAAAAATAGAATTAAAAGAATCGAAAATGAGAATGAAAACAAAATAGATAAACAGTTTTCTTTGAATTACACCGAAAATTTTGATAAAAATGGCAAAAAATTAGTAGTGGATTTGCAATATAGCAATAGTAATGAAACAGAGTTAGCTCCCATCACAGAAAACGATGTTTTAATTGAACAAAATTCTCAAACTACCCAGTCTACAGATCAACTTGTACAAGTAGATTATATTCATTCTCTTAAAAAAAACAGTCAGTTTGAAACAGGTTACAAATCAACCTTTCAAGATTTACATTCTGATTTTAGGGTACGGAATGCAAATAATCTTCCTTTTTACTATGATCCATCTAACGCTATTAATTTTAAACAAAATATTCATGCACTTTACGCTCAATTCGGAAGTAAGATTTACTCATTTTCTTATTTGCTTGGCCTTAGAACTGAAATAACAGATATTGATTTAAGAGTACTGACAACCAATCAGTTTTCAAATAAAAATTACACTGAGTGGTTTCCCACTATTAATTTAGGATACGAGTTAAATGACACCAATAACCTAACAATAGGTTACAGTAGAAGGATACGAAGGCCTAGATTCTGGTTTTTAAATCCTTTTGAATCTAGAAGTTCTGCTACTAATATTTTTAAAGGTAACCCAGCTATTGACCCTATGTTTACAAATTCTTTAGATATAGGATTTACAACTAAAGTTAAAAAACTAAGTTTAAGCACTTCTATTTACTACCAATATTCTACAGATATTATTCAAATGGTTTCCGTAATTGAAAATCGAAATAATACGAGAGTTTTTATCAGGCAACCCACCAACTTAAATAGTGAAAAACGGTATGGTTTTGAAATTACTTCAAATTACAATGCTGCTAAATGGGCTAAGCTATCTACTTCCTTCAACTATTTTAAATTTAAAAGAGTAGCGTTTGATCATGTTTTTACTGGATCAAATGGTAATGAAATTATAACTCATCTTCTAGGTGTTTCAAGTGACAGTTGGCTTATGAGAATTAATTCACAAATTACACTGCCAACAAATGTTCAATGGCAAACAAAAATGGTGTACAGAGGAGCTCAGGAAGAGGCTCAATCAAATAGAAAAGGGATGTTTTCTGCGGACATGTCGTTTAGTAAAGACCTATTTAAAGAAAAAGCGTCCCTCGTTTTTAATATACGAGATCTCCTGAATAGTAGAAGAAGAGAGAATATAACCTACAATGGAGATAGAATGAGTCCATCGAGTATTGTAAATGGTGATTTTCAATGGAGAGAAAGACAAATATCTTTAAGTTTAACCTATAGATTTAATCAAAAAAAGAAACGAGAGCGACCTTCACGAAGCTATCAAGAAGACGGAGAAAAATATGGTGGTTGATTTTTAAATAAATATAGCTAAACTATAGTCAAATACATTTCATCTATTAAAAACAAACCACTTGTCGTTTGTAACTAGTACTTAAACTAAGAAAATAAAATAGTAATGTACTTGCCATTATTTTTAAACTATAGTTTTATTTTTAAATTATTGTTTAGTTAGTTTCAGAAAGAAGCATTTTTAATAAAAATGCTTCTTTTTTAATTTAATAGAATCGGTATATCATTTCAACAACTATTTTCGTTAACTCATATTATAAAATTCCTAAAAAATACTATTGGTATTTTTTTCAATACTTTAAAATTTCAATAGTAACTTTTAAAAATAGTTTACTAAAAAAACAATTCCTCTTTAGTTCTATTCACTTACATAAGTTACTCAATGTCATCCGTCTACATTTTATAGTATTTCGACTAACTTTATGGTATTATGCCATTAAATAAATTTATCTTTAATATGAAAAATAAGTTTTCCTTTATTTTTCTATGTTTAGTTTGTTTTAAAAAATAAGAAGTGTTTTAGGTAAAATGCTTCTTATCTTTTTTGATGCTTATCCCAAGTCATTACTTCTCAATAAGCATTCTAATCGACTGAAAAAAAGATAATTTTAAAGACCTGTTCTATTCCTTTTATTTTTTTTCTTCTAATACCATATCGTATTCGAAACTATTTTAGCGCTATTTTTTAACAAAAACCCTAGTGAGTTTACCATATCTATAATGGTTTACACCAATTTCCTTTTAGGGTTTTCCTCTATTTGTCTATTTATTTTTATTCTTCATTTTTGCCATCTCGTTTAAACATTCTACGTGTTAACCGATCAATATAACTTCATATATCATTCTATAAAGTTAGTGCGTAGTAGTTTAAATGAATTAAAAACATTATTATGAGTAATTTAAAAGCGATTAAATTTTAGAAGGGTTTTTTATTCGTTTTTTAAATCGAAAGGAGTTTTTAACTCCTTTCTCTTTTTCGTAATAGTGTTTTCTTTTTTGGACAATACAATAATTTTCATCTATTTTTCCTTTTTTTTACTACGTCATAATTACTACATATGTATACCCCTAACCTTTAACCCTCTATATTTGAGTCTATAAAACCCTTCTTTGGATAGCTCAAATAGCTTTCTATAACAGCTATCAAAACATAATTGTCAATAAACAATTTCCCCTTAATAATGTTTTGATAGCTTTTTTATGGGTATAAATTAAATACATATGAGACCCCTTTATTATTTTATTCTTTCACTCTTATTTACTGTAGCAGTAAATGGACAAAAAAAATCAAATTTTCAAAAATCTTCAAATCAAAAAAAACAATTAAGATCAAGGAATAATGACCTTAACAATGAATGGTCAGAATTAAAAATGGAAATTGATAGACATGATTGTTATTACACAGGTGAAAATGGAGTTATAAGTGCCATCGATGTTGACCCTAACAATCACAATATTGTATTCGCTGCAAGTTTGGCTGGAAACTTATGGAAATCAACAGACAAGGGGCTTTCATGGTCTGAAAGCTTAGTAAAAAACTTACCTTTAATTAATGTTTTTAATGACATTGAAATTGCCAAATCCGACAGTAACATTATATATGCTGCTACCGATGTTGGCGTTATAAAAAGTATTGATGGTGGAAATAATTTTTCTATGACCACTATTAACTATAGCGCTAATTTTCCAAATTTATCATTTGCTGGAGACGGCTATAAAAACGAATACCTTTTTTTAGATGTTGCTAATGATAATCCTAATAAAATTGTTGCTACAGACATAAATCCTAACGATTTGATTGGAAAAATCGCTGTTTCTCAAGATGGCGGGCAAAACTGGATTAAAACCTCATTTGGAAAGTACCATTTCCCTACCGATATTCTTTTTCATCCTACTCAATCCAACATCATTTATGCATTGGTGAGAAATTATACCACCAAGCATTATGAATTTTATAAATCTACTAATACAGGTAAAACTTTTTCATTAATCACCAATGGGTTGCCTGTAGAAAACAATCCAAAAGACTACGAAAATAAAGCTCGGCTAGCTGTATCATCAGCGCAGCCAGATCTTGTTGCAATATACTATCACGTTCAAGGACTTGGTTACGGTTTTTATAGATCAACAGACAAAGGATCTTCTTTTTCAAAAGTTTGCTGTGGTGGTTCTGGTATTAATAAATCTTCTAATACTCGAGATTTTTTTGGTGAAGGTATGGAGGCTGTACAAATTAGATGGGCTACAAAATTTGAAATTTCTGATACGGATGCTAACTTTGTAGTTGCAGCTACAAATTACTCTCCTAGATCTTCATACAACCAAATGCAAAGTTGGTATTGGTTTCCTGATAAATCAAATAATTACGGTGCCCCCAGAAATATAAAAAGTCCAGTATCTCGTTGTTCTACAACAATGCATGGCGATATTAAAGATATAGTAATCAGAGGTAATGATGTATGGGTTGCAAATGATGGTGGTTTGGTTTATTCAAGTAATAAAGGAAAAACCTATGTGGAAAGAGCTGATGGCTTACCACTTACAATGGTGCTAGGGTTTGATATGACCCAAGGTAAAAAAGATGTTATAGTTTCAGCTATGGATCACAATGGAGTTGTAGTAAAAGATGACGCGATATACAAAGGCAAATGGAAACCTTTAGGAGGCGGTGATGCTAGTAACGCATCTATAAATCCAATAGATGATTTTTGGCTATATACAAGACCTGCAACGAGGAGTATAATTCAAAAAAGACCTAATTACGGACCATCGCATAAACATCCAACAGAAAAAGGTTTAGAAGTTAATTTAGGTAATGGCTATTTAAAACAGTTCAATAATGTTCAATTTCACCCAAATGAATATTATAAATTATTTGCCATCGACTATATTGGTAAAAGAGTTGTTAAAAGTAATGATAACGGTACATCTTTTGAAACACTCCTTAAGCTAGACTTAAGTGATCATTATTCTTCTTATGCTGAAGTTAAAGTGAGTTTATCTAATCCAGATATACTGTATGTAGCAGAATCTTCTCCCAAAGTAAATAATGTGTTTTACTCTTCTGATAGAGGGACTACATGGAATAATATTTCTCCTAATATCCCTGGCAAATTTAGAAATATAGAGATTGACTCAAAAAACCCTAATATTGCATGGCTTTCACTAAATAACGGGAACACCCCAGAGGTATACAAAACAACAAATGGAGGAAAATCATGGAAGAAATATTCCTCAGGAATAAAAGGCTTTTACATTTATAGTATGATCCACCAAAAAGGTTCAAACGGTGGTGTTTACATAGGGACAAAGAATGGGGTTTATTATAGAGACGCTAATTTAAATAGCTGGCAAAAATATGGTAGTCTTCTTAGGTCTGGCGCTATTAGATTTCTAAAAATTAACTATGCCCATAATAAATTAAGAGCAGGAACTCATGCAGGTATATGGGAAAATCACTTGTATAACACCTATTCCCCTCTTGCTAATATTGCTGTAAATAAAAAGTCAGGCTTATGTGGAGAAACCATCTCATTTGCAGATCATTCAGCAGCAGGACTAGACGCTACCTATCAATGGTCATTTCCTGGAGGAACACCTTCTTCATCAACACTTGAAAGACCTTCTGTAACCTACAATAAGAGTGGTTTATATAATGTTACACTTACCGTAACAGATTCAAAAGGTGCTAATTCAATGACACTAAATGACATAAAAATTAATGGCAATAATTGTACAACGCAGATCTCTTGTAATGATGGTATATTGAATGGAACAGAGACTGAGATTGATTGTGGAAATTCTAAACAGTACATAAAAGCTTATTTAAGAGGTAAAACAATTGATGTAGCTATGCAAGGTAGCTATATTGGAGGTACTCCAATCATATCAAAAAAACTTTCTAATACTATATCTAGTGGAAATGAATTTTGGGTAGCAACCTATAATCAAGGATATACAAAGGCCGTAAAAATAAAAATCGAAAATGAAGCAGATGGTATTAAATTTACCCAAACTGAAGCGAAATATGTACTAGGTAACAAACCTAATTTTAACTTCGATAAAAAAGGAAGTACAACAAATATTGCCGTAAATGACTCGGATACTGGTTACGGTGTTAAAAGTATTAAAATTGATAATCAAATAATTATTTCAGAATATTTAGGTAACAATGGGAAAAAATGGAATCTAAAAAATACTATTTGCAGCAAATGCGATGTAGTTTCATCTAATACTTGTTCTGATGGTATATTGAATGGAACAGAGACTGAAATCGATTGTGGAAACTCTAAACAGTACATAAAAGCTTATTTAAGAGGTAAAACAATTGATGTAGCTATACAAGGTAGCTATATTGGAGGTACTCCAATTATATCAAAAAAACTTTCTAATACTATATCTAGTGGAAATGAATTTTGGGTAGCAACCTATAATCAAGGATATACAAAGGCCGTAAAAATAAAAATCGAAAATGAAGCAGATGGTATTAAATTTACCCAAACTGAAGCGAAATATGTACTAGGTAACAAACCTAATTTTAACTTCGATAAAAAAGGAAGTACAACAAATATTGCCGTAAATGACTCGGATACTGGTTACGGTGTTAAAAGTATTAAAATTGATAATCAAATAATTATTTCAGAATATTTAGGTAACAATGGGAAAAAATGGAATCTAAAAAATACTATTTGCAGCAAATGCGATGTAGTTTCATCTAATACTTGTTCTGATGGTATATTGAATGGAACAGAGACTGAAATCGATTGTGGAAACTCTAAACAGTACATAAAAGCTTATTTAAGAGGTAAAACAATTGATGTAGCTATACAAGGTAGCTATATTGGAGGTACTCCAATTATATCAAAAAAACTTTCTAATACTATATCTAGTGGAAATGAATTTTGGGTAGCAACCTATAATCAAGGATATACAAAAGCCGTAAAAATAAAAATCGAAAATGAAGCAGATGGTATTAAATTTACCCAAACTGAAGCGAAATATGTACTAGGTAACAAACCTAATTTTAATTTTGATACGGGAGGAAATCAAAATGCTGTTGCTACAAGTGATGCTTCTGGTGGCTATGGTGTTAAAAGTATTAAAATAAAAAATCAAATTATAACGTCTGATTATTTAGGTATCAAAGGACAAAAATGGAATCTAAAAAATACTATTTGCAACAAATGCGATGTAGTTTCATCTAATACTTGTTCTGATGGTATATTGAATGGAACAGAGACTGAAATCGATTGTGGAAACTCTAAACAGTACATAAAAGCTTATTTAAGAGGTAAAACAATTGATGTAGCTATGCAAGGTAGCTATATTGGAGGTACTCCAATCATATCAAAAAAACTTTCTAATACTATATCTAGTGGAAATGAATTTTGGGTAGCAACCTATAATCAAGGATATACAAAGGCCGTAAAAATAAAAATCGAAAATGAGGCTGATGGTATTAAATTTACCCAAACTGAAGCGAAATATATACTAGGTAACAAACCTAATTTTAATTTTGATACGGGAGGAAATCAAAATGCTATTGCTACAAGTGATGCTTCTGGTGGCTATGGTGTTAAAAGTATTAAAATAAAAAATCAAATCATAACGTCTGATTATTTAGGTATCAAAGGACAAAAATGGAATCTAAAAAATACTATTTGCAACAAATGCGATGTAGTTTCATCTAATACTTGTTCTGATGGTATATTGAATGGAACAGAGACTGAAATCGATTGTGGAAACTCTAAACAGTACATAAAAGCTTATTTAAGAGGTAAAACAATTGATGTAGCTATGCAAGGTAGCTATATTGGAGGTACTCCAATCATATCAAAAAAACTTTCTAATACTATATCTAGTGGAAATGAATTTTGGGTAGCAACCTATAATCAAGGATATACAAAAGCCGTAAAAATAAAAATCGAAAATGAGGCTGATGGTATTAAATTTACCCAAACTGAAGCGAAATATGTATTAGGTAACAAGCCTAATTTTAATTTTGATACGGGAGGAAATCAAAACGCTATCGCTACAAGTGATGCTTCTGTTGGCTATGGTGTTAAAAATATTAAATTAAAAAATCAAGTTATAAGCTCTAATTACATAGGAAACAAAGGAAAAATTTGGGATTTACAAAATATATCTTGTCATAAATGTAATACAAATAAACCTATAGTCTTTAGAAACGCTAGCACTAAAATTATAAATAATTCTATTAAAAATGATGATTATAGTTTAGTATTAAATGAATTTAATATATATCCAAATCCAACAAAAGACATATTATATATCACATCGCTAAATCCAATTTTAACTTACTCCATTGAAGATGAAAATAATGAAAAAATAGTTCCAAATACTAAAGTAACAAACAATAGCATTAACATAAGCCATTTATCAACAGGTTTATATATCCTCAAATTAATCGACAGTAAAAAGAATATAATAGTAACTAAAGTTATTAAAGAAGAGTAACTTGTTTAATTCATTCTTTTTCCCATTTTAACAAAAAAATGAAAACTATCGAAAGATAGTGTTACTTTATCTAAAGAAAGAAAAAGAAACACTTATAAATATTAATTTTAAATAAATTATTTAATGTTTCGTTTTTTGTTATTTTAATAGTCTGAAAAGAAGAAGCAATTTTAAAAAGTTGCTTCTTCTTTTATTTTTTGAAGCATTTGTTTTTAAACTTCCCTTTTTCATTTTTTTATTCTCTTTTTTAGGGCTTAATTTAATGTTAGTAATAAAACTAAAGTCAAACTGTAACACCAAATGCTGTGTACGTTAAATTACCCAATAATAAATATCCAAAATTCATGAATTTTACTTCTGAGAAAGTTAATATAAGCCTAATTAAACTCGTCTTAATAAAATTTATAGCATGAATTGAAGGGTAAAAGAATAAAAGAGGAAGACCAACATAAAAAAGAAAAATGGTTAAAGTTATTTCTACTAATATAAAGCCCTATACTCCCTGTTATTTCAATAACTCAATGAGATAAAATCAAAAATATTTAACCTAATAAAAACTATTATTCTTATGCAGAACAATAAAAAACTATTTTTCAAAGCTCATTTTTGGGAAATACTTTATTAAAATTTAAAAGTAACGCTAGCCAAACGAAACCAATGAGCAAAACCTATATTTTAATTATACACAAACTAGTTACCTGTAGTAAATATTCAATTACTTATTATAACGAATAAAGTAGTTTCAATAATAAAGGTAGGTTTTGATTTCAATGGTTCTTATTTTTAATATTGTAAAATACTGACAAACAATTGCAATCGTTTACACCAAAAATATAACTTTATTATTTACTTTTTTAAAGTAGTTCTTTTTGAACTTGTCACTGACAAAGTATATGAAGATAAAATTTTTCAAAAAATTAAATATTTATAAAGATTATTTTAACGAAAAAGCTTTCAATATACTATATTTTGATAAGGCACAATACTTGTGTTAACAAAACAAAATATATAAAGAGTAATATAATTATCAAGTCTTGTTAATCATAATGGCAGAGTGCTTTTTACACTGATGAAAATAAATTAATTATACCACACTCCACCATTATTCATACAAAGTATTTAAAATTTCAATTTACATCCTCAAAATTTATTTAATGGGTTATGCTAATAAAATAGCCAAACCTGTATCTTCATAAAATGCCCCCTCTTTATTCAATGCTTTAATACAATGATTTAAATCGGGAAAGTTTTGCCCCACGCTTGGATCCATAATAGTTTTATCCGATCGCTCCAAAACATAATGTAGGCTTTTTGCTGGAACCCATGTATCTGCAGCACCAACTCTTAAAATCTTTAGTAGAAATTGACCTTCTTTTAAAACTGGAGCTTGTTCTCTTTTTAACAACATTCCTTCTTTTTGCGCATCTAATTTCTCTGTATTATAAAAGTATAATAACAGGTTTCCTTTTAAAGTAGTTGGCACAAATGCGATAGAATGTATCCCCAACAATGCAGCAACCTTCCCTATTCTACTGGGCAAAGAATAACCACTTTTATCACTCGGTGCTCCTTCAGCTCCAGAAGTTATTGCATAAATCATTGCTTCTGATTGCTTATCACCATTAGGTTCTTTAATATCATGCGGAGTAATCCATAAAGGATGGATAGGATTCTCTGTATTACCTGGTATTTTTGTTTTTTTTAATTCAATGGCAGCACACATTAATGATGCTGCTCCACATGAGTTGTTAAATGTTTGTTTGTATTTAGCCATAATTTCAAATTATTTATTTTATATGATTTAATATTGTCTATTATTCAATAATTATTGTATTTCTTCTAAAGATCAGAATTGTTCAAACTACTTTATAATCTACAGCTAGCATTTCACACAAGGACTAACAGTATTTTCATAGATTTATTATTCGTTAATAACACTTTATAAACCTATTTTTACTTCTAAAAAACATTCAATGCTCTCTATACCCCCTCTATTTCATTAATTTTAACTCAAAAAATCTTATTCAAAAATCCAGTACTATAAAAATTAAACTGAACTCAATCTATATTTATTTGGAGTAACTTTTGTTTTCTTTTTAAACATTCTATTAAAATACTGAGGATATTCAAAACCTAATTCATATGCTATTGTATTTACGCTTTTGTCTGAATGCAAAAGTCTATTTTTAGCTATTTTAAGCACATAATTATGAATATGATCTTGAGCTCCTTGTCCAGTTTCTTTTCGTAATATATGGCTCAAATATTTAGAAGACACATTCATCAACTCTGCTAAATATTGAACTGTTGGCACTCCCTGATCTAACTGCCTATCCGTTTTATAATAATCTTCTAACAACTCTCTAAATTTATTAGCTTTACTATTTTTTCTATTGGTAAGTGTATAAAATTGTCGGTCGTAACAACGTAGACAATAATTAAGCAATAACTCTATATTTAATACTACTAAAACTTGAGTGTGTACATCCGTAAGTTTCCCGATTTCATTTTTTATATTTTCTACGATAGTTGAAATTGTTTGTCTCTCCTCTTTATAAATCATAAGATTTCCTTCAAAAGTACAAGAGAAAAAAGGATAACTATCAATCTTGTAGCTTAACTCTACTTTTCTTATTAAATCTGGATGAAAAAACAAGTACCATCCTTCATCTTGGTCTAATTTTTTTATTTCTTTTATCTTTCTGTTTACCATTTGAAAAGACATTATTCCTCCCTCTAAATCATCAAAAAAATCTCCGTATTTAGCAATGGTATTTAAATCAATATCCGTTAAGCTGATTTGATATAAATTTAAAGTATGAGGAATCTTTATTTTATCAAGGGCAGATTGAATAGCGCTCGATTTAACTAATGATATATAAGGATGTAAAGGTTTACCTAATTTTAAAAAATTATGTAGTTCTAAAATACTATTTATCTTAACTGATTCACTCATACTTTCTAATATAAAATCTAAAAATTATTATAACTTCTATGTAAAATTCTGATAATTAAGATTCTTTAGAAACTAGATTATACTGAACTATCGTAATCAGTATTTGAATTGTAAAATGATTCAATAAAAGCCATGGCTATTGTTAAAAACAAACTGTTGGCCTTATTTTGAAACTTTAATTAAAATTGTCAAAAAATTTATTTTGATAAATTTTTTTTTTAAGTATTTAATTTTCAGATAAGAACTATTAAAGAGTTTTACTAACGATTATTCTTTCCCTGTTTCCCTTGATCACTGACTAATATTATTAGTATATTTGCCTGATTTAATTTGTTACTGCGTGTTAACCAAACCTTCTACTATCTATACCCATAACTTCATGTAAGGAGTTAATGCGCAGTTTTACTCTTTTTCATAACTTTTACACATAAATTAATAATTGATTTTTCTCCAAAAAAAATAAATTTGAATATTATTTAATTTATGAATCGTTTTTTAACTAATCGTATTAATTATATGTAGTACTTAAAACGATTTTTTTACCTTCATTATTCACTTTCTCTTTAGAAATACGCTCCTTAGGGAGCTTTTCTAAAGTTATTAAACCATAAGAGAAATAAAATATATGTAATTTAAACATCATTTTATTTTGTATATCTTTTCTAAAAGCACTTGTATTTATAAAAATTAAAAACACCTATATATAATTTAAAAGCTCATAACATTTAGAATATTCAAATACTAATGAAAAGTTCGTTAAATTCAATTTATCCGTATAATATGAAATGCTTTGATCTTAGTGGTATGTTATAACGAATTTATTCTCTCATAAAGTTGATAGGAACACACCTAAAATTACAGAAAACTAAAATAGTTATTAAAGCTAGCTTAAAGTGAAGCTTTATGTCACTTTAAAATGGAGTTCAGACAAAATATAGTAGTCTACTTTTTAGGTTAAAAAAGTAGATCGTTTATTATTAGAATAAATAATGTTACAAATCAAAAGTTTATTAATCTTCTCCTTAACACTAGTTTATCTGAATCAATAACTTAAATAAAAAAGTCACCAGTTTAAAACTGATGACTTTTTTATATTTATAATTTTTTCTATTTGTTATGGCGTTTCTTTATTCAGTATATATGTATCGAATTTTATAGTACAAACATAGTTATCATCATCTTTCTGTACATAACCAAGTTTATTTGTATTTCTATTATTACGACCCTTTCCGATAGCGTTATTAGAATTATGTTCTAACCATTTATCTTGCTTAGCAACATATTCATACACTATATTTTTTGTTTCGTCTATACAAAAATCATCACACTCACCAAGCGTAGAAACAATTCTAAATCTTTTTCCTTCCTCCTTTGTTATATTAAAAACTAGGTCATTACCATTCGCATATTCATGATCTATACCATATGTAAAATGATCTCTTTTTATATTTAAATCATTATTAAATCCCCACCTAAGTCTATTACTAATAGGATTCCAATCTCCGGTTTCCACGTCTAATTCTTCTACTATAAAATCTCCATAAAATTCAGATCCACCAGTACCATGATCACCTCCATTATAATACAGTGTCGTTGGATCAATAACAATTTCTTGACACCTTCCTTTTTCTACAGAATTATATGTCGTGTTAATTGAATACACTGAATTATTACTAATCCTTTTTGTATGATAACCAATTATTTCACCTGGATTATTCTTACCTGGGTCTGAATGATTAGATAAAGCGTTTATAATTTTATCAATTTCTTTTGTATGAGCAAATAAAACTGTTTTGAATGCGTCTGAACTATTTCCTCCTATTTGCTTTACTGTAACCTCTGTATTATTAAGTGTACGTTGATACTTTGCTTTAAGAGATGCATCAGCTCCAGCGACCGCACCTTTATACGCATAATTTAAAGCTGCTTTTAAATCTGCTGCAGAACTACTTGATTGATATACTAATGAATAAAGACGTCCATAAGTTACTTTATTTACATAAACAGGATCTTTAGTGCCAGCATATTTCTTCATTAACCTCACCACTTCTTTTTTACCTAATTTATTTGAATACCAACCATCTTCTCCTATTAATCCTAACTTTGGAGTAACCGATACACTATAAAACTTTTGTTTTAATTTTACTGCTACAGCGGTTTTATCGCTTTTTAAATCAACACCTAGACTTGATGAAAACTTATTAACTGGACCAGAATAACCAATATCTAATGCTGCTTGTAATTGTTCTGTTCCATGTACTTCTTCGATTGAAACTTCAAATTCACCAGGTAAAGCTGAACCATCTTCATAAAATTTATGTAAAACTTCATTTACAGCATCACCTATTTTTGCTGGACCTGGGGCCGGGACTACACGTTCTGTTTTAAAGGGAACCCCACTTTGTCCATCTATCCTAACAGTAATTGAATTTCTTTTATTATCAAAAATTGGCACATCAGTTGGGTTACCTTCTTTAATAGATTCAGGATTAAGAATAGCACCTACATATATAGAATTCGGAGTGTCCTCAATTGAGAAAAAAGTATCGTAGTCTTTATCTTTTAGTACCGGTTTACCATCACAACCATTAATTTTATTTCTATTAGCACTTAACTCATTTAAAGCTGTCGCTTTTTCATTTTCAAATGAATTTTCTGATAAATCATTGCTACAAGAAGTAGCTACAAGTGATAGTACTACCAACGATTTTGTTGATAGCTCTCTAAATTTACTAATCATTTATTTTTTATTTTATTTTATGATGCAAAACTAGTACTTAATTTATTTTTTGTAGGCTCTAATCATCCATTTAACAAAGCTTTATGTATTTGTTAACTATTTTCAACTTCATTTTTAAATATTTATTTTTTAAAAAACCTAGTAAATATCACTACAGCCTACCGTTTTTATGGTTTAATAGTCAAAATGAGCATATCTTATATTTTTCATAAAAAAAATAGTATTATCAGTACTAAAATTTAAGAATTTGAACTATAATAACCATTTTTAAGCTCAAGAGTAAGATTGAAATTCATGTTAAACTTCTTTCTAACGAAACTAAAAACCATGAACTTTTTATCTAAAAATTATTTTTTATAAACTATTTTTATTTCACTGCCTTACTAATCTTTTTTTATTTAATTGGATAGAATATTTACTATTGCTTATCTCCTTTGAAAATTTTTAAAACATAATTTAAAGAGTTGTATAGGTATAAGGTTTAAACTATCCGGAATAACACAATTTTTCACTTAATCACAGCAAAAATTTTATTCTAGAAAGCTGCTCGGATAATCCTTATTGCAAGTAATCTCGAAAAGACAGTTGAAATAAAAGTGAAATCTGACTTATAAAATGATTTACCTACGATAATAAAAGATAAGTATCCTAAAGATTCACCTAATTTCATAGATAAAACTATTTATCACAACTTGAAATTAAAACTTATTTATTTAGAATAAAATATTTCTGCCTTTGAAATTATAATCTAATAATAAAAAGACTGTTTAATCAAAAACTAATATGACAAATCAGAGTAATTGAATCATCATCAATATTGTTGCAAAACCTAACTATACCATATATAATTCGAAGTAACTTTATTAATAAAATACACTATTAATTTCATGTAATTATTTATAGTATACTTAAAACAGTGTTTTTTCTTATTTTAAAATCAATTTTAATTATGTAAAATTTAATAAAAACATATTCCCTCCATGTATCTTTAGATCAAATAAATAATAAATATCTTTAGATTTTTTTAAGAAAATAAAGACTGTCTGTTTAGGCAGTCTTTAATTTCTTGGAGCCATATTTAATCGTTGTAAAATATAATTTATCTAAATTTTAGTTTAAAAAAATGTAGTTTATTAAACCTCTCCCGAATTTACTCTCCTTGTCTTAGTTCTTTTTAATAATCTAGATAAGTAGAAAAATACTATATGTTTTTTCTATTTAATTTAACAAAAATGCTGTTTTCTATAGTTAATAAGTTCGATAAGTCTTTTTCAAAACTTCATATTTTGATTATCTTTAATCTATATCCTATGGTAAATTACTTTATACTTACAACAAACCTATACATGCCTAATATTTTCCTTTATTATTATTTTTATATTCAAAATAATTGTTTTAATTTTACGTATATCATGTTATTTAACTGCGTGTTAACCAAACTTTCTACTATCTATAGCCCACAACTTCATGAAAGAAGTTAATGCGCAGTATTAACATAATTCAAAGATATTTACCCAATTCAATAAATATTTCTGTAATTAAAACCACTAAAAAAATATTACTATAAACTTATAGTTAATCGAAGTTTAATTCATTGTTTTTCAATTAACCTCATATTCAACACCTGTAAAGTTTTTTTCTTAACACAAAATATTAATATTTTATGTATGGCTTTCTGTAATTTTTCAAAGTATGAAATAAATATGTTTGAAAGTATAGATTAAAAGGTTAATATGTGTTCTAAAATACTTCATTTTAAAACTTTATTTTAGATATTATGAAAAATAACATTGAAAACTCATTTGTTTTATACCATAAAATTATAACTAAATTACTTGATTCAAAAACATATAATATGTAAAGTAAATTCTTTATATATTATTATTGTAACTAATTAGTTTAATGATTAAAATGCTGTTAAAGTCTGCCATGGAAATATAAGATTACAAACAATAAAGGTAATTTAATGTTTATTATTTATTGTATAAAATTATATAAAGCAATTAATAAAATAATAGGAAATTTAGATATTATCAGAATAAGTTGTAGGGTACAGATCATTTACAAAAGTAAATCTAATATGTACAATAAAATTATTGAAAACTTAAAAAATCATTTCCACCGAAGGTTCTTTTAAAAAACTTATCATTCAATAGTTTAATTTTTCAAATTTCATACAGAAACGGTCCATATCATAATATATACGAAGGAGAAATATTGGGATCCAATAAATTACTAATTATTATTCGTTAAAAGCACCAAATAATAATTTAAATAGTGTGTATTATAAGAATTAAAGGTCTCGTAAAAATCTCTTTAGCTGTCTAAAAGTCATAATTTGAGTAATTTCAAAGAATTATGAAAAAGAATCAACTAATTTAGCAAAGTGAAAAAATTCGAGTAAAATAGTTCAAAAGGCTTTTTTTCTTACAACTACTATCCTTTACGTCATAGAAAACAAGTCTCTAATGTAAGAAACTTGTTTTTATTTATCTATTCACAGTGCTGGTTTAAAATAATCGGAGTTAATTTTGTTTTTTAAATATCATAAACCAAGCTGGTGAAGGTTGTATTTTTAAAGTTGAATTATCTAACAAAATCATTTCTGCTCTTCTTCCTTCATATAGATTTGCATCTTTTTTATTTATATCACCTTTATTACTAGCTTTCTCAACACAATTACCCTGAGAGTCGGTTTCGTATGTTGTAAGATCAAATGTTAAATCATCGTGAACGATAAAAGTATTATTCTTAACACAATCAGGGGTAACATCAAAAGAAAAATCTCCTAGATACTTATCTAATTTCCAAACCCCTATAATAGGATCTTTAAAAGAGCGTAATTCATTATTATTTTTAGAACATGATATTAGCAGTGTATACAATATAACTATCAAGCCTTTTTTTATCATTTTGGCATAATTAAAATTAAAATATTTAGTGAAAAAGTCATTTTTTTCGAGTTTTAGTAGACCAGTTTAAAATACTTATTTAAGCAAACTGATCAATAAATTTGAATATAGCCGATATACCAAATTTAAAAAAATAAAAAGTTAATTGACCTATTTAAACCTTTTAAAATTGGGCTATTTTAATTGACATAGATCTGATAAAAAAATCTCTTAGACCAATATAGCTCTAAGAGATTTTCATAAAAATAAGTTTGGTTAGCTTTGTTTTTTAATGTCTTAATGCGTAACTCGCTCCTTTGCCAAATTCGGCTAAAATAAATGTTAAGCGACCCAAAAATAATTTTGTTTTTTTTATTAAAAATTTCCCCATAATAATAAACTTTATTTTTTGATTTGCATGTTAAAAAACAACATTGTAAAGATATCTGTTAAAAACGCCAAACAGTTAGGGATTACCGATAAGCACTCTGTATTTTTCCGCTTTTTTAAATTAAGTCATTATTTCTCAATAAGAACATCTTTAATGTTTTTTTAAAACTGAAATTAAAAATTGTATACACTCTATTTTTTTAGATTAGTTTTAGATTTTCTATCATTCCAAAAAGCAATTGTTAAAACCATAAAGAAAAAAACTAGCATAAAATTTAAATATTCTCAACTTATAACAATCTTTAAACTTCCTTATGCTTTTTACACATAAAATATTGCATTAAGAACTATATAGAAATAAAAAAGAATCAACCATATGGAAAATAAAATTTTTCTTTTCAAAATATGGTAAGAGCATAACATTGATTATAAAAAAAAGGAAAGATAGCTTACTTCCAAAGCTAAATATAATGCCTTATAGATATCTAAATTATCTTGAGTAATCAACTATCATTATATTACAATGGTTATTTTTTCATCATAAATAACTCTAGGAGTACAATTTACGACTTCTTTTTATTTTAATTCAACATCTTTAACGTCTAAAGACTTTGAAAATTATACCCACCACATAACGACTTTATCTAAACTAATATTAAAATTCAAGTAAAATATTTGATTAAACATTTATTACCCAATTCACACTAATTATCAGAAGATTACTCCCTTTTAAAATCAATTCACAATTTAAATATTGATTCATTTTTTTTATTTTTTATCATTTTATTTTTTTAGACAAGTCTAAAAAATTATTTTTGTAAATCTAAAAAACAAACATTACTAAATTGATCAAATATGTAATAATAGTATTCTGATAAAACATCACTTACTTAAATAGATAAACTAAAAAGACAAATAAAATTGTTAAAAACAAAAACATAAAATGAAAATTACACATACACTTCCAGAACTTCCATATGACAAAAAAGCACTAAATCCAATTATAACAGAGCAAACATTTGACTATCACTATAGTAAGCATCATGCCGCTTACGTAAACAACCTTCACAACCTAGTAAAAGATACTGAAATAGAAGAATTTAGCATTGAAAAAATTATACAAAAAGGATATATTGAAAAAAACGATAGTCTTTTTAATAATGCTGCGCAACATTGGAATCATTCTTTTTTCTGGCATTGTCTCTCGCCAAATGGTGGTAAAGAACCATCGGGAAAGATTAAAGAATTAATAATTCGTGATTTTGGTAATTTTCAGCAATTCAAAGAGCAATTTTCATCGACAGCCATTAAGTTATTTGGTGCAGGTTGGACTTGGTTGGCTCAAAATGAAAAAGGTAAACTTGAAATACTTGCTATGAAAGACGCCCATACTCCATTGACTGAACTCAAAAAACCAATTCTCACATTAGATGTCTGGGAACATGCTTATTACATAGATTATAAAAATGTAAGACCAAAATTCGTAGAAGGTTTTTGGGAAATTGTCAACTGGGATTTTGCTAATAAAAATATAGTATTGTAATGAGTGATACTTGTGTGAATCATATAGAAGAACACTGGAAGGCCTTAACTACTGAAAGTAATAACTTCTTTAAAAAAGGAAATTACAAAAAAGCGATATCAGGTTACAAAGATGCTCTTTACAGAGCTGAAGTATTGAATAATAATATTTCAGACTGTATTCGTTTAAAAACCGCCTTTGTACAAATTTATATTATTTCTTGCAACAACTTAGCTAACACTTTTGAAAAACTTAATAATAAAAAAGAAACTGAAAAACTTTTAAAAAGAGTCATTTACTATCTTTTACATTTAAAAACAAATAAGGATCTTAATATAGACAGCTTACAATCAGAGCTTAAAAGAGCTACACTGGCATATATTTACTTTAGAAAAAAGAATAATTTAGTTAAAAAAGAGGATGAAAAATTATTTACTGAAATAAAAAAACAACTCATAGAGAATAACGTCATAAATATTCCATAAAATTATTTATACAATTAAACTCTTTTTTTAAGAGTATTTTACTCATTTTAAAATAATCAAACATAATTTATTTTATAATGTTTAAACGTTTTATTTTATCTGTACAGCCTTAAATATATCCACCCTCCATATATGATTCTCTTTTTCCTGGATATATATCCCCCAACTGGACAGATAATTATAAAGCCTTACTTAAATAAGTAAGGCTTTTTTAATTTAGTAATAAATTTAAATACGTGATTTCACACTAAAATGAAACTATAAACATTAATCAATATTCATTCTATTAAACTAAGCATCACGTGTTTTTACAATAACATTATCAAGTTTTATACCCAGTTCAGCAAATTGATCTAAAACATACCTAAAACAAACATTTCCATCTGGTTTATAATGTCCCGAGCTATCATTAATTTCAATATAAAGTGTATTTAAAAAAATAAATGACGTTTTTCGTGTTAAATAAAATTCGCCTGCACATGTAACTGGAAGCCCTGCATTTAAATCGCTATGCCTCGTATAATCTCTTGAATCAAGAGCTAACTGAGAATTCCATTTATACAAAATTTTTCCACCAGGAACTAACACCCAAGAATAATGTCCTTCACTTTGAGCATACAACTTCAATTCCTCTGTTATTTGTCGTTTCAACTGATTTCCATATAATTTTCCATTAACCATGGGTAATAATACTCCTACTCCTTCAATACTTTCAGGATCATGGTATTTAAAAATTGGCCCTCCTTCTTTAACATAACGTTTCCAATCTGCAAGATAAGGCAACCATCCTACAGGGTAAGATGACTTAAAATTATCAGAAGGCCTTTGATTAGCTGCTAATGAAGGTAAGTTGAGTCTTGGTAAATTTTTAATTGTATATTCTGTGCTTGAAAGTAATTCTTGAATAAACCAATAATTAGTACTCTGATTTTGTGCAAAGAAATAAGATATATCACCTATTTCAAAAGAAAACTGTACACTGTAAGCATTATCCCAATGCCCTTGCATAACTTCTTCTCCCATTTTCCCTTCTTCCAATAGTTCTCTAACAAACCATCGTTTACTACTTTGGTCTTGACCATAGAAATATTGATGACCAAAAAGTTTTGTTGGATATAAAAATTGAACTCCATAAGCACTGTCCAAGTACCCATTTGAAGTCTCCTCTCCCATCAATCCTCCTGGTAGTAATTCTTGAATAAACCAATAATTAGTGCTCTGATTTTGGGCGTAAATATAATGACATTCATTGATACTAAATGGAAATTGTACTCCATAAGCGTTGTTCATAAAACCATTAGCAGTCTCCTCCCCCATCAATCCTCCTGGTAGCAACTCTTGAATAAACCAATAGTTGGTACTTTGATTTTGACCATAAAAAAAATGACGACCATCAATAGAAAATGGAAATTGTACTCCATAAGCGTTGTTCATAAAACCATTAGCAGTCTCCTCTCCCATCAATCCTCCTGGTAGTAACTCTTGAATAAACCAATAATTGGTACTTTGGTTTTGACCATAAAAAAAATGACGACCATCAATAGAAAATGGAAATTGTACGTCATAAGCATTGTTAAAAACACCTTCTGCTGTCTTTTCCCCCATCTTTCCTCCTGGCAAAATTTCTTGTATAAACCAGCCATAAGTACTTTGACTTTGACCATAAAAATATTGACGATCTTCAATAGAAAATGGAAATTGAACTTTATATGCATTATTTAAGTGTCCATTTGCCACTTCCGCTCCTAATTGAATATTAAGATTATCTAACATATTCGATAATTGTTTTTATATTTAATTTAAATCCTTTATTTAAAAGTCAAAAAAACTTTTAAAATCAAAAAATAATATTTATTCACAGCAAATAATTGAATTGTAAATACCGATAATTACGAGTATACATGCATTAGACTAAAAGCATGAAAACACCCATTAACAACTTATGTGTATTTTTAAAATAAGTTCATTTCTGAACAAAAAAATAATAATTAAGAGATCCCTGTATAACTGTTAATACGGGGCAAAACTAGCAATAATCAGCTTTAGACAACTACTAAATCTTAGTTAAAAAAAACTATTATCTTACTAATTTCTCTCAATAATCTTAGTACTAAAAACTTAAATAAATAAAATAAAAGCTTGCTTTTTTATTTTAATATGGTCTCGACAAAGATTTAGATAAGCTTAAAATTATAGGTGACTACAATTCATTAAATAAAAGAATTTTTAAGTTCAAAATTTAATCATAAATGCACTTTTATATACGTAACAAAGAATTTCATGAAAACAAAATCTATAAGAGCGGAAATAGTATTATGTATCTAAACGATAAAATCTTTTTTATTCAAATGATTAATGAAGCTGACATAAAAAAATATAGAGTACAAGAATACGATATACAACCTATTCGTACTAAAAGGATCTAGGACACTTTAGGCGTAAATAAATGTCCTCTTGTAGAGTTTGAAAGAACAAAAAAGGTATTTAAAAAGGTTTATTACACTTGTAGATACAATATAAACAGAAGAATCTATTAAGTTAAACCAATAAAAGTAATGTTTTTTATCTCCAAAAAAAGGAGCTAAAGAAAAATACTACCGTAGCATACACAGATACAAGCGGAGATTTTTCAAAAATCAGAACCATATCTAAAATTATAGAGGATGAAAACGGATTTACATTATACATCATTGAAAATTCGACAGGAACTAGGACAGTGGGTCAATTTAGATTTTAAAAAAAGAACTGACAATCAATAAAAAAGAAAGAACGCACTTAAAATTTCTATTAATCATATCTATTTTACTTTTTAAACTAGATAATACTATTTTTAAATCTATCCATATCTATAAACTGCTAATATTAATATAAAAAGAACAAGTGATTGTTAACTAGTTCTTAGCTCCTGTAAAAAGTATTATAGTTAATTGAATTTGTTTTATTTAAAACAGAGAGATGTTTTTGAACTTTGTATGGTAACTTTAAATGTATAAATTATGAAAAAAAAAGTCATGATAACTGGCAGTAGTAACGGTTTTGGTTTAAAAGCTGCAAAAGATTTTGCAGATAACGGATATAAAGTATTTGCTACTATGCGAAATACGGAGGGTAAAAATGCAGAAAAAAAAACTGAATTAGAAAACCATTCTTCCGATATTACAGTTGTAGAAATGGATGTAACTAGCGATACTTCTGTTAAAAATGCAGCAAATTTAATACTCAAGGATGCTATTAATATTGATATACTTATCAATAATGCAGGGATTATGTATGTTGGTATTACGGAAGCTTTCAGTGTTGAACAGGCGCACCAACAAATGAATACAAATTATTATGGTATTATAAGAGTTAGTCAAGCAATTTTACCATCTATGCGTAAAGCTGGTAAAGGACTAATTATTAACACTACTTCTGTAGCTGGACGTGTTGCGTGGCCTTTCTGTGGTACTTATAATGCTTCTAAATTTGCTGTGGAAGGTTATTCTCAAGCTTTAAAATATGAAGTTGCTGGGCAAGGTGTTGAAATAGTTTTAGTAGAACCTGGCCCTTTTGGTACTGGATTGTTTGGTTCTATTCAAGAGGAGGATCGCAAAGAAATACTTACTGATTATCCTCAATTGGATTCCATTAAGAACGGAATGATAGATCAGTTTGATCAATTTTTAAAATCACCTGAAGCACCTCAATCACAAGAAGTGGTAGATACTTATTTAAGTTTAGCTAGCATGCCTCATGGAAAAAGACCTACAAGAACCGTAGTTGGCATGGATTATGGAGCCCTAGAAATGAACAAAACTTACCAACCGCTTCAAGATGAAGTCTTGAAAACATTACAAGTAGAATTTATGAAAGAAACAAAAGTTTCCTGAGAAAAAATATACCAAAATCAATTTTGTTCATAAATAATAGAAGCACTAAAGCTTCTTTTATTTCTCAAATAAAAGAATCAAAAAAGCTATCCCCTTTATTAATAGTATATTTTGATTCTTTTTTTGATAAAAATATCGCAAATGATTTTTTTAACTAATACATAAATTATGTTTTTAAATCAATAGCGTCCAAAACGTTTTAAAGAAAGAGGAAAAAGTTAAGTATCTGAAAGTTATCTTTGATTTGCACAACTCCAACCGAATCCTTTTGTGGTAAAAAAATGAACGTTATTTTCTCTGATTATATCAAAATTACAAATGTTTCTGATACAAGTACAACTTTAAAAACAACTCTTTAAAAAACTATAAAAAACAAAACTTAAATAGTTTTAATATGTCATTTACATGAGAGTCATAAATAAAAAATACTAAAATTATTTTATTAATACTAAAGAAAATTCGATCTTATTTATACTTTTAAATTTATCTTATAAAAACATAATTAAAGAAATGTATTCACATTTACTTGTTTTACAACTTTTTTAAAGAATTAAAAGAGTTCTAAAAACAAAAGTTGATATATAGTGAATTCTAAAAAAAGAAATAAATAAAGAATTCAAGCAAAAAACACCTAATGATATAAGTTGACATACAAAAACAGTTCTTCATTTATAAATTAATTCAATATCTATTTATTATTATCTGTGAATTTTAAAAATTGCTTGCACTTAATTATTTTATAAAAAAGACCTGATCCAATAAAATCAGATCTTTTATCTTTTATGCTAGTCCAAAAATATTAATTAGAACAGCTGATACTAAAAGAAGCGTATTTGTCTTTTCTCCATTTACTACTCTTTGCTAATGCTACATCAGGAACCTTTATACAGGTTAAATTAGAATTCATATAACAATATACAGTTTGAATATTTAAATTTTTGGAAATATCTAAACTGGTTAGCTGGTTATTAAAGCAATACAATACTCTAAGGTTCAGATTCTTTGAAACATCTAAACTCAATAATTCATTACCTCCACAGTATAAAATATTGAGTTTTATATTTTTTGAAACATCCAAATTCAATAATTCATTATACGTTAAGTCTAACCATTTAAGCTCTGTACTTTTTGAAACATCCAAGCTTGAAAGTTGATTTCTACTACAATCTAAAGATATAAGATTAATATTTTTAGATACATCCAAACTAATTATTTGATTATCATAACAACTTAACTTGTGAAGTTTAATATTTTTGGAAATACCTAAACTAGTTAATCGATTATTACTACAGGCTAATATTTGCAGGTTATTATTTTTTGAAACATCTATATTCGTTAATTGATTATCACTGCAGGTTAAAACTTCAAGATTAGCATTTTTTGAAATATTTAAATTCGTTAATTGATTTCGATTACATCTTAAATCTAAAAGCTTTAGATTTTTAGAAACATCTAAAATAGCCAATTGATTGTTAAAACAATACAACTTCTCAAGGTTTACAAAGAATTCTACTTCTGTTATGGATTTCAAACCTTTATTCTCCACATACAAACGTTTTATCACTTTTGCTTCACCTTTTTGAATTTCTCCATCCTGATTTTTATCTACTCCATCAGAAACAAGAGCTTTTTTAAAATTAATATCTTCAAATTGAATAATTTCATCATCATCATTACAATTTGTATTCCAATAAGCACTCCTGTCCTTTCTCCACTTCCTATCTACTTTATTCATATCAGCTACCTGAATGCAAGTTAATTTATTACCTTGACATTTTACTCTAGAAAGAAATCTGTTTTCCGAAAGATCCAATGCTATTAGTTGATTTCGTTTACATAATAACTGTTCTAATTTTATATTTTTAGAAATATCTAAATTTACTAACTCATTCTCAGAACAATCTAGTTTTAAAAGGTTTGTAAAAAACTCTATTCCTTTTAAAGATTTAATTTTATAATCATCTACATATAATTCCGTAATAGCTTCTGCTTCGTTTTTTTGAATTTCTCCATCATCATTTTTATCTACGCTTTCATCAATTAAAGCTTTTTTAAACTCAGAATCTTCAAATCGTATAATATTAGATTCTCTTCTGCTCCTTAAGAATGTTGTTTTTTGCTCAGTTGCTATATCATATTTCATAAAAGAAGCCTCTTTTTCAGTTACTAAATCATCTTCTGAACAAGAAAATAAAGAGCAACTAATTAAAACTCCTAAAAGCAAATTACATTGTTTCATATTTTAGTTTTTATGAATTTCCAAGCCCGCAAAACTACTCTTATTTTCTAAGTTAACTACTTAAATATTGACAATAAAAAAAGTTATTAACTAAGATGCTATGTAATAATTTTTTACCTGTTCGAGTAAGTTTATTAGGAGGCTTGAATACTAGCTTAATCAATAATATTAAATTTTTAAGTAAGGATTTTTTTCTAAAAAAATCAATAAACAAAGTAAGCTATGAACTAATATAGCTTGTCATTTTTATTTCATTTTATATAGCTTATAAGTATATTTTATACATTGGAATTAACTATGAATCTGGTTTTTTTTCTTCAGTGTAAAGCAACTTTGTTTTTATCAAACAAGAATTGTGTTTCTCTAGATCGTTTAATTTATTGCAGGTTACAAGCTGAATAATAGTAATTTTCAAACCAGTTATTATTTTTTAATTATTCCATAAATATCTGAAAGACTTTTTATTTTTTTTTTAATTTACAAATAAAAAACTCCAAGGTGTAAAATAATCATTTACCTAAATTTTCTATAATTTAAAAAGCTTTCACACCTTTCTTACAGTATTATAAAACAAGTTTTTGTACATATTTAAATGGTATACTCCATTTTGAGAATACCCAATATTCTAATCTACTAAACTATCTAACTTCTCTATATTATCTTTGATTGCTCCTTTATAATCTCTAAAGAATTGGTAGCGATACTGATCTCTGAATCCTAATTTTTTTATTGAATTTTAAAGAACCGTTCTATCGATTAACTTTTTCCAAGTCATGAAATCTCCACTTTTTAGGTAAGCTATAGATTTTGACCAATAAGCATACTGAAAAGTTGGATCGATCTCAATTGATTCATCTAAAATATTTTGATATTCTTCACTAAACTAGTAATAAGGCTTAATTTCCATTGTCTTTAAACAAACTTTGTATTTTAGAGTATCTCTATAATATTTATGCGTTTTGCAATTTGGTTGTGCAAATGTGCTTAGAGATGGAAATTTGAATATTAAATACGTATAACAATCAACTACTAATTCATTTCTTTTAAGAACTCACCAGCTTTTTAATTCGTTTAATTATCTAATAAGTTGAGAAATTTTTAATTTATAAATCTCTCTTTTTTAGTAGTTCTGGTTTGATTGCAAAATTCAAAGCCTTCCTGCTTTTCCCTAGTAGTTTACAATAAACCGTATTCAATAAGTCCATTTTCTTTTTTGGAAGTAATTGGTTGGAAATTTGATTGAAAAGTGTTTAAAATTTTTAACTTTTTTTCGCTGTAAACTGATCCTAAATTAAAATATTGAAAGGCTTTATCATCTCCTTTACAAACTTTGAAATCTAATTCTTAAATCTGATCGTTTTTTCAATATTCCCTATATGCCTCAGATTTTTTTGTTTTTCACTTATTTTTTGTGAAGTTGGCAACTCTATAGAAAAGAAGAGACTAAAATAAGAGTTAAAAACGAGTTTTTATATCGCTTCATTCGTGTGTTATGAATCTAGATTGTAGTTTTTTGGGATATTTTATCTTTTCGTATTGACAATTAAAAAATACACAATGCTATGTATTTTACTTAAAAAAGCAATCTTTCTAAAATAATGCCTTGAGGTAATAAACACTAAATATTTATTAAAATTACAGGTATTTCAATACTTTTCTTATCTTTCTTGTCTCTATAATTATTAGAAATTACAATTTTTCCTTTTGTTGGTTCTTTTACATCAAATTGTAAAAAACAAGAATACATATCAGGCCCATTTTTTATCCACTTTTCGTCAGCCCATAATACTTCAACAGATAATAAATTTCCTTTATCATCAAATACTTCAACAGTTCCTAATTTTTCGTCAAATGAAGGCCAAACGCCTCTTGAATTAACTCGTACAACTGTTGAAGGTATTACCTGATAACCTTCTTTAATATTTATTGTGGGTAGTTTATATTTTTTATTAGAATATACATCTTCATCTATTTCTAGTAGTTTAAATTCTTTGCTACCATCATTAAATTCAGCTTTATATTGTCCCTCATGCCTTTTCCAGTACCAAACATAATTATCTTTTTTATATTCACCTGATTTAGCACCAGCACTAATAAGAGGAAGATTTAATTCATCAATTCCTTTTAGTTTCAATTTAACATATCTATCATTATTTTTTTTATAATATGTAACGCCGATTAATTCATTTTCTTCAGATAGATAGGCATGATCATAAACATCTAATATATTGGCTATCTTTTTATCTAAATTAAAATTATTTTTATTCTTCGACTTATTTTCTGTTTTACAAGAGGTAAAACAAAAAATATATAATATACTTAAGAGAACTATTTTAAGCTTTTGAGAATTTGTTAAAAAAATATGCAATGATTTTAGGTTTTTATTCTTCATCAATTTTTTAATTTAATTGAGATTTTACTTTGTCACTTTGCTGAAAGCCACAATTAAAAATATTTCAAAATAAAACTAATTTAATTTTTAACACTTCTTTGTTTTTTTAACCAAACTTTAACACAAAAATAAAAAGTATTAGATGTCTCTTGTAATTCCGATTGCTAAAATTATTTATTCCATAATATTACCGAAAACTAATTATTTTTGACTTTATACAAATATTCATTATAACAAGGACTTAAGTTTGAAATAACACCTTTATACCTAGTAACAAAAAAGTTAACCGTATCAAAAAAATTTATACTTCTGATATCGATAATTCTTTCTTCTTAATTTCAAGCAAAAAATAATTCACAATAGATCTAATAACCAATTTTAGAGGAAATAAGAAAAACAAAAATTAATGTTCTATATACCTTATCTATAAATTTCCATCAATATTACTCTTAAATGAACTCGTTAATTAACAAGTACAATATTCAATAATCATCTCAGAATAAACATATCTAATCATGAATACATCTGCCCTTAATTTCATAAAAATAATTAGTATTGTAATAAATACGTATCTTTTAATCTTTATTATTTATCATTTCTCCTTAAATATTTATTTATAATCTCACTTACCTTTCGTGAAGGTAAACCTGTTTTCTCCGCAATACTATCAACACAATTATTATCAGTAGTAAGATAGAGGTCTAGCACAATTGCTTTTTTTTCATTTTCTAATTCGATCATAACTTTACATATTTCTTTTTTTTTAAAAAATCTAAAATCACTATTACTACCCCAATGAGTAATATCAGACATTTTTAACTTTATACTTTCGTCATACTTCTGCTGTAACCTTAAATAATCTATGTTATCATGTTTTTTAACTTTAGGTTTAAAAACACATGATAATAATTAAGACGTAAGAAGAATTACTTTTCAATATTCTATTATCAACAAGAAAAGGTTGTTTAACCCTAAAAATTATTTTTTCAATTACATTAATATATTTGTTCATATTTATAATACATATACTAAAACATAGGTATAAAAAAACACCTTAAATTAAGGTGTTTTTTATACTATTCGAAACTAAAAAATAACTTACTTAAGCCTTAAGAGTATCTAAATATTCTAACGTCGTTGTTTTTTCTGTTTCATTAATTTTATATGTAAAAATCTGAATTTCTTTTAATGTTGAAGGAGTAAATCCAGGTAAATCATTTGTTGTGGTAATCTTTTTTACTACTTCTTGAAATTTAGGTTTAGCTTCGGCCCAATCTTTAAAACCTCCTGGTTTAAATAAAAGAGCTTTAACTGCATCTGTATTAAAACCAACAGTTTGTATTTCACTATTATCCAATCTTCCTTTGTAATCTTTTTGTTTTTGCAACAACGTATTACGTAACCCTTCCATTTGAGACTTAAATTGATCCGGTGAAAAAGTTTTTTCTTGCCCAGTCATAGTAGAGCTACTTGAGGCATCTGCTTCACTGAATTTCAAAAACCTATCATTTCCAATTGCATCTGGAGCAGCTAATAAACCTATACTTCTAAACTTTTTATCAAGCATCGCTTTTCCAGCAGGACCTTTAGCCTGAAGATCTTTTAGTTCCTCTTCTTCTTCAGCCGTGCTTACCATTTTATATGGGGCAGCAATAAGTCTATTATGAATCAAAGACCAATTTCGTTTTGGACCGTATCTTTTTTCTTTTACTCCTGAAAATTCAGAAGCCGGTGCTCCTGCATCTTGAAATTCTAAATGTGCATTGTTAAGTTGAGCGGTTCTAACTAATAAACCGCTATCATTAAATTTATTAATAATAGCTTGTGCTTCATTTGGTGTATTTGCCATAATATTTGTTTTACTTGTTATATTTGTTTTTTTGTAATTAAGACCTTTGTAGACTTATATTAAAATAGCAACTAGTATTTTACTTTGACAAAGTCTTTAACACAGATCTAAAAATTATTTGTTCAACAAAATTAAGCTTAAAGAAACTCAATAAAATTATTATTCTTCTCTACAATCGTATCAGACAATTCAATTATGCATATCTAACTTTAAATTGATTTTTATTGTATAATGACACAACGGAAATTAGTGTAATTTACATAAAAAATAAAATGATTATTGGCTTATTCAACTCTAAAGCTTAAATTTTGAAGCTTCAAAATTATATAAAAAACTCAATACTAAACAAATAAAAAACTAAGTAAATTAACTAAACATTAAAATCATTGTGAAATCACTGTGCTATCTCATTAGAAACATTTATCTGTTAAATGTATAATAAAGTTGTTTTTTATTTTTCTTAACCTTCTTTGGGATCTTTTTTTACATAAACTACTTAGTATATATATTTAAATTTCAACAACATAAGCAGTTTTGTAATCAAAATATTTTAAAGCTACTTTTAATATTCTTAGTAATTAACAAGATTATACACGCCTAATTTCATCTTAACGAATTTTTATAATTCCTTCCCCTCTCCTCTAATACTAAACAAATACCAATAAAACGATTCAAAAAATAAATTATCAATACGAAAAAAATAAAATAATACAATTATCAACAATTTGTTTTTTTTATTACAACATAACATATAACTATGATTAAATCTATGAAAATATTTAAAATCTATATAATTTTGTGTCAAGGGAATTAAAAGGGATGATTGTTTCAAAACAATCAGGGAATAAAGACTGTCATTAAGATAGTCTTTTTTTCGTTATGGGTATATTCTTTCAAAAAACTAATTTCTTTTTTATCAAAAAAATTACTACATTTGCTAAGTACTAGTTAACCGTCTTAATGGATAATTAGAGTTTTATATTGATTTAAATACTCTGCGTATTAACCAAACTTATAACTACAAAAGAATAGATTAATGCGCAGTTTTTAAATTAATTTTCTTGCCTTTACTATATCAATTACTTATTTAGAATAAATTTTATAATTAGTTACACAACAATTAATTAGAAAAGAATAGAATAGGTTTATTGTTATTTATATTTAATATAATTGTATTCAAGTTTCTCAATAAAGCCATCTTCTTTTAAAATTAGTATTTATATAAAAATTAATCTAACCTTTATAAAAGCATTAAATAAGTCAACATAACACTATTTTGTATTTAAAATCATAATTAAATAATATCTATGGTTACGTTTTTTTATATTCTCAAATAAAAAGAACCGCTTAATTTGGGTTATTTCAAACTTAAAATAGTGTTATTTAATTTAATTTTACAACAAACAATTAATTCATTAACTATGTTCTACCAATTTCTTTTCTAATAGTTCATTGAAAATATTATTGCGTTCATAAACTGTTTCTGAAATTAAAATACGCTGATAATATTTTTTTTCTAATTGGTTAAAATTTATATTACTAGACTTTTTAAAAGAATCTAGTAATGAATATATTTTTTTAAGAATTTCTACTTTTTGTTTAGTTATATCAGCTTTAATGCCACCAATCTTATTAGGCATTCCTAATTTATGTCTTTTATCTTGACCTGTTAATGTTCTTTTAGAAATTCCTCCAAAAATTTTTTTATTGATCGTTGCAAATACCTTGTGCGACCCTCCAAAAATATTATCCATGTTAGGAGCACTGGCTTCAAATGAAATTAGAATTTGAGCTCTTAATCCATCCTTACTCGATGCAAATCGATGAAAAACATGTCCTGTTTGATATTTTTTCTGTTTATCACCTAGTGTATTACTTCTTCGGTCGGCAAAAGAAACTCCTTGATATCCAGTAACAACAGGTCTTCCCTTAATATCGAATAAACTTTGACCGATACCTCCAATAGGAATATCAATTCCTGTAGCATCTACTCCTCCTAAAGCTCTATCTAACTCTATAATTTCTCCTCCATCAAAAGATTCAGAATGCGTCCCTATTCGTTTATAAGCTCCCATATAAGTTGTAGGTAAATTACCCCCAAATGTATTTTCATAACTTCTTAGTGTATCTAAATCATCGGTTCCCATTAAAAAAGTATTAAATTCATTAGCTGACCCATCTTTTGAACGATAATTAAATCGTCCCCCTATGGAAGCCAAAGTAGCGAGATTTGCTGAAACACCTTCTTGTTTAAAATTTTCAATAGGTTGATAATTTTCTTTTTTCTTTATTTTATTAAACTGTTCCCCACCTTGAACTCCCAAAACAGCCATTGCTAAAAAGTGCTTCTTTAACATTGCTTGCTGCTCAAGAAGAACTCTTTCTTGGTCAAAATTATAATTTTCATCACCTGGATTTAAACCTTTAGAAAACAAAGTATTATACCAAATTGATGCATTTGCTATATTTTGATTTAACAAATTAGCTTGTTTAGTCATCATAAAAAATTTAGCTTTTTCTTTGGACCATTGCTCATTCATCGAGTAAATATTATTAATCATTAATCTTACTATTTTGAAATTCCTTCTCTAAAAAGTTTTTTTAGAAATAACTTGCCTTTTTTTAAACAATCAATATTATTCAATTAGTAAAAAAATTTTAAAGAGGAATTGATGATTAACGAGGTTCCTTTAGCTTTTATTGCTAATAAATATTTACTTTATTATTTTTTTATGATTTAAAATTAATCACTACTTTTCCTTTAGTATGTCCTTTTTTAACATAAAGAAGTGCTTTTAAACTATCTTTTAATTCAAATACCCTATCGATTATTACTTTTATTTTTTCTGATTCAACTAAATCTTTAATTTCATTTAGTTCCGCCACTTTAGCTCTCATAAGCACTAAGCTGTAATAAGCTGATTTAATTTTAATTTGTTTAGTTATCTTTCTTCTTTTCCATGCTAAATATAATCGAATCAACATACCAAGTTTCATGTTTTTTGCTGTTTCTTTATCAACAGGACCAACAAGTGTTATTACTTTGCCTCCCACTTTGACCACATCAAAGGCTTCTTCTGTATATCTATTTCCAAGTGTATCTAAAACTACGTCAACGTCTTTCACTTTTTCTCTATAATTCTCTTTACGATAATCAATAACTATATCCGCTCCTAGTTCTTTTACCCATTTTATATTTTTTGTACTTGTAGTTGTATATACATAAGCTCCAAGCAATTTGGCATACTGAATTGCAAAAGATCCTACTCCTCCAGAACCAGCATGAATTAAAATCTTTTCTCCCTTTTTTAACTTTCCTTTTTTCAAAGACTGTATGGCTGTTAAACCAACCAAAGGTAAGCTCGCAGCTTCTTCAAATGTTATATTTTTAGGTTTCAACCCTACAATAGACTGTTTTACAGCAACAAATTCTGAAAAAGTCCCTTGTTTAATTACTTTTGAGTATACCTCGTCACCTACTTTAAAATCAATAACATTTTTTCCTTTCTCTATAATAACACCACTAACGTCATATCCTAAAGTTGAAGGTAATTTAAGCTTAATTAGGTCTTTCATAGTACCTTCCAAGACCTTTAAATCTAATGGATTTACACTTGAAGCATAAACTTCAATTAATACTTCATCTTCTTTAATAATAGGCTTATCTACTTCGTTAATAACAACACTTTTTGTTACTTCTCCATAAGTTTTAAATTGCACTGCTTTCATTATTAATTAATTTTATTTAATCCTTTCCAGGTTAACATTGCTAAAATTGCTCCTAATGTTGGTGCTGTAATATAAATCCAAATAGCACTCATATTTCCAGAAAAAAAGGCTGGCGCTAAACTTCTCGCTGGATTAAATGCCCCTCCTGAAATTGGCCCTGCCATTAGGATTATACCCGTAACTACTAAACCTATTATAAGCCCTGCAACACTAGAATATTCTTTTTTCGATGTTACTCCTAATATTGTTAACATCAAGAAAAATGTTAAAATAAACTCTAAAACAAATGATAAAAGTAAATCCCCTGATGGAATTGTAGCTCCTAATGTTGTATTCTTAGAGAATATACATGTTAACACACCGCTAGCTAAAAAGGCTCCTGTTAACTGGGCAATAATATAAAATAATGCTTTCTTTTTTGAAATTAATTTTCCTACGGCCAAAGCTATCGTTACAGAGGGATTTATATGTGCTCCCGAAAAACTTCCAAAAATATAAATCATAGCACAAACAATTAATCCAAAAGCTGAGGCAATCCCAAACAAACCTAAATTAGCTCCGTATTGCTCATTAACAATTATTGTTCCTGTACCACAAAAAACAAGCGCGAATGTTCCTATACATTCTGAAATATATTTATTCATTTTAATTTTCAATTTTTATATTACTACTACCACAATTAATCCTGTTCCTGCACTAGATGGTAAACTATTTCCAAATCTTAAATCTAGAGGTAAACCAATGACAATATCAAAACCGTTTCCTTTAAAAATATTTCTTAATAAAGAAAAACTTGCCCCATAACGTCCATTAATTTCAAATGCAGCTCTTATACCATAAGTAAAATACTCTGTATGAAATAAAATTCCAGGTAAGATTGCTAAATTGGTTAGTGAAGAGCCTTCTTTTTTGAAAGTAATGATAGGATCTAATTCAACTGAATAAGAAAATTTTTTAGACTTGTTTAAGTTAAGTCCAAAAGGAAACGCTAATGTAGTTGATTTATCAAAATTTGATAACAAACCATCGTTTGATAAGGATAGAATAGGAATTGCAGTACCTATAAAACCATTAATATTTGGATATTTTTTCTGATTTTTATCTTGAGAAAACAATGAAAACGTTATACTCAATGAAAATAATGTAATAAATATTGACTTCATTTTAATTACAAGAGAATAAAAGGTAACCTGAATTACCTTTTATTTTTTATCTTTTATTTTATTTTATTTTTTATCTTTTATTTTATTAAATCTTTGAAGCACCTGCTTCCGCAACAATATGATCATTTTCTACTGTACTTCCACTAACTCCAATGGCTCCAATTACCTCCCCTGACTCATTTTTTATCGGTAAACCTCCTGGGAATGTAATCAACCCATTGTTTGAATGCTCTATATTGAATAAAGGTCTACCTGGCTGAGATAACTCTCCTATTGTGCCTGTACTCATATCAAAAAACCGAGCTGTTTTAGCCTTTTTTATAGAAATATCTAGAGAACCTAACCAAGCTCCATCCATACGGCTAAAAGCTACAAGGTTTGCTCCAGAATCAACAATTGCTATATTCATTTTAGTGTTAATTTCTAGAGACTTTTCTTTTGCTGCTAAAATAATCTTCTCTGCATCTGCTAACGTAATATTCATAATTTCTGTTTTAAAATTGTTTTTTATTCACTACAAAAGTAAAACAGAGAAGCTCTTTTACAATTACTAAAACAGTTCAACAGCTTATGAAAAAAGGTCAAATAAAATAAGTCAAAAGACAGTGAATTTGACACTTAAATGAATTTTCTAATTATTAACTAGCTATTTTCATTTTTATTAATTATATTACATCGTGTATGTTTGTAGTCACTGCGTATTAACCAAATTTCTAACTACACTATGAAGTGAATTAATGCGCAGTTTTTGTCTCGCTACTTCTTAAATTAAAATGTCTAAATAAATTTCAAATTTACACTATCACTAAATTTAATATTCTATTATCAGTAAAAAAATAAAAGTCACTTTTGTATCGTGACTTCTAAAAATGATTTTTAATTTGAAATAATAGAATGAGTGCTCTTTTTGGCTTTCCAATTCAGAAAAAAGAAAATTTAACCACAGTAATACTTCAGTTTTAATCTATATCTTTATAAAAACATATCTGGTTTTACAATAATCTTGAATATTAAAATACTGAAATTATTTTATTTTTTTGTTCAAAACATTCTACATCAATTATTTTATTTACTTTTTTGGAACACTTACAAAAGTTTTTTTTATATTTTTTTCGTTAAGTTGCTCTGCCTTTTTTCCTTGAAGTTTTCGAGTCCAAAATTTACTTGAATCAATATTCTTTTCAACACCTACTCCATTTTTATATGCGTAACTGATGATTGCTTTTGCTTGAGGAACCTCATGCTCTGCTAAAACTTTCCATGTCTTGAATGTTGAAACAGAATCTCTTTGCACCCCTTCTAAATACATGCTTTTTAATTCAGTTAACTTTTCAGGAGCAAAATCATTACTAGATGCCATTTTAGGCGCTGGACTTCCCAAAATAATTCCATCTTTGTTTCTTTTATAATCGGGAAAAATTTGCATTCCTAAAAAACCCCAGGCTACTGAAGTTAACATTACAACAGAGCCTACCGTTTTCATCTGTGCTTTTACTCCCTTAACTTCGATTGAGCTTCCTTCTTCAGAAATACCTGCTCCGCTCATGTATAAATCTTTTCCTATTTTTAAAGCAAAAAAACCAGCTATAATACACAATAAGGCACCTATTCCGTATTCAATTATTATTAAAGTGTCATTTCCCATAATTAAATTATTAAATTATAATATTATTTATTTAATTACCCATAACATTCAAATATAAATACTTTATATAAACTTACCTTCAAAATTTAACTTTAAACGAAAAAAAATAACTATAAAACTACATGGTTTATTTAAAGAAAAATAAACATTACCCTATAGGATAGTAATTTATATTTCGTTAATATTATAGGTACTGAGTAAGTTCTGAATGATTATTTATCAATCTAAAAAATTATACTTTTATTAGGTTAAGTTAGTTTTTGAAAATTTTATCTTAGACAAATTAAAATTATTCAAAATGCCAAAATTAATTTTAGTATTAATTCTATTCTTATTGGTTAGCTGTACTAAAGATGAAGATCTTTGTAATTGTACTAATGTTCATACCAATCCGGAAAACTTATCAATTACTGATATTCAAACAACGACTTATCCATGTAATGAAGATCCTCCTTGCAATCAATAAATAGAAATTTTAATTGCTCTTTATTACATTTAAAAATATATTATAAAAGTTATTTTATCTAAACCTTTTAAAATTAAGAAACACCTTATTTAATGAAGGTGTTTCTTAATAACTATATATTTTAATGTTACTTATAAACATCAAAGAGGTATGGGCATTAATTTTTGTTTGAAAATTATCAGTGATAATTTATTAAATAATATAACGAACTAAAGAGTTCTAATTTTACCATTACTTTATTTGATCAAGTACTGGAGAAAAAGTGGTGCCAGATAATTCATACTCGACGGACTCAGGCTTTTCTAACTGAATTGTTTTAACTGTAGACCATATTTCAGGCAAAGGAAGAGTCATAATTTCAATACTTATCTTTATGTCTGATGCAAATGCTGGAACTGAAATTTCTTTATTTGCTAGCACAGGAAAATTTCCAGAAATTCCCTTTTCTAAGACGCCATTTACATTCCAAGTAACAGTAAATCTTGACACATATGCTCCTTTATTATTTACCTTAATTGATGTTTCTACTGGTTTAGAAATTTTTGGTGAAAACGGAATAACCTCACTGATCCAACCAATAATTTTAAGTGTATCATCAATTGTTTCTGAAATTTGAAAAGGTCCAAGATATAAAGGCTTTCCTAATTCTTTATAACCGTTAATAATCTCTTGATCCTCCTCTGCCCATGTTGCATTTACATTAATTCTTTTGGCAATAATCATACTAGTAGGGATCAAGGGAAAGACCCCTTTGTTATCTTGTAGCTCACCAGAAGAGCAGTACCCTTTTGATTCGTTTGAAAGATACCATCCATCCAATTGAAAAAGTAGTGGATTATACCAAGGCCTATCTAGTTCAACTTGCATATATTTCATCTCCACAGAGTTGATTTTTGAATCAGGGTGCATTTTTTTTCTTTGACCACCCTCTAGTATAAAATCTAAATCATGGGTACCAGGAACTGATTGAAATATAGTATTTGCGATGCTACTGGATGGGTCAATTATTAAACTTTTAAAACGATTATCATTAGCTGAGTGCCAATCTTCTGGAATAGCATATACAGGCCTCCATTGCCCTGGTGTTCCATCTCTATCAGAAAAAGCTTTTAGATTATAGTCTTCGCGAGACTCACTAATAACAGACCTCGCAAAATCGTTATTAGAAATTATTGTCGCACTTTTTAAAATATGACCGTATAATTTTTCTGATGAAGAAGTACTTGCTGCATAAGATTTACCTATTCTAGGAACCGGGTCAACTAATTGACTAAAATTAAATAAAGCACCTATATCACCCAAAGGTTTCGTATTGCTTCTGGCATTTTTATACAAATTTGCGTCAATTGTAACAGGAACAGAATTCAATTGAACAATTTGTTTCTCTGTATCAGCGTTCACTTTTAAGTCACTTCTGGAACCTATACTACTCCTTGATTTCAAATCACTTTTACCCAAAGCACTCGCAAAAGCCTCATGTATATTCATAATTTATTGTTTTGTAAAGTCATAAAAAATACTGTAGAAAATGTTTTTCTACAGTATTTAAATTTTACGTTTAACTAGCCTTCTTGCGGTGAAGCAGGAATAACCCTACTAACCCATCCAATAATCTGTAAACCAGGCACTCGTATTTCACCGTTTTGATAATCTGATGAAAAATTATCTTCTGTTGAACCAAATCCATAATTTCCTCCAACTGAAAAAGGTCCATATCCAACTGAAACACTTCCATTTACAGACTGTGAAATATGCTCTTCTTCCTCGTGTGAAAAATCTGCTTTTATAGAGATATCCTTGGCAACTATAAAGGATACTGGGTACATCGGTAAATAATTCCCTTTATTACTTGAATCAATTTGTCCATTAGAAATACCATGCTTTTCAACTAATTTCGTAGACCAGCTTCCAAGTCTAAACAATGACTCAGAGAACCATGGCCTTTTGATATCTACTTTAGCAAACTTAGCTGTAATCTCTAAACTGTCCTTATCTGTTGAACTATTTGAATTCTTAAACTCTCCTCCTACGCCTGTTTTTACATTCCACAATCCATAATTTACATTGACATCAAGACCAAATTTATGTTCTGTAGATTTAGAACGTATATTCGTATTACCGCCACTCAACTTAAACTCTGTAAAATTTAGCGCTCCTTCTTCATTCCAATTTGAAGGCGAAGGATAACTCAACAACCATTTATTATCAAACCCTAAAGAAGAACTAAATTTACGATCCTCTTGAATAGACTCCTTAGCAACACTTATAGCGGCACGAATACCATCATTTATAGTTGTGTTTAGAATATCTAGGGCTTGTTTAACAAACTTTGCGTTCCCTGATGACAATTTTCTAAAAGCTTTTTTTATTTCATTTTCAAGCATTGGTGCTTTTGCTTGCCAATCTCGATCTGCTTTTGAGCTAACTTCTTGGTCTTTTGACTCTAAGTCATCTAAATATAGATTATAGGCTCCACGATACATAGATATTGCAGAAACGTACTCTTCCATATTAGCCTCATAATCAACATAATCCTTAGAATCACTTCTTGATGTTATTTCTTCATCTGTAAAAGGGTTTTTTTCTGTTTTCTCTGGTCGTAAATAATCGTATGCTTTGTTATACATAGCTACTTGTTTCTCATCTTGCTCCGTTGTCACATTTGCTGAATTCACAATATTTGAGTAATTTTCAGAAAGTCTATCTCCTGAATTTTGCCACTCCAATGATAAAGGTGAAACTACGTCAACCATACGAGAAAACTCTTCGGAAGCTTTTAAGTCTCCTGTTGGATTTGAAGGAGTTCTTGGATTTAAAAAAGATTTTGGATTAACCGCTGAGTTTTTTGAAAAATGAATAAAAGTTTCAGTTTCTGTAAAAGGGTTTTCTCCTCCTGCGGGTTGATAAGTAATAACATCAAATATCCTATCGTAAAGTGCTTTAAGTACTTCCTTTTCTTCATCTTGTGTCATAAATATTTAGTTTTGAATTAATCCTTACTCGTTTGGTTTTTCAGGAATACACCCTGTTATTATAGTAGTTTATCAGCTCTACCTTTATTTATACTTTACCAGAGTCTATTAAGTCAAATAAGCAAGTATTATTAATACTTAGAATTTGATAAAAAAAATTATCTGATAAAATTATTTTTATATGATCCTAAAAAGAATACTCTCATTCAAACTTTTTATAACAAAAGCCTAAGAGAATGAAAAGTATATCCTTTAGAGTAACAAAATTTTGAAACTCGGAATTAATCATTAAAAAACTGTAAATAATTATATATACCCGACAAAATGGAATATAAGTATTTTCGTAGAAGCCAAATGTAATGTTTTTTTATTAAGAAAACACGTTAGGTTCTTTTTTTACCATTATTTATTAATATTTAATCATTAGTAAAAACCAAACATTGATAAAAAGTTCAAGCAGTTCAACAACATACAATATTATGAATATTTTCGGTTCAACTTCCAAAATTTTTAATACAGAAATCTCTTAACTATTTGAGAAAAAACTAGTATTTTAAAGTTAAATAGTCTACAACAAAAAAACTCTAATACAAAGTATTATCTAACAAAAGTATTTTAATTTTATATGCTATTTTTCCTAAAATGATTTGTTAATAGGTCAGAATAATTTTTGATATTCGTGAAAAGTAGTTGCGCCTTTTGGAAACTAAAAAAAGTTTTAACACTAGTAGACAACTAAGAATAATAATTGAAAAACTCGTTCCTTTTAGAGCTATATTTATTTGAATAAGTAATTACACGAGTGTATTAAGAATCTTAATGCAAACCTTTAGAAAAGAAATAACATAAATATTTAGAAAGGATTTGGTCTTCGATAATAAAAATAGAAAAACATATTATCAAAAGAAGTTTAAACTTCACTTAAAACCTGCTAAAATTATGTATTACGCTTATAATTATCAGTATAAAATACACTTTATACTAACGAATATTCACACTAACATAGATTAAGTAATACGACGCTAAATTTCATTTTTTGACATTAATTCAAAACCATTCTTTTTTTTCTATCAAAACTTTAACTAGTAAAAACACCGATATAACATTCAGTATTTCCCCTAAGTTATTTTTAAATTATTTTTATTTAAATTTATACTTTATTTAGATTCTGCGTATTGACCAAACTTTCTACTATCTATAGCCCACAACTTCATGAAAGAAGTTAATGCGCAGTTTTAATAATAGCCTCCTCTTTATTAATAAATTAAATCCATTAAAAAACATTTATTGTAATATTTAATTGAATAATTTTTACAACATTTCTTCCTTTTAAACTTATTCAAAAACTAAAAAAGCATCTTTCTTTCGAGAAGATACTTTTCTATTTTAGTTTAACTTATTGCTCTAAATTTGTTTCTACTACTTTCTTAAATAACTTAATACTGATTTATAATATGAATCAGCCACTTTTTTCAAATACTTAGAGGTTCTTTTTTTATTTTTTCTGTCAGGATTATGTAAATTTAAAGATCTTGAAACCTTTTTATTATCTTGATAAAGCGGTTCTCCATAAAGTATAGGAGAATTTACCAATCGTGTCATGGCTAAATTTCTTGAAAAAACACCTTTTTCTTCAGTTACAACACAAAATTTACTTAAGTAATCAGCATCATTAGCAGTTGCTATTGGAATACACGACATCTTGCGAAAAAAAGTGATAAACTCTTTTGATAATTGAATTGATTTTTTAATGTTATCTGTTGCCAATAGTTTCAAAAAATTGAGTTGATCTATCGGTTTTTTTAACTCGTTTGTCAAAAAAGAACCAGGGACAAAAGTCATCATAAAATTTTTATTAGTACTCTTTTTCCAGTCTTTATTCTTTTCATCTACATTGTAGTGTATTGCAATTGTCAAATCTGGATCAAATTCATTAATCATTTCTGCTCTCTTACGCAATTCGAATTTAGCATATAAGTATTTAAAAATTTGCTGATCTGTAGCCTCATTTTTAAACCATTCTGCTTGATTATCGTTAAGCTCACCTAGCTCAAGTTGCTCTTTTAAAGTTAGTTCAAACTTTTCTTTTTTCCATTTATCAAAACCTAAATTCCAAATATCAGGCTTTTTGTCTGATCTTGTTAAAAAAACATCAAACCCTTCTTTCAATAATTTATCTTTAAGAATTAGTGCTGTCCTCAAAGCTAAATCAGACTCATAAAACTTTATTTTACCGTTATCAAATTCAATATACTTTTCTTCATATTTAGCCTCCATAAAATTGGTCGCTAAATGTCCGGGGCTAATTGCTATTTTAATTCGTTTTCTTGAAATACTTTTATTAATGTTATTTTTTCCTAAGGAAACATATTTCTTATTTCTTATGAATGCGTTATAGACCGAATCATAAGGTTGATTTTCAATATCTTTTTTTAAATTCTTTAAATCTTTCCAAGAAATAAAATAATCAAAATTATTTTCTTGTTTATTTACAGAATCTTTAAAAAAGAATACCCCTTCTACTTTAAATTCAAGCTGATGATAATGATCTAAAGAATCTTTTAAAAGATATTTCTTCGCTTTTTTTAAATAAAATTCCCTAGATAATATTTCATCACTTGTGTTTTGCGCGTAAGCTTGTATTCCTATCAAACAAAAAATAATAATTTGTTTAATCCAATTTAGGTGTGTATTCATAATTCTTAGTCCAATATAATTTTCTTTGTTAACGGACAAAAGTAAGTAAACACCTTTCTATTTTTACTAATAAAAATAGAATACTTTTAGTTTAACGAATAGTCTTATTTCGATGCATAAATATTCTTAAATATTAAAGGATGCTATTACAATAATACCTCTTTACAAGTAAGAAGATTTAGACATTTTTTATTATTCTGAGAATTTTCTCTGGATCTAATCTTTCTGTGTAATCTTCAGGTATAAAACTATATACAACTTCTTTTTGTTTATTTATTATATAAGTAGCTGGCATTGGTAATTCATAGTCTTTATTTCCATTATGCATATCAACATATATATCGAACGAATGGTATAATTTTCTTAAATCTTCGGGCATTTGAAAAACCAACCCTAATAATTTAGCATATTTATTATCTACATCGCTTAAAACAGTAAATGACAATTCATTTTTTTCTGTCGTCGTTAAAGAGTTATCTGGTTTTTCAGGAGAAATAGCAATCAACTCAGTATTGTGCTTTTTTAATTCAGGTAGTATACTTTGGAGAGCTTTTAATTCCATATTACAGTATGGGCACCACCCTCCCCTATAAAAAGAAATCACTAAATACTCATATTTGAAATCACTAATTTTAACACATTTATTATTTATGTTAACAAGATTAAAGTCTGGAAATAAATCCCCTTTTTTGACAGCATTTTCACTTAGTTTAGCTTCTTTCAAAGAATTGGTGCTTTTTTCCATAATCTCCCATTTTTCATTGGAAATATTTTGTATTGTAGCCTGTTTTTTTTGTGCTAGTTTATCTGATAATTTCATATTATGAATAAATTAAATTATGAATACAAATATGAAATACTATTCATTTATAAAAAATGAAATAAAAAATGAAAAGATGGAATATATTCTTTTTTTAAAACTATTTATTTTGTGCGTTTTCTATATTGAGTCGGTGTCAAATCTGTACTTTTTTTAAAATATTTAATAAAATAATAAGGATCATTAAACCCCAAATAATAAGCAATCATTTTACTTGAGTCGTCTGTATTTAACAGTTTATATTTTGCTTTTTCAATTACTTTTTCTGTAATAAAATGACAGGGGGTTTTATTTTCACTTTTTCTCACCTCTTTGATCAATACTTTTAATGGAATTCCTAATATTTTTGAATAAGCCCCTGCACATAAATTTTGCTGGATATGCTGATCTATTAATTCAGAAAACTGTACTACAATTGATTTTTTTTCATTTCTAGAAAAAAAATCATCAAACAATTCATTCCATAAAATGTGTAAAAAGCTTTTCTTAAGTTTTGTGTTGTCTGATATTTTTAAGATTGAATGAAATAATCTTCTCTTGTTTTCAATATTTTTAATTTTTATAAAATCATGAATATACTCTATCTTCTTTGCTTGCTCTTTTAAATCCGAAAAATCCATTAAAAAATCGCTATCTATTTTTAATATAAAACCATCTACAAAAGGAGAACTTGCTATAATTTCAAAGCCTCTATTAAAAAAAAAGAAACTATTTGAACACATAACTATATTTTCTTTATGATTCTTAATGGTTATACTTCCACTTAAAAGAACACAAACATTTAAAATATCAGGGGTAATAATTGTATTATTTATAATAGGAAAAATCATTTAAATAAATTATTTGGAGTAAAAAAGATTAAGTAGTTTAAAACAGAATAACTATTTATAGACAATTTAATTTCATAAAAACTAATTTTTAATACGCCTATAGAAATATTCTTTTTTAATAATTACTAACTGTCTATATATTTTAGTTGCGAAATATAATTGATAAATACAGATTCTTAGCTTTTTAATTTAAACTTGAAATAGTCATATTCTGTTCTAATTTTCATAACAACGATTATTTATCAAAATATTTATACTTAGATTAAACATAAATATACTGCTGGTAATAAATTTGATCATTAATATTAACTTTAAATTTATTTTTTTACTAATCTAAAACAAAATTGAATATAATTTAAAGTTCTTAATGTTAAAATATGAAACACTTAATTTTTTAATAATTAAATACTGTATTTTTTTTTAAAGAAAAGAATAGTTTTTACAATTGTTTTAAGGAAATAATCTTGCTTAAGATATTATTAAATTAGTCTACTTAGTTTGGCTTTAAATAATACAGTTTTGATACTGAAAATAGATTAATATTTTTTTCTTGCTATAAGTTTAGGAGATTATTTAAATATTAATTTTTAACTATTTTATTTATTTTTTATTTCATTTTTTATAGCTTTGAAAAAGCTAATAGCTTGTCTCAGGGGACTATGCAGACAAGTTAAAGTTGGTATAAATATCACTGCGTGTTAACCAAACTTCTAACTACATTTTGAACAAGTTTAATGCGCAGTTTTTATTTACTCGTTATTCTGATACCGTTTAATAGTCTAGGTAAACTTCCCTTTGCATCATAAAGCATTTTTCTCCCGTTAACTATTCTAGTTAAATAAAAAAAATATATTTTAATTTAAAATTGACTAAAATTAAACACTCAATACTCCCTATTCATGATGTTTTTTATACAATCCGATTTAGGGATATTACCTATTTCATACTTAAATAAATTTTAAGAATTTTGAATAACTTAGAGAACGAACTAAGTTTTTTCTTATTAAATGCATTTTTTCTCGCTCATATTTTGAGCGGGATTTTTTTGAATACATTTTTTAACTATTATAACTAATTTAAGACTGGTTTATTAGTAGTAAAGCATCTAGTTATTTGATTTTTTCACCTACCTACCAACTACACATAACCATCTATTATTAAACAAAATAACAAATTAAAGTTAACTTATATTACTCCAGATTCCCATGTTTTTTCGAAGCCCTGAAATCACTTTATTTAAAATCTCATTTCTTGATTTTGCTAAAGCTGGATCATCATTAATTGTTTCAATAGCCATATGTCTAGCTTTATGAAGTATTTGAGAATCTTTTACAACATCCGCTATTTTTAAATTAAGAACACCACTTTGTTGTGTTCCCATAATATTACCAGGTCCACGCAGCTTTAAATCTACCTCAGCTATTTTAAATCCGTCAGATGTATCCACCATTGTTTTTAGCCTAGTTTTACCATCAGAAGATAATTTGTAGCTTGATAATAAAATACAATAGCTTTGCTCGGCACCTCGTCCCACTCTACCTCGCAACTGATGTAACTGACTTAAACCAAAACGCTCAGAACTTTCTATTACCATTACAGAAGCATTAGGAACATTAACTCCTACCTCAATAACAGTAGTTGCCACCATAATTTGAGTTTCTCCGTTTACGAAACGTTCCATTTCAAAATCTTTATCAACCGCTTTCATTTGTCCATGAACGATACTTATCTGATAATCAGGACTAGGAAATTCTCTTGCTATACTTTCATAGCCATCCATTAAGTCTTTATAGTCCATTGCTTCTGATTCTTGAATTAATGGATATACTACATATACTTGTCTTCCCTTTTTTATTTCATCTTTTAAAAATTTAAATACGCCTAGTCTATGGCTATCATACCTATGAACTGTTTTTATTTCTTTTCTTCCTGGAGGCAATTCATCTATTACTGAAACATCCAAGTCACCGTACACAGACATTGCTAAAGTTCTTGGAATTGGAGTTGCTGTCATCACTAATATGTGTGGAGGTACCAATGCTTTTCCGTCATCTTGTCTACCTTTTTTCCACAAACGAGATCGTTGTTCTACGCCAAATCGATGCTGTTCATCAATAATAGCTATTCCTAAATTATTAAATCGTACTTTATCCTCTAAAATAGCATGAGTACCAATAAGAATATGCAAACTTCCTTCCTCTAAACCTTTATGAATTTCTCTTCTCTTTTTTGTTTTAGTTGATCCTGTTAATAAGTCAACTTTAATACTTGTATTTTCGAGAAGTGTTGCTATTCCATTATAATGTTGTATGGCTAAAATTTCAGTAGGAGCCATTATTGTTGCTTGATATCCGTTATCAATTGCCAGCAGCATTGTAAGTAAAGCGACAATAGTTTTTCCTGAACCTACGTCTCCCTGTAATAATCTATTCATATGTGTTCCAGAGCCAATATCTTTTCTAATTTCCTTTAATACTCTCTTCTGAGCATTGGTTAAACTAAATGGTAAATGATTCTCGTAAAAATCCTTAAACTCATTACCAACTTCACCAAAAACAAACCCTTTTAATTTTGATTTCCGAATAAGCTTTTTTTGAAGTAATTGCAATTGAATAAAAAATAATTCCTCAAACTTCAAACGATATTGAGCTTTAGCTAGTAATTCTTGACTTTTAGGAAAGTGAATATTGAGAAGAGATTCCTTTTTTGCAATTAACTGATGTTCCTCTATTAAGTATTGAGGTAAACTCTCTTCAATAGTATTAAAAAACTGCTGAAAAAGATTCATTATTATTCCTCTAACAACTTTATTCGTAATCCCTTTATTAGTTAACTTTTCAGTTGAAGGATATACCGGTTGCATAGCCATTTGCACCTTATTTTTATATGCCTGTACTGTTTCCATCTCTGGATGAGGCATGCTCGCTTTTCCATTATACCAATTTAACTTTCCATAAATAACATACGGAACATTTACTTTTAAATTATCTTGAATCCACTTGGCTCCTTTAAACCAAATTAGCTCTATTGTTCCTGTTGCATCTGAAAAAACAGCTACCAACCTACTTCCTCGTTTTTGCTTAACCGTTTTAATTCCTGTAATTTTCCCTACTACCTGAACTTCTGAAGTGTTCTGCTGCAATTGATTAATTGTATAAAACTGCGTTTTATCTACGTAACGAAATGGAAAAAAATGTAATAAATCTCTGCACGATTTTATGCCCAATTCCGAATATAGTAATTCAGCTCTGGCCACACTTACTCCCTTTATGTAGGTAACTGGACTATTTAAGTTCATTTTAAGTTATATTCTATACTACTGTTTGTTAATTTATGGACTTCTTATCTAGCAAACATCCTTTTCAAATATAAATGTTTGTTTCATTATAATTTAAATTAAGATAAATAATCAACTCATCTCGCTAAAAAAATATTGGTCTGGGTAGGAGGTTTAGCTTTTTTGAAGAATTCAAAGTTAAGAGTATTAAAAAAATCTTGTTTATTTAAATCTTCAACATAAAATTATTAAAATTACTTATTAGTTAGTGATAAGTACTTTACTCTACTTTTTCTACTTCAATGAAGTCAGGTCCTCCATCAATTGGATATCCGTCAATCTTATACCCTACAACAGTTACATTTTGATTGATATAGTTATCTAAATTTACAGCATTGCTTCTTAAAGCATATCCGGATATAACATGCGTTCCATATTGATAAGTAGTTATAACCTGCTTTTGAATTATTCCTTTAATTTCAAAACTATCTGACTTACTGTTTTCTTTGTCGCATGAAACTGCAAAAAAACAAATAATTATAACAACAAATAGAGATTTGAATAATTTCATAGTTTTCTGTTTTTGCACCCCAATCATTATCATTGTACCTAATACTCTGTTTATGATTAGTCTTGCAGATTAAACAATAAAGTTAGTAAATAAATCATAGATCGGAAATATGGTCTAATTTCAGCAAATAAGAGTAGTTTTATTTGAAAGTTTATTTAGTAATTATGTAAAGAAAGAATATAAGAATTCTCAATAAAGCTTGAGCACGCCAGTGGATTATGTCTCAAAATGAATATGGTATTTATTGAAAGTAGACTTACAATTAGCCCCCTAACAAAAAATAAATTAGCAATCTTTTTAAAATTAAATATGGTTTTTTATATCTTACATAGATTCAAGCATATCAAATTACGCTGTAATTGAATTATAAATTATTGCCAATTGTGTTATTGATAATTAACTTTGACTTCCTTTGATTCTTCATAAAACTGTAAAAAAATTCTAGTTCTTAGAAGTATTTTAGTTCCTAAAATATATGTTTTCTCCCATAAATTCAATTTTTGAATAATAGGTAAAACATCTTTTTCAAAATCTATTTTAAATTTTCTGCTTTTAATATTTTTATACTTAGCTAAATTAAAAATAGAATCAATCATCTATGTATCTTAAACCATCATGAGCTACTGAGAAGTTAAGATTGAAATTGGAACGCTACTGCTTTTGAATTGTAACTTTTTTTGTAGTACTGTGTAATATCAAAAGTACAGTATAGGTCAAAATTACATTTTCTTCAAAAACTATAATCAACTAATTTTAATTCAATTACTGGTTTCGGTATATCGCAAGAACAAACATTTACTTTAAAAAGTGAGTGCGTTAAAACCATAAAAATATGTTTTTTTTCATACTGCTAGCAATATTTTATTTATGGTATATTGCAAATTTTCATCAGATGTAATTAAAGATTATTAGGTTGATTTTTAAAAATTCACTTTCCAAAGTAATTATTAATTACACTTGGTTTTAGACAACGGTTAAAATTATTAAACACAGCTCTTTTTTCTTTTTTATAAATACCATTTCTACCCAAAAAACAAAAACGCACTTATAAAAAGACTATAAATATTTGAAAAATTGAATTATCGGTAAGCAGATTAATCGCATATTTTCCTTTTTTTTCACTTTGGGTCGGATCATAGATCCTTTAAAAGTAAGACATGATAAACGGCTAAAATCAACTATCTTTGCAAATTAAATTAACTCGATGAGATTACATAGAAACTTAGTTTTCGCGGTTATTGACAGTTTACGCGATATTTTTAATGAACATGTTTATGCTGATAAAGCGGTAGAGTTGGCTTTAAAAAGAGATAAACGATGGGGAGCTAGAGATAGAAAGTTTGTAGCAGAAACGATCTATGATATTGTTCGTTGGAAACGTTTATATGCTGAAATAGCTAATGTAAAAGAGCCGTTTTCTAGGCCTGATTTATGGCGTATGTTTGCTGTTTGGTGTGTGTTGCGAGGTATACAGTTGCCAGATTGGAATCAAATAGAACCTACCCCTAATAGAAGAATCAAAGGTCGATTTGATGAGCTATCTAAAATTAGGAAATATCGTGAATCAATTCCTGATTGGATTGACGAAATCGGATTACAGGAATTAGGAGAAGATGTTTGGACGAAAGAGATTTCCGCTCTAAACAAACAAGCAGAAGTTATTTTAAGAACCAATACTCTTAATATTACCAAAGATAAACTTCAAAAGGTTCTAGCAACTGAAAATATCAATGCCGTTTCTATTAAAGGGTATGATGATGCTTTAAAATTAAAAGAACGTGCCAATGTTTTTAAAACGGAGGCTTTCAAAAAAGGATATTTCGAAGTTCAAGATGCTTCGTCTCAGCTAGTAGCAACCTACCTAGATGTTCAACCAGGTATGAAAGTTATTGATACTTGTGCTGGTGCTGGTGGAAAAACATTACATCTAGCTTCTTTAATGCAAAACAAGGGGCAAATTATAGCTATGGATATTTATGAGAGTAAGCTGAAAAAACTAAAAGTGCGTGCAAGAAGAAACGGTGTACATAATATAGATACAAAAGTCATTGATTCAACTAAGGTAATTAAGAAACTTTATGGCAAGGCTGACAGGGTGTTAATTGATGCTCCATGTTCAGGATTAGGTGTTATCCGAAGAAATCCTGATAGTAAATGGAAACTTGAACCTTCTTTTTTAGATCGTATTAGAGGTATACAACAAGAGGTATTAGTTAGCTATTCAAAAATGGTAAAGCAAGGAGGTAAACTTGTATATGCTACATGCTCTGTATTACCATCAGAAAACCAGCAACAAATTGAATTATTTTTAGCTTCAGATGAAGGAAAAGACTTTTCTTTTATTAGTGATAAAAAGGTTTTATCACACTTATCTGGATATGATGGATTTTATATGGCTTTACTTGAAAAAAACTAATGTTATATAGTTCTGTTTTTTTAAAGACACATCGTTATACAGTACAGTCTTAACTTTAAAATATCAAAAAGGCTTAAAAGAGTATTACTTTTAAGCCTTTTTTATCAACTACTAAAAACTATATAATTACTAACCTTTCATGTTAAGTAATCAATTTGTAAACGATTTAATTCTAATCTTGTTACAGTTTTTAATTTGTTTTTCACATCTATAACAACTATTTAAGTTTTTTTTATTGCTTATGTTAAAATAAAAATATTCTATTTAACATATGCTAAATAGAATATTTTTATAATATAAACTCAGGTTATTATTTAGTTTTTACAAATTTACCTGTATATTTCTGTTTATTGTAGTAAACAACACACACGTATGGTCCCTTTTTTAAAGAGCTAACATTACAGTTTATATTGTTATTATCAGCTTCAAAATTGAATTCAACAGGATTTCCTGCAGGATCATAAATATAAACCTCAGCATCTTGAACTTCAAGTCTAGACCTAGTACTAACATTCAAAACATTTAATAACGTTAATTGATTGGTTACAGGATTCTCCAAAATTGTCAATTTCTTCCCTGACACTAAAGATGATGAACATTGCTCTACTTTTGTCCAAGCATGCTGCCAATGCATTCCAACTCCTGGTTCATAAGCCCATGCAGATGATGACGAACACCACCCTGCTATTTTACAGTTATACTTTGTTCCTTTATTCTGAACTTCTTCTTTATTTCTATAAGTAGTACCTGCTACGTATTTAGTAATTCCAATACAATCATTTACTGTTGAATTAGATTTTACTACTACTTTCACATTCTTAGAAACCGTTGAAGCTCCTTTATTATCAGTAGCTTTAACTGTTAAAGAATACTCCCCTTCTAAAACGTTTACAAGATCATATGTGTAAGGCTCAGAGGCATCTTCTCCCAATTTATTTGTCCCGTTAAAAAATTCTACATTTACAACATTCCCATCAGTATCTGAGGCACTAGCTTTTATAGATATTGTTACTCCTTTAATTAAGTCTGTTCCTGCAATTGGTGAGTCTATTTGTACTTTTGGAGGCTTGTTTGTAGTATTAGCTCCACCTCCATCACATGGTCCTATTTTTTCCCAAACTTGCCACTGTCCAGAATTATTCGCTGGATTTTGATTTCTTGACCACCATTTACTTCTATAATGGATGTTATTATGCTTGACATCTGATTTTGCGGAGTATGGAACTTGAGATGACCACTCTGGATATTGGCTACATGAATCTGTTATATCTTTAACAACCTCTACTTCAACTGTTTTTGATGTAGTTGTTGCCCCTTCATTATCGGTTGCTTTTACTGTTAAAGTATAGTTTCCTACATTCAAATCGCTAACTGTAAATTTGTAAGGTAATTGCGTTACTTCACCTAATTTCTTACCATCCCGAAAAAACTCTACTTTTTCAATACTTCCATCAACATCTGATGCTTTGGCTTCAATTACCATTGTTGATCCTTCAACAAATGAATCTCCGCCATTTGGAGTTATTATTGATACCTCAGGTGCTGTATTTTGCCCCTCATCTTTAACTGTTACTTTTACTACCTTAGAAACAGTTGATAATCCTTTATTATCTGTCGCCTTTGCTGTTAAATTATAGTTTCCTGACTTTGCATTTGAAATAGTATATGAATATGGCTTACTAGTGTCTTCGCCCAACTTATTTTGACCGTTAAAAAACTCTACCTTTGCTATGGTTCCATCTCTATCGGATGCATTTACTTTAATTTCAATTTTCTTACCTGTTTCAAAAGTTGTATTATTTATGGGCTCTGTAATATTTACAGTTGGAGCCATATTACCTCCTCCGTTACCGTTTGCAAAAACCTCGTTTATTTTATTAACTAATGGAGATTTTACATTGGACCATTTTTTCAGTTTACTTCCGTATGATGTAACAGAACCTCCAAATTCTAGATCTCCGTATACTGTCCAGACAATTGTTCCTCCTAATGAATTATCATTAATGAATTGAGCTTTAATACCGATTGATTCTTCATCATCATAACTTAAAAAGAAATTGCCTTTTACTAAATAAGGTACTTTTGCTTCATCATCCCACTTTCTTGTCCATCCACTATTGGGCGTTAACGCTTTTTGTTTGATAAAAAAGTAATTCGGAGTTCCATCATACACCTCTTTCTTCCAATTTGTATAATCTGCTGATGTTGATATAGGCCCGTCTGGTTGAACTGTTTCTGAGCGTTTTACTGTTTTAGAATTTAACATTGCAGTTCCTTCCGTCACCACTCCTCTTCCGTAGAAAGGAGCTCCAAAACAAATTTTACTATTTGGAACCCCTAACTCGTTTAACTTTTTTAAGGTTGATTGCCAATTAAAAAATGGAACTTCTGCATCGGTATAACTATAAACAGGTGCATTGTGACCCGCTTTATTTGACCATCCTCCATTAAAATCGTAAGTCATCATGTTGAAATAGTCCATTGATTTTGATAGGCGATTCCAATTGAACCCTTCTAACTTTCTTGGATCAGCTGACATTGCCGAAGTTATTAGTTTATCTGGACCTATTGCGCTTCTAATATCATCAACAAGATTAACAAAATTCTGAAAATCAGCTTCTGTACCAGTAAAATTCATTCCAGAATAAGGTCCTGGGTATTCCCAATCAAGATCGATACCGTCAAAACCAGTCGCTATTAATTTTTTACAATCTTCAATGAATTTTTCTTTTTTAACAGGATCAGCAGCCATTTCTGGAAAATGTTTACACATACTCCATCCACCTATTGAAGCCATTACTTTAACTCCATTTTTATGTGCTAATTCCAGTAAACCTGGTGCACCAGTTTCTTTATGAAGAGGCAAAGGTAAGTTTCCAGATAATCCCCAAGTAGGTTGTTTCCATGATCTCCCATTAACCTCTACTTCAAACCCCTGTGCTTCGGCTCTTTTTTTAGCATCTTCGTTTATGTATTGCAAGGGCTCAATTTCTCCAAATAAAATATGAAGATCCCAACTACTATAAATATCTGTAAAAAAGATATCATTTGGTTCTTGAGAAACTCCTTTTTTATGGATGTTTTTGTTTCTATGATCTCCACTATGTAAGGATCCATCTTTTGCTACTCCAAAAAAAGAATAATTTAAAATTGTGTATTTCGAATAATCAATATTCAAATGAGTAAGAGCACCAGCTCCAGGCACACCTGCTTTATTATTTTTCCAAGCATCCCAATTTGTAATGTAACCAATAATTTGTTTCTGATGGTTAGCTTTAGTAGCATTTCCACCAGTATTCACCTGCGCATATGAACAGGTTATTAAGAAAAGAAGTGCAAAAAACACTTTTTTTCGTGTTTGTGATAAGGGTTTCATAATATATAATTAAATTTCTTGAAAATTCTTAATTATAAAATAACCTTTAAAAAAAAATCGACAAACAACACTATATAAACAACTTAAAACAAATTGAAAAGAATAAAATATCTACAAAAATAAATAAATCACTTTCTAAAGTAAGAGAATAAATCATCTTTAATCTTTGGTAATTCATACTTTTTGATGACTGCTACAGTTCGGATTATCATAATAACAAGGGCAGATATAATAAACTGAATATCATCATTTATATGAATTGTATCAAGCAAAAGATATATCAGCCCTCCTGATAAGCAAGCCGAAGCATAAATTTCCTTTTTAAAAATTAATGGAATTTTTCTTGTAAGCACATCTCTTATAACACCTCCAAAAACAGCTGAAACCATTCCCATCACAAGTGCTAAAAATGGATGTAAATTATGAGCTAATCCTTTTTCTAATCCTAATAAAGTAAAAACGCTAATTCCAATTGTATCAAATAAAAACATTGTTTTACGTAACGGTGAAATCTTTGATTTAAATAAAAACGTAAATATAACTGCTGAAAAGATAATCCAAATGTAATTTATATCTCCAATCCAATTTATAGGATGAGCATTTATCAGAACATCTCTTAACATACCACCTCCCACTGCAGTTACAAAAGCTATAATAATTACTCCAAAGACGTCAAACTCCTTTTTTATTGCAACCAGAGCTCCACTAATAGCAAAAGCGAATGTTCCACAAATGTCAAGGATGTAAATTACATTCATCTTAAATAGAAATTTCAGTAATTTTTATTTTTAGAGACCTTTCTAATTCTAGCAACCGTTCTTTTTCATTTTTAAGAACTAAAACCAAAGAAACCCCTATTTCTCCTGCTCTTGCTGTTCTTCCACTTCTGTGCGTGTAATACTCATTCTTCTCTGGCAACTGATGATGGATAACATAGCTTAAGTTTTTCACATCAATTCCCCTTGCTGCAACGTCTGTTGAAACCAAAACTTGTAGATTTTTATTCTTAAAGGATCTCATCACTTTATCCCTTTCTTTTTGTTGCATATTTCCTTCCAATGCTTCTACTGAAAATCCTTCTTCCCTCAATTCTTTGGCTAACTTTTGTGCGCCTGCTTTGGTTCTAGAAAATATTATCCCTCTACTAAAAGATTTTTTCTCTAAAAATCTCACTATTAATTTAACCTTTTCAGGAATCGTGGTTTCAATAAATTGATGTGTTATATTTTTATTCACATATAAATTCTTATTCACTTCAATTTGTTTAGTAGAAGCAGTCATATATTTCTTAACTATATTTCTAATCTCTGGAGGCATTGTAGCCGAAAATAACCATGTCTTTCTTTTTCCTGAAGTATACTTTAAAACACGATTTAATTCTTCTTTAAAGCCCATGCTTAACATTTCATCTGCTTCATCTAAAATTAAAGTCCCTATATCTTTTAAATTGACACTACCCCTTTCTATTAGATCGATAAGCCTACCTGGAGTGGCTACGACAATATGTGTAGTTCGCTTTAGATTTTTTATCTGACGTTCAATCTTTTCTCCACCATAAACAGCCTCTAAAAATATTTTATCATCTGCATATTTAGTAAACTTAAACAATTGTTTTTTTATTTGTTGAACTAATTCTCGTGTTGGAGACAAAATCAAAGCTTGAATAGTATCCTTTGAAGTATCTATCTTATGTAGCACAGGGATCCCATAAGCAGCTGTTTTTCCTGTCCCTGTTTCTGCCAAACCTATAAAATCAGAGTTATTGCCTAACAAATAAGGTATCGATTCTTTTTGAACCTGAGTTGGCTTTTTAATACCCAATTCATGTAATCCTTTTATGTAATCTTTTCTTACTCCTAGTTCTCTGAATGTCATCATCCCTTTTTATTTAAGTAAACAAAGATATTGCTTATTTTTCTCTCAAAAGTAATTTTGTCACTTCTTCAGTAATTCTTTTCGGTCTTCCTGTTTTGTTATCAACCAAACAGAAAATTGTTTGTGACCTCACAATCAACTTAGAGTTTATACTAATTTCAACATGGCGTACAGACTTCACCCCTTCTGTTTTACCTATCCAAGTTTTAATAATTACAACATCATTTAAAAGTGCCTGTGCTATATAATCTATTTCATGACGAACCACAAACCAAGCATAATCTAGCTCCTCTATTTCTTTTGTAAGCTCTTGCCAATGCTCATTAGCTATATCCTGAATCCATTGAACATATACTACATTATTAACGTGGTTATATTGATCTATCTCACTTTTTTGAACTACTTGAGTTTTTTCATAAACATTCATTTAACAAACTTAAAGAAACGATGTTAATTTATCCTTAAAAACCTTTCACAAAATATGACATATACCTGAATAAGTTGATATTAGCTATTTAATTGATAAAAATTAAATAGTGATCAGTAAATTCGGTGTAGATAAAATTAGCTTGCTAATACTAAGGCAAGCAATCCCTTCCTCTATTGGAATTTTAGCTATGTCACTAAATTTAATTATTGATACTATCTTTGTTGGACGTTGGGTTGATTTATTGGCTATTGGTGCACTTACTACAACATTGCCTATTGTTTTTTTCATCTCTTCTGCAGGGATGGGTATCGGTATTGGTGGAAGTTCTATAATTTCTCGTGCTCTTGGTAATAAAGACAAGTACAAAGTTAATAAAGTTTTTGAGAATCAATTATTTTTAACTTTTTGTATAGCTTTTCTATCTCTTTTCATTGGTGTTTTATTCCCTACTCCTTTACTCAAATTATTTGGGGCTAAAGAAGCTATAGAGGTTTTAGCCAAAGAATACTTCGGCATCGTTATTTATGGGGTGCCTTTCTTTACTTTTGCTATGATGGGAAACCCTATAATTAGGGCACTTGGTAAACCTAAATATGCTATGGCAGTAATCATTTTCCCGGTATTTATAAATATTATTTTAGACATTTTGTTCATTAAAATAGGAAACTTAGGTATGTTCGGTGCTGGATTGGCTACAACATGCTCCTTTTTAGTAAGTGGAATTCTTGTTTTTTACTTCTTTTTATCAAAAAAGCAACAAACAACTATTTATCTGAAAAAAATATCTATCGTTCCTTCCTTAATAAAAGAAATAATGTCCCTTGGTAGTGTTACATTTGTTAGACAAGGTACTATAAGTCTTCTTATTATAATTTTAAACTATAACTTACTAAAATATGGCTCCGCTATTTCAATATCCATATACGGTATAATTAATAGAGTAATGATGTTTGCTTTATTTCCTGTATTAGGTATAACACAAGGTTTTTTACCAGTTGCTGGCTATAATTACGGAGCTAAAGATTTAAAAAGAGTTAAAGAAACTATTCGAATATCATTAATATTTGGAACAGGTATTGCTTTAATTATTTTCATTTTGATTATGTTTTTCAATAATACTTTAATTGGAATATTTACGAACAATAAATGTATGATTAAAGTGACTTCAAAAGCGCTAACAACAACTTTTTTAGCAACACCTCTAATAACAATTCAGTTAATTGGATCAGCTTATTTTCAGGTAATAGGAGAAACCTTAAAAGCGCTATTATTAGCTCTTTTAAAACAAGGCTTCTTCCTTATACCGTTAATTTATATTTTACCAAAATTTTATGGAATCAACGGAATATGGGTCTCTTTTCCAATTGCAGATATTTTATCAACTATAATAACCTTGTTTGTCCTTAAACATGAGATTAAGACTAATCTTTAAAAGCAGTTTAAATAAATTGAATCCTATTTTTAGGATAATCAAATTTTTATATTATAGACTCTCCATTTAAATCGGTAGTTAAAACATCACTCATAAAATCAAAAAAAGGTCTCAATATTCTAAAAGTTTTATCAACTTCTGCAACAAAGTTATCCGATATTACCTCTTCATCTGAGAAATTTCTTATTGCAATAAAAGCCTTTTTTCTTATTAAATCTATTGAAGGATGTTTTTTATCAAATCCTTTTGGAGCTGTTTTCAATTCATCTCCTTCTAATTTCCCTCCAAAATAATTTTTAAACTTTTTATTGTTTAAAATATCTCTAATTTCGGAATCATCTAATTCAAATTCTTTCCTTATTCTTAATAAATCTTCTTTTTCAGGCTTAAAAAAACCACCTGCTGCAAAGCTTTCTCCCGGCCTAATTCTTAAATAATACCCTCCCCTTAAACGAGCTCCTTCTCGTGAAAAAGAGCCCGCAAAATGATGCTTGTATGGTGTTTTGTCCTTACTAAATCTTACATCTCTATAAATACGAAATAGTTTATCTTTTCCAATCTCATCATGTTCTTCTAGCTTTTCTTTAATAGACTCAAATAATTCTTTGGCATTACTTTGAGCTTCAATAAATATTGATTTATTTTCTGAAAACCAATCTCGGTTATTATTCTGTTTTAAGTCTTTCAAAAAAAACAAACTTTCTTTTTTAAATTTCATCAAAAATAAATTTAGATTAAATAAAAAACCCTATTGAAAAATTTCAATAGAGCTTAACATTTTCATTTTGTAACATCATCCTAAACATTAAATCTGAAATGCATTACATCTCCATCAGAAACAACGTATTCCTTACCTTCTACTCTCATTTTCCCTGCCTCTTTCACCTTAGATTCAGAACCAAAAGTAACATAATCATCATAACCAATCACCTCTGCTCTAATAAAACCTTTCTCAAAATCAGTATGGATAACGCCTGCTGCCTGAGGTGCTGTTGCTCCAATATCTATTGTCCAAGCTCTAACCTCTTTCACTCCAGCCGTAAAATAAGTTTGTAAATTAAGTAAATTGTATGCAGATCGTATTAATCTTGAAACTCCTGGCTCTTCAAGTCCTATATCTGACAAAAACATTTGACGTTCTTCGTAATCTTCTAATTCAGTAATATCAGCTTCAGTAGCCACTGCTAAAACAATAATCTCTGCCTCTTCATCATGAATATTTTCTCTAACCTTACTTACGTAATCATTCCCATCTTTCGCTGAACTCTCATCTACATTGCAAACATATAGAACTGGTTTAGATGTAATAAACTGCATTGATTTCACTAGCTCCTCTTCACTTTCTGAAAATTCAAGTGTCCTTACAGATTTTCCCTCTAAAAGTGTTTTTTGAATAGTTTCTAATATTTCTAGTTCCTTCTTAGCTTCTTTGTTACCCGTTTTAGCTGCCCTTTTAACTTTATCTAATCTTTTTTCAACGGTTTCAAGATCCTTTAACTGTAGCTCTATGTCAATAGTCTCTTTATCTCTTATTGGGTCTACTGATCCATCTACATGAACTATATTATCGTTATCAAAGCATCTTAGAACATGTATTATTGCATCTGTCTCTCTGATATTAGCTAAAAATTGATTTCCCAACCCTTCTCCCTTACTTGCACCTCTTACAAGCCCTGCAATATCAACTATTTCAACAGTCGCAGGAATAACTTTTTCCGGAGCTACTAACTCTTCTAATTTTTCTAAACGATTATCCGGTACATTTACAACTCCTAAATTCGGTTCTATTGTACAAAAAGGGAAATTTGCACTTTGTGCTTTAGCATTTGACAGGCAATTAAACAAAGTTGACTTTCCGACATTAGGCAATCCTACAATTCCAGCTTTCATTATATATTGTATTAGTTTAGCGCAACAAATATAGTACAATACTTTTTTTTAAAAGACATACAATTTTAAAACTATTTCACGGTGAGTTTTGCATAGGTTTAAAAAGTTATTTTTTTTTATTACATTTACAAGATACAACCGACCTAGAGAATGAGTGAATTAAGTGATGAAACTTTATGGAGATCCTTAAAAGAGGGAGATTTAAAATCTTTTTCAGTACTATTTAAGAAGTTCTATCCAATGCTTTTTAGTTACGGACTAAAAATATCCAACGATTCTGTTTTAACTGAAGACGCGCTTCAAGATTTTTTCGTTTACATATACGAGCACAAGGAAAATTTAAGTAACTTGGAAACAATAGCTCCTTATCTCTTTTCTTCATTTAGACGATTTATCATTAAACGTTTGAATAAAAATAAAAAATACTCAGTTGTTAGAAACATTGACGCCGACATTGTCGATATTAATTTCACCCAAGAGGAGTTCATGGCCAATCAAGAATCTGTAACTTTTCGTAATAAAAATCTTGCCAATCTTGTTAATAAACTTCCCAAAAGACAAAAAGAAGTTGTCTATCTAAAATTTCACTGTAATCTCAAACCTCAAGAAATATCTGATACTATGGGTATTAACTACCAGAGTGTCGTTAACACATTACATAAAGCTATTAAGAACCTAAGAGAAGAAGTCGCTATCTCTGAATTATTAAATTTATAAGAATGCGAATTTATATATTATTTAAGAGTATATTTGTCAAAATAATATCTTACTTAAGATGGCACCCCCTCATAAGTTTTCGTATGACACAAAAAGAGTACACCAACATTAACGATTTTATAAACGACTGTTCATTCAAAAATTGGGCACTCAATAATCAGCTTTCAGATGTATATTTTTGGGATTTCTGGCTAAAATGCAATCCTAGTAAGAAAGATATAGTCTATGAAGCAAGAGATATAATTATTGGAATCAATTTTAAAAAAGATGTAATTCCAGAAGAAAAAATCGATTTTGAATGGAGTAAACTTGAAAATAGATTAAAGAAAGTGAAGTCTCCAATAAAGAAAAAAAGACCTTTTCTAAATAAAAGGGATAAGTATCTTATATCTGGTATAGCTGCTAGTTTTCTTCTTTTAATCTCCGTAAGTTCATGGTATTTTTATAGTGACTTTATGAAGGTAACACATAAAACATCTTTTGGAGAAGTTTTAGAGTTAAAATTAAGTGATGGAACGTTAGTCACTTTGAATTCAAATTCAACTATTTCTTATAAAAAAAATAATGCTAGGGAAGTTTGGCTAAAGGGAGAAGCTTTCTTTAATGTTAGTAAAAAAAGAGCTTCAAATGCTAAATTTTGGGTAAACACCAAAGATTTAACTGTGGAAGTTTTTGGAACGCAATTCAATGTAAATACACAAAAAAATAAAACAAAAGTTTTTCTTGAAGAAGGTTCTGTTAAACTTAGTCTTAACAATGGTTTATCTAAAAATATGGTTCCTGGTAACTATATAGAATATTCATCTCACTCAAAAAAAATTATAGTTGATGATCATTTAAATTCAGGCTATGATCAAGTAGCCTGGAAGAACGGAAAACTTATTTTTATAAATTCTACTCTGTCGGATGCACTTGAAAAAGTTTCAGAGACCTATGGGGTTAACTTTGATTTTATTGATGAGAAAACTAAAAAAATTCTTATCACAGGAACTGTTCCTACAACAAATCTTGAAATTTGTTTAAACGCAGTAAAAAAAGCTGCAAATATTACCATTAAAGAGGATAATAAAAAACTAATTGTTTACAAAAATTATTAACTTCAAAGTACTTTAATGACACAAAAAAACATCATTTTATTTGTTATAATAATATGCTTTTTTAACGTGTCCTTATGCAGTCTTAATGCTCAAAATTCGAATTATATATCAGTCTCAGATCTACTTGTTTTTTTAAATGAAAACCATAATGTTTTTTTTACTTATAACCCAGAGGTCATAAAAAACAGGAATTTAAAAAAAATAGATTTTACAAAGCTATCTTTGAGAGAATCTATAGACATATTAAAAAATAATACTTCTTTAAAGGTTGAATCTCTTGGTAATAATTATTATGTAATCTTTGAAAAGGATTATCAAATTGAACAAATACTAGAAAAAGATAAAAACAATCCTATTAATAAAAAAATTATTGATTCTTTAAGAAACGAAAAAACATCTGAAAAGAAATTAATTTTGGTAAAAGGAACAGTTCTTGACCAATTTGATTACCCTGTTGAAAAAGCTAGTATTATCGAGAAGAAAACGCAACGAGGCACTGTAACTGATAAGAATGGGAATTTTGAATTAAAAATCATTCAGGGGGCTTCTATTGAAATATCTCATATTAGTCATAGTACAAAAATAGTGTATCCTTCCAAAAAAAAAATAACAATTCGTTTGCAATCTGGAGTTAAACTCGATGAAGTACTAGTTGTAGGCTCTAGAAATAATACTAGACAAAAAATTGACGCACCTGTTTCAACAGATGTGATTGATATAAAAAACGCTGAAAGTAAAAGTGAATTTATTCAAATAAATCAACTAATTCAAAATGAAATTCCTTCATTTAACGCCACTAAACAATCTGGGTCAGATGGATCAGATCATATAATTCCTGCTACATACAGAGGACTTGGCCCTGATCAAACTTTAGTTTTAATTAATGGTAAACGAAGACATCAAGCTTCCCTTATCAATCTCTATGGAACTAGGGGGAGAGGAAACTCTGGAACTGACTTAAATGCAATTCCAACATCTGCTATCAAAAGAATTGAAATATTAAAAGATGGTGCTTCGGCCCAATACGGTTCAGATGCCATTGCTGGCGTAATAAATATAGTCCTAAAAGATCAACCTGACAAAACATTAGTAAATACTACTTTTGGTTTCAATAATGCATCTAATAATACAAATAAAAATCGAAGAGGAATTGATGGGGTATTTTATAAAGCCGATATAAATTACAGTAAAAAAATAGGTAAACAAGGATTTTTTAATTTATCAACAGAGTTATTAAGTAAAAATCATACTTTTAGAAGAGGAACTGATATTAGAGAAAATTATGGAGACCCAGCGACTAAAACCAGTAGTCTTTTTTTTAATTCTGAAATTCCGTTAACAAAGAATGCAAAATTTTATACCAATGGGGGGTATAATTTTAAAGACACCCGTGCGTATGCATTTACAAGACCTGCGGAAAGCGAACGTAATATTACTGAAATTTATCCTACAGGATTCAATCCGATCATAACATCCAATATTTCAGACAAATCTCTTACCATAGGCTCAAAAGGCAATTTTTATAATTGGAATATCGATCTTAGCAATACAATTGGAATTAACCATTTTCAATACTTTATCAAAGAAACGCTTAATGCCTCACTATTAGATAAGTCTCCAAAGAAATTTAATGCTGGCGGACATAACTTGCTTCAAAATACTACTAATTTAGATATATCTAGACACTATAAGAACTTTTTAAATGGTTTAAATATTGCTGCTGGATTTGAAAATAGATTTGAAAATTATCAAATATTTTCTGGAGAAGAAGCTTCTTATGCACTATATGATATAAATGGAAATATTGCTACAGCTTCAACTCCCAATAACCTATTACATACACACAATGGAAAAATAAGACCTGGCGGGTCTCAAGGATTTCCAGGATATTCAATAGAAAATGAAGTAGATAAAATGCGAACAAGTGTTAGCTTATACTTCGATAGTGAAATTGACTTTACAAAAAGATGGTTGTTAGCAACTGCTATGCGTTATGAGAATTACAGTGATTTTGGAAGTTCTATAAACACCAAAATAGCTACTCGTTATAAAATTTCTCCAAAAGCAAAGCTACGCTTCTCATATAGTACTGGCTTTAGAGCTCCATCTTTAGCACAAATATATTACAACCTAAAATTCACTAATTTTATTGATAGTAAAGCCACAGAATCATTTTTAATCGCAAATGATAATCCTATAACTAAAAGATTTGGCATAAGTAGACTAACAGAAGAAAAAGCAGTCAATTACAGTCTTGGTTTTAATTATAACCTTTTTAAAAACTTTAATTTTTCTCTTGATTCTTATCATATACTCATAAAAGATAGAATCATTTTAAGTGGGAATTTTGATGCCTCACAAATAGACCCTAAAGTAACTAACGTACAATTTTTTGCTAACGGTGTAAATACATCAACAATAGGACTCGATTTTCGATTAGGATGGAAAAAATATTTCAACAATTCAAAATTGAATATCGATATCGTAGGTAACGTCAATAAAATGAAAATAACGAAAATAAACAATAAAACTCTTAGCGAAGATGCCTTTTTTGGACCTAGAGAACAATATTTTCTATTAGCTTCTGCCCCGAACCATAAACTAATATTTAACGCTATTTATTCACTGAAAAATTTTACCATAAGTACTACGCTTACGAGATTCAGCAGTGTTGAATTAATTGATTGGCAAATTTTTAAAGAGAACATTCCTTTTGAATCTTCTATTGACTATTATCAGGGTAAATATACTTCAGATATTCATTTAACCTTTAAATTATATAATAACTTCTCTATACATTCAGGAGTTAATAATCTTTTCAATACCTATCCTACTGAACAAGCTAGAAATACCGATAGTGGAGGACTATGGGACGCAATTCAAATGGGAACAAATGGAGCCTTTTACTACACTAAATTTTTAATAAAACTTTAACTATTTTGTATTTTTTTTAATAAAAAAGGGTATAATAATATAAACACCATCTTTATATTATTGTAGCGAATATGACAAAATTGAATCAACAACCTTTACATATTCTTAATTTTTTTAACTAAAATATTATTTATGAAAAAAATACTGACTTTTCTTTTTTCCATTTTTATCAGTTTTAGTGCATTAGCACAAACACGAATATCAGGAGTGGTAAAAGATGCAAATAATGAAACACTTCCAGGAGCTAACGTTTTAGAAAAAGGAACTCAAAACGGTACGACCACAGATTTTGATGGGAAATTTCAATTGAATGTAAATCAAGGAGCCGTTTTAGTTGTTAGTTATTCTGGTTTTGAAACACAAGAAATTGCTGTTAGTGGTAAAACCTCCTTCTCAATTACATTACAAGAAGGTCTTCAATTAGAGGAGGTTGTTATTACAGGTAGTAGGACACCAGCAAGGAGTAATACATCAAGTCCTCTTCCTGTAGATATTGTAGGAGTTAAAGAGCTTCAAGCTACAGGTCAACCTACTTTTGACAAGGCCTTACAATATAAAATACCATCATTTAATACAGTAAACACACCTGTAAATGATGCGACCTCTTTATTGGATCCTTATGAAATCAGAAATATGGGGCCCAGTAGGACTCTTATTCTTATCAATGGTAAACGTAAAAACCTAAGTGCTTTATTATACACGCAAACCTCTCCTGGAAGAGGAGAAACAGGAGCTGATATTTCTGGTATACCAACAGATGCAATAAAAACGATACAAATCTTACGTGACGGAGCTTCTGCTCAATATGGTTCTGATGCCATTGCTGGAGTAATGAACATTATTTTAAAAGATGATTATAAAAATGGTTCTGCTACTTTCAGGTCTGGAATTACAGGTGAAGGTGATGGTGAAATGTTAGGAATAAGTGTTAATAATGGTAGTAAAATAGGTGACGGAAAAGGCTTTATTAACTATACTGTAGACTTTTCTAAAACTGCTTTGGCTAATAGACCTGGAACAGTTGATGCTGATGGAGAATTTGCAGACTTTGTCGAAGTTAACCCAAATAGTTACAAAAGTTATGTTAACGATGACGGAACTTTAGGCGGTGTTGATATTTCAACTTTCGCTAATGAGCAAGACAAAGAAAATTATTTCAACAATACCTATATAGGTTCAGCTGACTACAACACAAAATTATCCGCAATTAATCAAGGTAACATAAATGGTCGAAACGCTGTAGACGATTTTCTTTCAAGAAACCCTGATGCAAACAATATCAACGGATCTCCTGGCACAACTGCCGCGAAGTTTTTGATAAACGGACTAGTAGATTTAAAAGAAGATAACGAGCTGTACTTTAATGCTGCATATGTTTATAAAAAAGTAAATAGTTTCGCTAACTATAGAACACCTTATTGGAGGCAACAAAATGACTTTTTTAATCCAAGAAATAGTAGTGGAACTCGAGCTATTTCAGGATGGAGAGAAAATGGAGATATGCCGTACCTAACAAACTTTTTCCCAGGAGCTAATGGATATGACGGTTACGTGCCAACATTTGAGGGTAATTTAAATGATTATAATGCTACACTTGGCTTTAAATCGAAAGTTAATGATTGGAACATTGATTCAAGTATAACATTTGGTGGAAACCAACAAACATATACTGTTAATAATTCTCATAATAGAAATGTTGTTCTCTCACCCTCGACTTGGATTGACTCTAATGGTAACGGAACTGTAGATTCAGGAGAAATCTCTCAAGGGACTCAATTATACAGAGAAAGTAGTCCTGTAAGCTTTGATCCAGGAGGTACAGCATTCAGCCATATTGTTGGTAACCTCGATATATCTAGAATATTGTCTGATAAAGTAGCTATTGCGTTTGGTGCTGAATTCAGAACTGAAAACTTTGAAATTATTGAAGGTGATTTAGCTTCTTATGACGGTGGTGGTGCAGACTCATTTGCGGGAAATAGACCAGAAGATTCTGGAAGCTTTAATCGTTATAATCTTGGTGCCTATGCGAGTCTTGATTGGGATATCAATAAAGACTTTTTGATAAGTGGTACTGCAAGAATAGAAAACTATTCTGACTTTGGAAGTACTTTCATCTGGAAAGCTAGTTCTAGATATAAATTTATTGATGACAAATATACATTGAGGGGTTCTGTTTCTACTGGATTTAGAGCGCCGACCTTACATCAAATCTATACTCAAAAAGCACAATATAGCTTTGTTCCAGGCCAAGGGATACAAGTGGGTGGATTAGTTAACAATGTTTCTCCACAGGCACGACTTTTAGGCATTCCAAAACTAACAGCAGAAGAATCTACGAACTTCACAGTAGGTATTGGTGGTAAGCCTTTTAAAAACTTTTCTTTCACTGTTGACTACTATAGTATAGCAGTGGATGATAGAATTGTACTAAGTACAGAATTAACACCACCAAGCACTTCTGTTTTCGAAGGTTTAAATGATGTTAGCTTTTTTGTAAATGCAATCGATACTAAAACATCAGGAATCGATTTTGTGGTAAGCTATAACAAATTACCAGTAGGTAAAGGTACGTTGGGCTTTAATTTATCAGGTAACTATACAATTCAAAATGAACGAGATGGTGCTGTAAAAAACCCTGAATTTGCTGCTAATTCTGGACAATCGGTTGTGAATGCTACACAAGAAGCATTATTTTTCACTTCAAGGCCTAGAACTAAATGGATATTAGGAAATACCTATAATATAGGGAAATTCGGATTTACCTTGAATAACACTTATTTTGGTAAAACCATATTTAAACAGCAAGGTCTTGACAACAACTTAAGAACAGAATTTACACCTAAAATAGTAACAGATCTGGGAATTAACTTCAATGTTAATAAAAACTGGACAGTTTCTTTTAATGCGAACAATATTTTAAATGTTTTACCTGAATGGAATTTTAAAGCAGAAAACGTAGCAGGTGTTAATGTATTAAATAATCCAGCGTTGTTAAAAGAACAATCTAACTTAATCACGTTTAATCAAAGATACTCTCAAATGACTTATGATGGTTATCATTTTAGTCAATTAGGTTCTATGTTTAACCTATCTGTAAATTACAAATTTTAAGAATTTAATTGTTTTCATTATATAATAGTAATTATACGTTTGAACCCCAGAGTAAAGAATTAAACTTTGGGGTTTTATTTTTTTTGTTAAAAAATATTAGCTTTTTAAACTATATTAAAATCATTACCTAAAACACCATTCAACCTCTATCTATTTTTATCAAATAATTCATTAAGAATAGTTCAGATATATAAAGCTTTCTTGTTTTATTTGTTTTCTTGTACTTTGTTATTTTAAAATAAAAATCTAAATGAGCTATTGAAGCTTACTAAACTCCTTATAAAAAAAAGAGTTTTCTGAGAAGAGTATAATATTTTTCTCTATTTTTTCAACTCATAAATAGTCGTAAGAAACAACAATTATCAAAACTTATAATTGAAATACACAATTTTTTAGAATTGACTAGGATTTGCTCCTTTTACGTCCTTATAAAAATCATGAAAAACTTTAAAGTCTTTTTCAATATCATCGGTAGGATAATATGGAGGTGATACTGCTACCTGCTTTTTACCGAAATCAAGAGTAAACATAACAATAGGAACACTTGCTCCTTTTGCTATATAATAAAATCCTGTTTTCCACTTATCTACTTTTTTTCTTGTTCCTTCAGGAGCTAAACCAAGCCTAAACTCTTCTTTTGAATCAAACAAATCAATAACAGATTCAACTAAATTATTATTTTTTGATCTATCTACTGGTGTACCGCCTAACCATTTAAATATAAATCCAAGTGGTGGTTTAAAAAGTGATTTCTTTCCGATAAAATTCACTTTTATTCCGAATGAATTCCTTGCTAAAATAGAAATTGGAAAGTCTTTCCAACTGGTATGGGGGGCTCCGATAATTACATATTTTTGAATATCAGAAGGAAAAGCTCCTACTAACTTCCACCCTAAAATTTTTGTATATATGAATTTAGATATCATTTCTCCGTAAATAATTTTCAATGATACGGTTTTCAACATTAAGAACAAATATTTTTCGAATAACTTACCATATATTTGTTTTGATTTTAATTTCAATAGATAAATGAACGCTACTTTACTTGTTATAATTGTTGCTTTAATTTGTATTACTTTGGGAACCATAATAGGAAACCTATTAGGAAAAATAAAAGCAAATAAATTTATTCACGATTTAGAAAAAAATAAAAATATATTACAAAGTAAATTAGACAACTTGGTAGTACAAAAAACTGAAATCGATAAATTTATAAGTAAACAAAAAGAAGAATTCACAAATCATTTGGATCAAAAAAACAATGAAATAAACGCACTTCGTCGCGAAAAAGATTTTTCATCTATAGAACTTGTAAAAAAAAATGAAGAGCTAAAAAATTTACATTTAAAATTAAAAGAAAATAAAGAGGAAATAGGACAATTACAGGAAAAATTCACGAAAGAGTTTGAGAATTTAGCAAATAAAATTCTTGATGAAAAATCAAATAAATTTACGATTCAAAACAAAGAAAATCTTCAAAATATATTAAACCCACTTCAAGAGAAAATTAAAACTTTTGAAAAAAAGGTAGAAGACACTCAAAAAGAAAGTATTTCAATGCATTCTGCTTTAAAAGAACAACTTTCTAATTTAAAAGAATTAAACTCTCAAATGAGTAAAGAAACCTTAAACTTAACGAAAGCATTAAAAGGAGATAGCAAAATCCAAGGTAATTGGGGGGAACTAGTCCTAGAAAGGGTGCTTGAAAAATCTGGCTTGGAAAAAAATCGTGAATACTTTGTTCAACAATCTTTCAGCAATGAAGAAGGCAAACGTATTATGCCTGATGTTGTTATTCACTTGCCTGATAATAAAAAAATGATCGTTGATTCGAAAGTATCTTTAAAAGCTTATGAACAATATACGAATACTGAAAATGAACAAGAAAAAGAACGTTGCCTTAAAGAACATCTTAATTCTCTAAAAAGACATATTGAGCAACTTTCTGAAAAAAAATACGAAGATATTTATAGAATTGAATCTCCTGACTTTGTGCTATTATTTATTCCAATAGAGCCTGCTTTTGCCGTTGCTTTAAATGAAGACAATACACTATACAATAAAGCTTTTGAAAAAAATATCGTTATTGTAACTCCCACTACTCTATTGGCAACATTACGAACTATAGATACTATGTGGAATAATGAAAAACAACAAAGAAATGCTCTTGAAATAGCACGTCAAGCTGGTGCTTTATATGATAAGTTTGACGGTTTATTAAAAGACCTTATTAATATTGGTAAAAAAATAGATGCGACAAAAACAGATTACAGTGCTGCGATGAATAAACTTGTTGAAGGTAGAGGAAACTTAATAACTAGTGTAGAAAAACTAAAAAAGATGGGCGCTAAGGCTAAAAAGGCCTTACCTGAAAAGATTATTGAAAGAGCTCAAGATAGCAACTAAACGTAACTTTTATAAAAAACAACCTAATATTAAATAAATAAAAGTAGAAATTTTGTGCTTTACTAACCTATTTCTCTTGTTTTAAACATAACTTGTCAATAAAAACTTTTGTGATGTTTTAATAATGAAAATTATTTCAATACTTTGAATTAATAAAAAAACCGAAGATTTTTTATCTCCGGTTTCAAAAATACTATTAAATTTAAAATTTATTACATTACAAATAATCTTTTGTGATGCATTAAGTCATAAACTTTGTCAGCTATTGTTTCTAATACTTCATCATTTTCAATATTCATTATGACTTCATCAATTAAATCTACAATCTTTGTCATGTCCTCCTCTATCAATCCTCTTGTTGTAATTGCTGATGTTCCTATTCGAATACCTGATGTTACAAACGGTGATTGAGTATCAAAAGGTACCATATTTTTATTTACTGTAATTTCTGCTTTCCCGAGAGCTAGCTCTGCATCTTTACCTGTTACCCCTTTATTCCTTAAATCTATTAACATCATATGATTATCCGTACCCCCAGAAATAATATGATACCCTTTAGTTATAAATGCTGTAGCCATAGCTCGTGCATTTTCTCTTACCTGAATTTGGTATTCTAAAAACTCATCTGTTAAAGCTTCTCCAAAGGCTACTGCTTTTGCTGCAATTACATGCTCTAATGGCCCTCCTTGATTTCCAGGAAATACAGAAGCATTTAAAAGTGTAGACATCTTTTTAAGTTTCCCGCTTTTAAGAGTCAAACCAAATGGATTTTCAAAATCTTTCCCCATCATGATCATTCCTCCTCTTGGCCCCCTTAGAGTTTTATGAGTAGTAGTTGTTACAATATGACAATAAGGTAAAGGATCTGACAATATTCCTTTAGCTATTAATCCCGCAGGGTGAGATATATCAGCTAATAAAAGAGCCCCTACGTTATCCGCTATTTTTCGAAATCTTTTAAAGTCTATATCTCTAGAATAAGCTGAGGCTCCCGCTATTATTAATTTCGGTTTATGCTTATTTGCTTGTTTTTCTAGGTCATCATAATCTATAAGCCCCGTTTCCTTAACAACACCATAAAATACTGGGTTGTATAATTTCCCTGAAAAATTTACAGGAGATCCATGAGTTAAATGCCCTCCATGAGATAAGTCAAAACCTAAGATAGTATCTCCTGGTTTCAAACACGTGGCAAAAACAGCTGTATTTGCCTGACTACCTGAGTGTGGCTGTACATTTACATACTCAGCTCCAAACAATTCTTTCGCTCTATCTATTGCTATTTGTTCCACAACATCAACTACTTCACACCCACCATAATATCGCTTTCCTGGGTAGCCTTCAGCGTATTTATTAGTTAAAACTGAACCCTGTGCCTCCATTACTTGTTCACTCACAAAGTTTTCAGAAGCAATTAACTCTAGACCATGTAACTGTCGATTATTTTCTTCGATGATTAGGTCAAAAATTTGATGATCTCTTTGCATTTTTATACTTTGTTAAATTCTAAAATCAAATGTAATCAATTTAAAGGTAATTAATACTTGTTAAATCGGAATTTCATCTATTTAAATCTATTCATCAAGCAACGAAATTACCATCTGTTATATTTTCTATATTTTACTATACATCACTGGTGTAAAATAAAAAAAATATGTAGGTTTGATGTCAAATAAAACAATTAATTTAATGGAAATAACTGCAAATAATCCAAACAGAAAATCATGGTTAACTGTTGATGTAGACTCAGATTTTCCAATTCAAAATATACCATTCGGTGTTTTCTTAACAAAAGACGATATAATTACAATTGGTACTAGAATCGGTAATTATGCTATTGATCTAGGAGCTTTACACCAATTAGGATACTTTGAAGGAATTCCTTTAACAGATGATATATTTTTACAAGATACACTAAACGATTTTATTGCAGATGGAAGAAAAACATGGCGTTTAGTTCGTAATAGAATTGCTGATATTTTTGATAGCAAAAATCACCAATTACGCGATAATGAAGGACATCGGGATAAAGTAATTTTCACTATGGAGGAAGTTGAAATGCAACTGCCTGTAAGTGTTGGAGATTATACTGACTTTTATGCAAGTAAAGAACATGCGACAAATGTTGGAAGTTTATTTAGAGATCCAGAAAATGCTTTGTTGCCAAACTGGTTACATATTCCTATTGGATACCATGGAAGAAGCTCTTCAATAATTCCTTCAGGAACACCAGTTCGTCGTCCTTTTGGACAATCAAAGCCTGCAGAGGGAACTAATAAGCCTGGTTTTGGTCCTTCAAAATTACTAGATTTTGAACTAGAAATGGCTTTCATTACAACGGTGGCTAATGATTTAGGTGAAAGAATTCCTATTGAAGAAGCAGAAGACTATATCTTTGGATTAGTACTTTTTAATGATTGGTCCGCAAGAGATATTCAAGCATGGGAATATGTTCCATTAGGTCCTTTTTTAGGTAAAAACTTTGCATCAACAATTTCTCCTTGGATTGTTACTTTAGATGCTTTAGAACCATTTAGAGTAGATAATCCAAAACAAGTTCATGAGCCATTACCTTATTTGAGAAAGGAAGGTAAAGACAGCTATGACATAAATTTACAAGTAGCCATTAAACCTGAAGATTCAGAAGAAACTGTAGTATGTAATTCGAACTTTAAATATATGTACTGGACAATGGTTCAACAATTAGCTCATCACACTATAAATGGTTGTCCTGTAAATGCAGGAGATATGATGGGGAGCGGCACCATCTCAGGCCCTACCAAAGACAGTTATGGTTCTATGTTAGAATTAAGTTGGAGAGGTCAAAATCCATTAAAAATGAACGATGGTTCTGAACGTAAATTTATTAATGATAATGATACTGTTATTCTAAGAGGGTATGCTAAAAATAATGATGTTCGAATAGGTTTTGGAGAATGTTCCGGTAAAGTACTCCCAGCTCAAGATTAACCATATACAGTTGGTCATGAGCTTAACTTCTTACAGAAAACTTGATGTAATTCATTTCTAAAAAAAGCTATCTATTTAAATTAATAGATAGCTTTTTTCATTCGACTTTTCTCTACTCTTCTTCTGGAGGAGGGTGTCCATGGATTTGTTCATATACCTCATCAAAATTATTTCTTATGTAGGTATTCAGTTTTTTTCTATAATCATCTTGTAACCAATCAATAAAATTATGAGTGCTTTTACAAATACATTTTGAATATCTAAAAATTCTATCGTCAATATCTCCTCCTAGTTTTTTAGCCAAGATGAGGGCATCAAATACATCTTCACTGTTTTCAACACACAATTTTGCATGATGCTCTATGCTTTTCTCTAAAACTTTTTTTGATGATTGACCTGATTGAATAGTTTGAACATAAACTTTCTTAACGTCAAAATAAAGATTTTTTGAATTGGCAAATTCTTTTTTTACATCTTCAGGAAGCTCATACCTAAAATCACTCTCAATTTCTTCATCACTTAATAAATTATCTAAATAGAAATTAGGAGCTCTAAACATTTTTTGCCAATCTAAGTCTGCTCCCCAAGGTCCAAATCTGTGAAAATTATTTCCTAGATCTATAACATTGAATCCAGACTTTCCTGGTAAAATACGAGACCCTCTACCAATCATTTGGTAATATAATGTAAGTGATTTTGTAGCTCTATTTAAAATAATTGAGCTAACTGAAGGTTCATCAAAACCAGTTGTCAATATACTTACAGAAGTAATAATAGCATTTGGTGTTTTGTTAAACCATTTCAATATAAAGTCACGTTCTTTTTTGGTATTTGTATTATCTAAATGAGCAATTGGATAACCTGCTCTTTTAAACGTGTCATAAACATGTAAAGAAGTGTTAATTCCGTTGTTAAATATTAATGTTTTTGTTCCTTTTGCTCTTTCTTCATATGCTTGTAAAAGTTTTGATAGCATGTCCGTATTTGTATACAGATCTTCCGATGACTTTACGGTATAATCACCATTGGCTCCAACCTCTAACGAAGTTAATCCAACGTTGTAAGAGTAAACACTAGCTTTAGCCAAGTATTCATTTTCTATTAGAGTTGCAATACTCTCTCCAACGATCAATTCGTCATAGTTGTTTTTCATTGGAAGTTTAATATTTGAGCTCAAAGGAGTTGCTGTGACCCCTAAAATGAATGATTTATCAAAAAATTTAAAAAGTTTTGTAAAAGAATTATAGTGTGCTTCATCAATAATAACCAATCCAACATCTGAAATATCAAGCATATCATCGTTCAATCGATTATTAAGCGTTTCTACCATCGCAACAAAACAATCATAATTACCTTGATCATCTAAACTAGCCTTACTATCAATTATTTTGTTATCAACACCAAATTCTCTTAACATTCTAGCTGTCTGCTTACAAAGCTCTATTCGATGCGTCATAATAAGTACCTTCTTCTTATAATGCTTTAAATACTGTCTTGTAATTTCAGAAAAAATAACTGTTTTTCCTCCTCCTGTTGGTAATTGGAAAAGTAAATGATAATTCTCAGGAGCATTTTCGTAACTCTTAAAGATATTGTGTATCGATTGCTTTTGATAATCGTATAAGTTCTTACCTACAATTTTCTTGGTAGTCGTTGCTTCTTTACTCAATTTTGTCCTATTTTGAAGACAACAAAAATACGATGAATTTGAAGAAATCTTCAAAAATTAAAAAGGAAATTTAAAAACTTTTTAAATCAATTTTTGTGATCTCATAATGAGACGCATGAGTTAGAACTTCTTTATTTTTAATTATAATCAACTGCGGTGATTGATGTATAACTTGAAATTTATACCCTACTTCATCAGAAACTTGTCTGTATTTTAAAAGATCTAAATAGTAAACTTTAAAGTCTTTTAGAGAACTATCAAATTTTTCAACAAAACTTTTTATAACCATACTACTTATTCCGCATCTGGTTGAATGCTTGAAAATAGCCACAGTTTCGTTCTCTGACAAAGCTTCAATTTCACTTAATTGATCGACACTATTTAAGTCAATCCAATTTACAAACGTTACTTTTTTGTTTTTATTTTCTTTAGATGAACCGAAAAAATTATTTAGTATCCCCATTATTATATTTTTTTATTTACCAATCAACCACAACAGACAAAAAGTCATTAAAAACCACTAAACACAAGACAAAATGTCAATATTAACTTTCTACAGTTTATTGGTACTGATTTTGAGTTATGGATCATAAAATAAAATGATTATGAATTTCAACAATTATACGATAAAATCACAAGAAACAATACAACAAGCTCAATTACTTGCTAATAAATACTCTCATAATCAAATTGAAAATGAGCATTTATTCAAGGCACTTCTTGTTGTTGATGAAAATATATTGCCTTTTATACTAAAAAAACTAAATGTTAATTTACAAGTTATCAAACAAGTTATCGACAAGCAACTTGAAAGTTTTAACAAGGTATCTGGTAGTGAAATAGTGTTATCAAGAGAGGCTAATAAAACGCTTACAGAAGCTACTAGTATTTCAAAAAAAATGAATGATGAATTTGTTTCAATTGAGCATTTAATTATTTCAATATTTAAATCCAAAAGTCAAATTGCCCAAATACTAAAAGACCAAGGTGTAACTGAAAAAAATTTAAACTCAGCCATTCAAGAGCTAAGAAAAGGTAATAATGTGACTTCTCAGAGTGCAGAAGAAAGCTATAACTCTTTAAACAAATATGCCAAAAATTTAAACCTTTTTGCACAAGACGGAAAACTTGACCCTGTTATCGGTAGAGATGAGGAAATTAGACGTTTGCTTCAAATATTATCACGAAGAACAAAGAATAACCCCATTTTAGTTGGAGAACCAGGAACAGGAAAAACGGCTATTGCTGAAGGATTGGCACATAGAATAATACGAGGCGATGTTCCTGAAAATTTAAAGAATAAAGAGATCTATTCTTTGGATATGGGAGCTTTAATCGCTGGGGCTAAATACAAAGGTGAATTTGAAGAGAGGTTAAAAAGCGTCGTAAAAGAAGTGACTAACTCTGATGGAGATATTCTTCTTTTTATAGATGAAATTCATACTTTAGTTGGTGCAGGTGGTGGTCAAGGAGCAATGGATGCAGCTAATATTTTAAAACCCGCACTAGCGCGAGGAGAGCTGAGAGCTATTGGAGCTACGACACTTGATGAATATCAAAAATATTTTGAAAAAGACAAAGCGCTTGAAAGAAGATTTCAAAAAGTTATCGTTGACGAACCTGATACTGAAAGCGCTATTTCAATTTTAAGAGGTATTAAAGACAAGTATGAAGCACACCATAAAGTAAGAATAAAAGATGAGTCTATTATAGGTGCTGTTGAACTTTCGCAAAGATATATAACCAATCGATTTTTACCAGATAAAGCTATTGACTTAATGGATGAAGCTGCATCTAAACTAAGGATGGAAATTAATTCCAAACCTGAAGAACTTGATGTACTAGATAGAAAAATAATGCAGATTGAGATTGAGATTGAAGCTATAAAACGTGAAAATGACGATATGAAGTTAAAGTCTCTAAATGCAGATATAGCTAACTTAAAGGAGGAACGAAATGAAATAAATGCAAAGTGGAAATCCGAGAAAAACGTTATTGATCAAATTCAACAATTAAAATCATCAATTGAAGAATTTAAACTAGAAGCTGATAAAGCTGAGAGAAATGGTGACTATGGTAAAGTTGCTGAATTAAGATATGGTAAAATTAAAGAAGCTCAAGAACAACTAGACAAACAGCAAATAATATTAGCAAATCAAAAGGAAAACTCGTTAATAAAAGAAGAAGTAACATACGATGATATTGCTGAAGTTATAGCTAAATGGACAGGAATTCCTGTTACTAAAATGTTGCAATCTGAACGCGAAAAACTATTAAGTCTTGAATTTGAATTACATAAACGTGTTGTAGGGCAAGAAGAAGCTATAGAAGCAGTTTCTGATGCTGTTAGACGTTCAAGAGCAGGACTACAAAATCCAAGTAAACCAATTGGTTCATTTTTATTTTTAGGAACAACAGGAGTGGGAAAAACAGAGCTTGCAAAAGCGTTAGCTGACTATCTTTTTGACAATGAAAACGCAATGACTCGTATCGATATGAGTGAATATCAAGAACGACATTCAGTTAGTAGATTGGTTGGCGCACCTCCAGGGTATGTTGGATATGATGAAGGAGGACAGTTAACAGAGGCTGTAAGAAGGAAGCCGTATTCAGTAGTATTGCTCGATGAAATCGAAAAAGCGCACCCTGATACATTTAATATCTTATTACAGGTACTTGATGAAGGTAGACTCACAGACAACAAAGGCAGAATTGCTGATTTCAAAAATACAATTATCATCATGACCTCAAACATGGGTAGTCATATTATTCAAGAAAAGTTTGAAAACATGAAACAAGATATATACTCTACTATGGAAATAGCAAAAACCGAAGTCTTAGGACTACTTAAACAAAGTGTACGTCCAGAATTTCTAAATAGAATCGATGATATTGTAATGTTTACGCCTTTATCTGAAAGAAATATTAAAAATATTGTAGAGCTTCAATTAAATGGAGTTAAAAAAATGATCGCCAAGAAAAACATTACTATCGATGCTACAGAAGAAGCCATTTTATACCTTGCTAAAAAAGGATATCAACCAGAATTCGGAGCACGCCCTGTTAAAAGAGTAATTCAAAAAGAAATATTAAACGCACTATCAAAAGAAATATTAGCAGGAAAAGTAGTTACAGATAGTATTGTTTTACTTGACGCATTTGATGATCAATTAGTTTTTAGAAATCAATCTAATTTAATTGAAAATAATTAACCTGCTAAAAGTTAAATTTATGTATAAAATATTGAGGGACTAATCCTTCAATATTTTATATACACACAATTATTATTTTAAATTTTAAAATGTTATTCTTTGTTTTATTTTAGCCCATCGATAGTCTCTTACAAACGCCCCTTCTTTCTTGTTGACTACCTTTGGAGTTTTATTAATATAAGCTTTTGTAAAAGCTTTCATAGTTTGAAAAAAAGTAGAAAGGCTTTTCTTTTTAAAAGAAGTTTTAGCTGTAGCAATAATCGCGAGCATAAATCCATAATTCATCTTATACATTGCCAAACCATGTTTGGAAGCGTGTGACTTACGATATCGAAAACCAGTTGGTTTAGCTAAAACTACTTTTAAATCCTTAATTATTTTAACTTTATAACCATAATACTGAGCTAAAATTTCATCAATGGTATCCCAACCAATAGTTTCTCTCATACCCCCTATAGCTTCAAAACAATTCTTTTGATATGATTTTATAGGTCCCCTAAGATGTTCCTTCGAAGAAATGGATTCGTAAACTAACTTTTCTTTTTTTTTAATATAAGCCAATCCTCCTACCATACCAATCATATTATCACTTTCATACAAGCTAATTACTTCTTGAAAATAATTCGATGGTAACCGGACATCTGCATCAATTTTAAAGACAACATCCCATTCATTCAATGTTGATAAACCTGCCTTAAAAGCTTGAACAATTTTAGCTCCAGGCTCAAAAGATGCCTGTTTATCTGTGTGAATAATCTTAAGAAGATTAGAATTCTCTTTTATTTCTTCAACTATAGCTACAGTTTTATCTATAGAACCATCATTTACAATAATTAAATTTGAAGGTAATAATGTTTGATTTAGAATTGATTGAATACAATCTCTAATATATTTTTCCTCATTGAAACAAGGAATAACTACAGAAAAATTAGATATACTACTCATTAAACTTTTAAAAAACCTACATAAATCCTTGATCTGCCATCCATTGATCTGAATAAATTTTATTCATATAGCGAGAACCGTGGTCAGGTAAAATTACAACAATAACACTATTTTTATCAAAATAGTTTTGATCTGCATACTGCTGTAAACCTTGTAAAACTGCTCCTGAGGTGTAACCCGCAAATATTCCTTCCGTTTTTACCAGTTCTCTTGCTTTTAATGCTGAATCTTTATCTGAAACTTTTTCATAAACATCTACTATATCAAAATCGGTAGATGTTGGGATTAAGTTTTTTCCTAATCCTTCAATTTTATATGGACTTATTTCATTTGAATCAAAAGCTCCTGTTTCATGGAATTTTTTAATAACCGATCCGATAGCATCTATTCCCAAAATCTTTATATTTGGATTTTGTTCCTTTAAAAAGCGTCCAGTTCCAGATATAGTCCCACCAGTACCACTAGCTACCACAACATGTGTTACCTTACCCTCCGTTTGCTCCCATATTTCAGGGCCTGTGCTTAAATAATGGGCTTCAATATTTAATTCATTAAAATACTGATTGATATAGATTGATCCGGGATTTTCTTTGTGTAATCTTTTAGCGACTTCATAATAAGATCGAGCGTCATCTGCAGGAACATTAGCTGGACAAATATGTACCTCTGCTCCCATTGCCTTTAACATATCAATTTTATCTTGTGAAGATTTATCACTCACAGCCAAAATACACCTATATCCTTTTACAATACTAATCATTGCTAAAGAAAAACCTGTATTACCAGATGTTGTCTCAACAATAATATCTCCTCTTTTCACTATTCCCTTTCTTTCAGCTGTTTCAATAATATGTAAAGCTATTCTATCTTTAGCTGAGTGACCAGGGTTAAAAGCCTCCAATTTGGCAAAACAGTTTCCTGGAACGTTTTTACTAATATTGTGCAATTTAACTAAAGGTGTTTCCCCTACTAAATCTAAAACTGAATTTGTAACTCCAGCATGTCTCATTCTCTCTAAAATCATAAAAAGGTATCATTATGAAAAGTAGAGTGCGTATTTTTCTGTTTTCATAATAACACCCTCTTACTCTTTCCTTGGGCAAAAATATAATTATTTTTCTAACTTATTCTCTAACATTAAAAAGAACGTATATTCTTCGGCTACTTCTTTAATGGCATCAAACCTGCCTGAAGCTCCACCATGGCCTGCCTCCATATTTGTATGTAAAAACAGGTAATTGTCATCTGTTTTCAATTCTCTTATTTTTGCTACCCATTTAGCTGGTTCCCAGTATTGAACCTGGCTATCATGTAAACCTGTTGTTACCAGCATATGTGGATAAGCTTTGGGCTCTACTTGATCATATGGAGAATAAGACTTAATATAATTATAATACTCTTTATCATTTGGATTTCCCCATTCATCATACTCTCCTGTAGTCAAAGGTATGCTATCATCCAACATTGTAGAAATAACATCTACAAATGGTACTTGTGCAATTATTCCATTATAAATTTCTGGATTCATGTTTATAACTGCTCCCATTAACAATCCCCCAGCTGATCCACCCATAGCATATAAATGTTTGGGAGAAGTATACCCTTTTTCAATTAAAAACTTTGAACAATCTATAAAATCTGTAAACGTATTCTTCTTTTTTAACATTTTACCTTCCTCATACCAGTCTCTTCCTAAATACTGCCCTCCTCTTATGTGGGCTAAAGCGAATATAAAACCTCTATCTAAAAGACTTAATCTGGTTGTAGAAAAACCATCAGATACAGTATGTCCATATGATCCATAAGCATACTGCAAAACAGGGGTATTTTCATCTAGCTTTGTATCTTTATGATAAACTATTGATAAAGCTATTTTCTTACCATCGCGCGAAGGAACCCACAAGCGCTTACTTATATAATTTGCTTTGTCAAACTTGCCTCCTAGTACTTCCTGTTCTTTTTTAACATCTTTAGTTTTTTCTTTCATATTGAAATCAATGACAGAACTTGGTGTTGTCATAGAGTTATATGAATACCGAATTATATCTGTATCAAAATCTGGATTTGAATAAACACCCGAAGAATAGGTTTCTTCTTCAAAAGGTAAATAATAATCTTCTTGACCATCCCAGCGCTTAATTCTAATTTTATTGAGCCCTTCACTTCTTTCCTCTAAAACCAAATAATCTTTAAATATTGAAAAATCTTCCATAAAAACATCTTCTCTATGAGGTATAACATCTACCCAATTTTCTTTAGATGTTTTGTCTAAAGAGGTTTTCATTAATTTAAAGTTCGTTGCTCCATCTTTATTAGTTCTTATGTAAAAAAAATCACCATAATGAGCAATATCGTACTCCAAATCCCTTTCCCGCTGTTGTATTATCTTAAATTCACCTGCTGGATTATCCGCGTCCAAAACTCTATACTCGTTAGATACAGTACTATAAGAACCTATAACAATATATCTTTTTGATTTTGATTTTGTAACGAATACACCAAATGTTTCATCTGTTTCCTCATATACTAACTCATCATCAGATGTATTTGATCCTAAAATATGTCTGTATACCTGAGAGCTTCTCAATGTAACTGGATCTTTTTTAGTGTAGTAAAAAGTTTTATTGTCATTAGACCAAACTGATCCTCCAGTTGTATTTTCAATTTTATCTTTAAGTATTTCTCCTGTTATAAGATTCTTGACCTGTAACGTATATTGTCTCCTGCTAATAGTGTCTACAGCAAAAGATGCTAATTTATTATTTGGACTTATACTTAATCCTCCAAGTTGGAAATAGTCATGTCCTTTTGCTTCTTCGTTAACATTAAAAATAATCTCCTCTTTGGCGTCTAATGTTTCTTTTTTTCTACTATAGATAGGATATTGATCTCCAACTTCAAATCTTGTGATATAAAAATATCCATTTTCTTTATAAGGAACGGATTCGTCATCTTCTTTTATCCTCCCTTTCATTTCTTCAAACAAGTCATTTTGAAATGCCTTTGTATGTGCTGTTTCTTTCTCAAAATACTCGTTCTCAGAATCCAGATAAGCATACACCTTTTTAGTCTGTTCATCCTTAACTTTGGCATTTTTTTGCTCATCAGTCAAGCGCATCCAAAAATAATTATCTATTCTTACATCTCCGTGCTTTTCTAACCTTGTTACTTGCTTTTCAGCTACTGGAATTTGTATATCTGTATTCATTCTTTCTTTTTTGCAGGAAACAAAAATAATGTTTAATGTTATTATTGTAACTATAATTTTTCTCATTTTTATTTTAGTTTTTTTTTCGAAGTTAAAATATTATTTTTGCAAAAGTTAAATATTAAATATAAAAAATGTTTGGAGACCTTTCTAACATGATGGGTAAATTAAAAGAAGCCCAAAATAAAGTTGAAGAAACAAAAAACAGACTAAATACTGTTCTTATAGATGAGTCATCTGCTAACGGAAATATCAAAGTTACAGTTACGGCAAATCGTGAAATCAAATCCATTTTTGTAGATGAATCCCTACTGCAGGACAAAGAAGAACTGGAAGACTATTTAATATTGACTCTTAATAAAGCGTTGAAAAAAGCTGGCGATATTAATGAACAAGAATTAGCTACTGCTGCCAAAAATGGTATTCCTAACATTCCTGGAATGGATATATTTAAATAAAAAACTTGGAACTTGAAAATTATTTGATACCTTGTTTAAATAAAAAACTATTTGGTATTGATTGTCCAGGTTGTGGATTTCAAAGGTCTTTAATATTACTTTTAGAAGGAAATTTTTTGGATGCGTTCAATATGTTCCCTGCGATTTACACAACTATTTTGTTTGTTGTATACTCAATTATTCATTTTTTCCTTAAAAAAAAAATCAGCTTAAATATTTTATTAATTTTGGGTATCATTAATGTAAGCATCATAATTTTGGCTTATATCATAAAAATAAACAAATTATTTAATTAACTTAACTAAAACAAAACACTGTCTTGAACGAACTTGAACAAAAACAATTACCAAATGCTACAGCAGTTTTAGTCTTAGGTATTATTTCAATAATCAGTTGCTGCTGTTATGGAATACCTGGAATTATACTGGGAATTACTGCTCTTATTTTATATAGACAAGATAAAGTAAAATATGATTTAAATCCAAGAGTATACTCAAACTTTCAAACTTTGAATACGGGTAAAATTCTAGCCATAATTGGAATTATCCTGAGCTTTTCTTACATGATCTTTATTATTAATCTTTTTACAACAATAGGGTGGGAAGCCTTACAAGATCCTGAAATTCTTCAAGACAGACTGAATGGCTGGTAAATAAAAATAATTTAAAATTAAAATAAGAAGCCCAAAGTATATACTTTGGGCTTCTTATTTTAATTTTAAAACACTACAATAAAATCTTTTCTAAAGAAAATAAATTACAGTATTTTCGCTCGCCATTCTATAAAATAATATTACTAAATTACAGAACTTTAATTGAAATGAATTCAGAAAAGAATTGGCTACTTTATTATAAACATAGTCTGTTTGATAGCGAAAATTTAGCTATTGATATTTCTAGAATAAAACATCTTTATCATCAAAATTCTTCTAATATTATCAATGCTTTAATAAGCACAAAAAATGCCTTTGAAATACTAGAACTAGAAGAAAAAAGAATAAACCGGTTAAAAGGAATTTCAAAAAAAGATAGTACTCGATGGCAAAAAATTAATGAAACTCAAATATTGATCTCTCCATTTCATCTAAAATATGAAACAGAAAACTCTCGTTTAAAACAGAAAACTATTCATCCCTTCTGGATTGCCGCTACTTTGGATAGATCTGGAAAACTATCAGCTCCAAAAGATTTATTTCCTCTAATAGTAAGAAACTACCTAACTCCAATAGCTGATATAAAAAATGATTTTATTTTCTCTAGTATTGAAAATGTGACTAATGCTCGTAATTTAGAACAACCGAAGGGAGATGAAAATGATAACCCCATAAACTGGAATGTTTATTGGGATTATATTAACCATATTTTCAACGAAGTTACATTTAACTCAATTTCTCATTACAGAGCTGAAAAATATACAACTCATCACAGCCTTACATATTTTGCGATTAGTTCAAAAATCTCTACTGCTAAAAGTATTTTATTTCTTTATGAAAATCTACTTGATCACTTAGATGAACTCCCCTTATTAAGTAAAATTGTAACTCCTGCAGACCGGTATAGAACCTCTCCGATTACCGATGAAGGTTATTTGCATTATAATCATTTGCACCTAGGACAGATGTCAAATGAGTTCCCTCTATCAATAAGTCAAAGAAAAACACTACTATCGTATCTTACTGCAGAGGAAAATCCTATAATAGCTGTAAACGGCCCTCCAGGAACAGGTAAAACAACGCTACTTCAAAGTATTGTTGCTACTGAGTTTGTAAAGGCTGCAATAGAAGGAGAAGAGGCTCCCTTAATCTTAGCTTGCTCAAATAATAACCAAGCAGTAACAAACATTATTGACAGTTTTATCAATTCAAGAAGTACAACAGAAGGGCTTTCAAAAAGATGGATACCTAATTTTCATGGATATGCAACCTACCTTCCTTCCAATTCAAAGAGCGAAAAAAAATTGAGTGAAATTAATTATCTTAAAGGTAATTTATTCGGTTACGAAGGAAGTCTATGTGAGCTTGAAAATAAAGAATATCTAATCAATGCAGAATATTATTTTCTCGAAAAATATAATACGTATTTTGGCTATAAAGAAACATCTCTAGAAGAGGCATGCTATCAATTACAGCAAGAATTAATAAATATTGAAACCAATCTAATTAATGCTACCCGGTTCTCAAATGATTATATATCATCAATGGAATTTATAAATAATGTATTATTAGATAGTAGTAATCATATATCTAATGAAAATATTAATATCACAAAACTTCATCAATGGCGCTCATTGTTAAATGAACTTAAAACGGAGTATAAAAAAGAGGAGTTTATAAATAAAATTAAGGTACATTTTACTTTTGAGAAAAATTCTAACAATTCAAAACATATTTTCAAAATACCCCAAAATAAACTTGTCAATAAAGACACTGTATTATCTTATGTTAAACAATTACTTGCTAATATAAATTTGCTATTACAAGCAAATCTAAAACTAAGCAACTGGAAAAAAGAAAATAGTATTGAAGGCCTACCTTTAATTTCTGAAGATAGAATGTGGCATTATGAATTACAAAAAAAGACAAAAGATAATCAACTAAAGGGATATTTTTATAATGAAATTGACCTCACTCTTCGCCATAAAGCATTCTTATTAGCAACGCATTATTGGGAAGCACGTTGGATTCTTGAAACAATTGACACAATTGAAAATAATACTGAAAAAGGAACTGGTGAAATTGCAATAAAGAAGCAATGGAAAAGACGTTCAATGCTTACGCCTTGTTTTGTTGCTACTTTTTATATGGCTCCTTCTCATTTTGTAAGAAGTCAATTTCAAGGGGAAAGTGAAGAAGGTAAAGCCATTTTTGAATACTTTCCTTTAACTAACTTTATAGATTTACTAATAATTGACGAAGCTGGACAAGTAACTCCCGAAGTTAGCATACCTCTTTTTGCTCTTGCCAAAAAAGCTTTTGTAATAGGAGATTTAAAACAAATTGAACCAATCTGGTCTATTCCTCCAAAAATTGATACTGGAAATTTATCTTCTCTAAACATTATAGAAAGTAGTCAAGAAAACGAACTACTTGACAAATTAGGCTTTTTAGCATCAAGTGGTAGTATAATGAAAATGGCACAGAATGCATGCGAATACGAAACCATTATTAATGATAAAAAAGAAAATGGCTTAATTCTTCTTGAACACAGAAGATGTAATGATGAAATTATTAACTTCTGTAACGAATTAGCATACAATGGAATTTTAAAACCAATGAAAGGGAAGGCTAAAGCAGATCAGATTTTTCCATCAATGCTAGCCTATCATGTAGAAGGGGTTAGTGAAAAAAAATACAATAGCCGTTTTAACATCAAAGAAGTTAATACTATAATTTTATGGTTGCAACAAAATAAAGAAAGTATCCAAAAAGCTTATAATGTAAATTCAATAGAAAATATATTAGGAATTATTACTCCTTTTGCTAGTCAAAAATCCGAATTATCTAAAGCACTTGTTAATGCTGGATATAATATTAACGATGTTAAAATTGGCACTGTTCATGCTTTACAAGGAGCAGAAAGAAGTATAATTTTGTTCAGCTCAGTTTATTCAAGTAAAGATGAAGGTACTATGTTTTTTGACAGAGACAATAAACCTAATATGCTAAATGTTGCCGTCTCTCGAGCAAAAGACAGTTTTATCTTATTTGGTGATACTCAAATTTTTAATGAAATGAACAAGACTCCTTCAGGATTACTAAAAAAGCATTTAAATATAAGAGAAATAGAATATTAAAAAATAATTAACAAACTTTATTATTAAAACTATTAAAAAAAGGCATTGACTTATAATCAATGCCTTTTTTATACTATGAAAATTCTTTAATCGTATTTTTTATTATACTAATACAATCTCTTAACTGGGTCTCATTCATAACCAACGGAGGTGCAAAACGTATTATATTACCGTGTGTTGGTTTGGCTAGCAATCCATTATCGCGTAATTTCATGCAAATATTCCATGCTGTATCACTATCTTCAGTATCATTAATTACTACGGCATTCAACAAACCTTTTCCGCGAACAAGAGTTACTAATTCATTTTCACGAGCAAACTGCCCTAGCTCCTCTCTAAAGATTGTACCTAAGTACTCAGCATTTTCTGCAAGCCCCTCATCTACAGCTACTTCTAATGCAGCCATTGCTACCTTGCAAGCAAGCGGATTTCCGCCAAAAGTAGAACCATGCTCTCCTGGCTTTATGGTTAGCATAACTTCATCATCTGCTAGTATTGCTGAAACAGGGAACACCCCACCACTTAAAGCTTTTCCTAAGATAAGTATGTCCGGTCTAAATCCCTCGTGTTGGCAACAATACAACTTACCTGTTCTTGATATCCCTGTTTGAACCTCATCTGCAATAAAAAGTACATTCTTCTTTTTACAAAGCTCAAAAGCTTTTTTTAGATATCCTTCATCAGGGACCATTACTCCTGCCTCACCTTGTATAGGCTCAACCATAAAACCAGCGACATTAGGATCTTCGAGAGCTTTTTCTAAAGCTTCTAAATCATTGTATTTAACTATTTCGAAACCTGGCAAATAAGGCCCATAATCTTTATACGCACTTGGATCTGTCGATGAAGAAACAGCTGCTAAGGTCCTACCCCAAAAATTATTCTCTGCGAATAATATTTTCGCTTTATTTTCTTCAATCCCCTTAACTTTGTAAGCCCATTTTCTACATAATTTTATAGCAGTTTCTCCTCCTTCAACTCCGGTGTTCATAGGTAAAACTTTATCGAAACCGAATAAATCTGTTATATATTTCTCATATTGTCCGAGAACATTATTATGAAATGCTCTGGAAGTTAATGTTAAAATGCTAGATTGCTCTACAAGTGCATTTGTAATCCTTGGGTGACAATGCCCTTGATTTACAGCAGAATAAGCAGATAAAAAATCATAGTATTTTTTACCCTCAACATCCCAAACATAAACCCCTTCACCTTTGCTCAATACCACTGGTAATGGGTGATAGTTATGTGCTCCGTACTTGTTTTCTAAATCAATTGCTTGCTGTGAAGTTAAATGTTCTAAAACAGCCATTTTCGTAATTTTTAAAAATTGATAAAATAACCATTCCTACTGTACCTTTATTTTTTCGATTGTACCGAAAAAGCAGCGTGGGAGAGAAATCATCCCTATGATATCGCAAAATAGCAAATATCTTCATTTATTAAAAATAATAATCTCATTTTAATTAATCAAAATGAGATCAATTTTTAAAGTTTTTCAAAAAAAAGATGATTATTATTTTTTAACTCAAACCTAAAAATAACTTTTCCTAATTTTGCTATCATAAATCAAACAGAATAAATGCCAAGACGAGAACGAAATAAATTCGTAAAAAGAGGAGAAGTTTTAGAAATATTAATTGAAGATTATGCTTTTGGAGGTAAAGGTATAGGGCGAATTAGAAATGAGTTAGGAGAATTTGTAGTATTTGTTCCCAATACACTTCCTGGTCAATTTGTAAAAGCTAGAGTGGACAAATCGAAAAAAAAGTACGCAGAATGTAAACTTTTAGAAGTTCTTAAGATATCTAATAACGAAATTGAATCTTCTTATCAACAAATACCAGGAGCTCCTTATATAAACCTTCCAATTGAAAAACAACATGAGTACAAATACACTAGTACTATGGATCTCTTTAAAAAAATTGGAAAAATTGAGCATATCGAGGATTTTTTTGATGAATTTATTGCTTCTCCAAATTCGTTTCATTACCGAAATAAAATGGAATATAGTTTTTCCGCAATTGGCTATGATACTAAAAATAAAACAGATATTGATGAATTTACTTTAGGCTTTAAAAGACGTGGTACGTGGTGGATTGGTGAAAACCTTAATAAGGATAGTGGTTTATTTGATGATGAATTTGAAAACAATCTTTATAAGATACGTAATTACTGTAAAAATACAGATTTAACTCCATGGCATGCTCCTAAAAAAGAGGGATTTTTCAGATATTTTGTGGTTAGAAAATCGTTTGATACCAATCAACTTCTTTTTAATTTAGTAACCACCTCAAAAGACCTTTCAAGGTTTAATCTTAATAAATTTTCTCAATTTTTAATTGATTTATTTGGAAGTAGAGTTGCAGGGCTTTTACACACCATTAACGATGAAACTGGAGACAGAACTATTGCCACTACCGGTAGTATAAAGCTCATTTACGGTGATGAAAAAATTGTTGAGAAACTGCTAAACTTAAAATTTGAAATAAGTATGAAAAGCTTTTTTCAAACAAATCCAAAATCTGCTGAAAAACTATACTCTAAAGTTGTTGATTATGCTCTTGAAAATAAAGATGCTATTGATAATACAGTCGTAATGGATTTATTTTGTGGAACAGGAACTATTGGTCAAATTATTGCTTCAAAGGCAACAAATACAAAAATTGTAGGCGTTGATATCGTCGCTTCTGCCATAAGAGATGCAAAAAAAAATGCAAAGCGCAACAACATTAAAGGAGTTGATTTTTTTGCTGCTGACGTAGGAAAATTCTTAATGGAGCACCCGAAATTCAGAAATAAAATAAGAACAATTATTTTAGACCCCGCAAGAGCTGGTATCGCACCAAAAACACTTAAAAAAATAATAAATTTAGGCGCGGATAGAATGGTTTATGTATCTTGTAACCCAGCAACTCAGGCTCGTGATACGGAAGAGTTAGTGAATTCAGGCTATCAAATTAAAAAAATAAGTTTGGTAGATCAGTTTCCACATACATCCCATATAGAAACTGTTGTGCTATTTGAAAAATAGCTTAATAACTAAGTTTACTTATCAATATTTTGAAAGATACACAAATGAAAAAATGTTTTAGTGTTTTATTACTATGCTTATTCGCCTTTAATTCATGTGAAAAAGATGATTTTTGCACAGAAAATCCTGTAACGCCTAACTTAATAATTAGGTTTTATGATAAAAATGATATCACCTCTCTAAAAAGTGTAAATCAATTTTCAGCAATAGCAGAGAGCAAAACAGACAGTCTATTCACAAACCAATCATTAGACTCTATCGCCATTCCTATTAATGGAAACACCTCGGAAACAGTTTATACTCTAAAAATAAATGATAAAGAAGGTACTTTAGCTAATAATAAGTATGTAACTCTAAGAATAAATTACAATTCTGTTGAAGATTATGTTTCAAGGTCTTGTGGGTTTAGATATATTTTTAAAAATATTGAATTATCAACAACTAATAACGAATGGATTGATAGTATTTCCAATAAAAGTATTCCTGAAATTAACAACCAAATCCGATCACATGTACAAGTATTTCATTAGTCCTATTCTATTTTTTCTAGTTTCTTTTAGTTGCTATACACAAGAAGAGTCTCTAAAAAATTCATCAAACGACAGTATCAAATATAAAACAGGCTATGGTTTAAGAATTGGTATGGACATCAGTAGACCTATTCTAGGAATTTTTGATAAAAGTTACAATGGTATTGAATTTATTGGAGATTATAGAATAGCAAAAAATTGGTACTTAGCATCAGAGTTGGGCTATGAAAAAGAAACTACTTTTGAAGATTTTACCACCTCTTCTTCAAAAGGTAATTTCGTTAGGGTTGGGGTTAACTATAATGCTTATGAGAACTGGCTGGATATGAATAATGAAATCTTTGTCGGTGGACGATATGGTTTCGCTTTGTTTGATCATTCCCTAGACAGTTATACTCCAAACGTCACTCAAGGACCTGGTTCATCGATCTACTTTCCAGTAAATACAATTAATTCTGAACGAGAACAAACAGGACTAACCGCTCATTGGATAGAAATACAACTTGGAATTAAGGTTGAAACCTTTAAAAACTTATTCATTGGCGGTGGTTTTTCCTATAAAATACTATTAAGCATTAAAGATCAAACAGGATTTAAAACCCTATATACCCCAGGTTTTAATAGAATTTTAGAAAGTAACACAGGCTTTGGTTTTTTCTACACAATTTCCTATTTAATTCCTTTTGTTAATAAGTAATTTTTCTTATTATTCCTTGTTTCACTAACTTTACCGAGAATTACATAAAAACTTATTAACAATGAATAAAATTCCAAGTGTAAATTTAGAAGACTTTCTATCAGAAGATGAAACACGCAAACAAAGGTTCATTAATGAAATTGGAAATGCTTATGAAACCATTGGTTTTGTCGCTCTAAAAGGTCATTTTTTAGGTAAGCAATTGGTAGATGATTTATATGACGAAATTAAAAAGTTTTTTGATTTACCAGTTGATACCAAGCAGAAATATGAAATTCCTGGTATTGGAGGACAAAGAGGCTATGTGTCTTTTGGAAAAGAATCTGCAAAAGGTAAAAAAGAGGGAGATTTAAAAGAATTCTGGCATTTTGGTCAATATGTTGAAAACAATCCAAAATTAGAGGCTGAATATCCAAAAAATGTCGAAGTTAAAGAACTATCTAAATTTAATGAAGTTGGTAAAAAAACATATAAAATGCTCGAGAAAACGGCTAAATATGTATTGCGTTCTTTAGCCTTATATTTAGACTTAGAAGAAACTTATTTTGATGAATACATTAAAAATGGAAATAGTATTTTAAGACCCATACATTACCCTCCCATAAACAAAGAACCAAAAGGAGCTGTTAGAGCAGCGGCTCATGGTGATATTAATTTAATTACATTACTCATGGGAGCTCACGGGAAAGGACTACAAGTTCAAAACCATGAAGGACAATGGATAGATGCTATCGCGCAACAAGATGAGTTAATGATTAATGTAGGAGATATGCTATCAAGACATAGTAATAATAAATTAAAATCAACTATTCATCGCGTTGTAAATCCACCAAAAGAACTTTGGGGAACTTCAAGATATTCAATACCTTTCTTCATGCACCCAATTTCTGATATGAAATTAAATGTTTTAGAAAATTGTATTTCAGAAAACAACCCTAAACAATTTGAAGATATTACAGCTGGAGATTTTTTAAATGAACGTTTAAGGGAACTTGGACTTATAAAATAAGAATGGATTTACAAGACCAACTTAAAAATCTTTTTCCAGATCATCAATTTGAAGAAAAAAAAGAGGAAAAAAAGTCTAATATCTGGCTACAAGAAAAGCCACTATTATGTAAGTACGAAAAACGAAAAGGAAAACCAATAACCATAATTGACGGTTATGATGGCGCTACTGAAGACTTTAAAAAATTAGCCAAAGAAATAAAAACTAAATTAAGCGTTGGAGGTAGCTATAAAAACGATTGTATTATAATTCAAGGAGATTACAGAGACAAAATAATGAAACTACTTAAAGAAAAAGGGTTTAATGTCAAAAGAGTTGGAGGCTAAAAAGTTAAAATGCTAGGAAATAAACCCTAGCATTTTATTTTTAATAAATTTTATCTTAATATTACACCATACAAATAATTAACAACAAACAATACAAATAAAAAAGTATCGTTTTAATTATACTATTAAGAAATCTTCAATCATTCCCAAAATTATGACAGCTTCAACATTACACATCGCAAACGGAGACAACATTACCCAAGCTTTAAAACACATAAGAATTAACGGTGAAATCATTACATGGCGGGAAATATTATGTGAAGGAAAAACAACTATTAATGTTGGAAGCGAAGTTTTTTGGAAAACAAGGTTTGATTTCTTTAAAGACTCCTATAAAACCAGTAAAAAAGCCTTCATAGATTATACATTAAGAGAATACAGGAATCTTTGTAAGCAAAAAACACAAGATGAAATTGTTTTATGGTTCGATAGTGATCTATCTTCCCAAATAAATATGATTGCTGTTATTAGCTGGCTTAAAAGATTTCGTAAAGGAAGAAAAATTTCAATCGTTCTGAACAAAAACTCAAACAACGACATTCAAGTCAATTTTTTGCAAAGCAAAAAAAACGACTTGTTAACATATTATAAGAGTAGAATTGAACTTAACAAAGATGATATAGAATATGCTGATTACATTTGGCAACTATACTGTTCTGATAGTCCTTTGAGATTAGAAAATATTCATACTTTTAATACAACATCGGCTTTCACCCATATAGAAAAAACAATAAAAACGCATTTAAAAAGATTCCCTTCATTTAAAAATGGCTTAAATAGTTTAGAAAATCAAATATTGAGCTTAGTTAGTGATTCAAAAATAGTAGACAAACAGGATCTAATAGCAAAAATAACAGAGAATCAAAAAATCTATGGTTTTAATGAGCTTCAATATATACATAAGCTGGATAAAATGAAAAAGCTATTTTCATCTCTAAACCCAGTAAAGCTTAGTAAAAAGGGTAAAATGGTCTTAGAAAATCAACTAAATTTCTATGGTCAAATACGTTCAGATTTTTCTTATCTTGGCGGATCTAAAAAATACAGCTATTTATATGTAAATGATACTAAAAAGCTGCTTAAAATAACATCATAAATGACTATACAAGACTCTGAACTTATTTTAAATTCGGACGGGAGTATTTATCACTTAAACTTGAAACCAGAACACATTTCTAAAGATATTATATTTGTGGGAGATCAATACAGGGTAGATATTGTCGCAAATTATTTTGAACATATTGAGTTTAGTACTCAAAAACGAGAGTTTAGAACAATTACAGGAACGTATAAAGGTAAACGCATTACTGTTATATCAACAGGCATAGGTCCGGATAATATAGATATCGTTCTAAATGAACTTGATGCTCTTGTTAATATAAACCTAGACACCAGAACACTAAAAGAAAAGCACACATCACTAAACATTATCCGTATTGGTACTTCTGGGTCCCTTCAGTCAGATATACCTGTAGATAGCTTTTTACTTAGCTCTCATGCTCTAGATATTAATGGCATGCTTCGTTCATATCAGGTAGAAAATATTGGTAATCCAGATATTGAAAAAGCTTTTATGAAACATACTTCTTGGAGTATTCATAAGGCAACCCCATTAGTCATTAAAAATAGCTCTAAACTTGGAAAAAAATTATTTTCAGATAAAATTTTTACTGGTATCACTGCAACTGCTGGTGGATTTTATGGTCCTCAAGGAAGAGTACTTAGGTTGCCACTTCAAGACATCGAGCTAAATAAAAAAATAGACAGTTTTAAATACCATGAGCATAAGGTCACCAACCTAGAGATGGAAACGTCTGCTATCTATGGTCTATCAAAGCTACTTGGTCATAATGCTGTCTCCATGAATGCTATAATTGCAAATAGAGCTAATGGAACTTTTAGTAACGAACCTAAAAAAATAGTAGAGAATTTAATTGTCTACACTTTAAATAAATTGGTTGAATAATGCTGAATTTAAAAGTAGGAGGTGTGCCAGAACACTTCAACTATCCTTGGTACATAACCCTTAAAAATAAAGAATACACAAAAAATAGAATTAATTTACGCTGGCAAGATTTTCCTGGTGGTACAGGTGATATGTGTAAGGCATTAAGAAGTGGTGAAATTGATATAGCTATAGTTCTCACTGAAGGAATTATTAAAGATATTATTGAAGGCAACCCCTCTAAAATAACTCAATTTTATGTAGAATCTCCGCTAATTTGGGGAATTCATGTAAACGCTAAGTCAAAATACCAAGATATTTCTGAACTTCAAAATGCTACGATCGCCATCAGTAGATATGGTTCTGGTTCACATTTAATGGCTATTGTAAACGCACACAATAATGGTTGGGATATAGACAAATTAAAGTTTAAAGTTGTTAATAATCTTGAAGGAGGTATCGATGCTCTTAATAAAGGCGAAGCAGACTACTTCATGTGGGAACATTTCACTACTAAACCTTTTGTTGACGAGGGTACATTCAAAAGTTTAGGAAATTGCCCTACCCCATGGCCTTGCTTTGTTGTAGCGGTTAGAGAAGAAATTATTAAAAATTACTCTAAAGACCTAAAAAAAGTATTAGATATAATTAATAATTGTACTAAACACTTTAAAAAAATAGATAAAATTGATCAAACCTTATCTTTAAGATACCAACAACAGCTTAATGATGTAAGAGAATGGTTATCAATAACTGAATGGGGTGACGCAACACCCGTCTCGGAAGATTTTATTACTGACATACAAAATAAAATGAAAGCATATAACGTTATTGATAAAACAGTAGACTCTCGAAGTTTAATCAAAAATATGTATATTTGAGTCCTTAGTCCTTAATAATATCAAAAATGAAGAAAGTAGTATTTATTGCAATTTGTATGATTAGTTTATTGAGTTTTACTTCTTGCGGTAGCACAAGTCCTTGTGGTTTAGCAGAAAACAATAAACAAATTAAACAAGATACTCATCAACAAGAAGTACTCGTTGCTGACGTAAATGTAGAATAGTTGATTTGATGTTTGTTCAAATTCAATAGATCCGCTAATAAGCGGATTTTTTATTAATTTTCACACTAACCTAAATAAAAAAGAAGACCATTAAAAAATATCTGATTCTTTGAAAAAGATTGAATACATTTTATTTAATAGCTACTTTCGACAAATACTTATTTATTTGTGGAAATTTAAAGATCTACTAATTTATAACTTCTAAGTTAAAATAAACAATTTTAATTTCAACAACCAATAAAGTTTACTTTTCAAAAGCAACTTAAAAAAACTTTATATTCACAATTGAGCTAAGAGTAGTCTAATATTTATATGATGAGCTGGTTAAAATTAAAATATTCTTTTGTTTAAAAAAATATTAATTCTTCTCCTTCAACATTGGCACAAAACGAAAGTCACCTAACTCATGTTTTTCAAATTCTTTAAGAGATTTTCTGATAAACAGTGTCATAACCTGTTCTCCTTCACCTACAGGAATTAAAAGCTTACCTCCTACCCTCAATTGAGCTAATAATGCTTTCGGAACAAATGGAGCACCTGCTGTAACAATAATTTTATCATAAGGAGACTGTTGCGGAAAACCTTTATAACCATCACCAAAAATAAAACGTTTGGGTCTGTAACCTATTTTAGGCAAGAAAACAGATGTCTTCTTAAATAATTCATGTTGCCTTTCTATTGTATACACCATTGTTTTTAATTCTAACAAAACAGCAGTTTGATATCCTGAACCTGTACCTATTTCTAGTATCTTTTCTCCTTTTTTTATATCTAAAACTTGTGATTGAAAAGCGACTGTATAAGGATGTGAAATTGTTTGATTTGCTGCAATTGGAAAGGCCTTATCTTGATAAGCGTGTTCTTCAAAACTACTATCAATAAATAAGTGCCTTGGAATATTTCTTACAGCATTTAATATACTTTTATCCGTTATTCCTTTTGCTTCTAAAATAGAGGCCAATTGATTCCTAAGGCCTTGATGTTTGGTTGTGTCTCTCACTAATTTGCCAATTTCAGTCGGTCAAAAATAGGAATAAATATGTTTAAAAGTGTATCTTTGTTAGCGTTGATTTTTATAAAATCACTAACTAAAAAATAATACTTTCATTTTGAGGATCCTCTCTTTAATTCTTTAAAAGAATAATTTTTTTAGGACTCTTTAAATAAAACAAAAAATAAACATGTTAAAAGCCGGAGTATTGGGAGCAGGGCATTTAGGTAAAATTCACCTGCGTTTATTGCAACAGTCAGAAAAATATGAACTCGTCGGATTTTATGATCCTTTTACTGAAAATGCAGAAAAAGTAGCTAATGAATTCGGCTACACTTTGTTTAACTCTATTGAAGACCTAATCGATGCTGTTGATATTGTTGATATCGTAACTCCTACACTTTCTCATTTCGAATGTGCCAAACAAGCTATCGAAAAAGGGAAACACGTATTCATTGAAAAACCAATTACGAATACACTCCAAGAAGCTGAAGCCATTAGAACTTTAGCAAGTCAAAATCATGTTCGTGGTCAAGTAGGTCACGTTGAAAGATTTAATCCTGCATTTACAGCTGTAAAGGATATGATTAAATCACCTATGTTTATCGAAACACATCGATTAGCTGAATTTAACCCTCGCGGGACAGATGTTCCTGTTGTACTGGACTTAATGATTCATGATATAGACATTATTCTATCTGTAGTTAAGTCCAAAGTCAAAAATATAAATGCTAGTGGTGTTTCAGTCATTTCAGAAACTCCAGATATTGCTAATGCTAGAATAGAGTTTGAAAATGGATGTGTAGCTAATTTAACAGCTAGTAGAATATCGATGAAAAATATGCGAAAATCAAGATTCTTCCAGAAAGATGCTTATGTATCAGTTAATTTTCTTGAAGAAAAATCTGAAGTAGTTAAGATGAAAGATGTACCCGAAAATCCTGAAGAGTATGCTATGATTTTACAGAATGCGGAAGGTATAAAAAAACAAATCTATTTTGATAATCCTAAAATTATTCAGAACAATGCTATTTTAGATGAACTTGAATCTTTCGCCGATGCTATACGAAACAAAACAACCCCCATTGTGTCACTAAAACAAGGAACTGAAGCCTTGAGAGTTGCACAACAAGTCATTGATTGTTTTAATTAATTAATTTAAGTAGATAAAAGAAAAACTACATTTACTAGATTCTTTTTTTTAACAAAAAACAAATCTGACATTAAACATATATAATATTGTTTTACCTGGTCATTGATGTTAAAAAATGAACTAAATATTTAACATAAATAAATAATAAAAGTATGGAAAATATAGCTGTTATTGGAGCTGGAACTATGGGAAATGGAATTGCTCACACTTTTGCTCAATTTGGATACAATGTAAACTTAATCGATATTTCTCAAACAGCATTGGAAAAAGGCTTAAAAACTATTTCTAAAAACTTAGATAGAATGGTTTCTAAGGAGCGAATAACAGAGGAAAAGAAGAATGAAACGTTAAACAAAATCAAGCTATTTACTGACTTAAAAGAGGGAGTTAGAAATGTAGAATTAATCGTTGAAGCCGCTACAGAAAATATAGATTTAAAACTGAAAATATTTAAAGATATTGACGAATTTTCAAATAAAAACACCGTTTTAGCAACAAATACATCTTCAATATCTATTACTCAAATTGCAGCAGCTACTAGCAAACCTGATAAAGTAATCGGCATGCACTTTATGAACCCTGTGCCAATTATGAAGTTAGTAGAAATTATTAGAGGTTATAATACTACTGACGAAGTAATGGAAACTATTGTTGATTTAACTAAGAAAATTAACAAAGTACCTGTTGAAGTAAATGACTATCCTGGTTTTGTTGCAAACCGTATTTTAATGCCAATGATCAATGAATCTATTGAAACATTATACAATGGTGTTGCTGGTGTTGCAGAAATAGATACCGTTATGAAATTAGGAATGGCGCACCCAATGGGACCTTTGCAATTAGCAGACTTCATTGGATTGGATGTATGTTTATCCATCTTAAATGTAATGTATGACGGATTTAAAAATCCTAAATACGCTCCATGTCCGTTGTTAGTAAATATGGTAATGGCTGGAAAGTTAGGAGTTAAATCTGGTGAAGGCTTTTACGACTACAGTGAAAGCAGAAAAGCAGAGAAAGTAGCCAAAATGTTTTCTTAACACATATTACGACTACATGATTGCTGAAAGATTACAAGCACTAAGAAATTACATGGCATCTAAAAATTTAGATGCCTTTATTATACCTTCTACCGACCCTCATCAGTCGGAATATGTAGCAGATCATTGGAAATTAAGAGCCTATTTTTCTGGTTTCACAGGATCAGCTGGAATTTTAGTAGTAACGCAAGACGTTACTGCTTTATGGACGGATTCGCGTTATTTTTTACAGTTTGAAGATGAATGTAAAAATTCGGAAGTTTCACTTTACAAACAATCCATTCCGCATGCTCCAGAACATGTAGCTTGGCTATGCGATTCATTGGAAAAAGATGCAACTATTGGGGTAGATTATAGACAATTTTCAAAATCACAAATCGATTATATTCTAAGTTTTACAACTCCTAAGAGTATAAAACTACAAAATGAACCTTATTTCGCTAAAGAAATATGGACTGACAGACCGAGCTTACCAAACTTTGAAATCTCGGTTCATCCTTTAGAGTTTTCCGGAGCAACTACAGCTTCCAAGATAGCTACAATCGAAACTGAAATAGAAATACAAAAAGCTGATTTCTATTTATTCTCTTCTTTGGATGAAATAGCTTGGTTATTTAATATTCGCTCTCGTGATGTTGATTTTACACCTTTGGTTACGGCATATGCTCTTGTAGGTATTGAGCAAACTATTTTATTCTGTAATACCAATCGTTTCTCTGAGAATGTAATTGCCGTTTTTGAAAAACTAAATATTAGCATTAAAGATTACGATTCAATTGCAACCATACTCCCTGAAATAACATCTGGTAAAAGAATTGTAACTGATTCTTCAAGTTTAAACTACGCCTGCTTTGAAGCCGTTAATGGCGAGTTTATTTATCAAAACTCTTTGGTAAAACGATTAAAAGCAATTAAAAATGAAACAGAAATAGCTGGTTCTAAAAATTGTATGATCAAAGATGGAATTGCACTAACAAAGTTCTTCATATGGTTAGAAAAAGAATTAGCTACCAAAACAATTTCAGAATATAAAATAGGAAAAAAATTAGATAGCTTCAGACAACAACAGGAATATTATACAGGAGAATCTTTCCCTGCAATCGTGGGGTATAAAGGAAATGGTGCAATCATCCATTATACTGCGCCTGAAGAAAACTCAGCTGAAGTTTCAAATGAAGGGATTTTATTAGTTGATAGTGGCGCTCAATACAAAGATGGGACTACCGATATTACTAGAACTATTTGGTTAGGAGGAACGCCAAGTGAAAAAGTAAAAACTGCTTATACTGGTGTTTTGAAAGGGTATATTGAATTAGATCAATTACAATTTCCAGAAGGGACTACAGGAGCTCAAATTGATGCTTTTGCAAGAGTTCATTTATGGAAAAAAGGACTAAACTATCCTCATGGTACTGGTCATGGAATTGGTAGTTTTGGAATGGTTCATGAGCCTGCACAAGGATTTACCACAGGACCAACTACAGAACGTGGCACAACTCCACACCTAGCAAATCAGTTAACCACTATTGAACCCGGTTGTTATGTTGCAAATGAGTTTGGTATAAGAACCGAAAACATAGTATTGTCAAAAAAGGTACATACAACAGATTTCGGAACGTTTTTAGGATTTGAAACCTTAACGCTTTGCTATATCGATACACAATTGATCAATATTGACGAACTAACGAATATCGAAAAGAAATGGTTAAATAACTATCATAAGCTGGTATTTGATAAACTTTCTAACTTATTAACCGAAGATGAAAAAAAATGGTTAAAAAATAAATGTAAGAACATTTAAAAAAAGTAATTTTCACTGTAGTATATATGAAAGTATTAAGTGGCCTACTTTCTTTTTGAATAAAAATAAATTAAATAATCATGTTTTTAAATTTCTAGTTAAAAATTAGCTTTTGAAACTTATAGCAACTCATATTGCAAAAAAACAAAATACTTCAATTCGTATTCAAGAATATGCTGTAGGTATTTTTAAAACGATTCCTACAAAATCAGCATTAAAAAAAGCAATAAAAAAAGGCTTAGTCTTTGTTAATGGAGAAAAAACATCCACGGCCTCATTAATAAAAGGAGGTGAGAAAATTGAACTGTATGAAGTAGCAATTGATATTCACTCTTCAAAGAAGAAATTTGATATTCCATTAGAGGTTCTTTTTCAAGATGAGTATTTGGCTATTATAAACAAACCTGCAGGTGTATTAGTTAGTGGAAATTCTTTTGCCACGATTAACAACGCCTTACCTCTAGTCCTAAAAAAAAGCAATCTACCTGACGCTACAACTCCAAGGCCTGTACACCGCTTAGATTACCCAACTAGTGGCCTACTTTTAATTGGTAAAACAACATCAAGTATTATCAAATTGAACAGGCTTTTCGAAATGAAATTGATTCAAAAGAAATACCATGCTATTTCAATTGGTAAGCTACCTAAAAATGGAGAAATTAATACTCCTATTGACACCAAAGTTGCTTTTACAAAATTTTCAGTATTAAACACTGTACCTTCTGACCGATTTGGCTGTCTAAATTTAATTGAACTTCAACCGTGTACCGGAAGAAGACATCAGCTTCGTAAACATTTATTTAGCTTGAACTCCCCTATTCTGGGTGATAAAGACTATTATTTAGATGATTTAATTTTAAAAGGAAATGGGCTTTATCTTCATGCTTCTTCGCTAGAATTTATTCATCCTTTTACTTCACAAACAATAAATACCTCAAGTAATCTACCTAAAAAGTTTAAAAGAATTTTCCCTTAATATATTATTAGTTTTATTACTTATTTACGAATCAACAGAAGACTTCATTAGGAAAATTCTTTCTATTTATTTTAATTTTCAATGTTGCAAGTATTTTTAACATATCATAATACTAAAAAAACTTATGCTAGCATATCTTCTGAACCCAATACTAATCTTAAACCCCATAACACTAGGAAGTTTACTTATAAACATAGTCTTATGATGTGTATTGACGATGAAAAAATAAATAGAATGAGAATAATTTCATCCAACATAACGAAAGAGTAGCTTAATGAAGAGCTATTATTAAATTCATTGATCGCCATTTTCATAACTTTTTGGGAGTATTATTCAAATACAAATTTAACATTCCCTCTCTCTTTCAAAGAAAAGCCTCATCTATAAAGAAATCCTTATTGGGCTTATAAAATTTATAAAAAATCAAATCAAAAATTAAGAAAACCTCTGATTTGAATATACTTCTAAAAATCTTTTATAACTGATAAAGCTTTATCTTTTTCATCTCCCTAGAAATACCTAAGAAAATGGATTATCATTCTTTTTTTTGTTTCAGAACCACCCTAACCCCCTTTTAAAAAAATAAGTTAATCTCCACAAAACAACTCACTATTTCAAATTAGACAATATAACTATTACTAATAAAAGTAATTTTATTTACAGATTTTTAAAAACAAGAATTATTGTTTGTTAAATTACATAAACAGTATCCTACATCTAAAAATGAATTTTTACTCCCATCAAAATTTTATTTTGATGCTAAATCAAATATCACGCTATTCTATGAAAGATAATTTGCCATGTAAAGAATGTAAGCCTTACCTTTGCCGAATGCGAATAGATATCATTACTGTAGAACCAGATTTATTAAGAAGTCCGTTTGAAAATTCAATGATGAAAAGGGCTATTGAGAAAAACCTTGCTGAAGTTCATCTTCATAATTTAAGAGAATACGGATTTGGAAATTATCGTCAAATTGATGATTATCAATTTGGCGGAGGTGCTGGAATGGTCTTAATGATTGAACCTATCGCAAAGTGCATCGATGAACTAAAATCTAAGAGAAAATATGACGAGGTCATTTACATGACTCCAGATGCTCCTACACTGAACCAACCAACAGCCAATACATTATCATTAAAAGAAAACATACTAATCTTAACTGGTCATTACAAAGGAGTTGATCAGAGAGTTCGAGATCAGTATATAACCAAAGAAATATCAATTGGGGATTATGTTTTAACTGGTGGAGAATTAGCAGCCGCTGTACTATGCGATGCTGTAATTAGGTTAATACCAGGAGTTCTTGGTGATGAAACTTCGGCCTTGACAGATTCTTTTCAAGACAATTTATTATCCCCCCCTGTTTACACAAGACCTTCTGATTATCAAGGAATGAAGGTTCCTGAAGTTCTATTATCAGGAAACTTTCATAAGATAGAAAAATGGAGAAATGAAAAAGCAATAGAACGCACTCAGCAAATAAGACCAGATTTATTAGATGAAAACTAATTTCATATATGATTTAGTAATTGTTATTCCCTGTTATAATGAACAAGATAGGTTACCGGTAAAGAAATTTCAGAGTTTTACCAAACTAAATTCTGAGATACTCATTTGTTTTGTTAATGACGGATCAAAAGATGATACAGAAGTAATACTATCTAAATTACAAAAAGAGCATCCAAACACAATAACACAACTCTCCCTTAAAGATAATATTGGAAAAGCTGAAGCCATAAGAAAAGGTTTTTTATATTGTAATACTACTTACAACTATAAAAAAATAGCCTATTTAGATGCCGATTTAGCTACCTCGCTTGAAGAATGTATTAGCATAAGTAATTACATAAAAAATGATGTAATTCTTGCTTTTGGCTCTCGAATATCAAAAATAGACAATAATATAGATCGTAAATTTTATCGTTTTGCTATCGGTAGATTTATCGCTACTCTTATTTCAAGGCAATTAAAAGTAACCGTTTACGATACTCAATGTGGATGTAAAGCATTTGAACAAAACGTTGCTTCAGAAATATTTAAAGACCATTTCATTTCAAAATGGCTCTTTGATGTTGAAATATTTCATCGAATAATTACTACTTACCAAAAACAAAACGTACATAAAATTGTTAGAGAAATTCCCTTAAAATCATGGGTAGACACTGATGATTCCCGTGTAAAATTTAGTTATTTCTTCAAACTTTGGTTCGACCTATTAGCTATTAGAAAAAAATATAAAAAATAATATTTTACATGAGTACTAGTTTTATCAAAAAACACTTTTTCACCCTTGGGGTGTTCTTATTAATCTTATTGAGAGTAATTTTAAACATATTTATTCCTCTGATGGACAAAACAGAAGCTCGTTATGCTGAAATTGCTCGAATAATGGCTGAAACTAATGATTATATAACACCTCAAATAGATTACGGAATTCCTTTTTGGGCAAAACCTCCTCTTTCTACCTGGCTATCTGCAGTTAGTATTGAATTTTTTGGTTCAAATGAATTTGCAACACGATTACCGTACTTATTATTATCTATCTTAGTGGTATTTTTAATAGGTAAATATGCTAGTAGAGAAAAATTACCTTTTTATTTACCTGGATTTATAATTTTAACCATTCCTCAATTTTTAATCCATGCAGGAGTAGTATCAACAGATACAGCTTTAATGTTTTGCACATCATTGGTTATGCTATCTTTTTGGGAGGGAATGAAAGAAAATGGAAATACAATTTGGAAATACTTAATTTTTATAGGTTTTGGTTTGGGGCTTTTAGCTAAAGGCCCTATAATATTTATTTTAACACTACCTCCTATTTTCTTTTGGTCACTATACACAAAGTCATTCTTTGAAATCTTCAAAAAATTTAACCTTTTAATAGGCATCCCCATTATATTCATTGTCGCTTTACCGTGGTATTATTACGCTGAACAAAAAACCCCAGGATTTATAGATTACTTTATTGTTGGTGAACATTTTAAACGTTTTTTTGATAGTTCTTGGAGTGGAGATAAGTATGGTTTTCCAAAACAACAACCTTTAGGTATTGTATGGTTATTCCTTCTTGGTTTTGCTCTCCCTTGGATTCAGGTTATTATAGGTAAAATATGGAAACATCAAAAAAACGTAAAAACAAGTCCTTGGCTAATTTTCTTACTACTTTGGTTACTATGGACTCCTCTATTTTTCACTGTATCAAAAAGTTTAATACACCCATATATAATGCCCATAATGGTACCCATTGCATTATTATCAACATATTTCTGGAGAAACTTAAAAAGAAAAAAACTTATTATGGGAATTGCATTAGTAACTCCTATAGCATCATTCCTAGCGTTAATTATTGGGTTATCAACAAATAAAATCGAATATTTATCAAAAACAGATAAGTACTTAATCAAGAAAAATTATGACGAAAAACTCCCCTTGTATTACTATGATACGAAGAGTTACTCAAGTCAATTTTATTCGAAAGGAAAATCCAAAAGTATATCTGAAGAAAAAATAAATTCACTCATAAGCGATAAGGTTAGTTTCTTCATCATAATACCTAAAAAAACTAAATTAAAAAGTATCAGAGACGCATTCATTTTGGAAGATGAAAATAAAACAAATAGAATATTTAAAGTTAATTAAGCTTTAATTACATAATAATTTACTTTTTTATCTAAAAACAAATAACTTTTTTTTAAATTTGCACACACAAAATCAACCTCTGACGAAAATCGTGAATGTTGCTTTTTTTAAACAAAAAATAATATATTAAAATGGAATCTTTAGTAAAATTTGTACAGAACGAATTTGTATCAAGAAATGATTTACCTGAATTTGCAGCTGGTGATACTATAACTGTTTATTATGAAATTAAAGAAGGTAGTAAAACTCGTACACAGTTCTTTAAGGGGGTTGTAATTCAAAGAAGAGGTAATGGAAGTTCAGAAACATTTACTATTAGAAAGATGTCAGGAACTGTTGGGGTAGAGCGTATTTTCCCTGTAAATTTACCTTCAATTCAAAAAATTGAAGTTAATAAAAGAGGAAAAGTTCGTAGAGCTCGTATCTATTACTTTAGAGGTCTTACTGGTAAAAAAGCAAGAATTAAAGAGAGAAGAATCTAATAAAGATGAAAATATTTATGAAGCACAGTGTTTATGCACTGTGCTTTTTTATTTTAAAAAATTATCTTATTTAGAAAAAAAACTTGTCACCTTTAACATGAAAACTATTAAATAATGTAACACAGCTACTTAAAAAAACATATATTTAAGAAATATCAAAATCGTCACTTCATCCCTTAAAGCTCTTAAAAAAATATTGAAATCGAACAAAATTATCATATAGTCAGCAAAACAAGTTAATTTATAATAATTTTGCAACAAAAATTCCGTAGGTTATTTATAAATTTGCAAGACTTCAAAATAATATAATTTAATTCTTAATTATGAGCAATTCGGCTAAAATTATGTATACTAAAACGGATGAAGCTCCTGCGCTTGCTACACGTTCGTTTTTACCCATCGTAAAAGCTTTTACAAAATCATCAAACATAGAAATTGAAATTAAAGATATTTCATTAGCAGCACGCATACTAGCTAACTTCTCAGATTTATTACCTGAAAAGCAAAAAGTTGAAGACGCCTTAACTTTTCTTGGTAATTTAGCAACTAAACCAGAAGCAAATATTATTAAGCTACCAAATATTTCAGCGTCTGTTCCTCAGTTGAAAGCTGCCATTAAAGAATTACAAGCTCGTGGCTTTGCGCTTCCTGATTATCCTGAAGAAATCAATTCAGATCAAGATAAAACTATTCTTGAACGCTACAATAAAGCAAAGGGCTCTGCTGTCAATCCTGTATTAAGAGAAGGAAATTCAGATAGAAGAGCTCCAAAAGCAGTTAAAAATTATGCTAAGAAAAATCCTCATTCGATGGGAGCTTGGAACTCCGAGTCTAAAACCCATGTTGCCACTATGAGTGAAGGAGATTTTGCACATAATGAAAAATCAGTAACTGTAAATAAAAGCACTAATGTTAAAATAGTACATACAAATACCATTGGAAATAGTTCTGTTTTAAAAGAAAAAATTTCTTTACTTGAAGGAGAAATCATTGATGCCTCTTTAATGAGTAAGAAAAAGCTAATACATTTCTTGGAAGAACAAGTTATTGATGCTAAAAATAAAGATATTTTATTCTCATTACACATGAAAGCTACGATGATGAAGGTTTCGGACCCTATCATTTTCGGTCATGCTGTAAAAGTTTTTTTCAAAGATTTATTTGACAAACATCAAGATACTTTTCAAAAAATTGGCGTAGATGTTAATAATGGTTTTGGCAACTTACTAAAGAATTTAGATGAAGTTTCAGAAGAAAAAAAATCAGAAATACTAAAAGACATACAAAATATTTACAGAAGTAATCCTGACCTTGCAATGGTTAACTCTGACAAAGGAATCACAAACTTACATGTCCCGTCAGACGTTATTATTGATGCCTCCATGCCTGCTATGATTCGTACATCGGGTCAAATGTGGAATAAAAACGGGGAAACTCAAGATACAAAAGCTGTAATACCCGACAGTTCTTATGCTGGTTTATACCAAGAAACGATTAACTTTTGTAAGAAAAATGGAGCTTTTGATCCTACAACTATGGGAACTGTACCTAATGTAGGCTTAATGGCTAAGAAAGCAGAGGAATATGGATCTCATGATAAAACATTTGAAATATCTTCAGATGGTAAAGTTCAAGTTATTGATAGTAACAATAATGTTCTAATTGAGCATACTGTAGAGAAAGGAGATATATGGAGAATGTGTCAAACAAAAGACGCTCCTATTCAAGACTGGATTAAGTTAGCTGTAACCAGAGCAAGAGCTACAGAAACACCTGCTGTATTTTGGTTAGGTAAAAATAGAGCCCATGATACTGAAATTATTAAGAAAGTAGAAAAATACTTACCAAATCATGATACTTCAGAGCTAGAAATTAAAATACTATCACCCGTAGAAGCGACCAAGTATACTTTAGAAAGGGTTAAGGCTGGTAAAGACACAATTTCTGTTACAGGTAATGTTTTACGTGATTATTTAACAGACCTCTTCCCTATTCTAGAACTAGGAACATCTGCTAAAATGTTATCTATTGTTCCATTAATGAATGGTGGTGGTTTATTCGAAACCGGCGCTGGAGGATCTGCCCCAAAACATGTTGAGCAATTAACAAAAGAAAACCACCTACGTTGGGACTCTCTTGGAGAATTTCTAGCATTAGCTGTTTCTTTAGAACACCTTTCTGAATCAACAAATAATAAAAAAGCTGGAATTCTTGCAGAATCATTAGATATTGCTACTGGGCAACTTTTAGACAACAGAAAAAGTCCTTCAAGAAAAACTGGCGAGCTTGACAATAGAGGTTCTCATTTCTATTTAGCTCTTTATTGGGCGCAAGCATTAGCTGAACAAAATCTAGATAATGAGTTAAAATCTGAATTTACTCTTATCGCGAAAAGTTTGTTAGAGAATGAATCTAAAATTGTTGAAGAATTAAACAATGTTCAAGGAGTTAATGTAAATATTGGTGGTTACTATGAACCTGATGATAATCTTGCCAACGCTATTATGAGGCCAAGTAAAACGTTAAATACAATCATTGATAATATTAATGTTAGTATTTCTTAAATAGGTAAAATAAAAAAAATGGAATCAATAATTGATTCCATTTTTTTTATTTTAACATTGTTACTATTCTTTGAGGTAGAGGTGCTTCGTAGCCTTCATTTCCTAAGGCCTCTACAATTTTTTGTCTTGTATCCCAATAAACATCCCAATAATTTTCACTCTTAACATAAGGTAACGCAAGTAACTCAATACTATTTTCTCCAAGATTATTAACAGCAACCCTTGGTTTCATTTTCTCCGTTTTTAAAACATTTTTATCTTGAACTAAAACATCCAAAACAATATTTTTAGCTTTTGATATATCTGCACCATATCGAATTGCAAAAGGCATGTCTATCCTTAAATAACCAACAGTTGATAAATTAGTTATTTTCCCAGAGGTTATTGCTGAATTAGGAATAATTTCTGTTTCTTTTTGAAAAGTTTCAATAACTGTAACAAATACCGATATTTCTTTAACAAAACCAAAAGCCCCATTTACTTTTATTAAATCTCCAACTTTAAATGGACGAAACACCAATAACATAATACCTGAAGCCAAGTGACCTAATGATCCATTAAAAGCAGCCCCTATAGCAACTCCAATACCTGCAACTAATGCTGCAAAAGTTGCTGTAGGTACTCCTACAATACCTGCTATTGAGATAATTAATAATGCTTTTAAAACAAAGCCTAGAAGCGTTATTAAGAAAGGTCTTAATGTCTCATCAATATGTTTTGATTCAAAAACCCTTGAAACGCCTTTCATAATAAACCTTATTACCCATAATCCAATAATTAAGGCTGCTAAAGCTCCAAAAAGCTTAAGTCCCCAATCACCAATACCTGTAGCAATAGAATTATAAAAATTAGTTAATGAGTTTTGGATGGTTTCCATAATATTCTGTTTTTTGATTTCACATAAAATATGACACCTCATTCATTTCTAGGTCACTTTCATAACTTTTGAACTAATTAAAAAATCAATATTTGTAAATTTGTTTTATGAAATTTACAAAAACAACAGAACAAGATTCTAATTATACTGATCTAGAAAAAAAAGATATTTCTGAAATTCTAAAGAATATTAATAAAGAAGATAAAACAGTCCCTAACGCGGTAGAAAAATCAATTCCTCAAATAGAAGCACTAATAAAAGAAGTCGTGAAAAAACTCAAAAATGGCGGAAGATTATTTTACATTGGAGCTGGCACAAGTGGACGTCTAGGTATAGTAGATGCAAGCGAATGTCCTCCTACTTTTGGAGTCCCTCATGGAATGGTAATTGGGTTAATTGCCGGTGGTGATAATGCTATTCGTAAATCAGTTGAGTTTGCTGAAGACTCTAAATCACAAGGCTGGAAAGATCTATGTGATCATAACATTAATACAAATGATTTTGTAATTGGAATTGCAGCCTCTGGAACAACCCCCTATGTTATTGAAGCTCTTAAAAAATGCAATGAACATAATATTCTAACGGGGTGTATAACATGTAATCATAATAGTCCCCTATCACTTACAGCACAACTACCCATTGTTGTTATCGTAGGACCTGAATTTTTAACTGGTAGCTCACGAATGAAAGCTGGAACTGCTCAAAAGTTAGTACTTAACATGATTTCAACATCGATTATGATTCAATTGGGAAAGGTTAAAGGCAACAAAATGGTTGATATGCAATTATCAAATAAAAAACTTGTAAGAAGAGGCATTGCCATTTTAAAGTCAGAACTAAAGATAGAAGAAGATCAAGCAAAAAAACTTCTAATGAAATACGGAAACGTTAGAGAAGCAATAAGGAATTTTAATCAACTATAAAAAGATGGAAAAAAGCTTTAAAAATGTCTTACTACTTATGACATTACTCATAATATCTCCCTTAATTTTAACTATTTCTTATAAAGCTTTAAAGGCTTTTGATACATATCCTAAAAACATTTTTGCTTATTTTTTATTTATTTTTAGTATTTTAACAGTTCTTTATACATTATACTTTGGATTCAAGACAATAAAAGTGTTTTTAGATGAACTATTCAAAAAATAAAAAAAATAAATTTGAAATATAAAAATACATCTTTTAGAATATTTGATTGGGAATACTGGCCTTCCTTTTTCTTCTATATCCCAAATATTCCATATGCTTTGTATTTAGCTTGTAAAGCAAAAAAACTAACATTCTTTACTGCTGCCAACCCAAGTATAAAAAGTTCGGGTAATGGAACAGAAAGCAAATTCAAAACGCTTCAATTAATACCTAAAAAAATAAGACCCAAATCAATATTGGTAAAACCAAATACGGGTTTTAATAATATTACTAAGCAATTAGAAAATGCATGTATCTCATTTCCGGTTATTGTAAAGCCAGATGTAGGTTTCAGAGGTCTTTTAGTAAAAAAAATAAATAACCGTAAAGAATTAAAAATATATCTGGAAAAATATAGAATTAAAATAATCATTCAAGAATTCATAAATCTAAATCATGAATGTGGTATCTTTTACATAAGAAATCCAGAAAAGAACAAAGGAACCATCACTTCAATCACCCTAAAAAAATTTTTATCTGTAAAAGGAGATGGTAATACAAAATTGAAAAATCTTATAATCCAACACAAAAGAGCCAAACATTATATTAAGGAGATACACCAATCATACTTTTCTGAATTTGAAAAAATTCCTCAGAAAGGGGAACTAGTCATTTTATCGGCAATAGGAAACCATTCTAGAGGAGCAAGGTTTATTAATGGTAATCATTTAATCAACAAACCCCTAAATGATAGGCTTGATAAAATAAGTGCATCAATCAATGGATGGTATTATGGTAGATTAGATATTAAATATAATTCTCTTGAAGAACTTGAAAGAGGTGAAAATTTCAAGATTTTAGAGATTAATGGCATTATAGCAGAACCAACCCATATTTACGATAGCGAAAACTCTAGCTACTTAAAAGCGCTAAAAGAAATACGATATCATTGGAAAAAATTATACACCATTTCAATTATAAATCATAGAATTTTAAAAATCCCATATAAAAATACCAAAGAGTTTTTTTCAGAAATACTTGTCCTAAAAAACTACATATCAACTATCAAAAATACAATTTAAATCCTATATTTGTGATTATTAAGAGAGAAAAGCACCTAAAAACTATAAAAAAAACCCCTATATTAAAAGAAGTTATTTTAAACTTCTTAAATTAATAACTTGATATTATGAAGAGAATAATTATCCTTTCTATTCTGATTTTCGCCCCTTTGATTACAATTCTGAGTCAGGTAAAAATCGGAGACAATCCTAATGTAATTGACGGAAGTTCTATTTTAGAACTTGAAAGTAGCAATAAAGTTCTAGTTGTTACTAGAGTAACTGATGCTGAAATGAATTTAATTTTCCCTCTTGAGGGTGCGATTGTCTACAATACAGATCAAAATTGTATTTTCCAATATGGAAATATGATTTGGAAGAGCTTGTGCGATCAAACAGGTAGCAGAGAACTCCTTTTCAATGCAACAACCAACGAACTAACCTTAGGAGACTGGGGAACAGTTAATTTAACTTCATTAATAGATGATGCTGATAATGACCCAACAAACGAAGTCAATACATTGATGGTTCTTAACGGCACTACCTTGTCTATTACAGATGGAGCTGGGACTCTATTTACTGACTTATCATCTCTTTTGGCTGATGGGGATGAAACACAAATTATTGCAGCTGGAATAAATACAATTTCCGGTACAGGGACAACTGCTGATCCATACATAATTACAGCTACGGAGGTTGATGGTTCTGTAACTAACGAAATTAATACCAGATTCGAAGTTAACTCTGGTAATCTAGAAATTACAGATGGTAATGGAACATTATCTGTTCCTTTAACAGCCTTAGGTTCTGATGATCAAACAATAGATGATTTCTCTTTTAATACAAGCAATAATCAACTTTCAATATCAATCGAGGACGATGGTGTTGCGCCAATTATCGTAGACCTTTCCTCTTTAGCCTCTGATGGTTCTGAAACAATTATAAATGTGACAGGAATTGCCACTATATCAGGTACTGGTTCTTCAACAGACCCATATATAATAGGTGCTTCTGAAGTAGATGGCATCATCGGAAATGAAATAACAGATGCTACTGATGGTACTTTAATTAGAAGTGGATCGGGTACAAATGGGGATCCATTTACTTTAGATGTGGCTACCGATGGTATTACTGCTACTGAAATCGCTGCTGATGCGGTAGGAACTAATGAATTAGCCGACGATGCTGTTACAACTGTTAAAATTGCTGATGATGCTGTCGACAGAACTAAAATAAATGCCAATGTTGCCGGAACGGGACTTACACAAAATGCAAACGGTTCTTTAGAAATAGATCCTACAACAATTACTGGTGATGGTGATATTACTTCTTCTGATCTTACCGTTACAGGGGGAACTGATGCTACTTTTAATGATGTTACGCTTGAAATTACAGCTGGTGCTGTAGGAACTAATGAATTAACTGACAATGCTGTTACAACCATTAAAATTGCTGACGATGCCGTCGACAGAACTAAAATAAATGCCGATGTTGCCGGAACGGGACTTACACAAAATGCAAACGGTTCCTTAGAAATAGATCCTACAACAATTACTGGCGATGGTGATATTACTTCTTCTGATCTTACCGTTACAGGGGGAACTGATGCTGCTTTTAATGATGTTACGCTTGAAATTACAGCTGGTGCTGTAGGAACTAATGAATTAGCTGACAATGCTGTTACAACCATTAAAATTGCTGATGATGCCGTCGACAGAACTAAAATAAATGCCGATGTTGCCGGAACGGGACTTACACAAAATGCAAACGGTTCCTTAGAAATAGATCCTACTACAATTACTGGTGATGGTGATATTACTTCTTCTGATCTTACCGTTACAGGGGGAACTGATGCTGCTTTTAATGATGTTACGCTTGAAATTACAGCTGGTGCTGTAGGAACTAATGAATTAGCTGGCAATGCTGTTACAACCATTAAAATTGCTGATGATGCCGTCGACAGAACTAAAATAAATGCCGATGTTGCTGGAACGGGACTTACACAAAATGCAAACGGTTCCTTAGAAATAGATCCTACAACAATTACTGGCGATGGTGATATTACTTCTTCTGATCTTACCGTTACAGGGGGAACTGATGCTGCTTTTAACGATGTTACGCTTGAAATTACAGCTGGCGCTGTAGGAACTAATGAATTAGCTGACAATGCTGTTACAACCATTAAAATTGCTGATGATGCTGTTACTTCTGCCAAAATTGTAGATGGTACAATTACTACTGCGGATGTAACTGATGATGCTATTGACAGAACTAAAATAAATGCCGATGTTGCTGGAACGGGACTTACACAAAATGCAAACGGTTCCTTAGAAATAGATCCTACTACAATTACTGGTGATGGTGATATTACTTCTTCTGATCTTACCGTTACAGGGGGAACTGATGCTGCTTTTAATGATGTTACGCTTGAAATTACAGCTGGTGCTGTAGGAACTAATGAATTAGCTGACAATGCTGTTACAACCATTAAAATTGCTGACGATGCCGTCGACAGAACTAAAATAAATGCCGATGTTGCCGGAACGGGACTTACACAAAATGCAAACGGTTCCTTAGAAATAGATCCTACTACAATTACTGGTGATGGTGATATTACTTCTTCTGATCTTACCGTTACAGGGGGAACTGATGCTACTTTTAATGATGTTACGCTTGAAATTACAGCTGGTGCTGTAGGAACTAATGAATTAGCTGACAATGCTGTTACAACCATTAAAATTGCTGATGATGCTGTTACTTCTGCCAAAATTGTAGATGGTACAATTACTACTGCGGATGTAACTGATGATGCTATTGACAGAACTAAAATAAATGCCGATGTTGCTGGAACGGGACTTACACAAAATGCAAACGGTTCCTTAGAAATAGATCCTACAACAATTACTGGCGATGGTGATATTACTTCTTCTGATCTTACCGTTACAGGGGGAACTGATGCTGCTTTTAACGATGTTACGCTTGAAATTACAGCTGGTGCTGTAGGAACTAATGAATTAGCTGACAATGCTGTTACAACCATTAAAATTGCTGATGATGCTGTTACTTCTGCCAAAATTGTAGATGGTACAATTGCTACTGCGGATGTAACTGATGATGCTATTGACAGAACTAAAATAAATGCCGATGTTGCCGGAACGGGACTTACACAAAATGCAAACGGTTCCTTAGAAATAGATCCTACTACAATTACTGGTGATGGTGATATTACTTCTTCTGATCTTACCGTTACAGGGGGAACTGATGCTGCTTTTAATGATGTTACGCTTGAAATCACAGCTGGCGCTGTAGGAACTAATGAATTAGCTGACAATGCTGTTACAACCATTAAAATTGCTGATGATGCTATTGACAGAACTAAAATAAATGCCGATGTTGCCGGAACGGGACTTACGCAAAATGCAAACGGTTCCTTAGAAATAGATCCTACAACAATTACTGGTGATGGTGATATTACTTCTTCTGATCTTACCGTTACAGGAGGAACTGATGCTGCTTTTAATGATGTTACGCTTGAAATTACAGCTGGTGCTGTAGGAACTAATGAATTAGCTGACAATGCTGTTACAACCATTAAAATTGCTGATGATGCTGTTACTTCTGCCAAAATTGTAGATGGTACAATTGCTACTGCGGATGTAACTGATGATGCTATTGACAGAACTAAAATAAATGCCGATGTTGCCGGAACGGGACTTACACAAAATGCAAACGGTTCCTTAGAAATAGATCCTACTACAATTACTGGTGATGGTGATATTACTTCTTCTGATCTTACCGTTACAGGGGGAACTGATGCTGCTTTTAATGATGTTACACTTGAAATTACAGCTGGCGCTGTAGGAACTAATGAATTAGCTGACAATGCTGTTACAACCATTAAAATTGCTGATGATGCTATTGACAGAACTAAAATAAATGCCGATGTTGCCGGAACGGGACTTACACAAAATGCAAACGGTTCCTTAGAAATAGATCCTACTACAATTACTGGTGATGGTGATATTACTTCTTCTGATCTTACCGTTACAGGGGGAACTGGTGCTGCTTTTAATGATGTTACACTTGAAATTACAGCTGGTGCTGTAGGAACTAATGAATTAGCTGACAATGCTGTTACTTCTGCCAAAATTGTAGATGGTACAATTGCTACTGTGGATGTAACTGATGATGCTATTGACAGAACTAAAATAAATGCCGATGTTGCTGGAACGGGACTTACACAAAATGCAAACGGTTCTTTAGAAATAGATCCTACAACAATTACTGGTGATGGTGATATTACTTCTTCTGATCTTACCGTTACAGGAGGAACTGATGCTGCTTTTAATGATGTTACGCTTGAAATCACAGCTGGTGCTGTAGGAACTAATGAATTAGCTGACAATGCTGTTACAACCATTAAAATTGCTGATGATGCCGTCGACAGAACTAAAATAAATGCCGATGTTGCCGGAACGGGACTTACGCAAAATGCAAACGGTTCCTTAGAAATAGATCCTACAACAATTACTGGTGATGGTGATATTACTTCTTCTGATCTTACCGTTACAGGAGGAACTGATGCTGCTTTTAATGATGTTACGCTTGAAATTACAGCTGGTGCTGTAGGAACTAATGAATTAGCTGACAATGCTGTTACAACCATTAAAATTGCTGATGATGCTGTTACTTCTGCCAAAATTGTAGATGGTACAATTGCTACTGCGGATGTAACTGATGATGCTATTGACAGAACTAAAATAAATGCCGATGTTGCCGGAACGGGACTTACACAAAATGCAAACGGTTCCTTAGAAATAGATCCTACTACAATTACTGGTGATGGTGATATTACTTCTTCTGATCTTACCGTTACAGGGGGAACTGATGCTGCTTTTAATGATGTTACACTTGAAATTACAGCTGGCGCTGTAGGAACTAATGAATTAGCTGACAATGCTGTTACAACCATTAAAATTGCTGATGATGCCGTCGACAGAACTAAAATAAATGCCGATGTTGCCGGAACGGGACTTACACAAAATGCAAACGGTTCCTTAGAAATAGATCCTACAACAATTACTGGTGATGGTGATATTACTTCTTCTGATCTTACCGTTACAGGGGGAACTGGTGCTGCTTTTAATGATGTTACACTTGAAATTACAGCTGGTGCTGTAGGAACTAATGAATTAGCTGACAATGCTGTTACTTCTGCCAAAATTGTAGATGGTACAATTGCTACTGTGGATGTAACTGATGATGCTATTGACAGAACTAAAATAAATGCCGATGTTGCTGGAACGGGACTTACACAAAATGCAAACGGTTCTTTAGAAATAGATCCTACAACAATTACTGGTGATGGTGATATTACTTCTTCTGATCTTACCGTTACAGGGGGAACTGATGCTGCTTTTAATGATGTTACGCTTGAAATCACAGCTGGTGCTGTAGGAACTAATGAATTAGCTGACAATGCTGTTACAACCATTAAAATTGCTGATGATGCTATTGACAGAACTAAAATAAATGCCGATGTTGCCGGAACGGGACTTACACAAAATGCAAACGGTTCCTTAGAAATAGATCCTACAACAATTACTGGTGATGGTGATATTACTTCTTCTGATCTTACCGTTACAGGGGGAACTGGTGCTGCTTTTAATGATGTTACACTTGAAATTACAGCTGGTGCTGTAGGAACTAATGAATTAGCTGACAATGCTGTTACTTCTGCCAAAATTGTAGATGGTACAATTGCTACTGTGGATGTAACTGATGATGCTATTGACAGAACTAAAATAAATGCCGATGTTGCTGGAACGGGACTTACACAAAATGCAAACGGTTCTTTAGAAATAGATCCTACAACAATTACTGGTGATGGTGATATTACTTCTTCTGATCTTACCGTTACAGGGGGAACTGATGCTGCTTTTAATGATGTTACGCTTGAAATTACAGCTGGTGCTGTAGGAACTAATGAATTAGCTGACGATGCTGTTACAACTGTTAAAATTGCTGATGATGCTGTCGACAGAACTAAAATAAATGCCGATGTTGCCGGAACGGGACTTACACAAAATGCAAACGGTTCCTTAGAAATAGATCCTACTACAATTACTGGTGATGGTGATATTACTTCTTCTGATCTTACCGTTACAGGGGGAACTGATGCTGCTTTTAATGATGTTACGCTTGAAATTACAGCTGGTGCTGTAGGAACTAATGAATTAGCTGACAATGCTGTTACAACCATTAAAATTGCTGACGATGCCGTCGACAGAACTAAAATAAATGCCGATGTTGCTGGAACGGGACTTACACAAAATGCAAACGGTTCCTTAGAAATAGATCCTACTACAATTACTGGTGATGGTGATATTACTTCTTCTGATCTTACCGTTACAGGGGGAACTGATGCTGCTTTTAATGATGTTACGCTTGAAATTACAGCTGGTGCTGTAGGAACTAATGAATTAGCTGACAATGCTGTTACAACCATTAAAATTGCTGATGATGCTGTTACTTCTGCCAAAATTGTAGATGGTACAATTACTACTGCGGATGTAACTGATGATGCTATTGACAGAACTAAAATAAATGCCGATGTTGCTGGAACGGGACTTACACAAAATGCAAACGGTTCCTTAGAAATAGATCCTACTACAATTACTGGCGATGGTGATATTACTTCTTCTGATCTTACCGTTACAGGGGGAACTGATGCTGCTTTTAATGATGTTACGCTTGAAATTACAGCTGGTGCTGTAGGAACTAATGAATTAGCTGACAATGCTGTTACAACCATTAAAATTGCTGATGATGCTGTTACTTCTGCCAAAATTGTAGATGGTACAATTACTACTGCGGATGTAACTGATGATGCTATTGACAGAACTAAAATAAATGCCGATGTTGCTGGAACGGGACTTACACAAAATGCAAACGGTTCCTTAGAAATAGATCCTACTACAATTACTGGTGATGGTGATATTACTTCTTCTGATCTTACCGTTACAGGGGGAACTGATGCTGCTTTTAACGATGTTACGCTTGAAATTACAGCTGGTGCTGTAGGAACTAATGAATTAGCTGACAATGCTGTTACAACCATTAAAATTGCTGATGATGCTGTTACTTCTGCCAAAATTGTAGATGGTACAATTACTACTGCGGATATTAATCCAGGTGGTAATAATAACGTTTTAGTTACAGATAATGCAGGTGCTGTACAATGGATTGATAGAAGTTCATTAGAAACAATTTACACAACAGATGGAACCTTAACTAATAATAGAGTTGTGAACGGGGGATCTAATAATTTAAGTTTTACTGATATTGGCGATTTAGTTTTAACGTCCACTAATACTTCGATTCTAAATTCTTCAGGAGATGTAGGAGTGACTTCACAAACAGGTGCAATTCTTATTCAATCAGGAACTGGTGAAAATGTAGTTATTTCACCTAACTCAGGAGTATTAGCTATTGACGGTTCAACGGTCAATTCTGGAAACTTCAGACTCACAGGTCAGTTTATTGACGGTTCTGGAAATTCAGGTACATCTGGACAAGTGTTAACCTCAACCGGTGCATCCACAGAATGGAATAATATAGTATCATCAGATGCTAACAATAAATTAACAACAGGTACAGACGGAGGAGCTTTTTTTGCAGGACCTGTTAGTATAGCCGCAGGAAAGGTTAATGGCAGTGGTGCTGCTTTAAAAATATTCGGTGCTACAGTTAGAAGAATTGATGAAGGAGACTATGAAGTTACTTTTAATACTCCTAGAACTGATGATAATTATATTATTCAATTAACCGTATTCGATTGTAACGGTGATTGCCCAGGAAATACAGCTGCTAATTTTGACGATCCTGGTATTACATACTATCAACAAGCAACAACTGGATTTAGAATAAATATAGGAGACTCTGATAATGGAGCAAATGAAAAAGATGATATTGATTTAGAGTTCATGTTTAATGTGATTGATTTTTAGATATGAAAACTCATCTTTTAATCGCTTTACTGTTTACTTTTTCTACTGCTTTTAGCCAAGTCGATGGCTTTTCAGTTATGGGAATTCCTACAGTAACAAATATTACAGCAATGAATGCAATAAATGGAGCCCTCTAGGGCTCCATTGTATATAATATAGATCAAAAAGGTATCTATATTTTCAATGGAACAAACTGGGTTTCACCAAGTGGAAATAATTGGTTAATTTCGGGTAACAATAGCACATCTACTTCTAATTTCCTAGGTACTATTAATGATGTAAAAATGGAAATTCGCTCTAATAATTTACCTATGTTGGAATTTGGCAGAAGACAAACACTCAATTTGGTCCAGAGCTATCCTGACTACACAGATACAGATCAGCCTTTAATTCATTTAAAGAGAAATGGTAGTATTGCTGCATTACAATTCACTGCGGTTGGTGCCGACTTTTATAAACCAATGTTTTTTACCACAGCAAATGGTAGTTTTAGACTAAAAGAAAGTGGAGGAAGAACTGATTTATTCGAAATCGGATCTGCTGGTCCTTCAAATGACGGCAGATTGGAATTTATAATTGGTGATGACGGGAGTGAACCAATTGTTTTTAAACGATATGACTATCGAAATGGTGGTTTTCATACGGAGCTTTTTAGGGTGCAAGGTAGCAACGGAACTGCAAATGCAAAACCAAGATTTGGCATTAATATAAACCCTCAAGAAGTTCCTTTAGATCCCACATACAATAACTCTTCTTCTTCCGGATATAATATTGCTAATTCTACACTTCAAGTAGGCGGCTCTATTTCTACTGCAATATTAAGGACAACAGGAAGTATAACCTTAGGTGAAGATCATCATACAGTAATTATTACAGGCTTACATAATATTGTATTACCTAATGCTAACACCTGTTCCGGTAGGTTGTATGTTTTAAAAAATATATCTGGATCAAATAGATCTATATCTTCTTATAGAACTTTAAGTAACGTTCCTTCAAACACAATACCTACTAACTCTGCTATTTGGATTCAAAGTGATGGTATCGATTGGCACCGTATTAACTAAAATATACTTAAAGGCTCATTTATTTTTTTGCAAATTTGTCATTTTAATTTTATTACAGCAAAATACTGACTTTAGCATTTTGGATATGCTATTTTACTAATATAAACTTTAAATAATACTTACTTAGTATACTTCAAACTTTTAACAATCAAACAACTTTCAAACCTCTCAAAACTCGATTTAAACAACTATTTTACAAGTTATTATATTGATTTTTTAACTTTAACCGCCTATCTTTAGATTTTTGAAATAGTTTAGTAATTCTTTAATTTATTTTAAATCATGGTTAAAAACTCAATTAAATTAACGGTAATCTTAGTACTCATGTTAGAGTATTGCTTCTCTCAGATAGACTCGCAATCCATACTAGGATTACCTAATGTGGCTGACACCATAGAAATGAACAATATAATCAATCCAAAGGAAGGTTCTTTAGTTTACAATATAGCTCAGAAAAACATATTTTATTTTGACGGTACAAACTGGTTATCAAGCAGTAATGGTAGTCCTAATTTATATAGTACTAATGGAACCTTATCTAATGACAGAACTTTGGATGGGAATAATAATTCTTTAACATTTTCTGATTTAACTGCTTTTTCATTATCAAGTAGCTTATCGTCAGATATGTTTTCTACTGGTCCTATTAGAGTGCAATCAACAGGTAATAGTACATCTATATCTGGAACTGAAATAATCATTTCAGCAACAGCTAGCGGTATAAATCTAAACGGTAATACTTTTATCACAAACGATCTTAGCTTATCGGGCGCTTTTGAAGACAGTACTACTTCTTCTGGAACTGACGGTCAAATTTTAACATCCACTTCGAATGGCACAAGATGGGTTGATTCAGTACTTCCTAAGGTGGTTAATAAAACATCAAATTACACATTAGCAATTGATGATAATGGTAAAATATTTACTTTTAATAGCACCTCAAATATTACACTAACAGTTCCTCAAGGACTTCCTATAGGTTTTAATATAAGCTTATATCAAACAAATACCGGAAGAGTTACTATCCAAGGAGCTCTTGGTGTGACTGTTTCAAATCGACTATCAAGATTTAATACTGCTGGTCAACATGCTGGAGCAGGACTTGTATCAACTGGAACAAATAGTTTTCATTTAACTGGAGATTTAAGATTATAAAAAATGAAAAAAATTAAAATATTGGCTGTATTTATCATTTTTATAAATGAAATACAAGCTCAGATATCAAATTATAACCACTACCCCAGCCTAAAACCATTTCATATTCTAGATGATAAATTAACCGATATAAGTTTTGCTTTTTCTATGAGAGTACTAGAAAGTGATTATAATGGACCGTTAATAAGGCTCAGAAGAAGCAGTGACAACGCAGAAGAAGATTTTTCTTGGTCTGACACTGATATAGTTGATATCAACGCTATTAATACTTGGCGAAATGGCAGTAATGTATTTGTCCGTACTTGGTATGATCAAAGTGGTCAAGGCAGGAACGCTACTCAAACAGACATTAATAGTCAACCCGAGTTTTTTCCAGAAATACTTACTCCACACTTTCAAGGAGATGGTGTCGATGATTTTCTTATTATAGAAACTCCTAATGGCGTTCAAGATGTTACAAATTCAGGAAATCAAGGAACTGTGATAACTGTTTTAAGAGCCACTATTAAAAACCAACATTCATTCGGTGTTTTAAATAATAACAATAGGTGGTCTACGCATGTGAACTGGGGTGACAGCAGACTATACTTTGACCCTGGTATCTGTTGCAATGCTACTCGTTCATTCAACAATAGCAGTAATAACAATGCATGGATGCTGTATACTTTCATAAAAACAGATACAAATGTTTTAGCAAGGTCTGATGGAGTTCAAAGGTTTAACGGTTCTCATACAACCGGAAGATGTACAAGAACAGATAATTTCACTATTGGTTGGGCTAATGGAAATCAAACAAATAATAGGTCTACAACTGCTTTTTTAGAATTCATTATGTACCGAAATGATATAATACCAACAATTTATGAGGAAATTGAAAATAATGGTATTGCTTTCTGGAACTTATAGGTAATTTTATGTGACGCTTTTTTATTAAATGTGTCAAAGAAATAAGAATTAACATTGAAAATTAAAATGTTGTTTTTAATTTGGTTAAATTAAAAATAGTATTCAATATTTTTAATTGATAGTTTAATTTTATCAATTCATCGATCTAAAAAAGAAAAAAAACACCATAAGTCGCTAATTTTTAACCATTCAACCAATAAAAACTTGCATATATCGAAAATAATGTTATCTTTGTAGACTCAAAACTAATCACAGTGCACTATAAAGAACACTAAACTTCAGGTGCAAAAAGAATAAACGTTTTTAATAAAATAAAAATAACTGTATAAAAAATACGGGGGTATTATGAAGAATTTTTTATCTATGATAGCTGTTATTATGCCTTTATTCTTAAGTGCTCAGTCAGCTTTCCACAACTTCGGAGAAGTTAAATTACATAACAATTCAAGTGTTGGTTTCCACACAGATTTCATTAATGATGGCAATATGTCTAATGATAATGAGGGCTTAGCTGGTTTTTATAGTGATAGTGAAATTAGAAGTATATCAGGAAATAATGTAGCTGTTTTTAACGATATTGAAATCGATGCTGTTAATGATATTGAACTATATTCCTCTATAGGTGTTACTAATGATTTCAGTTTTATAAACGGCAAGGTGTTTACCCCAAGAAATGACGCTAATATTTCATTAGAATTCATGAATCATAACTTGTATGCAGGTGAAGATAATCAAAGGCACGTTGACGGTTACGTTTCTGTTTCAGAAAAAAGTAATTTTACTTTTCCTATTGGAGACGACAATAATTTAAGACCAATGATTCTATCTGCGACAGGCACTGTTACTAAATTTACAGGAGCATACTTTTCAATTAATCCTAATAATGCTCCATATAATTATGACACTTCTCAAAAACAAGCTTTTATAGAAAACATAAGTACTAAAGAATTTTGGGATTTAGATGGCTCAGCTGAAACAAGAATAACACTTACTTGGGATAACAATAGTGAAATCAATAATATAACTTCTGATATAAACTTACTGAGAGTAGTTGGTTGGAACGAAACAGAGGGTAAATGGATAGATTTAGGAATGTCTAATATTAACGGTACTATTAATGCTGGTTTAATTACTTCATCTACTTTTGTACCTAATAATTATTCTGTAATTACTATTGGCTCTAACTTCTCCGATTCAGCACTAAGTAATGTAAATTTGATATTTACGCCTAATGGTGATATAAAAAATGAAACCTTAGTTTTTAAAGGATTAGAGCGATATAAAGGAAATAGTCTTACTGTTTTTAATAGATGGGGTAATATTGTACACCAAACAATTGACTATAAAAACGATTGGAGAGGTCAATCAAATGGTAGAGCGACAATTAATCAAAAAGAAAACCTTCCTGATGGTACATATTTCTATACTTTAGATATAAATACAGATGAAGGAGAAAAAACCCAAAGAGGATGGGTTTATATCACGAGGTAACTTAGTATTAAATAGTATATTCTAAAAATCAAAAAATTACTTACTACTTTTTACTTATCATAGTGCCCTTATCAATTCATTTTTTAGGTGTTGTTGGATTATACCCAAAGTTTTCACTAGTTAAATCAACTCCAAGCTGGAACATAATATAGCCTATACTTGCATAATGGTGAATAACATGATTATGTGCCTGTAACAATACACTTCCCAATGTGTGTTGAACAACAACCTTTTCTATTCCCAAATCATCATTTACAAATACTATTTGATTAAGATCTTTTCCCTTTATTTTTTGTAAATTCCTCCGAACATCTCCAAAGTACCTTAGGCCTTTCTTAATATCTTCCTCTACTTGAATATTTCTATCCCTGAGGGAAAAATCAATATTTCTATCTTCAACACCTTTAAAAATACACGTAAACACATCTAACGAATGACGAATATGTGTTCCTATACTAGCATAATATGGTGCTATAGTTTTATTACAATAAACCTGATTATTAATCGTACGCAACAGTTTTATGCCTTTTTGTAAATTTGCATCTATAGCTATAATCATTATTCCTCTTATCTTATATATTCTTAAATATAAATTATTTCAATGATAATCAACAATATTGAAATAGTATTTTATTAAAGATTATTAATTACAGAAAAACAACCTTTAATCTATGGTATTTTTTGGCATGTCTTTTGAAAAGTAAAAGATAATAGCGGAAGCTGAAAAGCATAAAGAGTAAGCATAACCCTAAATTTAGTAATTATGAGAACAGGGATTTTTTTAATAACAACATTAATACTGACAGTAACAATAAAGGCCAATACCCTTAATATACTGAATAGTGGTTTTAGTGCCGATAGAAAACATGCTTTTAACAACAAGATAACCTTTATTGAAAAAGGTATAGAATTTCATGTGTTCCTTAATGGTGATTTCGATTTTAATACTCACTTTAGAGACAATTCTTATGAAGATTACAGAAGTAGAAGGACAAGAATCAATAGAAGAGTTAGAATAGAAAGAGATTATAGTGGAAAGATACGAAGAATTGGAAATGTTTTTGTTAATTATAACATTAGAGGTAATGTTACCAGAATAGGAGGTATATTTATGAGGTATAGCGCTGGAAATTTAGTTAAAATTGGAGGTTTACGCATTCACTATAATAGATGGGGAGATCCTTTTTATGAAGGACGTGTAAGAACTAGAGCTATGTTTGACGACAGAAGAAACTGTGACAATTCGATTAATATCGATATAAATATTGGAGACATTTATAATTATGATGATCTTTATTTTTATAAGAAAAGTTTTAGAAATAACTATAGTCGATTTAGAGAGGATAACAACTTTTTCTATTACAGAGCTATGCCAAATGCAAACATAGGTAACAGAAGTAGAATTATAAGACGAAGAAAATCTAATAACAGTTTTAAAAATACAATTCCTGAACAAGAAGGAAGATCGAGAAGAAATAGATAGTAAAATAGAAAAACTCCAACCTTATATTAAGGTTGGAGTTTTATTTTATATAAGTGTAAGCTTTTTACTTTGCCACATTAACGACTCTTGTTTCTCTAATAACAGTAACTTTAACTTGACCAGGATAAGTCATATCTGTTTGTATTTTCTGCGAAATATTAAAAGATAGCTCTGCTGCTTTTGTATCACTAACTTTTGTACTCTCAACCATTACCCTTAACTCTCTACCGGCCTGAATAGCATATGCCTTCTGAACTCCTGCAAACCCAAAGGCAATATCTTCTAGATCTTTCAAACGTTGTATGTAGCTATCTAAAACCTGTCTTCTGGCACCTGGTCTTGCTCCTGAAATAGCATCACAAACTTGAACTATTGGTGACAGCATACTTTTCATTTCTATTTCATCATGATGCGCTCCAATAGCATTACAAACATCAGGTTTTTCTCCATATTTTTCAGCCCATTGCATTCCTAGTAGTGCATGCGGTAATTCACTCTCAGTATCAGGCACCTTACCTATATCATGTAATAAACCAGCTCTTTTAGCTGCCTTTGCATTAAGCCCCATTTCAGCAGCCATGATACCACAAAGATTAGCGACCTCTCTCGAATGTTGTAATAAATTTTGACCATAAGAAGACCTGTACTTCATTCTACCTACAGTTTTAATAAGCTCTGGATGCAAGCCGTGTATCCCTAAATCAATAACTGTTCTCTTTCCAACCTCTATAATTTCTTGACTTATTTGTTTTTCTGTCTTACGAACAATTTCTTCAATTCTTGCCGGGTGTATTCTTCCATCTGTAACCAATTTATGCATTGATAACCTAGCGATTTCTCGTCTAACAGGATCAAAACAAGATAGTATGATTGCTTCTGGTGTATCATCTACGATAATTTCAACACCCGTTGCAGATTCTAAAGCTCTTATATTTCGACCTTCTCTACCGATTATCCTACCTTTGACGTCATCCGATTCTAAATTAAAAACAGAAACACAATTTTCAACAGCTTGCTCTACACCAACTCTCTGTATTGTGTTCAACACTACTTTTTTTGCTTCTTGCTGAGCTGTCATTTTAGCTTCTTCAACCGTATCTTGAATAAACGCCATTGCATCTGCCTTAGCCTCCTCTTTCAAAGATGCTACTAATTCAGTTTTAGCTTCATCGGCTGACAAACCTGATATTTGCTCTAGCATATCGACGTGTCGCTTATGTAATTTTTCAATTTCATTCTCACGCTTTTCTATAATTCCAATTTTAAAATCATAATCTGATTCTTTTTTTTGCAATTCCTTATTACGCTTTTTGTTTTTATCTAACTCATTTGAAACTTGACTTTCTTTATCTCTTATTCTTTTTTCTATGTCAGAAACCTTTTTTTCTCTTGATAAAATTACTTTTTCATGCTCTGCCTTTAACTCTATAAATTTTTCTTTTGCCTGTAAAATTTTATCTTTTTTTATTGCTTCTGCCTCAACCTTCGCATCTTTTATAATATTTTTTGCTTTATCCTTAGTTTCAACTATTAACATATTTGCTTTGGTCTTCTCTAGCATTTTAGTAATAACAAACCCTACCACTAAACCTATAATTCCTGCCAAGACAGGAAATAATACTCCTTCCATAATTTTGAATTGATTGTATAAAAAAGCCCGCATTAATAAGGTTTTATAAACTCCATATAAACAGGTTTAGGACTAACTGATTGATCAAGAATCCAAAACGAAGTTGGCATACTTTACTAACCATGACTTATCCTTTTTAATTTAATAGTGTTGAGTTTATTAAACTATAATACTAATGCGGGCAGTATATTAATATTTTTAAGAACTTTATTTATAGTCTGACATTAATTAAACTTATTAATGACTGTATATTTTTTAATGTATCTCTATCTCTTTTTAATTTAATTATTGATTCTATTTCTAACTTAGAAGCAAATTGTAAAGCACACATCGCTAATACATCTTGCTTATCTGCAACTGCATAATTTTCTTCAAATTTAGCAATTAAATCGTTAATCTGATTTGCAGCTTTTCTCATTCCTTCTTCCTCCTCCACAGAATTTACATTTAACGGATAAGTTCTGCCTGCTATCACAACATTAACTTTTAGTTTCGTCATAAAAAGAACTTTAAGTACTTAACAATTCGATACATTTATCGATTTCTCGTACTAATGTATTTATTTTGAGTTTTGTTTCTCTTGTATTTTTCTTACTGCCCTCAATAGTTTTTGCAACCCTAAGCAAGTCGTATTTATCTTGCTTATCGTTTAATTGTTGTTGCTTTTCTCTTAATAAACGTTGTAACCTTGCATTATCTTCTAACAGAATACTATTTTCTTCCTTTAAAAACTCATACTTAGAAAGTAGTTCTTTTATTTTAACTTCCAGTAAATGAATCGCCTCGTGGGTATTTAACATTAATTTTCTGAGAATAAAACTATTTTTACAAAGTTATTAATATTGATTAATTTAACAAATTTTTTACAGCTTTTTAGTAAACTAATTGATTAACAAATTATTAATGCTTTACAATTATTTTATTAATTTTGTTTAAAACCCCTTATGATTTTGAAGCTTTATCTTTTACTTTTTTTCACACTTTTTACAAAGACTTTATTTTGTCAAGATAAATACCCTAAGGATTATTTCGCTCCCCCATTAAAAATACCAATCATTCTTGCTGGAACATTCGGAGAATTAAGAAGTAATCATTTTCATGCTGGCGTAGATATTAAAACCCAAGGCAAAGAAGGTGTACCTATCTTCGCTCCTGCTGACGGCTATGTTTCTAGAATTAAAATTGGTCAATATGGTTATGGAAAAGCCTTGTATATTAACCATTCGAATGGCTATACTACTGTATACGCTCATCTAAAAAGATTTGCCAAAAACATTCAGAGCTTTGTTAAAATAAATCAGTATAAGAAGCAAAAATATGCTATTGGTAACCTTTTTCCTAAACAGAATAAATTCATCTTTAAGAAAGGTGACATCATTGGCTACACTGGGGATACAGGAAGTTCTGGAGGTCCTCACTTGCATTATGAAATAAGAGATACCAAAACAGAAAAAATAATCAATCCATTACTCTTTAATCTAGATGTTTTTGATAGCATAAAACCAACAATAAAACAACTAATGGTTTACCCTCTTGATGGTGCAACAGTAAACAACTCAAATAGCAAAGCAATTATTGATTTTAAAAAAATTGAAGAAGGAAAATACATTACCGACAGAATTACAGCGGCTGGAAAAATTGGTTTCGGTGTTCATTTATTTGACAGATTAAATAACGCTCTAAACAAAAATGGTATTTATAGTCTAGAAATGAAAGTTAATGGAAATACGGTGTATTATCATGATGTAGAAACATTTTCTTTTTCAGAAAGTAAATTCATAAACTTACATATCGATTACTCTCATTACAAAAAATATAGAAAAAGATTTCAAAAAACGTATATAGATACAGTAAATAAGTTAAGTACTTACGAAAATCTAATAAATAATGGAATTATCAACATTGAAAAAAACAATAATTATATAGTTGAGATAATTGGTAGCGACTTTAAAAAGAATACTACAACTATTAGAATCCCTGTAAAAGGTGTAAAAAACAACTATACAAAACAAGAACTAGATACTACTGGTTATAAAATAAACTGTAATCATTTTAATAAATTTAAATTACAAAATGTAACAGTGGCCTTTCCTTCAAAATCTTTTTATAACAACTGTTTTATTAATTTTAAAATAGATAACGGCATAGCTCATATACACAAACCTACGATACCTCTAAATAAAAAATATACTTTAACTTTTGGCACATCACATCTTTCCGAGGCTCAACAACAACAAGTTTACATTGCCAACGTAACTAATCCTAAATACCCAAGATACGTTTCTACTAAAAAAAAAACAGATAAGGTTTATACATCAACTAAGTCATTAGGAAGTTACACTTTAAATTTTGATACTAAAAAGCCAATAATAAAATTATTAAACTTTCAAAACGGTAAATGGATTTCTAAAAATAAAACCCTAAAGGTAAGGATAAGAGATAAAGAGACTGGAATAAAAAATTACAAGGCGACAATCGATAATAAATGGATATTGATGGAATATAATCATAAAAGAGGGGTTTTAACTTATGATTTTAGTGATAAAAAATTGGTTGGCAGCAAACATATTTTTAAAATTGTAGTTTCCGATAACGTTGGAAATACCAAAACCCTAAAAGCTACGTTTTTTAAAAAATAAACACCAGACACATTGAAACAGCTTATTATCATACTTTTTTTCCCAGTATTTATCTTTGCTCAAAAAACAGCTATTATAAAAGGTAAAATAACTGATAGAAATAATAATCCAATTGAAAATGTTGCTATTACCTATTCCGATAAAGGTACTACCTCAGATAAAAATGGAAATTATAAACTTTCCATCCCAATACATAAAACAACTGTAGTTACTTTTAGCCATATTTCATTTGAAAAGAAAACCAAAAAGTTTACTGCACGTGGTACTAGAACCTTTAATTACTTTCCTAAATTGGTTGCATTAGACAAAAACCTAAAAGAAGTCGTAGTAAAAAACAGAAAGAAGGAAGCCCAAGGAATGTTGAAAATTGACTCAAAAAAAATGAATGACCTTGTAGGGGCTAATGCTGGTGTCGAAAATATACTAATGACACTACCTGGAGTTAATAATAATAATGAACTGAGCACACAATATAACGTTAGAGGAGGTAATTTTGATGAGAACTTAGTATATGTAAATGGTATCGAAGTATATCGCCCATTTTTAATCAGATCGGGTCAACAAGAAGGGCTTAGCTTTATAAACTCACAAATGATTCAAAATATCAATTTTTCAGCAGGTGGTTTTCAAGCACGATACGGAGACAGACTTTCTTCTGTTTTAGACATTACTTATCGTAAACCTCAAAGTTTTAAAGCCCAAATAGACTTAAGTTTGTTGGGCGCTAATGTTTCTGTAGAAGATTCTTATTTAAATAATCAACTTAGTGCAATTGTTGGAGTGCGTTATCGAGATAATAGTTTATTTGTAAATAATAAACAAACAGAGGTAAACTTCAGACCTCAGTTTACCGATTTTCAAACTTATTTATCTTATAAATATTCTAACAAACTTACATTAAATTTCCTTAGTAATTTTTCCTTGAACAAATATAACTATAAGCCTTTAACACGTAAAACAAGATTTGGTGGTTTTGTAAACCCTATTGAACTGATTGTATTTTACCAAGGTCAAGAAAAAGATGAATTTAAAACATTATTTGGTGCTTTTTCTACTGATTACAAGATAAATGAAAACCTAAAACTAACCGGAACGATATCATCTTTTAATACACAAGAAGAAGAATATTTTGATATTGCTGCGGCATATAATTTAGGAGAAATTAATACTAATGCTGGATCTGAGAATTTTGGTGAAGTTGATTTTTCTCAGGGCATAGGAAGTCAAATAAATCACGCTAGAAATGATTTAGATGCCTTAATAAATGCTATTCAAATTAGAGCCTCGTTAAAAAAAGGAAAAAATGAATGGCAAGCCGGAATTAAATATCAAAACGAAAATATTAGAGATAAAATTAATGAGTGGGAAATTATAGATTCTGTTGGCTTTTCTGTTCGTCCCCCTAACAGCTTAATTAATAACCAACCTTATGAGCCATATTCTGGTCCAATTGAACCTTATCAAAATGTAAAAGCAAAAAATACTATTGATACAAAAAGAATTACAGGCTTTGTTCAATTAAGTAGAAAAACCTTTATTGAAAATCACGAGTTATGGATGAATTTTGGAGTTAGAGTACATCATTGGAACATCAAGGCTAACGCTTTGAATCAAAAAAGTAATACTGTGATAAGCCCAAGAATTCAGCTGGCTATTAAACCGAATTGGAGCGCTGATATGCTTTTTAGATTATCTGGAGGATGGTATTCGCAACCTCCTTTCTACAAAGAATTCCGTGGTTACGATGGTCTAGTTAACCCTGAAGTTAAAGCACAGAAATCTATTCATATTGTAACGGGTAATGATTATAGTTTTAAACTATGGAATAGACCATTTAAATTGACTACAGAGATGTACTACAAAAACTTGACTGAAATAAACGCATATTCAATTGACAATGTAAGAATTAGATACAGAGCAGATAATCTCACTGATGCTTATGCCTATGGTATTGATATGAGACTAAATGGTGAATTTGTCCCTGGGAATGAAAGCTGGGTAAGCTTTGGTTACTTAAAAACTGAAGAAAACATAAATGATAGAGGATACATTGCTAGACCTACTGATCAAAGAATAAAATTTGGAGTCCTTTTTCAAGATTATATTCCGAATTTACCTAGTTTAAAAGCATATCTAAATATAGTTTATAATACAGGTTTACCTGGAGGAGCTCCTGCATACTCTGATGTGTACAAATTTCAAAACAAACTAAATGATTATAAGAGAGCTGACCTAGGGATCTCTTATGTTTTGACTGATATTAATAAACCAATTTTAAATGGTTTTCTTAGTAAATTCAAAGAATTGACTATTGGACTTGAACTCTTTAATATTTTCGATATTAGAAATGCAATAACCAATACATGGGTAAGAGACGCCTATAGCAAACAACAATATGGAATCCCTAACTATATGACTGGAAGAGTTTTAAACATGAAGTTAGGGATGAAATTTTAATATAAAAAAATTAAATAATTTTTTTATACATTTAATCTGTTTTTCCTGAACATCAGCCATAATCCAATTAATACTAATGGAATACTTAGTACTTGTCCCGTATTTAATGAATTTAAAACCCAATCCTCTCTTCCTTCGACTTGAGCTTCTTTTAAGAATTCAATAAAAAATCGTAGTGACCATAATGCTACCATAAACAACCCAAAAAGAAATCCTGATTTATTCTTTTTATCTGTTTTCCAATAAAAATACCATAAAATAAAAAATAATCCTAAGTAACTGAAGGCTTCAAATAACTGTGTTGGGTACCTTGGAACTGTTTCCCCAGCCCTTTTAAAAATAACGCCAAAATTACTTTCTGTTGGCTTTCCATAAATTTCAGAATTAAAAAAATTCCCAAACCTAATAAAGAATCCTGCCAAGGCAACCATAATACCTAACCTATCCAAAATAAACAACCATGGCTTATATAGGTGTTTTTTTGAATAAAAATACAGTGCTATTGGTATTGCAATAGCTGCACCATGGCTTGCAAAGCCAGTAAAACCAGTAAATTTCCACCCATTTACCATTCCAAAAAGAGCGCTTGCTCCTTCTTGTTTTTTAAAAGGAAGTATAATTTCAAGAAGATGATTTTGATAGTAATCCCAGCTATAAAAGAAAACATCTCCTAAACGCATTCCTATCAACATTGATATAAATACATACATAAAAAGAGGATCTAACTTTTCTTCAGAAATATTATCATTGACAAAAATTTTCTTCATTAAGTGAAGACCTAGAATAAAGGCTAAAACAAACATTAGACTGTACCATCTAACTCCAAAGCCTCCTATTTTAAAAATTTCGGGATCTATATCCCAAACTACTGATAAAAAATTCATTGTATTTTTAATTATTTTTTTTGTTTTTTACTAGGAACTGGGTCATAACCACTTCCTCCCCAAGGGTGGCAGCTAAAAATACGTTTAATAGCTAACCAGGAACCATATATAAGACCATGCTCCTTCAAAGCTTCAATGGTATATTGAGAACACGTCGGTATATATCTACAACTTGATGGAGTATAAGGTGATATAACGGTTTGATAAAAACGGACTAATAAAATAAATGGATATGTAAGTATTCTTTTCAACTAGTTTATTGTAAAAGTTGTTCCATCTCTTCCATCTTTCAATTGCACTCCAAGAATTATCAATTCATCTCTGATTTGATCAGATAATATCCAATTCTTATTTTCTCTTGCCTCCTTGCGTAATTTTATTAATAACTCTACAGCCCCTTCTAATGCTTTACTCTCTTCTTGGCTATTTTCTCTCAATAGCCCTAAAATGTCAAAAGTAAAAATATTTAATGTGTTTTTTAATTTTTCCAAGTCTTCTACAGAAATTGTTGCTTTTTTATCATTAAGAAGATTCACATACTTAACAGCATCGAATAAATGAGCTATTAGTATTGGAGTATTAAAATCGTCATTCATTGCATCGTAGCATTTCTGTTCCCATTTGTCTAAATCAAAATACGATGTTTTGTTCTCTCCTTTTATTAATTTTAAAGTCCTAATAGCTTCCATCAATCTATTAAAACCTTTTTCTGAAGCTAGTAACGCATCGCCCGAAAAATCTAGAATACTTCTGTAATGGGCTTGCATTATAAAGAATCTAACAACTCCTACACTAAAAGCCTTCGGTAGAATATCATTTTTCCCGTTTAAAATTTCTTCAGGTAAAATAAAGTTTCCGGTCGACTTAGCCATTTTTTGACCATTAAGCAATAACATATTAGCATGCATCCAATAATTAACTGGTTGTACTCCTGAGCATGTATGAGACTGTGCTATCTCGCATTCATGATGCGGAAATTTTAAGTCCATCCCTCCTCCATGAATATCTATTTGCTCGCCCAAATACTTCGAGCTCATCACTGAACACTCAAGGTGCCAACCAGGAAAACCATCGCTCCAAGGAGAAGGCCATCTCATGATGTGACGATCATCTGCTTTCTTCCATAAGGCAAAATCTTGGGGGTTTTTTTTATCTGTCTGACCGTCAAGAACTCTAGTGTTGTGTATGGCATTTTCTATTGTTCTACCAGACAAAATTCCATAATTATGATTTTCATTATATTTTAACACATCGAAATATACAGAACCATTTACTTCATAAGCAAACCCTTTTTGAATAATTTCTTTAATCATTTCAATTTGTTCAACAATGTGACCTGTTGCTGTTGGTTCAATACTTGGAGGTAAAAAATTATACATCTTTGTTACATCATGAAAGTCAACAGTATATCTTTGAACTACTTCCATTGGCTCTATTTCCTCTAAACGGGCTTTTTTAGCAATCCGATCTTCTCCCTCATCTGCATCATTTTCTAAATGACCTGCATCAGTTATATTTCTAACATAACGAACTTTGTATCCTAAATGTAAAAGATATCTATACACCATATCAAAAGACATGAATGTTCTGACATTTCCCAGATGAACATTACTATAAACCGTTGGCCCACAAACATACATCCCTACTCTACCAGCAGTTACAGGTTTAAAAAATTCTTTTTTTTTCGATAGCGAGTTATAAATTTTAAGTTGTTTTTCCTTAAATAATTCCATAGAAAAAGTCGTGTTTAACAAGTGCTAAGATAGTTACTTTAAAAAGAATATAGAAATGGATTTCAATGCAAGTTTTTGTAAAGTTTATAACTTTCTATTAAAAATAAAAAAACACTAAAAACTTAAAGAAAATTCTTAAAACATCTATTAAGAATTAACATTTACCTTTTAAAAATAATTTAATTTATAATTATTTCAGTTGAAATATAACATTAACCATTAAGCAACAGAAACAAGCAGTTCAACTTTCCAAAAAAGAAAAGTCAACAAAAAAAAAATACACGAAAGAGAAATCAATTAGTTTTGTATATAATTAAAGTAAAATCTCATCATAAATTGTTGTTGAAATAGTTAAAAAAGAGTCCTGAAATTTGGACTCTTTTTTAAATAGTATATAAAATATTTGATATTAACAACTTCAATTATCTTTTATTAAACGAAAAACACTACTTTTGTAGTGTTCATTTGGTTACATTTATTAATTTTAAGGTATTATTTAGTAATTAGTTTTTTGAGTTTATTCTCTTCTTGCCTTTTTTTATTTCATCGTCCCTTTATTATTTTTAGTGTTTAAATAACTTTAAATTAATTCATTTTTCTCAGGAATTTTGTTAATTAACTGTGTAGTCAAATGATCAAAAATTAATAATAACATAAAATTAAGTACCAATGCAAGAAGGTATAGTAAAATTTTTTAATGACTCCAAAGGATATGGATTCATTACATCATCAGAAACAGGAAAAGATATTTTTGTTCACGACTCAGGTTTAATTGATAACATAACCAAAAACAACAAGGTTAGATTTGAAACTCAAAGAGGAAAAAAAGGGCTAAATGCTATTAATGTTGAAGTTATCGAAAAATCTTTTGACGAAGCTCGTGATACATTTCGTTAAATCGCAAACTGATTATTATCAATAGTCGAATAAAAAGATTGCCTAAAGGCAATCTTTTTATTGTTTTATACAGTTAGTATATAAAAATAAAAGAAATATATTCTGAATTAAAGTTATAATCTAACTTCATTCAAATTATATATAAAGTATTATATAATTTATTACCAATAGCGTCCAAAACATTTTTAATTAGCAACTCTTATTATTGATTATCTTTTTTTGTGTTTTAATAACTCGCTTTTCTAAAATAAACTCCTTATAATTTTTTAAGATCGCTTTTAGTTCTCCTGAACATTTAGAAGATAAAAATTTGTCAATTTTATAGGCTAAAACTTGTTTTATAATCTATAACCTATTATTCTAATAATACTTTTGCTACCCAAAACGATTTCAAAAATTATTTATTTGGGACGGGATTAATTTATTACCTACTTTGAAACTATAAATTATCAAAAAACAAACATCGGACAGCTTAAAAACGGTGCTTATATTTTCATCAAAAAAAGAATACGTTTTCTATTTATTGATTTTCCTTGGATTTTATTTTAAATTTACAAAATACAAATTTTATAATCGTAAACTCATATTATAAACTCTAAAACGTTTAAAGAGTTTTTCTAAAAAAGAAAAATAGTTCAATACTTTTAATGAAAAAAAAACATAAATCTACTTTTACTGAAAAGGATGGTATATCAGCACCTAAAACAACAAATAAATTTTCTGTTGAAAAAATTAAACAAAACAGAAGAAAACAGCCTTCAGTAGAAATTTTTATTGACAAGATATTAAATGGAGATATTAGTTATTTAAGTAGGGCTATTACTTTGATAGAAAGCACGAATCCCAATCATCAAAAAAAAGCAAATAAAATATTAGAAGCCTGTCTTCCTCATTCAGATAAATCAATAAGAATTGGTATAACTGGAGTACCAGGAGTAGGAAAAAGTACTTTTATAGAGTCGTTTGGTAAACACTTAACCAGTTGTGGAAAAAAAGTAGCTGTTTTAGCAGTTGATCCTAGTAGCTCTGTAAATAGAGGAAGTATTCTTGGCGATAAAACAAGAATGGAGCAATTAGTTACAGATAAAAATGCTTTTATTCGTCCCTCCCCTTCTGGAAGCTCTTTGGGAGGAGTAGCGCAAAAAACACGAGAAAGTATTATTTTATGTGAAGCTGCTGGCTACGATACTATTATAATTGAAACTGTAGGGGTAGGGCAATCAGAAACTACTGTTCATTCAATGGTAGATTTCTTTTTATTATTAAAAATTGCTGGAGCTGGTGATGAGCTTCAAGGTATAAAAAGAGGAATTATAGAAATGGCAGATGCAATTATTATTAATAAGGCTGACGGAGATAACATTAAAAATGCTAAAATAGCTCAAATTGAATTTAACAGAGCTTTACACTTATATCCTCCAAAAGAGAATGGTTGGATTCCAAAAGTTTTAATTGCGAGTGCCTTAAAAAATGAAGGTATTGATCAGATATATAATATGATAAAAGAGTTTATTTCCAAAAATAAAAAAAGTCTATTTTTTAGTAAAAAAAGAAACTTACAAAATAAGTTTTGGCTGCTCGAAACCATTAATGCAAAACTCAAAAGTGAATTTTATAATGATTTAAAAATTAAAACACTGTTAACCAAAGAAATATCATTGCTTGAAAATAAGAAAACAACACCATTTAATGCCGCCAATAGATTATTAAATAGTAAAAAAAATTAAAGCTGACTTAATCATGATTTGCTCAAGCCAGCTTTTTTGGTATTTCCCTTACCTTTGTAATAACGGACTAATTACTTACAGTACGAAATTACCAAAAAAACACATAATACACTGAATACAAAACCCTTAAAGCTAAAAACAAGATCCTAAACGTTGATCAATCTGACATAAAAGTGTTTTTCCTTTTTTAAATAATAATTTGATTTCAATTTTGTAGTTTTACTGCAAATGGATATTAATATTAAAAATATAATTTCGTGGGATGACTTTGTAAAAGTAGATATGAGAATCGGTACTATTATAAATGTCGAAAATCTAAAAAATGCTAAAAAGCCTGCTTATAAAATGTTTATTGATTTTGGTGAATTAGGCATAAGAAAAACCTCTGCACAAATAACTAAATTATATCAACCACAAGATTTAATTGGTAAGCAGGTAGTGGCTGTCGTTAATTTTCCAAAAAAACAAATATCAAACTTTATGAGTGAATGTCTTATTCTAGGTGGATTAGGAAATAAAAAAGAGGTAACAATAATAAGTCCTGAGAGAAAAGTAAAGAATGGAACCAAAATTGCCTAGATTAAAAGCCAAATAACATTTTCATTACAATCCCTATTTACCCATTATAGTTATTACTTACCATACTATTTATTTAAATTATAATTGAGATAGTAATATATTCTCATGTAAATAGTAAAGTTAATGTAGCACTGAAAATACAGCTACTTTTTAGTTTTTCATAGATAATAACTAAATAAAAAGACCTCTTTTACGGATAGCCACAGAGAAAACGCTTTTATTCAACATTAATTTACTAGTACAATAAATTTAAACTTAAAATTTAGTATGCTTTAAAATGTATACATTTTTTTCTTATCCCACGATAACACTCAATCACCGATTTTTCGGTGATTGTTCTTTAACAAAAAACATTAATTCTAAAAAAAACCTACTACGGAAACCCGTAACCCAATACAATCAAAACCTAGTAGATTTGCTGAGGCAATGATAATAAAACTAACCAAACTTTTAGTATTGTCCCCCCGTAAGCAAGTAAATACACCTATTTTCTGAGTTTTTACTTGCTTCTTTATTTTTGCTCATTCTAATAATTTAGCAAAATGCAGGCATTAAATAAAAAACTCTTTAGAATTTCCAACAAACAATTCGAGTAACTTTATTTCCATGAAACATTGGTATATTTATGAAATCCTTCACACCAATTTTTTTACTAGACAGCTCCATACTTTTAACATTTTCTTTTCTAGAAACCAAGCTTGTAAACCAAAAACTTGAATTCGAAAACAATGAACTTTGATATAAATAATTATGCAAAAAAGCTTTCTCTCCCCCCTTATAACACAATTCTTCTTTAATTCCTGAAAAGTTTCTTGCTAAATTAACACCTAAATTTTTATTCTTTTTCTTATTTACTAATATTGCCTCACTCATTGAGCTATAAAAAGGAGGGTTACACATCGTTAAAGTAAACTTTTCTCCATTTTTTATAACACCTGTTAAAATTTTTGAAGCATCCTCTTGATATCTTAATTTAATTTTATTATCTAAATTATTTTTATAAATATTGTCTTGTGCTATTTTAAGTGAATCTTTATTTATATCTGAAGCTACAAAATTCCAATTATATATTGCTGCACCCAAAATAGGATATATGCAAGTAGCTCCTGTACCAATATCCAAAACGGAAATATTATTTTTTCCTTTTATTAAATCTGCTAAATAATGAATATAATCTACCCTACCAGGTATTGGAGGACATAAATTTTTATCAGAAAAATTCCAATTAGTTATATTATAATAGCTACTTAGTAGTGCTTTATTTAGATGTTTAACTGCTTTTGGATTTGAAAAATCAATAGTTAACTTTTCAAACTTTTCAATTACAAATGGAATTAAATCTCGATTATTCTTCATTAAAAGCTCAAAGTCATAGCCGCTTTTATGAATATTCTTAGGGTGGAGTGATTTCATTTTATTTAAATCTTGATTTATTTAAAGTTATTATGCTTTTTACCAATTAATAAGTACACTTACTGTTTATTAAAATTGAAAAAATAATAGTTCAAATTCTAAAAAATTATTTACAACTCATTAATCCATAACTATAACTGTAAACTTTTGATCTAAAGGATTTAAACTTTTTTTCAAAACCTCTATAAAACGTGCTCCATATTCTAGATAATACTCTGAAAAATTCCTCTGTCGTTCTTCCAAAGACTGATTTGGTAATATTTCATTTTGTATTGTAGTAATACGTTCTACCAAATCATATTGCTTTCTTTTTTCTGCTCTAAGTAACCTCTTTTCTAAATTATTAAGTCCTTTCAATTGCTTTTTTTCCTGAGCGTTCACAGCACCTATAAATGAAGCATCTGTTTTTGAAGCAATTAATTTAAGTTTTTTAAATTGGTTTTCTAGATATTTTTTCTGTTCTATAAAGTCAATACTATGCTCAGCTTCTATGTTAACTTTATTTTTTAACAACTCGTTTTGATTCAGGAATAATTCTTCTAAACTAATATTTAATCTAATTAGTTTTTTTTCTTGTTTCTCACTAATTATTTGAACAGAATTCCTTAATAATAAAATTGGAAATGGTACTGATACTTTATTAAAATAGTTCTTTAACTGCAACCAATAAGCTAACTCCCCTCCTCCTCCAATATAACAAAGGTTTGGTAAAATTACCTCTTGATATAATGGACGTGTAATAACGTTTGGTGAAAATCTTTCTGGGTTATTTTCTAATACCTGAATAATTTCTTCTTCTGAAAAAACCAAATCGGTATTGTTTACTTTAAATAAATTATTTTCATAAATTAGTCTTTCACGTGTACCTTGAATCAAATAAAATAAATTTATTTTCCTTGGATTAACTTGAGTTTTATATTTTTTTTCAAGCATTTTAGATGTTTTCGATACGCTTTTATAAGAAGTCTGATCGAAAAGCTCTTTTTTTACATAAGGTGTTAATTCTCTTTTTAAAACTTTATCATCTGCATTTAAGATAACCAGTCCATATTCTCCAAATAATTTATCGACGATATACCTAGTCCCTTCTGCTAAATTTTGATGTTTTAAATACCCTTCTTTAAAAATTTTTTTTAATTCTTCTGCATTTCTAGACATCCCTAAATGATCTGATAAAACAGAAAAAACCTTATCAAGTCCACTTGTATTAAAGCGTCCTACTCCTCCTTTTTGATCAGAACTCCACTTAACCTTTTTTTGTCTGAAAGAAAAGTGATTAATTTCCTCAAAATCATGATCCTCTGTAGCCATCCAATATACAGGAATAAAATTCTCTTCGGGAAATTGCTTTGACAATATCTCGCAAAGATTAATTGTTGAAATAATCTTATACAAAAAATAAAGTGGACCAGTAAATAAATTCAGTTGGTGTCCTGTTGTAATAGTAAAAGAATTAGACAACTTTAATTTTAATAAATTATCATGAACCTTTTTATGTGATTTTATATTTTTATATTGAGCATCTAGAACTGAAAATAATTTATTCCTTGTACTTTCATTATAAGATAGTTTTTTCTGTACAATTTGACTTTGAAAACCTTCAATAGAAGGGAAATTATTATAAAAGTCGTTTATTGATTCGTCTTTTTCTAGATAATCGAGCATTATTTGAGAAAAAAAACCGGTATTTTTAAATGGAATTTGATACGTTTTCATTTTTGATCATTTTCTTAGAGATCTTTACTTTAGTTAAAAGACGTGGTAAAGAATTATGTTTTAGAAACAATACTTTATATTTTCTCTTTAATATCGAAAATTAAAAATCGAATCTACACTAAATGTTGTCATTAAAAGCTCTGATTTCTTACCATAATGAAAACTTTTTTTTCAAAAGACAATTGCCTCTCTTGAAAATTATATTAATATATCGATTTTTTTACCGAGCTTTATTATTCTTTATACAAGACCCCTCTTTTGTAGTCATGAATCAAAAGTAGTAAAATTTCACGATAGGCAAAAACTAAAAATACTTCTAACATATTTTTAACTAGTTTGTTGAATAACCTTGTTTTTGACTATTTTTACTTCCTGAGTCATTTTCACCAACAATAAAAGGTAATAAGTGATTCGTATAAACATTTGTTAGAACCTAAATATGCAACTCAAATATCCTGAAATCTTATACTTACTTGGACTTCTTATAATACCAATAATAGTTCATCTTTTTCAATTACAACGGTTTGTAAAAACACCATTTACCAATGTAGCATTTTTAAAAAAAATCGCTTTACAAACTCGTAAGAGTTCTCAAATAAAAAAATGGTTAATTTTAATTACACGATTATGTATACTTTCTTTTCTCATAATTGCTTTTGCTCAACCCTATTTAAGTAACAGAGAGGCTAACAAAAGATTACATTATTCAATTTACCTCGACAATACCCTGAGCATGCAAGCTAAAGGAAAAAAAGGAGATCTTCTTCAAATAGCAATTCAAGATTTAGTAGAGAATTTATCAGTAGAAAACACATATACACTTCAAACCAATACGGGATATTACCCTCGAAAAAATGCTAGTGAAATGAAACGTATTCTACTTAAAATAAAATATTCCGCATCAAAAAAAAATGTTAACGACGTATTATTGAAAATGAGCTCGCAAAAAGACAATAATTCTATTTCATTTAAAAGAATTCTTATTTCTGATTTTCAAAACACGAATACAAATAAATTTAAAAACATAAAACACAATACATCTTTAGTTCAACTAACCCCTCAATTGAAAGAAAATCTATCTATCGATAGTCTTTTTATTAAAGGGAATAAAGAAAATGCTTTAGAATTAAATATTATCATAAAAAATCAAGGTAGTGATAAAAAAAATATTCCAATTGCAATTTACGACAACAACTCCTTACTCAATAAGCAAACTTTTGACATTCAAAAAAACACAACTAAAAACATCTCTTTTTCACTACAAAAAGAATCTTTATTGTTGGGTAAGCTAAACATCAACTTCAATGATACTTACTCATTTGATAATACTTTTTATTTTACATTAGCAACAAATGAAAAAATTAATGTACTATCAATCGGAAAATTAAACGATGCATTTCAAAAGATATACACTCCAGATAAATTTAATTTCAAGCAAACTTCACTTCAAGAAATAAATTATAATGATTTAAATCAACAGCAACTAATTATTCTGAATGAACTTGATGAAATTCCTAATTCAATACAAGAAATTTTAAAAAATTTTTCCCAAAAGGGTGGCAGCATGATTGTTATACCAAGTAGCGCTATTGATACATTATCTTACTATGATTTATTTAGAAAAATGAATATTAACGCTTCAGAATTTAAAAAAAATAATGATACTCTAAAAATAACCAACATTAATTTTAATCATCCCATTTTCGCAAATGTATTTAAAAAAGATGTTCATAATTTTCAATATCCTTCGACAAACACTTCGTACACAACAAAGTTCATTAATTCGAGTAGTATTTTATCTTTTGAAAACAAAAAAGACTTTGTTTCTAAAATTAAATTAAAGGAGGCTTCCATTTTTTGGTTCTCAAGCCCTTTAGATAAGAAAAATAGTAACTTTAAAAATTCTCCATTAATAGTTCCATTATTATATAACATTGGCAGGCAAAGTATAAAAATAGCTGAGCTTTATTACACGGTAGGTAAAAATAATATTTTAGATTTAAATATACCTGTTAGCAAAAAGAGTATTTTAACCATATCAAATAGTAATAATTCTTTTATTCCGTTGCAACAAGTACTTCAAAATAAAACAAGAATTACGATGAAAGAAAAACCTTTATTTGCTGGCTTTAATTATATCATACAACAGAAGGACACTATTAGAAGTACTGCATTTAACTACGATTCGAGTGAAAGCTTACTCTCGTTCTTAAACCTTAAAGAAATTGTAAGTCAGAACGAAAATCTCAATGTTTCATCATCTGTTAAAAGTACCCTAAAAGAAATTAAGAAAAAAAATGAAGTTCACTGGCTTTGGAAATGGTTTTTACTACTTTCCATTGTATCTTTGCTTTTTGAAATTTTGATCTTAAAATTCTTTAAATCATGACGACGCTCCTCAAATCCGCTAAGATAGTAGACATCTCTAGTCCGTTTCATAATCAAACAAAAGATATTTTAATTGTTAATGGAGTTATTTCAAAAATTGAAAACCAAATAGTATCTAATGAAAATTATCAAATTATAAAATTTGATGATTTACATGTATCAACTGGGTGGTTTGATACAAGTACTTCTATAGGAGAACCTGGTTATGAAGAAAGGGAAACTTTAAACCATGGACTGAATGTCGCTGCAAAAAGTGGTTTCACTTCTATTGCGGTAAATCCCAATTCAAACCCCATAGCAGATAATAAAACATTTGTAGAATTTTTAATCAACAAAGCGAATGGTTCTACTACTGATGTTTTTCCTATTGGCGCACTTACTCAGAAGAGTGAAGGACTTGAAATAGCGGAATTATTTGACATGCAACAATCAGGTGCCATAGCATTTGGAGACTACAAAAAACCCATATCTAATGATAATCTTTTAAAGATAGCTTTACTATATGCTCAAAATTTTAATGGTTTGATTTTAAGTTTTCCTAAAAATAATGCTATTGCTGGAGAAGGTGTAGCTAATGAAGGTATGAATAGTACAATTCTCGGGTTAAAAGGAATTCCTTCACTTGCTGAAGAATTACAAATTGCTAGAGATATTTTTTTATTAGAGTATACTGGGGGGAAGTTACACATTCCTACTATTTCAACGGCTAAGTCTGTTCAATTAATCAAAAAAGCAAAGGAACAGGGCTTAGACATAACTTGCAGTACAAGTGTACATAACCTATCTTTGACTGATAATGAATTACATGAATTTGATGCTCTTAAAAAAGTAAATCCACCACTAAGAACAAAAGAAGATTGTTCTGCACTCATTCAGGGAGTTAAAAGTGGAGTAATAGATATAATCACAACCGATCATGACCCTATAGATATTGAGCATAAAAAAGTTGAATTTTCAGTAGCTAAGGATGGAACCATCGGCTTTGAGAGTGCTTTTAGTTCACTAAATACTATCATTGATCTAGAAACAATTCAAAAATGTCTATCGATTAACCCCAGAAAACGTTTTGGAGTTCAATTTGATTCAATAAAAGAAAACAACAAAGCTAATTTTTCGTTATTCTCTCCTAAGGATGAATATATTTTCTCTGAAAAAAATATTTTATCAACTTCAAAAAACAGTATTTTTTTAGGAGTTAAATTAAAAGGAAAAGTATATGGATCATATAATAATAACAAGTTAACTTTAGCACAAAATGAATAAACTATCAGCAACTGAGGAAGGAAAAACAAATGCTATTATAAGTCATTTTACAATAATAGGTACTATAATCGCTATTTTACTAAATAATAGTAAAAAAAATCAATTTACGAGTTTCTACATAAGACAAATGATTGGATTACACTTATTATCATTTCTTAACGGATGGTTGACAAAACAATATCTTAGCGGATGGATAAGCTCTGCTATTGGGATCACTATTTTTTTGTTTTGGTTAATTAGCTTCATTGGTGCTATTAACAATAACGAAAAGTTAATTCCTTATATAGGGGATAAATTTCAAGAATGGTTTAAAGTAATTCAATAATGAGTTTAAAGTATATTACAAGACCTCCAAAAACAAATACAGACAACCCTCCTTTGTTAATTTTATTACATGGCTATGGAAGCAATGAACAAGATTTATTTTCATTTGCAGAAGAACTGCCTGAAGAATTATTAATCATAAGTGTTCAAGCTCCTTATGAAATGGGCTATGGAGGCTACGCTTGGTATACCATTAATTTTGATTCAGTAAATGGAAAATTCTCTGATATAACTCAGGCAAAGGAATCTTTAAACAAGATTGCTAAATTTATAGATGAGATCAAAAAAAAGTATCGTACTTCGAAAAATAAAACGTTTTTATTAGGCTTTAGTCAAGGAGCTATTTTAAGCTATGCTCTAAGTTTAAATTTCCCAAACAAAGTAGAGCATGTTATTGCGCTTAGTGGATATATAAATGATGAGCTATTACCTCAATTTATTGACAACGAAATAAGAACAGATTATTATATTTCTCATGGGTCTGTTGATCAAGTACTTCCAGTTGAATGGGCAAGAAAAGCTCCTTTATTCCTTTCCAATTATAAATTAAATAATATATATTCAGAATACCCCGTAGGTCATGGAGTTGCTCCTCAAAACTTTTACAGTTTTAAAATGTGGATAATAGAGAGACTTAAAATGTTATAAAAAATATAATTGTAAGTTTAATTTAAAAATAAAAAAATATCTTTGTTTACACCTAATCATAAACTATGTTTGATATACTAAATCAAGATACTCTTTACTTTTGGAGTGCCCCTTTCTTCCTATTAGTTATTTTAATAGAAATGTATTTTAGCTATAAAGCTAAAGTAAAAAACTATAACTTTAAAGACACTAGTACTAATGTATATTTTGCATTAGTTAACTTTAGTCTAGATTTAATAATGAAGGCTTTTTCATTTTTGGTTATGGGATTTTGTTATCAATACAGAGTTATCACATGGGAATCTCCTGTTATTTATTGGTTAGTTGCCTTCATAGGCCAAGATTTTCTTTATTATATTCATCATTATGTTGATCATCACTCAAGATTCTTCTGGGCTGTTCATGTAACTCATCATAATTCTGAATACTATAACATTACTACAGGTTTTAGATCTCCTGTACTTCAACCTTTATTTAGGTATATGTTTTTCTTACCACTTGCTTTTTTAGGAATTGCACCTTTACACATAATGTTTGCTTACGCAATGAATCAAAATTATGGGACTCTTTGTCATACTAATTTTATTAAAAGTAAATTAGGCTGGTGGGGATTCTTTTTTGTTACACCTTCACATCATAGAGTACATCATGCATCTAATACTAAATATTTAGATAAAAATATGGGTATGGTTTTGATTATTTGGGATAGAATATTTGGAACATTTCAAGCTGAAGAAAACGAAATGGAATATGAAAAACTTAAATTCGGGTTAACTAAAAACATTGAAAATAGAGGTCCTGTAAATATCATATTTCATGAATGGAAAGAGATTTTTAAAGATTTTTTCGTTAATAAAAAAGGGCTTCCTCTTCCTATAAGACTGAAATATGTGTTTATGCCTCCTGGATGGAGTCATGATGGAAGTAGTAAAACAAGTAAAGAATTACAAAAAGAGCTACTAGCTGGAGGAAAACAGAGTAATTCCAATTAAAAAACGCTTAATAACAATAAAATTAGGACATCTAGTAGTTAACTTAGATGTCCTAATTTATTTAGTTTAAAATTTGACTAGTATGGTCTTTTGTTTTAACTTTTGTTATTATATTCTCAATAAATCCCGCTTCATCAATAATAAAAGTAGCTCTATGAATTCCATCGTACTCTCTACCCATAAATTTTTTTGGTCCCCATACACCAAATGCATTGATAACTTTTTTATCTTCGTCGGCTAGTAACGAAAAAGGTAAATCATGCTTATTTCTCCAATTTTGCTGTCTCTTAGGACTATCTGCACTAACACCAAGAACTCTATAGCCTTTAGCCAAAAAACTTTGATAATTATCTCTTAAATTACATGCTTCAGCGGTACATCCTGGCGTACTTGCTTTTGGATAAAAGAATAAAACTAGTTTTTTTCCCTCGTAATCTGATAATTTTATAGTTTCTCCATTTTCATCTTTTGCTTCAAAAGATGGAGCCTTATCTCCTATTTGTAGTTTAGTCATTTTCTAAATATTTTTGATTTTTTAAAAATCAAATTTACAAATAACAAAAGAAATGATAAAACATCGTTATTTAAGTTTGTAAATTTGTTGTAGGTTTTTAGTTAAAACTCTCTTTTAAAGACCTTTTTTATATAAAACTAAGTAAACTAATGACAAAAAAAGAAAAAGTTCAGTATGTAATAAATACATTAGAAGAATTATATCCTGAAACACCAATTCCTTTAAATCATAAAGACCCTTATACTTTGCTTATTGCGGTTTTATTGTCTGCTCAAAGTACAGACGCTAGAGTAAACACAATCACTCCACTGCTCTTTGAAAAAGCAGATACACCATACAGTATGGTTAAACTTTCTGTGGATGAAATTAGAGAAATTATAAAACCCGTTGGACTTTCACCAATGAAATCTAAAGGTATTTTTGGGCTTTCTAAAATACTAATAGAAAAACATAATGGAAAAGTTCCTGCTGATTTTGAAGCTTTAGAAGAATTACCAGCAGTTGGACATAAAACGGCTAGTGTTGTTATGGCGCAAGCTTTTAATATTCCTGCCTTTCCAGTTGACACACATATTCATAGACTAATGTATCGTTGGAACTTGTCTAATGGTAAGAGTGTAAATCAAACAGAAAAAGACGCAAAAAGATTGTTTCCTATGAATCTTTGGAATAAATTACACTTACAAATAATTTACTATGGTAGAGAGTACTCTCCTGCAAGAGGCTGGGATAGAGAGAAAGACATTATTACAAAAACTGTTGGAAGGAGATCATTATTAAAATAATAAACATTAAAAAATCCTCAACTGCTAACAGTTGAGGATTTTTTACTCTTAATTCAAATGTAATTCGATTAAACAATTCGATTTCATTTTTTTTACTTGAAAACTTTTTGAAAAATTAAGTATAAATTGAATTGTTTCTTCCTTGGGGTTATTTTTTGAGTCGTTTGACTTTTCTCTAGAGTAAAGCTGCGTCATGTATTCTTAATATTAACATATAATTCGTGAATATAACGCATAATACTCAAGAATATTGTTTAATTAACTAAAATTACATTATTTTTTTCCACGATTTTTCTAAGATTTATTAAAGCATAGCGCATTCTTCCTAAAGCTGTATTTATGCTAACTCCTGTATTTTCTGATATCTCATTAAAGCTTAAATCATTATAAATACGCATGATTAATACCTCTTTTTGTTCTTCGGGTAACTCATCTACTAAATTTTTAACATCATTTAATATTTGACTTTTAATGATTTTTGCTTCTGCGTTTAATTCTCCATCACCTATTACAGAAAAAATATCAAAATCATCCGAACCACTAAACATTGGCATTCGATTATTTTTTCTAAAATAATCTATAACTAGATTGTGAGCTATTCTCATAACCCATGGCAGAAACTTACCTTCTTCATTATAATGACCTTTTTTCAATGTTCTTATCACTTTGATAAAAGTATCTTGAAATATATCCTCTGTTGAATCTCTGTCCTGAATTTTACTGTATATAAAGCTATACAATTTTTGTTGGTGTCTTTTAATTAGTATTGCAAGGGCATTTTCGTTTCCTTTAATATAGTCTTTGACCAAAGAACTATCTTGTAGTACATTTTTGTCCATAAAATTACTTTTTGAAAGATAGTTGGAACTATCTTTCTGATTAGGGGTAAAACTTTTTTTTAGAGTAATTTTATGCTATAGGCGTTAAATATTGATTTATAAACTGTTACAAATATTATTTTTTTTATTGTTAAATGCAAATATTTTTTTATTTTTTTGGTTATTATTAACGTTGAATAGAAAGTATCTGCATGCAAATAATCGATGTTTTAATCTATTATTTTTTATTAAAATTAAAAGATTAAAACAAAAAAAACAAAGCTTTCCCTCAGTGTTTATAGATGGTTTCGTCCAGATAAACAAAAAATATCTTTTAATTTTCTTAAATAAATTCATCAAATAATTTTCAGTATTAAAAGGCTTTATCGGTGTATGAAAAGAAAAAAAATATTGTTAAAAATTATTATGAAGACATACTTATTTTAACATTTTAAACATTGCGTTTTCTAAAAAACAATTCTTTTTAATTTTCCTAGAAAGAGCTTCCATAGTGGTTAGCTAATAAATACATGAAAAGACAAATAGACTTCTTCTCATCAAAATTTCTTTCTATTAATCTTATAGATTATTGTTTATCTTTCCCATTAAAATCTGATAATATACAGCTTTTATATACCGCTTAGATGTTATGACAAGCTCAGTTTATTGAAATAAATCAAATTTTTAATTTCTTAACTTTTATTTTTAAAGATATTACAAAAAATTAAGGAGTAATTAAAAGTCCCTTTTTAATCTTGCCTGATAAATCATTACCTAAAAAATTAAAAAGTTAAAGTTTCACCAGATATTTTAATCAATCAAGAACTTTATTTTTAAAAACCAAAACCAACTTTAGTACTTCCTTAAAAAGCTTTATTTTTACAACATATATTCTAAAGTATTAAATGAAAAAAGATATTTCTAGTGTAAACTCTAAGGAAAACATTGTTATAAAAGGTGCTAAACTTCACAATTTAAAAAATATAGACGTTATTATACCCAGAAATAAACTTGTAGTAATCACAGGTCTTTCTGGCTCAGGAAAGTCATCACTTGCTTTCGACACATTATATGCTGAAGGTCAAAGACGTTATGTAGAAAGTTTATCCTCATATGCAAGACAATTCCTAGGCAAACTTCATAAACCCAAAGTTGAATATATAAAAGGAATTTCTCCTGCAATAGCTATTGAACAAAAAGTAAACTCGACCAATCCAAGGTCAACCGTTGGCACTTCTACTGAAATCTATGATTACATCAAGCTCTTGTATGCAAGAATAGGAAAAACCTACTCACCTATTTCGGGTGCTGAAGTAAAAAAACACACAGTAGCAGATGTAATAGACTTTGTAAAGGGATTTAAAGATCAAACAAAACTACTTCTACTAGCGCCGATTATTTTCAACGAGGATAAAAAACTGGAAACCGTTATAAAAATTTTAAAACAGCAAGGATATGCAAGGTTAAGATATAAGGATGAAGTTTATAAAATAGATAATTTTTCCGTTGATAAATATAACGGAGGTGATCTCTTCTTAGTTATTGATAGAATTGTAGTTAAAAATGAAGACGACTTTTACAATAGATTAGGCGATGCTATTCAAACTGCTTTTTTTGAAGGTAAAGGCTCTTGCTTAATTTATGATTTGACTACTAAAAAAACAAAAGAATTTAATAATAAATTTGAACTTGATGGCATAACCTTTCTTGAACCAAATACGCACTTTTTCAGTTTTAATAACCCCTATGGCGCATGTCCTTCATGCGAAGGGTATGGTAATGTGGTTGGTATTGATCAAGAACTTGTAATACCTAATACAGGTTTATCTATTTATGAAGACGCCATATTTCCCTTCAAAACAGATAGCTATAAGAAATACAAAAACGATCTTATACTTCATGCCGAAGAATTTCAAATTCCAATTCATAAGCCTTGGTTTGAGCTTTCAGAGGAACAACAACAATTAGTTTGGAATGGAACTAAAAAATTTAAGGGAATCAATAAATTATTTAAAACTCTCGAAGAAAAAAGTTATAAAATTCAAAATAGAGTAATGCTCTCACGCTACAGGGGAAAAACTACTTGCACTGAATGCCATGGAACACGCCTAAGAAGTGAAACTAAATACGTTAAGATTAACGGAAAAACAATAACAGAACTAGTAGAACTACCTCTAGATGAATTAGTTAACTTCTTTACTAAACTTAATCTCTCTTCTTACGAAGAAAAAGTTGGAAAAAGATTACTTACTGAAATCAATAGTCGGTTACAGTTCCTGCAAGATGTAGGTTTAAACTATTTAACACTTAATAGGACTTCGAACACTTTGTCTGGCGGAGAAAGTCAGCGAATAAATTTAGCAACTTCACTAGGAAGTAGTCTCGTAGGTTCAATGTATATTTTAGATGAGCCAAGTATTGGATTACACCCAAAAGATACAGAACGCTTGATCATAGTTTTAAAAAAATTAAGAGATTTAGGTAATACGGTAATTGTAGTTGAACATGATGAAGAAATTATGAAAGAAGCTGACTATATAATTGATATAGGCCCTGAAGCAGGTACTTACGGTGGAAAAATTGTTGCTGAAGGATCGTTTAAAGAAATCATGAAATCCAACTCTTTAACATCACAGTACCTTTCAGAAAAATTAAATATTGAGGCACCCAAAAAAAGACGAGTATCAAAAAATGCAATAAACATTATTGGGGCTAGAGAAAATAATTTAAAAAATATTGATGTTTCATTTCCTTTAAATAACCTAACTGTTATTACGGGTGTTTCAGGAAGTGGAAAAAGTACTTTGGTCAAAAAAATTCTTTTCCCTGCTATGCAAAAAAAATTAATCGGTTATGGTGATAAATTAGGACAGCATTCAGAGATTAATGGTAGTTTTGATTTTTTAAAGCACGTTGAATTTATTGATCAGAATCCTATTGGAAGATCCTCAAGATCAAATCCAGTAACTTATATTAAGGCTTATGATGATATTAGGAAACTGTTATCCTCTCAAAAGCTATCAAAAATCAGAAATTATCTGCCAAAACATTTTTCATTCAATGTTGAAGGAGGACGATGTGAAATTTGTAAAGGAGAAGGTGAAGTTACTATCGAAATGCAATTTATGGCTGATGTTCATTTAGAATGCGAAGTTTGCAGAGGTAAACGCTTTAAAAAAGAAATTTTAGAAGTTAATTTCGAAGGTAAAAATATTGATGATATTCTCAATTTAACCATTGATGACGCTGTTGTTTTCTTTACGCTTCATGAAGAATTTAAAGTTGCCAAAAAACTTAAACCTCTACAAGATGTAGGTCTTGGGTATATAAAATTAGGTCAGTCCTCATCTACCCTTTCAGGAGGAGAAGCTCAAAGAATCAAACTAGCCTCATTCTTAGTCAAAGGTAACACAAAAGATAAAGCTTTATTCATTTTTGATGAACCCACTACTGGACTACATTTTCACGATATTAAAAAGCTTTTAAACTCTTTTAACGCTCTAATTGAAAAAGGACATTCAATAATTGTCATTGAACATAATATTGAGCTTATAAAATGTGCTGATTATATTATTGATTTAGGAGTCGAAGGAGGTAAAAAAGGAGGGAATTTAATTTTTTGTGGTACCCCTGAAGAACTTGTTAAAAATAAAATTTCTCACACCTCAAAATACCTTAAAGAAAAACTATAAACACACCACATTATTAAATACACCAACTTTTTAAGTCAACATAATCATTACAACCTAAAAAATAATCATTAGGCCCCTATCTACCTATTATTATGAAAACATGAATTTTAAGCATTTTTTAACGTAAAATATTTTTATATTTGACCTTTATCCACTCATTTTTAATGAGATAACCCTTAACATAAAAAAATGAATAAATTTAAATTTTTTAGTTTTCTTGTATTTTGTATTATTTCAAGTTGTTCTAATGACGAAAATACGGCTAAAACTCCCGACATTATGGGAGAGTTAAACCTAACTAAACTAACGGTTGATGGTAATATACCTATCAAAACAAAAATACTAAATATTGAAAATGAATATAAAAAATATACCTTAGAAGGAACCGGTAAAAACTTCAATGCTTCTGCTATTTTTCAAAAATCTCCGAATAAATTAAATTTTAATGGCTCTTTTGATACAGAAATAAAAATTAATGATGGTACTGATAACATTAATGAAGTAGTCCCTATTACAAATATTTCAAATGAATCAGATTATTATTTTAATACATCTGGCGATAAACTTGTAGTTAGTAATGGTATTTTTCTTGAAAATATTGTGATTTCTTTACTCCCTGACGAAATCCCTGATTCAATTAAAAATCAAATTGAGCTAGGCGAAATTATAATGGATGTAATTAGTTTAACCGATGATAGTATATTCCTTGAGACAAATATTAAACAAAAAATTGAAGAACCTCTATCTTCTTTTTCTGAAATATTAGACAATTTAACTGATCTAAATATACCACAGACTGTTATTGATAATAGCACCTTAATCATTGACATAGACACAAAGTTTTATTTTGAATTAACAAGATAAAGATTAAAAACTATTTTAAAACTTACACTCTATTTTTATCTATAACAGAATTAAAATAGCGTTTTTTATTATAAAAAAGTCTACTGTTACTATTAATGATCTCAAGCAGATTCTTTTATTATAATAGCTTTTGAAATTTATAAAATTGTTTTAATAAAACTTATATAACAAACTAAAAGAAAAGAAGCAAATACTAGAAATGCTTCTTTTCTTCAAACTAACAAACTAACTAAAAACGAAATATTAAATCTTTTATTAAAGATACTTCAACTTGTTAGCTTAAAAAGTAAGTTTTAGACAAAGTATTTATATCCTTCGGTGAGTCATTGTAAATATAGTGTTGAAATACTAAAAAGTGACGAACTAAAAGATTTATATGTTAGTTTTTATATCTCTTTGAAGTAACTTTATTAATTCAAACTTATATGATAAACTCTAATCTATCTTTACTTAATAAATAAAACTCTAAAAGTTTTATAAAAACTAAAATCATCAAAACCGTGTGTAAGTAGTACTATATAGCTCTCTTATAATTAACTAAAATCAGCAGAATAAATCTTAAAAAAACAGTTCTTCTAAACAAAAAACAATATTTCACTTTTTGATTAAATTCATCCTTAGATCTAAAAAACTTATTTTTTTTGAATGACATCCCAATGTTCAGCGATCTTTCCATTTTTTAACCTAAACAAGTCTGCGAAAAAATGTTTTTCTTCCCCTATAAATCCTTTTGAATAGGTCATAACCATATCACCTTTAGCAAAAATAGCTAATACCTCATCATAATGTAAACTTATTCCTTGACTAGAAAGACTCTTCATAAATTCGAATAATCCTTCCACATTGTCTTCAACCATTGGATTATGTTGAATTACCTTACCTTCCTCAAAAAAATCTTGGATAATACTTACCTTACCTTCGATCCATACATCTTTTAAAAATCTTTCTATAATATTCTTATTCTCTTCTGTATTATCAGGAGTCGATGTGCTAGCCCCATCAAACATCGTATGGCCTCCCAACTGATTATCAGGAACCTTTTGAACTACCGTATGTATTTTATTTTCCATACTGTTTTCAAAAAGAAGCATATGTGCATAAGACTCATTTCCTTCCATTGATTCAAAATGAGCCAATAGCTGATCTTCATTTGAAAACAGTCTATGAAATTTAATGTTATTGTAAACTTTCAGATGGCTTTGAATTAAGTTTATTTTTTTCTGCTCTTCTGCTACATCCAATAAAGCCTCTACTACCTTTTGTGGACTAGAAAAATTTGGTGTATGACTACTTTTAATAGAGTAGACTTTTAGAACTTTTCCTTTATACATACTTCTTTGAATATCTATTGGAATCGCTTTATCTTCTGTTGTCTCAATGTAATACTTTGGTATTTTTTCGAAATTTTTATCTGTAATTTCTAGTTCATACATAAGAGGAGCCAATGGTTCTCTAACAATATGAGGTTTAGCACCTTCAAAAATTTCTGCAGAAATATCATGAGCAAATGCATTTTGTAACTCTTCCTCTTTAACTACAGCATACGTCCTATCGTTTGATACCTCAAAATTATCTACAGCTATTGAATTCCCTACTTCTTTAACAGCCTCATAAAACGAACCTCCATTAGGAAGAAGGAAAGCCGTTAAATAAACAAGACTCTTAATTTTAGAAGGTCTTAATTCTGCTACCCTACTTATTGTAATACCATTAAAACTGTGTCCTACTAAAATTACTGAGCATTTTTGCTTATCTAAGATACCTATCAATTTATCTACATAATCATCCATTGTTATATCTTTTGGTAGAGTATCATCAATTCCATGTCCTGGCAAATCAGGAGCTATTACCTCATGGCCTTTTAAACGAAGAGATTCGGCTATATTATCCCATTGCCACCCCCCTAACCAAGCTGAGTGAACTAATACATAAACTTCTTTATTATCCATTTTGTTTTTTTAATATTAATTATTATTTAAAATTTAACTACATTTTTTTAATCATTTATAACCTGAAAAACTGTAAAATGAAAAGCTATATTTTTTGTTTTTACCAATATAAATGTTAATAAATATAGCTATACAACAAAGATAAATTGAAGTTTAATATAAAAGTTGTGTCTTTTGTTACAAGTACTTAAAATAGTTCATAGCTTTATTTTCGTAAAGTAATCTTATCAATAAAAATAATGATGTTACCTCCCTTAAACTATTTCAAAAAATGAAATAGTTTTTAATCTTCAGACAACAAAAAAAACAAGAATTAATTCTTGTTCTTTTAAAATCCCAATAGGAAGAGTTCTTATAAATAAAAACTTTTCCTATTGAGGGTTATGAAAAATATATCATAAACGATTCTATTATTATTTTGATAAAACAAGACTTATAATTTATTTAAAACTAAAGTGATCTATTTATTTGTAAAGAATTTATTATAAGTCGTTGTTTACATTATTTTTAAAACAAAACTAGAATCGTTTAGTATGACAATATTTTTTATTTTTTACTTTTTATTTTTTTAATTTTATATACTTCAGCTTAATACTTTTTAAGCGCCTCAAACTCATCATATGTAAGAACCCATTTACCATCTTTCTTTTCCCACTTTTCTTGATAAATTTTACCTTCACCTATATTCATACTCCATTGAGAAGTTAATATAGCAGAGTTACCTGTAATATCTTTAAATGCAGGCTTATGATAGGTTAAATTCTTTGCTCCATCTGATATGAGTTTTGACCAAAATCCTTTAATATCTTTTTTATTATGAAGAAATGCAAAAGGGGTTGCATTCATTGTAGCATCTTCAGAATAACCATTTGCACAAATTTCTACTTTCCCTAAATTAAATCCTTTAATCCAATTCATCGAAGTCGTAATAACCTCTTCAAGCACAATATGGCTCCCTATTGGGTTTGTTTTATTCTCTTTGGGCTCCTTAAATTGCTCTAATATTTGAAAATTATCATAGGTAAGTAACCATTTTCCTTCCTTCTTTTCCCATTTTTCTTGGAATATAACTCCTCGTCCTACGTTCATACTCCAATTTGCTGATAAAAAAGCGGTAGTCTCATTGGATACTTCAACACTTACATTCGTATAAATTAAATTTGTTGCCCCTGACTTTATAAATGGAGTCCAAAACTCTGAAATTTCTTTTGTTCCTCTCTTTATACCAATAGGAATAACACTCATCACAGCATTCTTTTCATAGCCTCTAACAGCTGCTTCATCATTTCCTCTATTAAATTCTTTTATCCAATCCTTACTTGCTTGTAAAACTTCCAGAGCTACTTCATGATGCTTAATTGGAGAATGCTCCTGGTAAGATTGTTTAACAATTTTTTTTTCTGTTGTTTTTTTCTCTTGTGTACATGCTATTGAGGACACTAAAATGAGTCCAGCTAATAATACTTTGTTAATATGTTTCATTTCCGACTGATTTTTATAATTTGATACAAAGAAACGATACTTCAAAAGTATATACCTGTGACTTTTGTTACACCGACAAATTTATTTTAAAATTTTTATTTCTTTTTGGCCTAGTAGTAATCGACCATCCTTTTCAAGCGTTTTTAACAGCCTAGAAATTACTTCTCTTTTAGTTCCTAGTTCTCTGGCTAATTCTTGATGTGATTTATTTACTGTTGAGTTTTCTGCTTTAAAAACAAGGTAGTCAAATAGTCTTTCCTTTAGTGGTTGAAATGCCAATCTTGCATATTGATTTATCAAATGACCATAACTCTTTCTAAAGATATTTATTGTAAATTTATTCCATGACTTATATTTGTAAGTCCAATCTCTGACAAATCGAACAGGGATGTTCAATATAGTACAATCCTCTTCAGTAACAGCATTTACTGTACTTTTACAATCCTCAAAACATGCTGATAGTGAAAGGGTACAAGTTTCCATATTCCCCAAATAATAGATCAATATTTCTCTATCTTCATTTGTCTGATATACTCTCACTCGTCCATGCAATACAATCTTTAAAACCTTTATGTACTGGTTCTTTTTTATAATAAAATCACCAACTTTATGGGTTGTTAAAGTTGAATGTTCTTTAATTTCATCAATAAGGTTTTCTTCAGTGATGAATAGTTTATTTAAAAATATATTTAAATTCATTCTTTTCTAGCAAAAACAAATAGCTTTTGCCTATTTTACAAATAGTTTTCAATTAGATTCACTTACATAGCGAAAATATGAAAAATATCTGTTTTATTTAAAGATATTGAACTGTTCTGATTGTAAATAAGTAGAGGAATAAAGATACCAAATAAAAAATCATAAATCTTGATCTAAAAAAATAAATAACTGATACCTTAAATCAAGGTATACTTGTTAGAAATTAAATAATGATTGTATTAATCATCTTTCTCCTATGAGCTAACTTTGAAAACAATTGAACTATATTGGTCTTTCGTTATGATACATTTCTATTCCTGTTAAGATTGAATAAAGAAACATCATAGTCTTTAACGAATACTATTTTAGCTTAAAGTTCAAAATGAAATTTTATACTCTTACCTAAAAAAAATAGCCTAATTAAATAATTAGGCTATTTTACGTAACAAAAACTAACAAAATTCAATAAATGTATTTACTGAAGTGCTTTATCTCCTTTATTAGGATTATATATATAATTAAAGGTGAAATATTGTGAATCAGATGACATATCCTGTGGAATTTTATAATAACTAAGTATTTCAATTTTAGCATAATGCCCATTATGGGTCTTTACAACTAATATTTTTCCAGCAATTGGGCTAATTATATGAGTAGTAAAGCTGTAATTATACCACCCGTTACCATTTCCTGTTGGTAATGCATACACACCGTCGGCATCTTGTTTAAAGTGCTCATCTACAGGAGCTTCCAGTACCTCTGAAAATGTATTAGAAACTATACTTAAACTAGCATTTCCTGTTCTATTTGGCTCATCTGCTATTCCTATTTTTGCACCTCCATTTACAATAATCTGAGTTGCTCTAAAAGCAATATCCCAATTATCGTCTTCTACCTGCTTTCCTTCAGAAAAACTAAACTTAGTAAAAGGACCTGTATATTCCCCTCTTCCTTCACCAGGGGCATGTAAACTTTCTATCTTTTTGGTCTCAAGTGGGAGCAATTGATTCAATGCTTCTTCTTGATCACTACTCCCGCAAGATGTTAATACCAAAGCTATAATTACACTACTAATAATTGTTTTAAATTTTTTCATGATTCAGTGCTTGTTTCTATTTAAATATTTATTTGAGTTCTAACATAATAACTCCTTCCCAATTGCAAAAAACTTTCGTTAGGTACCACCCCTCCACCATTTGGATTAGAAAAATTAAAAAGTTCTTTATTATTTAATCCATCATAATTAAAGAGGTTATCTATACCAAATTGTAGATTGACCAAACCAAATAATTCTTTGTTTACAGCAAAATTGATTTGTGTATTTGGCTTTACAAAATTGTCATAAGTATCTATTAAATCATTATTATTAGAATCCATAGGTACAAATTCACTACGGTAGATACCACGAAGATTGACAGCAAATTTGTGCTGAAAATTTTCATAAAATATTTTTGCATTCAGCATATGTCTGGAACGATTTGCCAAACCAAAATATGCTGAGGGATCGAGTTTTTGAGATATTCCATTCTCATCTTTATAGTAAACTCCCTTTTTTATTTCGTCTATCTCTACTTTATTACCAGTGTCTAAAAATTGGTAACCTGCTAAAAAGCGTAAATTCTTGTTAATTTTATAATTGATATCAACTTCTATTCCCTGAGTGAACGTTTCTTTGAAATTTCTATAAGTAAAAACTCTTATGTGGCGATCTTCTGAAATACCTATCCTTCTCCTAAGCTCTTTTTGAACTTCAACCACCTCAGGGCTTAAGTCTTCTAAAGACCTAGATAAAAGTTTAGTATCATAAGAATCTATAAGATCATTAATATCGTTTCTAAAAGCATTAATATTTATTCTTAATCCTTCTACAGGCTTAATTTGAAAACCAAAATTATAACCAATAGAACTTTCAGGCTTTAAATTCCTCTCTACTTGTACCACAGTATCTAATCCATTCGTAATTTCGTCATTTATAGTATGTGTTCCTAAAACAATATAACCGTTATTGACATTTCGGAAGTTGAAAAACAACTGTCTGAAATCTGGAATCTTAAATCCATACCCAACAGATCCTCTTACCGAAATAATATCATTTAATTCATAGTTTGCCGAAATTTTTGGTGTAAATGCAGACTGATAACTATCACTTCCCTCGTACCTGGCACCATAGACGATATTTATCTTTTCTGTAGGATTAAAATCTAACTGCACAAAACCATACCAAGCTTTAAATTTTTTACCCTTATCAATAAAGGTCCTGTCTAAAGCATCAATATTAACTCCTCCTCCAAAAATCAAAGTTGCTGTATTCAAAAAGCTATAATCTGATCTTATTTCCGGCCTAAATAGACTTCGATCAAATAGGGATGTATTTCCATAAAAATCACTAATTGTTTTAAATCGAGTGGCGTAAAACGTATAATCGATGTTCCATCGATCCGATAGCTTATGGATTAACTTAGTATTACTATTAAAATCAGTCTGAGAATTGGTAATGCCACTACTTATGAACTGATCTTGGTTATAATAACGAAAACTGGTATCAAAATTTAAACTGTTGGAAATATCGTAGAGGACCTGTGCGTTCAAGGTATAATTTTGATGTGGATAAACTGTTTTTGGGCTCGTTTGTGGTGTTAAATCGAATCCACCGCTCGAGTTTAAATTCACTCCTCCAATAATACCTAATTTCGATTTTCGATACGAAATGTTTGAATTGATATCCAATTCATTCCTTGAACCTCCTCTTGTTAATACATGGTATTGTCCTTTAAAAGTATCATTTTTGGGTCTTTCTGTGATAATATTAATTACACCACCCATAGCCTCCGAACCATATAAAGAAGAAGAAGGACCTTTTACAATCTCTATTTGTTTGATATTATTGACCGTTATCCTATTTAAATCAATATTCCCAGCTGTTCTTCCTACTACAGGAACACCGTCAATCATAATAAGTGTATAGTCTGCTGCTATGCCTTGTAATTGAATGCCTTCTGAATTGCCTGCATTTTCACGAACAAGGGTTACTCCTGTTTGTTCCAATAATATATCACGTAATCTTACTGATCCTATTTCCTTGATTTGTTTTTTGGTAATCAGAGTAACAGGCATTGGTAAAGAAGACAACTGTCTTTTCGTTCTTGTCGCTGTTACAATAACCTCATCAAGTTGATTATTACTATTAATATTTGTAGTGTCCTGTTTTTTTTCTAAATCAACTTGAGAAAAAATAGCTCCACAAAATAACAAAAAGAATAAGTAAAGTTTATTTAGAAACATTCTTAATAATTTTGATGCAAATATATCAGTTATTTTAAATCAATCTAAATTAATTTTATATTTTTGTAAAAATTTTTTAAATTAATAAGTTACAATGAATAAAAGTGTATTGATTATTTTTGCTTTTATATTCTATTCCACAGGAGTTCAATCGCAAAAAAGCGAAGATCAGGAAGCCATCAAAAAAATGTGTGGATGTTTTGAGGTTACTTTCAATTTTGCTGAAACATTTAACTATAGTAAAGATTCTCTTTACAAACCTTCAAAAACAAAAACTGAAAAAGCACTAGAATGGGCCCAACTGGTTAAAGAAAATAAAAATTTAATCTCTATTCAGCATTTACTGCAAGTCGGCAATCCTTCCTCTCCTCATATTATAAAACACTGGCGTCAAGATTGGGTTTATCAGAATCAAAACTTTTACACATACAATGGAGATAATACCTGGATTTATGAAAATAAGTCTAAAAATGATGTTAAAAAAGAGTGGAGTCAAAAGGTATATCAAGTTGATGATAGTCCGAGATACGAAGGTACTGGAAGGTGGATTCATTTAAACGGTAAAAGTTATTGGGAAAGTACTACAGATGCTCCATTGCCTAGACGAGAATATACTAAAAGAAGTGATTACAATGTTACTGTTAGAGGAAATCGACATGAAATTACTGACTACGGATGGGTTCATGATCAAGACAATAAAAAAGTAATTAGAGAAGCTGATAAGCAAGATTATATTTTAGCTCATGAAAAAGGGTATAATACATACGTTCGTGTACCCGATAGCAAATGTAAGGCGGCAAAAGAGTGGTGGCTTTCAAATACTTCAAAATGGAAAACTGTAAGATCTAAATGGGCAAAAGTTTATGCTAGAAGAAAAACATTATCATTAAAGAAAAAAGTTAAAAATAAACCTCTTTATAAGCATCTTTTTTCTGATAAAGTATCTCAAGAAGAAGAAATAGGAGAAATAATTGAATCATTTATAAAAAATTAAAGATTTGAAATCTGTTTAATAAGGTACTTTATAAGTTTAAAGTACCTTGTAGTGTAATATCTAGCTAATTTCTTTAACTATGTAATTAATAATTTTAGGAAACAATCATTTTTTCCTTTGAATCCTTTTGTCAAATGATAACCAAAACAAAATTTATGAAATAAAACACTTCCCCCTAATTCCCTAATTTTAGGCTAATCCCCTCTCTCAATAATTTATATTTTCTTTAAGTCAATTTATGATTCCCCTAAATTATAATGACTTTAGAAACCGTATTTTTAAAATTCTATTATTAACAACTAATAAAATGATGATAAAAAAACTTACTCTAATTTTAGTTTTTACATTAGGAACTATTTTTGGTCAAAAACAAGACCAGAATGAATTTTTAGATCGTAAATTTTGGAAAGCCAGCCCTACATTGGAAACAATTGATCAAAAAGTTGCCGAAGGAAATAGCCCCTCTGAATTAAATAAATATGGCTTTGATCCTGTTGTCTATGCCATACTTGAAAAAGTAGACAATAAAATAATTAAACATTTACTCTCTTTTAAAGGAAATGATGTTAATAAAATTACACATGATAAGAGAACGTATGTATTTTGGGCTGCATATGCTAATAATATAGAGTTAATGAAACATTTAATAATCAATAATGCAAGAATGGATTTAAAGGATTCACATGGTTTTACTGTAGCTAACTTTGCTGCTGCAACAGGCATAACGAATACAGAAATTTATGATTTATGCATAGAAAATGGCATTGACATTGCAAATGATATTGATAAAAATGGTGCCAATGCGCTATTGTTAGTTTCAGGCTACCTTAATGACTTTGAAGTCATTAATTATTTCGTATCCAAAGGGTTAAAATTACAAAGTGAGGATAAATACAATAATGGCATTTTTAATTATGTAGCAAAGAAAGGTAACATCAATCTTTTAAAAAAATTAGTAGCTAAAAAGTTTAAAGTAAAAGGACTAAATAAGAAAAAGGAAAATGCTCTTTTTTTGGCTACTAAAGGTTCACGAAAAGGATACAACTCTCTTGAATATTTTAAATATTTAGAAAATATTGGTTTAAAAATTAATATTGTTAATAAGGATGGAAACACTCCTTTACATAATTTAGCTTTTAAAAATAAAGACCTAAATACTTTTAAATATTTTATAAGAAAAGAGGTTAATCCTAATCACATTAATAAAGAAGGAAATTCTGCTCTTATTATAGCTGCAAATAAAAATTCTGCAACGATAATCTCTTTTTTAACTGATTGTGGAAATTTAATAAATCACAAGAATAATAATGGAAATTCAGCATTATCGGCTGCTGTAAAGAATAATTCTCCTGAAGTTGTTAAGTTATTACTTGACAAAGGTGCAGATATAAATGTTATTGATAAAAAAAACAATACACTTGCTTATTATTTGATTGAAGGTTTTGATCAAAATCGTATAAACAACTTTAAATCAAAAAAAGATCTATTATTAAAGAAAGGACTAAAATTAACTACTTTACAAAATGGAAATAATAGTCTTTTCCATTTAGCAGTTAAAAAGAATAATATTGAATTACTAAAAGAACTAAATGAATTAGGATTAGATCCTAATACTATAAATAAAGAAGGGTTAACTGCTCTTCATGTAGCAGCAATGTCTGCTAAAGACACTAAAATTATTGAATATTTAATCAAAATTGGTGCAAAAAAATCAATCTTTACTAACTTTGGCGAAAGTGTTTTTGACTTAGCAAAAGAAAATGAGCTATTAAGCTCAAAGAATATTGATATTAACTTTTTAAAATAATATAATAATGGTTGTAAAAAAAACTTTAATTATTGCTTTATTTAGCACCTTATTTCTTTCCAGTTTTAATAAGATTATTGATAAAACATCCTACAAGTGTATGATTCAAATGAAAAATTATACTGGAGAAGGTGCTTATGTTGTTATCTCTCTATTAGATAATCAAAATAAATACTTGGAAACCTTATATGTCCAAGGAGATGATGATGAATGGTATTCTGATATAACTGAGTGGTGGAATTTTCATGGTAAAACTAGAACTAATATTGATGCGATAACTGGAGCAACTATAAGCGGAGGACAACGGGCTATTAGTGTAATACAAATAGATAATAATAAAATAGACAATGGATACAAATTACGTTTTGAATCTGCTGTTGAAGATCAAGAATATTACACAGATGATGTTCTAATTGAATTAACCTCTGAAAACTTAAAAAATAAGTTAGAAGGAAAGGGTTTTATAAGATACATACGCATGATGCCTCAATAATACTATCCACAATATGACAACGTCTATTTGGAGATATAGTCATTTAATATTGGCTATATTTTCTTGTATTTTTATAATTATCGCTTCTGTAACAGGAGGTATTTTGGCATATGAGCCAATTGAAATACAAAATTCCCCTTCAAGCATCTCAAATTTAAATGATTACACACTAGCTAAAACTATTGAGAAGCTTCAAGAAAATTATTCAGAAATAATTGCTATTGAAATTGATGAAAACAACAGAATAAAAACTTCTTTAGTTACGAATGAAGGAACTAAAGAGACTTTCTATATAGATCCAAAAACTGGAAAAAAAATAGATAGTTTCATCAGACGAAAATCTATTTATAAATTTGCAACAACGCTACACAGGTCGCTTTTTTTAAAATCAACTGGAAGATTGATTGTAACATTATTCTCTGCTTTTTTACTGCTTATTACCATTACAGGAACTATCTTAATTATTAAAAGACAAGGGGGAATTAAACAATTCTTCTCCAAGATAGTTAAAGAACAATTTGAACAATATTACCACATAGTTATAGGTAGAATGGTACTCATCCCAATCTTGATAATATGTGCTACAGGAATTTACTTATCGCTAGACAAGTTCAATATTTTATCTAAAAAAAAAACAAAACACGCTACTTCTTTTGTGGAAAAAGATTATAGTAAAATAAATATCATCAACTTCAATATATTTAATGAGACCTTACTTTCATCAGTAAAAAGTTTAGAGTTTCCCTTCTCAAAGGACGCAGAAGATTACTTCAAACTAACGAAAAAGAATGAAGAGCTTTATATCCATCAATATTCTGGTGAAATTCTAAGTACTTATTTTATCAGCAGAACTGAAAGCATGGTAAACTGGAGTTATATTTTACACACTGGAAATGGAAGCTTTTTTTGGTCTATAATTTTATTAATCTCAACTGGCGGTATCATTTTTTTAATATACTCAGGATTCTTCATTTTTTTTAAAAATAGAAATACCTTTACCAAACTATTAAAAAATAAATATGGGAAAGACGAAGCTGAATATGTAATTTTGGTAGGATCTGAGACAAATAGTACAAATTACTATGCTAATATTTTAAAAGTAGCGCTTGAAAAAAATAACAAAAAAGTTTATACTACAAATTTAAATAATTACGACGCCTTTAAGAGTTGTCAAAATTTATTAATACTTACAGCTACTTACGGAGATGGTGAAGCACCTTCGAATGCTAAAAAATTTGAATCTCTTTTTGAGAAGATTCCAACTAATAAACGTCTAAAGTACGCTGTAGTTGGATTTGGATCGATGGCTTATCCAAAATATTGTGAATTTGCAGTAAAAATTGATAATTTAATGAGGACTAAGGCTACTTTTAGACCTCTTTTACCAATAACTAAAATTCATAATCAGTCAATACATTCTTTTAAAAATTGGGTTTTTAAACTGAGTGAGGTAACTGATCAAAAACTAAAGGTTGAGATAAACAAAAAAAATCCTAAAAGTCAGAACTATTTTAAAGTTATTTCCAAAACATATACTAATGAAGATCAGACTTTTTTAATAAAATTCAAACCTCATAAAAATATAAAGTTTAAATCAGGAGATTTACTTTGTATCTACCCTGAAAACGATATTGTTGAAAGACTCTATTCGATTGCACGGATAGATAATATTATTCTTTTAGCTGTTAAAAAACACTATTTCGGTGTATGTTCCAACTACCTAAACAGTCTTCGAAATAATGAATCGATAAAAGCAATAATCAAAAAAAACTCAAACTTTCATTTTCCCAAAAAAACTAATGAAATTTTACTTATATCCAATGGTACTGGTATTGCCCCTTTCATTGGTATGATAAATGAAAATACTTCAAAGATAAATACTCATTTATTTTGGGGGGGAAGAACGAAAAACTCATTTGAGCTATACAAAAAATTTGTAGATAAACATATTCAAAGCGGACAACTATCTACATTTCATCATGCCTATTCAAGAGAAGGCAAAGATCGTAGATATATTCAAAGTACTTTGAAAAATCAAGAAAAACTAGTTTGTTCAGTAATAAAAAATGAAGGCTTAATATATATTTGTGGATCTATTACAATGATGAATGAGGTTTTAAAGGTTATTGAATTTATATCTCTAAAACACTTTAGAATATCTATTGAAACTCTTAAAAAGAAAAACAAAATAAAAACGGATTGTTATTGAGACTTCTAAACATCATCTAAAATTTAACCATCTTTGACCTTTATAAAATCTCTTAACAAATAAGTAAATAGTAATTGTATTTTATTTCAATAAAAATATTTCAATTTTTGTTTTTTTTAGATTCTATAATACATTTAATCTATAATTATTATTTTTCTATAGCTTTAACATTATAATTCAAACTGTATTAATCACCACATAACATCTTATCATCGAATAATTTAACACTAAAAGTTTTATTAATTTATATTTCAAATATCATAATATTTTTATTTGATATTTGTTATTTAACTTAGGAGAATAGAATCTCTTAAAAGAGTTTCTCATTCTCCTTTTTAATTCTTCTAATAAAAAATTGAAATTATTTTTATCCTTTAAAAAAAGAATAGTTACAGTTTTCTTGGGGAATAATTTTGAGTTTCTTTAAATCATACCCTTGCAGAATTAAGTTTCTAAAAATTTTAAGAAGTTCATTTTTTTGCCTAACTGTGGTTATTCTTGGCGTTCTACTTAATATAAATAAGGAATTACGAGTAGGATCACTAACCACTGAAAAACTATATGGTTTATGAAAACCATTATTCACTAAATCAATTATCCAATAATCTCCGTATATTGGACTAGGTGGGAAATTAACTTTTAATTTAGCGTTAGAAAGTGTGTCAACCACAATAGCTTTACCGGCAGCACCCCCTGTATCATTCCCATCATTTCGAATGCATTTATTTACAACACTTAACCCTACATCAATAATACCGTAATTCGCTACAGTACAAGAACACCCCTTATTAAAAGGTCGTGGAAAGTTAGCTATACCATACCAGCGACCTGTGTATCTCGAAATATCTACGTAATCTACGGTGTGGACAGGAGCTAACGGAGTTGTTTTTTTTTCTTCTTCAAAAACTATAGTTTCATTGCTCGTTATGGTATTCAACCATAAATTTATGTCATCACTTGTTGCTACTCTTGATAGTTTTTCAATAACTACCGAACTACCTGAATTATCACTCTGTTCAAAAGAGTTGTCATTTTCGCAAGCGATTAAACACAGTAGACAGCTTAGTATTGTAATCAATAAAATTTTAGGAAAGGTTTTCATTAATTTTTGAGTTTAGTTAATTATTTTTTATGAAACACTATTTTAAGCTTACGAAACTAAACTTAAAAGTTGTGGTCTTTGTTTACTTAAAGTTAGCAAACTATAAGTACATTTAAAATAAGGAATCCCCCTATTGTAAAACCTCAAAAACCCTATAAAAGACAAAACAGATATTAAAATACTAGTTTATTTCCACTATAATTTTTTGAGTCCCTTATATTCAATAAAAATAATAACCCATCTAATTATTCCTTTATAAATAGGAATGTTACCAAAAATTAACATTAAAATTTGCTTAGCTAGATTTTTTTTCAACTAACCCATATGAGATTATTTAATAATTATTTCTTTTCTTACTACTGATCATAAATAAACATACTTAAACAAACAAAATATAATTTGAAAATTTGCCTTACATATCTATTGTAAGAATTTATAAATTTTACATTAGAAAGAATAATGTCAACGATCTTTATGTAAAAGAAAAAAACTATTCTAAATAAAGACTCAGTGATAAATAGGCACTTTTTTCCTTTATTCTATAATTCAAAATTAACTTTATATTTTATGATTACACTTATCTGAAAAATTTTAAATTTATTTTGAAAATAACAATCATGTTACTTTTAAAGAAAACTTATTTGATTCCTTTCGTATCGCTTTTTTTGAAGCTATAAAATCCATAACAAGAATAAACTGTATTATTATTACTAAGGCATTTCTAAACTCCAAACTGACACATTTTAAAAAAGATTAAATTTATTTCTTTTAAAACCTATTTTTCGTTAGCTATTAATAAAAAAAATAATCTGATAAGGTTTTAATATCCACCACATGCTGTGACAGTTACATCCTCATTTATGAATTTTAACTCATAATTATATCCTTTCTCTATAAATCTTATTTCAAAAGTAGCAGAATAAGCTTTATCTCCAGTTGGAAACCAACTTTTAACTTTTTTATTAATGCTAATAAACAATCCGTTTTCATCGCCTATAGCACAAAACTTTTCAAAGTCGCCATCAAATTTTTTCATCCCTGTAGTTCTATGAATTTTTCTGAAAATTTTTTCAATACTGTTAACAGGTATTCCTATTTCTGAAATTTCTAGCAATGAATCAGCACTAAATTTTGTTTTGCTTTTATTTTTTATATTTTTTCTAGCTATAAATTCAATAATATTATTATCTAAATCATAAAAATAAATAGCCTTAGCATTCCAAGATCTAAAATCTTGAATTTCATTAAGTCCTACTTTAAGAATTTCTACTCGCTCTTTTAGCCACTTCAGAGCTTCGTGCTCTCTATTACAAGGTATATTTATTGCTAGGTGATAAGGATGAGAAATATCACTCTTAACCATTTGAATTCTTGAATTTCCAATCTGAAAAGTAGTATAATTTTCAGAGTAATCAATAACCTTTAGTCCAATTATTTTTGAATAAAATTTAAATTGACCTTCTAGATTCTTAGTGTATATTTTTAATTCTCTTATTTGCACCTTACCTTTCACTTAATTCCATTTTCAAATAGACATTTTAACCTTCCCACAAGACCACCAACACCACCAAAAAATGAATTACAACACATTAAACATCTAATCTCACAAATTCACTATATTGGATTTAATAATATAATTATTTTAACTAAGTAATCTGTTTCCATAACAAACTTAACTTTACTATGAGATAGTTCATTATTTCAATAAATTCATACTATTTAAACTAATACTGAATATGTAATTTAAATTAGACTTTTTTTAAGAATGCGCTATTTTAACCTATAAATTTTCTATTCTGCCCAAACAAAATAAATTCGTAATAAGTTTAATTATTTTTTCATTAATTTATTTTTCTTGAACTTAGAATTGTTTTTTTTATTCTTAAATAACTTATGTGTTCTATTTAAATTCTTAATTTACTAAAAATCTATATATTTTTGAATCAAACGAAAATTATAATTCGTTTTAATTTTTTTAGGGGATAAAGACTGCCGCACTAGGCAGTCTTTTATTTTGTCTCTATTTAATATTATATATTGTTATTAGAACAATTTTATTTTAATCCTCTTATCGATTTAAAATTAAAGCTAATTTCTCTAGTGGGTTTCAATTAATGAGATAAAAAACAAATTATTCAATTATAAAATTCTTTTTTATATAGGTAATCAGAATAAATGAAAAATATAATATGAAGAAGTCAAAACTTTGTAGTTTTAAACATAAAAAATTAACTCAAAAAATATTTTAAGTTAATAATAACAAACTCTTTTTATTTAATTTCTTCAATTATTTTTTTTAAAGTTTCACGATTTAAACTACTCGTATATTTAGTAATCAATTCTCCTTTAGCATTATAAAAATAAGTTATTGGCCTTGCATTAATACCATATTCAGATAAATTTTCAGTGCTTCTCAAATAGTTAAAACTATAAGAAGTCGATTTTGAAAAATTATTGATTTTTGTAGAAGACTCATCTGAAATCATTACAAAATTTACATCATCATCTAACTCTTTCTTTACCTCTTCAAAGTGTTGAAATTCTTTAACACATGGAATGCACCAAGTAGCCCAATAATTTACTACTAGAGGTTTTCCAAGATACTCATATAATTCAACCTTAGTTCCACTTAAATCTGTAACTTTAACTTTGTTTAAAGCAATATCTGGTTGAACACCAAACTTTAAATAAATAACTACAACTGTAAGCGCAAAGAGCAATCCACCCAATATAAATCCTATCCAAAATGATTTTTTATTCATAATTTATTTTATTGAAAAGTTACCAAAAATTACGAATATCAAAACCGTAAACATAAAGAAGCACATAAAACCAGCTAGTAGTCCAATCGTAAAACTTATTTTTTTATTCATTTTATTATTGTTTTTATTTTTTTAGTTTCTATATAGACGATTCGTTAAATTAAATGTAACAATGTTAATTGAAATTTTATTAAAAAATTACCTAGAAAATTTTATCAATGGATTCTATTTACAAGATTTTATAATATAAAGCATTTTTTAAATTAATTTATCTTAGTTGAAAATACATTTTTGCTTCATACTAATATTCTGATAAAAATTAATGTAGCGAACAATTTGATATTATAAACTTATAAAACTCTTTCAAATTATAATTTTTATGCTAGTACATTTCACAAAAACTTTTCTTTAACTACAAAAAACAATATTATGTAAAAAGAAACCCGCTCTAAAATAGAGCGGGAAAATTGCTATGAAAAAGAACTCAAGACGTCTCTTGAGTATTACTAAATTATAATATTTTTTTGATAAAAAATAAATTTAAAACAAAAAAAGATATCATCGTCTTTAAAAAGACAGAATATTTAAAATCAGTATTTTAAAAATATTTTTTGCAAATTTCACGTTAACTTATAGGCGATAACTATACTAAATTATTAGTGTAATTATTTAATTTTGTCTTTTAGTCTTATTTAGAATCAAAGTTATTTCTTTCCTCTGTAATTTTCAATCCTTTTAGAAAATTCTTAAATAAATTATTCTTGTCGGGAAAATATACTTTTAAATAAAACTTAAGTAGACAACAGTGTCTAACAAACAGTCATAAAAAAATAAAAAAGTTAACTGTTTTTAAAATATCAAATAAACTTTTCTACTCATAACCTTAATTTTGATAATTCTAGCGTTACTTTATCGTCTATTCATCGATTGATATCAACAACTTATCAAATATTATGAATCTCATATAATAATTAAAGTAATTTTAAATAGTTTCATGTTTAGTTAGTTATTTAATAAAAAGAGAAGAAGTACTCTAAAAAGGTTACTTCTTCTTTTTTATTCCTCCTATTTATAATTAATTTTCTTTGTGTAGGTTACATTAAACACAATCTTTTAAAATTTTCAAATAAAAACCTCAGCTATTATTTTCATCACCTATCAATCTAAAACATTCTTTAACACATTATAGTACCTCGAAGCAATAAATTCTGCTCCTAATAAATTGTAATGAACATCATCAGCCAAGAGGCTATCGTCAAAACCTGTAAACATATCAACTGCTATTACTTTTGATGTAAGTGTAGTTTGATTAATAGCCATATTTAAAACCTCTTGCCGCATATTATTAATAAAACTTGTTAGTTCTGGTGTCATTATATCTGAACTACCCGGTGACATTTGCTCAATAATAATTATAACATTTGTATTATTTTCTTGAAGAATGTCAATAATAGCGTTAATATTTAAAACTGCTTTTTCAAAAGATAATCCATTCAGTCCATCATTCCCTCCTGGCGAGCTAAAAAGAACAATATCTGGAGATCCTGTTTGATTTAACCAATCATTTAATCCCTCCAATATTTGACCTGAAGTCCATCCTCCTCTTCCTTCATGGTCTTTATCAAAACTATCTGAATTAAATAATGGGTATGACGCTTCATCAGATTGTGTTCCAATAAAATCGAAAAACCAACCATTTTCTTTCAAATCTTTCCAAAGTTCATAACGATAACTTTCATATTGAGGCCTTGCTCCCTCAACTCTTGAGGCTCCTAAATTAAGAATTTTATAATTTGAATTATTTTCTAACTTGGGCACTATTTCGTCATCGCTACTACACGTATTTAAAGTGAGTAATGCTGTTGCTAGTATTAAAGTTCTTAAGGCTGATTTTATCATAATTTTGATTTTCAATTATAGATAGTATTATCACTATCTAGATCTTCTTTTAAAGAATAACAAAAATTACAATCTAATTTTAAAAAAAACAAACAGCTGAAAGATAATTACTTAACACAAATATAAAATATTTATTTTACTATTATTTCAATAATAGATTTAGACCACCTCTTTAGTGATTAGAAATTTATGTTTCAACATCAAAATTTCAGTATAAATGAAGAATTATTTTTTGAAAACTTCTATTATCTTTTTATCTACTATCAACCATAAATATTTAAAAAACACCAACCATCCATTTAATTCCGGATTCGTTTTATTTCCGTTCCCTATTCGTTTTAGTTGCTCCTCATACCATATTATATTCATCATTCCATCAATTGCTTTTACCCCTGTTCTTTTTATTCTTGTTTGAAACTCGTTACGCTTTCCTTTTAATATATCATTTGCCATATTAGGAAAAACAGCAAAGGGCCTAGCAACCCCTATAACATCTAACTTATTTGACCCAACGGCATCTTGCATTACTAAAGCAGTACGGAACCCTCCCGTTAGCATTAAAGGGGTATCTGTTATTTTCCTTACTTTCTCTATATATTTCATAAAATACGCTTCTCGCTCTTTTGTGCTCGTTTTCTGTTTTCCCATCATCATTGGTGACTCATAGGTTCCTCCTGATACTTCTATTAAATCAATTCCCTCATTTGAAAGGATTTTCACAACTTCCATTGACTCTTCTTCTGAAAAACCACCTTTTTGAAAATCTGAAGAATTTAATTTTATTCCAATTGGAAATTTATCTCCTACATAAGCTCTTATTTTGCGATAAACTTCAACAACAAATCGTGTTCTATTTGCTAAACTCCCCCCCCATTTATCTTTTCTTATATTTGTTTTGGGTGATAAAAATTGACTAATTAAATATCCGTGTGCTCCATGAATCTGAACACCTGAAAATCCTGCTTCTTTTAATATTAACGATGTATTTGCAAAGGCATCAATTACAGTTAAAATTTCACTTTCTGTTAATGCTTCAGGTATTTTTGAGGACACATTTTTTCTTCCGCTCATTTTTAGCGGTACTGCAGATGGCGCTTTCAATTTTTTATTAATTTCTTTCATAGCTTGGCGACCTGGATGGTTTATCTGAGCCCATAAATGTGTTTCAGTGCCTTTTACCGAATTCGCCCATTGGGTAAGGATTTTCATATTTTTTCTATCCTGTACAACTACATTCCTAGGCTCTCCAATAGCATCTGAAGTAATCATAATATTTCCTGTAATAAGTAATCCGGCTCCTCCTTGTGCCCATTTTTTATATAAGTTTATTAAGACAGGAGTCGGCTCATGATATCTATTGGATAAATTTTCACTCATAGCAGATTTCGCTATTCTGTTATGTAAAACTACTCCATTTGGCAACATCAAATTCTCTTCTAATTCATTCATAAAATATTTATTAAAAATTTAAAATGAAACGAAGTTTATGAAATTATATTTAAAATATATAAGCTTTTTTTGTTTCGTGTTGCTTAGTTTTTCTTTAATTTATTTATTGAATTCTATCACAAATAGATAGTTGAAGATATTTTTTTATAGGCAAATTATATCTGAATATAAAAAAGCTCTCATAAACTTGACTTTTGAGAGCTTTTTTTATAAAATAATTAGTTTGGTTAGTTACATTGTTTAATTTCTTAAAGCATAACTTGCTCCTTTTCCAAATTCACCTAAAATTAGTAGTAAGCGTCCCAAAAATAACTTCACTTTTTTTATTAATAATTTCCCCATAATAATAAAATTTAATTTTTTTTACTTTTTTTGCTTGATTAAACAACATTATAAAACTACTCTATAAAAATCATTTTCTTTAAGGGATAACCGACAACTATGTAGTGTTTTTCCGCGTTTTAATAAAACATACGCTCCTCAACACAAATGACAATATATTATTTGCCACGACTTAAACTCTGAGCTATTTTTCTTATTTTAAAGATGATTTTTATAACCAAATTTTAATAAAAATGGAACTAAAAAACAAGTTAGAATAACTCTATGAAAGAGTTGAAAAATTAAAAGTGAGTATAACCACTGAAGAAGCTACCAAAAATGCTTTTATCATGCCCTTTCTTCAAATATTAGGCTATGATGTTTTTAATCCCACAGAAGTACTTCCTTAGTATACAACAGATATTGGAACTAAAAAAGGAGAAAAAGTTGATTATGCTATTTTAAAAAATGAAACACCTGTAATCATTATTGAATGTAAACACTGGAAAGAAAATCTAAACTCGCACAACTCACAACTTCATAGGTATTTTAATGTTTCCAAAGCCCGTTTTGGTATCCTTACAAATGGTATTACCTATAACTTCTTTACTGATTTGGAATCGCAAAATATAATGGATGAAAAACCTTTTTTAACTTTAAACTTAGAAAACATAAAAGAGTCCACTGCAAAAGAATTAGAGAAGTTTTCAAAATCAGCATTTGATATTTCTAGTATTGTTGATTCCGCAGAAGCATTAAAATACATAAGGGCAATAAGAACAGAATTTGAAAATGAAATCAGATGAACTTATAAAACTCTTAGTAAATAGGTTCTATAATAAGCCCATTACAGCTAGTAGACTTGAAATGTTTAAAGATTATGGTAAAAAAGCAATATCATCGTCAATAAACGATGTGGTAAATGCTAAACTAAAATCAGCTTTAAATATTAATGAAGAGAAAGCCAAAGAAGAAGAAATTATAGATAATGATCTTCCTAAAATAATTACGACAGAGGAAGAAATTGAAGGTTTTCAAATAATAAAGGCGATATTAAGGGAAAAAATAGATGGCCAAAGAATATCCTATAGAGATACCCAATCATATTTTGGAATTCTTTTAGATAACAATAATAGGAAACCAATATGTAGACTTTACTTAAACAATAGTAAAAAATATTTAGAACTTTTCAATAATGGAAAAAATAACAGTAAGAAATACAGCATAGAGACTCTTGATGATATTTTCCATTATAGAAATGAACTATTCTCTACATTAAAAAAATATCTAGATAAATTAGAGACCGTGTAAACCTCTATTATAACATTCAAAAGCCCTTCTTACTTTACATAAAACGATAAAACTAAAGTATTTTATAAAATCAAATTACTTTAAATTTTCACATTTTTTTAAAATTAAATTTCAAAGTGTTGGTTAAAATAATGATTAATTAAAAAAGTTCTCAAAATGTTGGACTTCGAGAACTTTTTTATAAAATAATAGTTTGGTTAGTTTACTTTTTTAGTGTCTTAAAGCATAACTCGCTCCTTTACCAAATTCGCCTAGAATTAATAGTAAGCGCCCCAAAAATAACTTCGTTTTTTTTATTAATAATTTCCCCATAATAATAAAATTAAAATTTCTTTTATTTTTTGTGCTTAAAAAAACAACAATATAAAAGTACTTCTTAAAAACAATTAATTTAAAGGGATAACCGACAAGATTTTAGTGTTTTTCCGCTTTTGAAAAACGGGTTAGAATATTTTTTTCAAGCCATCTAATTTTTTAACAGAGACACATCCGATTTAAAAGCTTTTAACCTTTCATTGGTTACTAACTAAAAAGTTGTTTTCAAATTGAAAACTATTTTATTCTTTTCGTTTAGTTTACTCTTTTTAGACATATTCTTTTGTTTTTAAACACATAATCTAATCAAAAATACGACATGTACTCTTTTCGACTAATATAAGATATACATTTGCTATATGATTAATCCAATTTAGAATATTAATGATTGATTTTAAATAATTAATACTTTTTGTCTAAGGCTATCAGAGCTAAACAATCCCCAAAACAATTCCTTTCCCTAAACATGTTCTGGTAGCTTTTATCAATTTTAAAAAACTAAAAAACAACACTTTAATTAATACGTCACTAATACTACACAATATATTTTTTAACTATAAGATTATACATTTGCTACATAAAGTTGTTAAAAGCTATCAGATTTATCATCGAAATACTAATACACCCCTTGCGATGCTCTGATGGCTTTTTTCTATTGTGAATTGATTGTAATTGACTTATGATGATTTTAAGCTCTAAGAACTTTAATAAATATGCTATATTGTTATAGTTTTATTGATTTAAAAAATATTCTTACCTGAACGCTATTTATCAAATCTTTTCACTACTCTCTCTTATTTTGTTCGTTATCGATTTGAAAGATTCAATGGACTATCTTTTATTTATCCTTGCATAAAAAAATATTTTGAAATATCTCCCGAAGAACTCTCAAAATATTTTTCAATACATTTTTTTAAGTTTTTTTTATTCAAACACTACTTTAAAAATGATAACAAAACACAAATGAATTATTATCATGTAATGATCAACTTTTTTTCCGACTAATAAACACGTGTTAGAACAACTTCATATTAATTCTAACCATATTAAGGGGGTAAAGACTGTCTAATTAGACAGTCTTTTTTAATTCCTTACAATAATTTACAAACAAAAAAATGTGTCAATTTCATATTTTAATGAAATTGCTATTATTATTTCATTTGATATTAGATAAAACGTTTGCTATTTTAAATCGTTATCTAAAACAATAAAACCTTTAATTATTTTCAAACAAGCCAAATCAATTTTTGTAGATTGTCGGAATCACCAAAGACAATTGCGTTCTGATTAAATTGAATTCCTATTTTTTTAGCATTACTTAACGTAATATTATGAATAAAAAAACTTTCCTCAGCACTCCAATTATCATTAGCCGGAACCCCTTTTCCTAAATTAAAATTATAGCCTTCTTTAAGAATTATTTTTTGAAGTTGGGAGTTTAATAATTCGTTTTCAAATTTAGAAAGCTCATTCGAAAAAGGATTAAAAGCAGTTATAAAAGCCCAAGATTTAATGTTACACTTCTTACACCAAATATTAAATTCGTGATTTAGGGTATCCAATCGTAATTTATATGTATCCTTTTTTCCTACTATCTGATAGGTAGTTTCCATATAGGCTTTTTGTAAAAACTCATTCATACTTTATGAATTAAAACACTTTCTACTGGGTCCCAAACCTTTATATAATTAGCTAAAACTTTATCTTCTTTTTTGAAAACCTCAATTCCCGAAATATAACTTGGAAGAAGATTCATTTTTTGCTCTGCAAAGGGTCGCTCAGGCGGAGGAATATAATTTGAATCTCTTTTTGTAAACAACTGATTATTTTTGTCTCTTAAATGTTTTCCAAAATTCACCCAACAATTTTGTCCGCGAGTTTCCATTGATAAAGCTGCTGCGGCAAGAGGCGAAAACATCTTCAAATGGCTAAACCAAGCCTTATCTTCTCCAACAGGACCAAAACCATATCCGTCCATGGCGTGTCCAAAAATATCATGTACTATCCTAAAAACATCATTAATAACCAACTCATAACCATTTATTGTTAAACCGGTCTTATTTAACATTACATTATCTTTTATTTCAACCTCTCCTCCAAAACCTGCTTTTGTTTTAAAAAAATATATATGATGATTATGAATATCAAGTAACATATCAAAACTACTTGCATAAGGCTCTCCCTCTCCCTCATATGGCTCAAATTCTATTTTTTCATTTTTTATAAGATAATTAAACTGATTCATAACTTCTTTTGCTAATTGTTTATATGCAGCTTTTACTAAATGACTATTTGGTTTATGCTCTAAAACATCGTAAACATCAGCAATCATAATACCTAATGTACCTGTCATTTTATCTCTATACCTGAAAGGATAAGAGCCAACACCAAAATTATTTTTATAATTTGAAGCTATCTTAGTTAAGATTGGACAACTACCTCCGTACAAAACTTTTAGTGTACATTTTTTAATTAACTTTTGTAATTTTTCCATTCTTAAATATCTAAACTTTCATTAAACAAGAATTCCCAATCGATAACAACTTCTTCAGAAATAAAACTAGGAAAAGGGTGGAGTCCTGCTTTCAGATTTGAATACATAAGTAAATCAACCCCCTGATTGTGAGCATAAAAAACAGGGTCTAAATACCTCATTAGCGTAGGTTTTTCAACAAAGAAATTAATTGGTCTTTTTTCACACATAACCTCTTTTGAATCAAACTTATATCCAAACTCATCTTCACCTCCCATATTCGCAAGGTATTTTGATTGAAAAGCTTTTTTATCGTAATTATCACTTATTGAATTTTTAACTCCTGTAGCTGTCACCACGGCAAACATAGTTTTTGCTAATGCCTCAATTTTAACTTTATCATTAAATAGATAAGCTTCAAAACCAGCTAATTTAGCCTTTTGTACATTTATTAAGCTCTTATCAATAACAACTATTTTTTTTGTCTTTTTTTCTAAATAGTGAACTATCCCTTTTCCTACTTTTCCATATCCAAAAACCATGAAACTTTTATCAGATATATCTTCATGGGTTAATTTTTCGAAAGCTCTTACAAAGGCTTCTCCTGTTCCTAAAACACCTTCTAAGCTCTTAATTTTGCTTTTGTCTACCGATATAATTGGATATTCATTTTTACTTGAACCATATTTGTTTGAACCTGTACCTGTAATTTCAACAGCTCCTATTCTAGGAGGACAGCGAAAGATTAACTCTGCCGCGCAATCTAAATGGACATCAAAAATCTCTTCACTATTAATATCATGTAATTGTTTCCATGTTCCTCCTGCATCAACAAACTGATTGATTAAATTTTTATCTACCTCCATGAAACTGGGAGAAGTTATTGTTAGGTCTGCCCCTCCCTCGTATAATATACCTAATTTTACAATTGTTTCTTTTGTGAAGGGAATATTATGTAAGATTTTCAACCCTTTATAAGGCTTTGCTACTTTTACTCTTTTTAGCTGTCGATTTAGAAATGGCATATCAGTAACTTTATAATTACTTTTGATACTCTCTATAAATTTAAGGATACTATTCATTACATATTTTTATTTTTGTTATTCTAATTATCTTTGTCTATATTTTGTTTCTAGCTTACTTTCTTAGTATGTATTTAACACTTTCAAAACTTTTTTAACACTTCAAAAGCATACTATACTTCAGTAAACCTCGATAATAAAAGTTAGTTTCTTCTTTATTTTCAAACATTATAATCTATACAACAATAACAAATAACTATCGAAAACACACAATACATCATAAAATCTTATATAAATTTGTAGTGGGATTTAATTAATAAATATTATGGGGAAAAAAACAATCGAAGGGATTCAAAGACTTTTTAGACATTTCTTACTTACGTTAGCAGAATTTGGTAAGGCAGCCAGTTATGCAATAAATAAGTAGTATGTTTGAAATAATTTTGAAGAAGCCTCCAGTTTTAAAGTAAAATTGGAGGCTTTATTTTCTTATTTAATACGCTTTAAAAATTATCAGAAACTCAGTATTTTTTTGTATTATTAAAAGTTCTACTAAAGTTAAATTATAAACATTTCATATATCAAAACTGCCCAGAAATTTCTTTCCGAGCAGAATCAGTAAGTTTGCAAAATGAATTTATGTAACCTGTTATTTAATTGCCTAATATAAACTTACCTTCTTAAATTATTTCTTTTTTAGTTATAGTTTTTAGCAGATACCTATCTAGTTTTTTAGTCTTTGCAAACTCCACATTTCATGCTACGATTTAATTAGATTTTCTATAAAACTAGTCTAATATTTCAATTAGATTTTTAAATTGTTTTTCAACTACCTACTCAAATTAAGTTATAACCAATAACAAACATAGTTTTTAGTTCATAGTATTTTAAATAAGTTACCTAATAACAAATTTATAATAGTAATATTTAATAAAAGTATACTTATTACATATTACACAAACTCAACATCAAAACACTCAATAATGGACACTTAAAAAAACTAAATAAATTCAGTTTTTGAAAAATTGATTTTCAACTATTTAATAAAAATAGTATACTAATTTCAGCACCCTTAAAAACTACTTTTAATTTTGTCTAATAAAAATTGGAACCTAGCAATAATAAATTCTTTAAATAAGTCATTCTTTCTGAACTTAAAACAAATGCTAGTGCTCTACAGAAAATACGCTATTATAATTTTTACTAAAATAAGAATCTAATACAAGGTATAACTAAGTAATTATACTATTTGACATACACAGTATAACAAGGGCTTTTCTATTATCTTACTAATGGTTGATCTATATTCTTTTCAGTATAATCCCCTATTTTACTATTCATTTTATTTATTAATCTTTACCATGTCGTTTTGAGGTACTAATGTATTAACTAAACATCACAACTTCATACTTTTCAATCTTCGAAAGTTATTACGAAGCTGTCTCCTAGCGACTTTAGTTACATAGCTAACAATTATTCTAAATTAATTAAAAAGGCGATTAAATTTTAGAAGGGTTTTTATTCGTATTTTAAACTGAAAGGAGTTTTTTAACTCCTTTCTTTTTTATTAATCGTTATTCAAATCATATTACTTAAGTTTAAACTCTTATAATGAGGTAACAGCTTAAGCTTACTTACTACTAGTTAAATATAAATATGTAAATTAAAAAATAAGTTTAATCGATATTATTAATATTCAGTTTCGAATAAAAGTAGATATTATTCATGAGACCGTCCTTAAATTCAACTGTCTCATTTTTAAAAATCACTGTTGAATCGTTAACCCACTTGGCAACGCTAGGTCCCCAACCTACGGGTTCATAAAAACCTATTTCCTTTAAATTTCCATTATTATTTTTAAAAAGTTGGAAACCATTTCTACTATAGCCAGCTTCAATGTCCACGCTTACAGATATTAGATAATTTCCCTTATTAGAAAAATAAGGTCTACCAAATAAATTCAGCTCTTTCCCGTCATTTTCATTTATTAATTTATAACCATTACCTTCTCCCCATTGTGTACGAATAGCATAAAATCCATATTTCTCAAAGTAATATTCGAATATATTTAATTGATAGACGTCAACGTTTGAAGAAATTAACTTCCATCCTCCATTTTTTATTTTTAAATGCAACCCTAAAGAATCCCTTTTGGCATAATCTTCATTCAGTTTTAAAAGATATTTTTCTATCTCTAATTCTTTTTCATAATCATTATCATTAATAGCAATTAATGAGTCCAAGAACTTTGATTCAAAATAGTGATCGGGTATATAAAGTGAATCTGTATTTTTCAAACTAACTAATAGAGAATCTTTAAAATACAAAAGTGTATCTAAACTTTTTGGATCAAATAATTTTTCATTTTTAACTATTTCTTCTTCTTTTACTTTTTCAACCTGCCTACTTTTTTTATGGACTACTTCTTGTTTTGAGGAAGAATCAATTTCAATTTTAAAAGTATTTTTTCTGGTTTCCTGTTTACATCCTAGATTGATTAGACATGATAAAATCAATAATGCGTTTTTCATTTTTTGGTAACTAAATAACAATTAACCCTTCTACCTTCAAAGGTAGTATTTATTTAACCACGCAGGCCTAATGAGTTAGTTAATTTTATAAACAATTTGATTGACCTAGCACGCTCTGATCCTACTTAAATTTATGATTTGTAAAAAATCTAAAATTTAATTTTAAAATTTTAAGGCAATCGCACAAATTTCTTAGTATTTATTTAACAAACGAAACTCCATATTTAGCTACTAAAGTAGCTTTTTTGTTTCTTTAAATTATTTTTTTTGATGCTATTGAAATTTCATTAAAAAAATTTTCAAATCCTCCTGGAGTAATAGTACTAATGGTAATATCAGGCAGCGTATCAGTGTTAGTAAAATTATATGTAATTCCTTTAGGTAATTTGATAAAGTCCCCTTGCTTCACATCTATTTTTTTACTCCCAAAATTAAAAGTATAGTTACCTTTTAATATATAAAAAGTTCATCTTCGTTTTTATGGACATATAAAGGAGGTACTTGATTTGGAGGTTTTTCAGAAATAATTACTTAAAAATTTTTCAACAATTTTCATCCTAAAATATTCCATTTTTTTCTTCATCAGCTTTTATATGTAATAACTTATCAGAAGCTGACTTATTTTTTATAAGTTTCTGTTTTTACTTTATGTTGACAACAAAAATATAATGTAATTAATACTAAAAAATTATCTGTTATTAATTTAATAATCAAGCTTTCATAATACTTAAGATTCTGTTTTATTCATTAAGTATCTTGTGGGTATTTTCTATTCCTTACTTGAAAATATTTTTATTTTTTTAAGGTTTTTACTTTTTTAAGTTGTACCACTTCCTTCTTATAGCAAAGAATAAGTAATGTCAAATACTAGATCTTATAATGGTTAAACCTCACAGTTTTTTAAGTAGTATCCTCTATTTTTTATTGTGTTTTTTTTATATAATTTTGATTAAATAATTTAGGGATACTGCGTATTAACCAAACTTTCTTAACTATTTATCTCTAATAAGATCTGGTGAGAAAATAATACGCAGTTTTATTATTAAACTACTTTTTATCAAAAACTTAAATTAAAAACTCAAAAATATCATCCTAATGTATTCTATAGCAAAAACCTAAAACAACCGCTATTATTATCACTCAATATTATCATTCCAAACCTATTTTTTGTATTCTTGATCCAATAGTAAATTCTTTCATTTCTTTTTGTAACCCTTCAAAATCTTTTCGGTTTACCTTCTTTACTACCTGTCCTTTTTTTAGTAAAAAAATTTCATCACAAGTTTCTGATAATGTTGAAAATATATGAGATGAAATTATTACTATCTTATTTAAATTCTTTAGCTCATTAATCAACTCAATTATTATAATATTACTTTGAATATCAACACCATTAAATGGTTCGTCAAGAATAAATACTTTATTTTTCTGTAAAAGAATTGCAGTTAATGCTAATTTCTTTTTCATCCCTGTCGAATAATTTGAAGCATATTCATTTAATGGTAAGTCAAAAATATTCTTATCTTCAATTTTTTCAATTTTAATATTTCTAGCGTTGGTAAGTAATCGAATATATTCTTCCCCTGTTATTTTAGAAAAAAAGAACGGATCTGTTAATAAAAACCCTACATGATCCTTTAATTTTTTTATATCCGATGAAATACTTCCTTTATAACTTTCTAAACCAGCAATACAATTAAAAAGCGTAGTTTTACCTGCACCATTTTCTCCAACAACTCCATAGACTTTTCCTTTTTTAAATTTCATATTAACGGAATCGATAACTACTTTATTACCATATTTTTTAGATAATTTATGTATTTGTATCATTTAAAATTAAATTTAATTTTTTAATTGATTGAAAGTAAAAGTAAGGTATTATGACTAGTAACGTTGGAGGAAACTTAAGACTAAGTAATATCAAAAATAATTGTGGTAAATGCATTTTATTGGGGTAAACCGAGTATTTTGCTAAAACTACTGTTATCAAATAGACGAAAGAGAGACACCAAAAACCTATTATAATTAAAATATTTTCAAAAAAAAACAAAACTATAATCAAAACAACAGGCATGCTTAGTAAGGCAAAAAATAAAATACTTGTTTTAATTTTGTAGACTAGAAATTCTTTCGGGTCTAGATTAAAACTCCAGACGAAATAATCTTTTTCGGGATTAAAATAATAGGTTAAACAAACACATGCTACTGAAATAATTGAAAATATTCCAAGATTGAAATTTTCCACTGAAACCGACATATAAGTTAAAAAATAAGTACCCAATAAAATGAGGAATGTTTTCCTAAAACCTATTGTAAATTCAAAAGGCTTATTTCCAAAAGGTGTTGGCATTATAAAATTAGTATTGATAGCAAAACTATAAAAAGCTAAAAATACAGCTATAGCAATTAAAACTAAGCCATGAATAAAAAAACCTTTGTAAATTAAAAAAACTAAAAAAGGAAAGCTTAAAATAAAATTTTCTAAAACTCTGATTCTATAGTAATTATATGAATTGAAAATCAGTTTTAAAAAATCATTTCGCTTACCTTCTCCCTGCGCGAATACATAAATAGTTGCTAAAAAAAGATACAAATAGCTCCCCCCCCTATCTAAAGCAATAATATATTGTGATAAATAATAAAAGCCTATCAATAAAATTGAGTATGCCATTATAACTGACATACCAAATTCAGTTATTTTTCTATTAAGCATTTTGTATTGCAAAACAAAATAATCTTTCATTTTCAATATATTTAAAACATATAATATTTTAAAATTCAATACTACAGTTTATTAAAAAAAATAAAGCATGCAATTTAAGTTGCTATACATTTCTCTTATTTGTCGTTATTTTATCATAAATGTAACTTAGATTTAGCTAAAATTTAAAAAGAAGTATATTTAGAATAGAATAAAATCTTAAAGTAGTTGATAAAAAATCATATGAGAGCTCTAAAGAATAATCTATTTCTTACTTAGAAATGAAATTTATATCAGAGATACTTGTACTTAAGAGCCTTTTTCTATTTTACACAAACCTATTTCAAAAAAAGAAGCTTAGATAAGCTTCTTCAGTTATTTTTTAACCTATATAACTATATTAGGCAAACTTTCATTATTTTTCATGACGAAATTACCACTATTAAATTGTAAATCTCATAAGCTTTTTAATCTTATCAACGTTTTTATTAGACGTCAATATTTCCAATAATTTAAATGCAACATCCAATCCTGTAGCTGGACCAGTAGATGTAATAATATTTCTATCAACTACAATTTGTTTGTCCTGAATGATTACTCCAAAACTGACAAGCTGCTTTCTTCTTACTCCATTACTTAAATCATATGTAGTTGCTTTTCTTCCTTTTAACACCCCCGATTTACCAATCGGCAAGGCTCCAACACAAATACTTGCGATAACTTTTTTTTCTCTATCAAATTCTCTAATCAAATTAAGAAATCTTTCATCATAAGCATCATCATAGAACCCTGCATCTTCAAAACCACCAGGTATAGCTATCGCATCAAAATCTTTAACATCAACATTATCAAAATCTAATTCTGGCCTAACCTTTAAGTTCCAAGTACACTTAATTTCAGATTTTAATGCTGTTGTAACCATTTCAACAGGCTCATTTCCTAATACTCTACTCCAACCAATTACATCTGTAAAAACTGCTGCTTCATACTCTTCAAAGCCTTGGGCAAGCAATAGTAACACTTTTTTATTTTTCATGTCATGTTATTTAATTATTGACACCAAAGATATTTTGGTTATACATAAGTAAAAAGGACAATCAATAATCGTTTTAGGACATTCTTTTTTTAATTTTAGAAGGCAAAGAATCGTAATACTTTTCAACAATAACTCTAAGCTGCTTGGATGTTTTATAACCACATAAATTAGCTATATAGTCAATTTTATAGTCGGAGTTACTTAACAAACTTTTCGCTTTTTCAACTCTCAACTTTGTCCTATATTCAGCTATCGTTACACCTGTTTGTTTCTTAAAGGTGCGAGTTAAGTTACGGGGACTAATATGCACTAATTCTGATAAAGATTGAATTGTTGATGATTTCTCTAAATTATGGATAATCCAATCTTGAACAATATGGATTTTTTCATCTTGATGGCTTCTATTCTGTAAATATACACTATCCTGTTCATCTTTAGAATGCCGTCTTTTATAAACTACCAAATCTTTTGCTATCTTATTTGCAATCATTTTACCATGCCTTTCTTCAATTAAAAATAATGCTAAATCAATACCTGTAATTACTCCTGCACTGGTGTAAATATTATCTGATTTGTTAAATAATATACCGTTTTGCAATTTTAAAAGCGGAAAGTAAGTTTGTAGCTTTTCGATAAAATTCCAATGAGTAGTGCACTCCTTTTCATTTAGTAGTCCCGCCTTTGCTAAAAGATAAGCTCCATTACAAATACTACAAATAGTTGTTTTTTTACAATTGGCTTTATTTATCCATTCAAAAAAAGCTTGATCTTCAAAACTATCAAACATTTGAAATGTGTTTGAACCTGATATAAAAATAATATCATTTTCTGATGGATTAGTTTCTCTAAAATCTTTTAATGAAGAGATTGTTAACCCAGAAGAACTTTCCACAACTAACTGGCTACCGACAAAATTAAAATGATAACCAAAGCCCAGTCTTTTCGCTTCTTCAAATACTTGTAAAACACCACTAACATCAAGAATTGTTACTTTTTGGGGAATATAAAAATAAACTGTTACTCCTGTTTGCTCCATATTTCATTTTGCTTTTAATCATTTACTACAAGTAGATATTAACAATATCTCTATCGTTTAAAATAAAGATAACTTAGTTATGTAACTAACTTTATTTTTATTTAAAGTATCAAAAACAAAAAAAAGTAATTTCTATTTTAGAAACACGAAATTCAATTTTTATTTTTTTTTTCTTGTTCTTCTTTATATTCAGTAAGAGACCTATAAAAACTAAAACACATGACAATAATTATTATGGCAAAAGGAACACCTGTAAGTATTGAAGCTGTCTGTAAAGCTGTTAATCCTCCCCCTATTAACAAAATCGAAGCTATCAGTCCTTCAATCGTAGCCCAAAATATTTTTTGCCCCTTTGGAGCATCGTGTCTTCCTCCTGAAGTTAACATATCAACTACAAATGATCCAGAATCCGATGAAGTTACAAAAAAACTCGCTACAAGAATAACCGTTACTACAGAAGCAAATTTGGTATAAGGATATTGCTCTAACAAATAATATATTGCAGTTGCTACGTTGTTATTGACCGCTTCTGTTATGGTTGAGTTTCCAATTAATTCTTGATATATAGCACTTCCTCCAAATACAGAAAGCCATAAAAAAGTCAATAATGTTGGTACTAAAAGAACTCCTAAAATAAATTCTTTAATAGTTCTTCCTTTAGAAATTCTTGCTATAAATATGCCTACAAATGGAGACCATGAAATCCACCAAGCCCAATAAAATACTGTCCATGAATTTTGCCAATTTTTTTCTTTACCAACGCCATTGTAGGAATTTGTCCAAAAACTTAACTCAAAAAACTCATAAATATAATGACCTATGTTCTGAACAAATGTTTTTAATAGAAATAATGTTGGCCCAACAAATAGAACGAGTAGTAGTAAAAATATTGCAAGACGCATATTCCATTCACTTAATAACCGAATTCCTTTATCGATTCCCAAAATTAGAGACAATGTTGCAAAAAGAGTTATTACTACGATTAAAATTACCTGTACTGTGACACTATTTTCAATACTAAATAGATATTCCAAACCTGCATTAATCTGTTGTACACCTAATCCAAGTGATGTCGCTAAACCAAATAAAGTAGCTATGACTGATATGATATCGATTATATCTCCTATTGGTCCATGAATTTTTTCGCCAAATAAAGGGTAAAAAATAGACCTTATAGTTAATGGTAATTTTTTGTTAAACGTAAAAAAAGCTAATGCAACACCTACAACTGCATAAAGCGCCCAAGCATGAACTCCCCAATGCAAAAAAGTAACCCCCATTGCTTGTTTGGCTGCTGCTACCTTATTCCCTGAATCATCAAGAAAAGGATTACTTTTAAAGTGAAAAATTGGTTCAGCTACACTCCAGAATAATAAGCCTATTCCCATTCCTGCACTAAACAACATGGAAAACCATCCCATTTTACTAAATTCTGGTTTGGCTTGATCTCCTCCAATTCGAATGTTTCCAAACCTCCCAAAACCTAAAAAAAGAGAAAAGATTAACAACCCATTTACTAATAAGATAAAGAACCACCCTACGTTATTTGCTACAAAATTTTGAGTATCAGAAAACCATTTTTCCATAGGTTTACCAACAATTAGCGTAGTTATCACCAGAGTTAAAACAATAAGTAATGAAACTATAAAAACAGGTCCATTTGCTTTAATTCCAAAGAATGTTTTTTCATCACTTCTTATTTGTTGATTCATAATTTATATTTTTTAAAAATAGTATCCAATATTAATATTAAAACGTGTTTCCCATTTAGCATTTATTGACCCGTCAGCTAGTGCATTTGTCCATACTGGTCCTAGCCATGGTTGATTTTTTCCAGAGGCAACATCTATATATGTATATACATTTCCTGAATTAATTAGTACCCCTAAAACATTCATCATAGAATCATTAAAATTTTTCACAGCTTTATCAATATATCCAAAATCATTATAAATTTGAATACTAGAAATCATTTTTCTCTTAATTGGTATTACATAACCTACTCCAAAAGTATATGTAGTAGCCTTCGAGGCTACTAAATAAGGGGCTCCGTAAGCAGTCATAGCAATAATATTATCTGGCTCTTTTTTAAGATTTTCTGTATTATATTCATAGAATGAAACCTGCGCTTTAGCATCAAATTGAGCTATATTCAATTCGTAATGTGCAGCCATGGCTAAATGATTCCCATTTTTCTCTGTATCTAAATTATAAAGCCCTCCATATTGTGCTGAGACTCCTAGTTTATGTTTTGCTTTAGATGCTTCTATTAAATAATTTATTTTAACGTTAAATTGATTAATTTCTTTATTTCTAATATCTAAAGAACCATTCCCGTCTAAATCAATGGAAGCTACATCATAAGAGTACCTACTATTCGAAATATCAGAATTGTTACCAAACCTTAACTCCTCCGAATTTTTAAAAAAAGCCAAAGCATATTCCCAATTACCATTTTTATGAGTGTATTTGATTCCCATATCATGATCATCTTCCAATCCTACATAATAATTGATTCCGAAAAACCAGTTATGTGAATTATATTGTGTTATACCAAATGGAACCTGTGTTAAACCTATTTGTAAATTAGTGTTTTTACTAAAATCATAACCTATCCAACCTTGTTTAAGCATCCCTCCTCCAAAATCTTCAGAATAAAAACGATACTCAACATTTAATTTTAAATCTTTATAATCTGCTTTAGTATTAATTCTAAACATATCGAAACCAAAATCACCTCCTCTTTTTTTTTGCCCTGCTTTCCAAGAGGAAAAATTATAATTGAACCGAAGTGCCCCCCCTATGGAAATTTTTGGTTTTTCTGGTTTTTTGCTTTGTGAATGCATATTAGACGTGACCCCAATTGCCAATAAGTAAAGTGCTTTTTGATAAAATTTCATGTTTATTTATTTTATAGTAGATCTAATACCCTCTTTAGAACAAAGAGCGAAAGCATAATCAAAAATTACAAGCAAATGCCTATATTTTTGTTAATTAAAGTTCAAAAATTATGCCTCTATCTGGATTTCTTAACTATGACGCAGGGGGAATAAATTTGTCCGACTGATTTCGGAAAACGAGGAAGTTAAAACTAAATATTCGTTTATTTTTTTTGTCTTTAAGTTTTTTGATCATATTCTCTGTAAAGTTAATCATTTATATTAACCCTAAAAAATTTTCAGTTATTTTTTGTTATGTACGATTGAATAACTTTGTTCTCAATAATCATTAAAACCATAGCCTTAACACTTGTATATTTTTATTTTAAATAACCTAAAATATACAAAGAAACATTTATCTTCTACGAACTAAACTAATTGTATTCAAAATAAAAATATTAAACCATAGCTTGTACTTCACTAAATACATATGGAATATCAATACTCAAACTTGTTCCTTCCTTCACTTTTGAAATAATTTCAATAAAACCATTTAAACGCTTAGCCCTAGATTTAATACTATCAATTCCTTTTGAAATTTCTAATTTAGATATATCAAAACCAACGCCATCATCTTTTATTTCAATCCTTACACTTTTATTATTTTTCTTTATCGTAATAAGAACCTTTTTAGCCAAAGCGTGTTTTATAATATTTTGTATAGCTTCTTGTATAATTCTATACACATTAACTAAATCAACTTCTCTATAATTTTTCCAACTAATACTTTTATCGATATCAAGTTTGTAATCGAATGTTATTGAGAAATTTTCCTCTATAAATAAACGATCAATTATTCTTTCAAAATCAATTTCGTCTTCTTCTAAGTTTAAGCTTAATTTATCTGGCAATTCTCTAATCTCTTTTTCTACTTGATGTAACTTATTAAGAAAATCTTGATATCGCTCTCTTCTCTGATTTACAGTAAAACCTCTTAAATTAGGCGTCATACAATTACAAAATAGTTCGCTTAAAATACCATTCTGTAGCTCATTTGAAATTCGTTTACGTTCTTTAGCTCCCTCTTCTTTTTGTTTAATCAATAGTTCTTTCTCTAATTTTTTTATTGTATTTTTTTCTTCTTTTGAAGGCTTCTCTAATTCCTTTTTGGCTATCATCTTTTTAAATGTCCAGCAGTAAGTATAGTGAAGAGCTACAAGTAATAGAGGAAATCCTATAATTATGAAAATTACACTGATTGTGGTTACTTTTGTTAAAAGACTAATAAAAATTGAAATATAAAATAATGACATTAAAATAATTAAACTATGAATAAACTGCTCTTTGTTCTTATTCGTTTTTTTTTTTCTTGCTATTATTAAATTATAAACTCCATAAATAAAAAAAAATATAACATAGCAAATTGTCATATAAGTTAATTTATGATTTGATTCTAATCCAGATAGGTCTTGCTTTTTATTATCTTCTTTAGAGATCATAGGAGTCGATTCTATTCTTAGATTGAAATTTAACTGCTCTGATAAGCCTTTATAAAGTTTTACTAAAATTGATGAATTAAGTATATATTCCAAATTCATCATATGACTCTTATCATATGCTTCTGATAATATAATTCTTGAGGTATCTTTTTTTGCTCCGTGCAATGATAAGTTATAAACTTGACTAGTAAACAAAATAATTATGGTTAAAGAGAATAATAAAAATAAATTACGTTTTTGTATTTCTATATTTACTCTCTTCGTTACTAAATTATAAGGTAATTCTATTTTTAATTTGTTAAGTTTTTTGTCTTTTTCTTCAATGTAGTTTTCCATTTTTTAGAATATTGTTTGGTTTAGTAGGAGTCATAATACATGAGCTAAGCTTAATCTTTAAAAAAATAAAAGATTTTTTTTCTGAAGAAGTTCATTCATGCTTTCTAATATAATACTTTTACAAGTATTATTTATACTAAATAAGCTTGTTCTATTGTGATATTTTTATATTATTTAGTTTTTTCAGATCTTCTTAACAAGACAACGCTAAATTAACTTCACCTTTTTACAACCTTCTTTTATATCCTATATGCTAAAAGAAGACTACAATAATACAACTCATAAAATTTTCAATTAAGATTAAAAAAAAGAAAGTTTTAATCTAATTATCAGACTATTTAACTATATTTGTTTAGAAGCTACGATCCTATTTTTAAGGATAATTAGTGTTTTATATTGTTTTAAATTCTCTGCGTATTAACCGAACTTCTAACTACATCAAGAATTAAATTAATGCGCAGTTTTTAATAAAATCAACCTCTGAAATTCTTTGATTATTTTTTTCGAATATCTTTCTCAAAATTTATAATTAATACCATCATTTTATAATATCATAAAAATTAGGTTTTCTTGAAGAATACTAATTGAATTCATAAAAAAAGTAATCAAAAATAATTATTTATTAATATACAAACATCACCCAAAAAAAAACAACGCATTAACAATCAATACATTATACTCATCTTTAAAAATAATACATCCATCAAAAAAATAATATTTTAATTAAATCTTGGTGTATATTTAAAAAGTTTTCATTGTTAAATTAATTTAATTAGTTTTAGAGAGGAGAAATAATCGTTAATTATTTCTCCTCTTGAATTTTAAACATTATCTGTTTATTATTAGAAAAAGAAATATACTTATTTCTTTACTTTGATGTGCCACTTCAAACATATATATCATTAAATAAATACATGAATTCTAAAAAAATATATTTTTTAAAAAATAAAGCACTGATTTTCAAAACTTTTTGTATATTTAAATAACTTTTAGTGTTCTACTGCGTATTAACCAAACTTATAACTATACCCCCCCAAAGTGTTGATGCGCAGTTTTTACCCAATTTATCTTTTATTTATATTTTTTATATTTTTTTAAAAAAAATATTCTTTGATTATATTGAGTTTCATTGTAATTATTATATGTTTCTGGATCTTATTTCAAGATTTAATAAATTCATTAGTTTTTGTATTTCGTCACACAAGTCATATCTGTAATTAATAATTTTATTTGTTAACTCTAATTTAGCAGCTAAAACATTTCTTATTTTTTGATCTGAAAGTATTGTCTGATAGTTATTTTTAATTTCATTGCTTATATTAAATTGAGGATCTTGTGAATGTAATAACCTAACAAAATTAACATTGTTTATAGCTATCTTATCTACACGAAGCTGTTGTACCGTTAAACGGTCTTCAATAAAAAATTTTAAACTATTTATATTTAACTCAAGAGCTGTAAAACTTCTACGAATTCCCCCATTCTTAATAATTCCTAATTTCCCTGTATTTTTAACATCTGAATAAGAATTAATTACAGGTACACGTGCTTCAAAATTCCATAATAGTTCATAAAATATTGAATCGTTAATAAACTTATTAAAATCTGTTTGAAATCCATATTCTGTTTTTCCCAAAGCTAAAAACAATGACCTTTTTAGCTTTTCTTCTTGCAATGCAAAATTTTCCGACTGCTTTTTGGCACTTTTCAAATCCTCAAAAAGATTTTTTAAAATATTAATTTCTTCTATATCAACTTTTCTATCTTCATTCCAATTATTAATTTGAAGAGCAATTAAAATCCCTATGACTACCATTACAACTTCTTTTACTAAGTATTGAAGTAACTTAAAAAAATTAAACCCCATAATTAAATAATCTTGTTAAATTTATAGGTCGAAACTTTTTGATATTATTATTAACACGCATCACAAAGATAATGGCGACTTTTGTACCCATGATTTTAATTTATAATTGATTTAATTTGTTCCGTTTAAGTTATTAAAGATTAACGTACGAATAATTTAACACCAAATGTATTGTTTATTTCTTTAACTGTTTAATCTTACCTATTTTTTATCCTTCTTTATTAATTGTTATGCTTTTTACTATTAATTTCAATCCCACTAAATTATGTCCGCACTAGAAGTTATTTAAGAAATATTATAGTAATGATAGATGTGAAGATAAGCCTTTAACATTATTATTGTTTGAACAATTTATTAAGCTTTTTTTAATATAAGAGAACAATCGTTCATTACTTCTTATAGCAACATCCTACCTAATAAATGTTTACTCTTTTTTTCATTTACATTGCTTAATTATTTCGTTTATATTTTTTATATTTGATACTCTATTTTGTTTTACTGCGTATTAACCAAACTTTTCATAATACTGTTTTCTTTTAAAAACGTTAGTGCGCAGTTTTACCCCAATTAGGAATTGAAAAAAATTAATACATTCAACACTATCCAAACGTAGTAGATTTCTTCAGATATACCAATAATTCATATAAAATAGGCTTACAACTTAATTTGTGCGCTATTCTCTTTATGGGTATTATAAAATCAAAAAAAAGATACTAAAGAAATAATTTAATACATATAAAGTTTTAGTTGTTAAAAAGGTAAATTTATACCTGGAATAGGATACTTTTTCATCAATTTGGTTTTATGTATGGTATTTAGAGTTTTAAATATGTAACGAAATCATATTTTAATAACTGTATTTTTTTCAACTTTTTCTTTTGAGTATACAATTAAGTACTTGTGTAAAAGTGGTAATAAACAACTATTTCTTTATTATCATAAAAGAAAAATGTCCTCTATATAAAATAAAGGACATTTAAACATTTTTTATTGATTTTTTGTTAAATAGATTTTCTATTCTCTTTTTTCTGTGTTTCTGCTTCTTTTTGTGCTCTATCCATTTCAAAGTTGTATATCATTCGGATTAACTTATCTGTATGATAAATATGATCCTTAACATTGTCCATATCTTCTGATAAATCATCTACAATTGCAGCCATGGGTTTCTTTTGCGAATTATCATAACTATTAAGCCTATCAAGTTTCCTGTTTAACAGTTTTGAGCTATTGAGCTCTATTCCCTCAATTCTTTCAGCAATATCTATATAAGGTTTTATAAATTTATGACGAATCTGTTCTGCTCTATCCAAACTGATTATAGTACTACCTCTTCCTGCAAGCGTACCTTTCGGAACTGCTAAATAATCAGTTCCAAAAACTTCTGAAATAGCTAAATTATCAGCCCATCTGCTTACATCCTTATCCTTTAATAAGGCCCATTTATATCCACTTCTATCTTCGTCATGTTTTATAACTTTACCTATAACACGATCTTGTTGATGTAGCTTAAGCTTATTTATTATAACATTTTTATTATTGTATTGCTTCTGTAATTCTTTGAACTTTTTTGCTTGAGTCGTACTCAATCCTTTTATAATTTCATCACGCCCTTTTTCTGGATATAATCCTTCTCTTTTCAATAATGCCGCTAGTGGTTTTGAAAATTTTTTTCCTTCATTCCAACGGTTTGATCTCTCAAAGATAGGCTCTTTAGAAGTGGCTATCATATCTGCTAAAAGTATTTTTGTAAGTGGCTTTTCATTAACAGGACTTACTCCTTCGAGTAGTTTAGCAACTTGATCTACCGCGTCCAATATTTTAGATTCCGCAATTCTGTCTTTTATCTGTTTTATGTAATGCGCTTCATTTGCTCTTTTAGCATACGCTTTTATTGAGTCCGATTGTTCTTCAATAAAACTTTTAAAAAGATCTTCTGTTTGAATTATACTCTCAGGCTCTATTATTTTAGGCGTTGGACTTGAAATAGGATTCCCTTTAACGTCCTTTAACAGTTCTTCTCTGATAATTTCCATCATTATCGCCCTACTCTCGTTTAACTTATCAAAAGCTGCCTCATAAGGACTCAAAACTGCATCAAAAACAGTCTTTTCTTTCGTGTTTTTTTTAATTGCTGGTTGACTCCAAAATCTCATAACAGAAGCCATCATCCCCATTAGAGCGCTTTTTACATTGGTCTTTTCTTTATCTAATTCTATTGAAGTCATTTTATCATATTTAACCTTTCCTACAGAAGCCAATATATTCTCTTCAACCATGTTATCATCTACAATTTCAATAAGAAAATCACTTATACCTTGGTCAGCCCATTTCGGTGTATTCTGCAAGTTATTTCCGAGTTTCACAAAAATATCTCCAAAATCCTTAACCTCTTTTCGTGTTTGAACGTCATGTAATTCAAGTTCTTCATCAATAACTAAATTAGCCGTTCCTTCTTCTTCTTCATCAACTACTAAATCTGATAAATCAGGTATTTTAATCATTTGTTGTGAAATTTCATGTAAAGAACTACCATGTGTTTCTGTTGTTGTCATGATAAGATCCTTCAACCCATCTCCAATAGCATTGGAAGCTCCAATTGTAAAAGAATTAAGTAATTTAGCCAACATCTTACCCAGCAATGGGGCTAAATATTTTTTTAGTATTCCTTTATCTGTCAAAGTAATTTTCTCATGATAAATAATTTCATTTATAAACTTATGAGCTGTTTTAAAAGTCAACTCTTGGATATTTTTACTAAGCTTTATATAACCTTCTTTGGCTTCAATTTTTAAATCTTCCTGAATACCTTTAACATAGCTATCTAAAACCAATGATTTATACAGATTAACTCTTAGGTCGAAAGGTACAATTTGTGGATTTAAGTTCGGATGTGTAAGTACATCTTCAAATTGTTGTTTAGACACATGACCTGTTTTATTGTGTTGGTAAGATAAATGCCATATTGTAGCACTTTTGTTATTAATATCCTTTACGATTTGTTCAACACTTACCTTGATTGTTGGTTTGTCTTCACTTTTAATAGGGGATGTTTGTTTTGTCATTTTTATATTGTTTATTTTTCTGATCACAAAAATACCTCACTGCACCTACAACTGACTTACCTTTACAGTCCAAGTATTTATGAAAATAGCTCTATTTATACTTCAAAATATTATGATACAACACCTCAACAAAAAATACTCATAAATCACTTGATATATCAATTGTTTAAATAAAGTTTAAATTCAAAAAACACTTAAATTAAGAGGTTGATAAATAGTAAGTATCGTATTGTTGGTTATAAATTTATATTAATAACGCTACCTAGAATTTATATACCTACCTCATGAATAATACCTATATCTTTTCAGTAATGAACCTATTTCGTAGAATGAATAATTTAAATACTTTAGCGATATAAGAGAAGGGGCCTGCGTATTAACCAATACTTAAAAACAAGTACGGTATTCAGATTAATACGCAGCTTTTGTTTTAAATAAATTCCGCCAATAAGATGATATTAAAAAATTAGTTATATAAATTCCACATGATATTTTTTTAATATAAAAACTTATGAAATCATTTAAAAGTGAAAGTATGCCAAGCTTTGAAAAAGAATTACCCAATAATAAAAACTAAGCCTTATTTGCTAAATATAAAATAAAAAGATTATTTTTTGTGAAGAAAAGACGAACATACTAAAGGCTTCAAAAAAGCTGAGTATAAATATCATTTTTATAACTATAGTCTTATAGAAATTATCACTACTAATGCGTTTTATATTATCTTCAAAATATAAATAAACAGTACATGTTTAAAAGTATTAACAAACTAATTCTTTATGCAAAAAATCGAAAAAATTATGAAAAAAATTGAACAGAAATATCCATTATATAAACGAGTTTATAATAAATGAAAAATACCAAGTCAAACTTGAATGTATAAAAACTATTGAAGACTATTGACCATTGTACCAAGTTATCAACTCCTATTTAGATTAACATCTAGGTAATACAACAACATTAGTTATAAATCGGCAGACAAAATACAAACAATTAATAAACAATGCTTTAACCAATACGTGAAATTGATATTTTCATTTAGATCAATGCGTAGCTTTTATTTTAGACAACTAATTACCAACAATATAAATTCATATTAAATTTGTTTCTGGACTGCACTCTTAATAATAGATTTCAGTACCACTTTCTTTTTTATTATAACCGTTTAATGCGTTATATAAGACGCTAGTATTTTTATTTTTTTATAAACACTAATCTAACATATTCAGATATCATTGTTTTTTAGAATTATTTTCAAAACAGAAAAAATATTTATTACATACAAAAGCAATCGATAGTACAATAATTTCACACACTTAAATTAGTAGTTATTGATTATAAAAAGCCCCTTTATTTAGATTATAAAGGGGCTATAATTAAACTATTTCAGTTTAAAGACTAAAAGTTATTTTTTCCTTATAGAGATTTTCTTCTATCTGAATTTGCACCTACTTTTGATTTCAATAATTCAACTTGATCTTCCAAATTATTACTTTTTATTGTCAAGTCTAAAACAACTCTATTAACCGTATCAACTGCATGGCTAGCTGTCGCTTGAGATTTTTTCACTTCATTTTGCAATTTTTTCATAATTTGATCGTAGGTTAATAAAGTTACTTGTTCTTCAAGATCGCTCAAGCTAATTGTTCCATTATTTAATTCTTCTTCTATTTCTTGCTCTAATTTTCCTCTTGTATCATATTGAATATTCAGAATATCAGCAGCTATTTTCTTATTTTTTTGCACATAATTCTCTCTAAACTCATCTGCTCTATCTAAGCCAATAACAGTACTACCTACTCCTGCTTTCCCTGATGTTTTAGGAACAGCTAAAAACTCTTTTTTAACTTCTGATATTGCTATATTTTCAGCCCAATCTTCTATAACCTCTTTATTAGGTTGTCCTCCTTTATGTTCTAATTTCCATAAATACCCACTTCTATCCATATCATGTTTTACTACTTTACCTATGACATATTTTTGTGGATGTAATTTGAGTTTATTGACCAACACTGAGTAATCATTATAATTCTTTTTCAATTCGTCAAACCTTTTTTGATCACCCTGACCTAATCCTTTAATGATCTCCTTACGGTCAGATGATGGAATCAATTCATTATCTCGTAATAATAAAGACACCTTATGTGACATTCTTTTTCCTTCATTCCATCTATTTGATTTACTAAAAACAACTTCTTTAGAACTCGCTATCATATCAACTAACAGCATTTTTTGATATGTACTAATAGCGGTATCGATTTCGGGTATTTGCTTTATTTTTTGTTTTACCTCCGCTAATTTATTTATTACACCTGAATTGGTTATTCTTGTTTGTATTTTTACTTTATATCCAGGGTCATGAACTAAATTAACACGCTCTTGTATTTTTTTATAATGCTTTAATAAAGCCGCGCGCGGATTTTCATTTTCTAAAACCTTTAATTCAATTACAGGAAGTGGCTTACCATCTGGAGATTTTGATATTTCCTCTTGTACAATAGATCTTATTTGAACCTCAAACTCCTCTATTTTTTTTACTGCAGCATCATATGGACTCAAAATACTGTCTAAAATATGCTTTTTATTTTTAGCCTGTCCCATGGCTGGCTGGTTGTAAAATCTTACAACACTTACTAGAGCTCCAATAATTTTACTCTTCGCTTCAGCTCTCCTACTAATGGCATCATTTCCTTTTAAACCTTTAAAGGCAGCCTCCCCCATGGTAGCCATTAAATTTTCATTAACCATCTCATCATCTACAATTCCTATTAAAAAATCACTTATACCTTGATTTGCCCAGGCAGTTGAATTTTGCAAATTTTCTCCAAGTTTCTTAAAAATCTCCTCAGGATTCTCAATTCCTGCTCTAGTTTGAACATCTGAAAGATCACTGCTCTCTAAATCGCCTAAAGGATTAACTCCATCTGCTACATTTGTAAACATTTCATCGTTGAAATCAGGTACTCCAATCATTTGCTGTGAAATTTCATGGAGAGAATTACCATGTGTATTTGTAAGGGTCATTACTAAATCCTTAATTCCATCAGCAACAGATTGTGAAGCTCCAATTGTAAAAGCACTTGCTAATTTTGCCAACATAATTCCTACTAACGGAGCAATATACTTTTTTATTAAACCTGGATCCGTTATTTTTATTTTTCCATTTTTTATGGTTTCTTTAATAAATTTATCTGCGGCCTTAAAAGCTAATGTCTGAATATCTTTTTTTATTTCTGCATAAGATTTTAAATTATCTGACGTACTAAAAATACCACTAACATATAAAGCTTGATCCAATGTGCTTGCTCCAAAAACTATGTCTTTATAGGTTTGTACAACATTTATTAGCTTATCGCTCTTTATAATATCTACATAATCATCCAGAGTAATATAGCCTTGTTCATATTGATTGACCAAATCTTTTATAGTTGCCTTTTTATTATTTATATCATCTATTATTTGACTATTACTTGTATTATCCATTATTTGTTATTTATTTTTTTTATGTAATTAATGTAAACGTTTTATTTTCTATATATTTTATTTTAGATTCATAATATTATTTCTTTCAGCATTTTAATTATTGATCAGAAGAACTAAATGTGCAATGAATACTCCTCTATTTAATATTTATTTTGATTTTTAACACATACACCTAATTTTAAGGATCAATAATTGTTATCATTTTTTTACAAGGAAAAATAACATAAAATAAATCTAATCAGTAAGAATTTTACTTTATTGCCTATAATGGATGTGCTGTTCTAGCTATAAACGATTTACTCTTTAAACACTAAAAAATTGAGTAAAAAAAACACAAAGAAGTAATAATTATTTTCAAATTAAAGACTGCGTACTAATCAAATTCATCCTATTTTTTTGATTAATACGCAGAGTAGTTAACTATTAATCATATTTGTTGAATTTAATTAAATAATAAAGAAAATGAAATCAGCAAGAACACTGAAAACAAAACAGGAGTAACCATTAAAAAGTTATCTATAAGGTCAAAAACAATACAATTAATAAATTGCATAATACAAATCAATTTTACGATATTTCAAAAAATAAAACTATTAAAACAGAATAATAATTAGAAATTTGAAATTGTATTATAGCTATCATTCATCGAATGAAAAATTGTAATATGATATCTTTCCTAATAAGATTAGGTTGGGTTGTATCAATATAAGATATCCTTTTTGTTATTAATGGTAGGTTAAAGAAAATTCCCATTCTGAAAAATTTAGCCTGCCATTTTTTATTTTTTTGAAAGTCATTTGAAAAATAATAACTAAAATTTCATTTATTATCAATAACCCTAAAAAGAGTAAAACAAAATAAATTACTACCTGATAAAAAAAATCTCTTAAAGTATTTTTAAATAATTTTTATTTTCCTATTCTAAAATATTAAACACAAACAACAATTCAACATTCAAAGGAGGTAATGACTCTCTTGTCATTTTTTTATTAAGTCCAAAACAATATATAAAATAATAAAAAAAGAATATTCATATTCAAAATACTAAAAAAAGTAAACTGCTAGATTCAAATTATAAAAACACTTTTTTTTAGGGTTTAAAGTAATATAACTGTTCTATTCTTGTATAATATATCCCACTAAATATTATACTTTTTCAAATCGCAAAAAGCTCCTTCCTTAGGGAGCTTTTTACATTTGTTTCCAAGAATATAAGAACTCTAAAAACAGCTATGAAACTCCCTTAACAAAAAAAGCTTCTGTTTTGTTCTCTGCATCTAACTTCTTATTAAAATTATACTCTTCGCCCATTTCAAGACTTTTGAAAGCGCTTACTGTATTCATAAAACAACCTCCTGCATCTAAAATTAATTGCCTTAGCTCTAACAATCTTGAAATACTGTAAGCTTTAAAAGAAATTTTTTTGTTTTCAAATACATCACTAATTGAAATTTTTTTGTTTTTTTCTTCTATTTTTTGATCAATAACAAGAGCTCCATCCTTATTTTTATGCGCTTTGTTGTACTCTAAAAAAATGGCATTCTTGAAAAGAGAATTTTCTAAGTAGACTTGAGTTTCTTCTTCTGACGGTATTAAAGTTACTATTAATAAATATGCTTCCACTTTTTTTTCTTTGAAAATTCCATCTTTTTCAATTTCTATACATTTTTCTACGTTAAGCTTAATTTTCATATTTTACTCATTTGGTTATCTACAATTTATAATAAAATATTATTTTAATATAAATTCCAGCAATATATTTCACGTTTATTAAAGAAAACGATAATTAAAATCGATTAATAAAACTATCTACAAAATCAAAAATTAACTACTAATTATGTTTTAAGTATTATAATTTTACTAATTAAACCTACTTACTAAATTTATTAAAGTTATTGAATAAAATGTTACATTGAAAATATAGATCTTATTTTAAGAATTTACATTTTTTAAATTTTACGAGTGAAATTCCCCTTTATAAATTATTTCTTTATTGATCCAACATTAACAAAATCTTACGATAGCAAACCACATGAATCTAAAAACGTTTTAGTGTGTTTTAGTCTTCTGAAATTTCTTCTACCTATTAATTTTTTTGGTCTAAAACCCTTAAAATAAATGATTACCAACAACTTGGTTTATAGAAAAGCTATACAATTAATAATTTTATAATGTACTATGAATCTCATATAAAAATGAAAACAACTTTTAATTTTTGTCACCACATTTTTTAACCGCATACACATAATGCCTTAGTAATAGCTTTGATTAAAATTACATTCCTTAAACTTTGTTTGTCCTCTTTAGCATAATCATTTAAATATATACAAAGCCAATAATTAACAGGAAAACACTTAAAAAAAAATAGTACTTTCCTCTTTTTTTTAATGGTTGATCCTATTTTTATTTAGTAACTCTATCTATTTTTAGCCTCATTTTATTACCGCATCTTTGAGCATGCGTTTTGAGGTTTATTCATATTAACAAAACATCATAACTTCATACTTTTCACTCTAAATGTTAATGTGTTGTTTTCCTCTAATGTATTTGTTTAAGAAACTAATTAAAAGTTTTGAATTAATTAAAAAGGCGATTAAATTTTAGAAGGGTTTTTATTCGTATTTTAATAAAGAAAGGAGTAAAACTCCTTTCTTTTTTGTTTTGAATTATTTATTAAGTGTAGTATTTTTTTTAGTTTTCTATTTTAATCTCTAGCCTCTCTTATAATAATCTTTTGATTGTCGGGACTTCGTAAAAAAAGAATTTTTTCTTGTGAAATTTCCTCTTCTTGTTTAGTTGTCGAAATATTTGAACGTCTTAATTTTAAAATGACGTCATTCAAATCACTTGTTTCAAAAACAATCCCTTTTAAACCTACTGCTTTATCAGATCTATCCGTATATTCCAAGTTAAAATCTTGTTCTGACCCCCAATAATACTGTAACTCAATAAAAGATTCTTTTTGCTGGTACATCCACTCTCTATTTTCAATTGCATCTAGATCTAGTTCATTAGGAGGCTGAAGATGCTTAGACCCTAAAAAATAGAGTGTAAACCCTCTTCCGTTTCCATGATCTACGTACATCCTTACTAAAAGTTTTAACTCAAAAAGATGTTCATAAAATTTAATTGATTTTAAAGGATCTTTTGTTCTCAATGTTATAAGCCCAAATACTGGTATTTCTTTAAGTGGCAGAGATTCTATAGTCGTAGTTGGTGTACTGTTATTTTTAAAAAATTTTTGAATGTACTCAATACTATAATTCTCTGTATCTCTTGTATGCATCAAGTAACCAATATCTTTAAACTGAAAAGGCACTCCCTTTACAAATTTAGGATTTAAAGATCTATAAACCTCTTCAATATTATCTACAAACAAGCTATATTTCCAATAATTATCATATCCTGTTTCTTCATAAACCTCATCTTCTTCATTATTTAGTATATCGTGATGAAGTTCTAAGGAAACGGTATTAACATTATCAGGAAAACTAAGAACATATCTTGATTTCCCTTCAAACGTTTTAGTCTCTAACAACCTCATTCCAAGCTGTCTTATATAATAATCTAAAGTCTTCTCTGGTGACTTTATCCCTAATAGCAACCTTGATAATTTCATTTTTTTAATTTTATTTTTAGTAGAAAAATACATCTATTATCCTTACAAAGAAATGAAATTAAAAAAGTAAAGCCTGTGACTAAAGTCACAGGCTTTACTTTTTTAAGTATTAAGTATAATTTTCTTTTTTTGTTAATTAAACAAAGAAAACAAGCAAAATTATTTAAAATAAAAGCTCTAGAAATAGGCCATAAACTAACCATTTATGAATCTCTTTTTTCTCTTAGGTACAAAACTTGTAAAAACTTTTCCTTCAGGAGATATTGCAAGTTGCTTAGACTTAAAAACATTGAATTCTTTTTTAGCTTCGATAATCATTTTAATTATTTCTATAACATTTCCATTCTTAACTGCTTTTTCACCACCTTTAAAAAAAACTTCAGAAGCCAAATAAATAATAGGCGCCTTATTAATTATCCTTTTTGCAAGTAACGTGCTAGTTCTATCAGCATGAACGAGCATTACTTTTTCTTCTGAAAATCCGCCAACCGCTACACAGTCTGATGCTCCACCTGTCCAAGCTCCTGATTTTGAAACATGAATATCTGCCATTTCTATTAAATTACTTTCAAAGTCGTCTAGAGATCCAGGTATGTTATCAATAATACGGTCATCTATTAATTTCGCTATATCCCGTTCCTGTTGAGTTATTGATTCTGAATCTTCCTCATGAATTGACCAATTAGGGTCATTTCCCTTTATCCATTTTTTCGTAAGCCCTGCAAACTCAATCTGATATTCTACTCCTAACTCTCCTTCCCTACAACCAACAATAGTCCAAGGTATTTTTTTTATTCCTTCAACTACTTTTAAACCCAATAAATCTTTATTTACTGTGGCGATTCCTTCAAATTCTTTCTTTTTACTTTCCATTATTTACAAATTTAATTTCTCGAAATCTCGTGATTAATACTGAGATTGACTCTTTAATTTCATTACTATATTTTTTAAATTTGTTTTAATCTAAAATTGGTTTTTTATAAAAACTTTTATACAGTAAGAGATTAACTTTTAAAAAAGATCATCATTACCAAATCATATTTATTTTAACTCTCATTACAATTTAGCATATTCATAGTTTTTGAAGAAACTGATACCATATCATAGAATTACAAAAACAAATCTTCTAACTATAAAAACTATTAAAACCTGTCTAAAAAACCCAAAACTAAGTAAAAACCCTATTTTTTTTCAGTAGAAATACGTATTGCTTATTTACCTCCTTTTTTATTTTTTTGTGTTACTATTAGACTTATAAATTTGTAAGAAGGGTTTTTTAAGTGATTAGTGAAGGGAGCTTCTTTTTGATGCTCCCTCTTAACTTTACGACAAAACATAATATTTAATAACCACCACAACTTACCATTCATTTTATTTAATCCTATATTTTTATGGCACAATATTTGAATCATAACAATATATTAATTAAAATATTAATTAGATGGAAATATTTTACTATTTAAGCCAAATTTGTGGGAATAATTGCTTTTAAGAAGATCGTAAAAAAAACTAATAAAAAATTATTAGTTTTTTTTTATTTTTATGATTGATTTTTAGTATATTATGCAAAAAACACAATAATATCTTTTAAATGATTTTTAGATGTTTTTTACATAATGTCTAATACTCTATAAATTGAAATTTTTTGGTAATTTCTTTGAAAAAAAAACTAAATAAAGTAATTTCGATTTTTTAAACACTAAATTTCCTAAATAATTAAGAATGAAAAAAATAGTACTTTTAGCCCTCACAGGAGGTATTATAATTTCAGCCCTCGTAGGCGGTATTATGCTTTCATATACGAAAGAAGAACCTATAAAGGATTATCTGGTTTTATCTGGCACGATTGATAATTTTAAAAGAAGAGATATAAAATTAGAGGGTTTTGACTTTGAAAAAAAGATACTTTTTGATAAAAAAGCGAAAACATTTCTCGATACAATACGTCTGAACAGAGATGGTTACTATAAAATAGTAGTAAATAAAAGAAGATTCGATATTTTCTTGACTAAAACAGAAGATCTAAAAATTACATTAGATTATAAGAATCCAGATGCAATAACTTTTGAAGGAGTTAATGGCGTTACGGGTAAATATTTTTTAGATAAAAAGGAAATATTTGCCGAAGAAGTAATAACCTTACGAGAATTACTCACCAAAGAAGAAACTGATTTTTTAACGATACTCAATGGCTATAAAGAATCTCTCTCAAAACTTTTAACAAATAGTCAACTACCAGAAGCGTTTATTAAAAAAGAAACTAAAAATATAGAGTATGAATACCTAAGAAACTTATATTATTACCCTAGCTATTACCCTGCTTTAAGTGGAGATGAAGAATACAGTCCTTCAGGTAATTTCCCCTCTGTATCAGATAAAATAAATTTTAACGAAGGAGAAGATTATCAAGATTTTACCTTTTATCAAAATATTGTTAAGGATGAAATCCAAAGGTTAGCTGACGAAAAGTCAACAGAAGATACAGACATAGCACTCAACTATTTAGAAACAGTACATACAGAAGTTTCCGATAGTATTGTAAAAAACAATCTTTTATTTGATCAGGCACAAAAAGGAATTACCTATACAGATAACTTAGAAGGATACTACAGAAAGTATATGGCTTTCTCTAGCAATAAAGCACAAAAAGATAGGATGACTGAAATATATAATTCATTAAAATTGACAGCAAAAGGTATGCCTTGTCCTAAATTTGAAAATTATGAAAATATAGAAGGAGGAACAACTTCTATGGATGATCTTCTAAGTTCTGGAAAATATTTATATATTGATGTATGGGCTACTTGGTGTAGTTTCTGCAAAAGAGAAACCCCTCTCTTAAAAAGATTAGAATTACAATACCATGATGAAAATATTGAATTTGTAAGTATTAGTGTAGATAATATTAATGCAAAAAGCAAGTGGAAGGAGACAATTGAACAAAAAGAGATGGGCGGAGTTCAATTATTTGCAGATAAATCTTTCGGTTCTGACTTCATTAAAAAGTTTGCTATTAAAGGGCTTCCAAGGTTTATTTTAGTTGATCCTGAAGGAAATATAATTAGCCCCAATGCTCCAAGGCCTTCAGACGGTCCAAAACTAACTAAAATGTTTGAAGAAATTGGAATAAGTATATAAAAAACATCTATCTAAAATATTAAAACCGCTACCTAGCGGTTTTTTTTTTGGCAAAAAAATCATATATTGAAAATTTTACGCTCTTAGTAGCGTTAAAATACTTTAAGTAATATTTAATTTAAAACTCCCCTAAACCTAATTTAAAAATGAATTTTTTTTCAAAACTATTATTATTAACTCTTATTATTTCTTGCTCTAAACCGATAGAAAAAGACTATCTAATCATTAGTGGAAATGTTAAAAACACTAAAAGAAAAAGAATGAGATTAACAGGTTTCAATTTTGAAAAAGAAATTGAAATTGACTCAAAAAACGGTAACTTCATTGACACATTAAGAATACCAAGAACAGGATATTACAATATAGTATTTAACAGTTCAAAAACTATTAAACTTTATCTAACAAAAACAGATGACATTAAAATTCAAACAAATTTTAAAAATGTAAAAAATACAACTTTTGAAGGAACTAATGCTCCAATTAACAAATACTTTATTGATAAAAGCAAACTTCATTCATCAGTTATTATATCTGCATATACATTATTCAAATATGATGAAGAATTATTTACTCAGACCATGGAGCGTTATAAAAATAGTCTTACTGAATTATGTATTTCAAATAATTTTCCTGAAAATTTTCAGAAAAAAGAATTAAGAGGTATTGATTATGAAATCATTAGAAATATTAATAATTACCAAGACAACCACAGAACTTTGATTGACTCTGATGAATTTACCGTTTCTAATACCTTTTATGACAACTACCCTCCTATTGGTTTTAATAATACGGAAGACTACAAGGATTTTTTCTCATATAGAAAAATTATAGAAGAATCTTTAACAAGAAAATCAAACAGAAAAGAATCTCTGTACCTAGGCTATTTAGAAACAATCACGAAAAACGTTAAAGACAGCCTAATAATAAATGATCTATTTTTTAAAAAAGGAGAAACAGCTATAACATACACTGATAAGCTTGAAGAATACTTCAACTTCTATATACAAAATTCATCTAACGAACATTACAATTCTAAAATCACAGACAAATACAATATATTAAAGCTTACAGCTAAAGGAAAAACTTCTCCTAAATTTTACGATTATCAAAATTTTGATGGAGGCACAAGCTCTTTAGACGACTTTTTAAACAATGGAAAATATTTATTTATTGATATATGGGCAACATGGTGTGGATATTGTGCAAGAGAAATCCCGCTACTCAAAAGATATGAAGTTTTATATCATGACAAAAACATTGAATTCATTGGTATCAGTGCCGATAATCAAAATGATTTTGAAAAATGGAAAAGAACCATCATAAAGAATGAACAGTCAGGACATCAGTTGTTTTCCGATAATGCAATGGAATCAGAATTTTTCCAAAAATATGCAATAGAAGGACTCCCTAGATTTATAATATTAGACCCAGAGGGAAAAATTGTAACTCCCAATGCCCCGAGACCTTCTGAAGGCGATAAGCTAGAAAACTTAATCAACAGCCTAGATATTTAATTATAACACTTATAGACTAAGGAAGGTATTTGATTGAATACAAAATATTCTCTCCAATACCTTTCTTTTTTAAAAACTATTATCTCCATCAATAATATTACCGAATTCTTTTACCTGAATAAGGAAATAAAAAGATACTCACCTTTTAACGAAATCTTTATTTAAAATAAAACCATAAATGAACTGTCTTCTGTTAAAATTCTTTTTCTTTATTAAGAACCATACTTAAAATTAATATTCATTTTAATATCTAAACCCATCATCATAAAACTCCTACTTGCTGAAACAACTCTTGTATCTGGATATAGCTCAATCTCTATAAACTACATTTCTTATGCGTAAATTCAATAATTAATCTAAGGTGCATTGTAATAAAATAGTTTTATTTATTTCACTGTAATTGAATTTTAAGATTTCAATTTCAAGCTCCATTCATATTCAAAGCTAGAAACCAAATCACCTTTCTCATTTACCCCTTCTGATTTTACTGTTATAGTCTGTCCTTCTCCTGTTTCAATAGCTTTTCTTATTGCATTTTTAATTAACTCACCTTCAACACATTTGAAATACACTTTACCGGTTGCTTTTTTTGTAAAGATTGCATTCATTTTAGTCACCAACATGGATATATTTTTTCCTGAATCTTTAATAGCCTTCATTACTAAAATCCCTGTTGTAAGTTCAGAAGCCATCCCCTGAACAGCCCAAAAGATCGATTTAAAAGGATTCTGATTAATCCATCGATGCCGCACTACTACAACCGAACATTTAGCAGTTATGCTCTTTACTCTGATACCGGTAAAATAAGCAGCAGGCAACTTAAAAAGTAAAAAAATATTTATTTTTTTTGATGTAAAGCTCATTTAAAGTGTATTTTTAATAATTCGAAGACTTTTTTATTTTTTAATATTGAAAGACTTTATTCTAAAACAAACACTCAAATATATAAAACAAAATAAAGTCAATTTTAGAAGTCATCGTATAATTTATAGAAACAAGTATTCCTAATCGACTTTAATAATACCCCCATTATTTTGATAATCTATTTTAAACAATTTTCTTACACTAACACCTTCAATATAGAAAACAGCAATATAAATACCAGGATCTAATGCATTACAAATCCTAACCTGTTGTTTATTCAATAAAGTCTTTCCTAAAATAACCGTACCATTTAAACCATATATCTCAATATGAATACTATTAATATCTCTAACCGAATTAAAACATATTCGATAATTAGTGATAGAGCAAACTATTTTATACGGAGTCCTATTAAATGAATCTACTTCATAGATTGTTTCATCATTACCATGCTTTATAAATCTTACTTGAGGGTCTATTAAAAAGAATCGTCGACTTTCAGCTATCTTAGCTTGTTCAGGTATATTAGTATATATAAAATAAAGTGCTCTATTAGAGGAAGCGTCCATTGTTTGCAAATCCATACCAATACTTCCTAGATAGTTAATTTTTAGAGACTCTAAGTTATTATTATTACAACTTAAAACTTTAAGAGCTTTGTGAGCTCTGATATCTAAGTTTAAAATACTATTGTAACTACAATCGAGTTTCTTTAAATTTAAATTATTACGAATATCTAAATTATCCAGCTGATTATTATCACACAAAACTTCATTTAGATTTGTATTGTTATTGATATTTAAATGAACTAAATTGTTGTGAGATATATGCAACTTAGTTAAACCTACCAAAGCTGAAATATCAAGCTGAAAAAGGTCATTATCACTCAATTTCAAATATTCCAAATCATCAGAGTCAGGCAAGTTTATAAAAGTTAACTTATTTCCTCTACAAGATATATGTCTTAATTTACTGTTGTGCCTTATTTCTAAATATACAAGTAAATTATTGTCCCCCACCAATAACTCTAGATTCTGATTACGGCTTAAATCTAATACTTTTACGTTATTACCTGAAAAATCTAAATGCTTTAAGTTTGAGAACGCTTCAATACCAAGAAGGGATGAAATATTTTGGTTACTAATATCCAAATTAACAAAATTCATTGCCTCCGACACATCAATTTCCTGATCTTTATTTCTGTTTACTGACGATTGCAATAATATGTTTTTAAAATTAGGGTCATAAATTTCAACTACCTCTTTATCTTGGGTAAAGCCAGTACTTATTATCGTAATTAATAAAATTATGGTTAGTTTTTTTTTATTCATATTTGGTTAAATTTATATTGTTAGATACCGATCAAAAATTATTCATATTAATCGGGACATATCGAATGTAAGAAGGCAATATTACTTCTAAAGCAATAATTAAAAATGAATAAACTCGTAAGAAGGAGTTTTCAATATAGGCATTATAAATGAAAAGTTCAGAACTAAAAGAAAATTTCAAGCCTAATACATCTAATAAATCATAATTATTATTCTAAATAAAGAAACTATCCGAGATGTTATGAGAATTTAGCTAAGAATAGCTGAATTCTCATAACACTATAAAAGACAGACATATATTCAATAATTTTTAAATTTTAATTTATTTTTTGGGCACCAAATATTAACCTAATAGATCAAAAAACAAACTGCATACATAAAAAACAAAAAAACTATAAATAAGTAATTTAATTACTAATCATAACGAATAAAGAAGCTTGAAAAAGGAAATAAGTCTATACTTCTTGTTTGAGAAACACACTATAAAAAAAACACCTAAAGAATCATTTAACAAAAAAAACAGTACTATGTATTGCATAATACCATTTATTATACATATATTTGCATTGTAAAGTAGTATATAAAATATCTTACAATGCAAAATAATAAGGAAAACACAAATGCTTTTTTAATACATATCTCATCATTTACTGGATATTTATTTCCATTGGGTAGTGTTATTACACCACTGATTATATGGCAAACTATGAAGGATAAAAGTTCCAACTTGAATGAACATGGTAAAGAAGTTCTTAATTTTAATATCAGCTTTAGTTTGTATATGCTTATCCTTGGAACCTCTATTTTTTCTTTTATTATTAAAAATATATGGACTACTTTAGAGAATATTAGTATTGGGTTTAATGATTTTTATTTTTTTAATAATTTTTTTAATGTTTTAGGAATAGCCTCATTAATCAGTATTATAACATTTTCTAAAGTAGCTTTAATCATTTTAGGAGCCATAAAAGCCAATAACGGTGAATTTTATAAATACCCACTTACCATTAAGTTTATTAAGTAATTATTTTTAAACTAGTCGTAATGAAAATAGAAAACACAAAAGCACAAATGCGAAAAGGGGTTTTAGAGTATTGCATCTTATCTATTTTAAAAAATGGAGATGCCTATACTTCGGAAATTCTTTCTACGCTAAAAAATGCTCAAATGATTGTCGTTGAAGGAACTATTTATCCTCTATTGACAAGACTAAAAAATGCTGGATTATTAAGTTATCGATGGGAAGAATCAACTTCTGGACCTCCAAGAAAGTATTATGTTTTAACAGAAAATGGACTACTCTTTCTAAGAGAGTTAGACAAAACATGGAATAATCTAGAGAATGCTGTAAGCCAAATAACAAGTACAAAATCAACTGAAAATGAATAAAACTATTAACATAAATCTAGGGGGGCTTTTCTTTCACATAGATGAATCCGCTTATAAAAAATTAAAATACTATTTAGACGCCATTGCTAGTTCTCTTAGTGATGACCCACAAGGGAAAGACGAAATTATTACGGATATTGAGGCCAGAATAAGTGAATTGTTATCTGACAGAATAACAGATATTCGTCAAGTAGTAAATGACAACGATATAGAGGTCATCATTACCATCATGGGACAGCCAGAAGATTATTCAGACTTTGAGCAAGAATATGATAATAATTCATCTTCTAAAAACAGTAATAGACGAACCTCTAAAAAGCTTTTTAGAGATGGTAATGACAAATTTCTAGGAGGTGTTTGCTCTGGATTAGGTCATTACATAGGTATTGACACTATATGGATTCGATTGGCCTTTATCATTTTAATCGCGAGTGGTTTTTCTCCTCTTGTTTATATACTTTTATGGGTTTTACTCCCAGAGGCCAAGACAACTTCTGAAAAATTACAAATGGAAGGCGAACCTGTCAATATTGATAATATTGAAAAAAAAATTCGTAACGAATTTGAAAATATTTCCAGTAAACTCAAGGATGGAGCTAATGAATTTTCTGATAAAATTTCAAGCGCAGATTATGAGAAATTAAAATATAAAACTAAATCAGGAATTCAGGATTTTTTAGATACGTTAGGTAAAATACTTCAGTCTTTGTTTAATGTATTTGGAAAGTTAATAGGATTCTTCCTAATACTTTTTTCAGGTGCTATGCTGATAGCTTTTCTATTTGCTATTTTCTCCATTGGCAGTTTAGAAATTTTAAACTTAGACAGTGACTATGTTCACTATCCCCCTTTTTTTTATGATTCATTAATACCTGAATGGTTATTAACTATATTCTTATTCATTTTAGTCGGTGTGCCTTTTATTGCTCTATTCATGCTGGGTTTACGAATTTTATCTCCTAATATTAAAAAGTTTAGTACCTCATTAAGATTGACCTTATTGGGAATTTGGCTAATCGCATTATTTTGTATTGGATTTTCAGCCATTGAATTTCAAGCTTCAAAAGCATATAATGGAATAAATATCAAAAAACATAATATTAGCTATAATGCTGAAAACCCATTAATAATCAGAGTTAAAAACAATGACGACATCTACTATAACGAAAATCTGTGCCATAAAAACAAAGCTATTTATATAAACTTTAATAATGTTGATTCTAAATATTCTAATAACGTAATTATTGATGTAAAAAAAAGTGAAATTAATAAGGCTTACATCAAAGTTAAAAAAATATCAAAGGGGCGAAAACGAGAACATGCCAATAAAAACGCGTCGAGTATAAAATACAGTTTTAATTCTAACAACAACATAATCACTTTTAATTCATTTTTCTTAAATGAATATAAGAATATGTATAAGGATGAAAAGGTTAAAATAACAATTTATCTTCCTCTTAGATCAACTATATATTTTGAAAAATCATCTGAAGCCTTTCTTAAAGAAATAAAGAATATGTGGCCTGATGATATGATTAATCATCTTTTTATCATGACACCAAACGGTCTTCAATGCAATGATTGTAATGATTTAGAAAAATACTAATAACACACAAAATTAATCTAACAAACATACTTAAGTAAACTACTTACTATCGCTACATTTTAAAAATCAGATATCAAACACTTATAAAATATAGCACTCTAATGAAGTTTGAATATTAATTAATAAAAATTAAATTCTTATTCAAAGAATAAAATATCAACTCTAAAAAACAAATAAATATTTCAAATTATGGACGCATTTTTCGACTTCTTTTTCAAAGGTGAATTTCTAATGAATTTAATTAAATTGCTTTATAAACTGTTTTTTTCATGGTTATCTAACTTTTAAAAAAACTAACTATTAGCAAATTAATTCTTTAAAAATAAATTAATATGAACAAAATATTAAATTTCCCTTTTTACCAAACTAATTTCAAACGATTAGGTAAATAAAAAAAGTTATCAGTTAGATTAAATTGAAGTTCAAAGAAAAAAAATGTAGGTTTTATAAACCTTAAATACACATGTCTATTTCAAAAAGTGAAGTAGAAATAAAGCCTCTTTTTAATTTAAATAACACTAAGATTATTTATAGTAACAAAGATTGTACATCTTATTTTAATCTTTTACAACCCATGTAAACGAAAAAAATAAGCTAGCCTTACAAAAGGTAGTGATTATACTATAATTACAGATAAAAGCTCCTATGTAAAATAAGAATTTTCATTCTTATAAATATTAACAGCATGTTTATTGAAATACAATTATTTTTGATTACAAAAGTTTAATAATTATAAATCTGTATTTAACCATAAATAAATCATATTTTTTATAATTTTGATTAAATATTCTGCATGAAAAACACATAAGTTTAAGTTTTATAAAGAAAAAAATAAATTTAATTCATATACGCAAAACATACCGCCCCTAATATAAATTTAAGATGAAGATCAGAATTCTAACAATAATATTACTTTTAACTTCTTTATTTAAACTGTGGTCACAATTACCAAAAGGTTTTTCCTACATAAAAGATATTGCCCCAAGCATACAAAAAGAACTTCGCTATTGTCATCATAATAACTTTGTAGGTATTCCAATTGAGGGGTACGAATTTGATGTTTTAATAACTTCTACAGCTACGGCAAAAGCTCTTAAAAAAGTTCAAAAAGAGTTAATCCAAAAAGGATACTCACTCAAAATATTTGATGCTTATCGCCCTCAAAGAGCCGTAGATCATTTTGTTCGTTGGGCTCGTTCAATAAATGACACACTAATGAAGTCAAAGTTTTATCCAGAAATAAAAAAAACAAGCCTTTTTAAATTAGGATATATTGCCTCAAAATCTGGCCATTCAAGAGGTAGCTCTGTAGATCTAACAATAATCGAAATAAAAACTGAAAAAGAATTGGATATGGGAAGTACCTATGATTTTTTTGGTACTTCTTCTCACATCAGTCATCAAAAACTAACCAAAAAACAGAAAAAAAACAGAGCTTTACTACAAAAAGTAATGGCTAAATACAACTTTAGACCCTACAAAAATGAATGGTGGCATTTTACTTTGAGAAACGAACCTTTTCCTAAAACATATTTTAATTTTCCAATTAAATAATAAATAGTTTATCATTTAATTTCATTTTTTATTTTTCCAATAAATAAAATTCGGTACTATATTTGTTGTAATACACTATGTTGTAACATACTATTATGAATATACTTTTAAAATATTTAATATTTAATGTAGCTTTATTTTTTTCTTCAATTACCTATGGGCAAGTGGACGGTTCCAATGGTAGCAGAAAAAAAGAGATATCTGGTGCCAGCTTTAATCTTTCAAATGAAAAAATAGAGAAACCAAAATCTTTAGACTTTAAAGACGATATTGGTTTTAAAACAGCACACAAAAAACAGCAAGAACAATTTAGAAAAAAAAATGAAGAAGAAAAATCTCTTAAAAAAGGAATATTAACCCCTGAAATAAGGAGAAAAATTGTAACTCAAAAGAAAATGGAACAATACAACATTAAAATACCTCAATCAGATCTAGATTTAGGTAGTTTCCATACTACTTCGAGTAAAATAAATATAAATGCTTTAGATTTTGGCGCTATTGATGGAGACAAGGTTTCTGTTTATCGAAATGGAGAACTCATCATAAAAAGTTATACGCTTCAACAATATACTCACACCCTTAAAGTCCCACTTGTAATAGGAATCAACAGAATTGAAATTGTTGCTATAAACGAAGGTCGTTTAGTACCTAATACTGGTGCTTTTACTTTATTTGACGATAGTAATGAAATTGCACTCTCAAATATGTGGAATTTAGCGAAAGGAGCAAAGGTTATAGCAGTAATTATTCGAGATGAAAAAAAATAATATTCCTGTGCTTTAAATTTTAATAATATTCACGAATTTCTTTTAGTTAGATGTTTTTTTAAATTATTAAAAACTACTACTTTTGTTGTTGCGTTTTTTTAAGCGAAACAAACAAACTAATAAACAACTAATATATAATGAAAGAAATCACCAAAGAAACCTATATCAATTGGTATAGAAACATGTTATTTTGGAGAAAGTTTGAAGATAAGCTAGCAGCTGTTTACATTCAACAAAAAGTAAGAGGTTTTTTACACTTATATAATGGTCAAGAAGCAGTCTTAGCAGGATCATTACATGCAATGGATTTAACCAAAGATAAAATGATTACTGCATATCGTAACCATGTCCAACCTATAGGAATGGGAGAAGATCCTAAAAGAGTAATGGCTGAACTTTACGGTAAAGCTACTGGAACATCACAAGGATTAGGTGGTTCTATGCATATTTTTTCAAAAGAGCATCGTTTTTATGGTGGTCACGGAATCGTCGGAGGACAAATTCCTTTAGGTGCTGGAATTGCTTTTGGAGATAAATATAAAGGTAGTGATGCTGTTACATTATGTTATTTTGGTGATGGTGCTGCTCGTCAAGGATCCTTGCACGAAACCTTTAACATGGCTATGAATTGGAAATTACCTGTTATTTTTATTGTAGAAAATAATGGATATGCTATGGGTACTTCTGTAGAAAGAACCGCAAATCATACCGATATATGGAAGCTTGGTCTGGGTTACGAAATGCCTTGTGGACCTGTAGATGGCATGAATCCCATAAAAGTAGCAGAAGCTGTTGATGAAGCTATTCAAAGAGCTCGAAGGGGTGATGGACCTACTTTTCTTGAAATGAAAACTTATCGATATAGAGGTCATTCAATGTCTGATGCACAACATTATCGTACAAAAGACGAAGTAGAAGAATATAAAAAAATAGATCCTATTACCCAAGTACTCGATATAATAAAAGAAAAAAAATATGCCAATGAAGATGAAATTAAAGCAATTGACAAGGAAGTAAAAGACATGGTAAAAGACTGTGAAAAATTCGCAGAAGAATCACCTTTTCCTGATGTAAGCCTCTTACATGAAGCTGTTTACGAACAAAAAGATTATCCATTTATAAAATAATAAATCCAACAAACTCTTAGATTATGGCTACAGTAATTAATATGCCTCGATTGAGCGACACCATGGAAGAAGGTGTTGTGGCACAATGGTTAAAAAATGTTGGAGATAAGGTGGAAGAAGGTGATATTTTAGCTGAAATTGAAACCGATAAGGCAACAATGGAATTTGAATCCTTTCACGAAGGTACTTTACTTCATATTGGTGTAAAAGAAGGTGAGACGGCTCCTGTAGATACTCTTTTAGCAATCATCGGAGAGCAAGGAGAGGACTTTTCTGCCCTGCTTTCAGAAGATCAAATTTCTACTAACGAACAAAAACAAGAAAAAACTTCTTCAAAAAAAGAAGTAAATACAAATCCTACTTCGACAATTGAGATACCACAAGATGTTCAAGTTGTTATGATGCCACGCTTAAGTGATACCATGACAGAGGGAACCGTTGCTTCTTGGTTAAAAAATGTTGGGGATAAAGTGGAAGAAGGTGATATTCTAGCTGAAATCGAAACTGATAAGGCAACAATGGAATTCGAATCTTTTTATGAAGGAACATTATTGCATATCGGAGTTAATGAAGGAGATAGTGCCCCTGTGGATAGTTTATTAGCGATCATTGGTGCTAAAGGAACTGATGTTTCCACCTTAGTAACCGCTCACAAAGACGGTAACTTATCAGCTACAACTGAAACTTCTAAAAAAGAAACACTAAAGACAGAAAGTACTATTGCTACTAATCAAGAGACAACTATTGTTGAAGCTTCTGTAAGCAATTCTTCTAACGGTCGCATTTTTGCATCTCCTTTAGCGAAGAAAATCGCTAAAGATAAAGGAATCAGTTTAGCAGATGTTCAAGGATCTGGTGAAAATGGTCGTATTATCAAAAAAGATATTGAAAACTACACCCCAGTATCTCGAATAGTTACACCTCAAAAATCAGTTACTTCTGCTCCTTCTGTAACTAACTTTGCTATTGCGGGTCAAGAAGGTACAAAGGACATGAAAAATTCTCAAATGCGTAAAGCCATTGCTAAATCTTTGGCAGCATCTAAATTTAGTGCCCCTCACTTCTATCTAAACATCGAAATAGACATGGCTAACGCTATCGCTTCTCGTAAAGAGATAAATAGCATTCCCGATACCAAAGTATCTTTTAACGATATGATTGTAAAAGCTTGTGCCATGGCTTTAAAAAAACACCCACAAGTAAATACTTCGTGGACGGAGAATGCTACTCAATTCCATAGTCATATTCATATAGGTGTTGCCGTAGCTGTTGATGAAGGTTTGGTAGTTCCTGTTGTAAAGCATACAGATGCGTTAAGTTTAACTCAAATAGGAAGCTCTGTTAAAGATTTAGCAGGAAAAGCAAGAAATAAGAAAATAAAACTAGAGGAAATGCAAGGAAGTACTTTCACTGTATCCAACCTAGGTATGTTTGGAATTGAAAGTTTCACCTCTATTATAAATCAACCGAATTCAGCTATTCTATCAGTGGGAGCTATTATTGAAAAGCCCGTTGTTAAGAATGGGCAGATCGTTGTGGGTAATACAATGAAATTAACTTTAGCTTGTGATCACAGAACTGTAGATGGTGCTATCGGGGCTCAATTTTTACAAACATTAAAAACTTATTTAGAGAACCCAGTTACAATGCTAGCTTAACTCTAAAATAAATTTATCATTATATTAAAACTCGAAGAATTCATCTTCGAGTTTTTTATTTCTGTAATGTTTTTAAATACCCACGACTAAACCCTAAATAATATTCTATTTGTATGAGATATATCAATTACCTATTGACTGTATTAATATTATTTGGCTGTATATCAAATGATATTATTGATGATCGTGTGGATGAACAACTAAGCTATAACTTTCCTATTGAAAATTTAGCCATCACAAAAACATATCAACTAACAACTAAATATACCAATAACGTAGGAGTGGTTTCAACACCAAAAATAACATGGACAAGCTCTGATAATTCTATTTTGAATGTTTCCGAAAATGGTTTAATCACTGCGGTTAGTCTTGGTAAAGCAATTATAACAGCAAAAGTTATAAACTCAGAAGGAAAGAACGTAAGTACTTCTTTAACCATTGTTGTTATCCCTTTTAAAAAAACATTAACCATCAATAATATTATTGAAGATATTATTGTAAATACTGAACATCAATATCAAACTACTTTTATAAATACCCTTGGTGTTGAAGAAGATACAAATATTATATGGTCCAGTTCAAATTCAAATATTGCAAGTATATCTTCAACAGGACTGATGAAGGCTAATCGATTAGGTAAAGTTACAATAACTGCGAAAACAATTAGCAATGGAGAGGAAATAAGCTCTTCAGATGAATTTACAGTAAACACAATTGGTGAAATGATGAGTATTAACAACCCACTAAATAAATTAATGGTCGGCGAAACACATCAATACACTACTACTTATACCGATAATACAGGACAAAATAAGGATGTATCTGTCAGTTGGAGCAGTTCTAATGAGGCTATTGCGTCTATTAATCAAGAAGGTTTTTTAACAGCTACAAATATAGGTAAGGTTACCATTAAAGCTTCTTACACAAACGCTAACGGAGAAGAAGTCTTAGATACAAACACTTTCAATATTCAAGGAAAAGCAGTAAATACAAAATCAGGAACAATTCGTTCTACCAGTAGTTATGAATTAACTGGTACTTTTATGTTAAGTGAAATACCTGGAACGAATAATTTAGAATTAAAAATCGAAAATAACTATAAAGCCTCTACCTCACTTCCTGGATTGTATTTATACTTAACAAATAACCCTAATACAATTGCTAATGCAAAAAAAATACAAAAAGTAGCTGTTTTCAATGGAGCACACAGTTATATTATTGAAAACACAAGCATAAACGAATTTAGTCACTTATTATACTGGTGTAAGCCATTCAGTGTAAAAGTTGGAGATGGAGAAATTATAGAATAACATTTATTATGATCAAAAAACAATTAATTATAGTCACTTTTCTTTTTCTTGGAATGCAAAGCTTTGCGCAATGGTCAAAAGGAAAAGGTAAAGGATATTTCAAATTATCAGCTTGGTACCTACAATCTGATCAACACTTTACAAGTACTGGAAAATTAGACCCTAACGTTACCAGAACTCAATTTAATACTAACTTATATGCAGAATACGGGCTTTCTGATAAACTAGATATAATTACCTATATTCCTTTCTTTGCTAGAGTAGCACAAAACAATCAAATTTCTGGAACCAATAGTAGTACTATCCTATCTGGTGAATCTTTTAATTCTTTCGGGGATATAGATTTAGGAATTCGATATGCGTTTCTAAAAAAAGGATACTGGGCCTTAGATGCAAAATTGATTCTAGGGTTGCCTTCAGGAAGTTCGGTAGGCGGATCTGACGGGAGTTATCAAACTGGAGATGGAGAATTTAATCAATATTTATCTACTTCTGTTGGATATAGTACCAATTTATTCAAAAAACCAACTTATTTAAAGTCCTATTTAGGTTATAATAATAGATCCGAAGGTTTCTCTGATGAACTAAGAGCTGGTTTTGAAGTTGGTGTAAACGTACTAGAAAAAAAATTATGGTTAAGCTCAAGAATCAATATTTTACAATCATTACAAAACGGAACACTCAATGCAGCCAATAGTAATGGTAGTATTTTTGCAAATAATGTAGAGTTTAGTAGTTATGGATTTGAGGCAGCCTACTATTTCACAAAAAATATTGGAGCTTCTATTTCTTTTGACTCTGCCTTTTCAGGAAAAATTATAGCAGCAAACCCTTCCTATTCTTTTGGAATTTTTTATGATCTAAAATAAAAACAATCTAGTTGTTAATTCCATATATTTTTTTAGCTTGGACAATATGCCTTTCGTTGTGGTAAATCACAAAACGAAGGGTATCTCCCAAGCGAAACTTTAGCAATGGTAATGTAATAGATGTTTTAATTTTTGTTAAATTTTTTGTTCTTGCTTTTTCTATTAGTACTTTTAACTCATCTTGAAGGTCTAAAAACTCTAAAAGAACTTTTTCATTATTCAGTTTTGAATATATTGGATTTTTACTTTTAAAGGTATTCATTTTCTTCATTTTATCATTGGGTAACATATCCATAGCAAATTTACCTCCGATAATACCAGATTTGAAAATATCTGAACTTGGAAAATTAGATGTTTCTATTCCCTTTCTAATTTCTTTATTATAAAATCGTGCATATAAATTTAAATGCTCAATACATTCTATGACTGACCAAGATTTTTCATTTACCTTATATTGGATTCTTTCACTATTTTCTTGTAGCAAAAACTTCACATAATCTATATGAGAGTAAGTAAGCTCCGAAAGCACATGAAGCAATTCGTTTTTGTTAAAAGTCATCTGTTTTTATTTTTTCTCAAAATTGAATATATTTATTTTAATAAATATTGATTAGGATCAATACTTTTCAAATAAATTACTTTGAATTGACAAAATATAATACATATGACAAAAATTAATATCGAAAATTTACCTTTTTCTAGAAATTATTAATCTATTAAAATTCCAGATGCCTTTTCAAGAATATAATTGCAATGTTCCACATCTTCATTATTTAGCTTAAGTATTCCTTCAACCTCTATAACTTCATCTGTTTTAAAACTTGGTGGCTTTTGAAACGCAATTTCAATAATACTTTCAGGGCCTGATCCCCCACAAAAATAACATGCAGCCATTGGGTTTTTAGAGAGTATAAGCATTTCTCCATCTCCAGAAATATCTATAAAATATCCTTTAATTTTAATCTTTTTTCCTTCGTACGACTTTATTACTTTACCAAAAGTAGGTACCAAATAGCTTGCTTTATAAAGTGTATTATACTCCGATTTAAAAGTTACATCAGAAAATTCTTTCCATGTTAATTTTTCTTGCGCAAGAATGTAATTACACATGAATATTAAAAAGATAATTATGTTTTTCCTATTCATTAGATAATGTTTTTACCAAATTTAGTTTAAAAATAGAAAGAGAGGCTAACAAACAAGCTATTAAAGCTATTAAAATTACAATACCAAATAAAAAAAATTCATATGCTTCGGGTGGATTGAGCTGTAAGCCATAATCATAAGATCTTTCTATACATTTAGATGTAATCCAAACCCCCATTCTTCCAAGTAGCCAGCCTGTAATGTAGCCAAGTACACTTAAAAACATGCCTTCAAGAAGTGCTACATAAAGTAACTGTACTCTCCGAAACCCATAAATTCGCAAAAGAGCTAACTCATTTTTTCTTTCATTTATTGTTTTTAATAGGCTTACAAAAATACTTAATCCAGAGACTATCAAAATTGCAAAAGCTATTCCATTTATAATAGTTATTCCTGAGCCAAAAATACTTGTCAATCTCTGTACTTCATAGCCTGGTATAGCTGATTGCAGGTTTGTGCTTTCATTAATGTACCTAGGCATCTGAATCAAACCTATGGGGCTTCTAAATTTTACCAATAAAGATGTAATCTCCAGATCATCCTTATAACTACTTAAATCAACTTTTCTCCTTTTTCCTTCTGAAATATTATGATAATAAGCACTCTTCTCTTTTTCTTTATGCATATGATCATCAGCATGTTGTTCATGCGCATGGTCCTTTTCATTAACCTCTTCATCCACACCATGAAAACTACTACTTTTTTTATCTTTATAATCCTTCTTATGGTGATAAGAATCATAATTATGAGCTTTCCATACACTTTCAATATCACTAATAATCAGGTTATCTACTACAGTCCCTGTAGATTTCAAAACACCCTTCACCTCATATTTATCATTCTCGTGAATTTCTATTGAAGATTTTAACAAACCATGAGAACCCGCAAATTTATCTCCAATTTTTAGCTGTAGTTTTTTCGAAATCTTACTTCCTAAAACTACCTCGAAGGGCTCGTCAAACAGTCTCCCTTTTTCTAAAGTAACACCATAACTATCCAAATAATCTGTGGTCGTTCCTAAAATTCTAATCCCTTTATAATTATCTCCATATGACAAAGGAATTACCTGTTTAACTAAAGGATTTTTTTGTAATTGCTTAACTTCTTTAATCTTAATATTACCTGTTGGAGCATCTATATGAAGTACAGATGATAAAATTATTTGCAAAGGGCTTCCCTTTGCCCCTATTACCATGTCAAAAGGACTTATGTTCTTATTTAACTGCCCTTTTACTTGATTACTTAATTGTAAAACAAAAGTAACTAAAGATACACTTAACACCAGAAGTACCAAGCTTAAAACTAAGTTAAATGGTTTTGATATTAAATTCCTGTAGGACAAATACCATAATTTCATAATACTATATGATTTTTAAAGTGAGATTTTATTCTAAAATCATGTGTAATAATAATCAAACTACTCTTACTTATTTTTGCTTCTTCTTTTAATAGCTCTATTACCTTTAAACAATTATAATCGTCTAAATTAGAAGTTGGCTCATCTGCAAAAACAATTTTTGGTTTATGTACTATTCCCAATGCAATAGCTAATCTTTGTTGTTGTCCTTGGCTTAAATCAACTACTTTTCTATGTGAAAATTGATCTAAACCAAGCCTTCTCATCAAGTCTAATCTTCTTTCTTTATCATCAGACGTTTTGGGGTAGTTTTGCCTCAATTGTAAATTCTCTAATAAACTTAAAGATTTAATAAAATGATATTGCTGAAAGATAAAACCTAGTTTTTCACCTCGAAACTCATTAAGCTTTTGTCTTGATAACGAATTTATATCTATTGCGTCGATAAAGACATTACCATTTAAAGGTTTTAAGAGTCCTGACATTAAATATAAAAGCGTTGTTTTACCTACTCCCGAAGCCCCTAAGATGAGTAAATGTTCACCTTCGTCAATTTTAATATCGGGAAAACTAAAATTTGCCAAATTATCGTATGAAAACGATAAGTTTTTTGTTTTTACCATAGGTTAGATATAGAATAATAAAGATGCTAACTAATGCATATCTGTTGCAAGATGGTAATAATTTTATAAATTAAGGTTAAAAAATACTTTAAATCTATTGAAATAACAACTTACGTATAACTTAATCGCTAGTTTACAAAACAAATTCATAAATTTGATTATCTATTTAAATCGTCTTTGAAAATTCTAGATAAAGTTTCAGGAGTCATTCGTAGATAAGAAGCAATATATTTTTGAGGAATTTCTTGGAAAACTTGAGGACTTCGATTTTTTAATCGTTCTAATCGCTTAATAGGGGAAAAAGTTATTAAATCAATTTCTCGTTCTACCTGTTGTAATATAACATGTTCTAGTAAATCGCTCCATAATACCTTATTTTTTTTATCGTTACTTATACACTTGAGTAACTTATTTTTTGAAATAACGTATAAATTAGTTTCTTTTAATGCCTGTACATAAAAAGTAGTTGGTTCATTACTTAAAAAACTATCTATTGCAGTAATAAATGAATTCTGATAGCCAAATCTTATTGTATGTTCTTCTTTTCCGTCTTCAATATATATTCGAATACTTCCACTTTTAACAAAATAGAACTTTGTATTTATATCATTTTTCCTTATCAAAAATTCATTTCGTTTTAAAATAATTTCTCGTTCCCATTCGTTTCTTAGAACCTGTATTATATTATTATGAATCAACACCGCATTATTTAAATTAACAAGCAAAAATTTATAATATATCAAAAATAGTTATTATAAATTTAAACAAACAAGCCAAATAACTATTATCTTGACTAGTTATTAATTTTAATTAAAAAGGTGATAAACAAATATTCATCACCTTTTTAATTAAATCATTTAATTTTCAAATTATCTTGTCTGAAACTTTATTTATTCAAAATCATTTTTTTGGTAATCACCTTATTATTTAAAAAGATTTTATATATGTATACTCCATTCTTTAGATCTGAAATATTTTTTGTGATACGCTCTCTTCCATTAAGAATCCTAGAAGGCATAATTGTTTTAACAGGTCTTTCAGATAAATCGTATAATTGAATTTTTCCTGTTGATTTATGAGATGTAAAAATTTCAATATTAGTATAATCTTTAACTAAGGTTTGACATTGTATCTCAGATAAGATATTATTCTCTTTTACTTTAGAGCAATCGGAATCAAATTTCCAATCATTTGAAGTATTAGGTGTGCTTCCCTTTGTCCACCATTTTGCTAAATATATTTTACCTTTATAATAAATTTTACTTCCTCCTAAATAAACTAAATCAGATCTCCATGCCTGACTACCGCAATAAGTTACAATGCCACCACATGGTCTTAAATATTCCCAAACATTACTTTTGCCTGGCTTTTCTCCTGCTGATGCATACCATTTATTTTTATAAACTTCACCATTATATGACACCTCTGTGCCTGACTTCGCATATGTAATAGCTTTCCAAAGAGGAATATTATCACATCCCCCATCTGTATTTTTTTCTTCTACTTTAAATGATATCATCTTTACTGACACCATTCCATTATTATCAGTAGCTTCAATTTTAAAGTCAAAATTACCAAAAGCTTTTGGTATCCAATTAAAAATATACTGATCTTTTTCTTTAACTGCTATAAGCCCTAATGACAAATTATTTATAAAAAACTCAACTGAGCTCACTGATTTATCATCTGTAATAAGAGCTTGTAAATTTATTTCAGATAAAGTTTCTTGTTCAATAATACTACCGTTTTTTGGTTTTATATCAGATATACTCGGTGCTGAATTTGACGTCCCTTTCTTTTTGAGAATAATTTTAATTGATTTTATAGAAGTATTTCCTTTATTATCAGTAGCTTCAGCTATTAAAGTATATTCACCAAAATTATCAGGTATAAAAATTGCTGTATATTCATTACCGTTTTTAGTTGCTTTGATCGTACTACCTTCTACCTTAAATTTAAATAAACTTATTTCTCCATCAAGATCCGAAGCCTCTGCTTTCAAGGTGATTTCTTCAATTACATCCTGCTCTATTATTAAATTATCTGTTGGTGTCTGCCAAGTAATTATTGGTGCTGAATTTGGCTCTTCCTTCTTTCTAATAATAATTTTAATCGATTTTTCAGCAATACCACCTTTATCATCAGTTGCTTCGGCAATTAAAGTGTATTCACCAAAATCATCGGGTAAAAAACTTGCTGTATATGTGTTTCCCTTTTTAATTGACTTAATCGTATTGTTTCCTTCTTTAAAATTCAGTATCCTAATTTTTCCATCAAGATCTGTAGCCTCTACCTTTAATGAAATCGCACCAAGTATATCCTGCTCTATTGTCAGATTATCTGTAGGTGTTTGCCAAGTAATTACAGGTACTTGATTAATAGGAGTTGTATTTCCTGCTGCCTCATTGATAGCTTTTAAAATACTTGAAGAAGAATTATAATCAACATCCTGAGTTAGCTCCCAAATAATGACCCCTTGATGACCAAAATTTTTCGTGTACTTTATTTTTTCTGCGGCTTGTTTCGGTGTATCAAAGTATATATTTTTTCCTTTTTGAGAAATATGACCATTCAACTTTTTTGGATCTTTTTGATCGTAACTTGTTGCCGCATTTGGAAACTCAGAAACAATTTCTCTATAAGGTACAAACTTAGCTCCATTTCCTCCGCTAGGCTTTTTTTGAGAAAAATCATATCCATACATTGGTACACCAATTACTAATTTTCCCTTTTGTACACCGAATCCCCCAGAATGATTCCATGTAGCAGGAGCAATTCCTAACCAATATTCTAAGGCATCTTGAGCTGAATAAATTGGATTGTCAGCACTTTGATTTTGGTAAGTATTCAATGGTGTTTTATGTAACGAAGCATGTGGACCAATAGGTGATTTATCCCAAGACCCTGTAAAATCATAAGTCATTAAGCCTATCCAATCTAAATACTCTGCTACATCACCATCATAATTATTACCATACCAAGAAGTACCAAAAACTGCAGCTGTAATTAACTTATTAGGCATTTTTTTTCTAAGCTTTTTACTTAAATTTGTCATACCTATCGCTGCTTTATGAGGGCCTTCATCACGGTCTCCCCACTTACTTCCTCTTACTCTACCTCCTTGATCTGTTGTTCCTGAAATAGAAGGATCAGCCCACCAACATTCTAAATCTAAATCAATACCATCTAATTTTCTAGAATTAATAAAATTAGCTAATAAATCAGCTATTTCTTCTAATTTTTGATCATTGTTATGATACTTTGTCATGAGCCATAAAAAAGCATAATCTGTAGCACCTCCTAGAGCAACAGAAACCTTTACATTCTTTGCTTTTGCTTTTGCTAAAACTTTACAATCTGTTAAAACTGAATCTACTTTTTTTAACTGAAAGTTATCAAAAGCTATAGAAGCAAAGTCATTACTTTTATAATCTTTATTATTCTGCTTAAACATTAAAAATGATACATTAACATTAGTAACAACTTCTGGATTAAATTTGTTTTTAATATCATAATCTGGAATCCATGTTGGTAAATACCCAATTATACGTTGCTTTCCAGAGTAGTCAGAACCTAAACCTCCATCACCGCAAGCTCCATCATTTTTCCATGAAGCATCACCAGGCTTTGCTGTTGTATACCATTTTGCCGTATAATTAATACCTTTTAATGAGGCTTTATCTCCCTGACGATATGTTTCCCCATCCTTATATTGAGGATAACAATCAGGGAATTGATATTGAGCATTGATAAGAGTGCTCAAAAATAAACATAGTATGAATATTGTTTTTTTCATAAAATTAAGATTTGAAGGGTTATTTAATTCTTGATCAAGAATTGAATTATTTGTTTATTGATAAGTTGCTCAGGTAATAATGTATATTTTGTTTAATACAAATTAATTTTCTTTAAGTTAAACAACAAGAAATTATTGCCCAAGAGTAGTCTATCGATTTTATTTAAATTAATTATACTACCTCACAAGGAAATATGAGGTAGTAATACTCACTTATATTAAAAACATTAACACCGTGAATTATAATCAAGAATAATAAAATTTATTTTTTTATAATTTTCTTAGTTTGAATATTTCCGTCAATTTCAACACTATATATGTAAACACCTTTCTTTAAACTCGAAAGATTTTTTGTAAATACATTTCTTCCTTTTTTAACAACTGAATTTAATAAGGTTTTATACAAATTACCAGCAGTATCTTTTACCTCTACCTTGACTTTTTTATCTAATTGAGGAGTTATTGTTAAATGAATTTCATCAGAAACGATTGATGGATAAATATTAATTTTAACAGACTCGTTTGCATCAGTACATTCTGACACGTACTTCCATTCATTACTTCTTTTTGGATTACTTTTGGTCCACCATTTCGCTTTGTATATTTTCTTATCAAAATACACTTCGTCACCTGCAAAATAAATTTCGTTCGCTAACCATTTTGGGGAATTACAATGTAATATAGTTCCTCCACATGGTTGTACATACTTCCAAACACTACTTTTTCCTGGAATTTCACTACTTGAAGCATACCATTTATTCTTATATATTACTCCATTATAGCTAACTCTCATTCCTGGTTTTGAATAAACTTTTGACTCCCAAACAGGAGTTCCATTACAAGAATTACTATTAACCTTCTCTTTTATTGTAAAAGAAACTGTTTTACTTGATATTACTCCCTCATCATCTTCTGCTTTTATTGTTAATGTGTATTCTTTAAAACTTTTTGGTTCCCAATTAATAACATATAAATCTAGAAGACTTTTGGTAACTGCTAACTTTTCATCATCAATTGAAAACAATACGTCTACAACCTCTGAATCATCTGTAATTAAAGCTTTTAATTCTATTTTCATTAATTTATCTTGCTCTATAACTAATCCATTAGAGGGGCTTATTTTTGAAATAATTGGTGATGCATTTGACGAATACTTTTTCACTGTAAAATTAACTTCTTTACTAGTGACTTTTCCATCATCATCCGTGGCTATTGCTTCTAAAGTAAAAGATCCAAAATTAGAAGGAATGAATTTTGCTGTGTAAGTGTCCTCAGATTTAGTAGCAGCAATATTTGCTCCATTATGAACAAAATAAAATGAGACAACCTCACCATCAGAATCAGTGGCTTTAGCTTTCAATGATATTGGCGATAACTCCTTTGTTTCAAAAATTTTTCCATTTAGTGGTGCTTGCCAATTTACTACTGGTGGTGTTTTTTCTATGGTTCCACAATCTTTAATCTTTTCCCAAACTCCATTAACACCTGGTGTATTACCTATTCCTGCATACCATTTATTTCTATACACAACATCATTAAAAGTTACATAGTTATTCGGCTTATCGTAAATTTTAGTAGACTTCCATACCGGTATATCAGAACAATCTAAATTAACGCCATCCCAAATGATTACTTTAATTGTATTGGTTGCTGAAAGTCCATTTTCAAAGGTTGCATTTGCTATTAAATCTACAGCTCCATAAGAACTTGGAGTCCAAGAGAAAGATTTTCCTGAAAATGTTTTATCCCCGATAGTCGTAGTAATTGTTTTTAAAACAGATTTTTTTTGATCAACATTAATATTAACCTCTATTGAAGAGAATTTTTCTTGCTTTATTAATTGATCATTTATTGGCTTTACAAAAGTTATAGCTGGCTTTTGAGCACATGGCTCTGCAGTAAAGTCTGCTGAATCTCCACCATACTTTGACATGTCTTTACAGCCACAGTCAGATAGATCATCAACACCATCCATATCAGTTCCTATTTTGTAAATACTAGTATATCTTTTATAATATCCAATTCTACTTAAAACCTGTGGCTTTTCTTTTCCTTGTCCACACTCAACTCCTCCATTTATTATGTTTACAGTCATTCCTAAACCTGGCACTCTATTTTTAGTTTTATCCAAATCATTTGGCACCCATTTTTTAACCATCACATTATGTGCTGATGGTTTAGGATATTGAGGTGTCATCCAAAACCATATAGCTGTCTGGAAAGCTAAAGCTGCATCTTGAATTACCAAATCTGGATTATCTAATAAAACTTTCTTATCTCCAAAAATAAATTCACTAGCTGGCCCATAATTATAATTATAAGAAAGTTGGATGGGACCTCTTCCTTTATATGATTTACCAGGAGTAGGTGGATAATTAGTATCTGGATATGCATACGATGCATTGGTTGGTTCTTCTCTAAAATGAAGTCCCCAAGAATATTTTCCGCCTGGAGCAGCATCCCACCCCCCTGTTGTTTCATGAGAAATATTTGCAAAAAAAGCTACTAGTTCTCTTTTTCTAGTCTCTAAATCTCCTTCGTTTAAAAAAGATCCATAGTCTACCTCTTCAGTAATGATTTCTTTGTCAGAGTTTCTAGGAGCATCGAAATCTACATCTGTTCGAAAAGTATTTGACTCTCCGGTTACTTTATCAATTCTTGTAATTTTGTATGCGTTAGTTCCACATCTTCTTTCAAAAATCACTTTAATTTTATCCATTCTGTTAATGGCTTCAATAAATGACTCATAAGTGTAGAAATCCTTCTTTGGATCTAGAACCCATACTCCACCCCCTGTATCTTTTGATCCAAATCTATATGGAAATAAAATATTCCATTGCTCTTTAGAAACAAGAGGATGATCTGTTTTGGTTGCTCTTTTGTTTAACTGTTTAGTTTTTTCCTTTGCGTAGTTTAGAAACAAATTCCTTTCTTTGAAATTGTTTGATTTAGCGTTCATGGTAAAAGTTGAAAACAACAAAACCATGACGAACTGCACATAAATTGTTCGTTTCATTTTTGAGATTTTAAAGGGTTTTTGTTTATTAGCCTCTTATTTAACTTACTGATATATAAACACTAAAGAAACTAATCAGCATACAAAATTAGATGTCCCCTTACTGCTAGCAAACTTTTTAGATAAAAAGCATAAAATTCTCTATGGAATGCAACTCATATGGAATGAAATAATTACTTAGGTCATTTTCAATTTATTAAAAAACATAATCGTTTATAGATTTTCATTTTTTTATTAGTAACATATGTTTCATGCAAAACGATTCTCTTTTTCAAATCAACATCTCTAAAAAACAACTACCTTTTTTCTATTTTAACCAAATAAAAAATATGATTTGAAAAAAACAGATCCGCTTATTTTATGGAATATTAAGTGTTTTTTGTGATCTTTTTAAACTTTTATTCTTTTCGTGATTTATCTAGTAGATAAAAATCTGCTAATACTAAAGCGGTTAAAGCCTCCACAATAGGTACAGCTCTTGGAACTACACATGGATCGTGCCTTCCTTTTCCTTGAATTTCGGTTAACTCTCCCGTCGAATTTATAGTCTGTTGATTTTGCATAATTGTGGCCACAGGTTTGAAAGCGACCCTAAAATAAACATCCATACCATTAGATATACCACCTTGTACTCCTCCTGACAAGTTACTTTTAGTAGAGCCATCAGAGTTAAAAAGATCATTATGATCTGATCCTTTCATTTCTGCTCCAGCAAAACCACTTCCAAACTCAAAACCTTTTACTGCATTTATCGACAACATTGCCTTACCTAACTGAGCATGGAGTTTATTAAATATAGGCTCACCAAAGCCAACAGGAATATTTTTTGCAACACAAGTAACTGTTCCACCAATGGTATTCCCCTCTTTTCTAATTTCTTTTATTTTTGAAATCATTTTTTTCGCAACTTCTTCGTCTGGACATCTTACATCATTAGATTCTATTCGTGATAAATCCAACTTTGCATAAGATTTTTTTGTATATATTTTACCTACAGACGAAGTATATGCGTTTATACTAATATGACTAATTAGTTGCTTTGCTAATGCACCTGCAACAACCCAATTAGCTGTTTCTCGCGCAGAAGTTCTCCCTCCTCCTCTGTAGTCACGCGTACCATATTTCTTATCATAGGTATAATCAGCATGTGAAGGACGATAAACATTCGTATTATGACTGTAATCTTTACTTTTCTGATTGGTATTCTTTATTATAAAACCAATAGATGTTCCTGTTGTGACGCCTTCAAATATACCTGATAAAAATTCTACTTGATCTGGCTCTTTTCTTTGGGTAACAATATTAGATTGGCCTGGTTTCCTTCTGTTAAGCTCATTTTGTATTTCCTCAAAATTAACCTCAATTCCTGAGGGAAATCCATCAATGATACCGCCTATAGCTGTTCCATGAGATTCTCCAAAAGTTGTTAGTTTAAGAATGTTTCCGAATGAATTAAACATGTTATCATAATTTAAAAGCGAATGTAGAATTATTTCTTAAGATATAACAACTAAATTACTATAATTACGCTTAATATTACTCCCTAGTTATATACATCGAATAACCTTTACTTCTTAAAACAATAGTTTACTTCGAATAACCAGCATACCAGTATTAATTTTTGTTAAAAAAAATTAAAAATACACTGATTTACAAGTACTTAAAAACAAACAATAAATTCATTAAAAAAAACTTATAAAAACTTTTTTTATAATTAAAAAAAGGTTCTATATTTGCATCCGCAATCAGGAAACACCTGATTAGACTCAAGGAGAAATGGCAGAGTGGTCGAATGCGGCGGTCTTGAAAACCGTTGACTGTAACAGGTCCGGGGGTTCGAATCCCTCTTTCTCCGCAAATCCGAAGTGAAAACTTCGGATTTTTTTTAGGGGATTAAAGAGAAAAAGCTTGTTCTAAGACGACAAGCTTTTTCCGTATATACTCTTTTTAAAAAGTCAATATCATGCAGTTAATACTATATTAATATAATAGATTTATATACTAAGGACTTTAAATAAAAATTAGGATCATTCTCAAAAGTTGTGGTTAGGCAAAAATTTGCGTTAATCTAAAAAGGAAGAATTCTGTGTTTTTCACTCCTCTAAATTGTGCTCCAAAAGCTTTTATTTTTGTATTAAAAGATTCCGCGAAAGCATTTGTACTTCGATTATTAAAATAATTGAGTTTTGATTTGTAATTTACAACTTATAGAGTTTGCTACAATATTAAACGCTTTAAAGTCTGAGTACTATATTTCTTTAAACCACTTCGCCAATTTTGTGCAAGCAATTCCTTTAGTTATGGTTTTGTTATTAAAAAACTTCTAAGTTTTTGACATATTCCATATGCTTTTTAATATCTAGATATTATTCAAATAATATTTCTTCTCTTTGTTGTTATTTTTGTGCCCAGCCTACTTTTGTTTTATAATGTAAATATCTACTTCTGATCAATATTTTTTTTACAGTATCTATGTTTTCAAAAGTTAATAATAATATATTTTGTTATTATTCTTAGCTTATTTGATTTGATTATTTTTTATATCATTAGCACCCCAATGATGTTTTATTCGAATATCTTGTAAAGCGTCAAAAGCTAGTTTTTGCAAATGAAACCTATTTGTTACTCTTTTAGCTTGTAAAAAACACTTTTTAGTTATTAACTTCATTGAGTTAGCCATATCTAAAGTTATTTCTTTTACTTTGTTTCGTTTTGAACTTAGAATTTTAAGTAGTCTATCTATCGTATATTCAGCTTTAGTCCCTGCAATGATAGCTAAAATACCCTCTACTTTTCCTTTAGCTTTTTTATTAGTAACAATGGTATATAACTCCCATTAAGATATAGAAACCTCATCAATAGAAAGTTACCTCCCTATATTTTCAGGAAACAGTAAGTAATCGTATGTGATTTTTCTTTCCATTGTTTAAAATCACTTAAATAGCCTTTAGATTGACGTTGTAGCTTTTAACCATTTAAACCATAAAAACTAGCTATGGTATAACAAACAGGCTTTAGTACCGATTAAGCACTTTTAAAAAAACAGCAAACTCAACAGTCACGATAGTTCCCTTCCCTATGCTACTAAATCCCAATTTCTTTAAACTACTTTTTGAGTTGCTTTATTCAACCATCTCCTACTTTTGATATGGAGTATAATACTATTTTTCATCTTAAAGGAAAATCTTATACTATAATTTCTTTATAAAAATCATGAGAAACAACTATATCCATAGTAAACTCATCATTAATAGGCTTCTTTTTCTCAAAATACAAATGAAGAGTTTCTTTAATGGTTTAATACTTTATAATATCAAAATATGTAATCAGTAATTCTGGTGGTAAAACTTTTAGTAAGTCGATATAAAAATCCAAGTAGTCCCTTTTTTTATAAAATCGATATTCTATTTCAATTCGCCCACAACTTTTGTTATCGATCCGATTTCGTCCTCAAGCACTAAATCAAACCAAATAATCTAACAAATGCATCCAAGAGATGAAATACTACAAAAGATAAAAGAATTCTTATGACTGATAATACTTTCAATAATAAAAGATAAAATGAGAAGTACTTCGACTATAATTTAAAAAATCAAAATTATATAAGCTACAAAGTATATTTATAAAACATCAAATTACAAAACTTATTAATCCCAATAAATCAATTTATATATCTAGCTAGCGTAATATCATTTCCTAAAAAGAATCCTTTTTTTCAAATTAATGTAGCTAATCAAAAAACTCGATTTACAAAAATGGAACATAAACCTCTTACAAAATCTTCCTACAGAACATCATTTAGAAACTGGTCAGTAAAGAAAAAGCTATAAAATAATTTAAAAGTATACTACCTTAAGTACTAACATATAGAGAACTCTTAAACAATTAATTATATAAATAAATATTTTCTTTACAAAAAAGAAAAATCAACCTAAAAAAACTACGAGCATAATTAAAATAGACAAAAACAGGGAATACTTTCCTATTGTGGGGTTTTAAATTTGCAGCTAATCATTAGTTAGCCCAATACTTTAAAAAGAAATATTATTTATAAATTTATTTTTAATAAAAAAGAGAGGGACCCCCTCTCTTTAATCGCTTATCTTATTAGTTTTTTATATTTAATACGTTTCGGCATGACATCTCCTCCCAAGCGTTTTTTCTTGTTTTCTTCATAATCAGAGAAAGACCCTTCAAAAAAATAAACCTGGCTATCCCCCTCAAAAGCTAAAATATGTGTACATATTCTATCTAAAAACCATCTATCATGAGAAATAACAACCGCACACCCTGCAAAATTTTCTAAGCCTTCCTCTAGAGCTCTTAAAGTATTTACATCTAAATCATTTGTTGGCTCATCCAGCAATAAAACATTTCCTTCCTCCTTCAGAGTCATTGCAAGATGCAATCTATTCCTTTCACCTCCTGATAAAGTTTCTACTTTCTTATTTTGTTCATTTCCTGAAAAATTAAAGCGACTTAAGTAAGCTCGAGAATTCACCTGCTTACCTCCCATCATTACTAGATCTTGACCATCAGAGAAATTCTCCCATATAGTTTTACTAGGATCAATATTAGAATGATTTTGATCAACATAGGCAATTTTAGCTGTTTCACCAACATTGAAGGTACCTGCATCGGGAGTATCTTCGCCCATTATCATTCTAAAGATTGTTGTTTTACCAGCACCATTAGGGCCTATAATTCCAACAATACCAGCTTGAGGAAGATTAAACTCCAAGTTTTCATACAATAATTTATCTCCGTAAGCTTTTGATACACTTTTTGCATCAATAACATTGGTTCCTAGTCGTGGTCCGTTAGGTATATAAATTTCTAACTTTTCCTCAACTTGTTTTTGATCTTGATTGAGGAGTTTATCGTAGTTCTTAAGACGAGCCTTTGACTTTGCCTGACGTCCTTTTGCTCCCTGTCTAACCCATTCTAATTCTCTTTCAAGTGTTTTTTGCCTTTTAGAAGCTGCTTTGCTCTCTTGTGCTAACCTATTTGACTTTTGATCTAACCAAGAAGAATAGTTTCCTTTCCACGGAATTCCTTCACCTCTATCTAATTCCAATATCCATCCTGCAACATTATCTAAAAAATAACGATCATGTGTAACCGCAATAACAGTTCCTTTATATTGCGCTAAATGATGCTCTAACCAATGTACTGATTCAGCATCTAAATGGTTAGTAGGCTCGTCTAATAATAGGATCTCAGGCTCTTGTAGTAACAAACGACACAGAGCTACCCTTCTTCGTTCTCCACCTGATAATAAGCCAATCTTTTTATCTCCCTCTGGGGTTCGCAATGCATCCATTGCTATCTCAAGCTTAGTATCTAATTCCCAGGCATTTGAAGCGTCTATTTTATCTTGAAGCTCTGCCTGTTTAGCCATTAATTTTTCCATTTTATCTGGATTAGAATACACTTCTTCTAATCCAAACATATCATTTATCTTATTATATTCATCTAAAACAGCAACTACATCCGCTACCCCCTCTTTAACTATTTCTAAAACTGTTTTATTCTCATCTAAGATAGGTTCTTGTTCAAGATACCCTACTTTATATCCTTGCGAGAATACTACATCACCTTGATAGTTTTTTTCTTGCCCTGCAATAATTCTTAATAAAGTAGATTTACCCGAACCATTAAGACCAAGAATACCGATTTTGGCTCCATAAAAAAAGCTTAAATAGATATCCTTTAATACTTGTTTTCCCGTGCTCTGATAGGTTTTAGAAACCTTATTCATTGAGAAGATAATCTTTTTATCGTCACTCATTATTTTATAATATTTTTAGAGTTAATTTAAGAATGATTTTACACCCTACCCTTTAGTGCATTAAATACCCAAGCATTTGCAAAAAAACCTAATCCCACAGCACCAAAACCATAACCAGCTATCTCATCATACTTAAATATTGCCAGTACAATAAGCAGAACTCCCATGAAAATCATAATTAGTGTTGCCCAACCAAGAACAGTGTTTTTATTCATTGCCATAATTAAAATTTTATATTGAATAAAGAAACTTTATGCTATTTCTCTAAACCAAAGTAAGTAACAAATATCGCAAATATTTAGCCAAGAAAACAACAAAGACATTTAGAGTTTTTACATTTATTTATAAAAAAATTAAACCTCCTAGTCCGAATTAAATAATTCACTTGGACTTACCCCAAATCTTTGTTTAAATTTTACTGAAAAATAGGAAGCACTTTTTATTCCTACAGAGTATCTTACGTTATTTATATCTGCTTCTTCTTTATTTTTGATTTTTTTATAGGCTTCTTGAAGTCTTATTTCCAAAATAAATTTAACAGGAGTTAGCCCCGTTAGTTTTTTCATAATTCTTTCGAGTTGCCTCTGGCTTAAATTTACCTCTTCAGCTAAAAAAGCAACAGAAAAACCATCTTTATCAAGGTTATCAATAACAATTTTTTGAAGTCTCTTAAGGTTCTTTTCTTGAAACGATTCTACATCTTTATCTTTTTCTGTAATTTGTTGTTTAATATTATCTCTTTTATTTTTATTATCAAGTAAACAATTTATTCTTGCTATTAGTTCATTTTTACCAAAAGGCTTTACAATGTAATCATCAATACCAATATTAAACGCTTCAACTTTATTTTCTTCATAACCCAACGCTGTAACTAAAATAAAAGGAACATCATCATTTAGAGTACTCTTTTTCATATGCTTTCTAAATTCTAGTCCATTCATTTTGGGCATCATCACATCGGAAATAACAAGATCATATGACTTCTTATTTAATTTTTCTAACCCCTCTTCACCATTAAAAGCAAAATCACATTCATATAGTTTAGATAAAATTTTTTCATAATAATCTACCATATACGGGTTATCCTCAACAACAAGTATTGTACTAAATTCCCTTCCAATGTTATTTATAAATATTGAAGATGCATTACTAGGCTTAGGCTGATTTATAACTTTTTTTGAGACAACCTCAGTGTTTCCAATTATTTGTTTCGAGTTCGAAACTGGTAACTGAACTCTAAAAGTTGTACCTTTATTGGGCTGGCTCTCTACAGAAATAACACCTTTTAAGGTATCTACAATATCTTTAACAATTGCTAAACCAATTCCAAATCCCTCTGATTTCCCTTTTTTCTCTTCTTGATAAAATTTCTTATAAATATTTAATTGATTTTCTTCACTTATTCCACTTCCCTGATCTATTACTTCAATATTAAACAAATCTTTTTCAAGAAAAACGTTAAAAAAGACAATGGTATTTTTATTAGAAAACTTAATAGCATTGCTTACCAAATTATTAACTAAACTCTCAACTTTATTTAAGTTTGTTAATAAATTAAAATTCTCTGGTAAATTGGAGCTGTAGTCAAGTTCTATATTTTTAATTTTAGCAATACTATCAAAAGAAAAAAATAGTTGTTGTAAAAAAGGCTCTATTATAACATTTTCTAATCGTAATTCCTCTTGTTTTTTATCTTCCTTTAAAAGGTTTATTATATCAGAAATATTACTAATAACTTTATTACTCTTCCTTCTAATCTCCCCGAGATATTTTCTTAATTGATCTTCGCTGATACTTTTGTCTGTAGACAAATCGATATATCCCAAAATTAAAGAAATTGGAGTTCTAATTTCATGAGCTATGTTAATAAATAATGACGCTCTAAACTTTTTAAAATCTTGTTCATTTTCTAACTCTAATTTTATTTTTTTTCTGTCAAAATGAATCTTAAAGAAATATCTCTGAAAAATAACAATCAACAAAAGTCCTACTCCTAAAAAAGCTATGATTAATTGTTTTCTTTTATTCCCTTCATTCACCACCAAAGCTTCTTTTTCCTTTGTAGTTAAATTTAAATTCGTTTCCGCCATATCTTTTAGATCAGAAACTAAGGAGTCTTTATATCTTTCAGTGAACTCTATATATTTTTTTTTATATAGTTTGACCTTATTTAGGTCTTTCTTTTTTAAATAAAAATCAATAAAATTATTATAAACTCTTCCTATTTTTTCAACATCATCAATGGCCACAAATCCTTTTTCTGCTTGTTGCAAACAATCATACGCTTTATCCAACTGATTAACATTTATATATGATTTTGAAAGGGTTAAATTAATTACATCTAAATTCTGTTTTTTTATAGAGTCTAAAACTTTCAACTTGTCATATGATACAATCGTATCATATCCTTTAAGTTTTTCAAAAAACAAATCTCCATATTTAACAGCCTCTTGGTGTTTCGACACGTCATAACTATAAAAAACTGATAATTCATGAATTGGAAGTAAATCATAAGGATATACACTTTTACTTTTTGAAATTTCTAGTGCTTCTTTCAGTACTTTTTCTATCTCATTATATTTTTTTCTTCCTCTGTAAGAAATTGCTCTAATTTTACTTATACTCACATAATCTGACCATCTACTAAAATCCCTATAATATTTTTGTAATTTATCAAGAATTATATCGCTCTTTTCATAATCAGCTCCCATCAAATAGTACCAAACCATCAAACGATATCTTTTAGCCAATTCATGATCATCTTGAATGTACTGAACCTCTTTAGATAACTTAAACATAGCTTTAGCCGCTATTTCTGGTTCCAGACTAAAGAAAACTATTTTCCTTAATGAATCATATTCTTTCTTTGTTAAAACAGATACTGACTTAATTTCTGAAGAACTATCCTTATCAAAATCACAACCTAAAAATACAAGTATAAAGGAAGTGACTACAACTTTTAAATAATTTATTTTGCCCATTATTACCCTAAGACCATAAATCAATTTTTAAGTTTATTTTATTAAAAATTGAATACAGCTTGATTTACAACTTCATATTAATGCAACAAAGTAACAAAAAAGACAAGAAATATCATTTGATATATTTATTTTTTAAATAAAAAAGTTAAAAACACGAAAATTCAATCAATTACGTTTTACTCAAGATCGTGATTCTACTTCTAAAATCACTATTTTGAACACGAAATCATACCCATAACTAATTCATTAAAATCAAAATTCACAAAAATAGTCAATTCAAAAAGTAAAACTAAACTGTGTTCTTTGATTGAACAGTAATTATAAATACAATTTTTTTTTTTGCAAAAAAGAAAAAACTACTATAATTCAAAGATAAATTAAAGGACAGCTGCTAACCTGGCTCCCTGATTAATAGCTTCTTTAGCATCCAATTCAGCAGCAATATGAGCTCCACCAATAACATGTACAGTCATTCCTTTTGACGTAAGAGGTTCATAAAGCTCTTTAAATGGTAATTGCCCTGCGCAAAGAATAATATTATCAACCTCAAGCACCTTATTTTCATTATTTTGAACATAATGCAATCCTAAATCATCAATTTTTGTGTATTGTACCTCTTTTATAAATTGTACGTTTTTCTTTTTTAAGTTTGTTCTATGAATCCAACCTGTTGTTTTACCCAAGTTTCCTCCAAATTTACCTTCACTCCTTTTAAACATAAAAACTTCTCTTGGTGACGGTGCTATTTTTGGAGTTGTATTTTCAATACCGCTTCTAGCTTCAAGTGTTTTATCAATACCCCACTCTTGAAGCCATGCGTCAATATTAACGCTAGTACTTTCACCGTCATGAGTAAGATATTCTGAAACATCAAAACCTATTCCCCCTGCTCCAATAACAGCTACTTTTTTACCTACTTCTTTTTTATATTTTAAAACATCTATATAACTAAGAACTTTCTGATGTTCTATACCTTCAATTCTGGGTTTTCTTGGTGTGATCCCTGTCGCTAAAATTATTTCATCGAAGCCTCCTTTAATTAAATCTTCTGAATTCACCCTAGTGTTTAAGCGTAAATTCACCCCGTTTAATTCTATTTGCTTTTTAAAATATCGGATTGTTTCATAAAACTCTTCTTTACCTGGTATTTGCTTCGCTATATTAAACTGGCCTCCAATATCATTTTCAGAATCAAATAACGTTATATCATGTCCTCTTTTAGCTGCTATTGTAGAAACAGAAAGACCTGCTGGTCCAGCGCCCACAACAGCTATTTTTTTCTTTTTATCAGTTTTATTGTAATTTAATTCTGTTTCATGACATGCCCTAGGGTTTACTAGGCAACTTGCTATTTTTTTCTGAAAAACATGATCTAAGCAAGCTTGATTACATGCAATGCAGGTATTTATTTCATCCTCTCTCTCTTCTCTTGCTTTATTAACCCATTCAGGGTCTGCAAGAAAAGGACGTGCCATAGAAATCATATCTGCATGCCCTTCAGACAAAACCTTTTCGGCTGTATCTGGCATGTTAATTCTGTTTGAAGTTATTAATGGAATTGAAACTTCTTTTTTCATTTTTTCAGTCACCCATGTAAACGCTGCTCTTGGCACCGAAGTTGCTATCGTGGGAATTCTTGACTCATGCCACCCAATACCTGTATTTATAATAGTAGCACCTGCTTTTTCTATTTCTTTACCTAAATGCACAACTTCCTTCCAAGAACTTCCGTTATTTACAAGATCAAGCATTGAAAGTCTATATATAATTATAAAGTTTTCTCCTACAGCTTCTCTTGTCTTTTTAACCAAGCTTATCGGAAGTTTTATTCTATTTTCGTAATCTCCCCCCCAACCATCTTTTCTTTTATTTGTTCTTTCTACAATAAACTGATTGATAAGGTATCCTTCTGAGCCCATTATTTCTACTCCATCATACCCTGCTTCTTTTGCCAATTTTGCCGAGTTAACAAAATCTCTGATGGTTCTTTTGATTCCAGACGAATGTAACTTAAATGGCTTAAATGGATTTATGGGAGCCTTAAGTGCTGAAGGGGCTACATTTAACGGGTGATAAGCATAACGACCAGCATGTAAAATTTGCATACATATTTTCCCTCCTTCATCATGAACCGCTTTTGTAATAACTCTGTGCTTTCTCGCGTGTTTTTTTGTGCTCATTCTCGCGGAAAACGGAGCTGTCCAACCTTGTATGTTTGGTGCTATTCCTCCAGTAACTATAAGTCCTACTCCTCCTCTTGCTCTTTCTGCGTAGTAGGCTGCAATTTTATCAAAACCATTTTTTTCCTCTTCCAGTCCAGTATGCATTGACCCCATTAAAATTCTATTTTTAATAGTAGTAAATCCTAAATCTAGTGGTTCAAAAATATGTTTGTACTTGGTCATAATTAGCTTTGTTTATACATTTATTATGCGCGCATAATAAATGCAAGTTACTATAAATTTTAATAACTAACAAAAAAGAAATCCCCTTCCAATTCAAAGCTTTTCGATGCAAAACATACTCAACTACTAAACAAGCTATTAATCACATTAAAAGCATAAAAACTTATACTAGGATCGATATAAATAATTAAAAATAAAGCCGTTAAAATATCACTATTTTAACATTTAAGATATAATATGGTTTTTTAAAACTATAGTATATTTGTTTTTTAAAAAATTATATTTATTCATGTTTAAAAAAGTTCCAAATTATGTGAGGTATATAATGACTAATTTTCTAGCATTTTTTATTTATGCTGGCTTATTTCGTTTAATATTTTATATTTCTTACGCTAATTTAGAACAAGCAAGTTTTAATGAAATTAAAACAGCTTTGTCATTTGGTGTTAGATTTGACATAAAACTTAGTGCAATATTAATAGTTCCATTAACAATACTAGTTCTAATATTTAATGATCGCTTTTTCACTAAGAAGGCCTGCAAATATGTTGCTAATATCTATCTCTCACTTTCTTTCTTATGCATCACATTATTTTATTTCTTTGATTTTGGACACTATGATTACTTAAATACTCGATTAAATGCCTCCTCTCTCCGTTTTTTAAGTAACTTAAAAATATCTTTACAAGTTCTAATTCAAAGTTACCCGATATTTAAAATTACATTTGCGTTAATTCTACTTTCAATAATTTCGAGTAAAGTAGTAAGTCTATTTTATAAAAGATTTAATTCTGCAAATAATAAAACCGCGACAAAGGTAAAGGTGTATTATGTTTTCTTTTTATTACTAACTCTAAGTTTTAGCATTTACAATAGCTTTACACATTATCCCTTAAGATGGAGTCAAGCTTTTTTTTCTAAAAATAATAATGTCAATCAGTTTGCTCTTAATCCCGTACTTTATTTTTTCGATAGTTTTAAATTCAGAAATGAGGGAGTGGACATAGTAAAAACAAAGCGTTTTTATCCTGCTGTTGCAAAAGAATTAAATCTTTCAATAGACTCTTTAAATTTTAAAAGAACATTTTCGTTTTCTAAAGACACGTTAAAAAATCAACCTAATATAGTAATTGTTATGCTTGAGTCAGTTGGAGTTGTACCAATGAGTTATTTTGGTAATCCAATTAAGACAACACCGAAAATGGATAGTATCATTAAAAAGAGTACGCTATTTTCAAAATTTTACGTTCATAAAGCAGGAACAGCTGCTAGTGTATTCTCTAGTGTTACTGGTCTTCCTGATGTTGATGGAGTTCGTACTGCTTCAAGAAACCCTATGGTAATAGACCAACGAATAATTTTTGACCAATTTAAAGATTATCGAAAACTATACTTCTTGGGTGGAAGTGCTAACTGGGCAAATATTCGAGGAATATTTCAATCAAACATAAAAAATCTAGAAATTTATGAAGAAGGAAGCTATAATTCAGAAGAAAGAGTTGATGTTTGGGGTATAGATGACTATGATTTATTTAGAGAAGCTGATTTAAAACTAGCCAAAGTCAACAAAACAAATACTCCATTCGTTGCCTATATCCAAACTGCTAGTAATCATATGCCCTTCACTTATCCCAAACAAAAAGATTCATTTAAACCTTTTACTGATAATGATATTAGTAAAAAAGAACTTGAGAAAGCAGGGTTCGATGGTATAAAAAGATTAAACGCACTTAAATATTTGGATTTTAATGTTGGTAAATTTTTAGAAAGGACCAAGAAGTCGGGTTATTATGATAATACCATATTTCTCTTCTTTGGTGATCATAATACCTCTATGCACGCAACTACTAACTTTAAAAAAGAATTTGATTTAGGTATTCAAGCCAATCATGTTCCCTTTTTTATTCATGCTCCTAAATATATCCAACCCAAAGTAATATCAAAGTTCACTAAGCTTGTTGATATATTTCCTACAGCTGCTAGTATTGCTAAAACTCCTTACACAAACTACACGTTAGGGGCGAATGCTTTAGATAGCACAAAAACAAATAATTTTGCCTTTATTTTTAATATTTCAAATGGTGAGCCTAGCTTAGCTTTATTAAAAAACGATTTCCTATATTCAAAGAAAATCATAACCAATGAAGTGCATCTGCATAAGCTTTCCGGAGAGAGTCTAGAGGATTATAAAAATGAACTACCTGAAATAACAAAGTCTATGGATAGCTTGGCTCTAGGTTATTATCATGCTACTAAATATCTTTACCTCAATAATAAAAAGTAGTGTTTTTTACTAAATATAAAAGCTAAATAAAAAAGAAGTCGTTAAATGACTTCCTTTTTTATTTCTAAACCATTATTTCTCTTTTTTCTAAGTAAGATTCAATTATTGAATAGAGCTTAAAAAAAAGGTAACCAAAAGTACCTCCAACTGTTCCTCCAACCAAAATATCTATCGGAAAATGTACTCCTAAATAAATTCTACTGTAGGCAAAAAATAAAGGAAATAAGAAAAGTAATTTTATGGGCTTAAATAAATCCTTTAACAAAAGAACAACAAAAACAGTAAGAAAAGTTGATGTAGTAGCATGCCCAGATATAAAACTAAAACTTTGCGGATTAATTAAACTAGGTCTTAGAAACTTAGAGACAGAGATATCATTATTGGGCCTCAATCGCTCAAAAATCCCACGAATCATATTCGTAAATTGATCTGAAAAAACCACCAAGAAAATAATAAACAAACAAGTAAATAATCCTTTTTTTAATCCTAGCTTTTTAAAAATAACATATAATATAAAAATAAATAAGGGAGTCCAATTGAATTGATTAGTTATAGTCAACCAAAAATTATCAAAGAGCTCATTCCCTAAATTATTTAAGAAAATAAGTAATTCTTTATCTATTTGTATAATTCTATCTACCAAACTACTTCCCTACTTTTAAAACTTCAACTTCAAATACTAAATCTGATTTAGGAGGAATTGGCCCCATACCTTTTTCCCCGTATCCTAAGTAATAAGGAATAAAAAATCTAGACTTATCACCTTCTCGCATTGTTTTGACACCTTCTTTCCATCCTGCTATTAAACTTTGCTCATTTATAGTAAAAACAAAAGGTTTGTTCCCATCGATACTAGAATCTATTTTTTTTCCATCTGTTAAATAAAGTGTGTAATGAACCGTTGTAGCAATCGCAGGATTTACTTTTTTACCACTTCCTTTAGCTAAGGATAAAATTTTTAATCCTGAGCTCGTTAAAGTAGCATTCTCGATTCCCTTTTCTTTTTGAAATCTCGCTTTTGCTTCCTCAAGTTTTTTCTTTCTCTCTTCTTCTTTTTTAACTACATTGTTTAGCTCAAATTCGAAAACTTCATTTGCTCTAAATTTTTTAGCTTCTTTTCCTACCCTAATAATCTCAATGCGGTTTATATAATCGTCTTTTTTAATCGTATCTACTATATTTTGACCTATTTTAACTTGACCAAAAACAGTATGCTTGCCATTTAACCAAGGTGTTTCTTTATGTGTAATAAAAAACTGACTCGAATTAGTATTTTTTCCTGAATTAGCCATAGATAAAACTCCTGCTTTATCATGCTTGTATATCAACTCTCCTTTGTCATTTAAGGGAAATTCATCAGCAAATCGATATCCTGCATTTCCTCTACCTGTCCCAGTGATATCCCCTCCTTGAATCATAAAATCATTGATAACTCTATGAAATTTGGTACCATCAAAATATGGCTTTCCTTTCAAAGAATCTGTCATTTTAGGGTTATCTCCTTCTGCTAAGGACACAAAATTAGCAACTGTCATAGGAACATCTTTATCATAAAGCTTTACCAAAACATCACCTTTATTTGTTTGTATATCAGCATACAAGCCATTATCCAAATTAGGGTACTTTGCAGACTTACAAGCTGAAAAAACAATAATAATAGCAAAAAATAATTTAAATAATTTCATTTTAATTGACTTTAAAAAAATAAGGTTAGTAAATCTACTAACCTTATTACATATTTATTTTAATTCTTCTAGAAGCTCTACTTCAAAAATTAGTGTGGCAAAAGGCTTTATTTTACCTCCTGGTCGTGGTGTTGCTCCATAACCTAAATCACTCGGTATAAAAAACTTATACTTTGCTCCAGGCTTCATTAACTGTATACCTTCTGTCCATCCTTTTATCACTCTATTTAATAAAAATTCTGCAGGCTCTTTTCTATCTACTGAACTATCGAATACAGTTCCGTCAATTAAAGTACCATGATAATGTACTTTAACCTTAGAAGTAGCTTTAGGACTTTCTCCCTTTCCTTCTTTTAACACAACGTATTGCAATCCACTTTCAGTAGTTACAACTCCTTCTTTTGCTTTATTTTTCTCTAAAAACTCTTCGTTTTCTTTCTTCAAGTCTCCAAATTCTGCCTCGGCTTTTTTAACCTGTTCTTCTTGCATTTTTTTCATTCTTTCCTCATTCTTTTTCTGAAAATACTTTCTAAGAATATCTTGAACGTCTTTTGACTCTAAAAGCAAATTAGTTGAATCAATCCCATTCTTGAAACCTTGCAAAAGTAAGTCTGCGTTTGCATCTTCAAAGTTACTCTTAATTTGAGTTGCCATGTTTAAACCAACAGCATAACTTACGGTATCTATTTGGTTTTCTAATGATTTTTTAGTTTTAAATTGACCATTATCACATGATACTACTGAGATTCCAACTGCAGTAGCGATTAAAAATTTAGTCATTCTCATTATTGTTGATTTGTTTTTATATCTATTAATTTTATTGTACTTTTTATTGATTGATTGGTACCTATTTTATGCCCGTCACCAGAAACCCCAAAAGCTCTGTATGATGGAATAATAAAGGTCACTATATCTCCTTTTTTCATTTGCTTTATTCCTTCTTGTAATGCAGGAATAAAATCCTCTTTATCTACTTTATATGTCTTTCTTACCTTGTTATAAATAATTGCTCCATCTATATCTTGAATATCGTATTCTATATTTACAATATCATTAAGCTTGGGCACATATGAATTTAAACTGTCTTTATTTACATAATAATACCAGTAACCAGTATTGCTTTGTTTATAATCATGAATAGTATCTTTGTGTATCCATGATTCAATTCTATTTCTTTCAAGTCTGTTCAATTTTTTATTTCTTTCGAGAACTTCTTTGTAAAAATTAGTAACTCCTTTTTTCTTTGGTCTTCTTGCCAAAGGTTCGCCGCAAGAAATAAGTATCGCAAAAAAAACTATAAAAAAGACATTAAATTTCATAAGAATTTATTAAATCATTTTTGTATTTAGGCAATAACGTCTTAAAAAACTTTAGAGTATCTTCCATATTCATTTCACTTCTGCCTCCTGCCGCATTATCATGGCCACCGCCATCAAAATAATTTCGAGCAAATTGATTAACAGAAAATTTACCTTTTGATCTAAATGAAATTTTGATAATACCCTGTTCTTCATCCTCAATAAAAATAACACCGAAAACAACTCCTTTTATTGAAAGAGCATAATTAACTATTCCTTCCGTATCTCCTTTTTCGTGAGAAAATTTTTTCTTTTCTTGCTCTGATAAAGTAATAAATGCTGTTTTATAATCTGGTAATATTTCTAAATTACTGAGAGATTGCCCTAAGAGTAATAATCGACTGTGTGTATTGGAGTCGTTCACGTTACTATGGATTTTATCGTTCTCTGCTCCTTTATCAATTAAATCGGCTATAATTCTATGCGTTCTACTAGTTGTTGACCTGAAACGAAATGACCCTGTATCTGTCATTATTCCAGTATACAAACATGTAGCTATGTTCTTATCTATCAAATCCAAATCTCCCATCATATCAATAAAATTATAAACCATCTGACAAGTGGAAGACATTGCCGTATCTGAGTACATGTACTTAAAATCATCAGGTTGTTGATGATGATCAATTAAAACAAAATCATGTTCATATTTACTAAGTGTATTCTGCATATCACTTCCTACTCTGTGTAAGGTGTTAAAATCTAATAAAAAGGCTAAAGTCGACTTTTTGAGAGATTTAACACACTGATTATTTTGACGATCAAAACGATATACAGTTCTAGACCCTGGAATCCAATGCAGAAAATCAGGGTATTCATTAGGCATCAAAACCTGTGCTCTATGTCCTTTCTTATCTAGGTAATGTTTTAATGCGAGGGACGACCCTACAGCATCACCGTCAGGATTTTTATGCCCAATAATCACGATCTGCTGTTGTTTTATTAAAAAACTTTTTAATTCGTCAAATTGTTTCAAAATCATAAGTCGCGAATATACAAATTAAACTTTTATTTGCCTTTGAGTCATTTTGTTTTTTGTTCTAAAAAAAAACTCAAAAAAGATCTTTTAATTTCAGGTTTATAAATCATTTTAAACATACTTAATAAGTATATAAACAATTAATTATCAAAAAACCATAAGAAATATATCAAAATTATATACCCTTTATTTAAAAAATCATAAATCTCGAATTACTTGATTAGGAATTAACAGCTTCAAAAAACAGTATTGCTAGATTATTAACACCAACTTTAATAAATAAATTAAAAATTCATTTTATTCTAATTCGAACTTATTTAATTCGTGCTTGTTTGAGTGATTGAATTCTTAACTTGTGGATAACATATAAAAATGTATTTTTGCGCCGACTAAAAATTAGAAGACATTTAAAGATGGCAACAAATAGAACTTTTACAATGATTAAACCAGATGCAGTTGAAAACGGACACACTGGTGCTATTTTGGGAAAAATTAATGCTGCAGGTTTTAGAATAGTGGCAATGAAGAAAACTCAAATGACAAAACGTGATGCTGAGACTTTCTATGGAGTTCATAGCGAACGCCCTTTTTTCGGCGAGTTAGTAGAATTTATGACTCGTGGACCAATTATCGCCGCTATTTTAGAAAAAGAAAATGCTGTAGAAGACTTTAGAACATTAATAGGTGCAACAAATCCAGCAGAAGCGGCAGAAGGAACTATACGAAAGTTGTATGCTACTTCAATTGGTGAAAACGCAGTACATGGATCTGACTCAGATGAGAATGCAGCTATTGAAGGTGCTTTTCATTTTTCTGGAAGAGAGTTATTCTAGTCCTAAATAGCAATACAATTGTTTATTTATCATTTCTAGATTATTTGAAGTGAATTACAAAAATATATACAAACTCGTTACTTACTAACGAGTTTTTTTATACTAGCATAAGTCGTTTTATAACTTCATCCTCCATTTCCTCATTCAGCATTTTAATAATTTTTTCTTTACCATAATTAAGTTCTTCTCTCAATACAGACGAACTGAGTCTGACAAATAACGTTCCATTCTGTAGTTTAACTTCGTCTGTATAAGACTTCACACCTATCCCCATTAGCTTATCCCACGCTTCTTCAATATGAATTTTTTGAAACCCTTTTTTTAAATTTCCTTTTTGAATATAAGATTCCATAAGCTCTTTAATTGAATAACTATCATTTTCTCTTTTCATTGTTTAGTTTATAGGTTAAAAATTTGATATTCTTCATTACTCTTTTCGATAACCATTTTTGTTCTATTAGCATGGGTATCTGTTATAAATATTTGCCCAAATTCGTCCTTATTAACTAAATGAATAATTTGAGCAACTCTATTTTCGTCTAATTTATCGAAAATATCATCTAATAACAAAATTGGAGTGATATTGATCTGTTGCTTTATGAACTCAAATTGAGCTAGCTTTAAAGCTATTAGGAACGACTTTTGTTGCCCTTGAGAACCAAATTTTTTAATTGGAAACTCTCCTATCTCAAAGCTAAGATCGTCTTTATGAATTCCTGACGAAGTAAATTGTAGTATTTTATCTTTTTCTAAACTTTTAGCTAATAACTGTTCAAAACTGTCTGAGGAAAGCTGACTTTTGTACTTCAGACCAACTTCTTCTTGGTTGTTAGAAATTGCCTGATATTTTTCCAAAAAGATAGGGCAAAATTGTTTTAAAAAAGCCTCTCTTTTTTTGTGAATGATATTTCCATGCTCAACTAATTGTTGGTCATATACTTTTAAATTTAATGCATCAAAGATTTTATTGGCTGCGAAATACTTTAGTAAAGCATTTCTCTGTTTCAATATCTTCCCATAAGCTAAAAGATTATTCAAATAATTCTTGTCTTGCTGTGAAATTACTCCATCAATAAACTTCCTTCTAGTATCGCTTCCTTCCACAATTAAATCCCTATCTACGGGAGAAATAATAACCAAGGGTATTTGTCCTATATGATCTGAAAATTTTTCATATAATTTCCCGTTTCTTTTCAATACTTTTTTTTGTCCTTTTTTCAACGAACACACTATTTTTTCATTCCTCTCTGCCAAAATATAATCTCCCTCAATGATAAAAAACTCTTCCCCATGTCTTATATTCTGAACCGCTACAGAATTAAAATAACTCTTTGCAAATGACAGATAATAAATGGCATCTAATACGTTTGTTTTACCTACACCGTTCTTCCCTATAAAACAATTAATTTTCTTCTTAAAATCAAATGTTTTGCTAGTTACATTTTTATAATTTACTAATGAAATTTTGCGCAAATACATGATAAAATTTAGGACCTTTTAGAGAGTTGCAAATTATTGAAAATTTACGAAAAATCAGTTTTTAAAATCCAATTAAAAAAACTATTTTTGTTGGCACTAATTATAAAGCGATTATGGCTACATATAAGAAAAGAGGATATAAACCCAAGAAAGAGAAGGCTGTTAATGAAGTTGAAGAAACTTATGATGAAACTCAAAGTACAACGGCTGAAGTATTTAACAATTTGGATGAAGCTGCTAATAAATCAGAACAGTGGATTGAAAATAATAGCAAGCCACTTTTTTATAGTTTAATTGCAGTTGCCACTGTAATCCTTGGATTCCTTGCCTATAACAAGTATGTATCAGAACCAACAGAAAGAGAAGCTTCAAATGAGCTTGCATATCCAAGAAGTTTTTTTGATGAAGCATCAACATCGACTGGTGTTGCAGCGGACTCACTATATACTTTAGGTTTAGAAGGTGGCGATGGAAAATATGGTTTCGTAGATATTGCAGCATCTTTTAGTGGAACAAAGGCTGGAAATTTAGCAAACTATTATGCTGGTATTTCTTATTTAAAAATGAAGAAATATTCTGAAGCTATTGAGTATTTGAGTAATTTTGAATCTGATGATGAAATACTTGGACCAACTGCTTTAGGTGCTATTGGTGATGCTTTTGCCGATATTAATCAACCAAAAGAAGCTTTGGAATTTTACGAAAAAGCTGCCACTAAAAAAAATAACGAATTTACAAGTCCTTTATTTTTATTCAAAGCTGGGCAAACAGCCATGGAATTAAAAGATTTTAATAAGGCAGAAGGATTCTTTAACACCATCAAAGAAAAATATTCTAAAACCGATCAAGGAAGAGATATTGAAAAGTATATTAATAGTGCAAAATATGCTCAGTAAAACAAAATCTCTTCGTTTGATTAAAATATAAATATGGCAACAACAAATTTATCTTATTATGATAAAGCAACAATCCCAAATGCGAAGCCTTTTCGATTTGGGATTGTTGTTTCTGAATGGAATCCAGAAATTACGAAAAAACTTCATAAAGGTGCAATCAACACTTTAATAGATTGTGGAGCCTCAAATGAAAACATTGTTTCATGGGATGTACCTGGTAGTTTTGAATTGATTTTTGGGTGTAAAAAAATGATTCAAACACAAAAAGTTGATGCAATAATTGCCATAGGTAATGTTATTCAAGGAGAAACAAAACATTTTGATTTTGTTTGTGATGGCGTTACACAAGGAATAGTAGATTTAAATATAAAATATGATGTGCCTATTATTTTTTGTGTACTTACAGATAATACTAAGCAGCAATCAATAGATAGATCTGGCGGAAAATTAGGAAATAAAGGCATTGAATGTGCTGTTGCCGCTGTCAAAATGGCTTTCATAAATACCAAAAATTCTCAATCAAATAGTGTTGGGTTTTAAAAAAATAATTCATAAAACAAAAAAGCTGTAACGTTGTTACAGCTTTTTTGTTTTATGAATTTACTATGTAACATTTGTTACACTTTAAACTAACTAAATGCAATATATTGTTTTACAAATATTAAACGCGAAAATATGTTAGGTAAAACAACCAAATTATTATTGTTTCTGATGACTTTGTTCAGTTTGGAAACATTTGCTCAAGGCACAATTACTGGTATTGTTAAAGATTCATACGGGGAGGGACTCCCTGGTGTTAACGTAATACTAAAAAACACTGCTAACGGTACATCAACAGATTTTAATGGAAACTATACGCTTAACATCCCCTCTTTTCCTGCTACTATTGTATTTTCCTCTGTAGGTTTCGTTACTAAAGAAGTTAACATTAAAAGTGCTGGTACAACCAATGTAATACTTCAAGAAGGTGAAGTACTTGATGAAGTATTATTGATCGGTTCAAGAAATAAAAATCGTATCGCTATAGACACCCCTGTTCCTATAGATGTATTAGACATTGGAGAACTAACAACCTCTGCACCTCAAGTATCAGTTAACCAGCTACTTAATTACGCAGCACCTTCCTTCAGTTCTAATACACAAACAATCTCAGATGGTACTGATCATATTGACCCTGCATCTTTAAGGGGTTTAGGGCCAGACCAAGTATTAGTTTTAATTAATGGAAAGCGAAGACACAAAACATCTTTGGTAAATGTAAATGGTACATTTGGTAGAGGATCTGTGGGTACAGATTTAAACTCCATTCCGTCTGATGCTATTGAAAGAATTGAAATTTTAAGAGACGGTGCTGCAGCTCAGTACGGTTCTGATGCTATTGCAGGAGTTATAAACATTGTTCTTAAGAAAAAGGTAAACGAACTTGGTGTATCAATTGATACTGGTGTCAACATGACAAATGTAAAGGATGATGTAACTGGATTGAGTGATACTAAAAACGATGGAGAGCAATATAACCTTGGTTTAAACTACGGCCTTCCTTTAGGAGATAATGGAGGTTATATCAATTTTACGGGTTCTTTTAACTTTAGAGGGGCTACTAATAGAATGCTTGAATGGGAAGGTAATATTTTTAATCAATATAACGCAATTGAATGGTCTGCTTATAATGACGGATATAACCTTTCCAATTTATTAGATGACGATTTATCCGACATTTTCAACTATGCAGGACAAACTGGAATAAATTTAACTGGAACTGAGACATTAGAACAGTTACAAAATATTTTAAGTGCTGATGCAACAGATTCTCAGCTAACAGCGAGAGGCTTACAACGAAGTGATTTTAACATGAGAGTTGGGCAATCAGAATTACGTAATGCTCAATTTTTTGCTAATATGGCCATTCCTGTAGGAGACGATTTAGAAATTTATACCTTTGGTGGTTTAGGAAATAGAAATGGTGAGGCTCGCGGATTTTATAGACTCCCTAATCAATCGCGTACCTACACTCCTGCTTATATTAATGGATTCTTACCTCAAATACACTCAACAATTAGCGACATATCAATAGCCACAGGAATTAGGGGTGTTGTAGGAGAATGGAATATAGACTTTTCAAATAACTGGGGAAGAAACTCCTTTCTGTATAACATTAGAAATTCTTCTAATGCTTCTATGCTACAATCAACTCCTTTTGAAGCCAATGCAGGGGGGTATAGTTATGCTGAAAATACAACTAACTTTGATATGAGTCGTTTTTACGAAGACACTATGGCTGGGCTAAATATTGCTTTTGGTCTTGAATACAGAACTGAAAATTATAATATTGAAGCTGGTGATGAAGATTCATATGCTCAATTCAATACTAACGGTAATGTTCACAACCCTACCGATCCTACTTCAATTGTTGATGCAGATTTTTTTGGTAATAACCGCCCTGGTGGCATTCAGGTATTTCCAGGATTTAAACCTGAAAATGAAGTAGACGAAAACAGGAATTCTATTGCTGCTTACTTTGATGTTGAGGCAGACTTTACTGAAAATTTTATGGCGAGTGCTGCCGTTCGTTTTGAAAACTATTCTGATTTTGGCAACACTACAAACTTTAAATTAGCTTCTAGATATAAAATAAATGAGAATTTGAGTATGCGAGGTGGTATCCAATCTGGTTTTAGAGCTCCTTCTCTACATCAAATTCACTATAACTCAACATCTACAATATTCGTTGACAGTACTCCAAATGAAGTAGGAACTTTCTCAAATACCTCACGTGTTGCACGTATTTTGGGTATTGATCCCCTAAAAGAGGAAACTTCTTTGGGAGGTAGTGTAGGTATCACTGCTAAAATACCAAACTTAAATACTAAAATAACTATTGATGGATATATGATTAAAATAGATGATCGAGTAGTATATACGGGTTCTTTTGGGGATAATGGAAATCCCGAGCTAGCCAATTTATTTGCACAGGCAAATGCTACATCAGCAGCTTTCTTTGCAAATGCTGTAGATACTAAAACCAGTGGTATTGATATTGTTGTTGATAATAAAATAAATATAAACGATGATATTTCATTAACAAATACTTTAGCTTTTACTTTTTCAAAAACTGATATTGAATCGATCAACATCCCTTCGGCGATTTCAAATGCTGGCTTATCTGAGACTTATTTTGATAAAACAAGTAGAACTTACATTGAGTCAGCTGTTCCAAGAACAAAAGGAAATTTATCTCATAATTTAAAAATAGGTGATAAATGGAACTTTTATTTAAGAAACTCGTATTTTGGTGAAGTTACAGAGGCTACTAACTTGAATGTCGGCGATTCTGGATTAACTGAAAATGATTTTGACTTTGGAGCTAAAATTGTTACCGATTTAAGCGCTGGTTATAATATAAGTGAAGTTGCAAAACTTACCATTGGTACAAACAATTTGTTTGACATCTACCCTGACCAAGCAGCAGTGGCTTTTAGGTCATCAGGAAGATTTATTTGGTCAAGAAGATCTCAGCAATTTGGAACTAATGGTCGTTATGTATTTGCCAGATTAAACTTTACTCTCAAATAGACTTCATATCACACTTGTTACAAAAAAAGAGCTTATTTAAAGCTCTTTTTTTGTAACAAGTGTTTATTCTTTTTAGCGAGCATTATAACTTATTATTTTACTATAAATTTAAAAGTGCAGATACTATCTCCTACTTAAGAAATATATAATTCAGCAACCCTATTTTCCCAATTTCAATAATAAAGTCTCTTTACTTAAAGTGAAAATACGCAGATTCTTTTGATGCCCCATTTTTATTTCAGTAACTTTGATCCCTTCCTCATATTGGAGCTATATTTATTGTTATTTACCTTTAAAACTTAAATTTTATGGGATTTATTAAAAGAGAAAATAAAAAGTTTGATTATCAACCTCGTTATTATAAAGGAGAAAGCAACCCCTATGAGTTTAAACATAAGTTCGATGAATTTAGAACTACTGTAGGAAAACGAAAAGGCTTAAAAGGAAAATTCAGTACAGCTATTAACGAGTTCAAATCCTCAGAATATGGAGGAATTAACAAAACTATTGTGATAATATTCATTATTCTAGTTTTTATTTTTCTTTTTGTAATTGATTTCGACCTATCTATTTTTATACCCAAGAATAATTAATCAATGTCTGATATAATACAGCTATTACCAGATCATGTAGCGAACCAAATTGCTGCAGGAGAAGTCGTACAACGTCCCGCATCTGTTGTAAAAGAACTACTTGAAAATGCTATTGATGCCGGAGCAACCTCCATAAAACTATTATTAAAAGACGCTGGAAAAACATTAATTCAAGTAATCGATAACGGAAAAGGCATGAGCGCTACCGATGCTCGACTTTGCTTTGAAAGACATGCTACTTCAAAAATTAAAAAAGCTGAAGATCTTTTTAATATTAATACCAAAGGCTTTCGTGGCGAAGCTTTGGCTTCAATTGCTGCTATTGCCCATGTTGAATTGAAAACAAAAGAAAAAGACGAAGAACTTGGCAATCAGATTAAAATAGAAGGTAGTAAAGTTAGTTCTCAAGAAATCATTTCTACGGCTAAAGGAACGAGTATTGCCGTAAAAAATCTTTTTTTCAATATTCCTGCAAGAAGAAATTTTTTAAAATCTGACGCAATTGAAACTAGGCATGTTATTGATGAATTTCAAAGAGTAGCACTCACGCATCCAGGTATCGAGTTTCTATTACACCACAACAATAATGAAGTATACAATTTAAAAAACAGTAATTTACGTAAGCGAATTGTTGCTATTTTTGGAAATAAAATGAATGAACGGTTAGTTCCTATAAATGAGCAAACAGATATTCTAAAAATAGAAGGATTTGTTGTTAAACCCGAATTTGCAAAAAAGAAACGTGGAGAACAGTTCTTTTTTGTAAATGACCGTTTTATAAAAAGTTCCTATTTAAATCACGCTGTTATTAATGCTTTTGAAGGATTACTAGATCAAGCATCACACCCTTCATATTTTTTATACTTAGAAGTACCTCCTAATAGTATTGACATTAATATTCATCCAACAAAAACTGAAATTAAATTTGATAATGAAAAAGCTCTCTACGCTATTTTAAGAGCTACTGTAAAGCATAGCCTAGGCCAATATAATGTAACCCCTGTATTAGATTTTGAAAGAGATGCCAATTTGGACACTCCTTATAATTATACTAAAAAAGGAACGCCTTCAATACCGCCAATTAGTGTAGATCCTAATTTTAATCCATTTAAAACAGATTCTAATGCTCAGTCTGTAATACCATCCAATGAGTCTTTATCTAATAATTCGAGATCAAATAACAACTATAGTTCTCAATACAAAACAGACTACAAAAAAGATAATAGTAGCTGGGAAGCTCTCTACACTGATACTAAATTTAATATTGACTTAAATAATATTACTTCGGATCCTATGGAGCAAGAGGAATTATTTGAATCTAATAAAGAAACAGAAACCGGAAAAACATTTCAAATTCAAAAAAAATACTTATTGAGCACTATAAAATCGGGTGTCGTACTGATTCATCAATCTTTGGCTCATCAAAGAGTTCTTTATGAAGAATTCTTAGAAAATATAACGGTAAAAGAAGCAAGTAGTCAACAACTTCTTTTTCCCGTAACAATATCCTTCTCGTCAAGTGATATTGAAATTATATACAGCATAAAAACAGATTTAGAAAGTGCTGGTTTTATGTTCGAAGAATTTAAAAAAGATAGTGTTATTATCAGAGGTATTCCAACTTCAATTACGGAAAGTCAAATTACATTGATTTTGGAGCAACTTTTGGACGATATAAAAATGGAAGTTCCTGATACGAGTTTTAGTCACTTTGATGTAATGGCTAAATCTTTTGCTAAATCATTAGCAATAAAAACAGGAACAATATTATCGCTAAAAGAGCAAGAAAATTTAGTAAATTCTCTTTTTTCTTGCAAAGAGCCATCATCATCTCCATTTGGTAAACCAACATTTAAGACACTTTCTTTACAAGAAATTGATACTATTTTTAACAAATAAATAATTTAAATCATCGAAAAGATTAAGTAATTTTAATACTATTATTTGATGAATTCAAAACAATAACAAATGATTAGACTAACTGGTGCCATAAAACATTTAATCATCATTAATGCTATTATGTTTTTTACTCCATTATTTCTTAAAATGGACCTAACTAACATATTTGCGCTTCATTTACCGGAAAATAATCATTTTGGTATCTGGCAATATTTAACCCATATCTTTATGCACGGAAGTGCCACTCATATTTTATTTAATATGTATGGATTGTGGGCATTTGGAAGTCCTCTAGAGCAGATGTGGGGTAAAAATAAATTTCTATTTTTTTATTTTTCGGCAGGTATTGGAGCTGGTTTGATTTATACATTTGTCAATTACTATCAATTCAATGGTATTTACGAGATTTTTGTGAATGCTGGCTTAGATCAAAATGAGATAATCTCTATTTTAGAATCTGGGCGGACAACAGACACAAGACTTACGGGAGCTATAACACAAGAACAATTTAGTGAAATAGTTAATTTATATCATACCCCTGCCGTTGGTGCGTCAGGTGCCATATATGGAGTGTTAGTGGCTTTTGGTCTTGCCTTTCCTAACGCTAAACTTGCTATGATATTCTTTCCTGTTCCTATTGCTGCTAAATTTTTTATACCAGGTATGATTTTATTAGATTTATTCTTCGGAGTAACTAAATATTCTGTTGGTAATATTGCTCATTTTGCACATATTGGTGGTGCACTAATAGGTTTTATAATTGCTTGGTACTGGAAAAGAAATCAATTTAAATTTTAACTCCTCTAATTAAAATGGATATAATAAATACGTTAAGACAAAGGTTTAAATATGCAGGAATTGTTGAAAAACTAATATATGTAAATTTAACTGTATTCTTTATTGTTTTTATCTTAAATACTTTTGGATTTTTATTTCAAACTAAAAGTAATTTTTTTGTAGAGTGGTTTTCTTTACCTGCTAATTTTAGTGAGTTTTTATATAAACCTTGGTCTATTGTTACTTATGGGTTTATCCATTCTGGATTTATTCATATTCTGTTTAATCTTATAGCATTATTTTTTATTGGTAATTTATTTAATCAATATTTTACTTCAAAACAGTTATTAAACTTTTACATATTCGGTACTGCACTAGGCGGTTTCATTTTTATGATTAGTTATAATTTTTTTCCAGCTCTAAGAAGCAATGCAGATAGAAGCATATTAATTGGTGCTTCAGCAGGTATATCTGCTATTTTTATTGGAATTGCAACCTATATGCCCAACTACGAAATAAGACTACCTTTAGTTGGTTTTATAAAACTATGGACACTAGCTGCTATATGGGTTGCTTTAGATGTTATTCAAATTCCTGCTGGTAACGCCGGAGGTAGATTAGCACATATTGGAGGAGCTCTTTTTGGTTTTATTTATGTTAAATATGCTAGTAATAAAGAAATCGTGATAATTAACCCTTTCTCTGAAATATTTAAAAAGAAAGAAAAAAAATCCAATTTAAAAACAGTATACAAGTCAGGAAAAAAAGATGCAACCTCTACTAGCGCTCTTAAAAAAACAGAAATTCAAAAAAAAACAGATTTGATACTTGATAAAATTAGCAAGTCTGGATACGAAACACTGTCCAAAGAAGAGAAAGATTTTCTTTTCAAACAAGGAAGAAAATAGTAGTAATTTATTGCTGTGAATAATAACATGGAAGCTTTATAATAATTAGCAAAAGAAATTTTAGTTTGAAAAAAAAATCTCCTTTTAAAATATTTTTATTTTTCATTAATTCAACACTAGCTACAGCATTATTGCTTTCTTTTTTTCTACCTTATGTTTCTCCAATAAAACTTCCGTCACTTACTATATTTAGCCTCTTTGTTCCTTTTTTAGTGTTAACAAATCTGTGCTTTTTACTTTACTGGACTGTAAAACTACACAAAAACGTATTGCTTCCGATACTCGTATTATTACTTGGATGGTTTCTAACACCTCCATTAGTTAAATTTACAAACAAAGAAGTTGTCTTGACCAGCGATTTAAAAGTAATGAGTTATAATGTAAGAATGTTTAACTACTACAAATGGAATAATGACGTTACGACTGAAAGTAAAATATATGAATTTATTAATAATGAGTCTCCAGATCTAATTGCCTTTCAAGAATTTTATCAATCTAATACGATTGATATTAAACTACCTTATAAATTCATTAAAACAAAATCGATAAAAGATAAGTTTGGCCTTGCTATTTATTCTAAATTCCCAATCATAAATTCAGGTTCTTTAAACTTTGAAAATAGTGCTAACAATACAATCTTTGTTGATATTGTTAGGAAAAATGACACTATTCGGATTTATAACGTGCACTTAGAATCTTTGAAAATAAATCCTAATAAAGAGAATTTTGGAGAAAAAGACTCAGAACGCTTATTTAAAAGGTTAGCTAGTGGTTTTGAAAAACAAGCCATCCAGACCGAGTATATTATTAAGCACGAATACAACTGGAAAGGAAAAAAAATAATTTGTGGCGATTTTAATAATTCTGCGTATTCATGGGTTTACAAAGAACTCGTGAAAAATAAAAAAGACTCCTTCATTGAATCTGGTATAGGTTTAGGTAAAACTTTTAGATACATCTATCCCATGAGAATTGATTTTATACTTTCCGACAAAAAGGCAACTATAAATCAATTTAAAACTTACAATGACATAAAACTATCTGATCATTTCCCAATTATGAGTAGGCTAAATTGGACTACCCATTAACTGAAAAAATATGTATTTCTTTTTCTCAGTAATGTATTATTTTTTTGGGACTTCTTCTTTTTTTAGTTAAAAATCAAATTAACTTCAATAAAAAACATAAACTACTAAAAAACAGATAATTAATTTTTATTTATTAAATTAAGGATTAATTAAGAATCTGTTTAAATTACTAAAATTATATAACCATGGAGGTACAAAAAACAAAAATTGTTAAAGGGTTTGAACATATAAATTATACCCCATTGACTTATAAAGAAAATGAAATGCTAAAAAGAAGCTTGGATTATTTTAATTGGCTAAATAAAAGAAGAACTGTAAGGGAATTTTCTCAAAAAACTGTTTCCAAAAAAATAATTGAAAATATTATTCTATCTGCTTCCACTGCCCCCTCTGGAGCACACAAACAGCCATGGACATTCTGTGCTATTTCTAATTCTAAATTAAAATCAAAAATACGTAAAGCTGCTGAATTAGAAGAAAAACTAGCATACGAGGTTAAAATGAGTCGTCAGTGGAAAGAAGATTTAGCACCTATTGGGACAGATATGTTTAAACCCTTTATAGAGCAGGCTCCATGGATTATTGTTGCTTTTAAGAGAATTTATGAAATAGATGATAAAGGAAAAAGATATAACAACTATTATGTAAATGAGTCTTTAGGGATTGCTTGTGGGATGATGATTTCAGCAATTCACAATGCTGGCTTGGTTACCTTAACCCACACGCCTAACCCAATGAATTTTTTAACAGAAATACTGAATAGACCCGCAAATGAAAGAGCTTTTATTTTATTTCCTGTTGGCTATGCCAATGAAGATGTTTACGTCCCCAACTTAAAAAGAAAAGAATTAGAGGATGTAAGCTGTTTTTTTGAATAACAGATAAAAGTTAATTTCCCCTTTTTGATAAAACCATTGAGAATAATCTCATCAAATTGCACAGACAAAAAAACATAACAAAAACAAAATAAAGTAATTATAAGCTACATCTATGATTAGATTTGAAAAAAAAATGAATCTTATTTTTTTTAGTTAGGATTACTAACTATATTTGTAATAAAATATAACAAAAACAATACCTATGAGTAAATCAATCTTTTATAATTCAGGCTGTTCTCTTTGTATATCAGTAGAGAATGATGTTTATAGAATTACTAGACAAAGAAAACCTTGAGGTTTTAAATATTGAAACCATTAAAAATAATATTCAAGAAAGAGAAAAGGCTATTTTAAAACATGTTTATCAATCATTTAACTCAAATAGAAATGTACTCCAAACTAATTAAAGTGCTTCCATTGAGGAATTAAAATCTTAACTCATTTTTAATAAATACTATTAATATTCATAATAAATTAAATTCAAAAAATATGATTTCTTTAAAAAACACTTTTTTAGCACTGACACTTACAATACCATTTATCTCCTGTTCAGCGCAAATTAAAACTAATGAAGATACAAATTTTAAACAATCAGATGACTTAAAAATTAAGAGTACTTCTGTTACATATGATTCAGATTTGGAACATTTCATCTTCGATATACGTGTGAAAGGCATTGCTGGAAAAAGTGTTCCTAAAGCTGTTGGAAGTTTAAATGGAGCACCTGTATTAGGTTATGTCTTTCCAACAAATTTAAAATCAACAGATGTTGGATTCTCTAAAACAGAAGGTATTGTAGCTTTAGCGCTAACATCTCATCCTGATTTTGATGACACACCATTATGGGATGAAGACGTAGATGGTAACCCTTCAAATGCATCAGAAGGTGTAGTGTGGCATCCACATTGGGTAGTTTTAAATAGTGACAAACGTGTAGCTGGAGGTTTAAGTGTTAAAATGTTTGACAAAAACGATAAAACCGTCAAACTTCCTACTACTAATCCAGGCATGCCAATGTACATGGACTCTCCTGGTTATAATACCATTACTAAAGGGAATTCCATAAAAGTTGTAGTTCCTAGGTTTAGAGTTAACAATGTAACTAATTTTTCTTTTGATGGTGTTGCCGCATACATGCAAGTTAATACAAATGCAATGAAAGAAAATCTTCCAATGTTAGGTGTATATGCAGTGTATAGCGTTGCTTCAGGAGATTTATCTCTTCCTTACAAAGTAGTACGCAAATAATAATAGAAATACCGAGTGTACTTCTTCCAAAGCTAGAGTACACTCAGTATTTTGATTAAAAATATATTATGAGATTCTTAATCTTTCTCTTATCACTGTTTATAACTGTAAGCTGTTCTTTAAAAAAAGAAATACATAAGTTCGATAATATAAAAGTATATCCGAAACAAACTTTAACATCCTATTCCGGAGCTAAGCTTAGCCTTGTAACAAAAGATGATATGATAAAAAAAGGGGAGAATACTTTCCTTTTTGATATAAAATCTTATTCTTTAAAACAAAATACTAACTCAGCAATTACCTACCACTTAGCAAATTCTCATGAAGGTCAACATATCCATTTTATAGTAAATAATGGTCCTTATCAAGCTAAATATGACTCTTCGTTTCAAGCTAAACTAAATAAAAATTCAAACATTGTACTCGCTTTTTTATCACGATCATTTCACGAAAGTGTAAAACATAAAAATGCTTTTGTCCTGAAGCAATACCTTTTCGAAAACGAGCAACCAAAAATAGATATAAAAAAAGATCCGTTATTATTCTTTAGCAGACCAAAAGGCGTTTACAAAGAGAATACTAATAAAGTATTATTGGACTTTTATTTGGTAAATACCAAGCTATCTAAAAATGGAAATAAAGTAAAGATATCACTAGATAATCATGAGTTCACAGTGCACAAATGGCAACCCTATATAATAGAAGGTTTACAAAAAGGAGAGCATGAGATTAAAATTGAACTAATTGATAGTTCTAATAAACCAATCCTAAGTAGATTTAATAATTCGGGTAAAAGAAAATTCAATATTAAATGATGGTTTAACTCTATTTTTAAGACTTCAAAAAACAATAAAAGCTCTTAAAGTAAATGTTACTAAAAATAAAGAGTGTTTATTATAAGAAATTCTTGATTTAATAATTACGGTACACGACTCATTTTAAGAGTAAGAGTTTAAAAAAAACAGATATAATAGTCATTTATTTTTTTTATTTAATTACAAATGGTTTGTAAGAACAATTATTCAACTTAAAAAAATAAATTTTACAATAGGTATACTAAGGCACTAACCAAAAATTCGTTGATTTGTGCTAGTTGTGAGTTTAAAAAATATTTTTACTAAAAAATTAATGGCTAAGTTATTTACAAATAATTTTCCAATGTTGAGAATAAAAAATATCCTAAAAGATACTACATAACAAATATGGCTTGTCACATATGCTTTTAATTCCAATGATTAATTAGCTCTTGTAATTCACCAACATAAATATTTCCCCAGTATATTTTGTTATTTACTTTAACAAAAAATTTGATAGTACCCAGATTCTAAATCTCTAAAATCTATTGTAATTTTTGATAAATTCGTATTCGTAAATTTTAATTCTGCGCCTGATTCAATTTCGTTTTCAGAATACAACTCTGGATTCAATATTGATTTAAAGTCAATTTTCAGATAATTTTTGTTTGGTTTTGCCAGTCTAATCCAAACTTTAGTTATGTTCTTCATTGAATATAAACTCAAAACATGAAGCGATGGACTAGGAAAGAATACGAAATTATTATTATTTAAGACATTTGAATTTCCAAATTCCTCAATCATGTCTCCTAAATTATCTAACAAATTTAGACCTGAAACTAAATTAATATCTATTTGATTTTCATACTTATTCAAATCATCATTGCTGCACCTTATTAAAAACAGTAAAATTAAAAATAATATTATTCTTTTCATTTTTTATGCTTACCAAATAGCAGATATATAAATGTTTGCAAATATAATTTCATTATTGAAGCTATACATACATTTGATTTAAGTTAAAATACTCGAAACTAACCAACTATTTTTACCTTAATAATATAAAAAAGGGCTTTTTCATTTTTTGAATCATCGAACAAATTGTTATTTCTATAAACTTTAGATATGAAAAACCATAAAAAGTACTTTCTTGGTAGGTGCATCATTAACGATCATTTTAGTGGCTATTATACCTTGCTATAACACGTTTTAATTATACACTAAAGTAAGTACTAAAGCTACGATAGCGGGTAATGCTTGAACAAAAAATATTCTCTTTTCGGTAGTTATTGCCCCGAAAGTTCCCGCAATGGAAATACAAATCAAGAAAAAAACAGAAACATTTATTCTCCATTCATAATTATTAATGAAAAAAGTCCAAATTAAACCAGCTGCTAAAATACCATTATAAATTCCCTGGTTAGCAGCCATTTTTTTTGTTGGTCCGAATAGGTCTTCCGGAAAGGTTTTAAAAACTTTTTTTCCTCGAGTGTCCCATGCAAACATTTCAAACCATAAAATATAGCAGTGAATAAAAGCCACCAATCCGATAAATATTTTAATAATTATTTCCATAAATTCATTTTAATATAGTAACATTAGCGAATGTAGGTAATTTAATATAGATCAACTATTTAATACAACATTAATAATAATGCTTCAAAAAGATGTAAAAAACAATAACTTACATGATTCTCAGATATCATTTACATGAAAGTCATGAATAAGCAAGAAAAACTCCAAAAAATAAATTCCCCATAATACGTTTAAATATACCTGAAGAAAATCCCTTTGTCAAAACGTACAAGAAATATAGATAAAGACATGGAATACTTATGTTATCATTATTCTAGTTTGATTCGTTTTTTATTAACCAACAAATATTTTTTCGAAAATGGATTTCAAATATCTTTTTTTTTTATCTTTAATAAAAACAATCAAACTTTATAAAAATGAAATTAGTATCATTACAAGCAAGAGGTGGCGAAAAAGGTAAATACCTAAGTCACGCCCATGGAAGTTCGTTTCTACAAGACGGATTCCTTGGAGAAGGTGAAGAGTTCATGATAGAAGAACTCGGTAACAATAGAGTTAAGTTAGCATGTAAAGGTAAAGAAAACGGTAAATACCTAAGTCATGGTAATGGTCAAGTTTTTCTTCAAAATGGCTATCAAGGAGAAGGTGAAGAGTGGATTCTACGCGAAATGGAAGGTGGTGTTGCCTTTGAAGCTACAGGAGGTGAATCGCTTTATTACTTGACTCATGCCTTTGGTAGTACCAACCTTCAAAAAGGTTACCAAGGTGAAGGAGAGCTATGGGATCAAAAAGTCATTGCTGCTAATTAGCATAATTAATTTCAAAAGCTGCTCTAAATAGCAGCTTTTTTCTTTTATAAAAATGCTCATCACGGATATTCCTCACAAAAACACTAGTTTTTATATACTTTTTTTAAGTTTAATAAATCAATAGGATTCATTTCTAGCCCTCTAATATCATTTTGCATAAAACGAATAACCTCATCATAGTACAAAGGTACAACAGGAGCATGAGCAATAATTAAACTATCCATTTTTTGATATAATTCGTATCTCCTTTTGATATTTACTTCTTCAATTGCAGATTCATACAATTTATCAAACTCTACATTTTTAAAATGTGTATAATTAGGACCATTAGGTATAAAATTTTTACTATAAAATAAAGATAAATAATTCTCTGCATCAGGATAATCTGCTATCCAACTTGCTCGAAAAATAGGAAATTTTCCTGAAGCTTTCCCTTGACGTAAAGTTGACGGGGGAACAACATTAATTTTTACATTAATAGCCACTTTTTGTAGTTCTCTTTGAATAAATTCACACAGGTCTAAATAATTACTATTTGTTGTAATATTTATCTTCACATCCCTCTCCCCTGTTTCCTCTTTATATTGAGCAACTAACTCTCTAGCTTTTTCAGGATTGTATGAATAACCTTTCTGATTATTAAACGAAGGTAAACCATTAGGAATAAAACCATTGACAGCAGGCTTACCAATACCATTTCTTAAAAACCGTATCATTTTATTACGATCAAAACCATAGTTTATAGCTTTTCTTATACCTATTGAATTTAAAGGTGATGTATTGTCCTCATCAAAGTAAATCCCTAAATACTCAGTATTCAAATACGGTCCGGTAAGCATTTTTATTTTATGCTTATATTTCCCCTTTAAACTACCGTCTGTATTTAAAATATCGTCTTTATATGAGGCATCTATACTTTTCATAAAGTCTATATTACCTTGAATAAATTGTAAAAATTCACTTTGTTTATCAGGTAAAAATGTAATAGCAACGGCTTCTAAATAAGGTAATTTAGCTCCTGAAGAATCTGTTTCAAAATAATTGTCATTTCTTCTAAAAATTAATTTTGTATTCTCAACCCATAATTTAAAATAAAATGGTCCAGTTCCTATCGGATTTGATCTAAATTCATTTCCATAGTGATTAACTGCTTCTCTTGGTACAACGGAACAATATTTCATTGCTAATAAACCTAAAAAAGGCGGGAAAACTTTTTTTAAATGTATCGTAAAAATAGAATCATTTTTTGCCTCGAATTTAGCTACATTTTGAAGAACCCAACCGCCAGGAGAAGATACTTTTTTATCCAGTAGACGATTAAATGAATATTCAAAATCTGAAGCATTAACAACTCTGGTCTTTTTTGAACCAAACACATTACTCTCATGAAAAAATACATCTTTCCTTAGAATAAACTCATAAACTTTACCATCATCAGAAATATGCCAACGCTTAGCTATATCAGGTTCAACTTGCAAGCTATCGTTTAATTGAACCAAACCGTTAAACAGTTGATTAACGGCCCAAATATTTCTTTGATCTTTTGCAAAAGCAGGATCTAATGAGGTTATATTAGCATATTCATTATACCGAAAAACAGTACTCAAAGACTCTTTTTTTCTGTCTTTACAGGATAGGAAAATAACTATCAAAAAGAAAGATAAATTGATTATTAACTTACCAAAATTTCTTTTGTTACTAAAAATAATATCTTGACTTTTTATATTTCCAATATTCTTTTTTAAAGAACCTTTATTGTTGTCCTCTCTTTTTTTTGTAATATTCCTTGTCTGCAACATAAATTGTTTTTAAAACTTCGGTAAACACTTCAGAAGCTTTTTCATTAGTTATTTTTATCTCTTTTATTACATCTATTTCTTTTTCTTTAATCACCCTTTCTTTAATTTTCTCTATTTCATCTGGAGTGAATACAAAATCAACAAAAGCATCTGAAAATGCTGGTCGTTTAAACTTTATTGTAGATTTTTTATCCCAGACAACATATTTATTCCCTAAAGTAAAGATTAATTGTGTCATAAAAATAGGATCTGTTGCAGAAAATAAACTCCCACCAAATATAGATCCCACAATATTTTTATTTTTCGGACCAATCGGTATTTTAACTTTCACAGTCAATAAATTATCTGATACAAATAATATTCTTCCTGTTGTTCTTCGATACATGGGAGAAATATTAAATCCATATTTAAAAATTGTACTCTCCTTAAAATACCTTTTTAAAACATTATTTAACCAAGCATACATATGTATTATTTTTTAGAATAGAAATAAAACCTGCATTTATATCAAAATAGAGCAATATTATAATTCATTAACCATTTCAATGTCGAAAAAGTTATTTTTTATTAAGAACCTAAAAAAACATAGGTACAAAATACTGATAACAATTTTCTTTAATAAGTAGGACTTAATATCTTTCGATAGCTATATTAAAATTAAATTTTAGGCTTTATTGCATACAAAAATAAAAAAACATTCTTTGCACTTCAACATTTAGGATATCTCTATAAAAATGATCATAAATTGACTACTTTTGCATTTTCAAAGTTTAATGTGTCAATTCTTTTTGATTTTCAATTAAATGTTTGTACTAATTGGGCAGTTATTTACTAGTCCTTTAGTGTTTTAATCATTGGATATAAAAATGAATAATGTAGATAAAAAAGTAGCTTTTTATACGCTAGGATGTAAACTTAACTTTTCAGAAACTTCAACAATTGCAAGAAATTTTGTAAATGAAGGGTTTGAGCGCGTTGACTTCAATAATAAAGCGGACGTATATGTTATCAATACTTGTTCTGTTACAGATAATGCTGATAAAAGATTTAAAACTATTGTTAAATCAGCTCTAAAACAAAATAACCAAGCTTTTATAATAGGAGTAGGATGTTATGCGCAATTGAAACCAGAAGAGCTGGCTGCTGTTGATGGTGTTGATTTAGTTTTAGGCGCTACTGAAAAATTTAATGTAACAAGTTACATAAACGATCTTACAAAAAATGATTTAGGAGAAATACATTCATGCGAAATAGAGCAAGCAGATTTTTATGTTGGTTCTTATTCAATTGGAGATCGAACTCGTGCCTTTTTAAAAGTACAAGATGGTTGTGATTATAAATGTACATATTGTACAATTCCTTTGGCTAGGGGTATTTCCAGAAGTGATACTTTAGCAAATGTATTGAAAAATGCAAAAGAAATTTCAGAGAAAGGTATAAAAGAAATAGTACTAACTGGAGTTAATATAGGTGATTATGGCAAGGGTGAACATGGAAATAAAAGGCATGAACATACTTTTTTTGAACTTGTACAAGCTTTAGATAATGTTAAAGGGATTAATAGATTGAGAATTTCATCAATTGAACCGAATCTTTTAAAGGATGAAACAATCGATTTTATTTCTCAATCAAAAATATTTGTTCCTCATTTTCATATTCCTCTCCAATCAGGAAGTGATGTTTTATTAAAAAAAATGAAACGTCGATATTTAAAAAGAATATATACCGATCGAGTTTCAAGAATTAAAAAAGTAATGCCAAACGCTTGTATTGGCGTTGATGTTATAGTTGGCTTTCCTGGAGAAACAGATGAATTATTTCTTGAAACATATAACTACCTTAGTGAATTAGATATTTCATATCTCCATGTATTTACATATTCAGAACGCCAAAATACAGAAGCGGCAGAAATGGAAGGTAGTGTGCCAAAAAATATTCGAGCTAAAAGAAGTAAAATGCTTCGTGGATTATCTGTAAAAAAAAGAAGGGCATTTTACGAAAGTCAATTAGGAAACTCATCTACTGTTTTATTTGAAAGTGAAAATAAGGAAGGTTATATTTTTGGATTTACAGAAAACTATGTTAAAGTTAAAACCCCTTGGAACCCTGAATTGGTAAATACCTTACACAATATTACTTTGAAAAAAATAGGTGAAGATGGAGCCGTTAGATTTGAATTCTGTTAAAAAGATATTAGGATCTTATTATAATTTTTTATTTCTTTTTATTGTTCTAAATTTAAGTTTTGATTGCTAGTCATTTTAAATAATATTTATGCATAAATATTTAAAAAAAGCTCTATTTTTAAAGTCTTGATATTTAAAAAATTCAAAGACTATGAAGTACATTCTTTTTTCTCTGCTTGTATTCTTACTATCTTGTAAAACATCTAAAAAAGTAAAAGAGGGAGTTTCCTCCACATCAAACCAAAATAAAGAGATTATAAAAGAAAAATCAGATATTAAAAAGGATTACTCTAGAGAATTAGTTGTTGTCTTAAAACACGAACATAACAACAAAGAAGCTCTAGAACTTTTAAAAAATAGTAGTATTGGATGGAAAGATGTAGATTATAATTCCAAAGTAACTAAAATTGGGGTTATATCACTTCCTGATAATCAACGTGAAGTTTGGATCAAGCGACTAGAAAAACAAAACGTATTTAAAAAAGTAATAAAGAACGGAACAGGTGTCGTTGATAAAGTGATTAAAAAAGAAGAAAATATATTAATTTCACTTAGTAAAACTGCATGCTTTGGTGATTGCCCTGTATATGAAGTTAGTATTGAAAAAGACGGAAAACTGATTTTCAATGGAAAAAAGTATGTCAAAGAAAAAGGTACTCATATTTTTAGCTTAGAAGCTAATCAGTTAAAAAACTTAAAAAATCTCCTTAATAAAAATGACTTTAATAGCTTTAAAAGAACATATGACAATCCCAAAATTCAGGATTTAAGTAGCACGTTTATTACCTATGATAATGAACAAATAAAAATACGGTTATGGAAAAACTTACCTGAAAAACTCATTGAAATTCACGAGTTTATAGTTGACATCCTATATAAAAAAATGCTTCTTGAATAATGACCAAAACCCCTATTTATTTTGTACCAGGACTTGCAGCGAGTTCAAAAATTTTTCAATACATATCTCTTCCAAAAGAACATTTTCAACTGTTTTTTATAGAATGGATTTTACCCCATAGCATAGATGAATCTATTCAGGATTATGCAAAAAGAATGAGCAAAGAAATTAAGCATAAAAATGCTATTTTAGTAGGAGTGTCGTTTGGTGGCGTTATGGCACAAGAGATAAGTAAACATGTATCTTTAGGTAAATTAATCATTATTTCCAGTATTAAGAATAATAATGAATTACCTAAAAAACTACAACTTGCCAGAAAAACAAAGGCCTATAAATTATTTCCTTCAAATATTATTTCAAATATTGAGAAATATGAGCGTTACTTTTTTAGCGATATTTTAAAAAAGCGAATGGCTCTATACAAAACGTATTTATGCGTAAGAGACAAAATCTATTTACAATGGGCAATTTTTAACCTTTTACATTGGAAACAAAATGAAACACTTCCAGGTATTTTGCATATACACGGTGATCATGACGAAATTTTTCCTATAAAAAACATTCAAAAAGCAAAAATTATCAAAAATGGTACCCATATAATGATATTAGATAAAGCAAAAAGTATCTCAAATATTTTACAAAAGGAATGTTTTTTACTAAATTAAAGAACAACGATATAAAAAAGAAGTAGTATGAAGATAAAATTACGATTATTCCCCGCATTAGTGATTTCGTGTGTCGCAACACTGCTTGTTAATACAATTAGCAAACAAAACGAACCAACTATTAAAAATGTAGCTGAGAACTATGAAATTATGGCCGTTAAAATCCCTTCTAATTTAAACTTAGCTGGTGAAAGAATTCCTATTGAAAGGCAAGACATAAGAGAACGAATGGATAGAGAGCTTTTGGTAAATACATACTGGCAATCTAACAGTCTTCTGTTAATAAAAAGAGCTCATAAATACTTTCCCATCATTGAACCTTTACTAGATAAATATGGTTTACCTGATGACTTTAAGTATTTAGCGTTAGCCGAAAGTGGCTTTATGAATGTGAGGTCATATGCAGGCGCCGCAGGATTTTGGCAGTTCCTAAAAGGTACCGCTAGGCAATATGGTCTTGAGGTAAACAACAATGTAGATGAACGTTATCATCTTGAAAAAGCTACTGAGGTAGCTGCAAAATATTTAAAAAACTCTAAAAAGAAATTTGGAACTTGGACACTTGCTGCTGCAGCTTATAATGCAGGTGGAGGTAGAATATCAAGACGATTGAAAGAGCAACATGCCTCAAGCTATTTTGATTTATTTTTAAATGAAGAAACTTCAAGATATGTGTTTCGGATTTTAGCACTTAAAGAAATTGTTACAAATCCAAAGAAATACGGATTTATTTTCAAAGACGAAGATTTGTATAATCCGATTAAATATTATGAAGTCCCTGTTGATACAGCAATCACAAATATTGCAAACTTTGCAGATCACTTTGGTGTTACTTATAAAAAGTTAAAATTGGTTAACCCATGGTTACGAGAAACAAAACTTAATAATAAATCGAAGAAGCTATATACGATAAAGATACCTTCAAAATAAATAGTTCATATGATAAAAAAGCCTTTACGGTTTTCTTATTACAATACATTCAAAAGCAAACTAGTACTTTTGAATGTATTTTTTTTACTAGCTGTTCTATAAAACACCTCTAAGAACTATGGAAGTACTAACTTTAACTTTCAGATACGATTCCAAACATTACTAAAAAAACCACTGATTATTATTTCAACGTAAATAATCTTCTTATAAACCTATAATTTCATACTTTTTCTTAAAGTTAGCATTGAAAAACGTTTTGTCATCATTTTTTAAAGAAAAATTAAAAAGATAAACACTAGTAAAACTCTAATGAAACTGTTTATTTTTTGCAAATAATACAAAACATAAAGGTTAAAATTTTAATATATATATATTTGCATTGTCGTAATCGACTTTAAACCCTTCAAAAATTATGAGACATATTTTTAGAATAGTAATACTTTCTGTATTACTAGTAATGCAAAGCTGTGAAAAAAATGAACTAAAGAACGCAGCAGATCTGACCGGTAACTTTCCGAAAAATATTGAATCTCCAAGTGAATTAAATGCAAAAGCTTCTGAACATCATTGTGCTACAGTTAGTCAATTTGGTCCTAATTCATATTGGGCAAATACAATTGTAAATCAAACCGAGACGAATTTTTTGAAAACGCATCATAATGGATCGGCTGACTTTTTCGGGTTAGGCAATGTTCCGTTATATTTTGCTGCTGGAGACGGAACTTTTAATGCATTATCATACCGTAATGGTTATGTAATATGGGGTGAGCAAATACTAGAGCATGCTTTAGGTTTTGGTAGAGCTGCTGTTGCTTATGTAGCTGCCCATGAAATTGCACATCAAGTGCAATTCAGATATAGATTCCCTTCAGTTTCCGGAGCTTCCAATACGGAATTAGAAGCTGATGGTTTTGCTGGATATTATCTTAGAAAAAAGTATTCGACGAACTGGTCTAACGTTTCTAGTGCATATAACATGGCACAATCTATCGGTGGTTCAAATGGTTCTTCGCACGGAACCCCTGCTCAAAGAAGATCTGCTCTTAGACTAGGTTGGTTATTATCAGAATATAATTTATCGAATAATGATTTCGACCGTTATTTCTTTTATTACTATCAAAGATACGTTATACCTGGTGCTTGGAGATTAGGAAATCAACCACAAAAGCCTAAAGACTTCAATAAAGAAATCCATGATTTCATTTTAACTAAGGTAGAGGAATTAAATGATATTAATACTGGAAAACTATCTGCGGAAGATTTCACAAATCTTAAGTAATTAAATAACAAAAACAATAGAGTAAAAATAAATATTAATTTTCGATTATGACATAGGGTATCCAGCTGGATACCCTAATTTATTGAATTAAAATTTAGTTCAAAGATTTAATAAAAAGGAGAACATATTTGATCTAAGTTAATAAGTGTAAAACAAATACTATTTTACTTTAAATCCAATCCTACTAAAATAAAACAGCTTGTCTTTAATACTGCTAAAATAGCTACCTGATATTTCAATAAACTAAACACATTATCTTCAAAAGTAATAATCACTAATTTTTTTAGGTTATTATTAACCTATATAAATAACAGAATTGAAAAAGTCCTTTTCAAAATTTATTTAAAAGTTATATCAATAAATTTAACATCGTTTTCTATAAAACTTATATTAATAAAATGTAGTTTCACAAACTTTAATATTAAACACTTCACAAAATAAAAAACATACTTTTATGGAGCTAATTTTCAAACCAATACCAAATGAAAAAAAATTAACTATAATTCCATTACTTAGTATACTCAATAAAAAAGCACTTTCAAGTGAATTAGAAGACAGAGTTCACAAAATGTTTGCTCTCGAGCACTACGAGTGTATTGGAGCGTACTATAATAATACTTTAGTAGGCATATGTGGTTTATGGTACTCTGTAAGGCACTATGTTGGAGAAAGTGTTGAACCCGATCATGTCATTATTAACCCAGCGTATAGGGGAAGAAATATTGGAAAACGCTTTTTCAATTGGATTTATGACTATACTAAATCTAAAGGGTGTGAAGCAATAGAGTTGAATACATATACGGCAAATAGAAAATCACACAAATTCTACTATAATGAAGGCTTTGAAATTTTTGGATTTCATTTTGTTAAAGTATATGACGCAAATAATTCATTTGTAAAAAAGGATGATGTTTAGAACTAAAGCACTACTAATTTTAGTGTTTTAAAAAACATAAAAAAAACTTGTAGATTTTAGAAAAGGTTTTATATTTGCAATCGCTTTACTGCGGGAGTAGCTCAGTTGGTAGAGCGTCAGCCTTCCAAGCTGAATGTCGCCGGTTCGAACCCGGTCTCCCGCTCAAAATATAATAATAAAAACAAATAATATATTTGTTGAAAGCTTTATCGCGGGAGTAGCTCAGTTGGTAGAGCGTCAGCCTTCCAAGCTGAATGTCGCCGGTTCGAACCCGGTCTCCCGCTCAAAGTCGAAAGAAACATTCTTTCGACTTTTTAGTTTGTATATAATTTAGAATGTAAATATCATCCAATTACGTGAATTTCTTTGAAATCATTTGGGATAATTAAAATAGAGCTTTCAGGCTTCTTTTGAACACTCTCTAGATTAACAATTACATTATCTACTTCAACTTCTTTTATCACAAACGGTAACTCAATAAATTCAAACTCTATCTTTTTGTAATCTGTAACATAGGTACCGTCTTTATGTTGTTGAATGATTAATTCATTACTTTTTCCTGTAACCGTAAAAGTTCTCAAGCTATATCTACCTTTCGTGTAATCGTAACCATCAAAAGCATCCTCATAAACTTTAGATATCTCTTTTTCTCCTAATTTAAAATACGCTTCAAGTCTGAGTACTCCTATTTTTTTCTCACCTACATATTGTTGAATTGGATATTTAGGAATTAAAGCACCTTCTTTAATAAACATTGGTATAATGTCTATATCTGCATCGACCCACCGCTCCAATCCACCTTGAATATGTTCTTTCGTCCAATAATTATACCAGTTACCCCTTGGAATATACATTCTTCTACCTTTTGAATTAGGTTCCTGAATAGGACAAATTAAAATTTGATTTCCAAAAATAAACTCATCTGTACGGTAATGTGTTTGTAAATCATATTGATCAAATAGTACTAATGGTTTTAGCATTGGAATGCCATGTTCAGCATACTCCCAAAACATTGTATATAAGTAAGGTAGTAATTGATAGCGTAGCTCAACATATTTTTTAGTTACCGCTATTACTTCATCTCCAAAAGCCCATGGTTCCTGATTACCATGATCTCCTGAAGAATGTGTTCTACAAAAAGGGTGAAAAACACCTAGTTGAATCCATCTTATATAAAGTTCTCCTGTTGGATGCTCTGCAAAACCGCCTATATCACTTCCCGTGAATGACATACCACTCATACTCATTCTTTGAGCTTGGATATTCGCAATCCATAAATGCTCCCATGAAGCAATATTATCACCCGTCCAAGAAGATGTATATCGTTGTGCTCCTGAATAAGCTGATCGTGTAATAATAAATGGTCTTTTAGGATATACATATTTTTTCACTCCCTCATAAGTAGCTCTAGCCATTTGGGTACCGTAAATATTATGTGCTTTTCTATGACTACAAAAATTACCATCGTAATTATGTCTTACATCATTGGGAAATGTTTTCGTTGGAACTTCCATAACGGCGGGTTCATTCATATCATTCCAAACACCTTTTACTCCAATTTCGTCTATTATTTCCTTGAACAGACCAGCCCACCACTTTCTGACCTTCGGATTCGTAAAATCAGGAAAGTAACATTCTCCTGGCCATACCTTCCCTCTCATATATGGTCCATCTGCTCTTTTACAAAAGTAGTCTTTATCAAGTGCTTCTTTATACACCCAGTAATCATCATCTATTTTAATTCCAGGGTCTATGATGACTACAGTTTTAAAACCATCTTCTTCAAGCTCGGAAATCATTCGTCTGGGATTAGGAAAATACTCCTTATTCCATGTAAAACACCTAAAACCATCCATATAATCAATATCAAGATAAATTGCATCACAAGGAATTTTAAACTGTCTAAATTTAGTCGCTATTTCCTTTACTTTTGACTCTGGGTAGTAACTCCATTTACATTGATGGTAACCTAAAGCCCATAATGGAGGTAATTCAGGCTTTCCTGTTAAATCAGTATACCTTGTTATTACATCTTGCATATCGGGTCCATAAATAAAATAATAATTCATTTCCCCTCCATGAGCCCAAAAACTAGTAACATTTCTTCTCTCATTACAAAAATCAAAAAATGTTTTAAATGTATTATCAAAAAAAATACCGTAAGCTCTCTCTTCATACATTCCTATATAAAATGGGATGGACTTATATAAAGGATCTTGATCTTTCCCAAAAGCATACTGATCAGTAGCCCAATTTTCAACGCGCTTACCTTTTAAATTTAAGTGCATCGCTTTATCTCCTAATCCATAATAACACTCTCCTTGAGGGGCATTTTTACTCATTTTAACAATATTACCACCATACTCGTAACTCTGTTCCCAATGAAAACCCAATTCATCTTCACAGATTATCTTTCCGGATATATCATAAATTGAAGTTCTTAAATCTACTTTATTAATTTCTACTCTGTTTTTTAGAGTGATTATTCTGTACATTTTATCATCCTCTTCTATTTCTAATTTACCATAGCCTCTAACACTATCGCTGCTAATAGCATAAGAAAAATCTTTCTCAAAATTATTATCAGTGGTATATCTAAACCTAATTATACTTCCACGAATTATTGTAACTTGAAGTATAACCCCGTTTTCAGTTGTGAAATAAATTTTATCAACATCTTGATAAAAAGAACAAATTTTATCAGGAAATATATTTCCTTTATTTTCAAATTGTGTATTAATAATCATACTAGCAGTTCTTAATTGATTTTTTAAATAATTAAATGGAGTTTTATTTTATTTTTATCTCTCCTAAATTCTTTTCTATTTTAAATACCATTATGCTTAAAGGAGCTAATATTATTTCACATGAATTAGGTCTATTATTCCATTTTTTCTTTTCTGTTTTAACTTTTGTATTCATAAAATCTCCTGATCCTCCATATATTTTTTGATTGCTATTTAATACCTGAATTAATTCCCCTTCATAAGGTACTCCTATTCTATATGTCTTTCTTGGAACTGGAGTCATATTGCATACAATTATTAATATGTCTTCTTTTAATTTTCCTTTTCTCATATAGCTTATTACAGAATTTTCAAAATCATCATAAGCTATCCACTCAAAACCTTCTTTTTCGAATTGTTTCTCGTGAAGAGCGCTTTGAGTCCTATACAAATCATTAAGATCAATTATTAATTTCTGAATCCCTTTATGAAAATCATACTCCAAAACATACCAATCTAAACTAGAATTATAATTCCACTCTGCATGTTGCCCAAATTCTCCTCCCATAAAAAGTAACTTACTTCCCGGATGGGTAAACATATAGCCATATAATAATCTAAGGTTAGCAAACTTTTGCCACTCATCACCTGGCATTCTTCCTATGATACTATTCTTCCCATGCACAACTTCATCATGTGACAAGGGTAACATAAAGTTTTCTGAAAAAGCATACGTCATACTAAATGTCAAATCATTTTGATGACTTTTTCGGTAAATCGGTTGTTTTCTGAAGTACTGTAAAGAATCATGCATCCAACCCATCATCCATTTCTTACCAAACCCAAGACCTCCATCATAAGTTGGTTTAGATACTTTTGGAAAAGCAGTTGATTCTTCAGCGATTGTTTGAACATCAGGAAATGATAAATAGACTTCTTCATTTAATTCTTTTAAAAAATTAATAGCTTCCAAATATTCATTTCCTCCGTAAATATTGGGCTCCCATTCTCCATTATCTCTAGAATAATCAAGGAAAATCATTGATGCTACAGCATCTACCCTGAGTGCATCAATGTGATATTGCTCTAACCAAAAAATAGCATTACTTATTAAAAAACCTTTGACTTCATTCCTCTCATAATTAAATATTAAACTCTCCCAATCAGGATGATATCCTTTTCTTTTATCTGGATGTTCATATAGATGTGAGCCATCAAAAAAACCTAATCCATGACTATCATTAGGGAAATGAGAAGGAACCCAATCGAGGATAACTCCAATATCATTTTGGTGAAATTTATCAATTAAATATTTAAACTCTTCAGGGCATCCATAACGAGAAGTGGGAGCAAAATATCCTGTAATCTGATATCCCCATGAAGGATCAAAAGGATACTCCATAACTGGCATAATTTCAACATGTGTAAATTTCATATATTTCACGTAAGAGACTAATTCTTCCGCTAGCTCAATGTAAGATAAAGTCGAAAGCCTGTTAGCGCTATCAATTTTTCTTCTCCATGAACCTAGATGAACTTCATAAACTGAAAAAGGAGCTTCATAAGAATTCCTTTTTTTACGGATCTTCATCCATTTATCATCATTCCATTTATACGAGTCGTTCCACACCAGAGATGCCGTTTTAGGTGGGTGTTCAAATCTCTTTGCATAAGGATCGGCTTTTTCTGTAATGATATTATTATGATTTGAATATATTTTATATTTATATAAACATCCTTTTTGAACTTTAGGTATAAATCCTTCCCATATACCTGATTTATCCCATCTAACATTCAAAAGATACTCTTTATCTGTCCAATTATTAAAATCACCGACCACATAAACAGCTTTAGCTGAGGGGGCCCATACCGAGAAATAAGTCCCTATTATCCCATTAAGACTCGTTATATGAGAACCGAACTTTTTATATAACCGATAATGTTTACCTCGTTTAAATAAATCTACATCTAAATCTGAAAACAGACTATAAGGCATAACTTCACTCATAAAAAGACCCTTATTACTTGTTTTTCAAACATTTAATACTTGTAAAAACTATTGTAAAATAAAACCATCTTCGATAATTGCCTCCCTCTTAATAACAACAATTCCTTCTTTAACTACATAGGATTGCTCATCCTTATCTTCAAGATGTTTTCCTCCTTTAATCACTACATTGTTCCCTATTCTTGCATCTTTATCAATAATAACATTTTCTACAATACAATTATCTCCTACTCCAATTTTAGGAGGTTCTATCTCTAAATTACACGATGATTCTCTGTCTTGATACTGATTTGCTCCGATCATGTAAGTATTTTTAATTTTACATCCTTTTCCTATTCTTGATCGAATTCCTATTACAGAAGTTTCAATCGTTTTAGCATTGATAATACACCCATCCGCTATTACAGATTTATTAAGCATTGTTCCATAAATTTTTGAGGGAGGTAATATTCTTGGACGAGTTAAGATACTTTTAGTTTGGTTAAATAAGTTAAACTTAGGAGCTTCTTCTGTTAAACCAATATTCGCTTCAAAAAAAGAGCCTATGGTCCCAATATCTGTCCAATATCCTTTATACTGATAGGCTAAGACTCTATTTTTTTCAATAGAATTTGGAATTATTTCTTTTCCAAAATCAGTTGCTTTAGTATTGTTCATTATATCAACTAATAAGTCCCTATTAAAAATATAAATTCCCATTGAAGCTAAATAATTTCTTCTCTCACTTTGCATATGACAATCCACTTCTGATTCCCAACCAATAAGCTCTTCTTTTGATGGTTTTTCTATAAAAGAAGAAATAAAACTCTCTTTATCTGTTTTTAGAATTCCAAACTCAGTAGCCTCTTTGAACGTAACGGGAAGTGTTGCAACGCTTATTTCAGCTTTTTTATCAATATGTTGTTCTAACATTTTATTAAAATCCATCTGATACAACTGATCTCCAGAAAGTATTAACACATATTCAAACTCGTGATTTAAAATATGATGCATTGATTGCCTTACAGCATCTGCCGTACCTTGAAACCATGTTTTATTTTCTGGTGTTTGTTCTGCTGCCATTATATCAACAAAAGCCTCACTAAAATTACTAAATGAATAGGTGTTTTTTATATGTCTATTAAGTGATGCAGAATTGAACTGTGTTAAAACAAACATTCTTTTAATATCACAATGAATACAATTTGAAATAGGAATATCTACAAGACGATACTTCCCTGCCATTGATACAGAAGGCTTTGAACGTTTATCTGTTAACGGAGATAATCTGGAACCTTGCCCACCTCCCAATATAATAGCGAGTACTTTTTTATTAATCATAATAGTTTGGTTAGATTGATTTGATTAGTTTAAATTGATTTATAAAGATCTATGTACTTCTTAGCTGATTTTGACCAGGAATTATCAATCTTCATAATTTGTTTCTGTATTTTTCTAAATATTTTTTGATTTTTATATAAATCTATTGCTCTATATATTGAATAAGTAATGTCCCAAACAGAAGCTCTTTCATGGCATATTCCAAATCCGCCATCACCAATATCTATTACTGTATCTTTAAGTCCTCCTGTTCTTCTTACAATTGGTATTGTTCCATATCTTAGAGAATACATCTGATTTAAACCACATGGTTCTATACGAGATGGCATTAATAAAAAGTCTACTCCTGCATAAATCAAGTGGGAAAGTTCCTCATCAAAACCAATATATGAATGGAAATTACCTTTAAATTCTTTTTTTAACTTTGTTATTTCTTTTTCAATTTCCTCGTAACCTGAGCCTAAAATCAAAATATTACAATTTTTATTTTTTAAAAGAACTTCCTTTACAACATCAGTTAACAAATCTGCTGATTTTTCATATACTAACCTTCCAATAAAACCAAATAGTGGTAAATCTTTATTAAAACCATATTTTTTACATAAAGCTAATTTGTTGGCTCTCTTACCCGAAGTTACATTACTTATCTTATAGTTCCTTAACAATAATCTATCTGTTTCTGGATTCCAAATACACGTATCAATACCATTCAAAATACCAGAAAATTTATTACTCTCCGACTGAAGCAGACCTTCTAAACCACATGCATTTTCTTTTAATTCCTCCATGTATGTAGGTGAAACAGTATTAATACGTGTAGCACATTTGATTCCAGCTGCTAATGGGTTTACAAAACCATCCCAGTCTAAGAGCCCTATATTTTCAATACTAAAATCTGGTAATAAATTTATATAATCGTGTGAAAATTGACCTTGATATTGCGCATTATGAATTGTTAAAACTGTAGCCATATCTTTAAGTTTTATATACTCATTACAATAATTAATAAAAAAAGGAATTAAAGAAGTATGGTGATCATGACAATGTATCACGTCAAATGTTAAATTACATTTTAGGAGCCAATCTAATAGAGCTTTTTGAAAAGCTATATACCTCTCTTTTTCATCTTCATACCCGTATATATGTTCAGTATCTATTAAATTGTCTATTCTAACCAAACAAACGCTATATGGTATTTCTTCTGAGTTTATTTTTTCAATAAAGTATTTAAATTCGACACCATTTAAATTAATAGTGCCATTTCCCATATTCTTTAACTTATTCTTATCTGTAAATAAATTTTTATAGAATGGCATTACAACTAATGATTCTACATCTAGAGCTAATTGATATTTGGGCAATGCACTTACAACATCAGCTAAGCCTCCGGCCTTAGCTATTGGATGGCATTCGAAACTTGTATGAAGTATTTTCATATTGGGGGATAATGTTTACTATAAATTTAACAAATTGATTATTAATAACCTTAAAGTAAATATTAAATAATCCCACCCTTCTTGTAACTTTTAATTTATTATATCACTTTACGCTTTTTAATAGATAAAAAATCAAGATAAAATAACATCCAAATATCTATAAATAGTAAAATAACAGTATTCTTTAAAAGAGATTCAAAAACTCGAAGAAGAGGGTAATTCAAATTCAAAAACACAAGAAATTTTCGAAAAAATAGTGACACGATCATTATTTGGAAATATCAATGCAAGTAGAAATTCTGCATAAAATATCTATTGATAAATCTTTACATGAAGTCCAAGGTAACTTGGGCTTTTTTAATAATTAGATTTTTCTTTACATGACAGTGTGTAAATATTGGTAAGTTCTATAATAAGGCTATTGTATTTCGTGAAGTAAAAAGTAACGTATAAAAAAACTCCTCATTACAAAATGTAATGAGGAGTTTTAAAAGAAAGGCAACGACCTACTCTCCCACCTGTGGCAGTACCATCGGCGCTAATGGGCTTAACTTCTCTGTTCGGAATGGTAAGAGGTGAGCCCCATTGCTATAATCACCTTAAATTGTTTCAGTATATTTCAACTGTATAAGTTAACATATTGCTAAAATCATATCGCTTATTCAAATATTTATAAAACTATTTGAACATAAAGAGTATCCTTCCCGAACTCCTAAAAGTTCGGGAGGAACGTACATAAGCCTATGGGTTATTAGTACTACTCGGCTACATACATTACTGCACTTACACCTATAGCCTATCAACGTGGTCATCTCCCACGACCCTTTAAAGAAATCTCATCTTGTGGTGGGTTTCGCGCTTATATGCTTTCAGCGCTTATCCCTTCCGAACGTAGCTACTCAGCAGTGCCCCTGGCGAGACAACTGATACACTAGAGGTTCGTCCAACTCGGTCCTCTCGTACTAAAGTCAGATCCACTCAAATTTCTAACGCCCACAGCAGATAGAGACCGAACTGTCTCACGACGTTCTGAACCCAGCTCGCGTGCCACTTTAATGGGCGAACAGCCCAACCCTTGGGACCTTCTCCAGCCCCAGGATGTGACGAGCCGACATCGAGGTGCCAAACCCCCCCGTCGATGTGAGCTCTTGGGGGAGATCAGCCTGTTATCCCCGGAGTACCTTTTATCCTTTGAGCGATGGCCCTTCCATTCGGAACCACCGGATCACTATGCTCTACTTTCGTACCTGATCGACCTGTATGTCTCTCAGTCAAGCTCCCTTATGCCATTGCACTCTACGCACGGTTACCAAGCGTGCTGAGGGAACCTTTAGAAGCCTCCGTTACTCTTTTGGAGGCGACCACCCCAGTCAAACTACCCACCACGCACTGTTCTCATCACTGAGTTAGGCTCTAGATAAGCAAAGGGTGGTATTTCAAGGTTGACTCCACAACCCCTAGCGAGGCCGCTTCAATGTCTCCCACCTATCCTACACATTACTTATCCAAAGTCAATACGAAGCTATAGTAAAGGTTCACGGGGTCTTTTCGTCCCGCTGCGGGTAATCGGCATCTTCACCGATACTACAATTTCACCGAGCTCATGGCTGAGACAGTATCCAGATCGTTGCACCATTCGTGCAGGTCGGAACTTACCCGACAAGGAATTTCGCTACCTTAGGACCGTTATAGTTACGGCCGCCGTTTACTGGGGCTTCATTTGAGATCTTCGCCGAAGCTAAACCCTCCACTTAACCTTCCAGCACCGGGCAGGTGTCAGGCCTTATACATCATCTTTCAATTTAGCAAAGCCCTGTGTTTTTGATAAACAGTCGCCTGGATCTTTTCACTGCGGCCAGCATTACTGCTGGCGACCTTTCTCCCGAAGTTACAGGTCTATTTTGCCTAGTTCCTTAGCCATGAATCTCTCGAGCACCTTAGAATTCTCATCCCAACTACCTGTGTCGGTTTACGGTACGGGTTCTTATAAACTGAAGCTTAGAGGTTTTTCTTGGAAGTTCTTAACCGCACTATCCACGCTTCCGAAGAGTTGTGGTACTATCACACTTCAGCTAAGTCTGCGGATTTGCCTACAGTCCTAATACCTACATGTTTCAACGAGCTATTCCGTCAGCTCGCGGCGGGTTCATTACTCCGTCACCCCATCGCATTTATAAGAAGTACAGGAATATTAACCTGTTGTCCATCGACTACTCCTTTCGGATTCGCCTTAGGTCCCGACTAACCCTCAGCTGATTAGCATCGCTGAGGAAACCTTAGTCTTTCGGTGTGCGGGTTTCTCACCCGCATTATCGTTACTTATGCCTACATTTTCTTTTCTATACGTTCCAGAAAACCTTACAGTTCGCCTTCAACACATATAGAATGCTCCCCTACCACTTTTAAAAGTCCATAGCTTCGGTAATATGTTTATGCCCGATTATTATCCATGCAAAACCGCTCGACTAGTGAGCTGTTACGCACTCTTTAAATGAATGGCTGCTTCCAAGCCAACATCCTAGCTGTCTAAGCAGTTTCACCTCGTTTTTTCAACTTAACATATATTTGGGGACCTTAGCTGATGGTCTGGGTTCTTTCCCTCTCGGACATGGACCTTAGCACCCATGCCCTCACTGCTGATAAACATTTTATAGCATTCGGAGTTTGTCAGGAATTGGTAGGCGGTGAAGCCCCCGCATCCAATCAGTAGCTCTACCTCTATAAAACTTTTAATCAACGCTGCACCTAAATGCATTTCGGGGAGTACGAGCTATTTCCGAGTTTGATTGGCCTTTCACCCCTACCCACAGGTCATCCAAAGACTTTTCAACGTCAACTGGTTCGGTCCTCCACTGTGTGTTACCACAGCTTCAACCTGCCCATGGGTAGATCACTCGGTTTCGCGTCTACTACTACTAACTTAACCGCCCTATTCAGACTCGCTTTCGCTTCGGCTCCGAACCTTAAATTCTTAACCTTGCTAGTAACAGTAACTCGTAGGCTCATTATGCAAAAGGCACGCCGTCACCACGAATGGCTCCGACCGCTTGTAGGCGTACGGTTTCAGGTTCTATTTCACTCCCTTACTTAGGGTTCTTTTCACCTTTCCCTCACGGTACTAGTTCACTATCGGTCTTTCAGGAGTATTTAGCCTTAGCGGATGGTCCCGCCAGATTCATACAGGATTACACGTGTCCCGCACTACTCAGGATACTACTATCTCTTCTTCGATTACCTATACGAGACTATCACTCTCTTTGGTTAGTCTTTCCAAACTATTCTAGTTCTCTTAAATTCGAATATTGTAGTCCTACAACCCCAATACTGCCGTAACAATATTGGTTTGGGCTATTCCGCGTTCGCTCGCCACTACTAGCGGAATCACTTTTGTTTTCTTCTCCTCCGGGTACTTAGATGTTTCAGTTCTCCGGGTTTGCTCACCTTGCGGTGTGATATATCTTCAATATACCGGGTTGCCCCATTCGGAAATTTACGGATCATAATGTATGTGCCACTCCCCGTAACTTATCGCAGCTTATCGCGTCCTTCTTCGCCTCTGAAAGCCTAGGCATCCTCCATACGCCCTTATTTAGCTTATTGTACTTTTTGCTTCCGATATTAATCGGAAACGAGCTCTTTATAATTCTTAATTATATTTTTATAAAAATATATCGTTAGATACTTAAATCTAACGCTCTATCTTGATTCTTTACGATATCATTTTACCAATATGTCAATGAACTTGTGCCGAGTCAGAACTGATAAATATTTCAGTTACCAACCTGGTATAATACCTTGTGATAATAATTATCTATAGGTATTATCTAGTGGAGAATATCGGAGTCGAACCGATGACCTCTTGCGTGCAAGGCAAGCGCTCTAGCCAGCTGAGCTAATCCCCCATGTACTTCTAGTATGAGGCTTAACTATTGAGTTATGAGTCGTTAAACATTCTCAACATAACCCGCTTCTAGAATTTCCTTTAACTAAATACCAAACAAAAAAAAGTAGTCTTGGGCAGGCTCGAACTGCCGACCTCTACATTATCAGTGTAGCGCTCTAACCAGCTGAGCTACAAGACTATTTAAGATCTGATCTTAGTCTTTTTTATTTTAAAATTAACAGCAGAGTAAAATTACACTTCCTTCTGTAACTTAACACCATCTTCTCTAGAAAGGAGGTGTTCCAGCCGCACCTTCCGGTACGGCTACCTTGTTACGACTTAGCCCTAGTTACTAGTTTTACCCTAGGCAGCTCCTTGCGGTAACCGACTTCAGGCACCCCCAGCTTCCATGGCTTGACGGGCGGTGTGTACAAGGCCCGGGAACGTATTCACCGGATCATGGCTGATATCCGATTACTAGCGATTCCAGCTTCACGGAGTCGAGTTGCAGACTCCGATCCGAACTGTGATATGGTTTATAGATTCGCTCCTATTCGCATAGTGGCTGCTCATTGTCCATACCATTGTAGCACGTGTGTGGCCCAGGACGTAAGGGCCGTGATGATTTGACGTCATCCCCACCTTCCTCACGGTTTGCACCGGCAGTCTCGCTAGAGTCCTCAGCTTTACCTGCTAGCAACTAACGATAGGGGTTGCGCTCGTTATAGGACTTAACCTGACACCTCACGGCACGAGCTGACGACAACCATGCAGCACCTTGTGAAATGTCCGAAGAAAAAGCTATCTCTAGCCCTGTCATTCCACATTTAAGCCCTGGTAAGGTTCCTCGCGTATCATCGAATTAAACCACATGCTCCACCGCTTGTGCGGGCCCCCGTCAATTCCTTTGAGTTTCAATCTTGCGATCGTACTCCCCAGGTGGGACACTTATCACTTTCGCTTAGTCACTGAATCTAAATCCAACAACTAGTGTCCATCGTTTACGGCGTGGACTACCAGGGTATCTAATCCTGTTCGCTCCCCACGCTTTCGTCCATGAGCGTCAGTATATACGTAGTAGACTGCCTTCGCAATCGGTATTCTGTGTAATATCTATGCATTTCACCGCTACACTACACATTCTATCTACTTCCGTATAACTCAAGTCAACCAGTATCAAAGGCAGTTCTACAGTTAAGCTGTAGGATTTCACCTCTGACTTAATTGACCGCCTGCGGACCCTTTAAACCCAATGATTCCGGATAACGCTTGCACCCTCCGTATTACCGCGGCTGCTGGCACGGAGTTAGCCGGTGCTTATTCTTACGGTACCGTCAAGGTCGTACACGTACGACTGTTTCTTCCCGTATAAAAGCAGTTTACAACCCATAGGGCAGTCTTCCTGCACGCGGCATGGCTGGTTCAGGCTTGCGCCCATTGACCAATATTCCTCACTGCTGCCTCCCGTAGGAGTCTGGTCCGTGTCTCAGTACCAGTGTGGGGGATAATCCTCTCAGACCCCCTACCTATCGTTGCCATGGTAAGCCGTTACCTCACCATCTAGCTAATAGGACGCATAGTCATCTTGTACCAATAAATCTTTAATATACAACCGATGCCAATCATATATATTATGGAGTATTAATCTTCATTTCTAAAGGCTATCCTCCTGTACAAGGCAGATTCTATACGCGTTACGCACCCGTGCGCCGGTCGTCAGCAAGTAGCAAGCTACTCCTGTTACCCCTCGACTTGCATGTGTTAAGCCTGCCGCTAGCGTTCATCCTGAGCCAGGATCAAACTCTTCATTGTATAATCTTTAATATTATTTAATGTCAAGTCTTCAAAAGAATTTTCAAGTGGTAAACCCTAAAGCTTACCGTGGTAATTCTACTCTAATTACGCTGTCAATTTCAATATTTTCAATGAACTTGTTAACCCAAAATAATCAATATAATCTCAATCAATATCTCAAATTAAACTCTTGTAGAAATGCTAGAATCGAACTAACTGATAAACTAATTATCATTCCAAAATTTCTGTGATCGTGTCGCTCTCCGTAAGCGGATGCAAAACTAAAAACTTTTTTAAAAATAACAAACATTTTTGAAAGTTTTTTTTAGTTTTTTTTCAGAACAGCCGAAGTCAAATTAAAACCTCAAACAAACTAAAAAAAAGTAAATAATTACTAATTATCCTACCCTCTTTATAACTCTAAAACAACACGCTAAATCAATGAACTTGCTAACTCTTTTACTATGCGTTTTCACGTTAGCGGTTGCAAACATACAACCATTTTTTATTCTAACAAGACTTTTTTTAACCTTTTTTTAAACCAAACAAAAAAACAGCTTAACACCAATTACTTAAACTATAAAAATCAATAGCTAATTATTTATTTTAGGAATTAGGGATAGATGTATAAAATCATTATTTATTTAACAAACCGCAATTTGATTTAGTTTTTCTATTTCAAAAAAGAAAGTTGTTCCTTTTCCTTTTTTACTATCTAACCAAATTCCCCCTCCATTTCTCTCTATTATTTTTTTTACTAGAGCCAGTCCTATACCTACAGAGTCCATGTGAAGTTTTAATTCTAGTTTTTGGAATAACTTAAAAATTTTTTTGTGATACTTTTTATCTATACCTGGTCCATTATCAGATATTGAAAACACATATTTTTTATAATTCTCTTTAACATCAATAACAATAGAAATATGATTCTTATCATTATGCTTAATTGCATTTTGAATAAGATTTTGGAAAACTTGTAATAATTGAGACTCGTTAAAATAAACGTCAGGAAGTTTATTTTTTATTTTAATTGTACATTTATCAGAGCTATTTACCATTATTATTCTCTTCACAAGAGCTTCGAGGTTTACTTTTTTTCTCTCTCGTTCCCTCTCCATTTGTAATGAATAATTTAATATACCATTAATAAGCATATCCATTTGTACTACCTGTTCTTTAATGATAAATAAATTTTTATACATTTCAGAACCTTCTTTTACAGAATTTTCTTCCAGTAATTCCTTGGATGTAACCCATTCTGCCATTGTATGAATATTACGTAAAGGTCGTTTCAAATCATGAGATACAACATACGCAAACTCTTCCAAATCTTTATTTCGTTGAGATAGCTCTTTTGCTCTTTTCTCTAAATCAATAGTTCTTTGTTTTATTTTATATTCTAACTGCGAATTCATTTGTTCAAGACTTTTTCTATGATGCATAGCTCCATTAAGAATAATAAATGAAAAGATAAAAATAGTTGTAATTGAAACTAAGACAGCCCCTTCCATAACAACATCGATATCATTACTTATTACTTGATAAGTCATATGAAATAACTGAAAAGAACTGAATAAAATAATTAACCACCTATTACTTAACATTAAAATACCTCCAAACATAACAATGTAAGAACCTAAAAGATAATCTAAAGAAAACTGATTAAGAGCAACTGTGTAAGTTAAATAATGTTGGAAAGAAAATATTGATATGAAAACTAATAGTCCGTATGATTCAAATATTCTCTTATTTTTAATTTTTGGCAGTATCCCTAATATGAGGAAAAGTAAAGAAAAAAATTCTCTTCCATATTCTACTTCTATCGCATTAGGATTAAAATAAGATATTAGTAGCGAATATAAATACAATCCAGGAGCTATTAAACATAGCACCGTGCTAGTATTTTTAATTTCAAACGCCTCTAGCTTTCCAATTTTCTTTAAAAAACTTTGGTTCATAAAATTTTAGGGCAAAATATTGTGTTTAAATTTAGACAATTTAAACGTAATATGCACCCTACATAACTTTAACGCGATTTGAATCTGTAGATAAAGTACTCCAATAAGTAGATTATAAGTCCTTTTTGAGTGGTGCTTCTAAAACTTATTATACATTATTTATTATTTGGCTAAAAAAAGAAAAGAAGTTAAAAACTTCTCTCCTTAATGTTGTTACTCTTCAAAATTAAACTTTAAAATATTAAAGTATTGAACAACTAATCTTCTTACTTAAATCTTTAGATCAAGTAAGAGTTTATAACGACTAAAAGCATTAGTTTTAAGTTAGATAACATCTTTAAAAAATCTTGAAGTTATTTGCACCACAGTATCTTTTTTTAAAGCTAATATTTTAACATTTAGGTAATAGCGAAGTATAAATTATCTTAAATACCCCTTCTTTCGATCCTAAAAAAATAACTATTAATCGTTTGATACATACTATCTAACTATTTTAATACATCACATTCGTTTTCAGTATTAATTTTAGATAAAGAATGATCTTTGTAAGATTAAATTCCACGTCGTTTTAGACTTGATTTTTAGTAATTTATATTTTTTTTAAAAATAAAGAGTATCATTTAATTTATTTTGGCTTATATTATTGAATATCATATTTATGGTGTTTCTAAGTTTGGTTAGTAAAAGAATCTATAAATCTATAGATTCTTTTTTTATTAATAATTCTCAGCTACTAACTAAGTATCTTTATTCTACCTTATTTCTCAATATTACTGTTGTTATTAACTTTACTTGTCTAAAATAAAATAGCGTCATGAAATAATTCTTCACCTCATTAACTCCCCACAAAAAACCTAAAACAATATAAGTCAATATTTTAACAAAAAAAACACATTGTTTAATGGTAAATATCTCAGTAATTAACCCCTATAAAAAACACCTAAACATAAGGGTTAACCATTAGTTGTTATTCAGGGTTTACACTTATTGTCTAACAATAAGAACTACTATATATTTGGTGAGTTATTTGGTTGTAAAACTATCAAGTAATTCGAAAAACCCTTCTAAGTAAAACCTCAAGGTACGTTTCTTTGAGGTTTTGTTTTATTAATTTATTGAGCATCTAACGCAATAAGTTATCTCTTCATCTATTTTTAGGACCATTCTATCTAAAATACTTATAAGTAGCCTTTTGATAAGATAAATTTAGGCTGGCTGATCGGTTTTTAATATAAAGTAATATTTCAAGCTAGGTTATCTCTTAATATTTAAAAATATTATTACATCCCTTGGTATGAAAAAACAAAACTTAGTACTTGTAAAACAATCTATCAGAAAACCAAACTCTAATATATATAAGTGGGTAACTAAAAAAATAGCTAAAATTATAATCAAAAAAAATAATCAAGAAGACATAAGCTATACGTATGCTCCTTGGTACATGTCTTTAATATTCAGAATGAAATACTATTTCTCTCTTCACAAAAACAAGTAGTCCCTTCGTCTAAAAAACGCCTATATTGATTTAATCTTATCGATAAATCAGTAAAACAATGAACTACAAGCCTATTCAGATAAAAAATATATAAAATTGTACATTAATCGTTAAGAACAAATACACTAATCGTAAAAATAACACTTCTTAACTAAGAACTAAAAATTGGACTTCTATTAATTGTAAATTTAAATAGATTTTTAAATATTGTTTATTCATTTTTAGAAGTTTGGTTAGTTTTTTAGCAGAAGTATTTCATAAAAAGAAATACTTCTGTTTATTTTATATTTATTTAAAAAATAAACTCCAATTTAAAAAGTGAATCATAAATAATTTATTTTTTTACACTCATGTCCATATCATGATCATATTGGCAACAACTAGGTAAATCTTGATAAGAATCAGTACTTCCTGCTACTTTGTCCGTATCATATCCTGATGCAGCAATTGCTTTGTGAACCTCATCAATATTAGTTTTCTTATCATTAAAAGTTACACGAATCTCCTTTTTATGTTTATCCCAATTCGCATTAGAAACACCTTCAACACCGTTAGCTGCTTTTTCAATAGTACTTTTACACATATCACAATTACCTCTAACTCCAAATGATGCTTCACTCATTGCTATTTCTTGTTGATCGACTACTGTTGTTTCTTTTTTTCCTTGGTTTTTACAACTTACCAATCCTATGACAGCCACTAAGGCAATACTAATTACTATATTTCGCATTATTTATTAATTTGTATGATGATTTATTACTTGTTTTACTTCTCCACATTTCAGCATTTTATCGCCAAAATATGGATTCGATATTTTTTCTTCTTTACTTAACCAATACGCTCCTTTATCACTATTTGCCATAGGACAATATTGCTTATAAGCTGTTTCTTCTATACCAAAAAGTTCAACTACCATAATTAAATGATTCGATAATACTCTAAATTGATTCCTTTGTTCTTCTATCGTTTCCAATGTTTCCATCTTTAAACTACTCAACTCCAAAATCTTCTCCAGTGTCATCCATTCTTCAAGAGCTCGATCATTTTTCAATAGCTCCATATCTACTTCATTCAATCTCAAATTAAACATAGTCGATTCTTTCTTTGTTTTCACTTTATCTGTTTCAACTAAATGGTCTTTAATTCTTATATAAGAATTATAAACTTCCTGTAATTGTTTTTTAAAATCAATGGACACTTCAAATGATTCTTTAATTGATTTTTCATGATTCATCATTGATTTCTTTCCTTGTAACTGTGCTGATGCATCAACAGTAAACACTCCGTTTGTCACGATTTCATCTCCCGAAGAAACCCCTTTTAAAATTATGTATTTATCACCATTCTTAGCTCCAAGAATCACTTCCTTCATTTCGAAAACTGGATCGCCATTTTTTAATTTTATATAAATAACTGATCTTTTTCCAGTCCACAAAACAGCTGAGGCAGGAATCAAAATGTTTGTATCTTTATTAGGTTTTAAGTTTTCAACTTCTCCAGTAACGAACATTCCTGGCTTAAACTTTTGTTCTCTATTAGCAATAGTTGCTCGCAATTTTACAACCCTAGTTGTTGGATTGACCATCGGATCTATAAAAATAACCTTAGCTTTAAAGATTTCTCCTAGATATGCATTGGACTTTATCTTTATTGTTTGTCCAACTTTGAACATTCTTATCTGATTTTCGTACACATCAAAACTGGCCCAAACAGAATTTAAATTTGCCATTTTTAATAATCCTTGCCCTTGCTTGACATAATCACCTACATTCACCATTTTTTCCAACACTGTTCCTGAAACTGTCGCATAAATGGGGAAATTCTCTCTCACCTTTTTAGAAATTTCAATTTGATTGATTTGATTCTCCGAAAGCTTCCAAAGTTTCAATTTATTTCTTACCGCTTTATACAAAGCTGGTTGTGTTTCTTTCAATGAAGCCGCAGTCAATAACTCTTGTTGTGCCTTAATCAAATCAGGGGCATAAATTGTTGCCAGCAACTGTCCTTTAGAAACTCTTTCTCCTGTAAAACTTACTTTTAGACTTTCTATTCTTCCAGAGAAAAAACTCGCCTGAACAGTATTCAACTCTTCATTCTCTACTATTTTTCCAGAAAGTGTTAGTCCTGTATTTTCACTTTTATCAGTTCCAACTACTGTTGTTTGAACGTTGGCTAAAGCCAATGCATTTTTCGTCATTTTAAACTGATTCGCCGACAAACCATCATCTCCAACTTCAGCAGGAATTAAATCCATACCACAAATTGGGCAGTCACCTAGCTCTGTCTGTCTAACCTGAGGGTGCATCGAGCAAGTCCAAAACTCGGATGTACTCATCACTTCTTCGTTATGATTGTGAGTATCTGTATTATCGAACGATCCAGAAAAAAAGAACTTTCCAAGAACCAATCCTAACATTACGAGGCCTACATATATTAAATATTTTTTCATCTGTCTATTTTTTATTATTATCAATCGCCACATGTAAACATGTTGATCTCATCCTTTTTACTTAATTAAATAATTAATTAAACTTCTTTCTTCGTAATAATTGACGACTGAGGTTATCCTATCCATTTGAAACCTTAATTGTAACTCTTGAATATCTAGTATATCATTAAAATCTATTGTTCCTGTTTCATAACTTTTCAATAAGATTTGTTCAGCATTTTTTGCTTGATTTAAATTTCTTGTATTGGTTCGATATGAAATAACTGCTACTTTCTGTTTTGCTACTGCTCTTTTCAGTGAAGCTTCCAAAACATTATATCGTTCTTGTTTCTGAAAACTGATTTCTTCTTGTTTTAATTTGTTCTGCTTACTTACTGATTTGTTCTTTTTATTAAACAAAGAAATGGACAATGACACCATTGGCATTATGATATCCTTTCCGTTATCGGGAAAATCCATATCGGGACGCTCTTCTACATTTATATAATCTATACCAAAACCTATGGATGGCTTTTCTTCTTTTTGATTCAGCAACTCCGATTGAATTACCGATTGATACAACTTATCATATTTGACTAATTCTGGGTGAATCTTTAAATTTTCGATATTAATAACCTCCGCTTCATCTAATAGTTGAATTTTCTCAGGTAGCTCTATAGCTATATCTACACTTTTATTCAACATTTTATTGAAAGAAGCTTGTTGTCCTTTGAACTCCTCTTGTAATATTTCTATCTGTTGTACTATTTCATTCTGACGAATTTGTAATTTCAATACATCTACTGCAGAAGCCTTATCCACTTCCAATGAGTTTAGTGCCAACTGCTCATAAGTTTTGAATAATTTCTTATTCTCCTCAAGTACTCTTTGTTTTGCTTGATTGCCAAATAGCTTGTAATATAATTTTGTAACCGAATTCACTAGCTTTCGTTTAGCTACAGCCAACTCTTGATAATTTGTATCTGATAAACTTTCGATATAATTCTCTCTGGCTGTAATTGTTCCAAACCAAGGCAACATTTGTTTTGCAGATACTTTGAACAGCTGCGCTCCAGTTCTGGTTTCAGGAGTACTCACAAATACACCAGCACCAATTTCAGTATTTGGTAATGTATTTACCTCTTCTTTTCGTTCAATAATACGCTCATATTGCTTTTCGAACTGTTTTATCTTTGGATTGTTTTCTAAGGCTTCTTTTATAAATACGTGCAACTCCTGCCCTTGTATTTTTACTGTTACCACTAAACACAGACTAAACAGTATCCATTTAATCATTCCTATCTTCATAATCTTGTGCTTTTGTTTTTCTCTTTATTTCTAAAAATCCACTCTTCCTTCCAACTATATAATACTGGAACAATAAAATAAGAAGTAATATCTATAATCATTCCACCAAAACTAGGAATCGCCATCGGAATCATAATGTCACTTCCCCTACCAGTTGATGTTAATACAGGTAATAAGGCCAAAACCGTAGTTGCCGTTGTCATAAGGCAAGCACGAATTCTCTTGTTCCCAGCATCTAAAGCCGCTCTTCTGATTGCTTGAATATTTTGAGGTTGCTTTTTCTCAAAAGATTGTTTCAAATATGTGGCCATTACAACTCCATCATCGGTGGCTATTCCAAACAGCGCAATAAATCCAACCCAAACAGCGACACTCAAATTAATAGGATGCATTTGAAAGAGTACTCTTAAGTTCTTTCCAAAGATGCTAAAGTTTAAGAACCAATCTTGTCCATATAACCATATCATGATAAAACCTCCCGCAAAAGCAACCGCTATTCCAGTAAATACCATTAACGAAGTACTTACCGACCTAAACTGAAAATACAAAATCAAAAAGATGATTATTAAAGCCAACGGAACCACGAACGACAATGTTTTCTCCGCTCTAAGTTGATTTTCATAAGTTCCTGTAAACTGATAAGATACACCCTTAGGAACTATTAGTTCACCAGAATTAATCTTGGATTGGATAACTTTTTGAGCTTCTTCAACAACATTAACTTCCGCATAGTTTTCTTTTTTATCGAAAAGTACATATCCGATTAAGAAAGTATCCTCACTTTTTATTACTTGCGGACCTTGCTCATAGCGAATCTCTGCAACTTCGCTAAGTGGTATCGAACTCTCTTTAGAAATTGGAATGTAAATATTTTGCAGATCCGTTGGACTCGAACGAAGTTCTCTTGGATATCGCACTCTTATTCCATAACGCTCTCTTCCTTCTACAGTTTGAGTTAACTGGATTCCTCCAACTGCTACTTTTAAAACTTCTTGAACCGACTGAATAGAAATTCCATATCGTGCAATTTTCTCGCGGTCAATATCAATCAATAAATAGGGCTTTCCAACAATTCTATCTGCAAAAACAGCTTCTTTCTTAACACCTTCAACTTCCTTTAATACAGATTCCAAAGCGATCCCTAAAGACTCAATTTGCTTTAAATCTTGTCCCTTTACTTTAATTCCCATTGGTGCTCTCATACCAGTTTGAAGCATTACCAAGCGTGTTTCAATGGGCTGTAATTTAGGAGCGGATGTTACTCCTGGAAGCTTGGTTACCTTTACAATTTCATTCCAAATATCATCAGGTGATTTTATGTTAGGTCGCCAATTTCTATAAAACTCACCACCTTCATCTTTAATTAGGTCTCCAGAATTAATTTCAGAGAATAAAACATCTTGAATTTTTCCTTTCTTAACATTAGGATTTACAACCACACTACCAATTTTCGTAAGATAATTCCCTTCCTCATCTATCTTAAAACGTTGACGTTTTCCATCTTCATTTAAAATATATTCAGGCTTATAAAGAATAACATTCTCATACATAGACATTGGAGCAGGATCTAAAGCAGATTCTGTTCTTCCTGCTTTTCCTACCACCGTTTTTATTTCAGGAATGCTCGCAACCGCCATATCCAATTGCTGTAATACTCTTTTATTTTCCTCAACACCTGAATGAGGCATCGATGTAGGCATTAGTAAAAAGGATCCTTCATTTAAGGAAGGCATAAATTCTTTTCCTGTATTTCTAAAAATTAAGATTCCACATATTAATACCGTTAATGGAATTGATAAAAACAATACTTTATTTTCTAAAGCCCAATTTAGAATAGTGGCGTAATACTTTTGGAATAAACTAAAAACTCCTAATATCCCAAAACAAATACCACCAACAAAAAGAACGTTTAAAAACATACTTCTTTCAACTCCAAGTGGTTGCCAATGCTCAGCAAGCAAACCAACAATAACTAAAATCGTTAATACGATATTTACTCTCTCTCCAAGTACTGAACCAATTTTATTTTGCGACACAAGTATCGAGCTTACTCCGAATCCAATTAATATAAAAGCAAACCAATTTCCATAAAACAATCCGAAGATTCCTACTAAAATTAATAATACATTTAAGGTATACTTTATTTTATTTGTTGTTTTACGCGTTTTGAAAATCGATGCTGCAAATGGAGGTATTAAAAACAAAGCAACAATTATTGCTGCTATTAGCGCAAATGTTTTTGTAAAGGCCAACGGACGAAACAATTTACCTTCTGCTCCAATCATTGTAAAAACAGGTATAAAACTAATCACAGTTGTCATTACAGCCGTGATAATTGCTCCTGAAACCTCAGTTGTTGCATTATAAACTATCGTATTTGTTGATAGTTTGTTGGAATATTGCTCTAAATGACGAATAATATTTTCACATAATATAACACCAACGTCTACCATTGTACCAATAGCAATAGCTATTCCCGATAGTGCTACAATATTTGCTTCTACTCCAAAGGCTTTCATTCCTATAAAAACCATCAATACAGAAACTGGTAGTAACCCCGAAATTAAGATGGAAGCACGCAAATTGAATACCATAACAATAATTACCAAAATAGTGATCAACACTTCCAACGTTAGTGCTTCGTTTAAGGTAGACAAGGTCTCCTCTATTAATTCAGTTCTATCATAGAAAGGGACAATGGTTAATTGAGAAGTCCTTCCATCTTTTAGTTTCTTAGTTGGTAACCCATGAGCAATCTCATTGATTTTATCTTTTACTTTTGAAATTACCTCTAGAGGGTTCGCTCCATATCTAGCCACAACTACTCCACCCACAACTTCTGCTCCTTCCTTATCTAAAATTCCTCGTCGAGTCTTTGCTCCCAGAGTTACTTTCGCAATATCTTTAATGCGAATGGAAGTAAAACTTTCTGAAGTAACGACAGCACTTTCTATATCAGCTATGGATTTTATATATCCTAATCCTCTTACTAGATATTCAGCATTGTTAATTTCCGTAGTTTGAGCTCCGATATCTTCGTTACTTTCTTTAACCGCTTTTACAACTTGTTGTAAACTGATATTATATTGACGCATCAACTCAGGATTAACGTCTATTTGATATTCTTGAACATATCCTCCAATTGAAGCCACTTCCGAGACTCCACTAGAAGACGATAAGGCATATTTTACATAATAATCTTGAATACTTCTTAACTCATGTAAATCCCAACCTCCTGTTACATTCCCTTCTTCATCCCTCCCTTCTAAGGTATACCAGAATATCTGTCCTAATCCAGTGGCATCTGGCCCTAAAGTCGGATTCATTCCATCTGGTAACAATCCCGAGGGCAAAGAATTTAGCTTTTCCAAAATTCGAGATCGACTCCAATAAAATTCAATATTCTCTTCAAAAATGATATAGATACTAGAAAATCCAAACATTGACGAGCTACGAATCGTTTTTACTCCTGGAATCCCAAGTAAGGATGTGGTTAATGGATACGTAACTTGATCTTCGATGTCTTGAGGTGAATGTCCTTCCCATTTCGTAAAGACAATCTGTTGATTTTCTCCTATGTCTGGAATAGCATCAACTGCCACTGGATTTGTTGGTAAAAATCCAGTATCCCATTTGAATGGCGCATTTATTACTCCCCAACCTATTAATAAAAGGAGTAGTAATAGAGCTACCAATTTATTTTCTATTAAAAATTTAATGCTTTTCTTTAGCATACTTATATGATTTAAACAATAAACAATTCGTGTAAATACACGTATAAGAACTTCATAGTAACAATACTAGAAACCAATTGACTATTATTTAAGAAATCATATTAGAAAAACCTCATCAAGTAATTGAATGTCTTGTATGACATTCGGAGGAGAATAATTTTTAAAAGGAATTACTTTATCATGTAAATCCTGAAATAAGTTTAGATAAGAATAAATATATGAAGCTATAAAAGCTTGTTCCTCAAAAGATAAATAATCAAAAGACTGCTTTAATTCATTTTGTCCTTCAACAATTACTTTTTTATCCGAACAACATCCTTTTTTTTGTATAGAACAGTTATCAGAACTCTTAACTTCCGAAATTTTATCCATTCCACAAGAATCTGCCTTTGCAAATAATGCTACATCTACCAAAACATCTCCACAAAAATGAAGATCATATGTAAGCCATACCGTTGAAAAAAGCACTATCAACGCCATGGATACAGAAGTTATTTTAGTAAATATATATCTCATAAACAATACAAAGATACAAATATATATTATTCTTTTAATCTGTAAATTCCACAATGACCTTATTATCAATCAACAATACTACCCATAGTCTACAAATTAACTATCTACATTTTAATGTATTAAAAGTAGGTTTTTAACACATTTAAACCAAAAAGCCTCATTTGTAAATGAGGCTTTTCTAAACTGCTAAAATAGACTAATTCTGGTATAGCCTTGTAAGGTACTCTACTGTATGAGGGAGAATCTGAAATTCTTGTCCTTTTTTTCCAGCATGGAAAATAAATTTATCTGGTCTCAAAATAACAAAATCAATTTTATTTTTATCCATCCATATTTCGAGATCTTCAGATACGATTTGATCGCTAAATGGGCGACTCCTGACTATTTCTATTTTTTTCAAAAAGACAGAAAAATTTTCAGGAATTTCAATATTTCTATAAACTACAACCCAGCTTTTTGCTATCAAACAATCAAAAAAACAGGTTTTGTTATTTGTATGAACTAAAGGCTGGGGAAATCTTCGACCGGTAAGATATTTATGATTAAACGATTTAGTTTTAGCTAAAGAGTAAAGGTACTTTTCTATCAATCTATCTATTGGGCTACTTGGTAAAACATTAATAATTTTTAATAAAATATTTCGTAAGTGGTAAAGAATAGGATTTCCGTACTGTATTACCCCTCCCATTATAGCAGCTATTTTTATAATCATATTCACCTGAGGTACTCTTTCATTATAATAACTGTCTAACAATTCATTTGTCTCTTGTGATCTATTTTGGCAAGCTAACGCTAATTTCCAGGAAAGATTTTTAGCATCTTTAATTCCTGAGCACATCCCTTGACCTAGAAAAGGAGGCATTTGATGTGCTGCGTCTCCTGCTAAGAAAATGTTTTTTACTCTCCATCTATTTGCTACCAGCGTATGAAACGTATATATTTTCTTCCTAATTATTTTAAAATCTTCTAGAGGATAGTCTTTGTTTAAATATGGTAAAACATTTTGAAAAACTTTACTTTCATCAGATACATTATGCTTTGGATTTATCATGAATTCCCATCTGAAATGGTTTCCGACTCCATTTACATAAGTTACAGGTTGCTTGGGATTACAAAACTGTTTATGATCTTCAGAAAATTTTTCATTTCCATGATACTCTGTATCCAAGACCATCCAACTTTTCTTAAATCCAAAGTCATGATTTGAAACACCTATTTTCTTTCGAATAAAGCTTTTTCCTCCATCACAACCAATAAGAAACTTACTTGTAATGCAAATCTTCTCTTCAGAATTCTTTCTTATCAATATCTTAACGGAATCAGCTGTTTGAGAAACATCTATCAACTCTGTATTTTCAAAAAAACTAACGTTTTTATATTTTGCAAATCCCTTGCGCAGGTATTTTTCGATTTCCGGTTGAAGTATCCAATTACAACTAGGAATTTCATGCGAGATACTACTATTAGGACTAAATTTAAAAAGTGTCTTTCCTTGTTCATCCGCAAGCACATAATTTTGAAACGGTTTTATCGCATCTTTTTTCATTTCCTCGTACAATCCTAACTCTTGAAAAACTCTTATTACATCTTCATCAATATGAACAGCTCTGGGATAGTCGATTATATCTTTCTCTTTATCAAAAACTAAAACCTTGAGTCCAAAATTCCCAAAGTAGTTAGCAAACGTGGCCCCAGTAGGGCCACATCCTGCAATTACGATATCAAAATTCATTATTACTTCTAGTTTTTCTTCTTTTAAACTTTCTCTACCAACATAGAAGTTGCCGTTAAACCTGGTCCGAAGGCCATTGAAACTATCTTTGTTCCTTTTTTAATACTGTCATCATTAAGCATATCATTGAAAACGTGAGGTATGGTAGCTGAAGACATATTTCCTTGCCTTCTAAGAACATTTATTGACCATTTAGCCTGATCTTCAAAAAGCTCCATTTCTTTAATTATATAATCAATTATTTTAGGGCCTCCAGGATGGATTGCAAAAAGTAAGTTATACTTCTCTTTTTCTAAATCAACTCCTACTTTGCTACATAAATCTGAGAGAAACTGCTTTATATTATTTCTTATAAAAACCGGCACCTTCCTTGACAAGGTCATAAGGAAATTATGTGCTCCCAAATCCCATGACATATCTTCTAAAGAACTCTCTATCATGACTTCATGAAAAGCTAATATTTTTAAAGCGGAAGCATTGGGTTTTATTTTTCTAAATTTATTTTCTTCATATAAAGAATAGCCTATAAAACCATCTGCAAAAAGCGAACTAATCAAACTATTTGAGGATGAAAACTCTGTTAAATTTATATGTGCTGACAAAAGTTCTGTATGTATAATATCAATTCTTCCATTGTCTTCACTTGTTGTTAACAAAGCATTCGCTGTTCGAATTGCGGGGAAAGCTCCATAACACCCCATTTGATAACTATGTGTTACTGTACTATTGAGCCAATTTCTTTGACTCATTGCGATTTGAGCAACACTTGGTGATGAATATCCTGAACATGTTACATGTATTAGATTTTCGGGAGCTTCTTGTTCGTTATTATAAAAAATATCAAAAACATGTTGCATTTCATTTTTAAACCATTCCATACGGTCATCTAACTTTGCTCCTTTGTTTTCATGAGAAATATTTTTAAACATCTCAGGAAATTGATACTCTTCTAAAGTAGACACCTCCATTTCGTTACTAATGAAGTTTTTAATTTGTTCATGCATCAAAAGTTGCCTTTTATTTATCATGTCTTTTCCGATGGAGTATCTATCTATCTGATTACTCACGTAATCGTAATGACTTTTTGCTTCCCCTTCAGCTTCCTGAGTTACAAGAGTACCAACAGGCTTTTTAGTTACTTTATAAAAAAGAGATTTGTGATATTGATTTAAAAGATTTTGGTCATGTAAAGTACCTAATTGGATTGGTTTAAAATCAGTTAAGAGTAATTTTTTTTTCATTTGGTTAGTTTTTTTTTTAACTGTTTGGTTTGTTGTTACTCAAAGGAAATAATATTTTTTTAAAATACTTACGGACACCCACAACAAAACAATAAAAACGTAATATCAAGTGATTTTTTTAGACATAAAAACACTACAAAAACCTAAAATAAAGAAACTTATAAGCAAAATAAAAATACTACTATAAATCAACACCCCATTAACACCTATACACTAAGGTCTATTGGGTAATAAATAAAATTAAAACACTAAAAAACAAAAAATTAAAACATTCATTATACCTATTCAACCCTTTTATTTTAAAACGAAAGAATGAATTTCAAAGTATTATTTATTATTGAAATCACAATTTAAAAAACAAATAGGTCTCTTTATAGAAATTTCGTTTTTTAAAAAAGAATACTATTTACAATTTATCTATTTGTTATATTCGCCGTAATAGTATTTAATAAACTATTCGTTTACTTTTCTAAATTTATTCAAAATTGTAAACATCATGATGGATCTTACTATTTAAATAAAACTTTGATATTTATGCAAAATCAGCAAATTAGTGTTTTAGGTTGTGGATGGCTTGGACTACCTTTGGCTAAACGTTTAATTTCAAAAAAATTTATTGTAAAGGGCTCAAGCACCACACAAACTAAAAAACCTATTTTAATTGAGGCGGGTATCAAACCCTATTTATTTAAACTTGGTGATAATAAAAGAGAGCAATACCAAAAATTTCTTTCGGGAAGTCAAATTATTATTATCAATTTCCCTCCTAAAAGAATTCCCAATATTAAAAGCATCTATCAGGAACAAATTAAAGACATCTTACCGCACATTACCCCCTCTCAGAAAGTTATTTTTATCAGTTCGACTTCTGTTTACCAAGATACAAACGACTGGGTAACTGAATCTATTGAAACTAAGCCTGAAAAAGATTCTGGAAAAGCTATTTTAGCTGTTGAAGAACTTTTAAAATCAAAACTAAAACAAAACTTAACAATCTTAAGGCTATCAGGGCTTGTTGGTTATGATAGGATTCCAGGGAAATTCTTGGCAAACAAAAAAGAAGTTTCTAACGGAAAAGCTCCTGTTAATATTATTCATCAAGATGACTGTATAGGTTTAATCTGTGCAATCATTCAAAAAAAATGTTGGGGTGAAATTATTAATGGTTGTGCTGACGAACATCCTTCTAAAGAAATTTTCTATACGAAAGCAGCTAAGCATGCAAATCTAACTCCTCCTGAATTCAAAATATCAGAGCTATCAAAGTTCAAAAAAATCTCTAATACTAAAAGTAAATCTATTTTAAACTATTCATATAAATATCCGAATCCCTTGGCACTTTTTGATTAATTAAATGTATTTAGAACAAAAAGACTGTTATCTTTTGACTTTACATCAAAATTCAAGAAACTTAATTTATACTTCTTATCTTTCTCGGAAACTTCTACAGTATATTTAATATTACACCGTTTCTTTTGCTTTAACTCATTTAAAAGAGTACCATCAAACAATATGTAGATAGGACGCGATAACAAATAGGATTATAATCGCACCTACTGTAAATTTCAAACTATTTTTTACTCCCCCCATCACCAGAGATTTCGAGACCATCTTTGCCGATGAACTGTTGTTTATATTTCATTACTGTTCTCTATTTCTTCTATGTTATCTGTGCATGAGTTAAAAAATAAAACTCCAAAACCTATATTTCATTTCCCGTTAAGTTTAAAATGTTAATTCATTTTTCAACAAAACTAAACCCAAACACACTAATTTTCAAAGAGTTTAAACTATTAATCTAATATTTTTTAACATGGGTTAAATGACTCAAATTTCTTTGAGTTGCAATTTTTTAATAAGAACACACGAACAATTTTAACAGATTTATTTTTACATTTCATAGCTTTTAACATCTTCAAATTAGACTTCAGTGTTATCCCTATGCGACAAATAGGGTTAAAAGGTTTTGTGTACAAGTATTTTTATTTGTTGTTAGTTTTAAGAATTGTAAACACAAAAAAAACAAAAGCCCCAAAAAGGGCTTGTTTTTTATATCTATTTTTATAAAATTGTAAGCGTTTGTAACTGTTACAATTGTTAGCGGTAGTTATTTTTTTTCTATTTTTTTAATCAATTCTTCTGTTTCTTCAGATATTTTCTGTTTTCCTCAAAAACGAACTGATTTATAATCCTCTTTTTGTTCGTCATATTTCATTTCTATTCGAGTAACGTTACACTTCCCCACTTTTTTAAACAATTTTCGGATTGTTCCAATTTGCATTTCAAAAAGGGAATCATATTTATTATTGTCCGAGTTGAAAAATACTCCTAACAACTCTTTATCTGCATTATCATAAATTTCAATAATCTCATCTTCCATTAAACTACCATCGTCTATTTTTGTCTCGATATCTTTATCCACAACTGATATTATTGGGGAAAATATATAACTATGTACAAACTGATTAATGAAAAATCTTAATTCACGTTTTTCTATTGTTGGGTTTTCTAAATCGTAGTTTTCGTTAAATCGATGATTATTCATTAGAGTTATTGGTTTTCCTTTACTTGGGTAAACTTTGCATTCTAATTTCAAAGAGCTAAAATCGCTAGTCAGTTTATTTGCTTCTAAAAGTTTTCGGACTATATAAAATCCAAACATAATTTCTTTCTAAAATTTCGCATACTTTGAATCATTCCATTCTTTTTTATACTGGATTCGCTTTTTTAAACTTTTTGAAATCTTTATTAATTCCTTTCTCCAATAATAACTATCGTGAACCATTTATACGATTGGGTTTTAATTACAGCTAACCAACGTATGTACAAAATTGCGCATATTCCCTACTCTAAATCTATTAATAAACAAATAAAAACTCAAACCAAAAAAGGAATTATTTGTAGCTTTTATAGGCTTTAGAAGAACTTTTTTATTAAACTAAACGTTTACAAATATTTACATCTAGTAATATTTTGATCACCAATTTCGCTAAATTTTAGGTATAAAAAAACACCTTAAAAGGTGCTTTTTGGCGCGTGTACTTTTAACGATTTAATTAACAATGCTTTAACGAAAGTTAATTGATATTGTGTGAAGTTTTTATCCTTTTAACGTTTCTATATTCTATTAATTTTCCTCCAATAAAAACAAAAAAAGCAATAACACTAGAGAATATAATACCAATTATAAATGAACAATTTCTTCCAGCATCTGAAATCACTTTTCGTATTGCTTCTTTCTGTTCAGGTGTAATTTCTTTTCCGCTAAAAAATCCGTCTTCATTCAAGTCAAATTTTTGTAAAATAAACTTTGATGAAATATCAAAATAAGTTGCTCCCCCAACAATTAGAAGATAAATTACGAAAAAAACTGTTATTCCTATCCAAAGCCATTTCCGTTTTCCATTCACGAATAACTTTCCTCTTTTCAGAATAGTTATTCCTAAAACTAGAATTGAAATCAGACTTGGTATTATTAAATGGTAAGGTAAACTTATTTTATTCATTTAATTCGCATCAGGTTGAGTAAATTAAAGGCAACGTTTAGTATATAGCAAGTAGAGAACAAGATACAGATAAAGTATCAAGTTTACACTGAGGCAAAACGTTGTATTTTGTTTTTAATTTATTCATTCTTAAAAGCCAAATTTTTAATTACTTCTCTTACGGGTAATCTAACAATTTGGAGGTGTTGGTAAATAGTACCAACTTTTCACGAATCATCGAATGCCCTATTTATTATATCGTGTTATCTGTTGACATATTTATATTAGAAAGTTGTTAAATTACTCATATCCCTTTCCAAACATGAGTATATCAGATATATCACTCCATGAATATACAGTTTCACTATCAATTTCAGTAGCAATTTCTGCGACATCATAATAAAAAGAATACCAGCCATTAAAAATTGTAGAGATATCGTAATTATACCATCTGCGACCAGATGAAGATGTTACACCCAATCCTCTATGTGGGTCTTTTAACACTTTATCTCCAAGTCTTCTTAAGTCAGCAATAAAAAACCGTATTGTTTCTTTTGTAAACTCTAAATTCTCTTTGGTAGACATACTTTTGAAATCTGGAAAAAGTTCAGGCTCGTTAAGATTATTCCAATCGTTATTAAAATTAATAACTTTCGAAGAAGTAAGAGATTCTTTAAAAATATTCAATAAAAGGAGAGATGTGACTTTTTTGTTACTATTTATCTCAACTTGAAACAATAATCTTCTAAAATATTCTTCTTCAGAAGTATAATTATATTCTCCTGAAAGTATAGAATCTAGTTTGTTTAAAAAAGTATTATAATCCATTTTTTTGAATTCAATTTTTCAATATTAATGTTAGCATTTAACTGAGTATTTTGTCTTTTACTATTCTTAGAACAAAAGATTAATAGAAGTGTTAAAGCCATTAAAATATATTTTTTCATTTTTGGCTTGCAAGTAACGGTCTTGTGTATGAAACGTAGCGTATAAAAGATACTAACTTTTCGGATAAATACAGAGCCGAATTTTTATGTTTTGTTTTTAATTTTTCTATTTTAAAAGCCAAATTTAAAAATTTGGCGGTCTTCGAAAATAAGCACAAACTTTTTGGTTAGGTACTTATTAGCTATGTTTTATACACTGTGTTGTACACTGGCTTTTTTTCGGTTTTTAAATATCATTATCAGACTCGGAATTATAGATAATAGAGCGCTTGTTGCTAAAATTACTCCATAATTTATTTCGTTATATCCTAATCTTCTAATTCCGTTATCACAAGCAGTACATTCAATTATTTTAAGATTTGCGTTCAGTGCACTAATTCCAATTAATAGTATTCCAAATATTATAATCAGTACTATTCCATTCAACACTACTTTTTGGATTTTCTCTTTCTTATTGGCGATACTAAATATCAGAAACACTAATCCGGAACTTGTGAAATAAATAGGATTCCCAAAAAGATAAAAGTCCTTTCCTCCAAATTGAATACCATTATTTGTTGTCCATTGAAATAAACCTTGAATTAGTTGACGGAAAAATGAATCAGCATAAACCGCGATTCCAAATCCGATAACAAAATATGCAATTCTAATTAATATTCTTTTTATCACTTCAGTTTTTTTACTTGTGTACAACGTCTATTGTATGGTGCGTTTGCTTCCCAAAGGGAGCAAATGAACTATACAAATTGTTGTAGTGCGTTTTCTTTTAGGTTTTCGTAAAACTCGTTTCTATTAGCATTATCAGGCAATCCTGCGACTTGTCCGTCTCCAAGTTCCATAATAATCCAATCTCCATCTTTCTTTTTAGCCACGTCCATTGTGAAAAAATTGCTATCAATATGTTGTGCTATCTCGATAAAATCATCAAGTTCAGGTTTTGTTTCTCCATATTCACCTTCATCCCAATAGTCAAATACTTTAACTATTTTCTTATTTGCAAAGAAGATTCTAAACTCTTTGGTTAAGGGCATTCCACTTTTTGAATGTTCGGTTAAATACTCGAGTTCTTCGAATTGTCTAAATACTAATCCTTCATTTAAGGAATTTCCTCTCAATTCTATGAATTTGTCAACAACAGATTTTACTTTATCAGAATTGGATGCGTTTGGAATGAAACAAGCTTCTTCCCAATTATGTTTTTCAGATTTCACAAAGTCTTTCACGATTATTGAACTGTCTCCAAATTCTCCTGTAAGTTTAAATATAGAATCATCATTCAATTCTTTTGTCCAATTGGATTTTGGTGTTTTCGATTCTATTTTGTTGTATGAGTTAGGCAAGTAGTGACAATGCTTATACTCAGTTGGAGAATTGATTAATTCGATATTCTTTTTTAGAAGACCATCGTATAAGTTTTGATATTGAGTTGGAGTAAGCATCCATCCTCTATATATTCCAAATTCTTTGCTTTCAGTTTCTTTTACGAACCTCAGAGCTGTTGCAATATTACCATCCGTTAATTCTTCGAAACTGATTAGAGAAAAGTCAAATCCAGCTCTAATAGCAGATTTCTTTTCTTCTTCATAATCAGGCTCGATTATTTTATTATCGAATACACTATCGCAATATATTATTCTCATGTGTTTAGGTTTCATCAATGCACTACAACTAGCGGATATACACAATTGTGTATATTTCCGCTACAAATATAACATTAATGAGAATTATCAAAATAACTAAGAGGCTAACAGTTTATAAGTTCTATAAATATCATTTACATATGAAGAGGTAAAGAAAATATTCAAGATCATTTTAAACTCCAAAGCTTTTATTAAATCAAAAAGCCTACATAATTAATTGAAGAAAAGTTTATCCCTTTATTTTTTCTGATAACTTGCCCAATGAATTTGAAAATCTCGAAAAAACAAAAATTGACACATTTGGTTGACACCTAACAAAAAAACACCTACATAAATTAAACACTTAAATAAAAGTATTTACTACTAATTAAAGGAGAGAGATCATAATGCTATCAGATAAAAACTTCGTCAAACAAAAAATTAAAGCCATCTTTATAAAAGGTAGTTTTAATTTTTTATAATGCTACTCATTTTATCAAAACATTATAAGTTACTATAAGTATACTTATATTTACTTTGTATATGTGAATAACACTATCCAATTCTAATGTAGAAAAACATATTAATTAATAGAGTTAATTAATCGACTAATACCAGTCCAATAGTTTTTGAATACACTCGTACATAAACAATTTAAAATATCATCTTTTTAATATTTTAGTTTTATTTGAGCAATCACAAAGGGTAAAAACCTCAGAAAACCTTAAAATTTAACTTAAAAAAAAGCTAAAATATTCATAAACAAAAGTTAAAAGCAACCTTGTTGCAACACCAGATTTCACTGCTAAAAAGAGCAAATCAAATAAAACATAAAATACTAGTTATCTGAAAACTAACTAAAATTATTTTTATAAAAAATCAAACAGAAAATTATTAAAACAAAAATACTACTAATAAGTCAAGATCTCAATTCATGTTTTTAGTCTCAAAAAATTTATAATCTTTGTAAGGAATTAAAAATCCTTCTAAAAATGAAAAATGTATTAAGACCCATTTTTTGCGCTTCAATAATGGCGCTATTTATGACTTCTTGTCAAAATGAAAGTTCAAATGAAAACATCCAAGAAACTGAACCTGTTGCTGTAATTAACGACAGCAATATTATTTCCGGTCAGTATATTGTTGTTTTTAAAGAAACGAAAATTACCCCTGCATTAAAATTAAAAAGTAAATCAAATTTTTCAAGCAGAAATGCAAAAGCCGAAGCTATTGAAAAAGTTTCAAAAAATGTTATTAAAAAAATCAACGCTATTCTTGATAAAAGTAACGTTGATAAATCTAATGTTTTAAATTATTACACCACAGAAATCTCTGGTGTAGCTATTAAACTTAATGACAAGGAGTACAAACAACTCTCTAAAAATGAAAATGTTGACTATATTGAATTTGATAGAAAGATAGAACTTCCTAAAGTTGATATAGAAAACATTACCAAAGCTAATGTTAGCCAAAGAGCGAGACAAACAACGCCTTGTGGAATTAATAATGCTGGAGGCTCTACTGACGGATCTTCAAAAAGATCATTAATATGGATCATTGATACAGGTATTGATCTAGACCATCCTGATTTAAACGTAGCTGTAAACCTAGGTAGATCTTTTATTGACAGAAGCCCTGACGATTGTAATGGTCATGGTACTCATGTTGCTGGAACAGCTGCTGCAAAGAATAATGGATTTGGTGTAGTAGGTGTTTCTGCTGGTGCTCGTGTTGTTCCAATCAAAGTTTTAAACTGTAATGGAATAGGAAGCGTTTCTTCAATATTAGCAGGAATTAATTATGTTGGAAGATATGCCAGACCAGGAGATGTTGTTAATTTGAGCCTAGGAGGTTATACTGGATCTAACTGTTCAACAAGAACTCCTTACAAGAGCGCAGTGACAACCTTAGCAAACAGTGGAGCTTATGTAGCTATAGCAGCTGGAAACTCCTCTGATGACGCTTCTAAATATGGGCCTGCCTGTATAAACGGTAATAGAATATATACTGTTGCTTCAATGACCTGTAATCGTAGTTTTTCTTGGTTCTCAAACTATAACATGAACCCTGTTGACCTTATAGCAACAGGTAGTGATGTATACAGTACATACTTAAATGGCGGATATGCTACATTAGGTGGTACTTCTATGGCTGCTCCTCATGTTGCAGGTATCATGCATGCCAGAGGCGGTGCTCCAAGAACTTCTGGCTATGTGTACAGTAGAGGCGAAAGATACCCTATTGCAGTTAGGTAAAAAATCATTCGCAGATAATAATTTTAAAACCACTTCACTTTTTTCGAAGTGGTTTTTTAGTTTATTTATTTAAAAAATATTGCTAGTACTCTATACACAAGCTTTGAAATCAAAGAATCTACTTTTCCTGATATTAGAGATTACTTCCATCAAATAAATGGCTATTATTATTAAATGGAAAACATAAATTTCTAGCTCTTTTTATTACCGACAAAAACTACCTTATTCTAAGAAGATAGACTAAAAAAACATCTTAGAAAATCACTAAATTTTTATCTGAATTATCGATTCTGGTTTTGACTTAGCCACACAAGATCTCAATATTGAAAAAGATATAGGACAATCTTTTTGTTAAAATTCTACTGTCATCCAAAATGTATACAATAAATATTTATATACAGCCATGATACATGATATGATATTTCAATGGCATCATCTCATGTTTCTGAAATCATGCACACCAGAGGAGAAGTAAAAAAACATCAAGTTCTTTGACTCTTTAAAGGGAATGTTATCCCATTACTATTAGACAAGCAGCTAGCTTAACCTAAAAAAAGTGTATAATGCTTAGGCTTAGTAATTACTTTTAAAAAAGGAAGTTTTTAATACTTTAGAAATATCCCTACACTAAATAAAAAAATCATATTCAAGTATTTAAACACTATTCGAATTTTAAAATAATCGAAAATTCAATTATTCTAACAACCTAGTTTTGGTCAATTGCTTCAAAATAGACTAGTACTTTTGTGCACTAACCTAATGGTTAGTACTGTTATCGAAATGGTACTTTTATCTATTTTCTCAACTATTTTATTTTATCATCTTTGTAAAGTCGTTAAAGAAGTTTTACTTGTTAGCCGAAATTATAACTTCATACTTTTCACTCTTTAAAAAGGCTACAGTAAACTCTTATTACGACATTAGCTAGAATTAGCTAATTAATAATTCTGAATTAATTAAAAAGCGATTAAATTTTAGAAGGGTTTTTATTCGTATTTTAAAGTGAAAGGAGCTTAAAGCTCCTTTCTTTTTAACATAAAAAATTCAGAAGTGAATTCTTTTAAAGTATTAAATATAATTCAATTAATTATCAGTACTTAAATCATAAACTATTTTTACACATACAAAAAAATTAGTTTTCATAGTATCTCAAGTCACCCATACGCTGCATATTATTCGTCGTCAGATAACACTACCTCAACTAAATAAACAATAAGAAACACCTTATATATTTTACATTTAATCAAAAGTTGATAATTCATCTTTAGTTAATTTATGTTATTCAAGAGAAGAAATATTTTAGAAGGTGTATTTCTTCTCTTTTTAATTTTTAAAGCAAATTATCAACACTTTTTTTACAAACAATAAGTGAGAAAAGTTTTGATGCAAATGTAATTTTATTCCAATAGAAAGATGATTTAAAAATATTTTACCTCTTTTTCAAATTTTCTTAAAACTTCATTTAAACCAAAATTGTATCGCTCTTCACAATTGTATTTACAGCTTCTTTATTTAAAATAATTCTTGGTAATTTCTTATGAATTGGATCACTATTTTTTCTTTTAAACCAATTATTTATACCTCTACTCGAAATAATATGAATTGTACTTGCTTCCATTGTTTGAACTTCATTTAAAAAATAGTCATAAAGAGGGTTTGCCTCGCAAAGCGACTTATCAAGAGCTTTGCATATTTCTATTTTAGATGACTCATCAAGATTCATAAAAAAATCAGTTTCTTCAAAATACCAACAATATGAAGGCTTATTACTTTCATAGTTTTTTGCCAAGAAAAATTCCTTAATAATCACTCCTTTCTGCTCACTGAATTGTGTAATAGCGTTTTCCACTTGTGTAATTGAAGTTTTTTCGGCAACAAGATTTAGTGTCAATAAAGTACGTCCTGCAATTGTGAATCGAAGTGGTTTTTTTGAACACACCTTTATAACATCTCCTAAAATATAACTAAAGGTTCCATTTCCAGTCGTAACAGCTATAGCATACTTTTGATCAACCTCAATCTCACTTAAAAGAAGTCTTGTATTATAATCACTACTCCAGTAATTCTCAATCGGAATAAATTCAAAAAAGACTGATTTTGGAAAGAATTGAAATACATCTGGATTCTCTTGCGCCTCACCTCCATAGAACCCTTCACTACTGACATAAGAATCTATAAAAGAAAAGTTTTTTCCCAATAATTCCTCCAGTTTATTCTTATATGGACGATAATTAACACCTGATGTTAATAAAATTTTCACTTCATCAAAACAATAAGCATATTCTTCTTCTGAAAGATTGTCTTTTAAATAAGTTAGTAAATCTACTACGGAAGCAGGTATACCAGCAATTGTACCAAACTTGTGACCTACAACCTCTTCTTTATATCTTAAAAACTTTTCTTTCAAGCTAATACAATTTATTGTTTCCTCAGAAGGAATTAAAAGAGATTGAACAAATTTTGGTGTTTTTTTTCTAGCTATCAAACCTGAAATCATCCCTACAGGAATACCGCCTGATGTTTTTCCCGTTTCAATTCGAGAACAAATAATTAAATGTTTTTTTGATAAAAAATTATAGCTTTTATCTTTTTTCATAGCTACACTTAACATTCTATTTTTGCATGCCTGAATAGACTTCAACATATATTTAGTCACAGGTATAAGCTTTTTGATTCCTGTGGTTCCAGACGACTCAACAAAATATTCTGGAGAACTATTAAAAATAACTTTTTTTTCACCAGAAGCCTCTAAATTCCAGAAAGGAGCAATGTCTTCATAATGCATTATCGGAATACGTTTTTGATACTCTTTAATTGAATCAATAGATCCCAAATCATATTTTTTTCCAAATTCTGTTTTATCTGATAATGATAAAATTCTATTTAATACTTTCCATTGACACTTCAGAATTTCTGCTGTTTCGTAGTTTATTTCTTTATGTCTAAAAATGACATTAAGTATACCTATCATAGTTTATATACGTTTTTTGAAAGTTGGTTAGTAATAAAAACCACTCTATTTAAGCAGTTTCTTTTTTTATGTGACAAACATTATATGATGAATATCACAATACAAAATAAGACTTTTAACATTAAATTAAGAGATATATCATAATTAATTTAGTCGACATCTAAATTAACTCAATAAAAATTTATAGCTAATGATAACTATAAGTTAATTTATTGTTAATTTATTGTTAAAATTTAAGTTGTTTATCACTCGTTAAAAAATAGTTAAAATGTTGATGAGCAGTTGTTTTAAATTTCTTAAATAAGTTTCAATTATATTTTTTGTTCCTCTAATCTTTTAAACAAATTGAATTAAAATCAAAAAACATATATATTTATTAGTAATATAAACCAAACTAAATTAGTGATGTATAAAAACCTCTATGTTAACTCAACATAAATATTTCCCTTTGCCCTCTTAATAGATTGTCACAACAACATACAAAAAGTAAGTTCTTATGACTAAGTTACCACATAAGTTACAGTTAGAATATCAATTAAAATACTTTCAATAGTATTCATTATAAATCAACTATATGTTATCAAAACTAACTAAACAAAAGACAGATTACGATGATAAGTCTCATGTTGCTATTTTCGGAGCAGGAATTTCTGGACTAAAGGCAGCTCATGAATGCATTAAAAAGGGATTAAGAGTTTCTTTATTTGAAGCAAGGAGTCAACCTGGAGGTAAATGTATAGGCTTTATGAACTCTGGCCTTCCTTACGAATTGACGCATAGACAAATGTTCTCTTCAAACCCAATATTCCTTAACACCCTAAAAGAAATTTCTACATACAAAGGGAGTAATTTAATTTATCAAATAGAACCGCTTCCAAAAGCTCAATTTGTTTGGGCACAAAGCGGCAGAACAGTAAACTTTTCACAAAAACACTTTAATTTTCTAACCGAATCAGTGTACAATCTAAAATCTGCTTGGTCAATGTTTATAGACGGTGTACCTGTTAGCGACATCTATTGGTTCAGAAATAGACTGACTCAAAAGAAAATAAAAAAAAGAGATTTGGACTCTCCAATATCACGCTATTTAGAATATGATTATCGCCCCTTACTTGCTTCTTTCTTGAGAAGGGTTCTCTCCTCTTGGATTGCTGCAACTGACAACACAAGAACAGGAGATATTATACAATTATTGATGAATAAAAAAATAACCCCTACCCCTTTATCTCCTAATTCATATAGCATAACTCTCAATGGTCCAATAAACGAATCTTTGATTAATCCTTGGTATCGATATCTAAAAAGTAAAGGAGTTAACTTTCATTTTAATTCTTCTTTAAAAGATATTGACTATCAAAATTCCGAATGCAAATATGCAGTTCTAGAAAATCAAGATGTTATTAATGCCGACTTTTTTATTATTGCAACCCCTCCAAATCAAACATTAGATATTCTCCCTGAATTAAAACCCTTAGTAAAAGTTGAAAGTATAAAAAGTCACGGTTTTCAACTACATTTAAAAGAAATCCCACCAAAACTTAAAAATAAATCAATCGGAATCATAATTGACTCTCCATGGGGACTTAGTTATAAAATATATTATAGTGGAAAATACAATAACACTATTTTTTCAAAAAATATAAAGGCAACCGTTTCTATAACTGCTACCAAAATGGAAAAGTCAAAAGGTATTTTATTTAATAAACCGTTATTAGAATGTAATGAACAAGAAATTCATAAAGAAATACTTGCACAAATGGGATTATCTTCACCTGAATTACAACCCTTTTTCTTAACTTCAATAAAATCTGGACCTGGAGCCTTAATAATGAATAAAGAAAAAATAAATAATCACAAATATAAAAATTGGTTCAAAGGACCTGAAATCATAAATTCAAAAGGAGTACCTGCTCATTGGTTAATTCAAAATCAGTTAGAAAACCCAACCTATTCCAATAAAATTTTCACAAACTCGTGCTCAGCCTCTAATATTTTTATTACTGGGGAATGGCTAAATCACCGCCAACAAAAATGGACCGTTCCATCAACCATGGAGAGGAGTATGGAAAATGCAGAATTATGTGTAAATGATATTTTAACAGAAATAGAAAAGACCAAAAAATCGTGTTTATGCCATATTTAAGAACAAACGTAAATAAGAATAAAAATGTTTATTATCAGATAATAACATCAATTTTATTTTTCTCTTTGGCTTTAATATATTGTCAAGGAATTGTTTCATTGGCACAAAGAAGTATATGGTTTGAGCTATCAATATCAGTATTGATATTGATAGTTAGTATTCCTTTATTTAAAAAGACAGAGAACTTTTCAGAAATAATGAGATTAATAGTTTTAGAAACCTACTTCAATATCTTATGCTTGATTACAAAGCTATCTCCCATTGAAATCCCAATTTGGTCTAAAACTATCGATTATTGTTTTTGTTTTTTTTTCTTCTTACAAATAACAGGATTTATAACCTCTCAAATTAAAAAAAAAGCTTGGTTTAGCATACCTATTTCACTGGCATTATCGATTGCAATTATTCTATGGAGATTAAATGGTAGTGGTGTAAGAATAACTAACAATAATGAAATACAATTCTGGGGCGGAAATGCTCCAGAATTTTTACAAATTATATACTTACTTTGGCTATTAAACATTTTATTTGTAGAACACAGGTCTTTATTACCCAAATTAACAGTGGCTATTGTACATATAGCTTCTTTCATTATCGCATACAATTCTAACGAATTTTTCCATGCAAGAATATTAACTGCAAGCCATTTATTTATTATTAACTGTGTAATTATCTATAAAAAACAAGACTGGGGTGGCATATACTTCTCGAGTATATCTCACTTCGAAAATTTTAAAAAAAAGCGCATCTATTATCTAACCTTAACTGTTTCATTAAATGTTTTAGCTATTCTTACACTTATCTCATACATGGTATAATAATTCTTTAATTTAAGAAAATGTGATCATAAGTTTGCTTTATTAAAATTTACTTCCAAGTTACCAAGCTAATGGTTAACACTCATCTACTTTTAAGGATAATTACCTATTTAGAAAAACTGATTATTTGTTGATATTTGTTGTTGCGTTTAAATTTCTGTGCATTAATTAACTAAATTTAATAGTTATAGTCTTCCATAATAAGATTAATGCACAGTTCCTTTTCATAAAGATAACAATTTCTGTCAACTATATCGGCTTAAATTCTAATCTATAGACCGTTATAATTAACTGCCAAATACCATTAAACCCTTTACTTTATAAGCAATACTATTCTCATTTTCGACATATTTTTTCTTTTTTTAAGCTAAAATCACACCAAATATACTACATGTAGCAGAATTCATTCAACTAAACCATAGATTTAAAAAATAAATAAAACTCCCCATAGTTTTATTTACAACCCCTTTAAATAATTAGCATTCATTAAAGTTAAATAGAACAGTTTTTTTCGCTACAAAATTTCCCCTTTTTGAAATGTTCTATTGGCTTGTTACCATTTATTGGGATGATTGCTCCTTCGGGAGCATTCTTTTTTTATTACAAAATATAGTATTATTACTAATAAAACTTCAGTATTTTCTCTTACCTATTTTTTAAATCAAAATATTTAAATTGCATTTAGTATATTATGTGGTCTGCGTATTAATCAATTATAAGGTTACAAGATAATTTTGTTTAATACGCAGTTTTTAATTCTATTTTAATATTATCAACCAAAAAAAATAAATAAAAACATTTTTTAATCTAATCAATCTCAACTCGATCAGATAATATATTACAAAATTACCACTACACAAACATTAACTTTTTTTAACACTGAAAACCAGACACCTATAGCAATTTATATATATATTTGTCTGATATTAAACTAACTAAGGGTTTAATTTAGAAGGGGATAAAGGCTGTCAATATTGACAGCCTTTATTAATTTAAGACAAAGCAACCTTTTAAAGTTAAAAACCTGACTATAGATTATTGGAATTCCTACATCTCATTTCAAGGATTGCTTTTTAATACATCTAGGTATTATTTTGAAAATAAGATTATGGATAATACATAGAACCATGCTAAATATTTCCTTTATTAGTCAGTAATACTTCCTTTTATCTAAAGAAGAATTTTCTGAAAGTTGATCAAAAAATCAACTAAGTCAGTTATTTTTTATGAAGTGAAATCTATTTATTCTTTTTTAATATTTTATTTTAATTCTATTTTGGAGTTTGAATAATACCCTATCTCTATTTCCTCTGTTGATTTTATTGAATTTAATAACCCGGCTGAATTCATTATCGCATTTATATCCATACTCCAAAAATGATGATCTTTAAAAGATTCATCATAGTTAACCGCTGAAACACCTGTTAAATATGCTTTGTACTTTACTCTGACCTTCATTACTCCACGGCTTGCAGAAAGCTCCGCAATAACAGACTCTCCTGGAGCCAAATCAACACTAACTCCTGATGTTGATCCTACTGTAATTGATTTCGATTCCTGTGAACCAACTCCCCATGACTGGCTATATGATATAGAAGTTTCTCCCTTCGCACCTGTTCCTGCAAACTCAACACCATAACTGAGACTTTGCCCCACAGATAGATTCCCTCCTGTATTCCAATTAGATGATGTTGTGTTGTTAACAGTCTCTGTAATAGACGCATTAAAAGAACCTTTTTGATTACTACTATTTTTAAATTCTTGTGTTTTAACTACAACTGGCTCTGATGTAACTCCTATTATTTCAGCACTTTCTACAACTAAAACCACTTGAACTTCAGGCCAACTATACCTTTTATAAAGATCTTCCCAAGGAGTAGGACTATGTAAAAATGCATCGTCTGGTGCTTTACCAAAGTATTTATTAATAGCATCTTTTAAGTGCTGATCTCCTAGCTTAAAAGATGTTCTCTCTTCATCTGTAATTATATGTTGAACTGTTCCACTCGCTTGCACAGAGGATGAAGATACGTCTGCTCCAGCTATAATTTTAATATTAATACCCAAAATATTTTAAATTTAATTTGTTATTACTTACTCTTTTCAAGGGATTTTCAGCAACCTCCTGTATTGTAATTATTTAAATACCTCATTCACACTCAAATAAAAATATATAATACCTTAAATATATATTCAACTTTAACTAAAACGTAATTTAAGAAACGAGAGTACTGAGACATTTATAAATAGCAAAGTATATTAATTAATACCTTATTCAAATTTACTTTTGCATCAGAAAAATTACAACATTTCAAATTTAGATAAACTAAGAGTTAACTTAATAATTTATTTTTACTTAGAAATACAAAGAAACAAAAGCGTGAGTTTTCAAAATTACACTAATTTCTTTTAGATGATAATCATATTACTTGTTGCAATACTCTTCGAACCAAAAACATTTAACCCTCCATAAAACTATCAAATATAACTTATTTAAAAATAAAATAACCTAACCTAATAATGGTTAATACTAGTATTATTTTAGTAAAAATACTTATTTCTAATTAATTTTTATCTTTTTAAATTTGTACTAATAATTTAAGGGTACTGCGTATTAACCAAACTTTCTAACTTACATATCCGACAAACTTCATAGAAGGAATTAATGCGCAGTTTTAACTAATAGTATTTGGCACTTAATCATAAAAACAAACTTCACAATATAATAATTGCATCAGAAATTTATCATACAAAGAATTTAATATTAAAAGCTACTAATTCAATAAAATGACTAATAATTAGTTACTAAATACCTTTTTCAGTGATATCAACAAAATATTCTTTTGTGCTCTATATTTCTTAAAGTAAACCCAATGTGTATTTTTCTTAATATAAACCTTGTTTAAAAGCAATTTTTTCATTTGATCTGTTTCAATAAGTTTTTGCTATTAAGTTAAAAACTTACATAAATTAATCTTATTTTTAAGATATATATATATTAAAAATTGAAAAATAATCCTTTAACCTATTTTTTAAAAAAACTTAATTCTCTTTCTTAGTTAGAATGATATCAATTAGTATTCTTTAATTTTTTGAATCACGATTTTCTAAAAATATCATTTACCTCCTCATTTCACTTAAATCATCAATAAAAATAATCATACTATATTCTATAAGTTCTATAATAAATCCCTACTGTTTCTAATTTTGATATCTTTTCTACTTTATTAATAAGTCGCAGTAGGCGTAAATTTAATAACGACAAGAAAGGGTCCAGTTAGAATTACAATTTTTAAATTAAAATTTTATTAAATAAAATATCCTTAATCACTTCATTAAGTTGTTATTAATTCAATTGTTAAATTAAACAAACAATCTCTTATCAGTAATACTCGTATTTTTTATAATGGTATTCCCGAGTGTGAAATCAGTTATGGTATCTATTTCAGATTATAATAAATAGTAATTTCTTTGACCATGCTTAGATAAGATCTAAGATATTTATTTTTTATTTTATTTTTTTTTATGTAAACGATCCCGTTCATCTCTTGAACGGGATCTTCATTTTAATTTAATCGCGGGTATTTACAATAATACTTATTTATAAGTATACCGTACTAATATATTAACAGGAGTGAATTATATCAATCTATTTTTTTCTTACTAAATTTTTTCATTTACTAGACATTTATTTTTCTTAATAAGAAAAATTATAACAATAAGAATTTCTTTTATTCACAACAATTCTTGAACTTGACTTTTATTAAAAATAAACAGCTTTAGCTCAGAAACAGAACCTACTTCTTAAATCCCCCCATATTAAAGCACCTTATTTTCCCTAGTATATTTCGAGGGAAACTCTCTATTTTTATTTGCTTTTAATATCAATACTTTTGCTTTCTAATAGATTGTCAACTGCGCACTAATCAAACATTACGTTACTAAAATATAGTGTGCAGTTCTTTCTAATCATATGAGTTTTTCCCGTTCTTAACTTGAACGGGATTTTTTAGTTAAAGCTCTATCTTAACTTAAGCGTTATCTCCTTTAAACTCTTTAATCTTTCATTAATTTTATCAACTCCATAAATTAGAATTATACTCTTCAAATTCAGATACAAACCTACTAATACCTGATATTTGATAAAACAAACCTGTTTTAAATAATGTTAATTAATTATCTTGCGCCTGTATGCTTGTAGTTACTGCGTATTAACCAAACTTTAAACTATGCTATTGAGTAAATTAATACGCAGTTTATTATCAGAAATACTAAAGAACTTAACTATTCTCTCTAGCTAATTTCTTATTATTTCATACTTTCAATATTACAGCTTTCTCTTCTCCCAACTTGTTATAATCAACTATTCAAAACATAAAATTCATCACTAATATTTCTTTTTTAATTCAATTATTTATGTATTTTTGCTGTAGCAACTTTTTCTTGTTATAAGGGGCAAGTTATAAGTTGTTATCCATAAATACTCTGCGTATTAACCAAACTTTCTAACTATCTATATCCGACACTCCACGAAAGGAGTTAATGCGCAGTTTTAAATTCATTTTACACTTAGTTTAATTAACCTATATCTAGCTATTTTTTAGTATTATACAATTAAAATAAAAACATTTTTTATTTATTTAATTTATTTAGGGTATATTTTTCGAAAAACAGTCTTATATATATATTACCCTTCCCCTATTTGTTTTTTAAATAGATATTAACTTTAAAATATCATATGCAACAATTAATAAAATAATCTTATTAGAAATAAATATTAAATAATAATGCTAAAAAAAAGCGATTGAATTTTTAGAAGGGTTTTATCGTTATATTGAAAGGAGCTTTTGCTCCTTTCTTTTTTGAACAGGAATTTTAATAAATTAAAATTCTAAATGTCGCCCTTGCTCCGTCTAAATTAAACAAACACAATATAAGTAATCAACGAAGCCACTAGAATAAAATCGTTTTTGAATTTAAAATTTAGCTGTGACTCTTCAACTCTTCTTAAACATTTTATATGTCAAGCCCTAAGTCGTCCATGCCTAACCATTTGAATATATGCTTTTTTTCGGCCTTTAAACTATCCTTTTCAATAGAAATGATTTGGAAAGCCATTAACAATGCTTGATAGGAATCGATACCAAATGCTAATACCACCCTTCCATTTAACTCAACTGGACATTCCCAATTTTTCTCTGAATCTTGACAAGGTCTTGGCTTTCCCAACCTGATAACAAAATATTCTTCTCCAATCGCAGAAGACAACTCCAACTTTCTCTCCGCTATTATTTCTCCTAGTTTAGATTTAACCATTCTTAAATTTTATTAGTAAAACCTTATGAATCAACTCTTTTTTAAGCTTCATCAAAGTAAAAATTATGTAATACCTAAAAAACATTTTGGTGCTCAGAATTAAAAAATCACTAAATAAGACTTATTTACTTTTTAAAAGTTTAACAACAATTTAAACACCTATTATATAGGTGTTTAAAATTATTAAAAGTATAAGGAGTGACATTGCTGAACCCCGTAGACTAGGACTTATATTTTTACTTTTTCCCCCTATGGCTAAAGTAAATGCCGTAACACCTATTAAGTAAGATACGTAATTTAAAACACTTACATATTGTTTAAAAGAAAATTCTTTTAAACACCAAAATATTTTTTTTTCTGTATGTAAAAGATCAATCCGATAATTATTTTCAAAAATTAAAAACGAAAACTTAAAATATTCAAAAAAAGCCAAAGTAAATAAAAAGACTGTTATCCCGAATAAAAATTCGCTTTTAGTAAGCAAATCGTTTCCAATAGCTAAATTAAAATTAACTAAACTAAACGTAATTATTAAAAAAAATAGGGCCAGTAAAGGTACTAAAAAACTAATATCACAAAATATAATTCGAAAAAAACCTCTTCCATTTAGGTCTATTAAATTTTGGTAGATAGCATCAAAATTAAAATAACCAGAAACACATATAACAACTAACAAATAAGAAGTCATACCACATAACACGTCTATATAAGAGTATTTGTTTGACATAATTGCATATTTATGAATTACTCATAATTGTTTGTACAAAATAAATAACACCTAAGCACGCAAGTTCTATTTTAAAGTAAAGCTATTAACTAATTAGAATAACTACTTGTAAAAGTGATTAAAAAAAACTTATTAATTTATTGTTTAAATAAATTAAAATCTTTATCAGAAAATTAGAGCTTTCTATCTAAAAATAGGAATCCTATTAAACGAACTTCTAAGTTCTCTAGGTTTAATCCAATTTTTTTATTTTAAATCATTTTATAATGAAGTTTTCTATTTATTTTTTATGTTATTCTGATAGGAAAATTGCCTTTTTTAAATCGTAATAATACTGTAAACTAAAAACAACTCCACCTAGACTATAAATACAACTCTTAAAATTATAATAATAGATGTTTTAAATATAATTAAGTAAAAGTACCAATTTACCAACTTTACACACCTTATTTAACAAATATTAACAATCTATTTTTAATTAGCATTTATCCTTCGAATGAAACATTGATCTCAAGTTATCTAAATCATTGTATATTTCATTACTTTAAATTAATGGTTACCCCTATAAACATTTAGTAGAATTACTTATTTACCATTAAATTTAATTTAGTCAATTTTGTGGCATCGTTTTTGGTTTTAGTAGGTAGAAACTGAACAGTTTTTGTAGAAACCTAATAATGATTTGAATTAATTAAGGAAGCGATTAAATTTAAGAAGGGGTTTACTCGTATTTTAAAATGAAAGGAGAACTTTTACTCCTTTCATTTTTTGTTATTTTAAAGGAACTGCATTTAAATAATTTTCCTTAGAACAACGTCCTTTATCATACTTAATAGACTTATAATCAATAAGATTTAATTCTTTTTTTACTTGATTTAACACACTTTCATAATTTATTTTATTTGGATGTTTGTCCGTATTTTTATAAATTTTGTCAAGATCCTTTCGTTTTAGGTAGTCAGGATGATATATTTCAGAGATTAATGCATAATTATATATTTCACCATACTTTTCTAAGTTAAACCCATATACATAAATGGCTAAATCACAAGGTTCAATCCCTCCCATTATTTTATAAATATCATCATTTTCAAATGATTGATTAATCGTTCCTATAAAATAACTTTCCTTTTTAATATTCCAGCCTGCGTCTTTGAAAACTTTACCCATTGATCCTCCTTCAATAATTTTTGTATGCTCTTTAACAAGAATACTATCAATTTCTTCCGGATAGCTAACAATCGCTAATGTTCTTGTTATTTTCTTATTTCCGTTTATTGTATATAAATCAGATACTCGCAGAGTACTACTTTTATTAAATGCTTTTATCTGATAATTTCCAAATTTTAATTTTATTCTCTCACTATTTAATAACTTAGAAGACCAAAAAGACTCATCAGAAAACGAACTTTCAATTTTTGCTTTTTTATTTATACAGCTAACAAAAATGGATAAAAAACTTATGTATGCTATAAAAATATAAATGTGCTGTTTTTTTTTCATTAATTATAATTATTTAGAATGGTAAATCTAAACCGTTTAATTTATTTAGAATAATACTTTATGCATATCGGTAATCAATTAATAGGTAAATAAGGAATATTCGAACAGATTACAGTTAATTTGATCAAAAATTATAATTCATTTTTTCTCTTATTCGAAAGATAAGATCATTTTAATATAACCTCATAAGCTATCTTAATAGTTAATAAACAGATTTAAATTACAACTACCTATACCTGTATAAGGTTAAATTATTAGAAATAAATTCATGGTATATGAAATAAATATACTTTTGTACCGGACAAAATACAAAGACAATTGATTTGAATTTAAAATACTATTAATCAATTTGGTTAATTAACTTTTTTTTCAAAACAAACAACGGAATATCAGTAAATAAAAAATGTTTTTTTAGTTTCAAAAAACATTTTGTAGTATTAAAGCAGTGTCAAAAATGTTAAAATTTAGGATAATAAGCTATATTTTTGCGAGCTGTTATTAATATCTAAGGGGCATTAATCTATACATCATAGCGTTAGAATTTTTAGAAGGGTTTTATTCGTATTTTAATAGTTTTTCTGCTCCTTTTTCTTTACAAATTGTAATTTATTTATATATTTCATCAAATAACTAAAACAGATAAATTTAAAATAATTTATTCACGTAAAACCTAATTTAACTCTCCTCTACTCCTATTTTAACCAATGTTGAGTATTTTTTTTTAGTTTATATTATACAATTTAAAATTTTCAACAAACAAAACAAAAACATAAAAAACTAATAATCAAAACAATAAACTAATAAAATAGTTAAGGAGATTAATTTTATAATTTTACTACAATAAAGCATTAAAAGTTATCAATTAAATCACTAAATTCGCAAAAAATTTAGACTAGATTTTATCTATAAAATAGTAAGGGGGAGCATTAATCTAATATACTATAGCGTTGGAATTTTTAGAAGGGTTTTATTCGCCTTTTAGTAGATTTTGCTCCTTTTCTCTTTTTAATCTAATAACAACAATTTTTCTAAAATAACTTTATAAAATTATAGTGTCATAATGATTAAATCATTTAATCAACCAACACCTATTTATTTTTTTATTTCAAATATTTTAAAAAATAATTTTTTACTCTTTTTAAAATTACCTTCATTTGATAAAGTAATTCCATCAATAGTTAAGAACTAAGCCCCTCCAATTCCTCTTTTCGAAATCTAAACTTTTAAAAAAAGCCTTAACTCACATATTTTCAACTGGATTAACTTGTATTTAATAGTATTTATCGTACTTAGAATAAGAAAATAATAATTTAAAAAAAATTATAGTTTTTAAATTTTGTAGTGTTTTTGTCGTAGTAAAACCAAGGTATTTAAATCTCCTAAACCTCTTTGGCTGTAACCGCTTTTACTTTGGTTTATTAAATATTAATAAAACGCTTTTTATCCAAAAAACAACTATCCCGAAAAAACACAAAACACTAAAAACCAACACCTTGTAGTGTTTTTGCCGTAGCTAAAATGTTAAAATTGATAAAACTGAAAATTATATTTGAAGAAATTTTTTAACCCTAAACAAAATGAGAAAAATCATTTACCTCTTAAATTTCTTTTTATTTTTGTCTTGGTCTGCAAGCTCACAGGACAAAAGTGAAGCAAAAGGTGATAAAATTTACCTTAAAAATAGAGTAATAAGTACTTCAAAACATGCATCAAAAGCTCAATCTAGAAAAAGTAGCTACCTATTATTAAATTTCAAGGAAACCATTCCATCATTGAATTCCTTAAAAAAACTTTCTATTACATCTTTAAATAGCGTCGATCAACATACAATTTACGCACACGTACCATTAGAAATAGATTTAAAAAAAATACCTAATTTAAAATGGTTTGGTACACTTAAGCCTGAAGACAAGTTCTCGAAAAATCTTAATTTATCAAAAGGACTTAAATCAAATAATGAAAAGTTAAAGGTTCTTATCTATTTATCTAAAAATATTTCTTCTAAAGAAATTGAAAATATTTACAGGAAATTCAATTCAAAACATAAAAATAGAGATATCTCTAAAATAAAAGGATTACCAAAAAATATTTTATTAATGAATATGTCAAAAAAAGACATTATAGAAATATCTAAAAAACAATCAGTTAACTGGATACGTAATGTAAGCAGTATTGACTTTACTAATAGAAATCACATATTCTGTTCTGGTCATGGAACTCCTTATGGACCCGCTGCAGAATTTTCAAATGGTAATCATGAGAAAACTCATAATAAAGAAAGCAGAAATAGCAATACAGGATTTGTTTTACAAGGAAGTAGATGGACGAATAAGGACTCATGCGGTAATACAAAAGTAAAATACTACTTCGATGGCTTTAGCAAAAACACCTCACTTAGTGAAGCTGATCAGAAAAAAATCATGATCAAAGAAATGCTAGAGTGGGCTAAAGTTAGCGGACTAATTTTTATCGAATCTGAAAATTTTTTAGTTGGTACCAATGGTATAAATATTTCTTTTGAGAAAGGAGAGCACGGCGACGGAGATCCTTTTGACGGTCCTGGTGACACATTAGCTCATGCTTTCTTCCCTATATATGGAGGAGATATGCATTATGACGATGATGAATTCTGGGTAGGCCCTAATGAAACAAACGGTATAAAATTAAACATTACCACATTGCATGAATTTGGACATAGCTTAGGTTTACACCATTCAAATAATAATAGTGCTATTATGGCGCCATTTTACAGCGAATTTAAAAGCAAACTACATGAAGACGACATCAATGGAATTCAAAGACTTTATGGTAAACCAAACTCTTGTAATGTAGATACAACTCCTCCTGTAATTAAGTTAAAAGGTGCACCTTCAATTACAATAGAAATGGGAACATCATATCTAGATGCAGGTGCAACAGCTCACGACAATGTTGATGGTGATATAACTAGTGAAATCATAACAACAAATGCTAACATTAATACATTTATATTAGGAACACATCAAATTAATTATGATGTTAGCGATAGTAGCGGCAACAGAGCTAATCGAGTTACAAGAGAGATAAACGTAGTAGAAGCAACTTATTGTAATTCTAAAGGGAATAAATCTAATGAAGAATTTATTAGTAATGTGCAGCTTAAAAGCATTAATAACAAAACCGAATCTGAAAATGGAGGATATGGGGACTATACAGATAAGCATGCTTCTAATTTAGTAAAAGGTGAAAAGGCTACAATTACAATAACACCTTCATGGCTAGGAAAAACATATAACGAAGGTTATGCTGTTTGGATTGATTATAATCAAAATGGTAATTTTGAAAATAATGAAAAAGTATTTGAAAAAGCTCCATCAAAATCAACGTCTATTGTTGGAACATTTACGATTCCATCAAGTGCTAAGAAAGGAACAACAAGAATGCGTGTCTCTATGAAGTATAAAGGAATACCAAGACCATGTGAGACTTTCAATTATGGTGAAGTTGAGGATTATACAATAATAATTAAAGTAGATACAATTCGCCCTGAAATTAAACTGATAGGTAAACCCGAAATTATTTTAAATGCTGGTGAAGCATATATTGAGCAAAAAGCTACAGCGCACGACAATGCAGATGGAGACTTAAGTTCATCAATTAATATTAGTGGCGATGTAAACATAAACTTACCTGGTACCTACAATATAAGATATAATGTAAGTGATAGTAGTGGTAATAAAGCAACAGAAGTTATTCGAAAAGTCATTGTAAGAGATACAACTCCTCCTGTTATAACTTTATTCGGTAGTTCAGAAATTATTTTAGATGCCGGTCAAACATATGTAGAGCAAGGTGCTACGGCTTTAGACAATGTTGATGGTGACCTGACTGAAATTATAAATATTAATGATAATAATGTCAATACAGATATTGCTGGAATTTATACAATAACTTATAATGTGAGCGATAGTAGCGGAAACCCTGCTAAGGAAGTTGTTAGAAAAATTATTGTAAACAAAGACACTACCCCCCCCATTATAACATTAACTGGAAACGATATAATTAATCTTAGCATCGGTAATAAATATACTGAACTAGGAGCAACAGCATTTGATAATATGGATGGAGAGCTAACAACCTCTATTAAAATCAAAAATAATATAAATACCAGTATCGAAGGAACATACCTAGTAACATATAATGTAAGCGATAGTAGTGGAAATTCTGCAAAAGAAGTTCTTAGAACCGTAATAGTGAAATCAAATGGATTTGATTATTGTGACTCCAATGGTCAAATAACTGAAGATGAATATATAGGTAAAATTGTAATTACCGATGTAGAAAATAAATTTGACCTTATAACAAATTCCTCTATTGAAGGAATTACAAGTACAGGGTATTCTGATTTTACATCAAGTATTAAATCTGTAGATATCAAAAAAAGTAGAAATTATGCACTTACGATATCCCCTACTTGGACAACAGCCTCTTTTAAAGAGGGATACACTGTTTGGATCGACTTTAATCAAAATGGTATTTTCGAAGTAGAAGAAACTATATTAAGGAAAGCTCCTTCCAAATCTTCATCAATTATTGGTACATTTACAATTCCTGAAAATGCCAAAAATGGAACTACGAGAATGCGAGTATCTATGAAATATAATGGAATACCTAAAGCATGTGAAACATTTAAATATGGAGAAGTAGAAGACTATCTTGTCAACATTGTTAAACAAACCGGAAATGATAGCGTTAACTTTGGATCTAGTTTGACGTTAGCAAACGAATTTAGTGTTTTTCCAAATCCTGTACAGGATAAACTACAAGTAAAAACGGCAAAATCAATTGTTTCTTATTCAGTTTCAAATGCATTAGGCCAAATAATTAAAGTAGCTAACTTAGAAGGTTCCTTTTCTGTGGAAGAAAGAAAGGAAAAGTCTAATTTAGAAAACACAAAAAATAGTGACTTCCTTATAGATTTAAGCAATTTAGCACGCGGTATATATTTTATTAAATTTATTGACAGTGAAAATAAAGTAACTTCAGAAAGAATTATTAAAGAATAATTTCTTTCTGTTAATAAGCAAAAAGCCTCGATTTTATCGAGGCTTTTCATTTTTCAATTATACACATTAATTTAATATACTTCTTAAGGTAATGTATATCATAACCTATAAACTACGTACTATGTAATAAGTCTAATCCATTATATTAAAATTCATTTAACAATCATTAAAAACAACCACTCTTATAAAAACTACTCCTTAATACTTTTATAACCTCTTGCATTTTTAATTATGTTAATCGTACTATCATACATCTGTTAATTACCGATTTTCAACTAAAAGATACTGTAATACTACCTTAATTTATAGTGTAGCTTATTTACCTATACCTTGGATATAAAAAATATATTAATAGTCTTGGTATATAAAGCATTGTTTATACATCTATTTTCATTGTACATGTGTAAAAAATGGAATGGTACATAGAAACTCAAAAACTATAAATATTACCTCCCAGTCAATAAAAAAACATTATTAAAAACACAAAAGTTTTTAAAAAAATATATTAACTCATAAATAATTTTACTTTTTCCAACTAAAAAAAGTATTCTACACTATGTGTATCTGACCTACTTAATTGTTTAGATAATTTTTCATTTAAATGAGTTTTAAAAAGTTAATTCCCAAAAACACCGAGCGTAAATTTTATTATTTTGCTAAACCCGCCGGCACGATATAACTAATTATATTACTTTTCTACGTAAAAGAGATAGTCAACAAGCGATTCTTTTGATTTTTTTCGTTAATTAGGCTAACCCAATAGTATTCTGAGTTATAAAAGTAGAAATCATCAAAGTCGAGATCTCTTTTTTTTAGGTTTACAACAGTTATCTTAAAACTTATAATCGCCTTCAAAAGCAAAAAAATTCAATTATTTTTAACTAACCCCAATGTATTTCTTTCTCAATTTCATAATAAAAACATACGACTTATTTCAATAAAAAACCCGCTCATAAAAAGAGCGGGAAAATTGTTATAAATAAGATAACTAAAAGCTACTCTTATTTTACATTTTATAACTCAAGAGATATATTAAGATAGTGCACTATCAATACTACTCTTTTGAAACTAAAAAAACTAGTTTACAGTATATGTAAATTTAGAAGAAACCTCTTCGCCTGCTTCACCTAAATAATTAATAGTTCCTTCTTTTGTTTTAGCATTTTTTAAAATATTAAATTCCTCATCAGAAAGGATATAAATTAATCCATCGTCTTCAAAATGTTTTGAATCTTCATAAAGTTTACCATTAAGAACTATATTATATACTGAATACCTATCTGTACAACGAATGATTAACCTAGCAGAACTTGCTGTTATTCTAGGATATAATTCAGCAGAAGTTACTTTAAAATGTGGTAATAATTTAGTAGTAAATGAAACTTCTTTTTCTAAAGTTGTTCCATATTCTAAACTTCTTGCTACTACTTTAACATTATAGAATACTTTCGGATTTAAATCAGTAAACAACCATCCAGAAGATGTAACTCCAGTCGCTTCTTTTTCACCGTTGATATAGATATCTGCAAGAACGCTTCCCTGGCCATTTATGGTTAAAGGTGTCCAAGAAATTATTGCTGATTTCTGACCAATATCATCTATTGTTATTTTGAAATCATTCGGATTAGGACCTTTGAGCGTTGTAACTTCTATCATTTGAGAAGAAGAAGTTCCAAACTCACTAGATTTCGATTCAACTTTTACACTATATGTTATTTCAGATTTTAAACCTGAAAAAGTGTGCGTCAATGCTTTTAAATCAGAAGCTACTTTAATACCATCTAAGTAAACATTATATACTACACCTTGATCACCTGCTACAGTAGAAGCATTCCAATCAATCGTAAATTTTGTAATCTTAATATCTCTAGAGTTGACAGTTATATCAGAAGGGATAGGTTTTAGTGTTTTAACATCTATCATTTGAGAAGAAGAAGTTCCAAACTCACTAGATTTCGATTCAACTTTTATACTGTATGTTGCTCCAAAATTTAAACCTGAAAAAGTGTACGTTAATGCTTTTAAATCAGAAGTTACTATAGTACCGTCTAAGTAAATATTATATACTATACCTTGATCACCCGCTACGGTAGAAGCTGTCCAATTAATCGTAAAACCAGAAAACGTTATATCTTTAGAAGTAATAGTAATGTCAGAAGGGGTCGGCTTATTTAGCGTTGTAACTTCTATCATTTGAGAAGAAGAAGTTCCTAACTTATTAGATTTTGACTTAACTTTTACGGTGTATGTTGTTTCAACATCTAAACCTGAAAAAGTATAACTCAATGCTTTTAAGTCAGAAATTACCTGAACATCATCTAAATAAATATCATATACTACATCTTCATCACCCTCTACAGTAGAAGCAGTCCAATCAATCGTAAAACCAGAAAGCATTATATCTTTAGAGGTGATGATAATATCAGAAGGAATATGTACGCCTAATGTTGAAACATCTATCATTTTAGAAGAAGTAGTTCCTAACTCATTAAGCTTTGATTCAACTTTTACACTATATGTTGTTTCAGCATCTAAATCTGAAAAAGTATATGTCAATGCTTTTAAATCAGAAGCTACTTTAATATCATCTAAATATATATCATATACTATATCTTGATTACCCTTTACAGTAGAAGCAGTCCAATCAATCGTAAAACCAGAAAACGTTATATCTTTAGATCTGATAGTAATGTCAGAAGGAATAAGCTTGACTAATGTTTTAATATCAACTACTTTAGTAGAAGTAGTTCCATATCTATTGGACTTTGATTTAACTTTTACGCTATACGTTGTTTCAGCATCTAAATCTGAAAAAGTGTACGTTAATACTTTTAAGTCAGAAACTACTTGAACATCGTCTAAATAAATATCATATACTACGTCTTTATCACCATTTACAATAGAAGCTGTCCAATTAATCGTAAAACTAGAAAACTTTATATCTTTAGGGGTGATAGTAATATCAGAAGGATAAGGGGTAGGAATTTCTTCGGGTTCACTACATCCAAAAAGTAAAAAGAATGCTGAAAGCAAAAGTAATGGGGTAACTAATTTAATATTTTTCATAATTTTCAATCTGTTTTAGATTTTTATTTTTTATTTGGGTTTATCTCGAATTATTAAGTAATTCAATTTTTTATTATATAAAACGAAAAAATAAAGAAGCAAACTCTATGTTAGTGAGTTAAATAATCTTAAAAATTCATTTATTTAATATATTTTTTGTCTACTTACCATAACCATGCCAAAAAATATTTTCCGTTTTTAATTTTCAGAGAACCTGCTCTTGTTTTCTAAATTTTTGACACCAAAAGGTACTTATAAAAGTTTTTTTTGTGGAAAGTTTATTTATTTATTTTGTAAGCTATTTTAAATTCAATATATTTTTCTAATTTCACTGAAAAAGCAAACTTTTTTATTGAGTATTTTTTTTTAACGAAAGTATATTTTTTATTTTAAATAGCATTATGGATACCAATTTTTTAACATTCTTCACAAACTCATATCTCAATTATGTCAAAAATCCTTTTCTATACTTAAAGAACTATAAGGCCTAATCATTATTCATAATTTAACTAATTGCAAAAATCAACAAAGGAACAAACCCCTAAAATCTTCTAAAAACACGAATTCTGGCATCTGATTTTTGGAAAGCTTATTACCTGGTTTTAATAAATCCATTTTACACTCACAAACTCTACATAGTTAATTGGATGTTTAGATTTCATGTAGTCAAACATCACCAGCTTATCTTATTTTATTTTTTTAAAAATTCAATATTTTATGATGCTTGTAATAGTTTGACAACTACTATGTTCTTTACTTTACTAAAGCAGTTAAGCTACATTTAATTGATATACAAAATATTAAAACACATATTTATGTTATTTTTTTCTTAATACTATCTTTAATAGTTTGTGATTTTATTTCTAGTTTTTAATTTTAAGAATTAATTATTTGTAATATAGAAAAATGTATAATTTTAATTCTTTTCTTTGTTTTTTCCAGTGGTAATGAAGATAATGATTGTATGACTCCCTCCTTTGATTCGGAAACAAGTCAACTAGAATTCATTTTGGCACCTTGTAATACTATAGAGGTAGCATCTGGTTTGCAAGAATGATCACCTCAACGTTGTTTAAAAACAATCTACATTCTTTTATTACCCTTTGATTGTAATTCGTTTACTATATCTTGAAAATAAAAAACACTTAAAAAAGTTTTTTTGAATTGGTAGGCTATAAAAGATAAAAAAAAGAGGAGTCCCTCGTTTTGTCAAATTTGATCTAAAGAGGATCTATCTTTATTAATAGCAAAACAAATTATTTCATAAATAATGAATTATAAAAGTATTTTTTAAAATTAGTTACTTTGAATACTTTATGTTGCCGTGAATTTTTTAAAAAGATTCTCAACTAACAGTTTCGGCAATGGATAATTTTGAAATTAAGACAACTGAATTTTATAACTGATACTTAATCAAATTTTTTATTTTGTTTTATTGTTAAATCAAAAAATTTGGCGGACTTTGTTTAGCACTCAACAGTAACGCTTTTAAAACATCTTTAAAAACTATTTCTGCCGTTAACTTTCTTTACAGCTTAATTATAAATAGCTCTAAGCATTTTTTGGATACATATATTTGTTTCTTATTATTACTTACGAGTATTTAAAGCCTAAAAAGAAGATATAATCAATGTCATTAATGACTACACTTCCTATCAAGTACTAGTTATTTGATTACTGTTTGATAAACTTTAGCGTTTCTTAACTTTTCAAATCCCTTTTGAGTTTTTTAATGTTTAATTTCATCAATCCACGATTTTATTAAGTATATGAAACTTATGATTAAAATAAATGAGCACCTAATAAAGGTTTTTTTTGTGATTTTAATGATAATTTTAAGGTCATCAAATGCTAAGAAAATCCCCTCCAGGTATTCCCTTTTTTCTAATAAAAGCAATTTGACGCTTATGTTGAGAGGACTCTTGTTTTTCTAGATCTCATTCATTTTCAAAAAACGAAATCCAAAGTAAATGGTTCTTCTTTTACTTTATGGTAATTTTAACAACAACAGTAAAACCATCTTTATAAAGTTAAGTTTTTCTTATATCTAAAACTATTATTCTTCTTATAGAATTTCACAATTTCCATTCAAAAAACACCTAAAAGAAAAACTTCCGTAAGTATAAAGAAAGTTATTAAAAATAATAAAGCCTCAGTAATACTGAGGCTTATTCTTGTGATCGCGACAGGATTCGAACCTGTGACCGTCTGCTTAGAAGGCAGATGCTCTATCCAGCTGAGCTACGCGACCATTTGTCGGGGTGGCAGGATTCGAACCTGCGACCTCCTGCTCCCAAAGCAGGCGCGATGACCGGGCTACGCTACACCCCGATAATTGTCATCTACAATTTTTTTGCGGAGAGACCGGGATTCGAACCCGGGCATCGAAAAACGATGACAGCTTAGCAGGCTGCTGCATTACCACTCTGCCACCTCTCCTTAATTTTTACTTTTCATGCAAAGCATAAATTAAAAATTGCGAGTGCAAATATATACTTGATAAAGTATTCCTGCAAATTTTTTCACAAAAAAAATAAATTAATCTGGATACTCGATACGTAAGTGATAGATATTCATTAACTTACTCTTTATTATTTTTTTTATTTTCTCTATTTCTCTAAAAGTAATATCCGAATTTATAAACTGATTATCGTTTTTTTGTTTCTCAATTATTCTATCAATAAGCTTATCTATCTTATCTGCTGATGGCTCTTTAATGCTTTTTGAAGCAGCTTCTGCTGCATCACAAATCATTAAAATAGCGGTTTCTCTTGAAAAAGGAATAGGGCCTTGGTACTGAAACTTCTTTTTATCGACTTCTCTATTCGGATTATTATCAAGCTCCATCTTATAAAAATAGTATGTTATACTTGTTCCATGGTGAGTTCTAATAAAATCAATAATTCTGTCTGGTAAATTATTCTTTTTTGCAATTTCAATTCCGTTTATGACATGGTCTAAAATAATACGTGCACTATCTTTTGGAGATAATTCATTGTGAGGACTTACTTCTGTTACTTGATTTTCTGTAAAGTAAGTTGGATTTACCATTTTTCCAATATCATGATACAATGCGCCTGTTCTTACTAACATCGAATTCGCTCCAATTTCATTAGCTGCTGCTTCTGCTAAGTTAGCTACTTGCATTGAGTGTTGAAAAGTTCCTGGGGCTTTCTCATTCAATTCTCTCAACAGCTTTGAATTAGTATTCGAAAGCTCTAATAAGGTAACATCGGAAACCAATCCAAACAATTTCTCATAAAAATAAATAAAGAATACAGATAAAAATGAAAGTAATCCATTGGCTGCAAATAACCCAAAATATAGCCAATTAATCTCACTGAAACTCCCTTCTTTAATTATTGAAAACGCCAAATATGTAATCATATAAATTAAAGTAATCTGCCCAATACTTATGAATAAGTTAGCTCTTTTGTAAAGTTCTGAAACCGTTAAAATAGTAACAATTCCTGCTATGATATGCAAGTAAATAAATTCAAAACTGTTAGGAACTATAAAACCCAAGAGAAGAACAGTAAGTACATGCGTAAACAAACCTAAGCGAGCATCAAAAAAAGCTTTTAAAACAATTGGTAAAATACTCAAAGGAACCACATATACATAATCTGCATTTGCTTTAACCACCAATGTTTGAACCAAAATCATAATAAAAACATTAAAGAATATAAATGTTACCTTGTTGTTATTGTTAAAGATATCAGGTCGATACCTAATTAAAAACAGTAAAAGCATCAATAAAGCCAAAGAGACTAAAACTGCATAACCTGATAAAATCCAACTATAATTGGATTTTGACCATGTTGTTGATTGTGATGCTTGTTGATATGATTGTAATATTTGATAACGTTTTCCTTCAATAATCCCTCCTTTTTCTATGATCAGTTCTCCCTTTGACACCATTCCTTTCGTATAGGATAAATTTTTAATTTCTTCTTCTAACTCCTTCCTAGTAAACTTTTCATCAAACCTTATGTTAGGCTTAATTACATTGGCTAAATTTGAAATAAGTAACTGTTGATTATACTCTACGAAATCTTTTGTCTTTTCATCTATAAAGGGTAATATATCTTTAGACTGGATAAGTTTAGAAAATAAAATTGATTCAACAGAGTTTCCTTTTCGTAGTATAATCATCTCATTTTTGTCATTTACCCTTGCTTCAGCACTATTTTCGTTTATAAAGCCATATTCATATATTAGATTAATAATCAGGATTCCTCTTTTATAAAGTCTTTGTATTTGCTTTTTATTAAGTGAATCTGAAATGGCAATTTTATTTATTTGTTCTTTAAACCGAGATAAAACAGCATTTGGAACCGAATTATCATAAGCAAAATATTTCTTGCTTTCAAGTGCTAGCTCTTCTTTTTCTTTTTCAATTTCAATATCCCCTTTATAAATTGCAAAATCAAAAGGTGCATAAAGATTCCCATACTGCCATGGTTTTCCTAAAGCGAAATCATATTTAAATTGCCCTCCTCTAGGAAAGAGATAAACAATAGCACCTGCGGTAAGAAAAAAGAGTAAAACTTTATAAATAATGGCATTGTGTTTATAAAGTCTATCAATTATTTGACCCATTTTTTTAATTTAAAACGTAAATATAACCTTTCTGTTTTATTTGAGTAGTTAGCATAAAATAGTTATTTTCGCATAACTAATTTAACGCAAACAAATTCTAAAAATGAAAGAAGTAGTTATAGCATCAGTTGCCAGAACACCTATAGGAAGCTTTTTAGGTACTTTATCAAAAATTCCTGCTCCAAAACTTGGCGCAACAGCCATTAAAGGAGCACTAGATAAGATTAATTTAAAGCCAGAGTTAGTTGATGAAGTATATATGGGTAACGTTGTCTCTGCCGGATTGGGTCAAGCCCCAGCTAGACAGGCTGCTATGTTTGCAGGAATTCCAGACACAACACCCTGCACAACAATCAACAAAGTTTGCTCTTCTGGAATGAAGTCAGTGATGTTAGGAGCTCAAGCAATTGCTTTAGGAGATGCTGATGTTGTAGTAGCTGGAGGTATGGAAAATATGAGTATGATCCCACACTATCAACATGCTAGAAGTGGTAGTAAATTCGGACCGGTTACACTTGAGGATGGTATGCAAAAAGATGGATTAGTTGATGCCTATGGTAAAGTAGCTATGGGAGTTTGTGCAGATGAATGCGCAACGGAATATAAATTTTCCAGAGAGGATCAAGATAGCTTCGCTGTTGAGTCGTATAATAGATCTGCTAAAGCATGGAAGGAAGGTAAATTCAATGATGAAGTAATTCCTGTAGAAATACCACAAAGAAAAGGAGAGCCAATTATTTTTAATGAAGATGAAGAGTATAAAAATGTAAAGATGGAAAAAATTTCAACTTTACGACCTGCTTTTACCAAAGAAGGTACAGTTACTGCTGCTAATGCTTCAACAATTAATGACGGTGGTGCCGCAATTATTTTAATGTCCGTAGACAAAGCAAAAGAACTAGGAATAAAACCATTAGCAAAAATAAAAAGTTATGCTGATGCTGCTCATGACCCAAAGTGGTTTACAACAGCACCAGCTAAAGCGCTACCAAAAGCTCTTGATAAAGCTGGTATATCTTTAGATGATGTTGATTTTTTTGAACTAAACGAAGCCTTTTCAGTAGTTGGTTTAGCTAACATGAAGATTCTAAACCTAGAATCTAATAAAGTAAATGTAAATGGTGGTGCAGTTTCTTTAGGACACCCATTAGGTGTTTCTGGAACAAGAATTATCATTGCTTTAACTTCTATATTGAAACAAAATAATGCCAAAATTGGAGCAGCAGGAATATGTAACGGTGGTGGTGGTGCCAGTGCAATGGTTATAGAAAGAATTTAATTTTTATTAGCAACAATTTAATGTTCGGAATTTGTAATCTAAGTGTTGTTCCTTTACGTTTATCTCCATCTGATACATCTGAGATGGTTAATCAAGTCGTTTTTGGTGAGCATTTTATCATTTTAGAAAAAGACAAAAAATGGAGTAAAATCAAACTTTATTTTGATGGTTATGAAGGCTATATAGATAACAAACAATACCAAGACCTTTTAGAGGATGACTACCAATCTCTTTGCAATGCTGAAAAATATTATGCTGGCGAATTGATTGATTTTATTACTGACAATTCCAGTAACCTCACCACAATACCTTTAGGAGCACACCTACCGTTTTTTAAAGATAATCAACTAAAAATTCATAAAAACACCTACACCTATGAAGGAAAAGTTAACGGTGAGCAACTACCGAAAAATAGTATTATTGAAAAAGCATTTTTATTTCTGAATGTACCCTATTTATGGGGTGGAAAATCACCCTTTGGAATTGATTGTTCCGGTTTTACACAAACAGTATACAAGCTTTGTGGATACCACCTTTTAAGAGATGCAAAAGAGCAAGCTACACAAGGGGAAGTATTAAGTTTTATTGAAGAAAGTGAACCTGGTGATTTAGCTTTTTTTGATAATGAAGACGGTGTTATAACCCATGTAGGAATCATTATGAATGATTATAATATTATTCATGCCCATGGCAAAGTTAGAATCGATAAACTAGACCATAGTGGAATTTATAATACAGATACTCACCTGCATACTCATAAACTAAGGGTAATAAAAAGATTTATTTAAACCTAATTATAAAAAAAGCTCGAATCAATATCGAGCTTTTTTTTATTTTTAATCTTCATCTATCTCCGTTCGAGTTTCTTCAGACTTTTTTCCTTTTTCTATTTTTATGCTAAGTCTTTTCGTTTTTTCGTCTAGGTCCATAAAAATAGCATCCCCTTCATCAACTTTCGAATTCACTATTTCTTCTGCCAACGCATCTTCAATGTATTTTTGAATAGCTCTTTTTAAAGGTCTAGCCCCATATTGCTTGTCATAACCTTTGTCAGAAATATAATCTTTTGCTTTTTCACTTAAAGTTAAATTATACCCTAGATCTGCAATACGAGCTAATAACTTTTCTAACTCAATATCAATAATGTTATGGATATCATTTCGCTCCAAGGTATTAAATATCATCACATCGTCAACCCTGTTCAAAAATTCAGGAGCAAAGGTTTTCTTTAATGCTCCCTCAATAATGCTTTTAGCATGAGCATCTTCCTGATCTTTCTTTGAAGCTGTACCAAAACCAACTCCCCCTCCGAAATCTTTCAATTTACGAACACCAATATTTGATGTCATAATAATAATAGTATTTCTGAAATCTATTTTTCTACCTAAACTATCTGTGATATGTCCATCATCTAATATTTGCAGTAGCATATTAAACACATCAGGGTGCGCCTTCTCTATTTCATCCAAGAGGACAACAGAATAAGGCTTTCTTCTTACTTTTTCAGTTAACTGCCCTCCTTCTTCATATCCTACATACCCCGGAGGTGCTCCGATAAGTCTTGATATTGCAAATTTTTCCATGTATTCACTCATATCAATTCTTATAAGAGAATCTTCAGAATCAAATAACTCCCTTGCCAATACTTTTGCTAATTGTGTTTTACCAACTCCCGTAGAACCTAAGAAAATAAAAGACCCTATTGGTTTGTTTGGATCTTTTAAGCCTACCCTATTACGTTGTATTGCCTTCACAACTTTAGAGACTGCTTCATCCTGACCAATCACCTTACCTTTAATCATATTTGGTAATTCTGCTAGTCGGTTACTCTCTGCTTCCGCTACCCTATTCACAGGAATCCCTGTCATCATCGAAACAACCTCTGCAACATTATCTTCTGTAACAGTTTCTCTATGAAGTTTAGAATCTTCTTCCCATTGATTTTGAGCTGATTCAAGTGCTATTTCTAAATTTTTCTCATCATCCCGTAACTTTGCAGCTTCTTCATACTTTTGACCGCTAACTGCTTTAGTCTTTCGATCTCTGATCTCCTCCAGCTTTTCTTCTAATTCTAAAATCTGCTGTGGTACAACAATATTTGTTATATGGATACGAGAACCTGCCTCATCTAACGCGTCAATGGCTTTGTCCGGGAGATATCTATCTGTCATGTACCTATTAGTCAACTTAACACAGGCTTCAATTGCTTGATCCGTATAATTTACATGGTGGTGAGCTTCATATTTACCTTTAATATTGTGCAAAATCTGAACGGTTTCCTCAACTGTTGTTGGGTCAACAATTACTTTTTGAAAACGACGTTCAAGCGCACCGTCTTTTTCTATATTAGTTCTGTACTCATCAAGAGTTGTGGCTCCAATACATTGAATTTCACCTCTAGCTAAAGCTGGCTTTAACATATTAGAAGCATCTAATGAACCAGTAGCTCCCCCAGCTCCAACTATCGTATGTATTTCATCAATAAAAAGAATGATATCACTGTTCTTTTCTAATTCATTCATCAGTGCTTTCATCCTTTCTTCGAATTGTCCTCTATATTTTGTTCCAGCTACCAAACTTGCTAGATCTAAAGAGACTATTCGTTTATCAAAAAGGATTCTTGAAACTTTTCTATTAACAATACGCAATGCCAATCCCTCTGCAATAGCAGATTTACCAACTCCAGGCTCACCTATTAACATAGGATTATTCTTTTTTCGGCGACTTAAAATTTGAGAAACTCGTTCAATTTCTTTCAATCTACCAACAACAGGGTCTAGCCTTCCTTCCTCTGCTAGCGCTGTCAAATCTCTACCAAAATTATCAAGAACAGGCGTTTTTGTTTTCTTATTTTGTTTACTTCTTGATGATTGTTGTCCAAATGGATTTGATTTATCTTCTGAAAACTCATCATCAGAAGGGGTTTCTGCTATCGGACTTGAGTAATCTTCTACATGAAGCTCTTTGTACAATGCCTTAGCTTGCTCATAATCTATATCGTACTTCTGCAACAATTTTGTTGTAGGGTCATTTTCATTACGTAAAATACAAAGTAATAAATGCGCCGTATCAATTGCGTTACTTTGGTATAGCTTTGCTTCTAGAAAAGTTGTTTTTATTGCTTTCTCAGCCTGTCTTGTCAAATGAAGGCTTTTCTTCTGATCATTTCCGAAAGATGGAGTTGAAGGGTTCAGTTTTTCTAACTTATTACGAACCAAATCTAAATCCACATCGAATGTTGTCAAAATTTCAATAGCCTTTCCATTCCCTTTTTTAATTAACCCAAGGAGCAAATGCTCCGTACCAATAAAGTCGTGACCCAATCGTAGGGCCTCTTCCTTACTAAATGTTATCACGTCTCTAACTTGTGGTGAAAAATTATCGTCCATAAAATTAATTTGTATCTATTTTATACTAGAGTTCGTTAGATTTTTTTTTAAAGATACAAAAAAGATGCCATATACACATGACATGACGTTATGTCTTTATAACCTATAATATTATTCAAATTCAAACTTCAACGACAAAAATTGTTGATAACTAAGCCAAAACAAAATGGGCAAACTTTGCGTAAAACAGGTTATAATTGTATCTTGCCACGATTTAGAAATCAGCATTTTTTATTGAATGTAATTTTTGAAAGAATTTTTATATTGTATAATGATTTCATTGTACAATAAAAGAATACTAAAAATCTTAAAGAAAAAAATATGGCAGATGGTGAAAAGTTGATTCCTATCAACATTGAAGAACAAATGAAATCCGCTTACATAGATTATTCTATGTCTGTAATTGTATCAAGAGCTTTACCTGATGTAAGAGATGGTTTAAAGCCTGTACACAGAAGGGTTTTATTTGGAATGCATGAGCTAGGAATTAAAGCAACAGGAGCCTATAAAAAGTCGGCAAGAATTGTAGGAGAAGTTTTGGGTAAATACCACCCTCATGGAGATACTTCAGTTTACGATTCAATGGTTCGCATGGCTCAAGACTGGAATGTTCGTTATTTGATGGTCGACGGACAAGGTAACTTTGGTTCTGTTGACGGAGACAGTCCTGCAGCAATGCGTTATACAGAGGTTAGAATGCAAAAAATATCAGAAGAGATGCTCTCTGATATAGAAAAAGATACTGTAGATCACAAACTAAATTTTGACGATACTTTACAAGAGCCAACAGTGCTTCCCACAAGGATACCGAACCTGCTCGTTAATGGAGCTTCTGGTATTGCAGTAGGGATGGCTACTAATATGGCCCCTCATAATCTTACAGAAGTTATTAATGGTACTGTTGCATACATCGATAATAGGAATATTGAAATCGATGAATTAATGCAGCATATTAGTGCTCCTGACTTCCCTACAGGTGGTATAATTTATGGTTATGATGGTGTTCGTGATGCTTTTCATACAGGTCGTGGGCGTATTGTTATGCGTGCTAAAGCTACAATCGAAGAAGTCAAAGGAAGAGAGTGTATTGTTGTAACGGAAATACCCTATCAAGTAAACAAAGCCGAAATGATTAAAAAAACGGCTGACTTAGTGAACGATAAAAAGATTGATGGAATTTCAAGTATTCGTGATGAATCCGATAGAAAAGGTATGCGGATTGTTTACGTTTTAAAACGTGATGCCGTTCCTAACATCGTACTTAATAAATTATTTAAATTTACTCCTCTACAAACTTCATTCAGTGTAAACAACATTGCACTCGTTAAAGGACGCCCTGAGCAACTTAATCTAAAGCAACTAATTCACTATTTTGTAGAACACCGCCATGAAGTAGTTGTTCGTAGAACAGAATATGAATTAAAGAAAGCAGAAGCTAGGGCCCATATTCTTGAAGGGCTTATAATTGCATCAGATAATATAGACGAAGTTATTGAAATTATAAGAGGATCTTCAAATGCCGATGAAGCTCGCGAAAAACTTATCCAACGTTTTGATTTAACTGAAATTCAAGCTAGAGCCATCGTTGAAATGCGTCTAAGACAATTGACTGGTCTTGAACAGGACAAACTAAGAGCTGAATATGATGAAATTATCAAAACAATTGCTGATTTGAAAGATATTCTATCGAACGAACCAAGACGTTATGATATCATAAAGGAGGAACTACTTCACATCAAAGAGAAATATGGCGATGAAAGACGCTCCACTATTGAATATGCTGGTGGAGATATGCGAATTGAAGATATGATTCCTAACACTCAGGTAGTCGTTACGATTTCTAATGCTGGCTATTTAAAGCGTACAAATCTCGATGAATATAAAGTTCAAAATAGAGGGGGGAGAGGACAAAAAGGAGCAACTACACGACATGAAGACTTTTTAGAACATTTATTTGTGGCTACTAATCATCAATATATGATGTTCTTTACTCAAAAAGGGAAAGTTTTTTGGATGCGTGTTTTTGAAGTACCTGAAGGTGGTAAAAACACCAAGGGACGCGCTATTCAAAATCTTATCAATATTGAACAAGATGATAAAGTTAAAGCTTTCTTGGTTACGGGCGATTTAAAGGATGAAGATTACATCAACAATCAATTTGTGATCATGGCAACTAAAAAAGGACGTGTTAAAAAGACCCCTTTAGAACAATATTCACGCCCAAGAGCAAACGGTATTAATGCGATTACAATAAAAGATAATGACGAACTTCTAGAGGCTAAACTAACTTCAGGAGATAGTCAGGTAATGCTTGCACTTAAGTCGGGTAAAACAATTCGTTTTGAAGAAGAGAAAACTAGACCCATGGGTAGAACAGCGTCAGGTGTAAGAGGTATCACCCTACAACATAAAGATGATGAAGTTATTGGAATGGTTTCCGTGAATGATATGGAAAGTAATATTTTAGTGGTTTCAGAAAAAGGATATGGAAAGCGATCAAAATTAGAAGATTACAGAATAACAAATCGTGGTGGTAAAGGAGTAAAAACGTTAAATATTTCAGAAAAAACTGGAAATTTAGTTGCCATTAAAAATGTTGATGATTCAAACGATCTTATGATTATTAACAAATCAGGTTTAACAATAAGATTGGCTGTAGAAAACCTTCGTGTTATGGGAAGAGCTACGCAAGGGGTTCGACTCATCAACATAAAAAATAATGATAGTATTGCTGCTGTTGCCAAAGTTATGCATGAAGAAGATGAAGAAGAAACAGAAATCGAAAATGGCATAGAAATTGAAAATACTGATAGTAATAGTAACAATAATCAAGAATAACAATAAAACAAGAACTATAATGAAAAAACAGATTTTGGCCCTTTCATTTGGAGTAGTGTCTTTAGGTGCGTTTGCACAAAAAGCAGAGCTTAAGGCTGCTGAAAAAGCAATAAAAAAACAAAGTTATAACGAAGCGATGTCTTCCATATCGGCCGCCGAAAAGTTAATTGCTAATGCAGACGATAAATATAAATGTAAATTTTACTTTCTTAAGGGGTCAGTAAATGCCTCGAAAAAAAATTACAAGGTTGCTGCAGATGCTTTCAATACACTAATTGATTTTGAAAAGAAAATTGGTAAAAATAAATATTCGAATGAAGCAGCTCCAATCCTCAATAAAATAATCCAGGATGTTTCAAACAAGGCGATTAAAATATACAATGACGGTAAAGACTACAAAGCTGCCTCTGAAAACTTTTATCTTACTTACCAATTAAGTCCAAAAGATACTTCTTTTGCTTATAATGCTGCTGTTGCCGCAACGCAAAGTAAAGATTACGATACTGCCTTAAAGTATTATAATGAATTAAAACAAATTGGTTACACAGGGATAGAAACACAGTATCTAGCGACCAATATAACCACAGGTAAAGTAGAAAACTTGGGATCTAAGTCTCAACGAGACTTAATGGTTAAATCAAAACAGTATAAAAACCCTACTGATAAGACTACGGAGTCTAAATCAGCTACCATTGTAAAAAATATAGCCCTAATCTTAAAAGAACAAGGTAAAAATGAAGAGGCTATCGCTGCAATGGCTGAGGCTCGTAAATCAAACCCAAAAGACCTGAACCTTATTTTAAATGAAGCTCAGCTATATATTGAGATGAAAAGAATGGATAAATTTGGAGAGTTAATGAACGAAGCTGTTTCTTTAGATCCAAACAATCCAACCTTATATTATAACTTAGGGGTTGTAAATTACAATCAAGGTAGAGTTAAAGATGCAAAAAAACACTACGAAAAAGCAATTGAATTAAAACCAGACTATGCAGATGCATATATGAATTTAGCTGTAGTGATATTAGACGAGGATAAGAATATTGTGGAGGAAATGAATAAAAACTTATCCAATTTCAAAAAATATGATGAATTAGCTCTAAAGCAAAAGGATATTTATAAAGAAGCATTACCTTTTTTAGAAAAAGCCGACAACATTAATAGAAGTATAGATACTGTTAAGACTTTAATGAATTTATATGAAGTTTTAGAGATTACTGAAAAAGCAGATGAATACAGAAAATTGTATAAATCTTTAAAATAAAATTTAAAAAAGCTATATTCTTATAGTTATTTTAAATAAAAAACTCGATAAGCTTTATATCGAGTTTTTTTATTTTTTCTAAATTAATTTGTCAAATCGTTAATTATTTAGTTTTTTATTCTAACATTTAAAATAAAAAATCAGGCTAGAATGATAATACATGTAACCTGATTTTACCTTTCATTCTTTTGAAAACTAGTTAAAATTAGTTTCCATCTGTAAGTATCCGAGAAATTCCTTTTTAGTTTCTTTCTCTTTGAACTTACCCCCAAATTCAGCAGTAACAGTACTGCTTTCAATATCTTTAATTCCTCTTGAGTTCACACATAAGTGCTTTGCATCAATAACACATGCAACATCTTTAGTTCCCAAAGCTTCTTGCATTGCTTGGACGATTTGCATCGTTAAACGCTCTTGTACCTGTGGTCTTTTTGCAAAGTAATCAACAAGCCTATTCATCTTGGACAAACCTATTACTTTACCATTTGAAATGTAAGCTACATGAGCTCTGCCGACTATTGGTAACAAATGATGTTCACACGTAGAATAAACTACTATGTTTTTCTCCACAAGCATTTCTCCATAATTATATTTATTTTCAAAAGTAGAAGCACTTGGTTTATTTTCTGGGTTTAACCCCATAAACAATTCATTAACAAAAGCCTTAGCTACTCTCTTTGGAGTCCCACTTAAACTATCATCAGTTAAATCCATACCTAATGTCAAAAGAATATCTTTAACACTTTCTTGAATTCTGTTTATTTTTTCTTTATCCGAAATATCAAAAGCATCTAATCTTAATGGTGTTTCTGCAGAAGTTCCCACATGATTTTCGCCTATTTCGTCAATTTTTTCTTCGTTCATCTTGTTATTGAATTCGAACATAATATCCAACCTTAGTTTTGCAAAGATACGACATTCTCCTATTATTTAACCAAATCAATTAATTGATGTATTGCAAGGAAACTTTGTTCGCCGGTTTGCATGTTTTTAATTGTAAGTTTATTATCTTTTATACTAGTTACAACAAAATGGATTTCTCTGGTTGTTGCATATTTCCATTGTTTTTTTTGCTGTTTATTACTACTGGCAATATCAGGATATATTTCAGACTTGATATCGTTTTCTCTAAGAGTTTTAACAGCCTTTACTTTCTCTAGGGACTCTGACTCATCAAAATTTAAAAATAAAATCTTGGGCTTTGGCAATTCAACTTTTTTAAACAACCCCAATTCTTCCATTACTAAATAAATCCTATCCAATCCGAAAGAAATTCCAACCCCAGAAACATTTTGTAAGCCAAAGATTCCTGTCAAATCATCATATCGGCCACCCCCACCTATAGACCCGATTTTTACTTCTTTAGGAGCTACAACTTCATAAATTGCGCCTGTATAATAATTTAATCCTCTAGCTAACGTAACATCGATTTCTAGACTAGCAGAAAACAACCCTAACTCTTTGATTGATTTTACAATAAATTTTAACTCTTCGACTCCTTTTAATCCTTCCTCAGAATCTATCAACATTTGCTCTAATGATGTTAATTTATCTTCATTAGTTCCTTTAAAATTAAATAGCGGAGCCACCTTATCAATTGCTATTTGAGAGATTCCTTTTTCTAACATTTCGGCGACAACACCTTCCTTACCTATTTTGTCTAGCTTATCTAAAGCAACCGTAAAATCAACTAATTTACTTTTTGCTCCGATTACCTCAACAATTCCTGATAAAATTTTTCTATTATTTAACTTGATCGTAGTACCCTTCAATCCAAGTCTATCGAAAACAGCATCATATAATTGTACAAACTCGACCTCTTGTAATAAAGATGAACTTCCAACAACATCTGCATCACATTGATAGAACTCTCTGAATCGTCCTTTTTGCGGTCTATCAGCTCTCCAAACAGGTTGTATTTGATATCGTTTAAACGGAAAAGTAATTTCATTTTGATGTTGAACAACATATCTTGCAAAAGGCACTGTTAAATCATACCTCAACGCTTTATCACAAATCTGTGAAGTTATTTTTTTACTATTCTTTTCAACTAATAACTTACTTTCTACTTTATTTAGAAAATCACCTGAATTCAATATTTTAAATATAAGACGATCTCCTTCATCACCATACTTTCCCATTAGTGTTGAAGAATTTTCAAAACTTGGAGTTTCTATTGGCTGGAAACCAAAATTTTCAAATGACTTCTTAACAACAGAAAAAATATAGTTTCTTTTTGCTACCTCGGTTGATGAAAAATCTCTGGTTCCTTTTGGTATACTTTGTTTCATATTTACTTTTATTGCCTGTCTTGATTTTTTTAATTCTATAATTTATAAAATGCTAATTCATATAACTCCCCATACTAGATCTATTTCTAAAATCAAGAATTTTATAATTAAAAGAGCATAATCTGATTAAACTACTTTTAATTTAAATCAAGATAACATTTACGTAAAAATTGTTTTATGAATCTAAATCCAGACAAAATGTTTTTAAACATGCAAATATGAGAATTAATTAGGAATATCTGAAGCTTTATTTTGTCGTTTTAACTGATAAATCGTTGCATTTAGCTCAAATCCCAACAGTAATATTATAGCATTTAACCAAACGAAAAGCATTAAAATCAATAAAGTCCCTATGGATCCGTATAATTGATTATACTTTGCGAATTTAATTACATAAATACCAAATAAATAAAATGAAAAAGCAGAAACAACAGTAGTCAAAATAGCTCCTGCAGAAAAAAACTTAACTTCTTTACCTTGTTTAGTACCATATCGAAATAAAAGTGAAATAGTAGTAAAAATCATAATCAAAAATAAAATACCCCTACCAATATAAAACAGATCTAGATCTTTTGTATTAAACCAACCTTTTTCATTTATTTTTGCTAGTGCAAATTGGTAAAGAATTACCATTACAACAGTTGTAATCAGAAAAAAAGACATTAATAGTGATACTCCTAGAGATATTATATAAGCTTTAATAATGCTTCTATATTCCTGTACATGGTATGAATGTTCAAAGCCTCCAAAGATGGCATTTACTCCATTGGTCATTAAAAAAACAGAAACAAGAAAACCGAAAGATAATAAGCCTCCGTATTGATTATTCAGAATATCATGTAAAACGTTATCCACAGCATCAAAGGTTTTTGGAGGTAATACCTCTTTTATTAAAGAAAACAATCCTTCCTGAAAACCTTCAATTGGTATGTAGGGTATTAGTGTAAGAATAAATAATAAAAAAGGAAAAATAGCCATAAAAAAACTAAAAGCAATACCACCAGCTCTTGTAGTTAGTGCCCCTTTAACAATTCCTAATCCATACATTTCAAGAACATCATATAGAGACATTCCTTCTAACCCAGGAATTCTAATTTTTTTTATAAAATTATAAACAACATTAATTACGGGTATCTTACTTAAACTATTTTCTATTTTTTTTGACATTGTTTGGTTCATCTAAAGCTTCTTATTTTATTTTTTTAGAATTTGAATAAACACGTTTATAAAAATAAGAATTATTGACATGCTAGTTCACTTTATTTGAAATAATCTTTAATCCATTAAAACCATATTATAACCAAAAAAGATACCAAAAAACAAAAATTAGGTAGGAATTAGAATAAATAAATAATTTTTTTTTATGTTAGTGAATTCTACTAACCAAACAAATACAAATGATAAAATCTATCAAAATTGCACTACTTTTAGTGTGCTTTCCAGTTGTTTTATACGCTCAAAAAAATCAAGGCTACTGCGCTACAATGGAAATGCTTGAATACCAACAATCAAAAGATCCTTTCTTAAAGAAAAGAATGGAAATAATAGAGACATTCACTCGAAAAAATATCAAAAAGCAACAAAAAAACGAAAAGCAACAAAAAATTGCTGGAGATGTTTACAGAATTCCTGTTGTGGTTCATATACTATATAATGAAGAATCAGAAAACATAAGTGACGCCCAAATAAAATCTCAGATAACAACTACAAATAGAGACTTTGCCTATCTAAGAACAATAAACAAATGGCCTCAAGCAGCAAATACTGAAATTGAATTTTATCTAGCCAAAGTAGATCCCAACGGCAAAGAAACAAACGGAATAACAAGAAAAAAAACAGATAAGACTAATTGGTTTTATTATTTTAATCCTGATAAAACCAATGATATTAAAAGAACATCAAAAGGTGGTGTTTCTCCATGGAATCCAGAAGAATATTTAAACATTTGGGTAGTTAACTTAGGTAAGAATTTATATGGTTATGCTCAGTTTCCCGGAGGAGATATTAGTACCGACGGTGTTGTTGTAAATGTAAAATGCTTTGGAAATAAACGTTGGAATTCATCTTTTGATTTAAAACCTACAAGAGAATTCGGTAAAACCTTAACCCATGAGATTGGTCATTATTTGAACTTACGTCATATCTGGGGCGATGGTGATTGTAGAGAAGATGATTTTGTCGCAGATACTCCGAATTCAGACGCTCCCAATTATGGTATCCAAAAAAGCCATATGTCATGCGGTTCTTTAGATATGATAGAAAACTTCATGGACTACTCTGATGACGAAGTGATGAGTATTTTTACAGAAGGACAAAAACAAAGAATGAGAACTGTTTTTGATGACGGTGGTGCAAGAAGAAAGTTGGCTGAATCTGATAAAGAACTAGTATGTGGAACTGTTGAAAACTACAGAAAAATTGTCGAAATAAACAACAAAGTTTGGATTGAATGGGATGCACCTTTTAACAGTTATGAATATATTATAAAATATAAATCGGAAAATGGAAATGAACATACAAAAACTGTTAAAGATGGAAAAACAAAGGCTGTTTTAGATCAATTGGAGCCTGGTGCCATACACGAAATACAAATTGGAGCAGTATGCCGTAATAAAAATGAAGTTAATTATAATTCTTTTATATATATCCCAGACAACCTTCATTATACACCATGTGAAACTGGTATTTCCGAATTAAATGATACTGAAAACCAATATGATAATAACGATTACGATGATGACATCGAATACAAAGCTGGCCACATTTCAGAAATAATGGTTAATGATGATGTCAATATGATGAATTATTCGAATTACAACGACCAATTTTACTCTAATTTTCTGTGGAATACACTCCTTACATTTAAAGCTGATGCAGAAAATTCATTGTACATTGGAGCTGAGAATTACTCAATGGACTATAGCTTTGCTGTATTTATTGACTATAATTGGGATGGTTCATTTACACAAGATGAAAGAGTTCATTTCACACCCCCAACTATTTTTCATGATCAATATAACACAAATTACATTCGTAAAGAAATAACTATAAAGCTTTCAAAAGACCTTCCTTTTGGAGAAATTTACCCTATGCGAATAGCTTATCGAACAGACTCAAAAGCTGCCACTGGATGTGGAGAGTTTGACGCTGGTGAAATTGAAGATTATTTTGTTATTATTTCGTCTGAGTCAGACTATTCACCTAGGGAAAGTCAAAACATTCTAAATGACAACTATTTATCTTTGGTAAAATCGAATAAATTACTCAACAAAAAGGATAAAATCACATTATTTCCTAGTCAAGCAACCAATTCTATTAATATTAAAACAAATTTTTCCCCTATGAATTCTGTTTTTGAAATTATTAACACATTGGGGCAAGTAAAAATGAAAGGTAAATTAAAATACTCTCCGATTATTGATATATCTGGATTAAAGCCAGGAATATACCATTTCATCTTAAATAACAATAAGAAAAATGCTAAATCCTTTGTAAAACTATAACGAGCAAGTAATTAAAAAAGCGTTTTAAAATTATTTAATGATAATTTTAAAACGCTTTTTTATTAGATCAATATTTTTTTATTGTAATCGCCAAATTTACTTCAATCCTCTTGCTTTCAACATTGGTTCAGACTTTGGATCTCTTCCCGCGAATATTTTATACATTTCTGCATAATCCATTGTATTTCCTTTTGATAAAACATCTTCTCGAAATTTTTGTCCATTTTGACGGTTTAACAATCCATTATTTTTAAACCAATCGAAAGCATCATGACTTAACATTTCTGTCCATAAATAAGAATAATATCCTGCAGCATAACCGCCACTAAATATATGCGCAAAATAAGTCGATCTATATCTAGGAGGAACCTCTTTGACTTCCAAATTCATCTTAGCTAGAGCATGTTCCTCAAACTTCGCTACACTTTCAATGTTTGTATCTTCAGTGATGGTGTGCCATTGCATATCTATATTAGAGGAACATAAGTTTTCAATCATAGAATACCCTTGGTTAAACGTTCCGGCATCTTTTATCTTTTTAAGTAACGCATCTGAAATCACCTTTCCAGACTGGTAATGGATTGCGTAGTTATTTAATACTTGAGGATGCGTTGCCCAATTTTCATTAAACTGAGATGGGAATTCTACAAAATCTCTGGCAACGCTTGTTCCTGAGATTGATTCGTATTTTTGATTTGCAAAAAAACCATGTAAAGCATGTCCAAATTCATGGAAAGTTGTTTCTACATTATCGAAACTAATTAGAGCTGGTTCACCTTCTGCCGGTTTTGGAAAATTACAAACGTTATAAATAACTGGTTTTTGATTTCTTAATTTAGATTGTTTAACAAACGAACTCATCCAAGCACCTCCTCTTTTACTATCGCGTGCAAAAAAATCCCCATAAAATAACCCTAACTTGGAACCATCTTCCTCGAAAATCTCGTAAACTAATACATCTGGATGATAGACTGGAATATCCGTACGTCTTTTGAAAGAAAGACCGTATAGCTTTGTCGCTGCATAAAAAACACCTTTTTCTAGGACATTATTTAGTTCAAAATATTGTTTTACTTCATTTTCATTTAAACTATACTTTGACTTACGTACTTTTTCTGCATAGTGACTCCAATCATAAGGAGCTAATTTAAAACCTTTTCCTTCTTTATCAATTTCTTTTTGAATCTCCTTTACCTCTGATTTAACCTTTTCTAAAGAACCTGAAATCAACCCATCAAACATCTTAAAAACCCTCTCTGGACTTGAAGCCATTGTACCCTGTAAACTCCAACTCGCATAATTTTCAAATCCTAAAATATTTGCTTTTTTTGCGCGAAGCTTAACCATCTTTTTTACTAATTCATTTGTTTGAAAGTTTCCAATGTCCGATCTATGTATTGACTTTTCAAATAAAGCTTTTCTTGTATCTCTATTTTCTAAAGATTGTAGTAATGGCTGTTGAGTGGTATTAATTAGTTGAATTGAATAAACTCCTTCTTTCTCCAAAGAAGCAATTTTATCTTCAGATAAGCCTACCAAATCTTCTTTTTTAGTTACTTCGAGTCCTCCCTTTTTGCTTGAATTCAATAGTTTTTTTCCAAAGTCATTTGATAAACTAGCTAACTCTGCATTAATTTTTTTTAATTCCTTTTTTTTATATTCGGCAAGGTTCGCTCCTGCTTTAACAAAGTTCTTGTAATATTCTTTTACTAAATGTTTTGATTCTTCGTCTAATTTTACATTCTCTATATTTTGGTACACTACTTTTACCTTATCAAATAATTTAGTGTTAAGTAATATCTCATCTTGATGATTTGATAGCTTCGGAGCTAATTCTTTCTGAATCTGCTTAATTGTATCATTTGTATGCGCACCCGCTAAAGCATAAAAAACTGAAATAGCTCTATCTAGAACTGAATCACTCTCTTCTATGGCTAAAATTGTGTTTTCAAAATTCGGTTTCTCTTTATTCTTTACTATTTCACTTATTTTGTTATTCTGTAACTCCATTCCCTTTATAATGGCCGGCATAAAATGCTTATTTTTTATTTTCCTAAAATCAGGTGCCTCATAATCTAAATTACTTTTTACCAATAATGGATTTTCAATCTTTTCCATGACTACGGACTCTTTTGAATTGTTATTTGTTTTGCAACTTAATATAAAGGTTAAAGTTGTAAAAAGAATGTATTTTTTCATCTTTCCTTAAGGATTAATGGATACTTTTATTCATAACGGTATTAAGTATCCTTTCATTAGTTATTCAATAAAATTTGGGGAAAACTTCTAATTTCACAACAATAATACTATTTTTATTATATAAACTAAAAAACAAACATCAAGAATTTGTTAACATCTTAACGCCTATCTTAAGGAACACTATTTAAGAAATCATTTTTACTATTTGCTACCCACTGTCACATGGATTTTTTCTAAGCTTAAAAACTATATAATTTTATTTTAATTACTCTTCTACTGCTTTTAAACTTAAATCTAGATTAGATACAGAATGAGTGATTGCTCCTGATGAAATAAAATTAACACCACATTCTGCATACTTCCTGATTGTTTCTTCATTAATACCTCCAGATGATTCCGTTAGACAAGAATCGCCGATTAACTTAACTGCTTTTCGAGTATCTTCGAAATTAAAATTATCAATCAACACCCTATAAACCCCTTTATTATCAAGTATTTCTCTAATTTCATCAAGGTTTCTTGCTTCAACTATAATTTTAAGATCTAATTTTTTTTCTGCTAAATACGCTTTTGTTTTTGTTATAGCTTGTGTTATTCCTCCTGCAAAATCAATATGATTATCTTTTATCATTATCATATCGTATAGAGCAAATCGATGGTTTTCTCCTCCTCCTATTTTTACCGCCCATTTTTCTAGGGCTCTTATACCTGGCGTAGTTTTTCTAGTATCTAAAACTTTTGTATTTGTTCCTTTTAGTAAATCTGTATAAAAACGTGTTTTTGTTGCAATTGCACTCATCCTTTGCATAGCATTTAAAACTAAACGTTCTCCTTTTAGTATCGACTGAGAGTTTCCAGAAACATACAAAACTACATCCCCCCTTTTAACTCTGTCCCCATCTTGCTTAAGGATTTCTATTTTTATTGATTTGTCAACATAATCAAATACTTTTTTAGCAAATTCTACCCCTGCTATAATCCCTTCATCTTTTACTAAAAGTTGTGCTTTTCCTTTTGCCTCTTTTGGTATGCACGATAATGATGTATGATCTCCTTCACCCACATCCTCTCTAATTGCATTTGCAATAATTAAATCTAATTCTTTATTAAATTGTTCTCTAGATATCATAGTGTTAAATTGTTCGGGTAAAAGTAAACTTTTTAATAGAAAATTTTAAAGAATTTAATCCCCATATACCTTTACAAAAGCAAAAAAAATAATTTTTCAAACAAAAAAGACCTTTATTGTTATTTTTATTTAAAAAAACAGATAAAAGCTTTTATTCACTAGCTTCGCGCCCCTAAAATTAAATACAACACAAAATGAATTTCAAGCTAAACAATGTATTTATTTACATTACACTTTTTCTATTAAATGGATGTCAAAATGATATAAACACCGATTATTTAGCAGAAAATGACATTGAACTCAATATTGATTTCAAAGCAGTAAAAAATGAAATACACACACTCGCAAATAAAATACAAAATCTTTCTTTTCACAAAAAGAAAAGCCTTTCAAATCACTCTTTTTCAAACGCTCAAAGAGATAAAGAAAAGACAAGTGTTAAAAATCCAATATTCATAAGTCTTGATAGAATGCAAGAAAACTTAAAAAAATTATTAGAAGAATCAGAAAAAGGAATTCCAACACCAGAAATAGATGAAATGCCCACCCCTTTTTTACCTCCAAATGGCAATAGCAAAGACGACTTATTCTTTAAAAACATGTTTTTTAATATTCTTGAAATGCAAGAAACTTTAAGAGAATTAATAGAAGGATATAACAAATTAGTTATAAGACTCAATTTAACCATCTTGAAAAACCCAAATACCTTACCACAAACCGATGATATTATATTAGTTACTAAATTTAGGCAAATTGCAATAGACGAAATAACTTTTGTCAAAGAGCATGTAAATTATTACAACCAGAGAATTAATTTATACTTTCCTGATGTGAACCATCAACGAAAAATGTCCGGATATTATTCTTTTGACAACTCTCATATTAGCTATAATGAATCTGAATTTTCTATTGAAGACATTTCCAATTTCTCTTACTCTTACCATAAAAAATTCATCACCAAAGATGTTCTAAAAGAAAAAAATGCTAAACTTCATCTTCATCGACCAGAAGTAGGCAAAAGAAGAGGCACTATTTTTTTAAATTCCAGAAAACCAAATGTTATAAGAGGATCACTAGGAAATGATTTTGGAAGTTATTCTCTTGGCGTAGCTATCGGAATGGCCATTGAGTACGCAATAACTGGTAGAATATATCACTATAGAAACGTGTATAGATGCGACTAATAAAAATCATATTTATTTTACTATTCTTTTAAAAAATTAAATCTAGAAATAACGCTCTCTTGTATTAAGATACAACGTTAACATAACATATGAAATCAAAACTACACTCCTCATTATTAAATAATATTAATAAAAAATCATATAAAATAAATAAAACGATCAACCACCTTATAATCGTAGATATAACAGCGAAAATAACACATATACTCATTACACTGTCCTTATTTTACTCCTGCCAAAATGACTTGATGCTAAAAAAGCAAGAAAACACTGATACTCTTTTTTATGAAGCTCAAAAAAAAACGAGCATGTTTTCAAAAAAAATAAAACAATTATCCACCTTACAAGACCTACATAATATTCTTATTAAACAAGGAAGCTCATGTCGTAATTCAAAAGATTTTAGAAATAAACTCCCTGTATTCAAAATAGAACAAATGCCCTCTCCTTTTTTACATCCAAACGGGAGTAGTGGTATTGATCTATATTTTAAAAATATTTTCTTTCGAATTCTTGAAATGCAAGAAACCCTAAGAGACTTAATTGAGTACTATAATAAGTTTACAATCAAGACTAATCTAAACTTTTTATCCCATCCAGCACAAATACACAATTCTACTGAAATTAAGAACCTAATCAAGTTGAGAAACGTTGTTTCTGAGGAAATTGATTTTGTAAAAAATGAAATAAGTAACTATAATTCTAGAATTAATACTTACTTCCCAAACGTAAGTATTAATCATAAAAAAGCAGGATATTATTCCTATGATAACTCTCACTTTCTGTATAATCAGTTTGAATTTTCAATCGAAGACATAGACAACTTCTCTTATTGTTTTCACCAAAAAATAGTTAACGAAGATCTTTTGAAATTAAAAAATCCAAAACTAAAACTTAAAAAACCTGAAGTTGGCTCGAGAAGAGGAACTGTCTTTGTAAATGCAGGGAAACCAAATATTATAAGAGGAACACTAGGAAATGATTTTGGAGGGTATGCTTTGGGAGCTACTATCGGCATGACCATTGAATATGCTATTTCGGGCAAGATCTATTATTATAAAAATTCAATATAGAATTAGATTTTATAGTCTAAAAAATATTTTGGAAAATTCAATAAAGTTTCCAGACTGTTATAAAAATTATCACAATTCTATCTTTATTTTATATATTAAGAAAACTAAATTCGACTTAATAAAATTCCCTTCCTCTTTTCAACTATTTTTAAAACTTATCAAATATGAATAAAACAACAGTAATTATTTTGATGATTGTAAGTATTTACAGATGTCAAGACGATACACAAATACTCTTCTCCCCTGAAGAGCGTGAAACTTTTAAAATAAATAAACGGCTCGATAAGACAGAAAACAAATTAAAGCAACGTGAAAAAATTATTTTTTCAAAAGTAAAAGGGACGAAAAAGGGATTTCAACTCCCTGAAGTAGAACAAATGCCAACCCCTTATTTACACCCCAATGGAAATAGTGAAGCCGATTTGTTCTACAAAAATCGTTTTTTTTACATACTAGATATAAAAGAATCTTTAAGGAACTTACTAGAACATTATAATAAATTTACAATCCACACCAACCTGAATGTCTTATCGCATCCCGCACAGATACACATTTCAGAAGAGCTTCCAAAATTATTAGCTTATCGGCGTCTAATGATAAAAGAGATTAAATTTGTAAAAAATGAAATATTAAAATACAATAGTTTAATTGAAATAGACTTTCCTAATATAAGTTATCAATGTAAAATGGCCGGATATTACTCCTTTGATAATAAACACATTAAATTTAATAGAAATGAGTTCTCTATAGAAGATGTCGATAATTTTTCATATAGCTACCATCGAAAACTAGTTACTAAAAACCTATTAAAAGCAAAAAACGCAAAACTAAAACTTCAAAAACCTCAAGTTGGTTCCAGGCGTGGAACTGTTTTTATTTCTCCTGGAAAACCCAATATTATTAGAGGAGTATTTGGCAACGATTTTGGTAGTTATTCTCTCGGAGTTGCTATTGGAATGACCATTGAATATGCTATTACAGGTGAAATATACTATTACAAAAATGCTTTATAAGCAGCTAAATTATTTCCTATGACACACTGAAATCGTTGATGATTCTACGATAGGAAATCATTTCCTTTTATTCGCTTATTATCCCTCACTTGCACTTAACTCGACACAACAGAAGAAAAATTAATTTAAAAAAAATGAATATAAATAGTACTCACTGATAAACAAAAAACTAAATTAAAATATGAATTTTTTTTAATCTGAGTTCTTTATTAGATTTCCCCAAAATATTTTAATAAACAAAACATGAAAATTAAATTGAAAACACAATTACTTACCATTACACTAAGTTTATTTTTTGCATGCCAAAAAGACCTAGAATTAAAAACCTCGATGGACGAGTGTAACTTTGAGTTCGATGCAATTCAAAAAGCGGAGCTACTTTCTGAGAAAAAACAAGATTTATTATCCTTCCCCGGTAAAAGTAAACCTCCTACAAGCATTCATTTGAACAGAACTTACAATTCTAAAAAGACAAAACAAAAATTTCCTACATATGATTTGGAGATAATGCCTACTCCATACTTACCTCCCAGTGGCAAAAGTGAATTAGATATTCGCTACAAAGACGCTTTCTTCTATATTCTTGATAGAAAAGAAGATCTAAGAGATTATTTAGAAAAGTATAACACTTTTATGATAAACAATAACTTATTAAAACTATCTCACCCAGCTCAATTACATGATATCGATGATTCTGATTCCTTCGTTAAATTAAGACGTTTTGTTAAAGAAGCAAAACGTGAAATACAAATTGTAAGAGAAAAAATAAATTTATATAACAATGAAATTAGTTATTTTTTTCCTAATGTAAGTCATGGCCATAAAATGGCTGGTTACTATTCCTTTGATAATTCTCATATTATCGTTAGTAATCTAGAAGAATTTTCAATAGAAGACGTTGATTATTTCAGCTTTAGTTATGGAAAAAGACTTATATCTAATAAATTTTTCACCACAGGTCAGCATAAATCAAAAATTCATAAACCACAAGTAGGTACTAGACGAGGAACTGTATTTGTAAACTCTTCTAAACCTAGTGTTATAAGGGGTACTTTTGGTAATGACTTTGGAGCCTGTGAACTTGGTAAACTTGTAGGAATGTGCATAGAATATGCCATTACTGGTGAATTATATTATTACAAATAGTTTTTATTAATATCTTTATTTGATTTAAAAATTATTACGAACCATGAAGTTGTTTTACATCTAACAGTGGTTTATTAACAACCGAATTATAAATTCTTAGAGTTTTTATTTAAAAACATTAAATAATTACAATTTTGAAATAAAAATAACACGGAATAACAAAGGTAATCTTTTCGTTAAAGCTTTTTCTCGACTAGCTTACCTTTTTTTAAAACAACTAGATTGTCATAATTTTTTGTATCTCCATATAACATGTTATCTTTTTTATATGTCTTATTTAAATCAATGATTAGAAATCATTATTATTTTAATTTTTTTCATAAAACTTATCTTGTTTTGTTGAAACAAATGTAGTAATTAAAACACATATAACCTCAATTAAGTTTAACTTTTAACAAATATTTTAAAACAAAATATTTTACAATCTGTAATTCAATACGGTATGTAAAAAACCAATAAACAAACCTAAAAAACAAACACATATAACACAAAATATAATTTAATTATATTTTTTTAATCAACAGATACAGTTTAATCAAGGGGTTATTGTTTATCTAAAACACATCTTATATAAACAAAAACAGCAAAAAACATTAATTAAAAATTAAACACTCTTTCTATAAATAATCTAGTTAACTAAAAAATGAACAATTCTATTTAACAAAAATTTCTTTTATGAGTAAACTCAATGAAAAATATAACAAAAATCGTTACCATCTAAAAACCTTAGTTAGATTCAGTCTCAGAACCATTAAACTAATAAAAATGAACACTAAATTAATATTACACCTTGCAAGCTCCCTTATTTTACTTGGATGTCAGGATACGGAACAGTTCGATAACCCAAACAATAAAAAAAGGATTTTTAACAATAATAATTTTTATCAAAAATCAGAAAAAAACATAAAGACTCATCTTTCAAAAGGAATAAACAATAATTTTCCTGTACCAAAAATAGGACATATGCCCATCCCTTATTTATACCCAAATGGAGAAAGTGAAGATGATCTTTTTTTTAGAGATACTTTTTTTAAAATTCTTGAGAACGAAGAATTATTAAGAAACATGTTAGAAAATTACAATACGTTTACTATAAAAACTAATTTAAATATGTTGTCACACCCAGCCTATATACATTTATTTTCTGATGACCTTTCAAGACTATTCAATTTTCGAAGAATTATTATAAACGAAATTGAGTCTCTGAAGAATAAAATCAACAATTACAATCGTAAAATAAATCTTTATTTTCCTAAAATAAGTCATTACCATAAAATGTCTGGTTATTACTCTTTTGACAATACACATTTAAATTACAACCGTGAGGAATTTTCAATTGAGGATGTGGATAATTTTTCCTATAGCTATCATAAAAAATTAATTACTAAAAATATTTTAAAATCTGAAAGCCCAAAATTAAAACTTCACAAACCAGAAGTTGGGAATAGAAGAGGAACTGTTTTTGTTACTGCTGGTAAACCAAATATTGTTAGAGGAACTTTTGGAGAAGACCTGGGAGCATACGCACTTGGTGCTGCTGTTGGTATGACAATAGAATATGCTATAACTGGCAAAATATACTACTATAAAAACGCGATTTAATATTTACAACTTCAATGAACATAAAAAAAGAAATCATGGTTAACTTAAAAATAGGTTTTATATTAATTATCATTTATTCGCTTAATGGATGTCAAAGTGAGCTAGATCTTCAAAAACAATCTAAAAACAACATTTCTTTCTCAAATTTAAAACACACCATAACTTCAATCTCTAAAAAAATTCATGAATTGTCTTATTTAAATTCTGTAAAGATTGATTTAGATAATTTAAAACCAAATTACTCAAAGAAAAAACTAATTGTACATTCAACTGAAAAAATAGATCTAATGCCTACTCCCTATTTACCTCCAAACGGTAACAGTAGAGAAGATGTTCTCTTTATAGATCGATTTTTTAATTTTCTTGAAATGACAGAAGCGCTAAGAGACCTATTAGAACATTACAACAGATTTACAATCCATACCAATTTAAATTTTTTAACACATCCTGCGCAAATATACAGCTCCGATGATTTTATAAGATTAATAAAATTTCGTAAAATAATTCTAAAAGAAATTGCATTCGTTAGAAATGAAATACTTAATTACAACAATACAATTGATAATCATTTCCCTCAAATAAGTTATCATCATAAAATGGCAGGATACTATTCTTTTGACAACACTCATAAAGTATTTAATCAAGACGAATTTTCTATTACAGAAGTTAGTAACATGGCTTTTAGTTATCATTTTAAACTAATAGATAAAAATATTTTAAAATTGAAAACTCCAAAGCTAAGGCTTCACAAACCAGAAGTTGGAAAAAGAAGAGGAACGGTTTTTATTACTCCTGGTAAACCCAATACTATTAGGGGTGTATTTGGTAATGATTTTGGAGCATACAATCTTGGTTTGGCCGTTGGCATGACAATAGAATATGCCATAACAGGGAAAATATACTATTACCAAGGTAATTAGATTACTTACTCTAACTATTGAAAATTTCAACAGATAAAAAAGCTCTAAATATATTTAGAGTTTTTTTTCCTGAAAAACAAAACAATACACAAAAGAGTTAAAAAAAACAACAATAAAAACAAATTAGTTAAAAAAACTTCATTAGCTTAAGCCCTCAGAAATCTTTTAAAGGCTAAAAAATGAAAACTAGATTAAAATTATGTTTTACCCTTATATTTCTAATCATAGCTTATAATTGTCAAGATAACTTGGATGAAAGTAATTTGAAGGAGGAAAGTTTTTCTTTTCTAAAAACGAAGCAAGTTATTTTTTCACTTTCTGAAAAAATTCACCATTTAACAATTAGAAAAGCAAATTCATCTATTGTTTTAGAGAATGAACAACTAATAAAAATCATAGGAAATTTTAAAAATAGACTTCCAATATTAGAGTTAAAACAGATTGCAACTCCATTTTTACCCCCAAATGGCAAAAGCGAAAAAGATATATTCTTTAGAAATACATTTTTTGATATTTTAAATATACAAGAAATATTGAGAGAAATATTAGAGTGCTATAATAAGTTTATCATCCAGTATAATTTAAAAGTATTATCGAAATCATCGCTTCTTTATGAATCCGAAAATTTATTAAACTTATTAAAGTTAAGACATGCTGTCATACAAAAAATAAACATTGTTAACAATGAAATAATTGAGTACAACAATAAAATTAACACTTATTTTGAAAAGGTTTGCGTTAGGCATAAAATGGCTGGTTATTACTCTTTTGATAATTCTCATTTTCGATTCGTAAGGGATCAATTTACACCCGAAGACATCAATATTTTGTCTTTTAATTATAGACATCAAATAATTTCCAAAGATATTCTTAGATCAAAAAACATTAGATCCAAATTATACAAAACTAAACGTGGAGCAATAAAAGGCACAATTTTCGTTTCTAGAAAAAACAAACAAATGAGGGAATTTATTAAAAAACAAAATATTAAATACCCACTTAAGTCAGTTTTAAATATGACTATCGATTATTGCACTAATGGAAAAGTATACTACTATAAAGGTTTGAACTATTAATAAAAAGTACTCTTTAATTAATTTAAAACAATAACCGTTTGTCGAAGTGAGCATTACAACAAGTTATTACCTGTTTGTTAACTCTAAGATTCTTAAAAATTAAATCGCACTTTGAGTCGAAGACATAAACGACAAGTATTTTTCTTATAACAACAAGACTTAAATATACTGGGGATTTATTGATAAAAGCAATAAATAATAGTTGAATTGTGAAAGATCGGTTAAATAGGTTAACCTAACCCTTAACAATTAATTAAATTTAAATAACCCTTTATCTTTTCATTTTTAAACTATTGAATTTTAAACATATAACCAAATTAAGTGTTAAAAAAATATCTGAAAAATGAAAACTTCAGGAAAGACGCAAAACACTTAAAAAAAACTTATTTAGATTTCAATTCTAAAATATTTAAACTTAAAAAAATGAAACTTAAAAAAAGTATAATAATAAATCTATTAACGATAATTACTTTATCTGGATGTCAAGATAATTTGGAATTAGACAAAACAATTGATCAAGCAGAATATTTTGAGAACAAAAAGGAAGTCTCCCCCATACTTTCAGAAAAATTTTACAAGTTAACTACCTTTCAATCCTCAAATAAAACACCACCCTTTATTTCAAATAATAACAAAAGATTAAATATTAAAAAAATTAAAGAAAGAAGAAGTTCTAGAGAACAATCAACCGAATTTAATGAAATAGCTACTATAAAGACAGAACAAATGCCTACTCCATTTTTACCACCAAGCGGTAAAAATCAAGTAGATCTTTTTTTTAACAATGCTTTTTTTTATATTCTTGAAATGCAAGAGATTCTTCGAGCTTCATTGGATACCTATAATAAATTTACTATTAATTTTAATTTACACACCTTATCACACCCGGCATTATTACATGGTTCTGAGGGCATAGGGAAACTTATGAGGTTAAGACACGAAATTAGACAACAAATTACTTTCTTGAAAAATGAAATAAAGAAATATAATCAAGAAATAAATAATTTTTTCCCAAACACAAATAGAAGTCATAAAATGTCAGGATACTATTCCTCTGACAACACTCATTTACCATATAGCCAATCTGAATTTTCTATCGAAGACATACATAATGCTTCATATTGTTATGCCGAAAAACTAGTAACCAAAAACTTTTTAAAATCTCAAAACCCAAAAATAAAAATACGCCCACCTGAAGTTGGCACAAGAAGAGGTACTGTTTTTGTCTCTGCTGGACATCCCAATATGCTAAGGGGAACTTTTGGTAATAACTTTGGAGCTTATTCATTAGGGATAGCAGTAGGCATGACTATAGAGTGGGCAATTACTGGAAAGATATATTATTACAAGGGATACATATAACAAATAAAACACTGTAAACCAACCGATTAAACCTTTAAGATTATAAAGTTTCACAATTTTAAAGGTTTAATCAACCCAGCTACCTTCACCCCACTTACACTGTTTCAATTTACCATCAATTCATATTACATGATTATTAAAAATAATTAAAATTTAGCTTGATTTGAAGGTATATCAAATAAACTAAAAAAATGAAAACTAAATTAAAAACCTTACTTATTTACATATTCGTTATATTCTTTTCAGGTTGTGAAGACAACATAGAAAGATACAGTACAGAAAATAAAAAAAATTCTATTCAAGAAACGAAAAATAATATTTCAATGCTATTAAAAAAAAATCAAGCTATCTCATTACTTGCTTATAAAAAGTATTCAGAAAATAAAATTGAGAACAACGTGTTAATTCATCAAAAAAATAAAGAACAAAAATTTAAAAAATTTTTTAAAAAGAAAACTCTCAACAGAGAGAGTAGTCTTTTCCCAACATCAGAAATAGATCAAATGCCTATTCCTTTTTTACCACCCAAAGGATATACAGAAAAAGACACCTTTTTTATAGATATTTTCTTTTACATTCTTGAAATACAAGAAACATTAAGAGATATAATAGAACACTATAATAAATTCACGATTAATACGAATCTAAATATTTTGTCTCATCCAGCACAAATAGATGACCACTCAGAAGAACTTTTACAATTAATTAAATTCAGACGAATTGTTATAGAAGAAATTGAATTTGTAAAAAACGAAATAAAAAGATATAACGATAAAATAAGCTCCCTTTTTACAAATGTATCACATCACGATAAAATGAATGGTTATTACTCTTTTGACAACTCTCACGTAATATATAAACAAACAGAATTTTCTATTGAGGATGTTGACAATATTTCATATAGTTACAAAGAAAAGTTAATTACAAAAGATGTTTTGAAATCAAACAATGTTAAAGTTAAAATTCACAAACCTGAAGTTGGAAAAAGAAGAGGAACAGTTTTTGTTTCTGCTGGCAGGCCTAATGTTTTAAGAGGTGCTCTTGGTAATGGCTTTGGAGGATATGAACTTGGTGCTCTCATAGGAATGGCTATTGAATATGCTATTACAGGCAAAATATACTATTATAAAGGAGCTATTTAATACTACTGTAATGGATAATTAATTTCCATAGAATTAAATATCTATCCAACCTAATATTATAGTATTTTTTAATTTGTAAACAATATAACTTTCTTAATTAACGCTATAAAAATCGTATAATTCAATACAAGTGAATTATTCATAAATAGCTACATAATAATTTTGACAGTGAGCTTTTTTCATAAAAAAAATGAGCCTTTTTAGTAATATGTTCAAACAACTTAAGATATATCTTTGCAACATAACTATTGACATTTGAAATAAATAATAATGAGTATAACAATAGAACAGGCAGAAAAAGCTATTACTAAAGCCAAGCAAAACTCAATACTAATTAATACTAAAATGAATATTACTATTGTAGGTACTGAAGCAAACTTGGATACACTTAAAACTTGGATACACTTAAAAAGATGGACAGTGCTTGGCTAGGCTCACTTGGTATTTCTATAAAAAAAGTAAAGGCAACATGTTATTTTAATACAGATTCTGGTTTATTTAGAAAACTATCTCAGCCAGGTCAAACTTTACACAACATAGAACATTCGAATAATAGTTTGATTACATTTCTAGGTGGTGTTCCAATTAAGAATGAATTAGGAAAAATCATTAACGCAATGTGTTAGTAGAAGTTCTATTGAAAATGATCATATTATTGCTCAAACAAGAGCATCAGCTATATAATTTCCCCTAATTTAAGCTGACAAAGAGGAGTAACTTTTTATAGTACCCTCTTTGTCTTTTTAGTTTATTAAAACATTTGTAGTTTTACTGTATGAAGATAAAACTACTTGTAATCGGCAAAACTGACAGCAAACAATTACTACAACTTATTAATGAATATCAGAAGCGATTGAAACGCTACATAAAATTTGATATAGAAATAATTCCAGATTTAAAAAATATAAAAAACATTAATGAAGAACAGCAAAAAGAAAGAGAAGGAGAGTTAATTATTAATAGACTTCAATCAACTGACCAACTTATTTTACTAGATGACAAAGGACAACAATATACTTCTATAGAATTTTCTCAATATCTTCAGAAAAAAATGAATTCCAGTGTCAAACAATTGGTATTTACTATTGGGGGACCTTATGGATTCTCGGAAAAAGTTTACCAAAAAGCAAATGGAAAATTATCTCTATCAAAAATGACTTTTTCTCATCAAATGATTCGTCTTTTTATTATAGAACAAATATATAGAGGATATACTATTCTCAAAAACGAGCCGTATCATCATGAATAAATTCTTATTATTAATTCTAAAATTCTGAAGGCATAGAAAACAATTTTCTAATGTTGCTATGAGAATAAAATAGCTTATTCAGAGCATTAAGTATTTATGATATTTTTTTAAGATATAAATTAACTTTTAAAAATTCTTATTAAATAGAATTTAAAATGTACTTAATTTTCCCAGAAAACATTTTTTTTCTTCACCGATTTAAGTCTAATGTTTTTTATTTAAAGATTAATATAAAGGCAAAAAAGTTTACCTTTGCTGAAAGGTAACAAATACACTTTTTTTAAAAACAATCAGAATTAATATAAAATGAAACTTGTTTTTGCTACAAATAATTTAAATAAATTAGCTGAAGTGCAGAAGATGCTACCCAAAACTATTGAATTATTATCTCTTAAAGATATTAATTGTTTTGAAGAAATTCCAGAAACTGCAACTACTTTAGAAGGAAATGCAAAAATAAAAGCAAATCATATTTCAGAAAATTATCAATATAATTGTTTCGCTGATGACACAGGTCTTGAAGTAAACGCTTTAAACGGAAACCCTGGAGTATATTCAGCTCGCTATGCTGGTGAGCCTGTAAATATTGAAAATAATATCTCAAAATTATTAAATGAGTTAAAGACTACTGATAACAGAAAGGCTCATTTTAAAACTTCAATTTGTTTAAATTTAAATGGTAGTCAATTTCTATTTGATGGAATATGTAAAGGTGAAATTTTACATAGCAAACAAGGAGAAAAAGGTTTTGGCTATGATCCTATTTTTAAGCCCGATGGTTCTAAGTTGTCTTTTGCTGAAATGTCCTCAGAGGAAAAAAATAAAATTAGTCATCGTGGATTGGCCATTACCAAGTTAATTACTTTCCTCTCGAAATTATCATAAATACTTGAATATTTCTAAAACATACACAAAGCATTTTGCCCTACTATTACTATCGTTATTTCTCTTCTTACTGCTAAATATAAGTTTAGGCTCTGTTCATATACCTGTTTCTAAAATCATCTCGATTCTTATGGAAATTGGTGAACCTCCTAAAAATAGCTGGGATATAATAGTAATCGACTACAGGCTTCCAAAAGCCATTACAGCTATTATGGTTGGATCAGGCTTGTCAATAAGTGGGCTTTTAATGCAAACCTTGTTTAGAAATCCGTTAGCTGGGCCATTTGTTCTTGGTATCTCATCAGGAGCTAGCCTTGGTGTAGCTCTTTTTATTTTAGGTTCTGCTCTGTTTGGAAGTTTTTGGGAAACTTTTGTAGTTTCTAACTGGTCAATCACAATAGCGGCTAGTATTGGCGCATTTGTCGTTCTTTCTTTGGTTATAATTGCTGCTAACAAAGTTAGAAACACCATGTCTATTTTGATTATTGGATTAATGTTTGGCTCTTTAACTTCTTCAGTTATAAATGTCCTTTCTTATTTGAGTGAAGCTAATAAAATTCAACAATATCAATATTGGAGTTTAGGGAGCTTAGGTAATTTAACATGGAATGAAATTCTAGTTTTTTTTGTTTTTTATATCATTAGTATTGTTGGCATACTCTTAATTATCAAACCATTAAACAGCTTGTTACTAGGTGAAAATTATGCAAAAAGCTTAGGCTTAAATGTTAAACTATATAGAAATATTATTTTATTAATAACTAGTCTTATGACCGGAGTAATAACAGCGTTTTCAGGTCCAATTGGATTTGTCGGAATAGCAACACCTCACCTAGCTAAAATTTATTTTGTAAGCTCAAATCATAAAATTTTAATACCTGCTTCAGCAATTTTAGGTGCTATATTACTATTAATCTGCGATTGTATTGCACAAATACCAAACAGCTCATTTACTCTTCCTATTAATGCCATAACTTCATTATTTGGAGCTCCTGTGGTTATTTGGTTGTTGATTAGAAAAAAGAAAGTTTATGCATAATAGAGAAAATAATATCATACTTGAAAGTAAAAATTTATCTATTGGCTTTGGGTCAAAAAAAAACAAGAAGATTGTTGCATCAGACATAAACTTGCGATTGGAAAAAGGAAAGTTTTTTGCTATACTTGGACGAAATGGCATTGGGAAATCAACTTTACTACGTTCATTTTCAAAAATACAAAAGCATTTGAATGGAGATATCCTGCTCGACGGTAAGAATATTGAGCAATACACTAATAAACAATTAGCTACTAAATTAAGCGTTGTATTAACAGAACGACTTCCCTTAAGTCAATTAACGGTATTTGAGTTAGTCGCTTTGGGAAGACAACCATATACCAACTGGATTGATAAATTATCACCTGAGCAATTAAAAAAAATATCCTGGTCAATTGATATAACCGAAATTTCACATTTAAAAAATAAGTATTTTTACGAGTTAAGTGATGGTCAATTACAAAGGGTTATGATTGCACGTGCTTTAGCACAAGATACTGAAATTATTATCCTAGATGAGCCTACTGCTCATTTAGATATTCATCATACATTTAAAGTTTTTTCTCTTTTAAAAAAACTTGTTAAAACCGCAAAAAAAACAATTATTATATCAACACATGAAGTTAACCTAGCAATACAACTAGCAGATAATTTAATCTTGTTATCTGAAAACAAAACTCACCAAGGAACTGTAAAGGAGTTAATTAATAAAAATGCTTTTAGCTCTTTATTTCCCATTGAACTGATAAGTTTTAACAAAAAATTAGAACAGTTCGTAATAAAGAAAAGTTAATTTTATATGTTAACCAAATTATAAAACTATAACTAACTAAACCTTAAACATTATTAACAATTGATAAAAAATTTACTCCCTTTCGCTATTTTCTTTGCATGTATTTCATGTAGTACAAGTAAAGAAACTATAAGTACTGATAAAGAAATAACCGTTGATTATTCAACTAAATATGCTGAAACAATAACAGCTAAAGATCTTGGAAAGCATTTATTCGTCTATGCCTCTGATGAATTTGAAGGAAGAGATACAGGCGAACCTGGTCAAAAAAAAGCCAGTGAGTATCTAAAGAATTTTTATTTAAAAAACGGCATTAAATCTCCAAAAAATGACAATAACTATTATCAAAAAGTTCCTTCACAATACTTTACTAAAAATGTTTTTGGAAAAAAACCTCTAAAAAACTCAGAAAATGTAGTGGCCCTAATCAAGGGGACTGAAAAACCTGAGGAAATAATTGTCATATCCGCTCATCTAGATCACATTGGTTCTAAAGATGGTAAAATTTATAACGGAGCTGATGATGATGGCTCAGGTACCGTAGCTGTTTTAGAAATTGCAGAAGCTTTTAAAAAAGCATCTGATGAAGGAAAAGGACCAAAACGGTCTATCTTACTTTTGCACGTTACAGGTGAAGAGAAAGGTTTATTAGGTTCTAAGTATTACACGGAAAATCCTATTTTTCCATTATCCAATACTATTACAAACCTTAACATTGATATGATTGGTAGAGTCGATGATATTCATAAAGGAAAACCTAACTATATTTATCTAATTGGCTCTGATAAATTAAGCTCTCAACTTCATAATATTTCTGAGTCTATTAATAGAAAATACCTCAACATAGATCTTGATTATAGATATAATGATGAAAATGACCCAAATCGTTTTTATTACAGGTCTGATCATTACAATTTTGCTAAACATAATATTCCAATCATATTTTATTTCAATGGGATCCATGATGATTATCACAAACCAACTGACACTCCTGATAAAATCAACTATAAATTACTTGAATCAAGAACTCGTTTAATATTTCACACTGCGTGGGAAATAGCAAATAGAAATGAACGAATTAAATTGAATAAAAAAAATTAAGAATTGATTGGTCATTAATTTTATCGAACTATCGTTATTCGGTGGTCAGTTATAATTAATAACAAAAAATCTTTATCTGAGTAACCAATCATCAATCTATAATTAGCTCAAATTAAATCCACATATTTGGATAACCATAGGTCTATTACTGAATTCTATCGATTTTTTTCAATTACCTCATTTTAATTAACTATATTAAAAAGTGTATTTAACATAGGAATTTCTTCTCGAGTCCCCTATCTTACAACAATATATATAGCATAGACTAATGGTAATAAAATCATTTGAAATGAATTATTTAAAATTAAAAAATTTGATCATTTTAGTCTATTTTTTATCTAATTACACGTTTTCACAGAATATTAAAAATAGTAATTCTGATAAAAAAGAAATTAGTATCTTATTTATAGGTAATAGTCTAACCTATTTTAATAATCTTCCAAAGTTAATTAAACGATCTATGAATCAAAAAAAGATAAAACTCAATATTGAAATGGTCGCTTACCCGAAATATACAATAACAGATCATTGGAATGGAGGGAGAGTTCAAAAAATAATTTCAAATAAAAAACCCTCTTTTGTTATTCTTCAACAGGGGCCTTCAGCCTCAATAGCTGAAAAACGTACCCTTATTGAAGTTGGAAAAAAATTCAAACAACTTTGTAGTATAAATAATACTAAGCTATGTTATTTTATGGTATGGCCATCTCGCAAAAACTACAATGACTTTAATAAAGTTATAGTAAATTATTCTGAGGCAGCAAAAGTTAATAATGCTATTTTACTACCAGTTGGAAAAAAATGGAAAAATCATTTTGATCTTAACAATAAATTTGACTATTACTCAAAAGATGGTTATAACCCTTCTCTAAAAGGGTCTAAAGTAGCAGCTAATATAATTTCTAACAAACTTTTAACAGAAATTGAAAAAAAGTAAAATACAGCGATCAATTAAGACCTAAAAAAGTAAGTAATATTTTAAAAAGACAATTAGTAAATATTAACTAATATTTACAATCATAAAATATTCAAATTCGTGACTTTAGTTTATATTTGCGTATTATTTTAAAGGGGAATTTTAAAAGACTAAAATATTGTTCTTTCAAGAACATATATATCCCTTCCTTTTAAGCATATATATTCCTCTCATATATTAAGCGACAATTAGATGACAGAAAGGATTATGAAAAACTTAAACGCGATAATATTAATCTCAGGTACAATAATACTTTTGAGTTCTTGCATCCATAAAAGAAATTCAAAAGAAATTCAAAAGAAAACAAACTTAGAGCAGAATAAAAGTATTTTTAACTATTCTTTTAAAAGTATAAACTATTCAAAAAAAATCGATTTTTTTAAGGATAATAAATTTATCGTTACGGAAAATATTTTCAGAGTAAATGGAGACAGGACTACAAAAAAATATTTTGGTAGCTATCAAAAAGACGAAAACAATATCATCTTGACCCCTAAAGAATTAGAAATTGCCCATTATAAATTAAACTCTGATTTTAAGGAAAAATCAAATAGATTCCCTTACAAGCAAGTTAGCTCTAAAATTAACACGAAATATTATATAATTAAATGGAATGATTATGAGTACCTACTATCTGATCAATTCAATTCATTAGCAAGTTATGATGAAAAAAATGATTTTCAACATTTTGCTTCTTTTTTCAATTCAGGAATTGAACCTAGTGAAGGAGATTATTATTTTAAAAGAAAAAACAAGAAAAAAAATAATACTAAACCAGGTTTAAACATAGATCAAATTCCAAAACAATGGAGAACTTATTTTTTGAATGAGCCTATATCTGCAAAAATAATAAAAACTGAAAAAAGAGTTGAAAAAAGTAAGTACCAGAATGAATTCACCTTTTTAAGGATTTATTTAAATAAAGGAGCTAATGATGGCATAAAAAAGGGGTTTGCTTTTTCTACAAAATATGACGATTTTCAAATAAAGATAGATTCTATTACACCAAATGCCTCCTCTGGCAATTTTAGAGTTATTGAAGACGATTTCATTAAAATAGGAACAGAAATGAGAACTCGCTGGAGTAAAATTCTATAGAGAATAACAGTTAAGTAATTTTTAAATCATATCTTATATGAATATTATTTGGCGTAACTATAGCATTCCTGGCTAAACTTAAATATTAATTTTCATTGAATCTTTAGAGTATTTATAAATATAATTTCAAGAAGGTCAGTACACTATTTTTCCAAAAATTAATGCAAAATCTTAAATAATAACTCTTTTAAAATATCAATTTGTGTCAAAGTATTATTGCCAACCCCTTTACTATTCATATCAGCATCTCTCAAAAGAGTAATTATTTTTGATACTTTACGCATTGGATAATTACGTGCAGCTACGACATAGTCTTCTACAAAATAAGGATTCACTCCTAAATTTTTAGCAACAGATGCTTTAGATTTATCATTTAAGCCGTGATACATCAAAAGCTGTGTAAAAAAACTATTTAATAGAGATATGGTCATTACTAAAGGATTATTTTTCAGATTCTCTCCAAAATATTTTATAATTTGATTTGCCTTCAAAACATTCTTACTCCCTATAGCTTTTCGTAATTCAAAATTATTAAAGTCTTTCGAAATACCAATATTTTCTTCAATGTGAACAGGATTAATTATAGTTTCCTTCGACAAAACAGAAATTAGCTTTTCTAACTCATTACTTATTTTACTTAAATCAGTCCCAAGAAACTCCACAAGCATTTGAGCTGCTTTTGGTTCTATTTGATATTTTTTCCCTCCTAGAATCTTTCTTATCCAATCTGAAACTTGGTTATCATATAATTTTTTACTTTCAAAGAACAAGCCATTTTTTTCAATAACTTTATATACTTTTTTACGTTTGTCTAGCTTTTTGTATTTATAGTTAAAAACCAATATAGTTGATGGTTGTGGTTGACTGGCGTAAGATTCTATTTTATCAATTGTTCTACTTAAATCCTGTGCTTCTTTGACGATAATAACCTGATGACTCGACATCATAGGAAAACGCTTAGCCGCAGATACTATTTCTTCAATAGAAACATCTCGCCCGTACATAACTAATTGATTAAATTCTTTTTCAGACTCATCCAACACGGAATTTTCAATATATTCAGATATTTTATCAATATAGTATGGCTCCTCACCCATTAAAAAATAAATAGGCTTATAATTACCATTTTTTATATCGTTTATAAGATGTGTTACTTCATTCATATACTTTTGTATCTCTTTTAATCAAATAATCGAAAGACCTTATTGTAGAAAAAAACATGTACTTTTGAATCATGCAAAAATTAAACTTGCCTGCTTTCAATTTCAAGCTCAAAAGTAACGAAAATAAAAAGCTAATATTCGATTGCTTAAGAAAAAAATATTTTGTCTTGACCCCAGAGGAATGGGTTAGGCAACACTTTGTAATGTACTTAATGGCAATGAAGAATTACCCCGCTTCTTTAATCGCTATTGAAAAGCAACTGATTGTAAACAACTTAAAAAAAAGAACGGATATTCTTATTTTTAATAAACAGGGGAAACCTGACATAATAGTGGAATGCAAAGCCCCTAACGTGAAGATAACACAATCTACCTTTGATCAAATTGCTAGATATAACTTAAGACTTAACGCTAATTTTTTAATTATTACAAATGGGTTAAAGCACTTTTATTGTAAACTTGATTCTAAAAATGAAAGCTATGTATTTTTGAAAGATATACCAAAATATGAAAATAATTAATCAAAAGTCACGTTAAAAATGTATTTTTAGCCTCTTGAAAATAGCCATTGTCATATTAAACTGGAACGGAAAAAAATTACTAGAACAATTTTTACCAAGTGTAATCAATTTTAGTTCTAACCAAGCTACTGTTTATTTAGCTGATAATGCGTCTTCGGATAATTCTATAGCATATGTCAAAAAGTATTTTCCAACTATTAAAATTGTTCAAAATAAACTTAACGGTGGTTATGCAAAAGGATATAATGAAGCCCTAAAGTATATAAAGGCAGATGTTTATTGTCTAATGAACTCTGATATAGAAGTTACTAAAAACTGGCTTATCCCCATAATTAAACTTTTCAAAAACGAATACGACACAGCAATTATTCAACCGAAACTATTAGATTATAAAAATAAAAAAAAGTTTGAATATGCTGGTGCTGCTGGTGGTTTCATTGATTTATTTGGTTATCCATACTGTAGAGGTAGAATTTTCAATTTTCTAGAAACAGATAATGGTCAGTTCAATGATACTTCAGAAATATTTTGGGCTTCTGGAGCCTGTTTTTTTATAAGATCAAAAATTTTTCATGAATTAGGAGGATTTGATGAAGACTATTTTGCCCATCAAGAAGAAATAGATTTCTGTTGGAGATCTATAAATGAAGGATATAAAATTAAGTATGTTGGTGCCTCTACCGTATATCATGTTGGAGGTGCTACTTTGCAGGAAACTAACCCCCATAAAACATTTTTAAATTTCAGAAACAGTCTCCTGAATATAGTTAAAAATGTACCTAATCGCTGGTTTCTATTTGTTATTATTTCTAGACTTATACTAGATGGAATTTCTGGGATTAAATTTATAATAGAAATGAAACCAATGCACTCCTTAGCTATTATAAAAGCCCACGTAAGCTTTTATAGAAATTTCATGAGATTTTTTAAAAAAAGGAGAAATTTAAAAAAGAAATTAAACTATTATTCTCACATATCTATTGTTTGGCAATATTTTATTTTGAGACGAAAAAAATACAATACACTAAAATAGAGTTTACAAAAAAAGTACCTTTACACAGTATGTTACAAAGATAAAACCATCTGTCCAATAAAATTTAAAATATGGTTTTATGATACTCAGAATGATTAATTTTTTTTATTTAATTATTAAAGGAAGAAAATGATATATACAACTAAAGAATAATTAAACTTCCTTTTCCTTTTCTAATAACTTCAGGTTCACTTTTTGTTAAATCGATTACTGTAGAAGGAAGGTTACCTCCATACCCACCATCGACAACAACATCAACGATATTTTTCCATTTCTCAAAAATTAACTCAGGATCAGTCGTATACTCTAGAATTTCATCCTCATCATGAATTGAAGTTGAAACTATCGGATTCCCTAGTGATTTTACAATGGATCTTGCTATATTATTGTCAGGAACCCTTATACCTACAGTTTTTCTTTTTTTAAATACTTTTGGGAGAGAACTACTTCCTGGTAAAATAAAAGTATATGCTCCTGGTAAAGATCTCTTTAAAATTTTATATGTTGCTGTATCAATTTGTTTTATGTAATCCGATAAATGACTAAGATCATTACAAACGAATGAAAAGTTAGCTTTTTCAAGCTTTACACCTTTTATCTTAGCTATTCTTTCTAAAGCTTTTGTATTTGTAATGTCACATCCCAAACCATATACAGTGTCTGTTGGGTATATAATAATACCGCCCGATCGTAAACACTTAACGAGCTTATCTATTTCCTTTTCATTAGGATTTTCATCATATACTTTTATAAAATCGGCCATTAAAACTTATCTAAGTCAATATCATCTATATTTGTAAAATTTTCAAAATCATCAAATTGACCTCCGAAGTCCTCCTCTGATTTGCTCGAAAGATCTTGAATATCGAATTTATTATTGCTATTTTCTTCAGGCACCTCTCCAACAGATAATATCACTTTAACTTCTTCTACCAAGATATCTTTAAAATCTATCAATTCAATATAAAAAGTCCACATATTAAAAAAATCATAAACATAAATAAGTTTGCTATTTTGCTCTTTTAATACATCAGTAATAACATAATTTGACATAGACACTCCTTCACCTATTTCGGACATGTTAAAAAGAGGTATCTCATCATTCTGGCTCCATTTATCATCAGAAAGATAAAATGATGCCATTTCATGACCATCAAAACCAAAAGCTTTTGCTATAGAAAAATGCAAATCTTCTAAAGAAGATTTCTCATTAATATGAAACGTTCTAATCACATCTTCTTCCGAATCTAATATCGCTCTAATTTTATACATGTTGGTAATTTTATTTGGTTACAAAAATACGTATTTTTGATCTATAATTATGATAGTATTATGGATAAAGAAAAAATTCTTCAACGACTAAATCAATTAAATAAAAATACGCTAATGGAGACCCTCGACATTAAATTTATTGATATAGGAGAGAATTTTCTAACAGCAAAAATGCCTGTTAATTCTAAGGTTCACCAACCATTTGGTTTACTTCATGGAGGCGCTACAGCTGCCTTAGCAGAAACGGTTGGAAGCGCTGCTTCACAATGTTCTTTAATTGATGTAAAAACAAAAATTACTGTAGGCCTAGAATTAAATATAAATCATATAAAAAGTAAAAAAAAAGGAATTTTATATGCTAAAGCCACTGTTATACATAAAGGAAAAACAACTCATTTGTGGGAAATTAAAATTATAGATGAAAAAAATGATTTAATATCTGTTTGTAAATTAACCAATATTGTACTTGACAAACAATGAGTTTAAAAATTTATATATAGTACTTGTATAAAAAAATATTGTCCCGGTAAGATTTTACTAAATTTAACTTCAATTAGTTATGAATATTCATCAGAAATCGTGTTGGATAATCTACTTAAATAATTCAAAACGTTTTTTAACAAGATTCTTCGATCGGAAACAAATCAAACTTGTTAAATTAAAGAAAATAACATATAATCTTATTTTAGATTTGCTCTTACATAAATTAAATAGAAACTTTTAAACCCTAAATAATATTGACTATTTTTAAAAATATTGAAAGCTCTTTAAATAACAATTTACCATTTGTTTGCTACCGAAAACCAAATGAAGATATGATTTCATGTTTTTTTCAACATGATGATATTCTCCACTCAGACAAAAACCTAAATACTTCTGGGTTTATTTTTGCTCCATTTGATGATAGTGATGTCCCAATTATTATACCAAAAGAAAATTCCCGTTTCATACAGGAAATTTATTCCGAAACAAAAAGCAAGAATAATATTAACCTAAATTTAAACAGCCTTACCTTCAAAGAAAAGCATGTTAATTTAATAAAAAAAGGCATCGAAGCAATTTATAATAAGGAACTTGAAAAAGTAGTGTTAACCAGAAAAGAAATTGTTAGTTTAGAAAAAAACAAACCCGTAGAATTTTTTAAAAATTTACTAAATAGTTATGAAAGTGCCTTTGTTTATATTTGGTTTCACCCCAAAATAGGTTTGTGGCTAGGAGCCACACCAGAAACTCTTATTAAAACTAATAACAAAAATTTCGAAACAATGTCTTTGGCAGGCACTCTTCCTTTCCAAAAAAATATTCTTCCTAACTGGACAACAAAAGAAATAGAAGAACAACAACTTGTTACGGATTATATAATTAAAAAATTATCTCCTTTATGTAAGGTAATAAAATCAGAAAAAGTAGAAACTGTTAGAGCAGGTAAATTATTACATTTAAAAACAAAGATAAACGGCACGCTCGAAGCTCCTATTTCAAAACTAATAAATACACTTCACCCTACTCCGGCTGTTTGTGGACTTCCTAAAGAAATGTCTAGGAAATTTATTCTAGAAAACGAATGTTATAAAAGAACTTTCTATACGGGATACCTAGGAGAACTAAATTTCTTAAAAAAAACAGAGCTTTACGTGAATTTAAGATGTATGGAAATAAAAGATTCCAAGGCTCTAATTTACGTTGGTGGCGGTATTACAAAAGATAGTTTATCTGAAAATGAATGGATTGAAACTGTTGAGAAATCAAAAACAATGAAAAGGGTGTTATAAAACCATCCTTGCAGCTTCACAAGCTACAAGGTGATTTTTACTGTGTAAATTGAATTGAATTTTCAGTTAAGTTTTTTTTGATATGCTATATATCGTCAAAAGAAACGTCTGTAAAGCTTTCAGTTGTCGCCGTTTCAACAGCTTCTTCTTTCCTATAATCTTTTTGATGTCGTTCGCTAATAACTTCTTGTCCTTTTTCTTTAACAATATAACCAGTTGCTTTTTCAAGCATTTCTTTAAAATCAGTAAAATCTTCTTTATACAAGTAAATTTTATGTTTCTGATAATGGAAGGATCCATCATCATGAGTAAACTTTTTACTTTCTGTTATTGTTAAATAATAATCATCTGCTTTTGTAGCCCTTACATCAAAAAAATAAGTTCTTCTTCCTGCTCTTAAAACCTGTGAAAAAATTTCGTCTTGTTCTACTCTCTCGCTCATAATTCTTTATCTTAAGTAATAAATATAGTTGTTATGTTTAGAATCACTCAACAAATCTAACAAAATATTTGACTTAACAATGCTTTTAACTATATTTCTTTTTCTAAAAGTTGTTGATGAAATAAATCCTTGTAGTACCCATCTTCCATTACCAGCTGATTATGAACACCTTCCTGTTGTACAGTACCATTATTAAGAACCAAAATTTTATCAGCATTTTTGACTGAAGAAATTCTATGACTTATAATAAAAGTTGTTTTATTTTTGGAAACTTTTTCCAAATTCAAAAGTATTTTCTCTTCTGTTTCTGTATCAACTGCAGACAAGCAGTCATCAAAAATTAATATTTTTGGTTTTTTAATAATAGCACGTGCTATCGAAGTTCTTTGTTTTTGTCCTCCTGATAAAGTTACACCTCTTTCTCCTAAAACTGTGCTGTAATTATTTTTAAAACTCATAATATTGTCATGAATTACAGCATTTTTTGCGGCCTCTATAATTTCTTCTTTCGATGCATCTTCTTTTCCAAATTTAATATTGTTCTCAATTGTATCTGAAAAAAGAAAAGGGTCTTGCGCTACAAAACCTATTTGGCTTCTAACATCAAATAAGTTACATTTTCTTATATCTTCACCGTCAACTAATACACTACCATCTGAAACATCGTATAACCTTGCAATCAAATTTACTAAGGAAGATTTCCCACACCCCGTACTTCCAAGAATTGCAACAGTTTCTCCTTTTTTTACTTTGAAACTTAGATTATTCAACGCCTTGATATTTGTATCTTCATAAACTAAAGAAACATTTCTAAATTCAATATCTCCTTCTATATTTGTAGATTCTTCAACATTATTTTTAATTTCAGGAACTTGTTCCAAAAATTCATTAATTCTTTGTTGAGAAGCCTCTGCTTGTTGAACAATTGACGTTACCCATCCAACAATTGCTACTGGCCATGTTAAAATATTAACGTACAAAAAAAACTCTGCCACAACACCTATTTGTATTTGTTCATTTATATAGAGTTTTCCCCCTATGTATAAAACGATAATATTGCTAATGCCAATTAATAAAATCATCAAAGGAAAAAATAAAGCTTGTACTTTATATAAATCAATGTTTTTTGACTTACTATCGTCAGCCAGAGCATCAAATTTTTCTGTTATGTCATTTTCAATCGAAAATGACTTGACAATATGAATACCTGAAAAAAACTCTTGATTATAAGTAGTCAACTTTGATAAATATTGCTGAACTATTGTACTCCTTTTATTAATTTGCTTGCTTAAAATAAAAATTGAAACTGATAAAACAGGAAAAGGTATCATAGTATATAAAGCAAGCTTAGGAGAAATACTATACATTTGAGTAAAACCCACAATGAATGACAAAATCATATTTAAACTATACATTATTGCTGGACCAAAATACATTCGAACCTTAGAAACATCTTCACTTATTCGGTTCATCAAATCCCCTGTTCTATTATTCTTATAAAAATTTAAGGATAACTTCTGATATTGTGCATATATTTCATTTTTTAAATCGAACTCGATTAACCTGGACATAACAATAATAGTTTGTCTCATTAGAAAAGTAAAAAAACCTGCAACTAGGGTTAGCCCAATAATGAAAAAAATATTTCGCAACAAATCATATTTAACAACCTCTATATCAACAGAATAACCTTTTATGTAATTTTCAACAGAATTCAATGAATTTCTAATAATTACTGGAATTCTTAATGCTAAAAACTTTGATAAAATGGTTATAATTATCCCTGCTAGCAATCTCCACTTGTACTTTCTAAAATATTTATTTAAATATTGTAATGCTTTCAAACTTCACTTTTTTATCTAAAAAAAACCTACCCAATTAGAAATTCAATAAATACATAATCTTTTTTTGATTATCTTTTAGTGATTTCTTATTTTTGAGTCAATTTTTTTTAAGATTATCAAAATAAACTCAATACTAAACTAATAATAAATGACGTCAGAAATCTTAGATCAAAAAGATCTTAAAAACTCTAAAGTCTTTGGTCAATTATCCTTCGATAATCATGAACAAATCGTATTTTGTAATGACGAAGATACAGGTTTAAAAGCAATTATTGGTATTCATAATACAACTTTAGGTCCTGCTCTGGGTGGTACAAGAATGTGGCAATACAAAAATGAATGGGAAGCTTTAAATGATGTACTTCGTTTATCTCGCGGAATGACCTATAAATCTGCAATTAGTGGACTTAACCTTGGTGGTGGAAAAGCTGTAATTATTGGCGATGCTAAAACTCAAAAAAATGATAACTTGATGAGGCGTTTTGCTGAGTTTGTTCATTCTTTAAGCGGTAAATACATTACTGCGGAAGATGTCGGAATGGAAACTCGTGATATGGATATTATGAGAAAAATCACTCCTCATGTGACTGGTGTATCTGAATCAATCGGAGGATCTGGAAATCCATCTCCTGTCACAGCTTATGGTGTATATATGGGGATGAAAGCTGCTTCAAAACATAAACTAGGGACTGACAAACTAGAAGGGAAGAAAATTTTAGTACAAGGCATTGGTCATGTTGGAGAGGCTTTGGTTAAATACATAACTGATGAGGGAGCTGAAGTAATATTAAACGACATAAATGAATCTCGCCTGGAAGAACTTAGCAAAAAATATAATGCAAAAGTAGCCTTAGGTAATGATGTCTACGAATTAGATATCGATATTTATGCTCCGTGTGCTTTGGGAGCAACTTTAAATGATAAAACGATCAATCAATTAAATGCTAAAGTTATAGCAGGTGCTGCTAATAATCAACTAGAAAATGAAATAAGACATGGAAAGCTACTAAAGGACAAAGGAATAGCCTATGCTCCAGATTTTTTAATAAATGCTGGTGGAATTATAAATGTTTATGCTGAAGTTTCTGGTTATGGTAAAGAAGAAATTATGAAAAGAACAGAAAATATTTATGATACTACTCTAGACATTTTCTACCTTGCTCAAAAAGAAAACATTACTCCTCATAGAGCTGCATTTGATATTGCACAATCAAGAATAAATAAGCGCAAAAAGGAACTTAACAAATAAATTAAGTTTTTTTTTATACTTTTGCAGAGCGTTAGAAAAAAATCTAACGCTCTTTTTTTTAAAGTTCTTTAAAATGATAAATAGGAGACATATTCGAGTTAAAGTGATGCAATCTGTTTATGCAATGCAGCAATCAAACAATCAAGATCTAATCAGAGAGGAAAAGTTTTTGAAACATAGTATCCAAAAAATGTTTGATCTATATGTTCTTAACTTGCAGTTGCTGGTTGAAGTTCAGAAATTGGCTCGTAAAAGACTAGAACTTTCAAGAAAGAAAATTCTAGCCACAAAAGAAGATTTAAATCCGAACACCAAATTTGTGGACAATCGTTTGTTAAATCTTCTATCAAGTAGTATTAGTCTAGAGGGGTACATTGAGTTAAACAAACTAAAATACTGGGAGTTAGACGAAAAATATGTTAAAATCATACTAGAACAGCTTCTCGAAAGTAACCTTTACTCTAAGTACATGGACACAGTAGAAGACTCATATAATGTTGATCGAAGCTTTGTTATCAGCTTTTTTAGAGAAATCGTTGCTCCTAACGAAAAAATAGCAGATTATTTTGAAGATAAGATGATTTCTTGGGTGGATGATATGCCTTTTGTTAATACATGGATTTTAAAAACATTAAACAAGCAATCTCCAAAAAATCCTTTTGTCTTAGGAAACCTTTATAAAGATGATGATGATAAATCATTTGTATCTGAGTTATTTAGAAAAACAATTTTAAATCACCACAAATACGAGAATGATATTCGAGAAAAAACTCCTAACTGGGAATCTGATAGGATCGCTGACGTCGATATGATTTTAATTAAAATGGCTATCACTGAGTTTTTACATTTTGCGTCTATTCCTAGTAGAGTGACTATCAATGAGTATATCGAATTGGCAAAAGATTATTCAACAAACAAAAGTGGTCATTTTGTGAATGGTGTTTTAGATAAATTAGCTAAAGAATATTTAGCCAATAGTACGATGATAAAAATTGGAAGAGGATTATTATAATAATATTATTACTTTTACAACTATAAAATTTTTAATTATGAGAAAACTTCTAATATCACTAACTATTTTATTATCTACCACAATAATTACTTCTTGCTCCAAAGGTAATGCCAAATCAAAAATAAATAAAGAAAATGTTGCAAATGCATCAGAAAGAGATAATGAGATTAGCAAAGGAGCACCTATCGCTTTATTTGATAAGGAAAACTTTGATTTCGGAACTGTAACAGAAGGAGAAATCGTAAAAACAACTTTTGTTGTTACAAATAAAGGAAAATCAGATTTAGTCATAACAGACGCTAAGGCAACTTGTGGATGTACAGTACCTGTTTGGCCAAAGGAACCTATTTCTCCTGGTGCAACTGGTAATATTGAAGTAAGCTTCAATACTAACGGAAAAACCAATAAGCAATCTAAATCTGTTACACTTTATACAAATACAGAAAAAGGTACTGAAATTGTAAAGATTTCTGGAATGGTTACACCAAAACAACAAAATAACTCTTGATGTTAGCAAACGTATTCTTTTTACAAACTGGTAGTAATAGTATTATGAATATGCTACCGTTTATCTTAATGATTGTAGTTTTATACTTTTTTATGATTCGTCCTCAAATGGCAAGGCAGAAAAAAGAAAAAAAGTTCCATTCATCTGTTAAAAAAGGTATCAAAGTTGTTACCTCTAGTGGAATCCATGGAAAAATAGTTGATATAAATGACAATGATAACACTGTATCTATTGAAACTAGTGCAGGAAAAATAAAGTTTGAAAGATCTGCAATTTCGATGGAATTAACCCAAAAGCACGACACTGCATCTAAATAACAATAATAAAGTGAGCTAAAAGCTCACTTTTTCTTTTAATAAACTCTGTTTTGTATAAAACATTAAAAATACCTAAAGCATTTTTAAGTTTCCTTATAGCTTCTATCCTCTTTTGGCTATTAATGAATCTCTCCAAAGAATATATAACGGAAATTAATTTAGATATCTCTTTTAAAAACATAGAACAAGGCAAGTTAATTTTGAACAATCCCCCTGATGAAATCAACTTATCAATAAGCGCGGTTGGATTCAAACTCTTAGGCACAAACCTTTTTCATAAACCTTTAGTAATAGATTTAAAAAACTTAATTAAAAAAACAGATTCCACCTATTTTCTTTTGAGTAAAAATCTTATTCCTGAAATTCAAAATCAATTAAAATCTGGACTGATTCTCAAAAATATAAATCAAGATTCTATTTTCTTCAAAATAAATAAGCTCAATTCAAAAAAAGTTAAAATAGTAACTGATATCAATGTAAATTTTAAAAAAGGATTTGACTTGTCATCTAAACAAACTTTAACTCCAAATACAATTACTATTTACGGACCAAAATCAATACTTGATACAATTAACTCTCTAAAAACAGAAAAAATAAAACTCTTAAATATTTCTGATGATGTAGCAATGCAAACAAATATTTTGATCCCTGACAAAGTAACAACAAGGTATAAAACGACTACGCTTAAATTTAAAGTAGATAAATTTACTGAAGGAAAAATAGAGATTCCTATTACAGTTATCAACCTACCTCCCAAAAAAACAATTAACATTTACCCCAAAACAGTTTCTTTAATCTACAAAATTGGACTCAAAGATTTTAGTAAAGTCGATTCGAGTTTTTTTAGTATTTATTGCGACTACAAAGAATGTCAAAAAAACAAGCTCCCATATCTCATTCCTAAATTAAAATCTAAAGCTAAAATTGTTTCTTCTGTCAGAATTATTCCTAATAAAATAGATTTTTTAATAAGTAAATAACTCCTTATGATTATAGGCTTAACAGGTGGAATAGGCAGCGGTAAAACAACAGTTGCCAAAATATTTTCAAAATTTCAAAATACAACGGTTTATTATGCTGATATAGAAGCTAAAAAACTAATGATAACTTCAAATGTAATTAAAGAAAACATGATTAATGAGTTCGGAGAAAATACATATATAAATGGTCAACTAAACACAACTCACATAGCAGACATTGTATTTAATGACAAAGAAAAACTAAAAACCTTAAATGAAATCGTTCATCCTGAAGTTTATAAACACCTGACACAGTTTGTAGAAAAAAATAAAAACAAAGATTATATTTTATATGAAAATGCTATTCTTTTTGAAAATAAAAGTGATAGTTTTTGTGATAAAATTATTACCGTCACTGCGCCAATAGATATTAGAATCAATCGTGTTATCGAAAGAGATAAAGTCTCTTCAAAATCTGTTAAAACGAGAATTCAAAATCAATGGAATAATGACTTAAAAATCATGCAATCCAACTATGTTATCAAAAACAAAAAACTGAAAGACACTGAAAAACAAGTATTTAAAATACATAATATTTTAACAAACCAACTCTAGCGAATTAACTAACGTTTATCTTTTTTCTTAAATTTTTCTTAAATTTATAAAAAATCTGTTAATCTAAGTTAAAACAAAATAAAACTTAGGTTTATTGATTTATTTTTGAACGATGGGTAAAAAAATCTTCATTTTAATTGTTGTTTTAATGAGCGTCTCGTTGGTAGGAATAATATCTGTCCAAATTTATTGGATAAAAGATGCTATAAGAAACAAACAAAAACAATTCGACAATGACGTTACAATTGCCCTAAATAGCGCCTCTGAGCGAATAAAAGAAAATGAACTTGAGAAGTTTAGCTTTTATTCAGCCGAGTTTAGAAGAAGTAATAAATTCCGAAAAAGTGCAGAGTTTAAAAATTATCTTTTTCGACAATATGATACCGTTTCAAAAAGACAGTTCACATTTGCGTCAAGCATTGTAGAAGAAAACTTTAAAATTCCTTCAAAATTTATCGATAATGATACAATATTGCTAAAACGAATTTCTGGAAAAAATGATGTTTTCTCCCTACAGGTAATGACATCAAGTGATAAAGATTACGCTTCCAAAACCTTAAAAGAAAGAAAATATTCTTTTTTAGATGATTATGATGCTTTAAATAAACATGAACTTGAAAAAGCATATAGAGAAGCCTTGAAGGAAACCCCAATACATAAAAGAATAACTAACAATAAATTAAAATCAATTCTAAAAAAAGAATTGATAATGAGAAACATAACAGAAGAATTCACATATGGTGTTTACGATGGTGGATTTGCCACACCTTTAAAATCTGGTTACTTTAATATTGAACCTATAAATGACTTTTACTATCCTTTATTTGCTGATGAAAATGGGAACAGTAAATATAGGCTTTATATTAAATTTCCCCATAGAAGTGAAAATCTAATTTCAGGTATAATAAAAATATTATTGGTCTCACTTCTTTTTATTGGTATAATTATTGCAGCATTCTCCACATCCCTTTATCAATTAATAAGACAAAAAAAAATATCTGAAATTAAAACTGATTTCATAAATAATATGACTCATGAATTTAAAACTCCTATCGCTACGATTAATTTGGCCTTAGATGCTATTAAAAACCCTAAAATAATTTCAGATAAGGAAAAAATAAAACGTTATGTGCAAGTCATACGTGATGAAAATAAACGAATGCATGGTCAAGTGGAAAATGTTCTAAGAATATCGAAATTAGAAAAAAATCAAATTGAGATGAGTAAAGATTCATTAGACATGCATGATGTTATTACAGAGGCTAACGAACATATTAAACTTTTAATATCCAGTAAAAATGGATTGCTTTCTACCTATTTTAAAGCCATATCTTCTAAAGTCCTAGGTAATAAGTTTCACTTAACAAATGTTATTGTTAACATGCTTGAAAACGCAGTTAAATATTCGGAAGAAAAACCATTAATAGACATCTTTACCGAAAATACAAATAAGTACTTCATACTTAAAATAAAAGACGACGGCATTGGAATGAGTAAAAATGCTCAAAAATATGTTTTTGATAAATTTTATAGAGAACATAACGGAAATATTCATAATGTAAAAGGTCATGGTTTAGGATTAGCATATGTAAAAGAAATTATAGACAGCCATCAGGGTACGGTTTATGTTGAAAGTGAAAAAGGTAAAGGAAGTACGTTCACAATTAAATTACCACTAATATAAAATGAAAGGATACAATATGGGAAGTAAAAAAATTCTATTAGTAGAAGACGATCCAAACTTTGGAACCGTCCTAAAAGATTATTTAGCTCTTAATGATTACAATGTAACACATGCAAAAGATGGAATCGACGGGTTAATCATGTTTAAAAATACAGAATATGACTTATGTATTCTGGATGTAATGATGCCAAGGAAAGATGGCTTTTCTTTAGCCGAAGATATTCGAACAACAAATAAAGAAATCCCTATTATTTTCTTAACGGCCAAAACACTCAAAGAAGATGTACTCAGAGGGTATCAAGTTGGAGCTGATGACTACTTAAACAAACCTTTTGATTCGGAAGTTTTACTTCACAAAATAAAAGCTATTCTTCAGCGTAAAGAAACTGAAAAGTCAACAGATAATGAAGAATTTGAATTTAAAATCGGTAATTTTGATTTTAACTCAAAACTACGTCATCTGAGTTTCAATAATAACGAGCCTCAAAAACTTTCTCCTAAAGAAAGTAAGTTACTAAGAATGTTGGCTGTTCATAAAAATGACCTAATGCCTCGTGAGTTAGCTCTAACCAAAATTTGGAGGGATGATAACTATTTTACATCTAGAAGTATGGATGTTTATATAGCAAAGTTAAGAAAATACCTTAAAAATGATGAAAATGTTGAAATACTGAACATTCATGGAGAAGGATTTAGGCTAATAGATAAGTCTTAATTTACAATATTACTCGCACCACTTTAAAGCTTCCTTAAACCAGGAGGCTTTTTTTTGTAACAAATAATAATAATAATCGTCATATTTATATATTAAAACTGCAAAAGCTTGGAAACTATTTTATCGATTAAAAACCTAACTAAAAATTACGGAAAAATTAAAGCTGTAAAAGACTTATCATTTGAAATAAAAAAAGGAAATATATACGGTATCCTAGGACCTAATGGAAGTGGTAAATCTACAACTTTAGGAATTATTTTAAATGTTGTAAATAAAACTTCTGGGGCTTTTAATTGGTTTAATGGCAATACCACAACACATGAGGCATTGAAAAAAGTAGGCGCTATAATAGAACGCCCCAACTTTTATCCCTTCATGACAGCTTTTCAAAATTTAGAATTAATCTGCAAAATAAAGGGAGTATCCAACAATAAAATTAATGAAAAATTAAAAGAAGTTAATTTATTTGAAAGAAAAGATGATAAGTTCAAAACCTATTCTTTAGGAATGAAGCAGCGGTTAGCTATAGCTTCTGCCCTTTTAAATGACCCTGAAATATTAATACTTGATGAACCTACTAATGGCCTAGATCCTCAAGGAATACACGAAATTCGTCAAATAATTAAAAAAATTGCCAAAACTGGTACAACTATCTTATTAGCATCACATTTATTAGATGAAGTAGAAAAAATATGTACCCATGTAATTGTGTTGAGGAAAGGAGAAAAATTATATAGTGGCAGGGTTGAAACAATGATCGCTTCAAATGGAATTGTTGAGATAAAAACGGAACACAGTATAGAAAAAACTGTCAATGTTCTAAAAAATTACCATGAAACAGCAAGCGTTAATATCGATAATGAATTAATCATTGTTCAATTAGAAAACGATATTTCCGCAGCTACCCTTAATAAATATCTTTTTGAAAATAATGTAATTGTATCACATTTGGTAAAAAGAAAACCCTCTTTAGAAGAACAATTTCTTGATTTAACAAATAATAACTAAACTATTAAACTTACAATTATGTTTCGCCTTTTAGCCATAGAATTTCATAAATTAAAATACAACAGAGCCAGTAAAATTCTGTCAATAATATACTTTGCACTCCTGACATCAATAGCTCTAATCGCATCTATAAAATTTGATATAGGTCCTATTAAATTTCACCTAGCAGAACAAGGCATCTTTAACTTTCCTTATATATGGCATTTTAATACTTATGTAGCATCTATATTTAAATTCTTTTTTTTATTGGTCATTGTGTCAATGATGGCAAATGAGTACAGTCATAAAACCTTAAAACAAAATTTAATTGACGGATTAAGTAAAAAAGAGTTCATCCTTTCTAAGTTTTATACTGTTATTGCCTTTGCTTTTCTATCAACAGTTTTCGTTTTCATTACATCACTAGTGCTTGGAATTATATACTCTGACTTTAATGAGCTCTCTATTATTTTTTCTGATCTGGATTACTTATTAGCTTTTTTCATAAAACTTACTGGTTTCTTTTCTTTTGGTTTATTTCTTGGTATTTTAATAAAACGTTCTGCTTTTGCCGTTGCGGGAATGATTATCTGGTATTTTTCAGAATGGATAATATACGGGATATTGAAATGGAAAAGTTTGGCTAATTCTGAAATAGCTCAAAATGTAAAAAATTTGCTTCCTCTAGAGTCAATGCAGAACTTAATTGTAGAACCAGGAACAAGATTAAAATCTGTTAAATCAATAGCAAATCAAATAGGAGAAGAAATAACAAAAGATTATTCCGTTAGCTATTTTAACATAATAATTGTTTTAATATGGACCGTAATATTTATATATTCATCATACTTTATGTTAAAAAAAAGAGATCTATAACTTGTTTTAAGTAGCTTTGTTGATTAATACTCAATCCTAAATTGATATATGATCAGAAAATTACTGTTATTATTTTCATTTGTCCCATTTTTAACTCATGGACAAAAAGAAGCGAATATTTGGTATTTCGGTGAAAATGCTGGGATTAATTTCGAAACAAATCCTCCAAGTAGTATAACGAACGGTGCATTGAATACTCTGGAGGGATGCTCTTCATTTTCAGATACAAACGGAAAAATACTATTTTATTCTGATGGGATAACTGTATGGGATAAAAATCACTCAATAATGCGTTATTCAAATGGAAATCTTGCCAATGATCTAAAAGGAAATCCATCAAGTAGTCAGTCCGGAATGATTATTCCAAAACCTAAGTCAAACAGTATTTATTATTTGTTCACTGTAGATGATGGTCCTGCTTATGACCTTAATGGAAATATTATTGAGCCTGGACAAGGTTTTAATGTTTACACCATTGATATGTCTTTAAATTCTGGACTTGGTGAATTAGTAGATGAAAATGGCTCAGGAACATACTTTAAAAGTCTTTCAAATGGACATCAGGTAAATTGGACAGAAAAAGTTGCCGCAGTAAGAGGAACAGAATGCAATACTTTTTGGATAGTCTCATCTACAAACACTCAGTTTTACGCTTATAAAATTACCGAAACAGGAATTGACCTATCACCTGTAATATCAAATGTTAGTATCCCTTTATACAGACGAGGCTACTTAAAACTATCTCCTGACGGTAAAAAATTAGCTATTGCAAATCAAGGCAATAATCAGTCTGTGTTATTTTCCTTTGATAATGCTACTGGGAAAGTTAGTAATGACGGACAGCTATTAAATAGTTTCAATGACGGTGAACCCTACGGAGTTGAATTTTCTAGAAATTCGCAAAAACTTTATATTTCATCAACGTCCTCTTTTACAAATGATATTAATTTTCCAAGTATTTATAAACTATTTCAATACGACCTATCCAATAGCAATATTCCTGCATCAAAGAGACTAATCCATGAGCAAAATGGTTTTAGGGGCGCTCTTCAGTTAGGACCCGACGGAAAGATATATGCTACTATACCTCAAACTTACAGTACTCCTGCTGGTTTTGCTACACATCTTGATGTTATTGAAAATCCAGACTCAAATGCCGATGATATTATATTTACAATTGATGCTGTTGATTTAAATGGTAAAAAATCAACTCAAGGCCTCCCCCCTTTCATCTCATCACTACTACTTCCTATAGAAATTAAAGATAAAGAAACTGGTTTAACAATTAACGACGAAAATCTCAAGCTCTGCATTGGTGATTCTAAAATAATCTCACCAGACCCTGTTATCGGCAAAAACGTTTTTTACAAATGGACTTTTGATAATGGTACTACAACATCTATTCTCTCCAATAGCCTGCAACTTAGTTTAAATTCTTTAACTCAAAATGATGCCGGCAAATACAGACTAACTGTTAGTCATACAGATAATTGTGGTAATTTTATAGAAAAAGAAGGTGTATTTAATATTGAAATTTATCAAGCGACAATTGCTTCACAACCTTACGATATTAATTTTTGTGATCTTGATAACGATGGGTTTAATACTTTTGATTTACAAGCAGAAATAACTCCTCAGGTTTTAAATGGGCAAAGTAATGCAATTTTTGAAGTTGTTTATTTTTTAAACCCAACTGATGCGAATAATAATACGAACGCTTTAGCAAATGAATACACAAACCAGACAGCTTTTAGTAACCAAACAATATATGCAAGAATTCATAATATTAGCGCACCAAATGCCTGTTATGATATTAGGACATTTAATCTTAGTGTAACCAGAAGACCTATAATAAAAAACCCTAAAAACTATGAAGTTTGTGACGATTTGAATAATGGTGGAGATACAGATGGTTTTTATAACAATTTCCTACTAAGTACGAAAGACTCAGAAATTTTAGGTTTGTTAGATCCAAACCTGTATACGGTAACTTATCACAAGTCACTCATTGGTGCTCAAACAGACCAATTTACCGATGTAATTGACAAAACTATCCCTTATAGAAACGAGACAGCTGACTCGCAAACTATTTATGTTAGAGTTGAAAATAATGCAAATGCACTATGTAATGAATCTTCGATATCTTTTAATTTAACCATATTAAAACTTCCTATTATTAATGCTGTGGTCGAATTAAAACAGTGTGATAATGATACTGATGCTTTTGCCGATTTTAATCTAGAAGAAGCCAGAACAGATATCTCTGCAGACTACCTAAACGAAACTTTTGTCTATTATGGATCGTTAGCAGATGCGCAAAATAATACATCTCCTATTGTAAACCCTTTGGTATTTCAGAATAGAACAGTAACTAAAGATACGGTTTGGGCAACAGTAACAAATACCAATGGATGTGAAAGAATAGCTCAAATTAATTTGACCGTTTCTACAACAGGAATTCCAGCTAGCTTTTTAAGAACTTTTAATAACTGTGATGACTTATTAGATAGCGATGGAAATAACAATGTTAATAATGATAATACCGATGGTATTAGTTCGTTTGATTTTAGTTCTGTTGACAGTGAAATCCGAAATCTATTTACGGCGGTAGGACAACAAATAGATGTTACCTATTATCGTAATGAAGCGGATGCAGCTGCTGAGATAAATGCTATTAATGATATTACCAACTATAGAAATATTGGCTATCCTAATACCCAAACTATCTATGTCCGCGTAGATAATACTTTAGATAATGATTGCCTTGGTTTTGGACCACACATCTCTTTAAATATAGACCCTGTTCCAGATATTAATCCAACTAATAATCTAGAATTTTGTGACGATTTTGATAGCGGAAATTTTGACGATGGAATCAATATTAATATTAATCTCAACACCCAAATAAGTACAATACTTGGCTCACTATCTCCAATGAATTATGATGTTTCTTTCCATCGAAATGAAGCAGATGCCAATTCCGGTAGCGCTCCTATCGCTAATCCTAGTAACTTCACAAACACAATAAGAGACTTACAAACTATATATGTACGAGTGGTAAATAAAACTACGGGGTGTTTCAATGCAAAAGTAAAATTTGATATTATCATACATCCATTGCCTACTATTGCTAACCCTATTCCTGACTTAGAAGTATGCGATGTTCATAACAGCATAGATAGTGACCCTAGAAATAGACTCGCTCAAAATATTTCTTTAGGCGATAAAGATGCTGACGTACTAGATGGAAGAGATCCTAATATATTCCTAGTGAGCTATCATAAAACACTGCAAGATGCTATTGATAATGTAAGTCCGTTATCTAAAACCAATTATGCTAACGATCCATTAACAACAAACTTTCCAGCTAACATGGTCGGCGATGATCCTGCTAATGAAATTATATATATTGGGATCGAAAACACAAATACAGGCTGTAGATATGGTATAGCTACACTGCAACTTGTAATTCATCCTGAACCAAACATACCTATAAACATCAACAATTATGTAGATTGTGATAACACTAGCGATAGTAACAATGATGACACAAATGGCATAAACGGCGATATTAGTTTAATTAATAAAATTCCAGAGATACTAATAAACTACTCGACTACGGATCACAATAGGTTTACGGTTACTTTTCATGAAACATTAGCAGATGCCCAAGCAAATAGTAATCCTATAAACACGAACACCTATCAGAATACAGCGAATAATCAAACTATCTTTGTACGGGTTCAAAATAACCAAACCAATTGTGTAAATGATAATTTGACCTTCAATATCATTATCAATCCATTACCAGAATTTGATATCGAAACACCAACCATTGTTTGTCTTAACAATCCACAAACCCGTTTAGAAGCCTTAAACCCTAATGCGGTTTACGATTATAACTGGACGCGCAAAGGAAATAATACATCCTTAAGCACCACTTCTTTTCTCGATGTATTACAAGGTGGAACTTATGTAGTAACTGCTACCACTAAAGACGGAACAAATTGTCAGAGAGTAAAAGAAATTACCGTAAATGAATCAATAAATCCTATTCTAGAAAAAGATGATGTAATCGTCATTGATGACACAAATAACAATGGGTTAAACACCTATGCTGTTAAAGTAATTACTAAAAACAATAACTTAGGTGTAGGTATCTATCAATTCTCTTTAATAGATGAAAATGGAAACCAAACACCTTTTCAAGAAGAACCTTTATTTCGCGATATTTCAGGTGGAATCTACACCTTAATTGCTAATGATAAAAATGGTTGTATTCCAGATGCAAAATTATCCATACCCGTTATTGAGTACCAAAAATTTCTAACTCCAAATAATGATGGATTCAATGACACATGGAAAATTAAGGGAATTAGTTATGAATTTTATTCGTCAGTAACCGTTTATATTTTTGATAGATACGGAAAATTTATTGCATCAACCAACCTGAAAAACAGTGGATGGGACGGAACTTCGAATGGAAAAGAACTTCCCTCAGACGATTATTGGTTTAAAATTAATTTAATAGATAAGAGTGGAAAGAATTATTTTCATAATGGTCATTTTTCTTTATTAAGGAAATAAGGTAGTTTCCCAGGAAAACTATCCTTATTTTTGTTGTATGAATTTCGATTTACAATCAGATTTTAATCCTACAGGAGATCAACCACAAGCAATAAAGCAATTAGTTGGTGGAATCGTTAACAATGAAAAATATCAAACTCTACTAGGAGTTACAGGATCAGGAAAAACTTTTTCTATTGCTAATGTTGTTGCAGAAGTAAATAGACCTACCTTGGTTCTAGCTCATAATAAAACCCTAGCTGCCCAATTATATTCTGAGTTTAAGCAATTTTTTCCTGAAAATGCTGTTGAGTATTTTGTCTCTTATTACGATTATTATCAACCTGAAGCATATATTCCAGTTACAGGAACCTATATAGAAAAAGATCTTTCCATTAATGACGAAATAGAACGGCTTAGAATTAGCACGTCTTCTTCTCTATTATCAGGTCGAAGAGATGTCTTAGTAGTTGCTTCCGTCTCTTGTCTGTATGGTATTGGAAATCCTATTGAATTCAAAAAAAATGTTATTACTATTGAAACTGATCAACAGATTTCGAGAACAAAATTTCTTCATCAGTTAGTTACTAGTCTATATGCTAGAACAGAAGTTGAAATAAAAAGTGGAACTTTTAAGGTAAAAGGAGATGTAATAACAATTTACCCATCCTATGGAGATAATGGATATAGAATTCATTTTTTCGGAGACGAAATAGAAGAAATAGAAACTTTTGATATCGAAACTAATGAGACAAATGCAAGACTTGATCAATTAAATATCTATCCAGCTAATTTATTTGTAACCTCACCCGATGTATTACAAAATGCAATTCATCAGATTCAAGATGATTTGGTGAAACAGTACGAATACTTTAATGAAATAGGAAAACATCTCGAAGCAAAACGCTTAAAAGAACGTACTGAATTTGATTTAGAAATGATTCGTGAATTGGGCTATTGTTCTGGAATCGAAAACTATTCGCGTTATTTAGATGGCAGGAAAGCAGGAACAAGGCCATTCTGTTTGTTGGACTACTTTCCAGAGGACTATTTAATGGTTATTGACGAAAGTCATGTTACAGTACCGCAAGTTCATGCCATGTATGGTGGTGATAGAAGCAGGAAAGAAAACTTAGTAGATTATGGCTTTAGACTGCCTGCTGCAATGGATAATAGACCTTTAAAATTTGAAGAATTTGAAGTACTACAAAATCAAGTAATTTATGTTTCTGCAACACCTGCCGATTATGAATTACAAAAAACCGAAGGGCTATTCGTGGAACAGGTCATACGTCCAACTGGACTTTTAGATCCTGAAATTGAAATACGCCCTAGTCAAAACCAAATTGATGATTTAATTGAGGAAATTCAAATTCGAGTCGAAAAAGACGAACGTACTTTAGTTACTACTCTAACAAAAAGAATGGCCGAAGAATTGGCTAAATATCTGACTAGAATTCAAATACGCTGTCGCTATATTCATTCAGATGTAGACACCTTAGAAAGAGTTGAAATTATGCAAGACCTAAGAAAAGGGCTCTTCGACGTCCTTATTGGTGTAAACCTTCTTCGTGAAGGACTCGATTTACCAGAAGTTTCATTAGTGGCTATCTTAGATGCAGATAAAGAAGGCTTTTTGAGAAGCCATCGATCGTTAACTCAAACTGTAGGCAGGGCCGCTAGAAATGTTAATGGAAAAGCCATTATGTATGCTGATAAAATAACCAATAGTATGCAAATGACAATTGATGAAACGACTAGAAGAAGGGAAAAACAAATTCGATTTAACGAAAAAAATAACATTACACCAAAACAAATAAATAAAAAGATAGACAATACTTTATCAAAAAAAACAACAACCTCTTATCATTACGAAAATGCAACTCAGAAAGTTGCTGAGCAAGACTTAGATTATCTGCCTAAAGAAGAAATCGAAAAACGCATTCGCTCTACTCGTAAGCTAATGGAAGAAGCTGCTAAAACATTAGATTTTATTAATGCAGCCAAATTACGAGATGAAATAAATATTTTAAAAGAAAAACTAAAATAAAAAATCCCTTTTTTATTAAAGGGATTTTTTTATATTTAACTAAGAATCATCAACTAAAACCTTTAAGCCTTTACTTGAAGTACCTCCTGAACTTTATCTGCAGCTTCTTGAAATTCTGTTGCTGAGATAATTTCCATTCCACTTCCGTCAATTAATTCCTTTGCTTCCTTAGCATTCGTTCCTTGTAAACGGCAAATGATTGGTACATTGATTTTATCTCCCATATTTTTATATGCATCAACAACACCTTGAGCAACACGATCACAACGAACAATACCTCCAAATATATTCACCAATATTGCCTTTACATTTGGATCTTTTAAAATAATACCAAAAGCCGTTTCAACACGTTGAGCATCAGCTGTACCACCTACATCTAAAAAATTCGCTGGTTCTCCACCTGCTTGTTTAATTAAATCCATAGTTCCCATTGCTAAACCAGCACCATTCACCATACACCCCACATTACCATCAAGATCGACATAATTTAATCCTGCTGCATTTGCTTCAACTTCAATCGGGTTTTCTTCACGTAAATCACGCATCTCAGCATAATCTTTATGACGATATAACGAATTATCATCTAATGCAACTTTAGCATCAACTGCTAATATCTTATTATCAGACGTTTTTAAAACAGGGTTAATTTCAAACAAAGACGAATCCGACTTTACGTATGCAGTATATAATGCTGTTACAAATTTAGTCATATCTTTAAATGCAACACCTGAAAGACCTAAATTAAAAGCTATTTTACGAGCTTGAAAAGGTAACAATCCTGTAGCTGGATCTATTTCTTCAGTAAATATAAGATGAGGAGTTTCTTCGGCCACTGCTTCAATATCCATTCCTCCCTCGGTAGAATACATGATCATATTCTTTCCTGTTGCTCGATTCAATAATACCGACACATAGAACTCACTTGGCTCACTTTCTCCCGGATAATAAACATCTTCAGCAACTAATACCTGATTTACTAATTTTCCTTCAGCTGGTGTTTGAGGGGTAATTAACATCATTCCTAAAATATCATTTGAAATATTTTTTACATCATCTAAACTTTTAGCTAACTTGACTCCCCCTCCTTTTCCACGGCCTCCTGCGTGAATTTGAGCCTTTATTACGTGCCAGCTTGTTCCTGTTTCTTCCGTCAATTTTTTTGCCGCTTCAACAGCCTCTTCTGGAGTATTTGCTACAATTCCGCGCTGCGTGCGAACGCCAAAACTGCTTAAAATTTCTTTACCTTGATATTCGTGTAAGTTCATTGGATAAGAATGTTTTTTAAAGTCGAACAAAAATACAAATTCAATTTGTATTTTATAAAAAATAATTATTTAATTTAAATAACGTAACAAAATCTCAATCTGACCGCCTCACTCGAACTTGCATAAAGTTATTACTAAATTGTAACATTTGGAAATTTAACATGTCTTTAGCTTAATTAACAACATTTTGTGAACCCATGGAAAATTGCATTAATACCTTAGCTGCCCATTATACTCTTTCGAAAATGCATAAAAATATTTTCTTTTTCTTTCCTGTACTTTTAATACTCCCCCAAATAATAGTATCGCAATCCCCAAATACAAATCGTAAAAAAATTTCAGCCACAAGAATAGTCAAAGCTCCCAAAATAGATGGTATAATTAATGACGATGCATGGAAAAACACTAAAGAAGTAGGTGATTTTTTCATGATGCGTCCTAACAATGGACAGCCCGAACCAAAAACTCACAGAACAAAAGTAAAATTAGTTTATGACGATGCAGCCATTTATATTAGGGCCGTAATGGAAGATCCAAATCCATCCAAAATTCCCGCAGAATTTACAAATAGAGATGATAATGGAAATGCAGATTTTTTTATGGTTACAATAAATCCTAATGATGATGGTCAAAATCCTTTTCAATTTTCAGTAAGTAGCTCTGGTGTTCAATCTGATGCCAAAATATCCAATGGAAATGAAGACTTAAATTGGAATGCCGTTTGGGAAAGTAGTATACGATTTACCAAAAATGCTTGGATTCTTGAGATGAAAATTCCATATCGAGCCTTAAGATTTGCGAATGAAAAAGTACAGACATGGGGTGTCAATTTTCACAGGAGGGTACAAAACTTAAATGCCCAGTTTACATGGAATTTCATCAATAATAAAATAGGTACTTGGACACAGTACGATGGTTTACTTGAAAATTTAAAAAACCTGAAACCTCCCAAACGCTTATTATTTTACCCATATGCATCATCAAATGTTGTGGTTGATAAAAAAGATACTAATTTTGATTGGAGTGTAGGAATGGATATTAAATATGGTATTACAGAAAACTTTACACTTGACGCAACTCTAATTCCTGACTTTAGTCAAGCTGCATTTGATAACGTTATCTTAAACCTTAGTCCCTTTGAACAAGAATTTGTTGAACAAAGACAATTTTTTAGCGAGGGTACTGAGCTTTTCACTAAAGGAGATCTCTTTTACTCAAGACGCATTGGTTCTAAACCAATCGATCAGTTTAGGGTAAAAGACCAGATAAATACTAACGAGGAAGTTGTCGAAATTCCTGAAAAAGTAGATATGCTAAATGCTATTAAAATTTCAGGACGGACAAAAAATGGACTCGGTATCGGTTTTTTTAATGCGATTACAGATAAAACCGAAGCCATTATAAAAGATACAATAACAAATAAAACAAGAAAAGTAACCGTAAATCCTCTTGCAAACTACAACATAGTTGTTTTAGATCAACAGTTTAACCAAAATTCATCAATTACACTAATTAATACAAATGTTACCAGACTTGGTGAATTTAGAGACGCTAATACATCGGGAGTTTTATGGCATATAGAAGATAAAAAAAGTACTTACAATATTGATGGCTCATTTAAAATGAGTCATATTTCAGACGATGAAACAAAATCTAGTTCTGGATATACTTTTGATACTAGTATTGGCAAACATGCAGGGAATTGGAGAGCTGAATTAGGTTACAACTTCAAAAACAAAGATTTTGACTCTAATGATCTTGGCATTCTCTTTAATAATAATGAGCAAACTATCTATAGCTCGTTATCATATAGGCTTTTGCAACCTAAGGGTATTTTTAATGATTATCAGGTTTCTTTTTATCACAGATTAAATTTCTTGCACAATCCAGGAACTTATACCCATTCAAACTTAGGATTAAATTTTTGGTCAGAAACAAGAAAAAGATTCTATTTCGGAGGAGGCTTTAATTTTCGGTCAGAAAGGAAAGATTTTTTTGAGCCAAGGCAAGGTACTAGTAGTGGTATTTATTTTAACTCTCCTCAAAGGATTAAGTTTTTTCATTGGGGATCTACTGACTATCGCAAAAAAATGGCCATTGATTACAGATGGTTTTATGATTTTTATGATAACAATCCAAAAGAGCGTTATGGCTTTAGATTTACACCACGGTATCGTTTTAACAATCGTTTCTCTTTAAGGTATGGATTGCGTTTTAGGCATGTAAACAACGACCAAGGGTATGTTAAAAAAATTAAAGAAGAGTACATAAAAAATAATCCACAATATACTTCTCTTAAAGATAAAATTATTTTTGGAGAAAGAAACTGGACAACATACAACAACACTATAACAGGTAAATATAGTTTCAACTCACTTGCCTCTCTTTCTTTGAGTTTTAGACACAATTGGAGTAAAGTTCCATACTCTAAATTTTACTCTTTAGATACAAATAATGGAAGTTTACATAGAAATATTTATAATGAAAATCACGATCGGAATTTTAATAGCTGGAACATTGATTTAAATTTTGTTTGGCAATTTGCTCCAGGAAGTCAATTAATTGCATTTTATAGAAATTCAATTAATCCTGATGATGATTTTGCTCCGGCAAGTATTAGTTTTATGGATAATCTAAGTAGACTTTTTAAAGAAAACATTCAACATACCTTTTCTTTAAGGTTTGTTTATTTCTTAGATTATAATAATCTAAGAAATGTGTTCTAGTAACTTTTAATGTAGATATTCTAACTTATTAAAGTATATTTCTTTTCTTTTTTATACATTCGTCCAATAAGATTTTATCATGATTAGTGCAGAAAATATTCATAAAAGTTACGATAGTGTTGAAATCCTAAAGGGAGTTAATCTACAAATAAATAAAAGTGAGGTCATTGCTATTGTTGGTCCATCTGGAGCAGGAAAAACAACACTCCTCCAAATCCTTGGCACGCTAGATTCACCTGATAAAAAGAAAGATTTTTCACTAATTATTAATGGAAAATCAGTTAAAAATTTAAACGATAAAGAAATTTCACTTTTTAGAAACAAACATATTGGATTTATATTTCAATTTCACCAATTACTTCCAGAATTTACAGCCTTAGAAAATATTTGTATTCCTGCTTTTATTGCCAAAAAAGGAAAAGTAGAAACAGAAAAAAAAGCAAAAGAATTGCTCAGCTTTTTGGGCTTATCGCATCGAGAAAACCATAAACCGAGTGAGCTGTCAGGAGGCGAACAACAAAGAGTTGCTGTTGCCAGAGCTCTAATAAATGATCCTGCTGTAATTTTAGCTGATGAGCCTAGTGGAAATCTAGACTCAAACTCGGCTAAAAATCTGCACGAACTTTTTTTTAAACTCAGAGATTCTTTTGGCCAAACATTTGTTATTGTTACCCATAATAATGAGTTGGCTACTATGGCTGATAGAAAATTAGTTATGAAAGATGGTATTATTGTTTAATACCAATTCCTAATAAAAGCTTTTTATTGTCTAATATTTTTGCTATCAAACTAACAAATTTATTAGTTGCATGTAAAAATTTAAAAGTACATGTGGCGTTGAAAAGCTTACTAATTTACTAATATCAAAAAACACTTATTCTTAACTATTAATATTATCTCAACAATTATTTTTTAATGAAAAAAGAAGACCTTAAAAATTTTTTAGATGATAAAGTAAATACCTACAATAATGTTAGCTTTATTGAAAGTGATCCAATACAAATACCTCATCAATTCACTAAAAAAGAAGATCAAGAAATATCAGGTTTTTTAGCTGCTACCATTGCTTGGGGAAATAGAAAAATGATTATAAAAAATGCTAAAAAAATAATCGATCATATGGGGAATTCTCCATATGACTTTATAATGCACCATAACTCAAAAGATTTAGACCGCTTCGAGGGCTTTGTTCATAGAACATTTAACAGTATAGACATAACTTTTTTCATACAATCCCTAAAAAATATATATAACAATCACAAAAGTTTAGAATTTGTATTGCAACCAAAAAATGGAAGTGATAATTACAAATTAGCTATTCATAACTTTAAAAAAATTTTTTTTGAAATTCCACATCAAAAAAGAACTCAAAAACATGTTTCAGATCCTTTAAAAAATTCAGCATCAAAACGTATTAACATGTTTCTACGTTGGATGGTAAGAAATGATAAAACTGGAGTAGATTTAGGAATTTGGAAATCCCACTCCTCTGCAAATTTGCATTGCCCTTTGGACGTTCACTCAGGTAATATCGCTCGTAAAATAGGAATTTTAAAACGTAAGCAAAATGATTGGAAAGCTTTAATTGAACTAGATGCTGTATTAAGAGACTTTGATAAAAATGATCCTGTAAAATATGATTTTGCACTTTTTGGACTCGGTGTTTTCGAAAAGTTTTAATAAAAAGGGGGAAATCCCCCTTTTCCTATTCAATAATCATTTTTCTAGTAACCATTTTATTCTTTGTTTCTAATCTAAAAAAGTAAACACCAGACCTAAACGAAAGGTTCAAGTTATCCATTCTTAACTTCAGTGAATGTTTAATTTTTCCTTTTGCTCTTTTAGAAAATAATGTTTGTATTTTTTGACCAACAACATTGTATATACTAACCTCTACAAACTGATCTATTGGAACCTGAAAAACTAGTGTACCATAGCCCTTTGTCTGATTATCTATATTTTGTTCTAAAATATAGTCTTTATCTTCAAGTACAGACCCTGTAAGCTTTTTTGAATACAATAGAGTATAGGGTGATTCAACATTTCCTAAAGATTCTTTCTTAATGAATGGCAGATGGTTATCTAAATCAACTATCTTTTTGCCATCATATAGTTTAAAACTTACAGCCTCTCCTTCATTTCCTCCAATACCCATGAAATATTTATATTCCCCATCAATAAGCAAAGGCTTTGCTATGCCTCGAACTTCTCCATTAACAAAAGCTCCGATAGTGTAATCCTTATTTACATCAATATCAACTGACTCAATTTTTGCGGTCAAATACATGAAATTCAAATAGATACTTCTATCAACTTCCCAATTTATCTTGGTTGCTTCTCTTATATAATCTTCAGAAATATCTAGAGGTTCTTCTCCAATACTTAGAATTGCTCTATTAGAAATACCTGCGTAATTTAGTATTCCTTCTTTCGCTGCTTTATACAGATAACCTAAACCAGGTGTAAGATGAGTCAAATTGCCTTGCCATCCTTCCTTTGTATACTCTGCATAATAACCTCTTCTTTTTATTCTATCTCCAATACTGACCATTTTTGCATTTAAAGAACGTAACGCAACGGGTATCGTTCGTAGATCATTAGGAAAATATGGTATCCCTACTTCCTTATGATTGCCCTCTATTTTTATATTCGTTTCTAAGGGTACCAATACTCCTTCAACACTCACCAATTTTGACGAAGAAGAATTTATAAGATATGCTTTTCTTACATCTAAGAATTTTATTCTTTCTGAAGTAGTTATAAATGAACCATCTCGCGCAACACGGGCTATTAGACTAGCACTTTCTATATTCCGTATCTCATCTCCCATCTCTAGTCCTTTTATTGAGCTTAGTGATAGTTTCATACCTGAATCATTATCTCTAACATTAAAACTCAACTCTTGATACCCCTTAACTAGCACAATTCTTCTAGCGATTCGTTTTCCTACTGTAAATCGAACTGGTCTAGTAATTGTACCAATACTACTTCTATAGCTATATGAATATTTTTCCTTAATCTGCTTATACTCCATGCATTCTGACGCATCCCAAACACTAAAACTAAGTGCTCCAAATTCTGATGGATTACCAGAAATGCTTAAATTTACAAGACCGTTAGCCCCTACATTAGCTTGACCTCTATACTCTCCATTAATGTAGGCTATAATAATATCTCGAGTATCTGCAGATTTTTCTTGATCAAAAAATAAGTTTCCTGTAATAGTCATCTCACCATAATAATCATTAACATTAAAACTATCTTCAAAATTAGGAGCAGGGCAAGTTACATTTACCTCTAAATGAAAAGCCTCTATACCAATTGGACTTTCTTTGTTCTCCTCTATTTGGAAAACTTCAATATAAATATCTGTACTATGAATACCAGGATTTAAATGTGGCGCTATCATAAAGTCTAGCTCTCGTTCTACAAATCCAGCTGCTAAACTTTGATAATTATTCTCCTCAACAGCAACTCCTCTTTTAGCAACTGTAAGCCACGATGGCAATTGTTTAAATCGATATTTTACAGCAGTTCCTCCCTTAGAATTATTTAAATCTACAAATGAAATTTTAGTTCCTTTACCTTGTTCTTGATAAATACTCAAATTATTTTGACTCCAATGGATGGTGTTTTTATTCACTACAAATGACCACGATTTCCCTGCTATTTTATTTTCATAAGGGTCTTCTAATCTTTTATTTAATACCATAGCTGTAATCTGAGCTCCCTCTACAAAATTAGCTTCAAATGTGGGTAATAAGTGAACCTTCGTATCATTATCTGATACAATAACTTTAAATTGTATATCCTTTACAATTTTACCAATATCTAGAGGAGCTGCTCTATTAATCCCTCTAACAAAACGTAAACCTTTTTGAGTTGTTCCATGAGCATTACCAGTAAAGTCACGAATAGCCTCATCTGGAGCACCATTCGTTCCTTCTAATGCATTATCATTAAAAACAAAATAAGCAACAAGATTTGATTCATTACCTATTAACTGTTTGTCCATCTTAGATACAATTTCAGATGGTGAACGGGCTACCTTCCAGATACGTAATTCATCTAGTATTCCTATAAATGAATTTCCTCGGACTGCTTTTGCTATTTCAATAGGTTCTTCATTTAATTTCAAATTCGTGATGGATCCAGAACCAACAGAAACCCCATTATAGTATATTGTTATTGTTTTTTTTCCATCATAAACGATCGCTAAATGAGTCCAATTAAATGGTTGTAATATTTCCGTACTCAACACAGTACCATTCACTGCCACTTTACCTTCACCGGTTAATGATACATTATAATTGCTCCCTTTTTTTAAAATAGGTACTGTATGAAATCTCTTAGGTAATGAACTTGGGTTAATCCATGTTTCTATGGTAAACTCAGCATTATCCTCTAAATTAAAATCTGGCTGATGAGGAATTATGACTTCATCATTTACTTCTCCAAACTCTGCTGATATTAAATCTTGCGTTGTTCCTGCAAAAATCCCTCTCAAAGAAAAACTACTATTTACTGCTGTATGTGGATTAATAGGCTCATTAAATTCAGCCATAATATCTCCTTGTGACAATACCCCTCCATTTTGAGGATTTGTATTTATAACTAATGGTGGTTCCGTAGATACTACTCCTTCAATAAATCTTGTTGGATTCTTTTTACTACCTGGCAAGCCATCATTAAATTTACCACAAACAGGAACTATTCTGAAACTATATTCTCCATCTGGTAAACCCGAAAAGTCGGCATTATAAGATATATTGCCTTGAGTATCCATATGATCTTTTAAATCTTTTAAAGATAGTTCTATTAACTGATGCGGTTTATTATTTCCTAACATCGCGTATTCTAGCACAATCGAAAATGTATCATCAACCTGGTTATTAAACACCTCTGAAATTCGAAATTTTAATTCTAACTTGTTATCACTTTTATTATTAACAACCCAGTTATCAAGAGGCTTATCTAGCTCTATTTCATCAACACAGTTACCTGTAAAATGAGCGGTTAAAGAAACTTTATCAAATTGTTTTACCGCTACTTCTTCATATTCATCATCATTATATAATGAATAGCATGAAGCCAACACCATAATATCAATATTTTCGTAAGAGATTTCTTCTGGTGCATCAATTCCTCTTGTAATCTGTAGTATTAACTTTTCTTCTTGTTTAACTCCTACTGGTGAGTGTTCATCATTAGGAAATCTTACAGGATAACTTAAACCATTTAACAATTGTTGCCCATTAACATATATCTGTGCACCTTTTTGATTGGTAGTCCCATTAATATTTAAATTGTAACTTTTAAAAGTATTATCCCTAGCTACCTGAGTATTACGAACTGTTAAATGATATAAAATAGACTCCTCTCCTGCACCATATTTAACAGCATTGTCAACTACGATTTCAACACCTTCTCTTGGTACCGTCCCTGACTCAAAAGGACATTTACTCTTTCCTCCTACCGTGAAAAATATAGGAGTATCATACACCTTATCTCTTCTAATACGTACACTAAAATGGTCTCCAACATCACTATCTGTTAAGGTAAAACTATCAACCCTAGAGTTTCCTTTTTGTGTATCATCACTACCTTGAATAATTGCCATTGCTTTGATATCTGTTTTAAAACCGAAAGATAATCCTGCAATATTAGCTGTAGTGTTAATGGTTGTTCCTCCTCCAATATGAGAACCTCCTGAATTTTGTGTACTTGACTCATTACTTCTCGTTAACGTATAAGTGGTTGAAGTTCCCCCGCTAAAAGAAACTTGAGAATCTAACTGAGTGATAGAAGTTCCCATACCCTCTCCTACTGTCTCTAAATCAGACGTTGTATCTGTGAATGAAATTGTGTTATTTTGGAAATGATCTAGTTTCTCTTCTCTTGTTTTTCTTTTAATTATTTCTTGCCACCTTTTGACTTGATGCATATAATCGGCAATACTTTTATCCGTATTCTTCGATTTAACATCAATATCAAGCCTATCTATGGTGGATCTAAGATCAAGTAATTTTCTTATATTAACTTCTTCTTGACTTGGAGGAAACAACTCTTCATGTCTTTTTAATATCTGAACCTGAAGACCCGGAATAATATTCTCCTCTATACCATGACGAGTATAAACAAAAGGGGTTAGCTCATCTGCCGTCACCACCGTTTTTTCGTAATCAATTCTTGGTTGGCAATTGTCATCTATAATCAATGTTTTTCCAGTACCAAATGTTAAAACTTTAGATAGCCCAATAAAAATATCAGCATCTTCTCCTGTAATGCTTGATGAAGAAGATGTTTTTATAGCTTGTTCTAGAGAAACACTCGTTCCATTTCGACCAGTATGCCTATAGTTGAAATCTGCATTTATATTCCCTCTAAACTTTGATTTTTGTAATGCTACTGTGTTTATAATCCCAGTCCCCACTCCAACTCCCATAGGTGCTGCAAGTGCTAAAGTAAGCATCTGAACTTCAACATCAGACCCTGTAGTCACTGATGTTGAAGTAACTACATCGGTTCCTGTAATAACAGACTTACCAAAAGAAAATGTTGCCCCTCTTGCCAGCGTAGAAGAACTACCATCTCCTGGAGGATCATAAAGAATAAAACCGACGGTAGGATCTTTTAATGTAAAATCTTTATTTCCTCTTTGACTTCCGGTTATATAAGCTGTTTTTGACAGTGTTGTATTTCGATTTTCATGACTTACTGAAACAGATAAATTTCTTGTAAAATCATCTATAAAATTTGGATTTCCTACAAGGGTTAAAAAAGATTTTTTTCCGTTTACCTCCGTTTTTCCATTTGCTGAAGCAAAAATCATGTCACCACTTAAGTCAATTTTGGCTCCCTCCACAGGGCATACGCTTCCTTCATACTCTTCGAAAACAAATACTGAGGCTAAAATACTTTGCCCCGCTTCTAATTGATAAATATTTTTATCGTTACCACATATTGGGTTTATTTTTTTGGTTTTTAATTCTGAAAAAGATTCCATTGCTTTTAATTCCTCTGGTTTTACATCATAAAGGACTAATTCAACTTTTAAATCATTTCGATAAGGAAAATCATAACTTTTATTTCCAGTTTGTAAATCAATTATTGAAGACTGTATGGCAACACCTTTACTCACATTATTTATTTCAACTCGATATTTACCAGGTAATAAATCATGAATTGTAAAAAGATTCTTTTCTTGATTAAAATCGTTGATTGTTATCGATCTTTCGTATTTAGGATATAAAACATCTGTTCTTTGAATTATACCTGTCCAATCTCCTAAACTATTATCACATGGAATGGTAATATTCCCTACAAATGAACGTCTGGTAGTATTTTCAAAATTTATATTAGCAACTGGTTCAAGTAAATTAAATAAATATTCTTGTTGATTTATTGGATTGATTAGACCAGAACTTTCCTTACTTGGGAATGCTACATAGTCAAAATCAAATTTTCTTATGTACTGTGAACTTGATTCCTGATTAAAAAATGCTCCTTCATGTAAAAAAATATAATTATTTTCTTGATTTTTAAGACTTGCCAAATTTACAGCTCTTGCGCCTATGTTATGTTCAAAACTATAAGAAAGCTTTAAGTGACTTATATCTTTACTTAAAATATCTCCATTTTTTATTTTTTTAATTTCTTTAGGTGTGTATTGGGCATTTCGAAACTCTAAGATATCCAAATTGGCTAAAGAGTAGTTTATCATTTCTTTAGCCGGACTATAACTAGCTCCTAAATAGACCTTACTATCTATCTTTTTATCAGAATAAGGTACTGTCTGGTAATCATCATTTACCCAGAAACCTAAAACATGGTTATAAGAATCTCTTGTTATTGCGAAAAATGTATATACTGAATTCCCCTCTATCTTTTTAGACAAGAGCTTTTTTTCTCCAGAAATCAATCGTAATTGCTGATTATTGTGTAATTCTAATTTTAAATCTCCCCATTGTAATACCGTTTGGATTTCTGGTATTTGTGATTTTCCTTCAGTGCTAGGAATATCAACATCTGGTTTAATAAAACCTGACCATGTAAATCCTTTATTAGCTTCAATAGATACGTTTTCTTTGATTTCTGCGTAACCATCATTTTTAAAATCTAAACTTACTCGATCAATCGCAATATTTAAATCCTCAAACTTTGGTTGCCCTACAGAGATCACATGTTTTTCTGGTGAAGCTGAAATTGTAAAAATTCCTTCATTATTTGTTCTTACAAGAGAACTTTCTTGTGTACTAGTTACCTCTGAACCATCTAATTTTATTCCTGTATTTTTAATGGTAGGAAATTCAACATCCCCTTCGGGACCTTTTACTACATAGACAATTTTTCCAGAAATATCATATGATGAATTGTTCGTAAAATCAGTAGAGAGTGGTTCTTTGAAAATCAACTCCCTTGGAATATTTTTCACTCTAGAGGTTGGAACAAATTCATTATTCGGTTTCGATGGAATGATTCGATACTCAAAATAGGTACTTGAGTGTTTGATACTTTGACGACCAGAATTTAAGCTTGTAAACCTATACCTTCCCTCTTGATTGGTATATACCCCATAAACAATAGGAATATCAATTGAACCAGTTCCCTCTTCTTTCTTTACTATCGGCTGTGGACGTAATAATATTTCATTTGTTGAAACCCCTTTATACCTGCCTAAGGTTTGTGCTGCTTGGTTATAGATGTTATGTTTATCTCCAATATCAAATCGATAATAAGCTTCTAAGTTTGGAAGCGCATTATCGCCTAAAATGATGTTCCAATATTTATGAATTTCTTCAACGGACTTTTTTACTTTCCATATTCTCAACTCATCCAATTCATAAGGGTTCTGTAATGAGCTATTTAAAAAATACCTAGAAACTGTATTTAAACTTACTTCGAAAGAGGTTTGAGAAGCCCCATTCGAAGTAAGAGGATTTTCTTTATTAGTAGGTTGTTTTTTCCCTCCATCTATAAAGATAGCTCCACCGTCAGGACCAAATGTTAATGCATAATGATGCCAGTTGGTGTCATTCGGCTTAGAAGCCGACATGTAAATAGTTGATTTATTATCTGTTTTAGAATCTTTTGAAAACAACTGAATTTCCTTTTCGGTCATACGAATCTCCATTTCGCTAAACTTAAAAATAGTGTTAGTAGTTGATTTAGTATTCGGAGTTCTATACCAAAACTCGATAGTTCCCTGGTTATTTAATTCTTCGAATAAAGAAACCTCATTGAACATTATAGGTGTGCTTTTCTTGGAAAAGAGTAAGGAGTTTCCTGGTATTTTACGATCTTTTTGAAATGAGGTCGCTGTTACAAGAACATTTTGAGAAGCAACATGTTTAGGTGTTTCAATTTTACCGTTAACCACTCCGTTTGCAAATACAAAACCGTTATCTAACCCTGGTTTACTATCAGTAACTCCCTCAGCGACAACTTGGTATTCATACAATTCGTTTGGCAAAATTGCTCCATCTTCAAAACTTAGGTAAGAGGATACGGTTGTGTTAGAAGCTGGTTTATGCGTTTTTAAATAAGTAAAATTACTAAAGGAATCTGATAGATTCCTCCGACTTATAATGTAACTCTTAGCTCCTAAAATATGGGGCCATCTTAATTTTATGATTGCTTTCCCTGCAGCATTTTCTCCATCCCCATCAGATGCTTGAAGTAATACATCTTTTAAACTATAGATTGGATGATCAATATTGGTTCTTAATTCAGCCAATATCAAGTTTTTTTCTCCTTTAACTTTTATTGAGCTAGTTACTTTTGCAGCTTTTGGTATGCTCGTATTAATAGCAGACGTAATTATATTATACCAATTAATTTGTTTCATTGGTAAAATGGATGCTTGTTTCTCAACAAAATTTCCATCTGCATAAGCAACTACCAAACCGTTACTGTTCAAACGCTCTAGATTATTTTGATTTTCATTAAAATACGTCAACAACCTGCTTTCTCTTATTTGTTGAGCAGTACGAAGCTTGCTCCATCCTCTGTATTCTGCAATATTCAATTGATTATCATGAGTTTCTGTAAAAAGCATGTTTCCTAATTGAAAAGAGCTATTTAAGAAAGGAAGTTCAGCTTTTCTATTTCCATCAACATACAATTTTAAACTTGAAGCTTTAAAACTTATGGCAATATGATGCCATTGATCATACCAAAAGCTTTCATCTTTACTTAACACAATGGCTTTTGATGTATTGCCTATTTTTAACTGTAGTATTCCTTTTTCTCCTGCTAACGAAAACTCCTTTTCACCTTCTTTTAAATTAGAATACAACCATTTACCTTCTCTTTTTTTATAGGAAGCTAAAGATTTATTATGAACTTTCATAACCCAGAATTCAACGGTTGCCTGATCTTCTACACCTTGATTTATCAAATGAGTAGTAAGATCATTTTGAGTATCAAAATAAGTTATATATTGGTTATTTCCATATAAAACTAGTACTGGGGGTCTAGACTGTGCTACTCCAGTTACAGTTATGAGTAGCAAGCAATAAACCATGTAAACTACGGTGAGATTTCTTTTTATATTCATAAGTTATTTTAAAAAACATTAACAATTTGTTCTAAACGAAAAGAAAACTTTTGATTATCTGCACCTTTAGCACCAAGCCTATTTGCAATAATAGCACGTTCATTCTCTTTTTTGATGGCAAATTTATTTTTGACGATGGTTTGAAGGGTAATAATACTACCATCAGTTTCTCGATTCAGTACAAATTCCCATTTAAAAGATTCCAGGTTTGAATTCTTTGTAATTTTATCAAAGGTGACTTCGTTCGTTTTGGAGTTTGCCTTTAGAAAGAATTCTGGTGCTTTTGCAGAAGTTATAAAAACGTGCCCTTTTTCATTTGGTACACCATACAAGATAAAAGCGTCTAAATAGCCTTTTACTCTGCTAAACTCGTTAGAAGATACTTTACTTATTTCAGCTAAATTTGTTTTAGTGTTGTGACATAAAGCTTTTTTTATTTTTTCGTTATGGCCTTCATAAATAAATCTGTAAAGATTCGTTTCTTGAGCAACTAAAAAAGAATTAAAACAGCAAAAGCAATAGACTAAGGTAGTCCAAAAACAATTTGTAAAATTATTTGTTAGTTTCATACCTCTTTTCTATTTGAGTTAAACGTTCTGCTAAAAGTTTGATAGCTTCTTTTTGTTTGGTTATTTGCCTTTGTTGTGCAATCGTATGCTCTTTTTGTTTGGTTATTTGCTTTTCTTGTGCAATTGTATACAGTGTTAATTCTTCTACCTTTTCTACTAACATTGTATTGATAAAACCAACATCCATCCCTTGCTCAACAACCTCTTTTTCAGAAGGTATTTTTGGTAAATGTTTATGTTTCTTTATAAAAGAAGCTAATTCATTCAGTGGCATTAAAGTATATTTGCTATTAAAAACATAATCTGGAAAAGAGGTTATATTCAACCGAACTTGGTTTAGAGATAGTACACCATCTTGAAGCCTAGCCATTTCCTTATTTTGGCCATTTTTGAAAGAAATAGCATCTTGATTAGCATTTCCTTTACCTGGAGAAATACTAAGATTCCCTGAGGATTCAATAGCACTATCGAAGTTTAATCTTAATACGCCATCTTTAAGCTTGGCCATTTCATTATTTTGACCGTTTCTGAAAATAATAGCATCCTCGTTAACCCTACTTTTACCCGGAGAAATATTAAGCGCTCCTATAGATTCGATTCTACCATTGGAGTTCAATCTAAATACGCCATCTTTGAGCTTGGCCATTTCATCATTTTGGCCATTTCTGAAAATAATAGCATCTTGATTAGTATTTCCTTTACCTGGAGAAATACTAAGGTTCCCTGAAGATTCAACTGCACTATCGAAGTTTAATCTTAATACGCCATCTTGAAGCCAGGCCATTACCTGATCCTCACTGTTTTTGAAAGAAATAACATCATCACCAGTTTTATCAACATCTGGATATAACCGTATGTGTCCATTACTCATATATTGTCCACCATCTACACGGATATTATGTCTTTCCAAATGGATTGCTTCTTGTGGCTCTACATTCCCCCAGCCTAGTGGCTTATAAAACCTTGTATATTTTCGATTAAAATTAGCTAACATTTGATTATATGAAAACAGTTGAACCCCCTTATAGTCACTACCTTCTCCTCTTACATCTGCTTGTATTACAATCGTCTTACGGGAATGCCATATTTGTTGGTCTTGCGCATTTAAATTAAATGATAGTATTCCTATTAGTAAAAGGAAAAATGATTTTAAAATTGGTTTGTTCATCTTTATAGTTTTTATTGGTATTACTTTTTGGGTTCATTACCTCCCTCTAATTCGTTTAATCGTTCTTCTAATAATTTGAGCTTTCTGTTTTGAGCTATTGTATAAAGGGTTAGCTCCTCTACTTTTTCTACCAAAATTTTATTGATAAAACCAACATCCATCCCTTGCTCAACAACCTCTTTTTCAGAAGGTATTTTTGGCAAATGTTTATGTTTCTCTATAAAAGAAGCTAATTCATTCAGTGGCATTAAAGTATATTTGCTATTAAACACATAATCAGGAAAGGTTGTTATGTTTAATCGGATTTGATCTAAGGTCAACGTTCCATCTTGGAGTTTTGCCATTTCCTCATTGTCTCCATTTTTAAATAAAACTATATCATTTTGAGAATTTTCTTTTCCTGGACAAATACTTAGAATACCTTTAGACTCAATAGCACTATTAAAATTTAGTGTTAACACTCCATCTTGGAGTTTTGCCATTTCCTCATTTATACTGTTTCTAAAAGAAATAGTATCATCACCAGAATTATCAGTATCAGGGTGAAGCTCTATAGGACCCCAGCTCTGATATTGTCCCTCATCCACACGAATATTTCTGTTACTCAAATGAAGTCCTTCTTGCGGTTCTATTCCAATACCTATTTCAGAGTTAAAGATCCCTTTACCTGTAACTTTGATATCTCCATAGGCACTAATTTTCTTAAAAAAATAAGATTCATCCTTAAAATAACTTTTGTCTTGAGTAATTACTTCTTTTAAAAAAAAGTTTTTTACCTTGAAGATTGTATTTTTTGGGTTAAAATCAGCCAGTTGCTTATTTTCTGCAAAAAACCTAATTCCTTCTAATCCTCCTTTTCCATCTGTATCAGCTTTTATATCAATACCCCTTACTGTTTTGATTTCGTGTTGTGCTTTTAAAGAAAATGATAGTAATCCTATTCCTAATAAGTATACTAATTTTGAAAGTGTTTTGTTCATTTTCGGATTGTTTTTATGTTTAGTTAATAACTTCTAAAGACCATCAAAATATGGCATAAAAAATCAAGCCCATATTGTTATAAAAACATATAGGTATTGACAGTTTTTGACTAGATTTGCTATAGCCTAAGAAAATTTTAAATAACGATTGTAAGGGCTAATCGAGTCTTGTAAATTAATTATCCACATTAAATATATTGTCCGAGATACAATATGACTTTATAAAGTTTGTTAGACTCAAATAAAATGTTGCCCTTTAATATTTATTTTTTAGATAACCGATTTTTATCTCTTTGATAAAACATACGTTATCTTTTGTTAATTGAAGTTTTTGAAAGATCAGACATCAACTATGTAACTCGCAAGTAGAAAATTTAGTGCTTTTTTGAAATTATTTTCTAACATCTTTTCAAGGCCTGCAATAATGCTATTTATTTTATTTATTTCAAAAAAAGTTAGGTGTATTCTTCTTATATGGAACCCTGATGACTTTAAAATTAATTCGTTCATTTGTAGATAGTTTTTATGTTTAGTTAATTGTTTTTACATTAAAGTACTAGGTCATTTTTTTGACAGTTTTGCGAAAAACCATAAAACTTTCTAATTAACCTCTATTTAATTGGTATAAAAGTTTATCACAAAAGTAAAAGACCTATAATATTTTTAAAATCCCTTCAAATCTTTATATTTCAATATGCTATTACATTTTTAGGCTAAAAAAATTAGAATTTGCTAGCTAGATTTATTGAAAGCTAAACCTAAATTATATAGTAGATTTTAAAAATCATTTCTATTAAATTCATTTTAACCACACTACAACAAACTCCTTAAAAATCCTTTAATATCAAAATAAAGTTACACATTTATTAATAAATTTATAGCCCTTTTAAATAAATATCATGAATATTTTTTTACTAAATAAAAACACTTTCTTTTAAATCCTAGTTAACAAACTAGTAATCATCAATTAAAATCTATCAATTTAGTATTTTGTAGTTTCAAATAAATAATATACCGGATAAAACAGAAATGAATTCTTTACAACCAAAATATTGACTGGCTTAAAAGATCTTTTTCTCTTCTTCCTAGTAGATAAAAAAAGTTTTAGTACTTTTAAAACCAAAAGCAAAAAACATGAAGAAAAGCATACTGAATATGAAATCTTTGGATATTTATTTATCTTCTCTTTCAAAAGAAAAAGTTAATCAAATTATCAACTTCCAAGAAAGCGATGATAGTCCCAATTTGAATTTACTATCCTTTGATGTTTACCTTCAAAATTTTCATCAAATCAGAAATCAAATTTCACGAAATAATGACATTCTTACCGTCAAGAACATGTCTAAGAAATATAATTGGTCAAATGATTTGGATAGTATTTTTAAAAATAACAGTTTCGAAGCTCTTGTTCTTACAGATTTATCAAAAAGAATAGTTTGGGTTAACACTGGCTTTTCTGAAATGACAGGGTACTCTAAAAAATTTGCTATTAACAAAACGCCGAGGTTTCTGCAAGGTAGCCATACCTCTCAAGAAACCAAAAAAAGGATTCAGCAAAAATTACTTCTTGGTACTCCTTTCAAAGAGGTTATTATAAATCATAAAAAAGATAAATCTACTTACAAGTGTGAAATTAGTATCTTCCCTCTAAAAAATAATTTTACTACACACTTTTTAGCACTAGAAAAAATAGCTTTATAAAAGTCAACGTACTGTTTTACAAATATTAATTTATATTTTAGTATATTTCATAGAAGAAATATTCTTTTATGCTAATCAATTCTGAAGATCCGTTTAAAATTACACGGCTGATAAAAAATTATGTAGGTGAAGACACTGCGCTTATAACAGTTGGAGAAAAAACAAATGTTGATATCCATAAACTTATATATTTTTTAAACAAGCAATCTATTAATTTTATTGGTGGAATTTTTCCAATGGTTGTATATCAGAATGATGTTAACGAAAGAGGCATTGTTATTCACCGTTTAACTAGTGTAATTAATATTTCCACGATAAAAAACATTAGTCTAAAAAAATATACAATACCGCCTATAGATTTTGAACCAAATAACAATTATAGTTTAATTACTTTTGTTGATGGCTTGACATCAAATATTTCAACTTTTCTAAGCAACTTATATGAAAACTATGGAATGCAAACAACTTACTTTGGAGGAGGCGCTGGTAGTTTGAGTTTAAAACAAAAACCATGCGTTTTTTCAAAAAATGGATTTTTTGAAGATGCGGCAGTCGTTTGTGTGAATAAAATGAAATCAAATATTGGTGTTAAACACGGTTGGAAAAAACTAGACGGTCCCTTTATTGTAACAAAAGCTCATCAGAATACCATAGAAGAAATTAACTGGGAAAATCCTTTTTCTACATATAAAAAAGTAGTTGAAAAGAATGCTAATAGAAATTTCGACGATCAAAATTTCTTTGAATTAGCTAGTGGTTATCCACTAGGTATTATCAAAGAAGGAGCAGAACATATTATTAGGGATCCTCTATCTGTTAAAGATGATCGTTTTCTAATCTGTGTAGGTCAAGTTGAAGAAAACACAATGGTCAATATTATGAAAGGAGAAAATAAATCCTTAATTAATGCTGCAAAAATTGCTACAGAAGAGGTTGTTAATCAAACAAAAAAAGCAAAAAATGCCATCATAATTGACTGTATATCTAGAATTTTATACTTGAAAGATGACTTCAAGTATGAATTAGAGTCTGTTTCTAAAACCATAAAAAATAAATTTCCAGATATTCAAGTATGTGGTGCATTAACATTAGGAGAAATCTCATCTTATGGAAATGGATATATAGAATTCTATAATAAAACCATAGTGGTAGGCTTGTTTGAATAATGGAAGAAAATAATCAAATACTTGATATACTACGCTTATATGAATATTCTATGAGTATTGGTAAATCACTTGATTATTCTGAAAACTGTGAACGTTTCTTGCAACTACTTTTAAAAAGAAAAAACTTAAACGCTTGTTGGATATTAAAACTAATAGATAAAAACTTACGAACAGAATACTCTATTCCCTTTGGTGAAATTAACCAAAAACAAGAAATTTCAAAATGGGCTAATGATTACTTAGAAAATATAGATCAATACACTCTTGAAGAATATCATTTTTTATTCAATGAATTATCTACAATACCTATTGAAAATGGAACTATCGCTGTTATAAGATTAGATACAGACACTTACCTTTTTCTCTATTCAATTAAAAATAACCTTTACCGAAAAGATTTGAATCAGTTAATTCCTGTAATTAATAAATTTTCTATTACGATAAAAGCGTGTGAGGCTCATGATAACCAAAAGATATTACTAAAAAAATTAGAAGAACGTAACGAAGAGCTAAATAACTATGCACACATTGTTTCTCATGATTTAAAATCTCCTCTAAGAAATATGGACGCCTTAGTCTCTTGGTTAAAAGAAGATCATATCAAAGATTTTTCTGAAGATTCTTTGAAATACATTGAATTAATAAGTGAAAATATAAGTAGAATGGAGTCTCTTGTTAGTGGCATATTGGAATACTCTACAATAGGAATCAAGAATTTTAAAATGTCAAAAATAGATTTAAATACTATTTTAAAAGACGTTATTAATCATATTTACATACCAAAAAACATCAATATTACTGTATTAGATGACTTTCCGTCTGTAATTGGAGACACCCATAGGCTACAACAGTTATTTCAAAACTTAATAAGTAATTCTATTAAATATAACGATAAGGAAGCTGGTGAAATTGAGGTTGGCTTTATGAAAACTGATGAAACATATGTTTATTACGTTAAAGATAATGGTAAAGGAATTGAAGAAAAATATCATTTAAAAATATTTAATGTTTTTCAGAAATTGGAAAGTGACAAAAATTCAACAGGCATCGGGCTTTCAATTGTTGAAAAAATTATTGATAGATACGGTGGAAAAATATGGTTAACCTCCAAATTAAAAAAGGGAACTACTTTCTTCTTTACACTAACTAATTAACCGCACCCCATCTTTAAATCACAATACCAAAACTTTGAGCTATGCGTTTTTTTATCTTTTTGATTTGGTTTTTTAAAACAATTATCATTATCATCAAGAAGTGGATAGGATTTTAATACTTTTTCTCCTATCTCAAAGTCTATCGCTTTTGAAAAAATTGGACCGTCAAAACAGAATGTATGAAATTCTCCATTTTCGCCACATATATCTACATTTTCAGGCAACTCTTTTATAAACTCTTCATCAATGATTCTTCCCACAAATTCTTTCCCTAATAAATCCGCATTTACACAAACTGTAATTGCTTTAAATCCTAAACTTAAAAACTCATTTAATAATGTTTTTGTGTTTTGCTTCCACAAAGGATACACCCCAAGGAGTCCAGCCTCTTTTAATTTTAAATCTCTGTAGTTTCTTAGATCTTCTAAAAAAATATCGCCAAAAACGGCTTTATAAAATCCCTTTTCTCTTAAGCAAGTCATTTCTTTATCCATTACACCTTCATAAGTTTTCATGGTTACATTTGATGAAAAATAAATTTTATGTAATGCTATTCCAATGCTTTTTGCTTGTACCTCCAATAAACTTTCGTGTAAACCATGCATAGAGACTCTCTTATAATCTCTATTCATGCTTGTTACTAATTTATCTACCTTTATTTTTTTTTCTTTTAAAACTTTATATAACGCTAATGCTGAATCTTTACCTGAGCTCCAATTAAAATATGCTTTCTTCATGTAATTAAAAAATTTCAATCAATAATAAATGAGAACAAACTCTTATAATTGATGATTATTAAATCGCTTTATCTGCATCAGCTGTAAAATATTGTAGCTATTATTATGAAGTTACTGGTTTTCCATGTAAATCAAAATCACCGGCTTCGAATATTTTAATATCTATAAATTCTCCTAACTTGATGTAATGATCTTTGGCGTTTACAAGTACATCATTGTCAACATCAGGAGAGTCAAACTCAGTTCTTCCATAATAATATTCACCATCTTTCCTATCAAACAAGCATTTATAAGTGTTTCCTATTTTTTCTTGATTTAACTCCCATGATATTTGTGATTGTACCTCCATAATTTCATTCACTCTTCGAAATTTAATATCTGCAGGTACATCATCTTCAAGAGCATAGGCTCCTGTATTCTCTTCATGTGAATATTCAAAAGCTCCTAACCTTTCAAAACGCATTTCTTCTACCCAGTCTTTAAGTTCTTTAAACTGTTCTTCAGTTTCTCCAGGGTATCCAACAATTAAGGTGGTTCTAATAGCCATATTAGGCACATATTCTCTGAACTTCCTAATTAGTTGAGTTGTTTTCTCATGGGTTGTTCCTCGCTTCATAGATTTTAAAATCTCTGAATTAATATGTTGGAGCGGTATATCTAAATAATTACAAACTTTAGGTTCATTTTTCATCACTTCTAATACATCCATTGGAAAACCAGTTGGAAAAGCATAGTGTAAACGAATCCATTCAATTCCTTCAACTTTTACCAATTCCTTTAGTAAGTCTGCTAGGGCTCTCTTTTTATATAAATCTAATCCATAATATGTTAAATCCTGAGCTATCAGCATTATTTCTTTGATACCATCAGCCGCAAGTTTTTTAGTTTCAACAACTAGATCTTCAATAGGTGTGGATTTATGCTTTCCTCTCATTAGGGGTATTGCACAAAATGAACAAGGCCTATCGCAACCTTCAGCTATTTTTAAATAAGCATAATGCTTTGGAGTTGTTGTTAATCGTTCTCCTACAAGTTCATGCTTATAGTTAGCTTCGAGGACCTTCAATAGATTTGGCAAGTCATGTGTTCCGAAAAACTGATCAACATTCGTAATTTCTTTTTCTAAATCAGGTTTATATCGCTCACTCAAGCAACCTGTAACAAAAACTTTATCTACATCGCCAGCTTCTTTTTTCTGAGCATAATGTAAAATTGTATCAACACTTTCCTCTTTAGCTTTACCTATAAAACCGCAAGTATTGATAACTACAATATTACCTTCATCATTTTCGTCTTCATGTACAACATTTTTACCATTTGCTTTTAATTGTCCCATAAGAACTTCGCTATCATAAATGTTCTTTGAGCACCCCAAGGTAACCACATTGATCTTATTTTGCTTTATTGTTTTTGTACGCATCTTCAAAAAATTCTGAATACAAAAGTAGGACTTTTTAACGATTTAATTCTCGGATGTCTACTGATAGTTTTTTGGCATCTTTCTTACCTTCGTTAATTGTTCAAATGCAAATGCAAATGCAAGCATTTCTTTTTCTGTATTTGGCCGTCCGATGAATGTCAAACTAACTGGCTCTCCATGTTCTTTATATTGCATTGGTACTGTAATTGTTGGGAATTTTGCTACGGCAGCAACAGCAGAATGTGTATTATTTATAGAAAGTATTACATCTACTTCGTTAGCTTCTAAAGCTTTAAAATACTTCCTCCCTCTCTTTATTAAATTTTCTCTTACAGTAACCAGTTGTATATCTGATGTCGTATCATTGACAATTTTCTCGAATAACTGTTGTCCATATGGAGCACGCTTTAAAATATTCTCATTATTGAAATTCACAACGTTCCCTAGAGTAATAATATCATTTTTATTTAAATCTAGCCTCTTAAAATAGTTAGGAAAGTCACGTTTCATATCAGCAGCGAGCAAGGTCAAGAAACCATCGTAATTCATCTCTTCTGGCGCAAGTTTAATTATATTGGCTCCTACTTTTGCAATTTTCTGAGCTGATTTATTATAAATAGAATCTTGGAGCAAATCCGCAATTACTCCTACTCTTTTCTCTTTCAAAAAATCATATTTTTTTTCGAAATCAATGTATTGATCATTTGAAAAGTTAGCTAGCACTTGCGTTTCATCATTTGTATCTAACCCTATTAAGGCTTCTAATAGAATAGCATTATCTATGACGCTTTTTGTCATTGGTCCCGGAGTATCTAAAGTATTTGAAATAGGAATAATGCCAGACCTACTTAACAATCCTATTGTTGGTTTTAATCCCACTACAGAATTCATACTTGATGGCGATGTTATAGAACCGGCAGTTTCTGTGCCTATCGCTGCAACAGCATAATTTGCTGCAACTGAAACGCCACTTCCTGAACTTGAGCCTCCAGTTTCAAACTCTTTCCTTCCATAGGGGTTGAGTGTTTGTCCACCCAAAGCACTATAACCTAATGGACACCCCTCACAAAAGAAATATGCCCACTCACTTAAATTTGCCTTCCCTAAAATTAGAGCTCCTGAATTTTTTAAACGTTCAACTATAAATGCATCCTTTTTGGGAAGATGATCTTTCATAGCAACAGCTCCGGCTGTTGTGTTCATATATTTGGTATCAATATTATCTTTAAGGATAATAGGCATTCCATTAAGTGAAAACTTAGATATCCCTGAAGCCTTGTTCTGATCCTTTTCTCGCGCTTGATTTAAAACGTTAGGATTCAAACTTATCACTGCATTTAAATACTTAGTACTATCCCTCTCGAACTTCAGAATTCTATACAAATAAAATAATGTTAACTTTTCATACGTTAACTTTCCCTTCATAACGCTTTCTTGTATTGATGGAATATCTTTTTCTAGTATCAAGGGTTTTAAAATATTATATTCTTCTTCAGAAAAACCTTCCAAATCCTTCATAAACGGTCTAAATTCCCTATTCAAATCAAGGTAATTTGATTGTATAAGTTTGAATTTCATCCTTGGGTTTTCATGACGCTGCTGCTCTAAAATTTCAGTATCTTCATTATACCTTTTAAAATAATCAATTTTACGAACTTCATTTTTACAACTTATAAAAAATACGATTGCCAAAAAATAGTATATGTTTTTCATGAAAAATTTCTTAATAAATATTAAACTTATAGTTTTGAACTAAATGACTCGATACTTTTTTAAAAATACATTTTTTAAACGAAAAACTCCTTGAAGATCAATTAAGTCGCGTAATTTAGCTCTATCCACTTATTTTCAACAATTTATCTTCCAATTTAATCGATGCGTTTGTCCATCCGAATCCACCTTATTTATATACTTAAAATGAGTTTCTAAATCTCTATGCTCAGCAGAAACTTTATGGGGCACTACAATGTTGATTATTTTTGGAATTAAACCATTACAATCAGCTACAGTTCTCATGCATAACTACATCCATCTGTAAATTAATTCTTAAACTACATTTCCGAAGTAATAACTGAGCTAACATCAACAAGGCAATATTATGTGAAGCGACCAACCAAAAGGGCAATCCTATTATGGTTCTGGTTCCTTGTCAAACGTACTTACTTTCAACATGAATGCTAATCCACTCTTACAAATAAACCTCAACAAACACCTTATTATCATTAAATTAGTTTGTTATTGATTACAAATACCTGTCCATAACGGATAAAAGTTAGTAATAAGGATATACTTTCTTTTCTTATTAAGGCGAAAATCATAATCGTATAATTTGTTTTCATCATCGCTCTAGATTAAATCGTTCTTTCTTTCTCGAACCTTTACACACCAATCTTCAGAAGTTAATACCTTAACTTCAAATTGAAATCTATAATCAAAATATTGTTTTGTAAGGAAACATAAATCCATTTCATATTTGTATGATAAACTGTTTAAATCTAACGTATTTAAGTTAGAAGATATATTATCAAGTCTTGTCATTGTGTCATTACCACTTTCCCTCATACTTCTATCATGTTCAAAATACTCTTCTATTTGGCTATCTTTTTTTGATTTAGTTTTTTATCAGTTCTGCTAAAGAGTCACCATATTTTTCAGCAAGATGTTAATATAATCTTGAATTGATGTATTAAATTTTTGATAAAATATCAAAATCTATTCATTGATCTAAAGAAGTTATAAACGATAAGCAAGTAGCATATAATGGTGTTTCATACTTAATAAATAAAGGTTACAAAAAAATAGCACATTTTAGAGCAAGACTGATACCTCAGAATTGAATTGATAGATTTTTAAGTTACCAGAAAACGTTAATTAACAATGAATAAAAGGTTTATATAAATTGTATTAATAATTCAGGTTTTAAAGATGGCTATATGGCAACGAAAGCTCTATTAGAACAACATTAAGATACTATTTTATTTTTACGATTAGGGGTATTGGAGCAATTAGTGCTATGAAGTGTTTTGAAGACAAAGAAATTGATGTCTCAAAAGACATTGCCGTTTTTGATTTTAGTAATTAATTTATGCCGTCAATTATAACACCTGAACTATCAGCTGTAATCATTCAGAAAAAAAGTGGATAAAAAAAGCTGTCAACTTTTACTTAGAGAGATTAAATCTAAAACAGAAATACCTCCTAGCATTGTAACACTGAACAAATTTAATTATTAGAAAATCTACCTGAATCTATTATTTAAAAAAACTATCTATAAACTCGAACTTATTAAATACCTGTAAATCATCAATCCCTTCTCCTACTCCAATATACTTAACAGGGATTTGAAACTGGTCAGAAATACCAATCACAACGCCTCCCTTAGCCGTTCCATCTAATTTTGTTACAGCCAAAGAAGTCACTTCTGTTGCTTTCGTAAACTGTTTTGCCTGTTCAAAAGCATTTTGTCCTGTTGAGCCATCCAAAACCAATAAGACATCATGCGGTGCATCAGGAACTACTTTCTGCATAACCCTTTTTATTTTAGATAACTCATTCATTAAGTTCACCTTATTATGCAAGCGCCCTGCCGTATCAATTATAATAACATCTGCTTCTTGATTTATTCCTGAAGTTACTGTATCAAAAGCTACAGAAGCAGGGTCGGATCCCATCTCTTGACGTATAATCGGAACCTCTGTTCTATCAGCCCATACTTGTAACTGATCAATTGCAGCCGCTCTAAATGTATCTGCTGCTCCAAGAACAACTTTTAGCCCTCTTTTTTTAAATTGAGAAGCAAGCTTTCCAATAGTTGTAGTTTTTCCTACACCATTTACCCCTACAACCATTAAAACATAAGGCTTGGTATTTTTAGGTACAGTAAACTCGGTATCATCTTCAGAATTTGTCTCAGAAAGTAGTCCTGCTATTTCATCTCGTAATATTTTATTAAGCTCTTCTGTACCTAGATATTTGTCGCGAGAAACACGTTTTTCGATTCTTTCAATAATTTTCAACGTAGTATCTACTCCAACATCAGAAGATACTAATACTTCTTCTAAGTTATCAAGCACATCATCGTCCACTTTAGATTTACCTGCAACAGCCTTAGTTAATTTCGAAAAAAAGCTTGATTTCGTTTTTTCTAAGCCTTTATCCAATGTTTCCTTTTTCTCTTTCGAGAATATTTTCTTAAAAAAACTCATAATAAAACATATCGGTTTCACATTTAAACTATAACTCCTGAAAAGATTTTTTATCGTTTCTGTAGTTACATTATATGTAAAATATTATAATCAAAAATACTGATTTTTTACATACAAAAAGCTACTTTCAATAATTGAAAGTAGCTTTTTCTAAACTGTATACAAGAATTACTTTTTTGCTAAAAAGTTGTTAACTTGTGTAGGATCCATTATTGCTTCAACAAACGTATAAGCTCCTGTTTTCGGAGATTTTACCATTTTTATTGCCTTTGTTAATCTTTTTGACCCTGTTTGTAACGTTGCTACTGATTTCTTTGCCATTTTATATAAAATTTATGCCGTAGCTTTTATTTAATTTCTTTGTGAACTGTCATTCTTTTCAAAACTGGATTAAATTTCTTTAATTCCATTCTGTCCGGAGTATTTTTTTTATTCTTAGTAGTTATATAACGAGAAGTTCCTGGTTCACCAGTTCCTTTATGTTCAGTACACTCTAATATTACCTGAACTCTGTTTCCTTTTTTTGCCATCTGTTTATATTTTTATCTGGTTTTAAGGAATTACTTCGTTAAGAAACCTTTTTCTCTAGCTTCTTTAAGAACAGCAGAGATTCCTTTTTTGTTAATATTTTTTAATGCAGAAGCTGAAACTTTTAATGTTATCCATTTATCTTCTTCTGGTATATAGAAACGCTTAGTCATTAAATTAGCGTTAAACTTTCTTTTAGTTCTATTTAGGGCATGAGATACGTTGTTACCTACCATCGCTTTTTTCCCTGTTAATTCACAAACTCTAGACATCTTCTTGACAGTTTTATAGTGTTATTTCTAAACGAGGTGCAAATATACTAATTTTTGAAAGAATTAAACAACATATTACATATTAATTTTCTAGAATATTTCTTTGCAAAAGCTCCAAAGCCTTTGTAACCGTTCTATTTATTACCTTTTCTCTAGGTTGTCCAAAATCAAATTTTTTCACATCAACCTTGTCTCCATTTGCAATGGCAATATAAACTACTCCTATATCTATATCATTATTGTCAGTAGTTGGCCCTGCATTCCCTGTAACAGCGATAGAATAATCTGTTTTTAGTTTTTTTCGTGCATTAACGGCCATTGCTTTTGCTACATCAAAACTCACTGAACTATTATTAATAATTACCTCTTTAGGAACATCCAATAACTTTTCTTTTAAGCTAACATTATATGTTATATAGCTCCCTTGATAATATGCTGAAGAGCCTGGGACGGAAACAATAGTTGATGCTATTTTTCCTCCGGTCATGCTCTCTGCTGTACACAATGTTTTGTTATTTATTGTCAACAACCTACCTACACTCTTTTCTATTGAATCACCTTCTTCTAGTCCTAAGGTTATGTCTGTTATGTATTCATTTAATTCTATTATTTTTTGTTCGATCTCTTGTTCTAAAACCTCTCTATTATTTCCTTTAGCCGAAAGCCTTAACCTTACTCTTCCAAAAGACGGTAAATATGCTAGCTTTATATGAGTTGGTAAGGCTTCCTCCCAATCTACTATTCTTTCAGCAATTACGCTTTCTCCTGTCCCATAGGTCATTATTGTTTTGTGAATAATAACAGGAAGCTTAAATTCTTTTTCTAACCTTGGTAAAACTTCATTTGTAATTAATCCCTTCATTTCGTACGGAACTCCAGGCAATGAGATAAAAACTGTATTATTTTCATAAAACCACATACCTGGGGCTGTCCCAAAACGGTTCATGAGCATAGTTGCTTTTGATGGAAGTTGTGCTTGATATTTTTGGACTTTATTAAAAGGATGATTTACCTTTTTAAGAATACGTTCAATATTTTGAATAACTTCAGGATACTCAACTATTGCTGAATCTTTAAAGTATTCTGCAAGTGTCTTTTTTGTTATATCATCTTTTGTTGGCCCTAACCCTCCAGTTAAGATTACTATATCTGCTCTATTTTGTGCCTCTGATAACGCATTTAATATATGCTGTCTTTCATCTTGTATGGACGAAATTTGATAAACGGCAACCCCTATTTTATTTAATTCTTGTCCAATCCATTGCGAATTTGTATCAACAATCTGACCTATCAAAATTTCATCTCCTATGGTAATAATTTCTGCTTTCAAAAGTATCTTTTTACAGTATTAAACAAATATAAAACTAATATCTCTTAATAAAGCGTCACAGAACATATAGTTTTTAGTCTTTATTGAAAAGAATAGAATGAATACTAATTTTGCTTTGATTACCGGTGCAAGTACCGGTTTAGGTTTGGCACTTTCAAAAGAACTAGCCCATAGAGGATATAGTTTACTATTAGCCTCTTTACCCGGTGAAAATCTGAAAGAAGTAACCACTACTATTCGAAAAAAGTCGAATGTGGAAGTAATTTATTTTGAAACAGATTTAACAGAGCAAAAAAATATAATTGATTTGTGCAATTGGGCAAACCAATATCCCATTACTGCACTTATCAATAATGCAGGCTGCGGTGGCTCAAAAAAAATCTCTGAGGCCTCAATACAATACATACATACTATTATTGAATTAAATACAGTTGCAACCTCTTTAATAACGAGATTACTCCTACCAAACCTAGAGCAACAAGAAAAGAGTTATATTTTAAATGTATCCAGCATGGCGGCTTTTAGCCCGATTGGCTATAAAACAGTATACCCTGCCTCTAAGAAGTTTATTGAACATTTCTCTTTAGGCCTAGCGGAAGAGCTTAAAAATCAAAACATCTCCATTACCATATTATATCCTGGACCTATGAAAACAAATAATAAAGTATCTTCTAGAATTGAAAAACAAAGTGCTTTTGTAAAATTTGGAGTAGTTGACACAAAAGTTATAGCCTTTCAGAGTATTGAAAGTATGCTACACGGAAAAATGCGCGTAATACCTGGGAAGATAAATAAATTGAGTAAATGGATTTTATATTTCCTCCCTTTAAAAACGAAAATAAGACTACTTAGCAAAGCCATAAAAAAAGAAATAGAAGCGTAATGAAAGTTTTGGTTACTGGAGCTAATGGATTGTTGGCTACAAATATTATAAATTTACTCCTTAAAGTGGATCAAAAGGTAATTGGTTTCTTGCGGAATAAAAAAAGTTTTGCTTTATTCGGTCACAAGAATTTGATTTTAGCCACAGGAGATATTACCAAACCATTATCGTACCTGCATCTTCTTGAAAAAGTGGATTGTATTATCCATGTTGCTGCACTAACTAGCCAAAATATCGTTGATTATGACGTTTACGATAAAGTAAACAACCTTGCTACAACACAACTGTATAAAAGTGCCATAAAAAACAAAATAAAACAGTTTATATACGTAAGTACGGCAAATTGCTTTGGATACGGTTCTTTAGAGTCGCCCGGGAAGGAAACCATAAGCATAAAAACACCTTTTGACAAGTCTTTGTATGCAAAAAGTAAATTGGCGGGACAAGATAATCTTTTAGAAATAGCTAAAAACCACTCTGCAACCAAACTGGTAATTGTAAACCCAACATTTATGATTGGAGCTTACGATACCAAACCTAGCTCTGGAAGACTAGTATTGAGTGCCTATAGGAAACGAGTAATTTTTTATCCACCGGGAGGAAAAAGTTTTATTAATGTTACAGACGTAGCTGCTGCGGTTATAAACTCTATTGCCTTCGGAAAACACGAGGAGTCTTATATTTTGTCTGGAGAAAACTTAACATATCTAGAATTCTATAAAAAAGTAACTTCGGAATTAAAACAAAAATCTATTTTTATTAGAATTCCAAAATACTTGCTATATACCATCGGTTGTTTTGGTAATCTACTGCGTTTTTTTAAAATACAAACAGATATATCGTTAACGAATATTCAAACATTGTGTACTCATAACTATTATTCTAATCAAAAGGCATTACAAGAATTGAAACTACAGCAAAATCCTATTGAAAAGGGAATTTCCGAAGCTTCAAAATGGTTTAAACTAAAATAGCGTTTCCTTACAAAATCTTGTCTTTATTTAATTTTAATTCGAAGCGCCTCTTTATCCTCAATTGTTCCTACGAGAACATCATTTTCTCTAACGCTTCCCACACCAGCTGGAGTTCCTGTAAAAATAACATCCCCTTTTTTTAAAGTAAAATACTCAGATACATAGCTGATTAATTCATCCACTTTCCATAACATTGATTTTGTATTGCCTTCTTGAACTACTTTTCCATTTTTTATCAACTGAAAAGTAAGATTATTTAAATCTAATTCTTCTTTTGGATAAAACATTCCAATCACAGCACTACCATCAAAAGATTTGGCTTTTTCCCATGGCAATCCTTTTTCTTTACATTTTGCTTGAACATCACGAGCTGTAAAATCAATTCCTAAACCAACCTCGTCGTAATACTTGTTTGCAAACTTTGGCGAGATATATTTTCCTACCTTATTTATCTTAACTAAAACTTCAATTTCATAATGGATATCGTTTGAAAAAGGAGGAATAAAAAAAGGGTGATTTTTAGGTAAAATGGCTGAATCAGGCTTTAAAAAAATAACAGGACTCGTAGGTTTTTCATTAGCAAGCTCTTCAATGTGGCTTGCGTAATTGCGGCCAATACAAATTATTTTCATTAATTCTTTTGTTATGTTTATAATCTTCTTTGAAACAAAAATATCATAAAAAAAATATTGATAGTCTAAAAAGACTATCAATATTCTGAAAGGATATTTAAATTATTTTTCTAAACCCAATACCATCGTCCGTTAACGTTCTTAACTTGTCTCCAGCCTGATCTGGTCCAATACCACCACACATCATGGTATCTATAAACTCTCAAGCCGTCTATTCGATAGTACTGACCATTAACATATTTGACACCGCCTCCACCAGAGCCTGAACCTGAACCAGGATACATCTTATTTATACCTTCAATATCTCCTGAAGACAGACCTTTTCTATTAGTCCTGTAGGTACTTCCATTCTTCTTAGTAATTGTCGGCCTACCATTTCTACTAAATGCATAAGAACTATAAAGCATAACTGAATTAAAATCTAATGCCCTTGTGTACTCATCTCCATCTCTACGCCTTTGTGAATACGTTTGGAAATTATGTGCCATTCCATTCGTTATATTATTAAAATTAACTGTTAAGTACCTATCGCGATCCTTTCTACTTTGTTCGTGATATAAGCCTACAGCATGCCCAATTTCATGTATTGTAGTACCTGTATTACATCCAGAGGCTAAATTTATATCTTGTCTACCTCCAATCATTCCAACGTATGAAGAACATCCTCTACCTGGTCTGAAATAAACATAATTTCTTTGATTAGTTCTTTTAACAAACTTAACATTAGTATTTGCTTCCCAATGTCTTATTGCATCTGTTACCCTGTATTTGTATGGTAAATTTGATGCAATACTATAGTAAACAGTATTGTTAGGCCACCTTGCTCTAGTACGTCCAACGCTTCTAGATGTATTAACATCGTCTCCTTCGTTGTGGATTAAATCTTCAACGTGATCAGTTACAAATTTTTTATCTAAAATTATATCTCCTTCGTAAACATAATTACCATCGATATTTTCATAGATTACTTCTGATCCTTCATAATAGCCTTCTTTAATTTGTCCACTTAAATCAGGAAAAGCTTGTTCAACTGTCTCTAAAGAGGCTGCATCAGGACCGTCAAACTTATTCTCACTATTACACGACATCATGAGAACTGTAAGAACAGATAATTTTAAAAAGTTAAAGTTTCTGAATTTTTTCAGTTTTTTCATTTATAAGGGTTTTTTTGTTATTAATTCAGCAAATATTATCTAAAAATATTAAATAATAATCATTTAGTTTTATTTCATACAGATTTACAATAATTGTTATATTTAACTTTTATTGTTTCAAATAAGAAATAAATAACAAAAAGTAAATCTATCGCCTTTATTTTCTATTAAAAAAGACAATCTAAAACCAACTTAATTTTAAAAATTTAGTAAAAAATTATGATTTTTTTTACAGATTCCACTTTCACTTTTAACTGTAATACTTATCCAAAATATAGTAGGTTAGAGCATGAGTGATTATCAGAATGTGTTAAAGGGTTTCAATAAGTAAAATTTCAAAATAGCCTTTGCATAAGCTTGACATATTTTTTTAAATAAACTAAAGGTAGGTAAAGAGTGAATTTAGCAAACAACTCAATATAGTTTTCATTTCAAGATAAAGCACTAATTTATATCAAAAAATAACTCTAATTAGTTCTGGAAAACATTTTATAACTATTAAGAACATTTCATTCAGAGTATAGTAAAAATCCTTTACCCTGAATAAAATCAAGTCTAAATAATTTTATCTTTTAGTGATTTTTATAACAAAAAAAAAATTCAACTACTCTAACTAAGTAAAATAGTTGAAATTCAGAAAAAACTACATTTCAAATTAACGTGTTATGGAATCCATTTCTTTTCAAAATTAGGTCTGCGCTTTTCCAAAAAAGCATCCCTACCTTCTTTCGCTTCATCTGTCATGTAGGCAAGTCTTGTAACTTCTCCAGCAAAAACTTGCTGTCCTACCATTCCATCATCAGTTAAATTCATAGCAAACTTTAACATTTTTATTGATGTTGGGGATTTTTCCAATATCTCTTGAGCCCACTTGTAAGCTGTTAACTCCAAATCAGCATGTGGAATTACAGCGTTAACCATCCCCATTTCATAAGCCTCTTGAGCAGAATAATTTCTCCCTAGAAAAAAAATTTCACGTGCTTTTTTCTGACCTACCATTTTAGCTAAATAAGCTGAACCATAACCTGCATCAAAGGAGGTTACGTCTGCGTCAGTTTGTTTAAAAATAGCGTGTTCCTTACTAGCTAGGGTTAAATCACAAACTACATGTAAACTATGACCTCCCCCGACAGCCCAACCTGGGACAACACAAATCACTGCTTTTGGCATAAATCTAATTAAACGCTGAACCTCTAAAATATTTAATCGATGGTAACCATCTTCCCCGACATATCCTTGATTTCCTCTAGCGTTTTGATCTCCTCCAGAACAAAAACTCCATACTCCATCTTTAGTCGAAGGCCCCTCTCCAGATAATAGAACAACACCGATTGTTGTATCTTCATGCGCATCTTTAAACGCATCTAGTAATTCGCTTGTTGTTTTTGGTCTAAATGCATTTCTGACATTTGGCCTATTAAATGCAATTCTTGCAACTCCATTATATTTTTTATAAGTAATATCTTCATATTCTTTTACAGTTTCCCAAACAGGTTGTACCATAATTTTAATCTAAAATCATTAATAAAAACAAAAATAACATAATAATTTATTTTCTTTTTATATTTGTCTACTATAAATCATTCCCTATGAAACTTCTATCATTTTTACTTTTATTTTTCATATTTTCAAACTCTTTCTCTCAAAAAATAATTACAAAGTCGATAAACTCCAAAGAGCTAAAGAAAGAACGAAGTATTAAAATTTACTTACCTAAAAATTATGAAAAAGATCTGACAACAAGCTACCCTGTTACAATTGTACTTGGTGACGGATATCTGTTTGATTTGTGTGTTGGTAATGCAAAACTTTTTGCTAATGCTGATAAAGCACCAAGACAGATTGTTGTAGGAATTGATATGAAATCGACTTTCTCAAAAGACATATCAATTGTTTCTACAACCAATTTATTATCAACAAGTGGTATCCATTTTTATAATTTCATTAAACATGAGTTAACTTCTTTTTTAGAAGTTAATTTTAAAACTTCTCCTTTTATGACAATTGTTGGAGAAGGCAAAGGAGCTAATTTTGTAACTCACTTTTTAAAAGAACCTCAACCAATTTTTAACGCATACATCTGTGCAACACCAGAATTTGCAGGATTTTCTTCTGAAATAATTAAATCATATACTCTTAAAAGACTTGAAAATATTGATAACACTTACTTTATATACGGAAGTAATTGTGAAAAACAAACAACTAGAGAACTCTTTGAAAGATTCAGCGAAATTGGCACTTATTTAAGTTCTTTTGATTCAAAGAATTTACATGTATCCTTTGATAAATTTGAAAATTCACCTAGTTTCTTATCCACTATTGCTGAAACTATACCAAGAGCTATGACTGATATTTTTTCTATCTATTCAAAAATATCGAAGTCTGAATTTGAAGAACACATAAAAGATCTAGACCCGCTAGAAGCTATTAAATATCTGGAGCAAAAATACTTGGATATTCAGTTTTTATATGGCTCTAATTTAAACGTTCGGTTAGAGGATATTTATGCCATTGAAGGAATAGTAATTGATAAAAAAGATGGAGATTATCTGAGAGTTTTGGGTGATTTTGTAGCGATTAAATATCCTGAGCTTCACTTGGGCGATTTTTATGTTGGAAAATACTACGAATTAGGAAAAGACTATGAAAAAGCTGACTTTTATTACAAAGCTGCTTATGGAAAAATGAACCTTTCTGACCCCAACACCAATGATTTTTACGAAAACATTAAACGAGTTAATGATTTAATGAAAAAACAAAAAGAGGAAAAAGAAGCTCCCATAGAAAAGAATGAAGATGAAGATGAAGATGAACAAAATGACAATTAATTACGATTAAAAAGAATAGATTATTTAAAATACTTATCAATAAGTCGTTTTACATTTGTTTGTAAACGACTTTTTTTTATTTAAAATAAATACGTCAATCTATTTTTTGAAAAATTAACATGCTTATTTTCAGTATATTGTATTCTTTTTTTTAAAATCAAGAAAATAATTAATTAAATGTGTATGCCCTTTAAAAATAAACAGGATTGATTTTGATCTCTTATATTTATCTACTTTTTCATTTTTCACAATTTTAACTCCTGATTTAAATTTTTTACTTTTTTGAGAAAAAATGCTTAAAATTATAAGTAATAAAATTCTTTTCATTTCTGCTTTTTATTTGGCATCAAAAGAATAATACCATTCCCACCCCAAATTCACCCAAAAACTAAGTGTATTGAGTACTCCTAAAGAAAACTTTTTGCCGCCCAAAAGCACATCTATTCTACAACTTTGTCAATTCAGAGTATTTATACACATCTTGATGTTCAAAAATTACAAAATAGATGTACTTCTGAACTTTTAAGCAAGCCCTAAGTAACAAATTAAGTTTCCCAAAGTTAGCAACTAAGGTTATGGGGTGGGTAAGTATATTTAATATAAAATTAAATTAAAACTTTGATAATTTACTGATATTAAAAGTTTTATTTTTTTTTCTAAAAAAGAGTTTCATAAATATGGCATTAAATTTGACATTCCAATTAGCATGAAACATATTTTAAATTTTATTATTAGCATATTATTAACTGGAAATACATTAGCCCAGTTAAAGAAAGTAAATATTGATATTCATGGCGATTTTGAAGTTGTTGTTCAAGTTGGTGATGGATATCTGATAGTTAATGACTTGGGTGAAATCATTGATATAGATATCGATGGTCCTATCACCTACTATATGTCTGGTAGTAGGAAAGGAAAAGTTGAAGAAAAAGGAAATATTTCTTTTGACTATTATATAGCCGGCACTAGAAAAGGAAAACTTAAATCAGTAGGCAGCATTGATTTTGACTACTGGACGTATAGCCATAAAGTAGGAAAACTTAAATCAATAGACCATACAGATTTTGACTACCATTTCTCTGGAATTAAAAAAAGGAAACTCTTATCTATAGATAGTGGTATTTATATTGATTACTATAACTATGGTGCTGGAAAAGGAAAAGCTAGCTACATTGGAAGTACTAATCCTAATAGGTGGTATGTTAGAGATGGTATTACTTACTATATTGGTGGAATTAAAAAAGGTAAGTTTAAATCAGGCAATAGATCAGTTATATACAATGGAATTCAACTCAGACTAAGAGGTGGTTATTAAATAATTAAATCATATACTCTTAAAAGACTTGAAAATATTGATAACACTTACTTTATATACGGAAGTAATTGTGAAAAACAAACAACTGGAAAACTCTTTGAAAAATTCAGCGAAATTAGCACTTATTTAAACTCTTTTGATTCAAAGAATTTACTTGTAACCTTTGATAAATTTGAAAATTCACCTAGTTTCTTATCAACTATTTCTGAAACCATACCAAGAGCTATGACTGATATTTTTTCTATCTATTCAAAAATATCGAAGTCTGAATTTGAAGAACACATAAAAGATCTAGACCCGCTAGAAGCTATTAAATATCTGGAGCAAAAATACTTGGATATTCAGTTTTTATATGACTCTAATTTAAACGTTCGGTTAGAGGATATTTATGCCATTGAAGGAATAGTAATTGATAAAAAAGATGGAGATTATCTGAGAGTTTTGGGTGATTTTGTAGCGATTAAATATCCTGAGCTTCACTTGGGCGATTTTTATGTTGGAAAATACTACGAATTAGGAAAAGACTATGAAAAAGCTGACTTTTATTACAAAGCTGCTTATGGAAAAATGAATCTTTCTGACCCAAATACCAACGAATTTTACGAAAACATTAAACGAGTCAATGATTTAATGAAAAAGCAGAAAGAAGAAAAAGAAACTCCAATAGAAAAGAATGAAGATAAAGATGAAAATAAACAAAATGACAATTAACTGCGATTAAAAAGAATAAATTTCCTAGAGGACATTAAACAATAAGTCGTTTTACATTCGTTTGTAAACGACTTTTTTGTTTAAAAAAAATAATATACTATTCTATTTTAATGAAAATTAACATATTTACTTTCAATATATTGTAAATTCGCTTTTCAAAATAAAAAATATGAGCAAAAAACAATATATCCTTAAATTATTTTTATTCAGTCTTACAACTATCTCCATCCTAGGCATTCAAGATATAAGTGCACAAAGAAAAAAGAAACGAAGAAGTAAAAATAAAACTGAAGTTAAACAAAAAAAGAAAAAAGCAGAAAAAACAATTACAGAACTGACCAAAAGTAGCAAAAAATTTGATGGCTTATTTCCTATTTATCAAGATACTATTTCAGGCGATATTAAATTAATTGTTAAAGAGAAGCAATTAAACAAAGATTATATTTATTTTTCTCAAATAGCCGATGGAATCACTGAAATCCAAACATTCAGAGGTTCTTATCGAGGTTCAACTATTCTCAATATTAAAAAACATTTTAATAAAATAGAATTTATTTCTCCAAACACAGCATTTTACTTTGATAAAACTAATCCGATCTCTAAATCTTCAAGGGCAAACATAAGTGATGCTATTATAGCAAGTACAAAAATTTTATCATCGAATACAAAAACGGGAGAGTATTTAATTGATGCAAATGCTCTTTTTATTTCTGAATTACTAACAAGAATAAAGCCTCCTAATTTTCCTGGAAGACCTCCTTTTGCTTTTAAACTGGGAAATTTCGATAAGAAAAAATCGAAAATTAGTGAAATCAAGAATTACCCAGAAAACACTAACATTAAAACGGAATATGTTTACAACAACCCTTCTGTTTTAAATGGAGGTTCACAAGCGATAAAAGATGGTAGATTTATTTCTATTAAAGTTTTTCATACTTTCATGAATATGCCTGAAAGCGATTATGAATCAAGAATGGATGATCCTAGAGTTGGTTATTTTTTGACTACTACCAACGACATGACCTCTACCAAAGCAGTAAACTACAGAGATTTTATTCATAGATGGAAACTAATTAAAAAGAATCCTGAATTAGCGATATCTGAGCCTGTAAAACCGATAACATGGTGGATTGAGAATTCAACTCCTGTTGAATTTATTGAAACCATCAAAGAAGGTGTTTTAGCTTGGAACGAAGCTTTTGAAAAGGCTGGATTTAAAAATGCGATGGAAGTAAAAATTCAGCCAGAGGATGCTGATTGGGATGCTGGTGATGTTCGATACAATGTATTAAGATGGACTTCGTCTCCAAATCCTCCTTTTGGTGGTTACGGACCTAGTTTTGTAAATCCAAGAACTGGTGAGATTTTAGGTGCTGATATTATGTTAGAATATGTTCATTTTACAAACAGAGTTAAATATGACAAAATCTTTAGCAGCGTATCCAACACTTCAACACAAGAAGAAGCGCAAAATATTTTTGCTCACAAAGACAATTACATGTTCTGCTCTGCTGGGCATTTAATGCATGAAAACACCATGTTCGGTAAAGCTGTGTTAGCTGCTTCAGGCGCTTCTGATTTGGAAATGGAAGGAATGAAAAGAGAAGCTATGAAAGCCTTAATTATGCACGAAGTGGGACATACTCTTGGTTTGAATCATAACATGAAGGCTAGTCAATTATTTTCTCCTGAACAATTAGCAGATGCTGATTTTATTGAAGGAAAATGCCTAACGGGTTCTGTTATGGATTATGCTGCCATCAATTTAACTCTAGATAGATCAAAACAAGGACAGTATTACGATACTGCCGTTGGTCCTTACGATGTTTGGGCTATTCAATATGGATATACTCCTTTCAATAACGATTCAGAAAGAAAAGCTCTTTTAGCGCAATCAACTAAACCAGAATTAATTTTTGGTAATGACGCAGATGACATGCGCGCTCCTGGAAAAGCAATTGACCCAAGAGTAATGATCGGTGATTTATCGAATGATCAAATCGCTTATTCAATTGACAGAATAAAATTAGCGAATAATATCATGAAAAATATTAAGTCGCGTTTTTCTAATGAAGGAGAAACTTACGAAGAACTTAGAAATGCATATTACATTTTGAGTAGTCAAGCTGCAACGGCTGGAGGCGTTATTTCTCGCTTTATTGGTGGAGTTTATGTAGACAGATCTATTATTGGCCAAGAAGGAGGAACACAACCTTATACACCTGTAAGTTTAGCAGATCAAAAAAGAGCCATGGACGCTTTAAAAACTTATGTTTTTGCACCAAATGCCTTCAAAGCTCCTGCTGATTTATACAACTATTTAGCAAGACAGAGACGTGGGTACAACTTCTTTAGTGGCCCTGAAGATCCAAAAATTCATGCACAAGTTTTAAGATACCAAAAAAATGTACTAAACCATATCTTACACAGAAATACTTTACAAAGGATTACTGATTCAGAACTGTATGGAAACCAATATACTTTATCTGCTTTTATGACAGATTTAAACAACGCTATTTTTAAAGCTGATTTATATAAAAATGTAAACTCTTTCCGTCAGAATTTGCAAACAGAGTATACAAAAATGCTTTTAAACATAGTTGTTGGTAAAAAGAGTAAAGGATATACAAATGCAGCCAAAGCAATGGCTCTTTATAACTTAAACAAAATTAAATCTTGGGTAAGTAGTGCAACTGGTAACATTTCGACGAAAGCGCATAAAAACCAACTAAAATTATTAATTAATAACTCTTTAAAAGAAGTTAAATAACATCTAAAAAGGAGCTACGAAAAAGCCTCTATAGTTTTTGATAGAGGCTTTTTTATTTTTTTTTTCAATAAAATTAAACTAGTGTTTCAATTCAATTCTATCTTCCTTAAGATCTATCATTTGTTGTTTATACAAATTACCAATAGCACGCTTAAATGCTTTTTTACTCATTTGTAAATGAAACTTTATAGATTCAGGAGAGCTTTTATCAGTTAATCTTAAACTTCCTTTTTCTTTAATTTTATTATAAACTCTTTCAACGTCTTTATCAATCACATTCTTAAATCCTTGAGGTTGTAATGACACATCAATTCGTTCATCTTCTCTGATTTTTTTTATATATCCAATCATTTTCATTCCTTCCTCTAATTCAGTGAATACTTCATTTTTATAAAGTAACCCTTCATATTTCTCATTGATTAATACAGTAAAGCCTAAATGCGACTGTAACCCTATAATTAAATCAACCTTATCTCCTACTTTTAATTCCATTATAAATTTTTAAAATATTCCTTTAATATTACATCATTTATATCAGAAGGTGTAAAAACCTCCAAAATTTCTGGTTGACCAGATTCTTGATAAAAATCAGCCAAGCTACTATTCAATTCTTTTTTATTAAAAACTGAGCGATATCCAAATCCATATGTCTTTGCTAAATATTCAGCAGTTAAATCGTGAGGAGTTTCAAAATAGTTCAATACGTTCGTTGATTGCGGTCCTGGAATAATTTTAAATATACCTCCTCCTGAATTATTCAAAATAATAATCCTAAAACTTTTCGGAATATACGAATTCCATAGAGCATTACTATCATAATAAAAACTGATATCCCCTGTAACAAAAACTGTTTGCTCCTTTGATTCAACAGCAGCTCCAACTGCAGTACTCGTACTACCATCAATTCCGCTAGTTCCTCGGTTACAAAAAACTTTTAAGGTAGGATTCAAATCAAATAATTGCGTATAACGAATAACCGAACTGTTACTAATTTGTAATTGACAATGATCAGGTATCGATGATAATATAATCTCACAGGCCCCAAGATCAGAGTAAGCAACATTCTTTAAAAACTGTATATGCCTCTCCTTTCTTTCTGCTTTTACCTCCAACCAACTTCTTTGGTAGGTCGACTTGGTTTCTTTCTTCTTTACCAACTCATAAAACTCAGAAAAAAAACGTTCTGGCTTCAAGGTAATGTGAGCTGTCAAGCAGAAATAAGTGTTCATCGCTCTTGATTCATCAATGTGCCAATGGTGCTTTGGAGAATACTTACGTAAAAATTGCTTGATTCTCTTTGAAACTACCATTCCTCCAAACGTAATTAATAATTCCGGTTTAAAAACCTCAAAATCTTTTTCTGTAAACGGAGTAATTACCTGATCAATAGAATTGATAATATTCGGATGATAAATATTTGAGATTGTTTCAGTAAGTATTATTACTTTTTCATCACTGAAATATTCTTCCAAACATTTATTGACTTCTTCAGACGGGAAATTCTCCCCTACCAAAATCATAATTTTCATTGATTCGTTCCAAACATTCACCGCCGTATCGTACTGAAAATTCAGTATTTCTTGACCTTGTATTAATTTTGGAAAATCAAAATCACCAATTATATCAACCGTTTCATACAGTGGCTCATCAAAGGGTATATTAATATGAACTGGCCCTTTCCCCTCTATAGCCTTTTTAACGGCTACACTTAATAACTGAATATTCTCACTCTTTTTTTCCTTATCCTCCTTTAAGTTTGCTGAAAAAAGAATATGATTATTAAAAACATATTCCTGACGAATAGTTTGTCCATCTCCTATATCTATTAAATGCTTAGGCCTGTCGGCAGAGATAATAAGTAGCGGTATTCTGCTGTAAAAAGCTTCTGCAATTGCAGGATAGTAGTTCAGTAAGGCGGAACCCGATGTACAAACTATAGCTGCAGGCTTTTTGGTTTGTTGAGCTATCCCTAATGCAAAAAAAGCTGCACAACGCTCATCTACTAAGCTATAAGTCTTTATTCCTGGGTAATTTGAAAAACCAACAGTGAGAGGAGCATTTCTTGAACCAGGTGATATAATTACGGAATCAACATGATAATGACCACACGCAGAAACCACAAGTTGTGCTAGTTCTTTTTTTGGATACATTGGTTACTTTAAGACAGTTTTTATAAAGTTTAGTTTTGATTGAAGTCAGTAGTTCTAAATTGCATATTTCACTACTGACTTGTATCTAATTTTTGATTACCCTAATTTCCTTTTTTATAGTCAGCTAAAAACTTTTCTAAACCAATATCAGTTAATGGATGCTTTAACAATCCAGAAATTGCGCTTAATGGCCCCGTCATAACATCAGCACCAAGCTTTGCACAATCAATGATATGCATAGTATGCCTAACAGAAGCAGCTAAAATTTCCGTATCAAACATATAATTATCAAATATCAACCGAATCTCAGAAATTAAATTTAACCCATCTGTTGAAATATCATCCAAACGACCTATGAAAGGTGATACATATGTGGCACCTGCCTTTGCAGCTAGTAAAGCTTGTCCTGCAGAGAAAACCAAAGTTACATTTGTTTTAATTCCTTTATCAGCAAAATACTTACATGCTTTGATACCATCTGCTATCATAGGTAATTTTACAACTATCTGAGGGTTTAAAGCTGCTAAAGCCTCTCCTTCTTTTACCATTCCCTCAAAATCAGTAGCAATAACCTCTGCTGAAACATCTCCTTCAACGACATCACAGATTGCCTTATAATGATTTAAAATATTTTCCGTCCCTGTAATTCCTTCTTTAGCCATAAGAGATGGGTTTGTTGTAACTCCATCAAGAATACCAAGAGATTGCGCTTCTTTAATTTGATCAAGATTAGCTGTATCAATAAAAAATTTCATTTGTTTTTATTTATTTTTGTTGTGTTTAGTTTTATAATACACTGCGAATTTACAACTTATAATGATTCATCAAGAGCTTTTCATAAACTTTATCTGGTAAAATTCTCTTTAATACAATTGAAAACTTCTCCATAAAAGCCCCTACTTTGTAATGTGTTTTTGGATTTTTAGTTTCAATGATAGCTTGTACTTTTTTAGCCATTTGAATCGGGTCTGCACCAGAATCAACGTGGCTATCCATCAAAGCTAAATTCTCCTCATATTTTTCTTTGTAAGCTGAGTTCTCAAAAACTGGCGTATGATACCTTCCTGCTGCAATGTTCGTTGCAAAATCACCAGGCGCTACATTTACCACTTTAACTCCAAAAGCTTTAACCTCCATACTCAGACTCTCTGTAATTAACTCTAAAGCGCCTTTACTTGCAGAGTAAATCCCTCTAAATGGCAATCCCATATAAGCTGCAATGGAAGTCGTATTTATTATAAGTCCTTGCTTTCGCTCTCGCATAAACGGTAGTACTTCTTTTATGACATTGATCACACCAAAGAAATTCGTTTCAAAATTATCACGCATTTCTTCCGTTGGTGTATCTTCAATTGGTCCAGTAATTCCTTTTCCTGCATTATTAATTAAAACATCAATCTTCCCTTCTTTCTGAACAACTTCTTCTATGGCTATTTTTATTGTGTCTTCTTTTGTTACATCTAGTGCAACCATACTAAAAGCGAAGTCTACATTCTTAGGATTTCTACTTGTTCCATATACTTTGTAATTTTTTCCATGCAAATAATTAGCTATGGATTTCCCTATCCCTGACGATGCTCCTGTAATAAATACAACCTTTGACATTCTATATAATTTTAAGCAAATATCCAAAAGCTCAACCCAAATAAAAAAATATTTTTAGTACAATTATTATAATGTCTAATTAAGCTCTAACTTTTTATAAATTACAAGTATGATTTAAAAGCAAGTAATAGATGTTTTGATATGCTTTTCTACCTTTTTTCTATGATAAGAAGCGATACTTTTTCAAATTATTTTTATTATGAATTACCTACTAAACTTAATCAATTTTACTCCGATACTAAAAATTATAATTTTAATAAAAAAGCTTTTAATTATTGCATTTCAAAAATTTAATCGATTATAAATTATCATTTAAAAACTTATATTAGCTATCAGATATATTTGAGGTTATGCTAAAAAAAATCATACTTAGTTACTTTACATCCTTGGTTGGAATCACTTGTTTTTCACAAAAATCACTTTTTCATCATACAAAAACGTTTACACGACAAGACTCTCTGAGAGGAACAATTACTCCTGAAAGATCATGGTGGGATTTAACTTACTACCATTTAAACATCTCTGTTAATCCTGATAAAAAATTCATTCATGGTAAAAATACCATTCAATATAAAGTTTTAAAACCCGCTTCAAGACTGCAAGTAGATTTACAACCTCCTTTAAGAATTCTTAAAGTGATTCAAAATGGAAAAGAATTGAACGTTTATTCAGAAAGAAATGCTCACTTCGTTGAATTGCAAGAACAACAGAAAATTGGAACGATACATTCTATTGACGTATACTATGAAGGAAATCCTAAAGAAGCAATTAGGGCTCCATGGGACGGAGGTTTCTCTTGGAAAAAAGATAAAAATGGAAAACATTTTGTAGCTACTTCTTGCCAAGGACTAGGTGCAAGTGTTTGGTGGCCAAATAAAGATCATATGTATGATGAAGTTGATAGTATGGCTATTAGCGTTCGCGTTCCGAGTAACTTAATGGATATTTCAAATGGAAGACTTAGAAAAGTTGAAAAACACTCTGATGACACCACTACATATCATTGGTTCGTAAATAATCCAATCAATAACTATGGAGTCAATGTAAACATTGGTGACTATGTAAACTTTTCTGAAAAGTATCAAGGTGAAGGTGGTAAATTAGATTTAGACTATTATGTATTAAGATATAATCTTGAAAAGGCTAAAGTCCATTTTAAAGATGCTCCAAAAATGCTAAAAGCATTTGAGCATTGGTTCGGAAAATATCCGTTTTACGAAGACAGTTTTAAATTAGTCGAAGTTCCTTATTTAGGTATGGAACACCAGAGTTCGGTTACTTACGGAAATCAATATAGAAAAGGATATTTAGGAAGTGATCTTTCAGGAACTGGCTGGGGATTGAAATTTGACTTTATCATTATTCATGAAGCAGGGCATGAATGGTTCGCTAATAATATTACAAACAAAGACATTGCTGACATGTGGATCCATGAAAGCTTTACTGCGTATTCGGAAAATCTGTTTCTGGATTATTATTACGGTAAAAAAGCGGCTGCTGAATATGTAATCGGAACAAGAAGATCTATACAAAATGACATCCCAATAATAGGACAATACAATGTAAATAGTGAAGGTTCGGGCGATATGTACTATAAGGGATCGAATATGCTTCATATCATTCGCCAATTGATTAATGACGATGAAAAATGGCGGCAGATTTTAAGAGGCTTGAATAAAACTTTTTATCATCAAACAGTTACTACAGAACAAGTAGAGAATTATTTAATTCAAGAATCAGGAATTGACCTAACTAAATTATTTGATCAATATTTAAGAACAATTAAAATTCCAAACTTTGAGTACAAACTAAAAAAAGGGCAGTTAAAATACAGATGGACGAATGTGGTTGAGAATTTTAATATGCCTTTAAAAGTATATCTTGGAAAAGAGGTTACTCTGCTGAAGCCTACTCAAGAATGGCAAACTTTGAAAACAAACACTAATAACATAACTGTTGATCCTAATTTTTATATTGATGTTAACAAGTTATAAATAACTACACCTATTTATGAATAGAAAAAACTTTATACAATCCTTACTTGGAGCTTCGGCATTTATTTCGCTTCCATTTTCTTCTTACGCGAACGATCATGATGCCTTATCTGAAGCTATCAAGTCTACATCAAAAACCACCAAAGGAAACTTATTTGGTTTTAAAGCTTCGCCAATAAAAAAGGTAAAAGTTGGAATTATTGGTTTAGGTAATAGAGGAACTACCCTTCTCCAAATGTTTGAATGGCTCGTTGCTCAAGGGCATTGTGAAATTATTGGACTTTCTGATTTACAAGAAAATAAAGTTCAAAAAGCTGCAGAACGCTTAAAACAATGGCAAAAGAAGAAACCTAAGACCTATTTTGGAAATGACACGGAATGGAAAAAACTGGCTCAAGAAGATGACATCGATTTATTATTAATTGCAACTCCTTGGGAATATCACGCTCCAATGTGTATTTATGGTATGAACCAAGGAAAACATGTTGCTTGTGAAGTTCCTTTAGCTTATACTTTGAGTGAATGTTGGGAGCTCATTGAAACCGCAGAAAAAAATCAGAAGCACTGTATTATGATCGAAAACTGCTGTTATAATGAAGAAGAGCTTTTTGTATTAAATATGATTGAAAACGGTGTTTTTGGAGATATTACTCATACAGAAGGGGCATATCTTCATGATTTAAGGGCACACATGTTGAGTAATGATTATTACGAAGATCAATGGAGGTTAAAGCATCATATTGAAAGAGATGGAAACTTTTATACAACCCATGGTTTAGGGCCAATTAGTTTTTATCTAAATATTGGTAGAGGTGATACTTTTGATCATTTAACCTCAATGAGTTCTAGAGAACTTAATTTGAGTGAAACAGCAAAAAGACTCGGATCTCCTTACACAGACTTTAAATGTGGAGACATGAACTCAACCATGATTAAAACTGCTAAAGGAAAAACTATTTTATTGCAGTTCGATGTACACACTGGGCGTCCATATTCAAGAATCAACAAGGTTGTGGGAACAAAAGCTACTCACGATGGATATCCAAGTCGCTTGTATATTGACAAAGAAGAATTAGCTTACTGGGGACACCAATGGCTTTCTGAAGACGATTATAAGAAATATCAAAGTAAATACACACATCCAATCATTAAAAAACTGAAAAAAGTCAGTCAAGGTTTTAAGCAAGGCCATGGTGGTATGGATTTTGTAATGATATACCGATTGATTAGGTGTATAAACTTAGGGTTACCTCTTGATATTAATGCTTATGACAGTGTAATGTGGAGTGCTGTTACCCCATTATCAGAAATTTCCGTTGCTAGTAAAAGTATGTCAGTTCCAATTCCTGATTTTACCAATGGGCAATGGAAAAAGGAAAACCCTCTTGAAATTATGAGAGACTTTTAATTAAAAATAAATGGGATTAACACTTTTAGTAATGGCTGCAGGTATGGGCAGTCGCTTTGGGGGCTTAAAACAATTAAGCCCAATTAATAATTTTAATGAAACTATAATCGACTACTCTGTTTTTGATGCTAAAAGAGCGGGGTTTACCAAAGTTGTGTTTGTAATTCGTAAAGAATTTGAAAGTGACTTTAAAAATCAAATTACCCATAAATACAAAAACCATATTGAAGTAGATTTTGTATATCAAGATACTAACGACCTACCTCAAAATTTTAATACAAACCCTAATAGAGAAAAACCTTGGGGAACAGGTCATGCTATTTGGTGCTGTAGAAAATATATTACACAGAATTTTGCGGTTATCAATGCTGATGACTTCTACGGCAGTGAATCTTTTAAAGTAATTGCCAAATATTTAAATATCTTAACTCCTTCAGAGTTAAAAAATCAGAGTATGGTTGGTTACAAATTGATCAATACGCTATCTGATAATGGAAGTGTTTCAAGAGGTATCTGTACAGTAAACTCAGAACAACAAGTAACCTCTATTACAGAACGTACTCAAATTGAAAAAAAAGGTGATACTATTGTTTTTACAGAGGATGATAAAGAGACTATTTTAGGTGCAGAGGATATTACTTCTATGAATATGTTCGGATTAACTCCGGCTACTTTTGAGGCATTTGAAAATGACTTTAAATCGTTCTTAACGGAGCGTGGATCTGAATTGAAATCTGAATTTTACCTACCGACTGTTATTAATAACTTAATAGCAAGAAATCAAAGTGGAGTTACCGTACTCCCCACCAATTCGAAATGGTTTGGAATGACGTATAAAGAAGATAAAGCTATTGTTGAAAACAACATAAAAAAATTAACTAAATCAGGAGAGTACCCTGAAAAACTCTGGAATAATTAGTCTTTTTTTAGCAAAAGACGAACCAAAAACCGTGAATCTCAATAGTTGAGGTTTATGGTTAAGTAATTTCACAAGATAATTTATATTTTTTCGAATGACATTAAGTACGATTATTAATTCTTTTGAAGTGGAAGGAAACTATATTTCTTCGGAAATTATTGTTACTGGTTATATTAATACTACTTATAAAATAACAACAAGCAAATCATGCTATATCCTTCAAAAGATTAACCATGCTATTTTTAAAAATGTAGAAGAACTTTCTCGAAACATCTTTCGAATTACAGAACATATTAAAAAGAAAGTTTATGATAAAAATAAATTTGTTTTAAAAGTTATACCTTCCAAAAGTAACAATGGATTCCATGAGGATTCAGAGGGAAACTATTGGAGAATGTTTAATTACCTCGAAAACTCAACAACCTTTGAAGTTTTAGAAAGTAAAGAACAAGCTTTTTCTTTGGGTAGTGCTTTTGCTACGTATCAAAAACTTTTGATTGACCTTCCTGAACCGAATTTGTTTGAAGTTCTTCCTGATTTTCATAATACTCCTTTGCGAATAGAGCATTTTAAAAAAGCAATCATGGTCAATTTTGAAAACAGGAAACAAAACACTCAAGAAGAAATAGACTTTTTACTTAACCTTGCTTCTGAAATGGGAGAAGTCGTTACTCTGGGAAATAAAGGAAAGATACCTTTAAGGAGTATTCATCAGGATGCAAAACTGAGTAATATACTTTTCAATACTACAAACGATGACTTTTGTATTATCGACCTTGACACAACCATGCCCGGGTATTTATGTTATGATTTTGGTGATGCTGTAAGAACTGGAATGAACACTGCCGCTGAAGAGGAAAAGGATATTTCTAAAGCTAGCTTGAATATGAATTTGTTTAAACCTTTTGCAGAAGGTTATGCTAGAGCATCAAGAGAGTTTATTACAAAAGAAGAAATTAAGACCTTAGTCTTAGGAGCGAAAACAATTACATACGAACAAGCAATTCGTTTCTTAGCAGACTATTTAAACGGTGATATTTATTATCAAACGTCCTATTCTAAAAACAATTTAACACGTGCTAAAATTCAAATAGCTCTTTTAAAAGATATCATTGAAAAGTATGATGAAATGGTTGACTTTGTGCAAAAACAATATGAATAATTAAGTTCTACAGTTTATTAAAAAAAATAAAATTTTAAAAAGACTAATTTCACTTTTGTTTGTTATTCAAATTTTCAAAAACAAAAAGTAACCAATTATATAACTTAATTACTCTTCTGTTAGAAAAACTTTTGAGGTATAAAACCACATCGCTAGAAGATATTTTCATTTTCTAACATCAACACAACGGTATTTCATTATTTTAAATACACGTTGTATGCTTTAAAATAAGTAATTTTACAAGGATTAAAAAATGATGTAATGACTCAAGATTTAAGTAATTATAGGAAATCATATGAAAAAAATGAATTACTCGAGGAAAATTGTCCTGAAACTCCGATAGAACTTTTCAGAGACTGGTTTTTGAATGCGGATAATTCTGATATGATTGAAGAAACTAACGCGATGAATATTTCAACCATTGGTCTAGATGGTTTCCCAAAAAGCCGGATTGTCCTTTTAAAAAATTATACTTGGGAAGGTTTTATTTTTTACACAAATTACGAATCAGAAAAAGGAAAAGCCATTATTAAAAACAATAACGTATGTCTATCATTTTTCTGGCCAGCCTTAGAGCAACAAATCATAATTAAAGGTAAAGCAAATAAAATTGCGAATAATTTATCAGATGGTTACTTTGATTCTAGACCGAATGGGAGTAAACTAGGTGCTTGGGCTTCGAATCAAAGTAACGTAATTTCCTCACGTGAGGAAATTGAAAAAAGCCTTGAAAACTATGAGAAAAAATTTAAAAACTCTGAAATACCTAGACCTATTCATTGGGGAGGGTTTATAGTAAAACCAATTTCAATTGAATTCTGGCAAGGACGTCCCAATCGCTTACACGATAGAATTAGATATACTTTAAAAAAAGATTTCTCTTGGAAACTTGAACGTTTAGCTCCATAGTTTTATATTTACACACACTCTAAAACGTAAATGAAAACAATATATATTGTTAGGCACGCAAAGTCATCATGGGAATATGACGGCGTAAAAGATATTGATAGGCCCTTAAAAAAAAGAGGCATTAAAGATGCCCATTTAATTTCAAAAATTTTGGCAAAAAAAATTAAAAAGCCAGATGTTTTTGTTTCTAGTAGTGCAAACAGAGCTTTACATACAGCTGTTATTTTCTGTGAAAATCTAGATTACCCCCTATCAAACTTACAAATAAAGCGTCAACTTTACAGCTTCAGTGATGGATACTTAGTTAAAACGGTAAAAGCTCTTGACGATGGTTTTAATAGTGCTATTATTTTTAGTCATGATCACGGTATTAACACCTTTGTCAATAAGTTTGGAAATAAACCCATAGCACATGTACCAACTTGTGGACTAATCGGAATTCAGTTTAATGAAAAACATTGGAAAAATATCAAAAAAGGTACTACTATTTTAGTCGATTTTCCAAAATATCATAGATAAAACAAATATACTTTGAAAATAATAAAATACGGTGCTATCGATATTGGATCTAACGCTATAAGGTTGTTAGTTGCTAATATTATAGAAAGTGAAAACGATGATAGAGATCCTCAATTTAAAAAATCTTCTCTAGTAAGAGTGCCAATTAGACTTGGAGCAGATGCTTTTGTTACTGGAACAATTTCAGATGAAAATATAGATAGGATGATTGATACCATGAAAGCCTTTAAATTAATTATGAAAGTTAATGGTGTATCAAAATACAAAGCTTGCGCTACTTCTGCAATGAGAGAAGCCTCCAACGGAAAATATATTGTTGACACAATTTTAAAAGAGACTGACGTAAAAATAGATATTATTGATGGGAAAAAAGAAGCTGCTATAATTTCATCAACAGACTTAAGCTCATTAATTAAATCTGATTCAACCTATTTATATGTAGATGTAGGAGGTGGTAGTACAGAATTTACTTTATTTTCCAAAGGAAAAATCATAAACTCTAAGTCCTTTAAGATAGGAACTGTAAGACTGATTAATAATACTAAATCAGAAAATAAGTTAATTTTTAAGAAAGTCCAAAAATGGATTGAAGACAACACTGAAGATTACAAAAGGATTTCATTAATAGGATCAGGTGGAAATATTAATAAATTATTTAAAATGTCAGGTCGTGAATTAGGAAAACCTATTTCCTACATATATTTGAATGCTCAATACCAATTTTTAAAGAAAATGACCTTTCAAGAACGGATTTCTGAACTAGGATTAAATCCTGATAGAGCTGATGTAATTATACCTGCCACAAAAATTTATCTATCTGCTATGAAATGGAGTGGTGCCAGAAAAATTTTTGTACCCAAGATAGGATTATCAGATGGAATTATTAAAAGTTTATACTTCAATAACCTATAATTAACGTTAACATTTTTTTAACAATTGTTTGATTTTTATATATTTGTGCATGTGTGACTTACCCCCCTGTTGCGGTGTCATAAGAAATGAAATCATTTAATCATAAATATAATATCTTATGAAAAATCAATTATTGTTTGCTGGAATTCTTGCATTAGCGTCAACTACTATGAGTTTTGCGCAAGACTTACCAAGTAATCCTGAACCTGGAAAATGCTATGTGAGATGTAAAACTCCAGAAGTATGGAAAAATGAAGAAGTTAAACTTGAAGTTTCTCCAGCTTATAAAAAAATTGTGACTTATCCTGCAACTTTTAAAACTGTTACAGAAAAAGTATTAGTCAAAGAAGCTAGTAAAAGACTAGAAATTGTTCCTGCCGTATGGAAAAACGAAACAGTATCATATACTTCAAAAGAAGATACTTATAACTTAAAAGCATCGCCTGCTTCTTTTGCTCCTGATTCTGAAACTATAGAAACAAGGCCTGCATCGGCTCGTTGGGAAATGAGCGAAAAAGCCCCTGATTGCGAATCTAGCGATCCAAATGATTGTAGATATTGGTGTTATAAACCCGTTCCAGCATCTTATCAAACCATTAAAATAACTAAACTATCCAATGACGCAAGTACCAGAAAAATTCCTGTTTCAGGCGCAAAAAAAACTTACAATAAAAGAGTAATGGTAAGCCCTCCAACAGTAAAAGAAATAGCCATTCCTGCTGAATACAAAACAATAACGAAAACAGTAGTGGATACAGAAGCGAGACAAGAAGAAGTAACTGTTCCTGCTAAATATAAAACGATATCTAAAGAGGTTCTAGTATCTAAAGGAGGATTAACTTCTTGGAAAGAGGTTGAGTGTAAATTAGTAGAGAACACACCCCTTCCTATAAACTGGAATGTAGGAAGTGCAGTTTTAACAAGCGGTGCAAAGAAAATTATCAACGCAAGACTTCTACCTGTTTTAAAAGGCGGAGTAGCTGTGGCCATTGAATCTCACACAGATTCTAGAGGATCAAAAACTAGCAATCAATCTTTATCTGAAAGAAGAGCTCGTGCTGTTGTAAATTATCTAATTTCAAAAGGGATTAACCCTAGTAGATTAACCGCTAATGGTTATGGAGAAAATAGGTTAACTAATAGATGTGCTGATGGAGTTTCTTGTACTGAAAGAGAACACTCAGCAAATCGTAGGACAACATTTAGAGTTATTAATCAATAACTAACAACAACACAACCTACGATATTTCTAACAAAAATCAAGGAAACCGAGCATAGCTCGGTTTTTTTTGCTCTTATTTCTAACATACTTGATATAGACAAAATATTTTTTTGGCGCAAAACTATTTAGGGATAACCCTTATTACCATATAGTATTAATAGGTATTGCAACCATTAAATAAACATAATAAATTTGCAAAAGGTTAGGTAGTAATACTGATTTTTCGTCAGAAATAAGCTAGTAGTATTTATTTATTATTAATTTACTTCAATTTTTAATATAAATTTTGAAGTAATTATGAAAAAATTAAAGACACTTATCACGCTTTTTTTTGCCATGGTATTATTTGTAAATTGTACAGATAACTCGTTGAAAGACATAGAACAAAATGAGCAAACCGCAAAACAACATACCAAGATCAATAAAATCTTTCTTGTCGATCCAGACGATGATGGGGAAGATGACGATGACCCGAGGGAAACTCGTTAAAACTTCATTAGCAGGCATGGTCACTTTTTTATTAGTGACTATGTCTATGTTTCATATATTTTTTCCGGCGCGATCAGTTACTCTTAAGCCAAATGATTTAGAATACCACAAGACAATAAACGAAAGAAATGCGTTACTAAATAGACATTTGGAAGATCTAAAAAATGAGGTAATAACACCCAAAAATTATTATGAAAAAACCACATTACTCCTATCTGATTATAGTCAGAAAATTAAAACATTAAATGATAAAAGAGACCTTTTAAAAAAAAATCTTTCTTTTCGAGGTAGAACGAGCTTACGATTTTGGATTTTTATTTTCGGACTTGTGTCTGCACTAATGTTTTTTAGTTGTAAATCTTTATACGATGACATCATAAATGGCAGTAATTATGGCTTTCAATTTGTATCACTAACAGGTATAACTGTAGCCTTTTTTTGGTTAATCCATTTAATATTCTTAACTCAAAAAGACTTTTCAGAAAATAGTTACGTTCTCATAATTTCATTATGTGCTTGGTTAGCTACTTTTTTCACTTATTTTCTAGTTAAAAATTACACATACAAAGATGATATAATTTTAAAACAATTGTCTTTAATTGATAAAATAAAAACAATTCATTATCCTAGAGTAGCTTTGAAAGCATTATACGCTGAAAGAAATGATAAAGCTATGTTAGCGACAGATACAGTAAAAGAAAATGCAGATGCCTTTGACAAAGATATTGTTAGCACTTTAAAAGATGTTTAATTTATGGGGAAAGTTATTATATCTAAAATATTAAAAAGAATATTCAGAAAAAAAAGATATTCCACAAAAGAGCAGAGAAAAAATAGAGAGAAGAAAACAATTATAGAAATTGCGGAAAAAGTTATTGAAGAAGAAAATAAAACAGCCAGCCTTGAAAACAGGCTTGACCAAAAAATGAGTGAGTTTTTAAATAAAACTCATCAATTGCTTTTTTAGAAGGAATTAAAAGTAAGATAAATAAAATTCTATCTTTTCTTATCCTCCAATAATTCTTCATAACTTTCTATTTTATCATACATTTTTTGTAAAATTTTCTGTTGCTTAAAATTTGAAAATATGTTTACGACAGCTTCTATTTTAGGTTCCTCTCTAAATTTATTGCAATACGTGAGAACATAATCTAAAATATCCTCTGGAGATAATTCATCTAGATTTTTTACATATTTAACATTTGTAGTAGATAAAAGCATTTCACCTTTACCTAAAAGCAACCATTCGAAATTAATCTCAGGACATGATTCTAAAATAGATTTTAAAAATTTTTCACTAATTAATCCTCTATCATGTTTCAATAAACTATTTAATTCAACAGTATCCAAACCAATCTTTTTTGAAAACTCTTCTATACTATACCCTTTATAGGTCATTAACTCTTTTATTCTTTTTATTATCATATATATAAAATTAATATATCGTTTTAGGATAACTGCTGATGCACAAGTTACTATTTTTTCAACTCTAAATTACTTAAAGATAATTCTTTTTTAAGCCATTTTTTAAGCTCTTTTTCTTTTTTCAATATAATAGAATCTGGCAACTTCTTATTCCAAGTTATGGTAATTTCAGGTAAAGTATCAACCTTTATAAAATCTTTAGAAATTAATCTGTTTGTAAAACTCATAGAAGTAATGTTACTGTATCTTATTTTTACTTCTTTCATTATCGAATTAAATGGAACAGAGTTTTTGTTTTTTTCCAAAGCACTTTGCTCAATTCTTGAATTCAAACCTGAAATAGTTAACTTTAAGTCATCAATTTCTTTTTGAAGGCCATTTATTATATTGTCTTTTTTATCTAAATCTGCATAGGCTCTTTTTAGTGACGTTGATAAATCATCTAAACTTTTTGCACTGTTTTCATTAAAATGAAGTGAAAAGTCTTTGATTTTATCATACCCCTTTAGTTCATTTTTTAAACTCGATCTAATCGCTGGAGACAACTCTCCGTTAAAGTATAACTTAATTTCTCTGCTATCTTTATCAATATTTTGTCTTTGTAACCAAAGGTTGTCATTTGCTTCTACTTTTTCCTTAATAAATAATTTATAATTAGCCATAATTACGGTTTCTTTATACACCCTAATAAAGGTAAAAATAGCTGGAACCATTACCAATACAGCTATAAAAGATGCTAATCTAGCTATCCTCTTTCTTTTTGCTGAATTAACATAACGAATCATCGTAAAACCCAATAATTTCAAAACAATAAAGGTTGCCATGGCAATAAAAATAGCATTAATCGTAAATAGGTACATGGCCCCAAAAAAGTAATCAAATTTCCCTATTGCTAAACCATATCCAGCAGTACACAAAGGTGGCATCAATGCTGTTGCGATTGCTACACCAAATATTACAGAAGCAATTGTACCTTTTTTAGTTTTTGCAATAATTAGTGCCAAACCTCCAAAAAAAGCAATTAAAACATCACGAATATCTGGCTGAACACGTCCTAATAATTCTGAAGTTTCTTCTTTCAATGGAAATAAAAAAAAGAAGAAAAAAGCAGTTAATAAACTGAGTACAATCATTGTAGTCAAATTTATTAAGGACTTTTTTAAGATATCTATATCATTAATAGCAATAGACATTCCTATTCCTAAAATTGGCCCCATCAACGGAGAAATTAGCATCGCTCCAATAACAACTGCCGTTGAGTTAGCGTTTAACCCAATTGAAGCAACAAAAATTGAACATATTAATATCCAAGCAGTAGCTCCTTTGAAAGCTATATCTCCTTTAATAGACTCAATTGTGGCTTCTTGGTCTGTATCATCTCTAAAATCTAAGAGTTCAATCAAGAATTTTTTAGAGTTCTCTAATAACCCTTTCGCATCTTTCTTTATTGCTCTCTTTGATTCCTCAGTTACTGCTTTTTTTGTTGATTTTTCTTCCATTATCAAAACATTTTACAACCGATAAATATACAAAATACGTGTACAATGATCACAAATACCTTTGGTAAAAATAGACTAAAACAGCTCTAAAAATTATTATTCTCAACTACGTTTTCAAGTTTAAGCTTCTTTTTTAAAACTTTTGAAATAGCATTTTTATGGAGTAAAACAGATATAGCTTTTAATTGAAAATATGAAATCGACATATACACATAACCATTATTCCCTTGGTCTACTCCCCATGAATTTTTGACCTTAAAATAAGTATTATCTTCTTGATCTTTAACAATACCTACAATGTGCATTAAGTGATCATCTGTTGTATTAAAGTTTTCAAATTCCTCCTGCCGATAAGCAGGTGTCACTTTTTTTTCTTCAACTATCGTAGTTAATGATTTTTCTTGATCTTTGACAAATTTAGGAATTACAGCGAGTCCGTGTTTTGATGAAAAAGTTTTTTCAGAAATATCACAATCTAAAGCAATCGTATACCCTTGTTTTAACGCATTTATTGTTGTATTAACCAACTCATCTAATGAAACATTATAAAAAGATCCGTTTGAAAAATTATCAGGTATACTCAATATAAAAGAACTGTATTTTTTAACATGTTCAAAAGAACTCAGTGTTATATAATTACTCGGATTAATTTCAAGATACTTTGTAAATGATTTTGGTGTATATAAGTTTCCCTCGAAATAAAATTCTTTTTTCTTTTTTCCTAAATATACATCAAGAATACTTTCAATAGTTAGTTTCCATTTTGAACTTAATTTTTTGGCTGGTTTTTTTATATAAACGTCTAATGTGCTTTTCAATACTTCCACCAACTCTGCATGATTGTGCTTTTCTACATCAATAGTCAAACCAGTAAAAGTCTCTTCAGGTACCAGACCGTACTCTTTAACAGCATTTATGACATCATGCGCTAATCCACCCTCACTAAACTGTGCTTTCCCTTGCCTATATAAATAATTAACAGATTTATTAAAATAGGTATTTCTTACAGTATACATGTCAGATAAATCAATTATTTTTCCTTTAATCCTAATGATCTCAGATTCTAAAAACGAAGTTGTTGAAAAACTCCAACATGTTCCTGTTCTATCTTGATTTTTAATATTAGTACTTTCCACATCAATTAAGGTTTCAAACTGATATGTCTGTGCGTTTATTATGTTTAATCCACAAAAAAAGATTAAAGTTAGTTGTAGTAGGTAGTTCACAATAGATTTTTAATGTTTATAAGCCTACAATTTACCTTTTTAATTTAACAAATAAGGTGAATTATTTTTTTAAAAATCTAAAATTACACCAATTCTAGGAATCGCTCTTCCAGAAGAATTCTCTACCTCTTCTAGCAGATATCTTGAGGAATCATTTGGATCTTTATATCTTACCCCACTAGAATCTTCCTTTGGTAATAAAAAAGGCTGCCTATCGGCTGTCTTCGCATATATGTTTTGAATATCTAAAAAAAGATTTATTGACATTTTTTTCAAATACCATGTTTTATCAACCCTTATATCCAACTGTGTGTAAGTTCCAAATCGTTCAGAATTTAAGCGCGAAAAATCTAAAATTCCTCCATTACTAATATTATAGTTTGTAATAACGGAAGAAGCACCATAATTATAAGGAGTATAAGGCCTCCCTCCTACTAATCTAAATTTAGCACCTACCTCCCAACTTCTATTAAACTTTTTTCCTGTAGTAATTGTTAGTAAATGCTTATTATCCCAAGTTGATGGAACATAATTTCCTAAATTATCTTCGAACTCACTTCTAACGAAAGTATATGCAATTATTCCATACAGCCCCTTAAAGGTCTTTTTTTGTGCTAAAATTTCAAACCCATAAGCCCTTCCTTCAGAGCTTGAAACAACTTCTTCATTGCCTACAACACCAAAATCTGCTCCCAAATTTGCTAAACTAATCTGATCTCTTACTGAAAAAGGGTAATCACTATATTTTTTATAAAAACCCTCTAAGGTCAATTTCGTTTCTTCATTTGGTCTAAACTCTACTCCTGAAACTGCATGTTGCGATTCAATATACGCTAGCCCTTTTTTATTAATTAACTCACCCTTATTATCTCTAAACCCTAAAATTGTAAAAGAAGGAAGTTGCTTATAAATAGCTAACGAACTATTCCATGACCATTGATTACCAAAATTATAAGTAGTGGCTATTCGAGGAGAAAACTGATTGAATAAGTTTTTCATGTTTTTATTATAATCTATTCCGTCAAACCTTACCCCCAGTGAAAGCCCAAAACTATTGTTGAAAAATGAAGTTGAAAACTGTCCAAATATACCATATTTAAAAAATTTCGCTTCCGAATTAAAATTTCTTTCTATTGCATTTTGTGTGTTAACAATTTTCTGAAAAGTATTATTTGAATAATTTGATAACTCTAAGTTTGCTCCAAAATTAAACCTCTGTTTACCTTTAGTTATAGTATTTTCAAATCGGAATTTATTATCTACCTCTATAGACTCATAATCTAACAATAGGTTATCTGGATTCGAATTATCATTTAAAAAATACTTTGTAGCAAAATTCTTCCATTTACTTCTACTAAAAACTAACTGCTGCATTGAATTTTCTCCAAAATGCTTATAGTTTAACCCAAAAGTATAACTCCATTGCCCATTCACAGGAACTGTGTTTAGGATATATTGATTGGCTTTTCGCTGTTGTTCGTCTTCGACTCCATTATTAACCTCCGTATTTATTTCGAAATCATCAATCGCTCCTAAACCTATAATTGATAGTTCGTTTTTTTCATTTAGATTAGTTTTAATATTAAATTGAAAATCATTGTAGGTAGGCAAAAAAGGCAACTTAATCAATTTAAATAAAAACTTTAAATACGATTGCCTCACGGAGGCAACAAAGCTAGTTTTTTTCCCCATTGGCCCATCTAATGTAATTCCTGCATCTGATGTACCTAATGTTGCTCTAGCATTTAATTTTTCAGGATTGCCTATTTTTTGTGTAAATGCGATTATAGAGCTTAATGTATTGCCTCGATTTGATGGAAAAGCACTTGAGTAAAAATCAACTTTTCGAATTAAATCTGTATTCATTATACCTACAGGTCCACCTGTCGCCCCCTGAGTTTGAAAATGATTAATAACTGGCACTTCTATTCCATCAACATAAAACTTATTTTCCGAAGTAGCTCCACCTCTAATTATAATATCATTTCTAAATCCAGGGTTTGAAGCTACCCCTGGAAAAGATTGAATTACCCTTAAAACATCTCTATTTCCTCCTGGATTGCGCTCTATCTCTGCTACCCCTAGGGAATTCAGCGACAAAGGACTCTCCAACGTTTTTGTAAAAAGTTTTGCTTTCACCTCAACTTCTGTCAATTGATTTTCATCCTCAATCATTTCAATTGTAATAAAAGGTATTTTTTCTTTTGTTATTAAATAATCAGACGAAATTACAATCTTATAACCCAAAAAAGAAGCACTAACTTTCCGATAACCTAACGGTAAATTAGTAATTCTAAATTCTCCTAAGTCATTTGTTATTGTTCCTCTTTGTGTTCCTAAAGCCAGAACATTAACAAATGGTAGCGGTTCTCGGGTTTTAAAATCAATGACCCTTCCTTTTAAAACCCCTACATCTTGTGCTTGAATATGTATTGTTTTTAGAATAAGTAATAGTATCAAAAATAATTCTTTCATTTTTTACATAATTTTTAAGCTGTTAATTTTTAGCACACAATTAATGATTTACAATATAGCATCAATCCTCTCTTTATTCGTTTTAAATAGAAAAACTTGACATATAACTTATAAAGTTAGCAAACATCATCAAAACAAAATAAAAAAACTCAAAATCAAAATATTATGTAACAATCATGGACTATAAATTACACCTCATTGAGATATAACCTCAAAAGAATTATTTTGTTTAAAAAACAACGAAAAAGATAATTTTGTTGTTTTTAAACAACTCCTTACCCTTAAAAAAACACAAAAAAACCCGGTAAAAGCTAGTAAAAACACCCAGCAAAAGCATAGTAAAACTACTTATTTCATCGCTTCTTTTCAAAAGATAGCTTTGTCTACTCAAATTATAAACAATTTAAAATGAAACAAAAAACTACTATTTTAACCTTTCTTTCACTTCTACTTTGCATTGGTCTATTTGCGACCCCTGTCAGTAAAAAAATGGCTATACAAGTTGCAAAAAAGTGGGTGAAAAATATGCGTAATTCCCCTAAAAATTTGAAAAAAGAAATAGCTACTATTGACGAAACCTACCATCAATCAAAACTCGTTTATTTTGTCATAAAATTTAAAGAAGGTGGTTTCATTATAGTTTCTGCCGATAATACTACCAAACCTATTTTAGCATATTCAGACTCTTCTGATTTTGATACTCAATTGCAAAATGAAACTGTTGAAGACCTTATGACAGCTTATAAAAATTTTGTTTATGAGAATTCCAATAATAGTCTTAGTGGAAGAAATTCAAATATAGCTCACCCAGGATGGGATAAACTATTAAGCGATAAAAAATCTTTGAGAAGAAAAACTATTATCGCTCCTTTAATGGATGATATTTTTTACACTCAATCAAGAGGTTTTCAAAAATTTTGTCCAAAAAACGAAAAAGGGCAGTCAATTGTTGGTTGTGTTGCCACCGCGATGGCACAAGTCATGCGTTATTGGGAATTTCCTAAAAGGGGAAAAGGTTCAAACTCATACAACCATAAAGAATATGGAGAAATATCTGCAGATTTTGAAAATCAAATATACGACTGGGATAACATGTCAAAAATGAGAGCAGATGATGAAAATGCCTTGTTATCTTTTCATTGTGGTGTAGCTGTCTCAATGAACTATGGTACTTCAGCTGATGGTGGCTCAAGCGCTTATTCTGCGAATGCACTATCTGCCTTAAAAAGATATTTTAAATATAACAGAAGTGCACGCATGGTTTACAGATATAGTTATTCTGATGAAAATTGGAATAAAATGATTAAAAAGCAACTAGATAAAAAAAGGCCTGTATTATATACTGGAAGAAGTGAAAACCTTCAAGATCCAGAGGCTGGAAGTGCTGGACACTTATTTGTTTTAGATGGCTATGACACCAACGATCAAGGTGACTATTTTCACATTAATTGGGGATGGGGTGGCAGTAACAATGGCTATTTTTATTTAACAGAGATGATTTCTCACGGCGGAAAATATAACTGGATTGATAACAATGCTATTATGCTTAATCTATATCCTACAAATATGGCTCCTGAATTTACATCGAAACCAAAAAACTGGATTCGTATTGGAAATAAATACGAATATACAGTTAGTGCAGAAGATGAAAACCGTCAGGATACTGTAAATATTACTTTTAAAAGTTTACCAGAATGGATGACTGTTTCAGAAAAAAATGGTGATTATACGATATCTGGCACACCAACAGAAAGCTCTAATGGGGTTCACAAAGTGAGTATCATAGCAACAGATGGAACTAAAAGTACAAAACAAGAATTTTCAATTATAGTTCTTGGAAATGACGAAATAATTGAAACAAATACTATAGACTTCGAAACAGCAGACTTTAGTCAAGCGAACTTTTCAAATAATGCGCAAAACACATTCTCTATATCAAAGGAAAATAATCATTTTGCAAATTCTGGAAAAATAAAAGATAATCAAAATTCAACACTTACCCTCCTAGAAAATTTTTCTGTTGAAACAAATATAAAGTTCGATTACATGGTTTCATCGGAGAAGAGATATGATTTTTTAATCTTTAAAATAGACGGAAAAGAACAAAAACGTTGGAGCGGTGAAATACCTTGGTCATCAGCTTCATTTAGAATACCCGCTGGAAAACATTCATTGCAATGGATTTACAAAAAAGATCGTTCAGCAAAAAAAGGAAAAGATTTAGCTGGGATAGATAACATATCTTATCAAACCATAAAGAAAGACAATGTATCACCAGAGGCTCCGTTAAACTTGGAAGCTACTGGTATAACTAATATCTCTATTTCTTTAAACTGGGATGCATCAAAGGATAACATAAAAGTAAAGCATTATGAAGTTTTTCGAAATAACGTGAAGATAGCCACTACAAAAGAGACAAATTTCATAGATAAAAACATACATTCAGATAAAGTGTATTCTTTCTTTGTGAAAGCTGTCGATTTTGCAGGTAATGTTTCTAAAAAAAGCTCAAGTGTAGAAATAAAAACAACCTCAAAAACTTATTGTAAATCAGAAGCCAGAAATTCAGAATACGAGTGGATCGATTTTGTTTCCTACGGCGAAATGAATAATCAATCAGGTTCAAGTTCAGGTTATTCTGATTTTACAAATAAAAAAGCAACTATTCTAGCTGGTACGACCAATGATCTAATTATTAGAGGTGGTTTTAGTGGTGATCATTACACAGAATACTACAATGTCTGGATAGATTATAATCAAAATAATGAATTTGAAGCAGAAGAAAAAGTTGCTTCAACATCCAGCTCTTCTAATAAAAATTTAGTTTTTAATATCACAACACCGAGAGATGTTTTCTTAGGAGAAACAAGAATGAGAATTTCATTAAAATATTATCAACCTGCTACAGCATGTGCCTTCTTCAATGACGGAGAAGTAGAAGACTATACCGTTAATATTATTGAAAACTCATCAAGAAATACCGACGAAATAGTTAAAGATAAAATTATTTCAAATAACATCACATCACACAAAAAAGCAGAATTATCGATTTACCCAAATCCAACATATAATGCTAGTAGCATTAGTATAAACTTCGATAATTACCTTAAAAATGCAACATACATAATCTCTAATCCTTCTGGAAATGTTATTAAACAAAATAACTTATCAAAAACCATAAATATAGAGGAATTATCATCTGGTTGGTATTTTTTACATGTATTTACAAATAAAAGTCAATTCACCAAATCATTTTTTGTACCAAATTAAGAAAGAATTCATTAATTATTTTAACACCAAGTACTCGGTTTCCCGAGTACTTTTTTAATGTCTTAAAGCAGGGTAAGTAAATAATAAAATATGAGTTAAGTTAAACAGGAAGTGTAAAAATATAGAACTTTTAATTGTTCCCGATCTATAGTAGATATAACCATAAAAAACTCCAGCTATTGATGATAAGACCACGTAATTTACCCCTCCTTTATAATGGGCTAACCCAAAAAAAATAGCTGCAATAGAAACACTAATTAACCCTATACCTTTCTTATTGTTAAAAAAAAGAAACACTTCTTTTTGTATAAATCCACGAAACAACAACTCTTCTGAGATACACGTAAAAAATAAATTACTCAACATCCAAATCAGAATAAAAGCAGGCATTTTTGGATCTATTTCAGAGTACCTTATAAAGAAAGTTAGGGCAAAAAAAACGATTACCATTAAGAAAAAACTATAGAAAAATATTTTCAGGTAAGAAAAAAAATTAATGCAATTTTTCTCCGAACCTAAACCTAAAATGAACACACCTATTAAAGTTTTATCCAAATTTAAATACAAACTGTATGGTACTGATTTTTTTGATAACACAATCCCTTCTACATATTTATAATTATCAAATCCAATTACCAGAAAATGAAAGAACAAAGGAATCGTGAATAGTAAAACAACAAAAAAACTGAAAATACTTTTTCTTTGATAGAAACAATAAACTAAAAAACCATAAAATAACGCATACAAAAATGACTTTATTTCAGCAACACCTCCTATCATTCCAAACACAAGCGAAAAAAACAGAAATACCCCCCATATTGGTATTGCTTTAAATAATTTTATATCTATTACCCAAATTGAAACAATTGACAGTACGAGAAAGAGATATGTAAGAATAATATCACCTCCCATAAAAGTTTATTTTTTTAAGTTTACCCATTACCTATTTTGAATCATGTTAATAATTAATTTTCACAACTCTTTTCTTTAACCAACATATTAAACGAGTTAAGAAAAGCCATATAAAACAAAAAATCCTGATCTAAATGATCAGGATTTTTTGTGGGGAGAGCAGGATTCGAACCTGCGAAGTCGTAAGACAACGGAGTTACAGTCCGTCCCATTTGGCCGCTCTGGAATCTCCCCTATGAGCGTTTTGCTTTTTATAAAAGCTTTTGTGACCGGGCTGGGGCTCGAACCCAGGACCCTCTCCTTAAAAGGGAGATGCTCTACCAACTGAGCTACCCGGTCATTTTTGCTTTTGCATATCTGCGTTTGCGGGTGCAAATATAGAAGCTTTTATTGATTGAACAAACTTTTTTTTAGAATATTTTATCTTTTTAAAAACTCAAATCCACACATCACTAATAAACAACATTTTACATCACAAATTATTTAAGTATGCTTTTCTTACTTTTTTAAAAAGATCTGATGAGTATACAAAATCTACGACTGCGGCATTATCTGTTTTAAAAATTTCTTTATTCGTTCCTTCCCATGCTTTTTTACCATTTTTAAGAAAAACAATTTTTTCCCCTATTTCCATAACCGAGTTCATATCATGTGTATTGATAACTGTAGTAATTTTATATTCATCTGTGATTTCCTGTATCAAGTTATCTATTACTATGGCTGTTTGGGGGTCTAAACCTGAATTAGGTTCATCACAAAACAAATATCTTGGATTCATCACAATGGCTCTGGCTATAGCGACTCTTTTTTGCATTCCTCCTGATAATTCTGCAGGAAACTTGGCATTAGAATTTTCAAGATTTACTCTTTTCAGCACCAAATTTACCCTATCTAACATCTCTTCATTTGGCTTTTTTGTAAACATTTTAAGTGGAAACATTACATTTTCTTCTACTGTTTGAGAATCAAATAATGCACTTCCTTGAAAAACCATTCCTAACTCTTGTCTAAATTCTCTTTTTTCATCAATAGTCATTTCTGTATTGATACGCCCATTATAAACAATTGTTCCGGATTCTGGTGAATGCAATCCTATCAACGATTTCAAAAATACCGTTTTCCCTGATCCACTTTGACCGATTATTAAACTAGTTTCGCCAGGGTTAAAAGTAGTTGTTATTCCCTTTAATACCTCAACTCCATTAAATCCTTTATGTATTTTTTTTATTTCAATCATATTTTAGGTCAATAACATTTGAGTTAAAAAATAATTAGATATTACTATAACCACTGTTGTCCAAACAACTGATTGTGTACTAGCTTTTCCTACTTCGAGTGAGCCTCCTTTAACAAAATATCCATGATATGAAGGAACTGTTGCAATAAGAAAAGCGAATACTACAGTTTTTATCAAAGCATACGTTATTAAAAAAGGGTTAAACTCCATTTGAACACCCGAAATAAAATCTGTTCCAGAAAAAAGTCCTGAAATAACACCTGCAATCCAACCTCCAAAAATACCTAGAAACATTCCTAGAACAATCAAAAAGGGATAAAATAAAACAGTCGCTATAATTTTGGGTAAAACAAGATAATTTAAAGAATTAATACCCATTACTTCAAGTGCGTCTATCTGCTCTGTAACACGCATAGTTCCTATACTTGATGTTATATAAGACCCTACTTTTCCTGCTAAAATAATTGAACAAAATGTCGGAGCAAACTCCAAGATTACCGAACGTTTTGCGGCAAAACCAATTAAACTTTTGGGTATGAAAGGACTTTCTAAATTCAATGCTGTTTGGAGGGCTATTACTCCACCAATAAAGAAAGATATAAAAGCAATTATTCCAATGGATTTATGACCTAACTCTTCAACTTCTCTCATTAAGGCCTCTTTAAACACTCTGGCCCTTTGAGGTTTTGTAAATACTTGTTTTAACATCAGAAAATATTTACCGATGTGTTCAATATAATTCATTAATTAAAATTGATTTATTTATCTGCTAAAGTATAAAAAACCATTAACTATTTCTATTGATATTCATTTTAAGAAATGTTTTAATTACTTTTGACAAAACAATTTAAATCAAAGATGAAGAAAAGTAATTTAATATTTTTTGTAATTATTTTCCTTGTTAATACAAAATTAATTAGCCAAGAACATTACCCCAAAAAACCTAAACTTGTCATTGGAATTATCATAGATCAAATGCGTTATGATTATTTAACTCGGTTTGATAAGAAATATGGAGATGGAGGATTTAAAAGACTTTTAAATAATGGATTCTCTTTAGAAAATGCTCACTATAACTACATACCAACATACACTGCTGTAGGCCATGCTTCAGTATTCACAGGAACCACCCCATCAAATCATGGTATAATAGGTAATAATTGGTTCGATAAATATCAAAAAAAATCAATCTATTGTGTTGATGATGAAAACCAAAAAACTATTGGTAATGATGGAAATGGGGGAAAAAAATCTCCGCATAGGCTAGTTACGACATCTGTTGCGGATCAACTTCGTTTATCTCAAAATATGCAAGGAAAATCAATTGGTATTGCCATTAAAGATCGTTCAGCAATTTTACCTGTGGGACATACGGCTAATGCTGCCTACTGGTTTGATGGGGGTAAAAGAGGAGAATGGATAACCTCTTCATATTATATGAAAGCCTTACCAAAGTGGGTTAGTACTTTTAATAAACTAAAAAAGGTCGATGAGTACCTGCGTACTCCGTGGAATACTCTATACGACATTAAAAGCTACACAGAAAGTATTGAAGATGAAAATAATTACGAAGCAACTTTTAAAGGTCAAGATAAGCCTACTTTTCCTCATAATATTCCAGAATTAAGAAAAAGTAATAACAACTATAGTATTATAAAAGCAATACCTGCAGGTAATTCTTTTACTACTGATTTTGTTAAAGCTGCGATCATTGGAGAAAATTTGGGACAATCTGAACATACTGACTTTCTAAGTATTAGTTACTCATCTACTGATTATGTAGGTCATCAATTTGGAGTAGCCTCAAAAGAAATAGAGGATACCTATTTACGTTTAGATAAAGACTTGACTAGCCTTTTTAATTTTTTAGACAAAAAAATTGGTAAGGACAACTATACTTTATTTTTAACTGCAGATCACGCAGCAACGCAAGTTCCCTCTTACCTTGAATCAATAAAAATTCCTGGAAATTATTTAAAACCTAAAAAATTCACAAACTATTTAAATAATATAACAAAAGTACACTTTGGTACTGAAAGTTTGATTTCAAATTTTTCAAATTTTCAAATTTTCTTAGACACCAAAAAAATAAAGGAATTAAAACTAAATTTTGAGGATGTTTGTAATACTATCTCCAATGCAGCTATAGACTATCCTGGAATATATAAAGTCGCAACATCTAAAACAATGTTAAATAACACTTTTACAAGAGGAATTATGAAGTCTCTTCAAAATGGTTATAATCAAAAATTTTCAGGGGACATATTGCTTGTTCCTAATCCGTCAACTATTATTTACCCTAAAAAAGGAACAACACACGGATCTGGTTATTCCTACGACACCCATGTTCCTATTATTTTTTATGGGAAAGGAATAAAACAAGGAGCATCTAAGAAAAAATACGAAATAATCGATATCGCTCCTACTATTTCAAATTTATTAAGTATTGAATTCCCAAATGGAAATACTGGAAAAATTATAGAAGAAATATTCAGATAAATAAAACGCTCAAGTGAGTGTTTTATTTATCTGAATTAATTATAACTAATGCTCCAATAACGCCTGGGACCCATCCACAAAGAGTTAATAGAAAAACAATAATTAAAGATCCACATCCTTTACCTATAACAGCTAATGGAGGAAAAATAATGGCTAACAAAACTCTGAACACACTCAATGTTATTTCTTTTTTTATATTTATATTATAGACTAGATAACTTATATTTTGTTACAAAAAAATCATAATTACATTATATTGTTAAAAAATATAGCATTCATCAAAAGCTTATTTGTACCAAACCAAAATCCTCTAAAATTGGTGTTGTCTGTAAAACCTATTACCTTTCCCTTTCCTAAAGGTTGAATTTTTAACGGTATTGTATTCTTTAATATATTTAAATTTTTTACAGAAACATATCCACTTACCAAAGGTTCGTTTGTGTATTGTATTGGATTATTATAACTCTTTTTATCTGGTTTCATAAAAATAGTTGAATTTCTAAATAAATTTATTTCATTATTCTTATATCCAAAATTTATGGGATGAGATCGATCTATTCTAGCTTTAAAAATTGCTCCTCCTATTAATTGAGCTCCTTCCAATAGTTTTCTTTGTTCGAAAATTACATTCTTCACTTCATTAAGTTCAGGATATTTAAAGTCTACCATAAAATAATTTGCTTTTTTTAACCAGTTTAATGTATTTTTATATGCTATTAATACACCTCCTTTATTGATCCATGCACCTATACTTTTTTTTATATCTATACTGATTCCAGTACTATTGGGAATAATGATAACAGAATACTTATCTAAGTTAACGTCTTTTATATAATCGGTATCCAGTTTTGTCAACTTCATATCAAAACGCTGATCTAACATATGCCATATTTCTCCAGCATCATAACTTTTAATACCTTTTCCTACCAACATAGCTACTTTAGGCTTTTTTATCGCTTTAAAATTTCTACTTCCTAAATCTATACCTATATTTTGTCCAGTATTTACTCCAGCAATCGATAGATTATTCTCTTGTGCAACCCTATCTAATACCATAAATAATTCTCTTTGACTCAAATTTTGATTTTGAACTGGAATAAAAATTGTTCCATAATCATATGATTTTCCGTTATTTTTAAAGTTTCTCATAGATACTTTAGCTCTTAAACCCTTTTCTAAAATTTTATGTAATGCCCTAGGAGTATAATACTCATTCCAAGGCATTAAATACCCAATAATACTGTTCGAGGTAACTCTTCCTTTTTTCTTGTAAAGCTCTTTAACTTCTTTACCAATTTTATTCAAAGGAACATTACGAGCTAAATCTACACCAAAAGCAGCATCAAATGTCCATGCTGAAACATCGTAAAACAAACTATCTTTAAATGTTTTCTTTACATCAAACATAGCCTTTACCAATCGGTTATTTTTTTGATTTAAAGGAATTGCATAGCTATAATTTTTTTTAAATTTTTTCCCATTTATTTCAAAATCATTTTTAATTTCATGTAATTCTATTTTATGTTTTTTTAGCACTTTTGCAAGCTCATTTGTTTTACCTAAATCTTTTGCATCCCCAAAAACAATTGCTTTATCTTCATATAAGCTCCTTGATTTTTTATAAAATTCTTGCTGGTAATTTAAAATCTCTATTCTCATGTCAAGGGCAGCATCCAATGTAGATAATGATGTTATAAATTGATTTCTTATCGTATAGGGAAAAGTAAGTACTCCATTTTCACTTTCCTGTGAATGCCCTCTTGAGCTTGCTTGTTCAAATAAAATCCCAATACTTCCATTTATATCAGGAAATGTTGATCCTTTTCCATAATAAAAATCATCAAAATCTTCTTCAGAATAATATAAAGATCCTATTTTATCCAAAGCTTGTGCATGATATTCACCTATTTTTTTTGTTAATTCTTGATTTATCAATGGAGTCAAAGAATTCGTTCTTTGAGGAATTCCTGGCTGAAAAAAGAACGTTGAATTTGTACTCATTTCATGATGGTCTGTCAAGATATTTGGTAACCAATCGTGAAAAGTATTAACTCTAGCAATACTTTCAGGTAATTGTACTGGTAACCAATCACGATTCATATCAAACCAGTAGTGATTTGTTCGACCACCTGGCCATACTTCATGAAATTCTCTATCGTTAGAATCTGAATTTATAATATTCGATTTATTTGTATTTGCCCAGTGTGCAAAACGCTGCAAACCGTCTGGGTTCATTACTGGATCTAACAAGATAACAACATTATCTAATAAATTATCTATATTTTCCCCTTTAGCAGCTGCTAAATAATACGCTAAAACTAAAGCAGCATTTGCTCCACTAGATTCATTTCCATGTATTGAAAAGCCTTGATAAACAATAATTGGTTCTTTTGACACATCGAAACTTTCATTGTCTGTAATCTTTATATGATTCTTCCTTATTTGCTCTATTCTCGACTGATTTTTTTTGGAAGTTATTTTAAGTAATAATAAAGGTCTTCCCTCAAAAGTTTTTCCTCTCTCTTCAATAGATATCCTATCAGACACCTTTGCCAATTCCTTCATATAACTTACAAGCTTATCATGGGTTATATGCCATTCACCCACTTCATGACCTACTACAGCTAATGGAACTGGTATAGTTTTATTAAAAGATATGTTTTTAGGAAGATAGTAATCTAAATTAACTTGTGCCTTGGAACAAATACTTGAAGCAAGCATAATAAAAAAAAATATTCTTTTCACTTTATTAATTTATTATAGTTTTTCTGAAAATAATGAAATTTATTGTTTTAACCTTTTAGAGTCTAAAAAAAAGATCCAAATAAAGTATTCTTGATTAAAAAAATACTTTCGTCTTCTCCATTTCTAGGGTCTAATTTATATCGTAAAACAAAACAGTTATATTCTATCAAAATTTAACCATAAAAAAAAATTAAATAAAATTGCGTTATTCCGATATAATAACTTCGGAAAATAACTGTTATATCAAAAAAATATTGAATGCTAAATAAAACTTTACTCCGTTTAAAACTTATTTTACTCTTCCCTACAGTACTTTTCGCTCAGGATTATAGCTGGAAAAATACTTCTCCTGAACAGAGTAATTATTTCGATCTTATCCGAAAAAATAAAAAAAGGCTACAAGGAATACGTTCTAAAAATACAAGAAAAAGTAAAAAACAAATAAAACAATTTGAACGTTGGACCAATTTTTGGGGAGATAGAATTTCTCCAAATGGAAAATTTGTATCTCCAAAACACACCTATAACGAATGGGTTAAAGAAAATAATAAAAAAAATAAATCAACCTCATCAAGAAATGGAAAAACGGATTCATGGTCTCTTTTAGGTCCTACTTCACCTCCTCAATCAAACATTGGATTTTACCCAGGAATGGGAAGAGTTAATACCTTAGCACTTCAAAAAGACAATGCTGAAATTATATATGTTGGAACCCCCGCTGGGGGTATTTGGAAAACTTCCAATGGAGGGTTAACATGGGCTCCAAAGTCAGATAATTTACCGAATATCGGTATTTCTCACATTATAATATCTCCAACAAATAGCAATCTTTTATACGCCGCTACAGGAGACTGGGATGGTATTAATAATTACTCTATTGGAGTTATAAAATCTACCGACGCTGGAGAAAGTTGGAATTTAACTGGATTAGAATTTAACATTACCGATTTCAATTCTATCAGTAAATTATTAATTGATCCAAATAACACAAATATAATTTTTGCTACAACAAGAAATAGTATAAAAAAATCAACTGACGGAGGTGATACTTGGACTGATATTTATACAGAAACCAACGCTTACTTCAATGATATACAATACAAAACTAACAGTAATTCTATAATATATGCTACTTCAATGAATAATGGCTTTTACAGATCAACAGATAATGGAGTTAACTGGAAAAAGATACCTTTTCCTAGTTTTGGCAGGCTAGATATCGCACAAACTCCTGATGATCCTGAATTACTCCTTAGTATTGATATTGATGGCGTTATCAGAAAATCTACTAACCAAGGGACTTCTTGGGTAGATATCAACAGCATTTATGAATACGACTCTCAAGGTGGATATAATATGACTTTAGCAATTTCTCCCTTAAATAAAAATTTAATTATTGCTGGAGGTGTTGATGGATGGAGATCAACGGATGGAGGAGCTAACTGGCATAAATATTTAGATGGTTACTGGCAATCTGGAAATCCTTATTTCTACGTTCATTCTGATCATCATGATATGATGTTTTTACCGAACTCTAACGAAGTATTTTCAGTTAATGATGGAGGTGTTTTTAAAGGTGATGCATCAACTGATATTCCTTGGGCTGATTTATCTTCTGGGTTAGCCATTACGCAATATTATAATGTTTCAGGTACACCTAAAAACCCTGGAAAGTTGATTTTAGGAGCTCAAGATAATGATATTGCCATATACGACAACAACAAATTCAAAGGAGAAAACCCTGGCTCTGATGGTGTTGAAGGTTTATGGGACTATTCTGATTCAAATATCGCTTGGTCGTGCAGTCAAAACGGAAGTCTTAACAGAACACTAAACGGATTTAGAACCCCATCTGAAGAATTAGATACTCCGTCGGGAGCTCCATTCATATGGGAATTAGAAATACACCCAACAAATCCCAACATTATTTATGGGGGATTTGGAGATGTTTATATATCAACTGACAGAGGTGATAATTGGACTAACTTAAATTCAGATATTGGTTCTGTAGAATTTATTTCAATAGCTCCTTCTAACCCTAATGTTATTTATGTTTCAGGAAAGAATGGAATCGTAAAAAAAACGATCAATGGAGGTAAAACTTGGACTAATATTGACTTACCTATTTTGGGTTTCGTAAAAAGTATTGAAGTACACCCAACAAATCCATCTGAAGTTTATATTGCTTATTCGGGTTACCTTAATGGTCGTGTATTTAAATCAAAAGACGGAGGAGATACTTGGACTAATATGTCTGGTTCATTACCAAACGTTCCTGCTCATAAAATTATTTACAAAACAGGTACCAGTGATGGTGAGCTATATCTTGCTACTGATCTAGGAGTTTATTATTGGAGAAACTCAATAAACGACTGGGTAAAACTAGGTAAAAACCTTCCTAATGTCATCGTTCATGATATAGAAATTCATTATGATAGTAATAAACTAAGGGCTGCTACTTTTGGAAGAGGAGTTTGGGAGATTTATGTTGATGTAGAACCTTCAGGAACAGGAGGTGAAGGATTAAAAGATGATTCTATTACTATTATTTCTAGTCCAGAAAATAGTAAGTTTTTCACAATTAAATGGAACCCATTAAGTGACGATAAAAGTATTATCATTTACAATATTATTGGAACCGTTGTCAAAGATATTACAACCAGAAAAAATGAAGATTTTATGGATTTATCAAACCATGCGACTGGTGTCTACATAGTAAGGTTAAGTAACAAACAAAAAGTAATTACTAAAAAATTTTTTGTGAAATAAGTAACTTGGTTGATAAAATATTATCCATACGCGAACATCAAAAGAGAAGTCTTCAGGGCTTCTCTTTTATTGTTTGTGCCAAATTATAAATAGACCTACTCAATGGATTTTTATTCAATTCAAGTTATCTTGAAAAAATCAAAAAAGCTCTTTAACATTTCTTTTCTAATTTTAACAAATTATTAAGCAGGTTATTCGTGTATCAAATCATATTTTTGCTTCCTTAATTTTCAATAAAAGCTCTTCTTGAAATTTTATCTTCTTAAGATTTAGAAAACAAATAATAACAATAAAGCTCTTTTATGAAAATTTCACAATTCTTAACCTTTAATTTTTACATAGTTTTCATTTTAAATTGTTCAAATATTGAACAAAACATCGATTTGTCACAACTCATAAACGAAACCTCAATAATTAATGAAGATGATACCTACTTTAAAACAACAACAAATGTTTACGAGCTAGACCAGAAAAGCATTATTGAAACTACTAAAGCTAATTCTTCTTCAAAATGCGAGATTTTACATTTTAAAAATGCAGAAAATTATAGATCAAAATTCTTAGAATCTAAAAATAATTTAATTCTTATATCAAGTATCAAAGAAACTGTTATTCCTGGCCGATCTAATGTAGCATCTTATGATAACTATATTATTAATTTTAAAACATTAACAGACGCTTCCATCAATATAAATAGAATTGAAATAAATACTGGAGGAAACAACTATAAATGTAAATATTTACTAAAAAAGCAAAATAATTATTATGATGTTAAACAACCATCAAAACAAGGCGATTACATCCTTAAAGTTTCTTTAAAAAAGAATTATATTATTTCTTATGGTAATTGTAACCATACAAAAGAACAGTTTATCATATTTTATAATGATAACGGAACAAAAAAACACTTAGTTATTTCAGACTTTATTAAAAAAATCAAGAGAATGAGATAAAAAAAGGTTGTTTTATTACAACCTCTTTTTACTTTTAAAAAACTCAAAAAGAATATTATTATTTCTGAAGTTTCATGTCAGTACTTTCAAAAATCTTATCTGCTGATCTGGCTATAAAACCTGAATACAATTCTCCATTACCCATAGTATAACGAAAAGCAAATTCATAATAACAAGAAGTTATCTCTTTAGTTAACTCCTGAAAATCAACAGGTATCTTATCTGCTAAAACACTAGACTGTTCTAAAAATTGTTCTGGTGTACCTTTAATTTCTCCTCCTGAAGTGTTCATTTCGTATCCATTTTTCTTCAAAAAGTCATTTACTTCTTGTAAGGTATCAAAACCATCTAACCTATTAACATCAACGGTAAAATGGTTAGAACAAAACCCGTTGACATATAACCAAGAAGCATATTCACTTTCCTTTTGTAACTTTTCGTATATATCAAAACTTGGTTGCTCCCATAGACGACCTTTAAAAATTAAATTTTCAGGTGCAAGTTCTGAAGAAGGTACACTATCTATTAATCTAGAAACTTGTTTTTGTAAAAAAGAAGAAAATTCCTTGGTTTTTAATTGACTGATAAAAACCCTTGGAGCGTCTTTATCCGTTTTGTGTTCATAATGCTTTGCATATAATTTTTTAGTTTCAAAGGTATAATCTCCTCTCTCCACATAACCAACCTCTAAAAAAGGAGTTGCCAATACATCTATGTTTACCCTTTCATCATCAAATGTTCTAAAAGCGACATGGTCATTATAAACCTTACTTCCTTTGCTCGTAAATAAATCATTTATCTTCTGCGCAGACGGAGTTCTATCCGCATATTCGTTCCATAATCTATCAAAGATTGTTTCTACATCCATTATTAATAATTTTACTCACAATAAATGTGATCGTTTTATGAAAAATATTGTTTCTGGGCTGTCAAATTTAGAATTCCTCCACGATAAATTCAATATAGCCCAGCATCAAAAATAAGTCATTTTACTTTTTTAAAAAGCAATAAATAGGTAATTTTACTGATCAAAATTGTATTTTATGTTAAATTAACTTAAAATATAATCTAAAATATATAAATGTGTTTTTCCCCTAATAATTTTACACAATGAACAATCAATTTGATTTTATCGATCAACAAATACTAATTAAGCTTCGATTAGATGCAAGAAAACCGTACTCTCAAATTGCTGAGGAGCTCAAAGTATCCAACTCATTAATACATCAGAGAATCAAAAAACTAACTAATGAAAAAGTTATTAAAAATGCTGAATTCATACTTGATGAAAAAAAGCTAGGCTATCAAACAAAATCCTATACAGGGATAAGATTAAGAGAAGCCAGATTTGCCAAAAGTGTTATGAAAGAGCTAGAAAAAATAGAAGAAATTGTTGAATGCAATTTTGTCTCTGGTAATTATGCTATTTTTATCCTCATTTTTGCAAAAGACAATGAACATTTACAAAAAATATTATACGATAAAGTTCACTTAATCAATGGTGTTGCTGGTACTGATACATTTATTTCATTTGATACCTGCTTTAAGAGAAATTTACCAATAAAGTAACAATGGACAATAAACTTAACTTTTTAGATAAATCATTAGACGGAGAAGTTTTATTTGATGAATTACACAAAAAAATTTATGCTACAGACGCTTCTGTATACAGAAAAATACCACTAGCGGTTGCATATCCTAAAAATATAAACGATCTAAAAAAAATAATTTCGTTTGCTAACGAAAATGGTATTACTTTAATTCCTAGAACTGCAGGAACGTCACTTGCAGGTCAGTGTGTTGGCGATGGTATGATTGTAGATGTTTCAAAACACTTTACAAGTATTTTAGCTTTTGACGAAATATCTAAAACTATAAAGGTTCAACCTGGAATTATTCGCGATGACTTAAATAGATTTTTAAAACCTTACGGATTATTTTTTGGACCAAACACCTCTACATCAAACCGTTGTATGATTGGTGGCATGGTAGGCAATAATTCTTCAGGAAGTACTTCAATTCAATATGGAGTAACACGTGATAAAGTTGTTGCCATTGACGGCTTACTAAGTAATGGCAATGAAGTTTCCTTCAAAGAAGTCAACTCTCAAGAATTTAAGCAGAAAAGGCTTGAACAGACTTTAGAAGGAAAAATCTATAACGTAATCTATAACGAACTATCTCAACCAAGTATTCAAAAAGAAATAATTAAAGAATTTCCAAAAGAAAGTATCCATAGAAGAAATACTGGTTATGCAGTAGACGAATTTTTACGTTCTGATCTGTTCGGTGGCTCAGAAACAAAAATAAATATTGCTAAATTTTTATCTGGAAGCGAAGGGACACTTGTCTTTTCTACCGCCATTACTATTCAACTAGATGATCTTCCTCCAAGCCATAGCATTATGGTTTGTCCTCATTTTAAAAGTGTAAATGATAGTTTAAAAGCAACCGTTACTGCTATGAAACACAATCTATACACTTGTGAACTAATGGATAAGGTAATTCTTGATTGCACAAAAAATAATCGTGAACAAGCTAAAAATAGGTTCTTTTTACAAGGCGATCCAGAAGCTGTTTTGATGTTAGAAGTTAGTGCAAGCTCAATAGAAAGTGCAGAAGCTTTAGCTGATAAGTTAATTGAAGATTTAAAAACAAATAATTTTGGTTATTATCACCCAAAGATATATGGAAACGATATTAATAAAGTACATTACTTACGTAAAGCAGGTTTAGGGTTACTTGGAAATATGATTGGCGACATGAAGGCTGTTGCTTGTATTGAAGATACTGCTGTTGCTTTAGAAGACTTACCTGAATACATTGAGGAGTTTACGCAGATTATGACAAAATATAAACAAGAAGCTGTTTATTATGCTCATGCAGGAGCCGGTGAGTTACACCTGCGCCCAATTCTAAATCTGAAAAAACAAGAAGATGTTGTTTTATTCAGAAAAATTACAACTGAGACCGCAAAATTAGTTAAGAAATATAAAGGTTCTTTTAGTGGTGAACATGGAGATGGTATAGTGCGTGCTGAATTTATTCCTTTAATGATTGGTCAAAATAATTATGAGTTATTACAGCGAATTAAAAAAGTTTTCGATCCAAATAGTATTTTTAATAAAGGTAAAATAACAGATGCTTATGCTATGGATGAAAATCTACGCTACAAAGTTGATCGTATTGAGCCAAATATTCCCACTATTCAGGACTTTTCTGATAGTGAAGGTATTCTGAAGTTAGCTGAAAAATGTAATGGCTCTGGTGATTGTAGAAAGTCTCCTGAGGCAGGAGGTACTTTATGCCCAAGTTATCGTGCCACAAAAAACGAAAAGGAAACTACAAGAGCTAGAGCAAATGCTTTAAGAGAAGTACTTACTAATAATAAAGCGAAAAATAAATTTAATTCAGAGGAATTAAAACAAATTTTAGATCTGTGCTTAAGCTGCAAAGCTTGTTCTAGTGAATGTCCAAGCAATGTTGACATTGCCTCAATGAAAGCTGAATTCTTATACCAATATCAAGAAACCAATGGGTATTCTTTTAGAAGCAAACTATTTGCTAATAATGCTAAATATAATAAATTAGGAATTGTTTTTCCTCGGGTAACAAACTTTTTCACCAATACCATTGTCGCAAAAAAAGTGCTGGGAATAGCTCTTAAAAGAACCGTTCCTAAACTGGCAGATCAATCTTTAAAAGCCTGGCTTAAAAATCATAAAACAAATTCTTCAACTAAAAGTATCTATCTTTTTAATGATGAATTTACCAACTACTATGACACTGAAATAGGTAAAGATGCTGTATTCGTTTTAGAAAAACTTGGTTATCAAATTAAATTCAGTAATCATGAAGAAAGTGGAAGGAGTTATATCTCCAAAGGTTTTTTAAAAGAAGCTAAAAAAATAGCTAATAAAAATGTTGCTTTTTTTAAAGATATTATCAGTGAAAAATCACCGCTAATAGGTATTGAGCCTTCAGCTATTTTAACTTTTAGAGATGAATACATTAGATTGGCTGACGATCAAGAATCTGCAAAAAAAATAGCCAAAAACACCTATACGATTGAGGAATTTCTCGCACAAGAATATGAAAATAAATATTTTAGCAGCTCTTTGTTCACAAATGAAACTAAACATTTGAAAATTCATGGACATTGTCATCAAAAAGCCCTTTCAAGCACATATTCTTCTTTTAAGATTCTAAATATCCCTAAAAACTTCAAAGTTACTATTATGAACACGGGATGTTGCGGTATGGCTGGATCTTTTGGGTATGAACAAGAGCATTACAAGGTAAGCATGCAAGTTGGTGAAGACACTTTATTTCCGAAAGTCAGAAACTTAAATAAAAACACAGAAATTGTTGCTGCTGGAACAAGCTGTAGACATCAAATTTTTGATGGAACATCTCGCGTTGCTAAACATCCAATTAGTATCTTAAAAGAAGCTTTGACATAAAGTATACATGTGTTGATTTAAAATCCAATAAAATTATATTTTTATTAAATAACTTTTCTTTTACTAATTAGGTAAAAGAAAAGTTTACCCTCTTTAGTTTATCGAAATTTTAATCAAAAATATATCACTTTTTACCTCCCCAAAAGCACAACACCTAAAACCCAATAAATAAACAACATATAAATTAAACTTTAAGAGTTTTCCGTGTAAAATTAAATAGTCTAGATCAATTTCAAATGCAGATTTTATCAAAAAAAAACATATTTTACCCTAAATCTGTTATATTTGATTTTACTATAACCAGACTAAACATGAAAACTAACCAAATTAATCTTCATCAATGGACGGGTACAAATAGACCTATGCAACCAATGATTCGCTATCGTCAAGACTTTAACAATCAACTACAACAAGCGCAACCAATGATTCGTTATCGTCAAGACTTTAACAATCAACAACAACAAGCGCAACCAATGATTCGCTATCGTCAAGACTTTAACAATCAACTACAACAAGCGCAACCAATGATTCGTTATCGTCAAGATTTTAACAATGAACTACAACAAGCGCAACCAATGATCCGTTATCGTCAAGACTTTAACAATCAACAACAACAAGCGCAACCAATGATTCGTTATCGTCAAGATTTTAACAATGAACTACAACAAGCGCAACCAATGATTCGTTATCGTCAAGACTTTAACAATCAACAACAGCAAGCGCAACCAATGATTCGTTATCGTCAAGACTTTAATAATCAACAACAGCAAGCGCAACCAATGATTCGTTATCGTCAAGATTTTAACAACCAACAACAAGCACAACCTATAATAAGATATCAGCAAAAGAATTATCTTGTTAATGAAACTAGCTTTTCTGAATCTGATCAATTAGAAGTTCAATTTGAACTAAAAGCAAAACGTCTTATTGATATAGAAGGGAAAGAAAAAGCTATAGAAATCTTAAATAGTGTAATTGAAAGTCTGTAAACTTAAAAAATAAATACTTTTTTAATATTTACTAATTTATGGAAAAAGCTATAATAACTTCAACTAATGAAGGAATGAAGGTATTGGGTATTACTGTTATTGGAGATATAAAGAGCGCTGTGCATGACGCTCTCTACAGCAGAATTCAACTGATGCCTGAGTATACTGACCACACAACCTTAGAAGAATGTTTAACAGCCCTTATCTTTTGGGAGAATCAATTAAAAATTGAGGAAAACTATAAATACATTGGTCCTGAAATGTTCAGATGGTTAGCATTTTTTTCAAAAAATCTAAAAAATGGAAAAATTAAAGAAATTACTCATCAACTTCTTGAATTACCAGAGCTTCTTTTTTTTCGATTAATTCCTTATCAAAAAAACATAAAAAATAAGTTATCATTTTCTATTCGTTTAGCATATTCTGGGAAAGGAATTCGTTTTATTCAGTTAGATAATATTATCAAAAAAGACCTTAACCATAATGGGTTGGTTAGAATTGACATGAATAAAGACGAGTGTTTTTTGAGCTGTTCTGGAGGTGTTTTTCCTTTAGAAACAAAAGAAATTTTAAATCAGCTTGATGGATACCGGAAAGACAAAAAATTTTGGATCGTTGATAAAAAAGTTTTTTTGCATCAAAGTGGAAACATTCTATTTAATATGGTAAATGAACTAAATCTCATAGCTTCGGAACCTTTATCAAGTAACGAAGAATTAAGAATTATACAATATAATGAATTGTTTTCAGTAAAATATGCCTCCATTATTTCAACAATAAAAAAGGGATATAAATACATAAAAAAATACGCTCCATCGGTTTATAAAGAGACCATTGACTCACTAAAAGGTATAACTCTATTAAATGGGAAAAGATTTGTTGGTTCCTCAGATATTTGGTATCATGGAATAGCCTTATTAAACCCTGATAATTCTTGGTCAAAAATAACGTTTGCAGATCATTTAATTCATGAATCTGCACACACAATTCTTCATAAAATAAATGAATTAACTCCGTTGCTATTAAACCCATTTGACTTATTAAATGTATCTCCTATTAGAAAGGATCCAAGGCCTCTCTATGGTACATTTCACGCTACTTTTGTTTTTATGAAACTTGCCCAATTTTTTGAAAATGTGGAAGAAAAAATTCCTTTAGATAAAAAGCAAGAAAATATACCAAAAACTGATACTGAAGAAGTGTTATTTCGATTAAATAGACACATTAAAGGTTTTTACGACGGTATGCAAATTTTAGCTGAGCATGCTTTATTTACTAGTTCTGGATATCGCTTATTTGAAGAAATGAACACGTACAGAATTGCTCTGTTAAAACGACATCCTAATCCAAATTACACAAAATATCAAAATGCCTTTAGCGACTATGTCATTTGATTTATTTGTAAAAAGACTAATCCCATTAGATTTAATAAATAGTCATCGTATTGAGAATATACCTGTAAGAGAATTAGAATGGAAAAATAAGAAAATTTCTCATATTTCTTACAGATACCTATTCACTGATTTTTTTGGCAATCAAAATTATGAAAGTATTGATGGAGCCGGAATTGGAGAAACTGATAATGAAGCTCGTTTTTTATCTACTATGGAACTAATTGAAAGATATTCAGCATTAAGTGACTTAACTATTCGGTATATTCTTAAAAGCTATATTCCTTCAAGAAATAGAATTCATCTTAAATTTTTACTTCCTTATACTTTAGAAGAAATAAAAAATATCGAAAGTAACAGTTCTAATATTTTTAAATTAAGGGCAAACGCAACTGGTATGATTTCTAATTATACCTATGATATTCCTGCGGCTCTAGTATTTCCAAGGTGGAAAAGCTTTATAAATCTACATACTGAATTTCCAGAAACAGAAGGGTCAGGAATCGCTGCTGGTTTAATCTGGGAAAAAGAGAATCTATTATTCAGAGCATTATGTGAAGTTATTGAGAGAGAAAGTGTAATGCTCTCATGGCGTTTACCCCTACGACCTAAGAATCTTTTAAATATTAGTGCAAGTATATTAGAAAATCACCAGTATTATATCAGCAAGAACAACCTAGATTTATCAATTCTTGAGGTAGGAGATACTGATTTATTACCTGTAATTATCGTACTACTTTATGATAAAAATGGTAATCATCTTACTTTAGGCTCAAGCTGTGGTAAAGGAATCATAAAGGATATCCATAAAGCTTTAGAAGAAGCTATTATGCTCAGAAGCTCTGCAAAAAATCTAAATATGCACTATCCTAATTTTAAGGATATTGATATTGACTCTAGTGAAAAACATTTGATTTATGGATGGAGAAATGGTAAAAAAGTATTAGATATATTTCTAAAAGGATCAAAAAAAATAAACAATATTCCCAAATCATACAACCGTAAATATCAACTTAGCCTTTTAGCTAAAAAATGTAAAAAAAAGTATGACTTAGAACCTTTAATAATTGACATTACACATCCAGATCTTCAAAACACTCCCTATCGTATATACAGAGTAATTCAACCAAATACTCTAAAAAAAGAATATCGCCATAAACAAATTTATCTTGGAGGAAAAATTTTTTCTCTATGGAAAAAGAAGAAATCGACTCTGAACCTTCTGCCGCACCCTATTGCTTAAACAGTTAACCAATGATATTTACGTGTTTTATTTAACTCACTTTTAGACAACAACATAGACCCACTCACTCTTGCATTTTCCCAAACATGTTTTACTGATCTCATACCTAATATTACTGTTGTGATTGAAGGATGGGATAAAGCAAAACAAATTGCGTATGACGCTATATTGTCTGGAGATATTCCATCAGAATATATCATTTTTAACCTTTCTAAGCATGCTTCAAAATGAATTCCTGTAAAATATTTTTTTCTCCAATCACCCTCGTTGAATTCGTAATTCAAATCTATTTTTCCTGAAAAAAAACCTTCATATAAAACTGACCTTGCTATAACAGAAACTGAATTTTTAAAACACACATCCAATAATTTATCTTTTGCAGACTGATCAAATAGATTATACATTACCTGTATAAAATCAATACATCCAGATTTTATAATTTCTATACCTGAATTTGCCATATGATCTACTAAAGATAAACCAATAGCCCCAATCTTACCTTGTTTTTTTAGATCTAATAGGGTATGAATCCATTCTTCCTCTTCAAACCAATCAGAATTCCAAGTATGCAGTTGCAGTAACGGGATTTGCTCTAATCCTAAACAAATTAATGATCTTTCTATCTGAGAAATAATATATTCAGCAGGATACGCTTGTGAGGCTTTTAGTAAATTATTGGAGTATATTTTCGGTGGAATTTTAGTAGCTACTATAGCGTCATGCCAGCTAAGGTCTTTTATTATTTTTCCTACCAATCTTTCAACACCTTTATAAGCCTGAGCTGTATCAATAAAATTAATTCCTAAAATACGAGCTGCTTCAAATGTTTTGTATATTTCTTTTTCATCAAACTTACCCCACATATACTTATCTAAACCCCAAGTTCCTAATGAAATCTCTGAGATATTTCTTTTTAGTGAATTACAATACCTATACTGCATCAATATTCTTTTAATTAAACTTTAAATTATTAATTCTCTTAAAATAAATTTCTTAAAACTCTAAACCTAAAATAATCATCCAAATAACAATAAATTAAATACATTTAAGTAAAATCTTTTCAAGTATGGCTAATTACGATACCTTATTTCCCTACTTTAAAAAACAACAACCATTTTTTACTTTATACCTAGCTACTACCCTTTTAAACCATTTGAGTTATCTATTTCAAGAATCATAATTTTAAAAACACCTATATATTTCAATTTTTTATTGATTTTACAACGAATTAATTAATGACCAAGTTTTCGTAGCAATCCACCAATTTTGTCTTGGATGATGGTAATTAAATTGTTTAGCATACAGCCCGGCTTCATTAAATATTTTTTTTATATCACTTATTGAATAAGAAATACATTTTGGATAGCTCCATCCTGGAGCTATATTTTCGCAAGACTTATAATTTTCTATGAAAGAAGCTACTAATATCGTATCCTCCTTCATCACTTTTTTAAGTTGTTTTAAAGCATAAACTGCTAATTCATAAGAAGTGTGAGTAAATATACTTTGGGCTATTATATAAGAAAAATAAACACCAAATTTATCTACTGAAAAATCAGAAGCATAAGAAAAATTTGGTTTTTTAATATTCTGTATATCGAAGCCTAACTCATGTTTAAAACCTTCCAAAATGAGATTTTTGTTAGGGTCAATTCCGTAATAATTTCCAGTTAGCAAAAGAGGTATAAGAAGTCTTCCTAGCCTAAGAGAGCCACAACCAACATCCAATACCTTATGATACTCACGCAATCCTAAATGAGCGAGTATTCCGATCTGATTTAATGCATGTAAATCAAACTCATATGGAAACCCAATAAAAGATCTGTAATTACTTTCATAATAATTCATCAATAAATTTAATTATTCTAACAAAGACTATTTTATGGATTACCGTAAGTTTTAATTAAGCATCTTTCTTTAATATAAATTATCAACAATAAAAACCCCTAAAAACAATTAAAAACACAAAAAACAAACCCTAATACTGTTTTTATTTTGTATTTTTAAGTATTGTGTAATATAAATCTCATTTGATTATGTCTAAAAATAAGATAATTTTGAATAACGCATTTTTAATTTTTGCTGGTATTGTTGGTTTCTTTTTCATGATGAAATTTTCTGGTTTAGAGGATATTTCTGAGTTACGTCTTTTAAACTTTATTTTTGTGTTATGGGGTATAAATAAAGCTATAAAAACAAATATAATAGCTAATAAAGAAACCTTATATTTCGAAAATTTAATTATTGGAGCGGGTACTTCCATATTAGCTGTTGGCATGACAATTCTAGGTTTAATTATTTACGTTTCCTTTATTGATTCTGCGTTTATGACTATTCTTGAAAACTCTTCTTTTTGGGGAAAAAATTTAAGTTTACCTTTAGTTGTTTTCGCTTTGGCAATAGAAGGGATCGCTTCTTCCGTAACCTGCTCTTTTATATTAATGCAGTACTATAAGAATTACAAATCTTCAAGTACAGCTCTCATATAGAATAAGTCAAATAAAAAAAGCCGTTTTTTTAAAAAACGGCTTTTTTTATTTGACTTATTCTCTTTCTATGGCTCTAAAACTTCTTCCCTCGCCATTAAACCAAAAAATTTATCTAAATTCGGTAAAATCATGATTTTAGTACGTCTGTTTCTAGCTCTATTCTTACTTGTATTATTTTCTACTAAAGGAATAGAAGAACCCCTACCTGCTGCAATTAATCTATTCGACTCAATTCCATACTTCTTTTCAAGTACTCTTACTATTGATGTTGCTCTTTTTACACTTAAATCCCAGTTATCAACCAATACTTCATTTCTAATTGGTCTTGAATCAGTATGTCCTTCAATCATCACTTCCATACTTGGCTCAGACTTAATAATATCTGCTAATTTTTTTAGTATTTTATGAGCTTTTTTATTAACTCTATAACTGGCTGTATTGAACAACATTTTATCTGATACTGATATCATTACAACTGTATTATCTATATTAACAGCTACATCATCAGAATTCTCTAGATCAGAAGTATCTATCGATTTTTTCAAGCTATAAGATACTGCTAAACTCATTGAATCTTGTAATGTTTTAGCTTTTGATAATTCTGCCGCATCTACATTTTTCAATGTTTCTCTCATTTTCTTTTTCATCGAGCTTGATATAACTGTATTACCTGTAATATCAAGTTTATTATCATTTTCCTTTTTTAAATTTGAGTTGATATCTCGTAAAGAAGAAATCTTATTGTTATAATTTTCAACTCTTTTTTCTATTTTGGCAAACTTTTGCTCTAACTGCTCCTTTTCTAATTCAGTTTTATGTAAAGTTCCTTTCGTCGTATTATACTTTTCCTCTAAGGCTACATACTTTTTCTTAGGCACACAAGAAGTCATTAATAATGCTGCCGACATGAATAACACTAGTTTGTTCATCTGTTTGTTTTTAATTTTAATTGTCAGGTTAAATCATTTTTTTATTTATTTTTAATACTTAAAATCAAGTATTTATTATAAAAATGATTTTACTATTTATCAGTTTTAGTATTAAACAACTAAAATCTAATTTCCCCTACTCAAAAAAATTAACATTTAAAAAAATATTACAAAATAGCTTTAAACTTGACGAAAAACAATGCACTAACCCCTTAAAGATCTTTTGAGTAAAGTAATTGAGAACAAATAAACTTTGAGAAGCTTTCTTTTTTATATATCATATGGCTTCCTTCTAGGATCATTTTATTCAAAACCAGCCCATCAAACCAATTATTATCAAGAACATAAGAATCTCTACTTCCAAAATAAAGATCCATTTTACAACTTGGTTTTACTTTTTCATACCTTAATCTGGTTAAGGAAATACAAACAAGACTTGATACCAATCATGTTTCAACAGCCCTTTTTATCCCTACATTTACAAATTCGTTATGAATTAATTCCTCGTCTTCTTTCAAAGGACTAATATCGGATAGCTCCCGAACATCGTAGAAAATTATTTCAAACCTGCTTTTAAGTTCTAAAACATAGTTATAAACCCAATCGATATGCTTACTACCACATAGATCAAAAGCATAATTAGTTTTTTATTTTCTACGCTCTTTATAATTATTTTTTTGGCAAAAAAACTTCTGCCATCATGCAACGAGCACTTCCTCCACCACAAGTCTCAATTGTTTCGAGAGGACTATGAAGAATCTCGCAAAATTTAAGAATACTATCTCGTTGATTTATATTCAAGGAATTAAAAGCAGAAGAACTCATAACTAAATACCGTTTATTATCGTGTCCCTTTACTTGCAACATATTTCCGGCAAATTGAGTTACTTGTTTTTCTGATATCGAAATTATCTCTTTTCCATCTGACTTTAAATGTTTTACCAGATTTTTCCTTTCTTTTTTATCATCAATTGCTTCTAAACAAACAACAGCAAACTTCTCCGTAATACACATCATAACATTCGTATGATAAATAGCTTCTCTTCTATTATTTACCGTTTGATTCGCAACGAATATAATTGGAAAATATTCAAAATCTTCACAAAACTCAATAAATAATTCTTCATCTGCACGAGGTGAAAGAGCACAATAAGCTTTTCTATTTTGTCTGTCTAAAATCATACTACCTGTCCCTTCCAAAAAATAACCTTCTTCCTCCGCCTTTGAATAATCTATAACATTCTCTATAAAAAAACCTTGTTCTTCCATGGTTCCTAGTATATCTTCTCTTCTTTCTTTTCTTCTATTTTCGGCAAACATTGGGTATATGCCTACATCTCCATTCTCATGAAAAGAAATCCAATTATTTGGAAATAAAGCATCTGGTGTACTAGGAATTTCTGTATCATTAATGACAATTACATTTACCCCAACTAACCTTAATTTTTTTACAAAATCATCAAATTCTTGTTGTGCCTTAGCATTAACTGCTGCTGGTAATAAAATAGTATTTTGTTGATAATAATTGTTCACTGCTGTCTGTTCATTCATTCGAAAACTTGCAGGACGAACCATAACCAGAGTATTTGTAATCTGTTCCATAAAACGAAAATAAACAATTTAAGCACTAAGAAAAACTGTTTTAATAATAATGATTAATAAAAATAATTTTCAATCATGTATGAATAGCTTTTTATGAGTTTACTTTTTCATGTAACCCTTAAAAAGTGACAACTTAACTTCCTTTTTTTTGGGTTTAAACGAAAATAATTCAGTCTCTTAAGTATTAAAAGTAATTTTATTAGCCTAATCCCTATGTATTATGAAAACATTAAAATATTTAATCTCATGCTCACTATTAATTGGCGGGCTTAACCTTGTTCAAGCTCAAGACGGTGCGACAGACTCACATTCTTTGGCGGTTACAATTCCCGAAGTGGCTTTAATAGATCTTGAATCTTCTACAAGTACTTCTATAACACTTGAAGTGACTGCACCTACGGAAGCTGGTGAAGCTGCTACATTCCCTGATCCTGACACTAGCATTTGGATGAATTATTCTTCAATAGTAAATGGTACAGAAGATTCGTCTAGGAATGTAACTGTAGTCGTTAGTAATGGTACAATTCCACCAGGAACTAAAATCTCTTTAGTAGCTGCATCTGATGCAGGAGGAGGAGCTGGTACAATGGGAACACCTACTGCTTCAATTGATTTAAGCACCTCTGCTCAAAATTTAGTAACTGATATTGGTAGTGCCTATACTGGAAGTGGTGTTTCTGCAGGACACAATCTAACGTATACACTTGCTTTGTCTGATGATGCTGATGCTTATTCTAATTTAGATGCAAATGATTCAACGACTCTTACCGTCTTATATACATTATCAGATAATTAAAAAAAAGGAGAATCTTCTCCTTTTTTTAATTATAAAAAACATGTACCTTATATTCTTATTAAAGTTAAGCTACTTCTTAATAACTAACCATTTAACTTAAATTTTTATGAATATTCAAAAATCTTTTATCAACTTCTTTTTTATTCTATTTAGCGCTACCTTTTATGCTAATGTAACCATACTTAATGGCTTAACTCATATCTATAATATTGAAGTAGGTAGCATTATCAATGGAGAAATTATCCTCAAAAACACCTCGTCTGAAAAAGAAGAAAGAGTAATCATATATCTAAAAGACTTTTATCAGCTATGTGATGAAAAGACCAATTATTTAGATGTTGGAGAGAGTAAATATTCATTGGGAAAATGGGTTACTTTTAACACAACGGAAAAAGTTCTATTACCCAACGAGCGCTTTGTTATTTCTTATCAATTAAAAATACCTGAAACATTAAACCTAGAAGGGAAAAAACAAGGTTCTTTCTGGAGTATGATCATGGTAGAAGTTGAGGACCCAATTAGCGAGGAGGAAAAAAGAGGTGTGAAAATAAATTCAAAAATCCGATATGGTATTCAACTAGTGACAAATATTGGACAAAAAATAGATCCCGAAATAGAATTTAATGATGTTAAGCTAATCAAACTAGATGATAAACGATATCAAGTAAAGGTTAAACTCCAAAATAAAGGTCGTTTTATGGTAAAGCCTTCTCTTATTCTTGAGTTATTAGATGAAAATGGTGAAAGTGTTCTAAAAACTGAAGCTCAGTTTAAAAAAGTATACCCTAATGGCTGTAAAGATTTCATTATTGAATTAACCAATGTCCCGTCCGGGATGTACGAAGGTGTACTCGTAGCAGACTATGGGGGAGATATATATGGAATAAATTTAACCGTTGATATTACAGATAATTAAATGGTGGATTAAATCTTATGATATTCAGGCTAATTATTCTTGCTTTCCCCATATTAAGTCTTTGGAAGAATGATCCCGATTTAAGAGTTATAAAAATTCCTAGCATCTTCACACCAGGTAAACATCATGTCGTTGTTATGGAACTAACCAATTCATTATCTAAAAATTTATCTATTCAAGCCGAATGGATATTACCAGAGAATTGGAGATTAATTACCAAACCTTCAATAAATAAAAAAAAAGAAAGTAAGAACATCAGGATTTTTTCTATTATATCCGTTCCTATTAATTATCGGAGTGGTATTACTAAATTAACAGTAAAAATAAAAAATAACAATAAAACAATTAAAACAAAAGAGATAAATGTCAAAATTAAAGAGCTCCATAAAATTGAAGTAAACCTAGTTGAAAAACCGAACTTTGTGAGAGCTGGAAAAAAATTCTTTTATAAATACCTGATTGAGAACAAAGGTAATACCGAAGAAAATATAAATGTTGAGTCTAGATTTTCTGAGGGAAGAACAGAGAGTCTTAATATTCCTATTAGTAGTTCCAAAATGGTTTCTTTAGAGCAGTATATAGAAGGTGACTTTACAAAACCAACTACGAAACTAACAGACATTATGGTAACTGGTAAAAATATTGATACGATATCTAAAATAAGCTCCTTTACAGTCTACCCTAATACCTCTAGTAGAAGTGACCTTTATTTTTATTATCCTATAACGACAATTGTCAACTATACTTTTTTAAAAAATGAGGCGGAAAAAAGCCAATTTCTTATTTACAATGTGAACGGTAATGGGTTTTTAGACATAAAAAAAAAACATCACCTCAACATTGGTACGATAAGAGCAGGTGGAGATAAATCTACTCGTTATGAAAATTTAGAAAGAAATTGGATAAAGTATAAGTACAAAAAAAACGAACTATATTTAGGCGATTTCTCTTTTAATTTCACAAGGCTATTAGAGCAAAATAGGTTAGGTAGAGGCGGTTATTCAAAATTATATTTTAAAAAAATCCATTTTGCTTTTTTTTACAATACTCCACTTTTCTTCAAAGAAGTTAAAGATCAATTAGGAGGGTACATAAAATTAAATCCATTTAACAACTACAATACTTCATTAGGCGTATTAAACAGAACCTACGATAACTCAAAAACAACAACTTTGAATATTACTCAAAGTTTTAAAAACACCTTCTCTTCCCTTTATCTTGAAACAGCAATGACTATGCTAGGAAAAAAAAAACGAATTGGTTTACAGTTTACCGGAAAAGCAAAAATAAACGATTACGAAATTCTCAGTGATATATTATATACAAGTCCTGAATTTGATGGATATTTTTATAATAGCAGTAATATTTTTACCTCAATTAAAAAGATTTTTTCAAAACGTTTTACTCTCGTTAATGAAATAAATTACAACCTTTTAAATCCCCGATTAGATGAAATCATAGAGCAAATAGCTCCATTTAATCAAAGGTATTTTTCTAGACTTTACTTTGTTCCAAACAGAGGTCACAGACATAGTATTGAACTTGGCTACCTATCAGTTAAAGATAGGAGTGAAAGAATAAAATTTGATTTTCATGAATATTTATTAAATTACCAGTACAAAATAAAAAAGAATAACTTTTCTCTAGCTCTTGATAATGCAATCAGACTTTCAACCAATAACCTTGTATCATCCGATGAAAAAAGGAAAACATCTTTACATTCATCAGTTATAGGTGTTTATTTTATAACTAATAATTTAATTTTAAACACAAACGTACAGTACTCAAACACAAATAGATACTCACAAAGCAAAAGAAACCTATTATTTTATGGAGGAAGTCTAAATTATAAAATTAAAAACTCATGGGATTTAGGAGTTGGTTTTAGAAATGATTATGAGTTGTCTGAACAATACAAAAGAAGAAGCCTATTCAACCTAACAGGAAAGTTTAAATTTAATAAAAATCATCATCTAAATTTCGCCGGAAATATTGGTTATTCATCGCTAAACACTAATTCAAAAGATTTCTTTTTATCAATAGGTTATCGTTTAAATTTAAATATTCCTATTTCAAAAAATAAAAATATTGGTGATGTTGTAGGATTTATAAATTCAAACTCTATTAGTGATAGAAGTGGTATTATCTTTAATCTAGATGGATATTCCTCAATAACAGATGACGAAGGAAATTTTAAGTTTAAAGACATAGCTACAGGAAAACATTATTTATCTGTTGATCAATCTAGTTTAAAATTCAATAGTATAATAAATGAAGATATTCCTCTTGAGGTTACAGTTAATAAAAAAGAAGAGAAGCAAGTTAAGCTATCACTTATTAAGCCTTCTAAAATAGGCGGTAAAATAACTTTTAAAAAAAACAATCAAACACAAGCATCTCTTTTCAAAAATAAATTACCTCAATTGATCATAAAATTAGTACAAGGCGATAAAATAAAATACACACTAACAAATAATAAAAACGAATTCTTATTCAGTCAGATAAAACCTGGAAAATATAAAATAGGAATCGTTAGTAAGAACTACGAAAAAAAATTTACTTTTAATGATAATCATCGTCTAATAACAGTTAATGAAGGCGAGATAAAAGAAATTATTTTTTCGGTCTCAGAAAAATTAAGACGCATAAAAATGCAAAACAAAAAATTTAAACTAAAGTCAAGTAATTAAAATGATAACTAATTGTAAAACTTTTATGTTTATATTGTTGTTTTCTATGGTAATCAAAGCTCAGACTTCACAGATTAACACGGTTCCTTTATCTTTTGAAATTCCTGAAATTGCAATTTTAAAAATTCAACCAAGTATAGAGCCTGTAATTATAAGTCTTGAAACAATTACCGAAGCAGGAAATCCTATTACTTCCAAATCTGAAAACAATAATGATAAATGGCTAAATTACTCCTCATCAATAGCAGAAGATGGCGTAACAAGAAATGTTTCTGTAGAAATATTATCTGGCACAGCACCCCCTGGAACAGAAATTACATTAAATACAGGAAGTTATGTTGGTAGCGGATCTGGTCAATTTGGGATTCCTTCTGAACAGATCACTTTAAAAAAATCTCCTCAAAAAATTTTAACTGGTATTGGTGGTGCTTTTACAAATGTCGGTCCCCAAAATGGACACTCTTTGTCATATAGTATACAAATTAAAAACTATGACTTATTAAGTTTTCAAGAAAATCATGTCTTATTTATCTCCTACACTATTTCTGATGACTGAAAATTATTTTATTTATGAAAAGAATTAGTTTATTATTATTTTGGGGCTTATTTTTTACTAGTAGACTATCAATGATCGCTCAACTTAATGTTGAATATGGAATAATAGAACTTTTCAATGAAACAAATAATATTTCGATAATTCCAGGAGAGGATATAATTTCTGAATTCGAATCTTCTCACGAAATTATTAAAATTAGTGTGAACTTCCTCCCTGAAAATATGCAAAATGATGTACATAGAAGCTGGCACATTAATGTTAAAAAATCAGATATAGAATGGGACTCTAGTCTAGAAATAAATATTAGGCGCACCAATAATGGCGAACATATCTATAATAATTACTTAAGTGGTGGAGAAGATTACTTATTAATCAATAACTACGACAATCAATTTATTGAGGGTAATGGAAAAATATTAAATATAAATTGTCAAATTAAACTAGTTGGTAGATCGCTTATTATTCCAGCTAAGCAATACCAAACTAATATAGTATTTACTCTTATTGATGATTAGTCATCTATAATTTGATCAATATAAACTATGCTATCCATAAATACTTTTTTATCAATTCTTTTCAATAGAAAAATTACTTCTTTTAAAAATATTGCAACATCTTCAAGGTGTCCTAAGAATCAGAGATATTATGGTAAACTCTTTCCTTAATTCTATTTTTTAGCAAAAAAATTAATTTGTTTTTTATAAATTATGATTAATTAAACTAAAAACTAATCAAATGAAAGAAAGTAAATCCATTCTAATATATGGGCTTTTTGTAACGCTTTTTATATCTTCATGTGCTACTAATGATAAAATAGAGAATAATAACCAAAATTCAGACATTCCCCAAAAAGTAATTGATGCTGCTACCAAATTAAATTTTAATACATCAACAATTCGGTATGAATTTATTCGAACAGTAAATAATAAACTCGAAAAAAAAATAGTCATCGAAAACGATATAATGACAACTGAAAACCAATTAATTGAACTTACGCATCTAAAAAATAATCGAACTGACCAATATTATACCAATAATTTAGTAACCCAAGGAAAAATAATTAAAATTACTGGATATAATGGCGGTAGATCTAGTTTTAAACTTTCTGAGAAAGGATTAAAGGCTCTAAAAAATGCTGTAGCAAAATTTAACGATTTAAATTTATCTTTAACTTTTATTTTTGAAGAAACCAAATTATGGGGTGCAGGTGATATTTTTGTTTACGACATGTCTAGATTTAATAGTTCAAAAGGAGGACGAGCAGGTTTTCCTTATAAAGGAAAACCTTACAACGAAATACAAATTTTTAATTTAGATCAACATACACAAATAGAGAATCAACATGTTTTGATGCATGAGATTAGTCATTCAATAGGAATGAGACATACAGATTGGTTTGGCAGAAATAGTTGTAAGGGTGATTTTGAAGATGAAGGTGATGCTGGTGTCGGTATTAATCATATTGACGGTACTCCAAATGAATCCTACTATGACAATACCTCTATTATGCTAGCCTGTCCTTTTAATGAAGAAATGACAGGGGAATTCAATAACAATGATGTTAAATCTTTAAAAACATTATATCCAAAAGAATAGTAAAAAAGGTCGAGAAAACTAGTTTCTCGATTTTTTTATCATTTACGTTTACGATAAGAAAGAATCATAAAAAGAAAAAATATTTTAATTGCACCTTATGTTTTTCTTAATGAATAAAGATTACGAAGGTAAACTATCAAATTTTAGTTATAGCAAATTAACTTATTCCACTTTTTAAGTTCACCAAAATTATACCATTAGACAGCTTCTCTTTCAATAAAGAAATTGCAGCTTTACTCCTTATTCCAGATTGACAATAAACAACTAAAGGTTTCTCAGAAATTACTTCCTGATAACGATTGGATAGTTCCCTAAGAGGAATATGTAAACCTCCAATATTTTTTTCTTCTCGCTCCCAATGTTCTCTAACATCTAAAAGATTGTATTTTTCCTTATGAGATTCTAAATCGGTTAAACTAATTTCTTCTCCAATCGGTTTTATCCCGCAAAAAAACTCATAATCTTCTTCCAATTTGTTAAGCTTAGCATTCTTCGTTCTTTCAAACTTTAATGTAATTTGACGCATACTTAATGTATCAAATATTAATAATTTGTTTGCTAAAACTCCTTCTAAATCACAAATAATTTTTATGGTTTCATTAGCTTGTAAACTACCTATGATTCCAGGCAAAACACCAATAACTCCAATTTCTGAACAATTTGGTGATTCATCTGGTTTGGGAGGAGTTGGATATAGACATCGATAGGTTGCGCTTCCTTTAAAGTTAAATACACTTACTTGTCCTTCAAACTTAAAAATAGCTCCATAAACTAATGGCTTATTTGTTAAAACGGCCGTATCATTTGCAAGATATCTCGTTGCAAAATTATCACTACCATCAATGATTACATCGTACATCTGAAAAAGATAAAATGCGTTTTCGTTCGTTAATCGTTCTTTGTAAACATTGAACTCTATAAACGGATTTAACCTTAAAAGTCGATTCTTGGCAGTTTCTGCTTTTGACTTTCCTATATCATCGATAGTGTAAAGTATTTGCCTCTGCAAATTGCTCTGATCAACGATATCATGATCAATAATACCAATTGTACCAACACCTGCTGCTGTTAAGTATTGCAAAATTGAACAACCTAAACCTCCAGCTCCAATTACTAAAACTTTTGATCTTTTAAGTTTTAGCTGTCCTTCTTCTCCTATTTTATCTAAAATTAGATGTCGGTTGTATTGTTTAAGTTCTTCCGAATTTAACATTGCTCTTAACTTTTGGCTTATGACAAATTTAACTAAAATGCTCCCAGTCTTTCCAAACAACTTCCAAACCTTGCTCTTTCAACATCAATACAATCTCTTCTGTACTTCTTTCATCCGAAATTTCGAATTGCTCTAGTGATTGTGGCTCTACACTATAACCTCCTGGATTTGTTTTCGACTCAGCACTCATCGAGGTAGCTCCTAAATTAACAATATTATTTCTAAAGATTTCACTTTCTCTTGTCGACATGGACAATTCCAAATCTTCATCTAATAAACGAAAAGCACAAATCAACTGAACTAAATCATTATCTGTCATTTCAACTTTCGGCTCAATACCGCCAGAATGAGGACGAAGTCTCGGGAAGGAAATAGAATACTTTGTTTTCCAATAGTTTTTCTGCAAGTATTTCAAGTGTAACGCTGTGTAAAAACTATCGACTCTCCAATCTTCCAATCCAAATAAAGCTCCCAATCCAATTTTATGAATCCCCGCTTTTCCTAGCCTATCAGGTGTGTCTAACCGATAATAGAAATTCGACTTTTTACCCTTTGGATGATGTTTTTTATACTCCTGTTCGTGATACGTTTCTTGGTAAACTAAAACTGCATATAAACCACTTTCAATAAGAGACTCATACTCATGTTGGTCTAAGGGTTGTACTTCGATAGTAATATTGGAAAAATTCGTTCGAATAAGTTCAATTGCATTCTTAATATAATCTACTCCAACAGTCCTATTAGCCTCACCTGTGACGAGTAGAATATGGTCATATCCCTTTTGCTTTAAAAAGCTCACCTCCTCAAGAATTTCATTATCTGTTAAGGTTCGTCTTGGAATTTTATTGGTAAAACTAAATCCACAATAGGTACAAATATTCTGACATTCATTACTTAAATACATGGGAGCATACATTTGAATTGTATTCCCAAATCGTTTTTTGGTAAGCATTCTACTCATTTGAGCTAGTTGCTCCAAGTAAGGTTTTGCAGCTGGTGATATTAATGCTTTAAAATCTTCTAAATCTCTTTTTTCTTTCGCCAAAGCATACTCAACATCTGTTGAAGTTTTGTTGATTATGTTTGAAAGCGTATCATCCCAGTTATAGCTTTCGAATATATCTCTAAAAGTAGTATTCATACTTAAAAGAATCGTTTAATCTAACTCAAAAAACTCGTTAATGGACTACTAGCTTCTGCATATTTTTTTATTGGGGCTAGCTTAGCTTCATAAGCCATTCTTCCAGCTTTTACTGCCATTTTAAAAGCTTTTGCCATTTCTATTGGATTCTGGGATACAGCTATTGCCGTATTTACTAATACAGCATCAGCTCCCAATTCCATTGCATGAGCAGCATGTGAAGGAGATCCAATACCTGCATCTACAACCACAGGAACATTAGATTGTTCTACAATAATTTCTAAGAACTCTAATGTTTTTAAACCTTTATTACTACCAATTGGAGCTCCTAAAGGCATTACACATTGTACTCCAACTTCCTCCAAACGCTTACATAATACAGGATCGGCATGGATATAAGGCATTACAACGAAACCTTTTTTAACCAATTCTTCTGCGGCGGTTAACGTTTCAATTGGGTCTGGTAGTAAATATCTCGGATCTGGGTGAATTTCCAACTTTATCCAATTTGTTTCAAGTGCTTCTCGCGATAACTCCGCAGCGAAAACTGCTTCTTTTGCTGTTCTTACTCCTGAAGTATTAGGTAACAAATTAATGCGTGAATGTCCTAAATGAGTCAATATATCGTCCTCTTCATTTTGAACATCTACTCGCTTTAATGCTACTGTGATCAACTCACTTTCTGAAGCTAATAAAGCTTCTCGCATTAATTCAGAAGAACTAAACTTTCCAGTTCCAGTGAACAATCGAGAGTTAAATATTTTATCTGCTATTTTTAATGTTGTCATGGTATTATAATAAATTTTATCTAACTGATCTTATACACTTGTTCTAATGTACTGCCAGCATTTAACAAGGTATGGAACGCAGGAATGGCACTGAAACTTTGAGTAATTTCAGAAGATACTGCAATTCCATGAATTCCAGTTTTTAACAAGACTGAAACATCTTTTAATGTAATTCCTCCAATAGCTATAATGGGAACTTCTCTTGCTAATTCTTCAATAATTGCTTGGTATCCTTCCAATCCTAGAACTGGACTCAAGTTTTTCTTAGTTTCAGTAAATCTAAAAGGTCCAAGTCCAATATAATGAACACCTTTATCTACCAGTGTTCTGCAATCTTCCAACGTATTGGCTGTACCTCCAACAGTATACATATCTCCTAAGTATTTTTTAGCTACTAAAGGACATGTATCACTCTTTCCTAAATGCACTCCATCTGCCTTTACTTCCCTTGCAACTTTATAAAAGTCGTTTACAATTAATCTTGTTTGAAAATGACTTGTAATCGCTCTTGCTTCTTTCGCTACTTTCAAAATAGTGTCTTCATCGAAATTCTTTAATCGAAGTTGAACCCACTCAGCGCCATAAGAACATGCCTTCTGAATGTTTTCTATATGTTCATCCGGAGTGCTTCCTTGCGTTATGTACTGTAATTTACTTATCATTTCGTTTTATGTAATTTAGTATAGTTGTTTTTGTATTTGTTTTTTAAATTTCTTTTTTTATTGAAGAATAATTAACTTCATCTGCCATAATAATGTTTTCCTAAAAGGGAAACGTCTGAATTAAGATATTCTTCTACATATCGTTTTACACTCTTCCCTTTATCTTCTATTGTCAAGTTATTATAAAAGTTCGCTGCAAGGGCTGCAGATAATACGCAACCACTTCCATGTTTATCAAATACTTTTTCTGAAATCGGGGGAATATTTAATTTAACAATTTTGCCATAGTAAATCTCATCCCAGCCCTTCTTATCTTTTCTATGACCTCCTTTCAAATAAATATTTGTTCTTTCGGCAATACTTTCAATAGTTTCCTCTATATCTTTTTCAGGAAACAACGCCTTTATTTCATCATAATTTGGAGTAATAAAATCACATAAAGACAACATTTTATTAAATGTTTCGTAGTTTTTCTTGGTATGAAAATCATAACCTGCACTTGCTTTGAGTACAGGATCTAATACAATAACTATCTCAGGATTTAGCTTTCTAAGCTTTTGCTGAACTTTTAATAGAATTTCCCATGACTCAATGATACCAATTTTAACGATTGGTATTTTAAACCTTTCAAATAAAGTTTCAATTTGTTCAAGTATTATCGTATCTTTTACCCAAGTACAACTTTTAAATTCAATGTCATTTTGAACAGTAATTGCAGTACAAACTGATAGTCCGTACAATCCAAAAGATTCAAATGTTTTGATATCTGACGTAATTCCTGCTCCACTGGAAGGGTCAAAACCTGCTATTGTTAATATGTATCGTTTTTCACCCATATGTTAGCCATGAATAATTGTACTAAAAACGCTTTTTATGTTATTAAAACTCTCTACTGGACTTTCAGCATTCCAAACACCTCCTAAAACACCAATCCCACTAAATCCCAATTTCAAAGTATCCGCTATTGTCGATTCATTTATTCCTCCCATTCCTATAATTATTCTATTCATATGATTTACGTCAAATCCTCTTCCTTCGTATCCTGCTTTAGATATAGAGGAAAACACAGGGCTTAATAGATAATAATCAAAAAATTCCAAACATGAATCAAGTACTTCAGGATCATGAAAAGAACTACTCACTGTTTTTCCCTTACTTCTAAAATTTTCAACATACTCTCGTAAACGATTTTTTAAATCAATTCTGGGTTGTTCCTGTAAATGAACTCCTTTTAAATTGAATTCATTTAGCAATTCATGAAAATAATGTACAACAATTCTATTATGATATTGTTCACCAATAGCATTCAAATATGCAAAATGCTCCTCATATCCTTTAAATGGTTTTCTTAAATGATAATGGGTTAAGCCTGCCTCAAAGAGTTGATGTAAAATTTTGATTTCATTTTCTACATCTTTTTCTGGGGCGATTAAAATAATCATATGTTTCACTTTAAATTATGAATTACGAATTTAAAAATAGTAACATTCGTAATTCATAATTATAATCTTATATTCTATAGATAAACTTCCGAACCTTTTGTTTTAAATTCTTCAGACTTTTCCTTCATTCCTTCTGAAATAGCATCTTCTGCCACCAATTCTTTCTGGGCTGCATAATCACGAACTTCTTGACTTATTTTCATTGAACAGAATTTCGGTCCACACATTGAACAGAAGTGCGCTATTTTAGCTCCCTCAGCTGGTAGTGTTTCATCATGATATTCTCTTGCCAATTCTGGATCTAAACTCAAGTTAAATTGATCTTCCCAACGGAATTCAAAACGAGCTTTACTTAAGGCATCATCTCTATGCTGTGCTCCTGGATGGCCTTTTGCCAAATCAGCTGCATGTGCTGCTAATTTATAGGTAACAACCCCAGTACGCACATCATCTCTGTTTGGTAACCCTAAGTGCTCTTTCGGTGTAACATAACATAACATAGCTGTTCCGTACCATCCAATTATTGCTGCACCAATTCCTGAAGTGATATGATCATATCCTGGAGCAATATCAGTAGTTAAAGGCCCCAAAGTATAGAAAGGAGCTTCACCACAAGCTTCTAATTGCTTGTCCATATTTGCTTTGATCATATGCATAGGTACATGACCAGGTCCTTCAATAAAGCACTGAACTTCATGTTTCCATGCTATTTTCGTTAACTCTCCTAATGTTTCTAATTCTGCAAATTGAGCTTCATCATTCGCATCTGCAATACAACCGGGACGTAAACCATCTCCTAAAGAGAAAGCGACGTCGTATGATTTAAGAATTTCACAAATTTCCTCAAAATGAGTATATAGGAAACTTTCTTTGTGATGTGCCAAACACCATTTAGCCATAATAGATCCTCCACGAGAAACAATTCCTGTAATACGTTTCGCTGTCATTGGAACGTAAGCCAATCTTACTCCGGCGTGGATAGTAAAATAATCAACGCCTTGCTCAGCTTGTTCAATTAAGGTATCTCTAAAAATCTCCCATGTTAAGTCTTCTGCTACTCCGTTTACTTTTTCTAAAGCCTGGTAGATTGGGACCGTACCGATTGGTACTGGCGAATTACGAACAATCCATTCTCTAGTTTCATGAATATTTTTACCTGTAGATAAATCCATTATATTATCCGCTCCCCAACGACAAGCCCAAACAGCTTTCTCTACTTCTTCCTCAATAGATGAAGTTGTAGCCGAGTTACCAATATTCGCATTGATTTTCACCAAGAAATTTCTTCCTAAAATCATAGGCTCTGCTTCAGGGTGATTTATGTTAGAAGGTATTACTGCTCTTCCTCTTGCCACTTCTTCTCTTACAAATTCAGGTGTTATTTTTTCTGGAATGCTTGCTCCAAAATCTTGCCCTGGATGTTGTTTTGAAAGACGTGTCATTTCATCTATTCGTTGATTCTCACGAATAGCAACATATTCCATTTCGGGAGTAATAATTCCTTGTTTTGCATAATGTAACTGCGTTACATTTTTCCCTTCCTTCGCTCTTTTAGCTTTATGCTTCAGGTTAAATCGTAAGTGATCTAACTTCTTATCATTTAATCGCTCGTTACAATATTGAGAAGTAAATTCATCCAATTCTTCAACATCACCTCTATCTAAAATCCATTTTTCCCTAATCCGTTCTAATCCGTTGTGAATGTTTATCTCTTTATTCGGATCTGTATATGGCCCTGAAGTATCATAAACAGTTACAGGTTCATTTGGCATTCTTTTTTTAGTCATTGAATCCACTGTATCGTGTAATTCAATCTCTCTCATCGCCACATTAATATGCGGGTGAATTTCTCCGGGAACATAAATTTTTTTTGAATTCGGAAACGGATTTCTAGTTACACCGTCTTGCTTTGGTGCTGTATCTTTTTTCTTCATTATAAGGTTATTAGTTTTTGTCGAATTTATTTTAATAAAAAATTATCCTCCTTGCGTAGATCGGATGATTAAAATATTGTCGTTATTCTGAAGTTTATGATTACTCCAGTCATCTTTTTTAACAATATTGTTATTAATGGCAACTGCAATTCCATTATCGGAGATTTCCAATTCTCTAACCAGTCCTCTTACAGTTAAGTCTTCTGAGATTTTTTTTGTCGTTTCGTTTACTTTGATAATCATTGAATGAATATTTAAGCAAACTATAGAAGTCGAATAGGCTAAATTTGACCTATTTTCTGAGTGTAGCATCTCAACTTTTCCCTACGCTGGTATTAACCATATCAGGTTCTAAGGATATTTCTCAAACTAGCGAACTAGCTACTCCTAAAGTTTACAATTACAAATATAAATTTTTATTCAAAAAAACACATTATATTCTACTTCATTTTTCCGAATTTCGGATACAATAAAATTAATACAACCATTTGAAAAATATTCTTGAGTGGAAAATTAGTAAAATCCTTACTTACTTTTATTCTAATTTAATGGCCTCTCACACCTTAAAAAATAACAAAAACACCTTTTTTTAAAAAAAACATCCATTTTTTTTCGACTTTGGTTTGATACTTAAAAAATTGTTAATAGAGAAAATTTTCCATTCGAAATAATGTGAAATATTAAACTTAAAAACGCCAAAAATAGATAAACTATAAACCTTATTTAATATGAGTCATCAAAAAAACACTAATTTTATTATAGGAGATTGGTCTCCTTTCAAACAATTGACAGAAGAAGACAATATTGTTTGGAATGAAGTCAAAAAATCTTTTGATCATTTTGACAAACCTTATGAAGTTTCAAAAAAAATATTAGATGGAATGAAATATCGTTTTAGGTGTACTTCTAAAATCTATGGATACATCATTGTTGAAGTTAATGGTAGATTTAATAGAAACAAGATATTTGATGTTATGAATATCTCAATAAGCCAAGTCATGATATTATTAATCAACATAATTTCTATGATCTAAACGTAACTGAAATTAGCTAAGGGAATTTTAATTATACTAACATTCTAGCCAGATCCAACGTCACTTATTAAGTTTTAAATACCATTAGAAGAGGGTAAAACAAGAAAAACTTATAAAAAAATTATAACTGTTATCGTGATTTAACTAAAACTAATTTTAATTGTTTTCTGTACTAAATGTTTAAATCCTATGACTATATGGATCTAATTAAAAATAAATTGTTTGAATGGAAAATAAAATAAAAAAGACACAAGTACTTTATAGATACTTGTGCTTTTTTAATTTATAATTTTTCTATGTCTTCTGTAATAGAATTTAGAATTTGAAAAGCTGTTTTAGCCATCTTATTTCCTTTCATGTCAAGTAATGGGTTCACTTCTACAAACTCTACACAAACCACTTTTTTACTTGCTAAAAGTAATTTTATGATCTCTATTACTTCAAACTGATCAAATCCTTTTGGAACTGGAGTTCCTGTACCGTATGAAACCATGTCACAATCCATAGCATCTACATCAAAAGAAACATATAAAATATCGCATTCATTTAGTTTTTCTATCGTTTCATTCACACAAACTTCTACTCCTCTATGACGTACTTCGGCAACCATATAATTTTTTATTCCATATTTCTCAATTTGGTTGTCCTCTGGTTGCTCAGTGTCACGTACTCCAAAAAATACAATATCTTCTCCTAATACTTTTTGACCAGGAGTCGCTATGTTTTTCATTCGCTCCCAAAATTCAGCCGTTTCTCTATCAACATCATTAATTTGGCTATCGATATTATCGTCACTTATTGCGGCTGCTAATGGCATCCCGTGTATATTACCTGACGGTGAAGTATATGGTGAATGTAGATCTCCGTGAGCATCTATCCATACGACTCCAACTCTTTTAGTTGGATTCGCAGCCTTTACTCCACTAATAGTTCCCAAAGCAGAAGAATGATCTCCAGATATAACCACGGGAAATTTCCCTTCCTGCAGATTCACCTTTACATGATTTGAAAGTCGTTTACATTGATTGAAAACATTTTCTATTCGCTTAGCAAATGAGTTATTTTCTTTATTATAAATGGATTCATTTTCAGTAATTACATCTTCAAACGGATATCTATCAAAATAATTACTCTCTTCATTTATTGCAGCTATTTCGATCGCATCGATACCCATGTCAGAACCTCGAGTACCCGCACCAATATCAGATCGATTTTTAATTATCTTAATTTCCTTCATTTTTAAAATTTTAAGTTTGTAAAACTAATGAAGACAATATAATTGATTTTAATAAACAATACTTGAGTATTTAAATAACTTTTATCTTTTTTCTAAATCTACAAATGCTCTTTCGTTAGCTCCTGTATAGACTTGACGAGGTCTTCCAATAGGCTCTTTACGCAACCTCATTTCTCTCCATTGCGCTATCCAACCTGGTAAACGCCCAAGTGCAAACATTACAGTAAACATCTCCACAGGTATTCCCATCGCTCTATAAATTATACCTGAATAGAAGTCAACATTTGGGTATAATTTTCTATTCACAAAATAATCATCACTCAATGCTTCCTTTTCTAAACCTTTAGCTATGTCTAGAACAGGATCATTAACACCTAAGTCTCCAAGTACTTCATCTGCTGCCTTTTTTATAATTCTGGCTCTCGGATCGAAATTTTTATAAACACGATGTCCGAATCCCATCAAACGAAATGGATCTTCTTTATCCTTCGCTTTTGCCATGTATTTTTTAGTATCTCCTCCATCTGTTCTAATCCCCTCTAGCATCTCTAAAACAGCCTGATTAGCTCCTCCATGAAGTGGCCCCCATAAAGCAGAAATCCCTGCTGATAAAGAAGCAAATAATCCAGCATGTGAAGAACCAACTATTCTAACTGTTGATGTAGAACAATTTTGTTCATGATCAGCATGTAATATCAAAAGTTTGTCTAATGCATTTAATAATATTGGGTTTATATCATACTCATCATTTGGCTTTTGGAACATCATGGTTAGAATATTTTCAACATATCCTAATTTACGTGAACCATAGTGTAATGGCATACCGGTTTTTTTACGCATAGTCCATGCTACTAAAACAGGAAATTTACCCATTATTTTCACAATTGCATTGTACATTGCTTCTTCTGAATCCACATTTACTGAGGAAGGGTTAAATGCAGTTAATGCTGATGTTAAAGAAGATAATATACCCATAGGATGGGCATTTTTAGGAAATGCATCTATAATTTTTTTAATATCATCATCAACAATGGCATTATCTAAAATATCATTATAAAATTTGTCAAGTTGTAATTTGGTAGGTAATTCTCCAAAAATTAATAAATAAGCAACTTCTAAGAAATCTGCCTTTTCAGCTAATTCTTCGATAGAATACCCTCTATATCTTAAAATACCTTTTTCACCATCTAAAAATGTTATAGCACTTTGGCAAGAACCCGTATTCTTGAAACCTGGATCAATAGTTACTAAACCACCAGTATTACCTCTTAGGTTTTTTAAATCTATTGCAGTTTCATTTTCTGTACCTTTTACTAAAGGAAATTCATATGTGCTTTCGCCAATTTGTAATTTTGCTATATCTGACATTTTGTATCTTAGTTTTTTTATAATTGTAGTCACAGGCGAAGATACCATTTTTTATAAAATTCTGAAAGCCGTAAGAAAGAGTTTTTTACTCTAAAAAATTAGAATATTTACCAAAAAAAACAGAATGGCTCAGCAATAAAATAATTGCTATTAAAAAGTTCTATCAAAATTAAATTTTCTAGAATCACAAAAATAAAAAAACCTAGAAAAATTTTTCCTAGGTTTTAATAATATGGTTAAACTTACTAAATATTTTATTTAACAAGCTCTTCTTCGTTTTTATTGTTAATTTTAAAGGCTTTTTCTTGAGGGTAGTAAGCTACATCACCTAATTGCTCTTCAATTCGAAGTAATTGATTATACTTTGCCATCCTGTCAGAACGAGATGCAGAACCTGTCTTAATTTGTCCTGTATTTAAAGCTACAGCTAGGTCTGCAATAGTATTATCCTCTGTTTCACCAGATCTATGGCTCATTACAGATGTATATCCAGCATTATGTGCCATATTTACGGCGGCAATGGTCTCTGTTAATGTTCCTATTTGATTAACTTTTATAAGAATCGAATTAGCTATTCCATTTGAAATTCCTCTATATAACCTTTCTACATTAGTTACAAACAAATCATCACCAACTAGCTGAGCTTTTTTCCCAACTTTCTGAGTTAATAATTTCCATCCATCCCAGTCATTCTCATCCATTCCGTCCTCAATAGAAATAATTGGATATTTCTCTACCAATTCAGCTAAATAAGAAGCTTGCTCTTCTGAGGTTCTTATAGCTCCCTTATCTCCTTCAAACTTCGTGTAGTCATACTTACCATTTATGTAAAATTCAGCAGATGCACAATCTAAAGCGATCATTACTTCGTCTCCAAACTTGTATCCAGCATTTTTAGTTGCTAAAGCTATCGTTTCAATGGCATCTTCAGTACCCTCTAACGACGGAGCAAAACCTCCCTCATCGCCTACCGCTGTTGATAAATTTCTATCATGAAGAACCTTTTTTAAATTATGAAATATTTCAGAACCTATTTGCATTGCCTCAGTAAAATTCTTAGCCTTAACAGGCATTATCATAAATTCTTGAAAAGCAATTGGCGCATCCGAGTGAGAGCCACCATTAATAATATTCATCATAGGCACTGGTAAAGTATTTGCAGATACTCCACCTATATAACGATACAAAGGAAGCCCTAACTCATTAGCTGCTGCCTTCGCGGCTGCAAGCGATACTCCTAAAATCGCATTTGCTCCTAAATTAGACTTATTTTCGGTACCGTCTAAGTCGATCATGATTTTATCAATCATATTTTGTTCGAAAACAGAAACACCTAAAAGTTCTTGAGCAATTAGTGTATTTACATTTTCAACTGCTTTTAATACACCCTTCCCCATATACAAACCTCCTCCATCACGTAATTCAACAGCTTCATGTTCTCCAGTTGATGCTCCTGATGGAACTGCTGCTCTGCCAATAATTCCATTTTCTGTAGTCACATCTACCTCTACTGTAGGATTTCCTCTCGAATCAAAAATTTGACGTGCTTGAATGTTAATTATAATACTCATCCTGTTTATGTGTTAGTAATTTCAGATAGCCAATTTACAAAATACTACCCTTAATTGTTTTAATTAATAATGATTTTGCGAAAACGTTATCAAATTGAAATTCCCACTTTTTAGTGGGAACTCTTCTTATTTTGTTTTTTTAATATTTTCGATAAATTGATCGAATAAGTAATCTGCATCGTTAGGTCCAGGACTAGCCTCTGGATGATATTGGACAGAAAAAGTATTCTTATTTTTTATCTTTATTCCTGCAACTGTATTATCATTCAAATGTATATGTGTAATTTCAATATCAGTATGGGTTTCTGCTTCTTCTTTATTAACAGCAAAACCATGATTTTGAGAAGTTATTTCACCTTTACCTGTTACCAGGTTTTTCACTGGATGATTAATTCCTCTATGCCCATTATGCATTTTATAAGTTGAAATACCATTAGCCAATGCAATAACTTGGTGACCTAAGCAAATACCAAATAAAGGTAAATCCTTTTCCATAATCTTTTTGGCTGTGTTTTGTGCTTCTAACAACGGTTTTGGATCTCCAGGTCCATTAGATATGAAGTACCCATCAGGATTAAATGAACTTAAATCATCAAAACTTGAATTGTATGGATACACTTTGATATAAGCCCCTCTTTTTGCAAGATTTCTCAATATATTTTTCTTAATACCTATATCAAGTGCAGAAATTTTAATTGGTGCATCTTCTTCTCCAACAAAATAAGGTTCCTTTGTTGAAACCTTAGAAGCCAATTCTAGACCTTCCATACTTGGAACTTGTGCTAATTGTTTTTTAAGTTTTTCAATATTTTCAATTTCTGTAGAAATAATTGCATTCATAGCGCCATTATCTCTTATATAGGCTACTAGTGCTCTTGTATCAACATTTGAGATAGCAACTAAATTGTGCTTTTCAAACCAGTCTTTTAAGTTACCATCTGAATCGGGTCTAGAATGAGTAAAACTGAAATTTCTACAAATTAATCCTGCAATTTTAATACCTTCTGACTCTACTTCATGATCATTAACTCCATAATTTCCAATATGAGCGTTGGTCGTAACCATTAGTTGTCCAAAGTAAGACGGATCTGTGAAAATCTCTTGATAACCGGTCATCCCAGTATTGAAACAAATTTCACCTGTAGCAGTTCCTTCAATTCCTATAGAATTCCCATAAAAGATTGTTCCGTCAGCTAATAAAATTAGGGCTTTTTTTCTAGATTGATATTTCATTTAGTGTGTTGTAATAAATTCGCTGTAAAATTATTTAAAAAAAGGGACAAACATTAAATGTTTATCCCTTTCTTTTAATATGATATAAAAATTTTCATTTTTATTCTTCTTCTTGTGAAGGTGTTGCTTCCGTTACATCTGGTGCAGTATCTGAAACTTTCTTTCCACCTCTTCGACTTCGACGCGTAGTCTTTTTAGCCTTAGTTCCTTTTGGATTATACAATTCGTTATAATCAACTAACTCAACCATAGCCATTGGAGCATTATCTCCTTGTCTATTTCCTAATTTAATAATACGAACATAACCTCCCGGTCTATCAGCTACTTTTACTGAAACCTCCTTAAAAAGTTCTGTAACAGCGAACTTATTTCTCAAATAACTAAAAACAACACGACGATTATGAGTCGTATCTGCTTTTGATTTAGTTATTAATGGCTCAACAAATTTTCTTAACGCTTTGGCCTTGGCTTCAGTCGTATTTATTCGTTTATGCTCAATTAAAGAACATGCCATATTCGCTAACATAGACTTTCTATGCGCAGTTTTTCTTCCTAAATGGTTTATTTTTTTTCCGTGTCTCATGACATTTGGGTTTGTCTTTCATCTTGCTACAACCCTTTATGGGGAGCAAACTATGAAAGGTTAATCTCTATCTAACTTATATTTACTTAAATCCATTCCAAAATTTAATCCTTTGTTATGCACCAACTCTTCTAATTCAGTTAATGATTTTTTCCCAAAGTTTCTAAACTTCATTAAGTCACTTTTATTAAATGATACTAAATCTCCTAAAGTATCAACTTCAGCAGCTTTTAAACAATTTAAGGCACGAACCGATAAATCCATATCAACAAGCTTTGTCTTTAATAGCTGTCTCATATGTAAAGATTCCTCATCGTATGTTTCTGTTTGAGCAATTTCATCGGCTTCCAATGTAATACGCTCATCAGAGAATAACATAAAATGGTGAATCAAAATCTTTGCAGCTTCAGTTAAAGCATCTTTAGGATTAATTGATCCATCAGTATCTATGTCAAATATTAGTTTCTCATAATCTGTCTTTTGCTCTACACGAAAGTTTTCTACAGCATACTTTACATTTTTAATAGGTGTAAATATTGCATCTGTAAATATAGTGCCCAATGGAGCACCAGCTCGCTTGTTTTCTTCTGCAGGAACGAATCCACGTCCTTTTTCTATAGCCAATTCTGCATTTAACGTTACAGACTTGTCCATATTACAAATAACCAAATCAGGATTTAACACTTGAAATCCAGATATAAATTTCTGTAAATCACCAGCTTTTAACTGATCTTGTCCAGAAATAGCGATAGAAACAGTTTCTCTATCTGAGTCTTCAATTTGTTTCTTAAATCTAACTTGTTTTAGATTTAATATGATCTCTGTTACATCTTCTACAACTCCTTCAATTGTAGAAAATTCATGATCCACTCCATCTACACGTAATGAAGTAATTGCAAAACCTTCTAAAGAAGATAATAAAACTCTTCTTAAAGCATTACCAACAGTTAATCCGAAACCTGGTTCAAGTGGTCTAAATTCAAATCTACCAGTAAAATCAGTAGATTCAATCATTATTACCTTATCTGGTTTCTGAAAGTTTAAAATTGCCATATTTTTCTTCGTTTTAATTGTTATAAAGTTGCGCGATTAATAAGGTTGAAGAAATTCGAACTAATCCTTTGGCTTTATCCCAATATGTTTAATTTATTACTTAGAATATAATTCTACGATTAATTGCTCTTTAATATTTTCAGGAATTTGTAGTCTTTCTGGAACTTTGACAAAAGTACCTGCCTTTTGATCTGCATTCCAAGACAACCATTCGTAAACATTACTGTTCGATGCTAAAGCATTTTCGATTGTATCTAAGGACTTTGATTTTTCTCTTACAGCAACCACATCACCGGCGCGTAATCTGTATGATGGAATATTTACGATATTACCGTTAACAGTAATATGTCTATGAGAAACTAATTGCCTAGCACCTCTTCTAGAATTAGACATTCCTAATCTATACACAACGTTATCTAGACGCGATTCACATAACTGTAATAATACCTCACCAGTAATACCTTTAGATGAAGATGCCTTCTTAAATAAATTACTAAATTGGCGCTCCAAAATACCGTAAGTATATTTTGCTTTTTGCTTTTCGCTTAACTGAATAGCATATTCAGATTTTTTACCTCTTCTTTTTCCAGAACCGTGTTGCCCTGGAGGGTAATTTCTTTTTTCAAAACTTTTATCTTCACCAAAAATTGCTTCTCCAAATTTACGAGCAATTTTAGTTTTTGGTCCTGTATATCTTGCCATTTCTTATAAAATTAAGCAGGTACCATGAATTAAGGCTAACTCCTTCGATAGTACTATTCCTGCTAGGTTAAATTTAAATACCAGTATAAATAAAATAAACGATTTTATTATACTCTTCTCCTTTTTGGAGGACGACATCCATTATGTGGGATAGGAGTTACATCTATAATTTCTGTTACTTCTATACCAGAGTTGTGAATAGATCGTATAGCTGATTCTCTTCCATTACCTGGACCTTTAACATATACTTTAACTTTACGTAAACCAGCTTCTTTTGCGACAGATGCGCAATCTTCTGCAGCTAATTGCGCTGCATAAGGTGTGTTCTTTTTTGATCCTCTGAACCCCATTTTACCGGCAGATGACCAAGAGATTACATCTCCCTTTTTATTTGTTAAAGATATAATGATATTGTTAAATGATGCAGTTACGTGAGCTTCTCCAACTGATTCTATAACAACTTTACGTTTTTTTGTTACTTTAGACTTTGCCATAATTCATTACTATTAGTAAAAATAATTAGAAATTATTTTTTCTTGTTAGCTACAGTTTTTCTCTTACCTTTTCTTGTACGAGAGTTATTTTTAGTTCTCTGGCCTCTTAAAGGTAAACCTAATCTGTGGCGTATACCCCTTTGACAACCTATGTCCATTAAACGTTTAATGCTTAATTGAACCTCTGAGCGTAATTCCCCCTCAATTGTGTAAGTTCCAACTTGTTCACGAATTGCTGCAATTTGGTCGTCTGTCCAGTCTTGAACTTTGATACCTTCGTCTATTTTTGCATTTGCTAATACTTCTTTAGCTCTGCTTCTTCCTATACCAAAGATGTATGTTAAAGCGATAACGCCTCTCTTATTCTTTGGAATATCAATACCTGCGATTCTTGCCATAACTACCCTTGTCTTTGTTTAAATCTAGGATTCTTTTTATTTATTACGTATAATCTGCCTTTTCTGCGAACAATTTTGCAGTCGGCGCTTCTTTTCTTTAGTGATGCTCTTACTTTCATCAGTTTTGTTTTTTAATATCTGAATGTAATTCTTGCCTTAGATAAATCATAAGGACTCATTTCAAGCTTAACCTTATCTCCTGGTAATATTTTAATATAATGCATTCTCATTTTACCTGAAATGTGTGCCGTTACAATATGACCATTTTCTAATTCTACCCTGAACATAGCATTAGATAAAGCCTCTGTTATAGTTCCATCCTGTTGGATTGCTGCTTGTTTAGCCATATTTACTTTAATGATTTTCTATTACTACTATTTCCTGACTTCATTAAACCGTCATAACGACTGTTCAATAAATATGAATTGATTTGTTGAATTGTATCAATAGCAACTCCTACCATAATGATTAAGGATGTTCCTCCATAGAACATTGCCCAGTTTTGAGTCACCCCAAACTTAACAATAATTGCAGGCAATATAGATAAGGCTGCTAAAAACAGAGATCCTGGGAATGTTATTTTTGATAACACTGAATCTAAATAATTAGCAGTTTCCTCTCCTGGTTTATATCCAGGAACAAAACCATTACTTCTTTTTAAATCTTCGGCCATCTTATTAGTAGGTATAGTTATCGCCGTATAGAAATAACTAAAAACAATAATTAAAACAGCGAATATAATATTGTACCATAAACCAAAGTTATCTGCTAAACTATTTAATGCAGGATATTTTTGTCCAAGAGCTACAGGTAAAAACATAATAGCTTGAGCAAATATAATAGGCATAACCCCTGCTGCATTTAGTTTTAAAGGTATATATTGTCTTGCTGAATCAACATCCTTTACACTTGCTACTGCTGAACGACGTGCGTATTGCACTGCTACCTTTCTTACTGCTGTAACTAATAACACGGTTAATAAAATTACCACAAACCATATAATTAATTCAATAAGTATCATCATGATACCACCTCCTCCGGGGTTTCCTGTTTTAGAAACAACTTCTTGTAAAAATGCAACTGGAAAATTTGCAATAATACCAACAGTAATTAATAACGATATTCCGTTACCAACTCCCTTATCAGTAATACGCTCTCCCAACCACATAGCAAAAATAGTTCCCGCTGTAAGTAAAATCATAGATGATATCCAAAATGTAGCACCAGAGACTAAAAAAGCTGAATCAGGTAATCCAAATTGGGTCTTAATAGCTGTAATGTATGTTGGACCTTGTACTAAAGTGATTAAAATTGTTAACCACCTTGTAATTTGTGTAATTTTTTTTCTACCACTCTCCCCATCTTTTTGAAGTTTCTGTAAATATGGTACCGCAATACCCATTAATTGAACTACAATAGAAGCGGAAATATAAGGCATAATACCAAGAGCCATAACTGATGCTCTTGCAAATGCACCTCCTGTAAATGCGTTTAATAAACCTAAAAGACCACCTCCTGCTTGATCTTTTAACGCTGCTAACTGAGTAGGGTCTATTCCGGGTAAAGGAACAGCAGCCATAAATCGGTATACAGCAATTAAACCAATGGTTAAAAGAATTTTTTCCTTTAACTCTTCAATCTTGAAAATGTCTCTTAAAGTATTTATAAAATTCATCATTTACAGTTTTCTTATAAGGTAACCGCTTCACCACCTGCTGCTTCAATAGCAGCCTTTGCAGATGCAGTAAATTTATGTACGGTAATATTTAATTTAGCTTTTAACTCTCCATTCCCTAATATTTTAATTAAGTCATTTTTACGCGCTAAACGATTCTCTACTAATACTTCTAGATTTACTGTATCAGTTACTCTTCCTTTGTCGACTAAACTTTGTAATTTATCTAAATTAACACCAACATATTCTACACGATTTCTGTTAGTGAATCCAAATTTTGGCACACGTCTTTGAAGGGGCATTTGTCCGCCTTCGAAACCTACCTTACGAGAATATCCTGAACGAGATTTAGCCCCTTTGTGACCTCTTGTAGAAGTACCTCCATGACCAGAGCCTTCTCCACGAGCAATTCTTTTACCGCTTTTAGTAGATCCTGATGCTGGTTTTAAGTTATGTAAACTCATCTTATAATATCTTATTTAATTTCTTCAACAGAAATTAAGTGTTTAACTTTATTTACCATTCCCAAAATTGTAGCTGATGCTTCATGTTCTACAGTTTGGTTAATTTTACGTAAACCTAATGCCTCTAAAGTTCTTTTTTGATTTTTAAGGCGACCGATTTGACTTTTTACTTGTGTAACTCTAATTTTACTCATCGTCTTAAATTTTAACCATTAAAAACTTTTTCTAAAGAAATTCCACGCTGTTTGGCGATTGTTTCAGCACTACGTAGTTGCAAAAGTGCATCGAATGTAGCTTTTACAACATTGTGAGGATTTGAAGATCCTTGAGACTTTGACAATACGTCTTTCACACCTACTGATTCTAAAACAGAACGGACAGCTCCACCAGCAATAACCCCGGTACCGTGTGATGCAGGCTTAATGAATACCCTTGCTCCACCATACTTTCCTTTTTGTTCATGAGGTAAAGTACCATCTAAAAGAGGGATACGAACTAAATTTTTCTTAGCTTCTTCTACTGCCTTAGCTATAGCAGATGAAACATCTTTTGACTTTCCTAATCCGTGACCTACAACTCCATTTCCATCACCTACAACAACAATAGCAGAAAAACCAAATGCACGTCCCCCCTTGGTTACCTTAGTAACACGTTGAACGCCTACTAATCTATCAACAAGCTCTAATCCGCTTGGTTTTACTCTTTCTACGTTTTTATATCCTAACATAATATAATTTCTTAAAATTTTAAACCAGCTTCTCTTGCAGCGTCAGCTAATACTTTTACTCTACCGTGGTATAAATAACCGTTACGATCAAAAGCAACAGAATCTACTCCAGCTTTTACAGCTTTTTCTGCGATACTTTTTCCAACCGCAGTAGCAGAATCTGCTTTAGAGCTAGATGATACTTCTTTATCTCTTGATGATGCAGAAACTAATGTTACACCAGTAACATCATCAATTAATTGAGCATAAATTTCTTTATTACTTCTAAACACAGACAGTCTAGGTTTCTCAGCAGTCCCTTTAACTATTTTTCTAATTCTGTGCTTAATACGTTGTCTTCTTTCAAGCTTTGATAATGCCATAATAATATTTATCTTAATTTATTATGCAGATTTACCTGCTTTTCTTCTTAATACCTCTCCTACAAACTTAATCCCTTTTCCTTTGTAAGGTTCTGGCTTACGGAAAGATCTAATTTTAGCAGCTACTTGACCTACTAACTGCTTATCATGAGATGTTAGTTTAACTATAGGATTTTTCCCCTTTTCAGATACTGTTTCTATTTTCACTTCTGGAGCTAACTCTAACAAAATATTGTGAGAGAAACCCAAAGCTAAATCTAGTTTTTGTCCCTGATTCGAGGCCCTGTAACCTACTCCGACTAATTCTAATTCTTTAGTAAATCCAGTACTAACACCTTCAATCATATTTTTCAGTAACGAACGATATAGGCCGTGTTTAGCTTTATGCTCCTTACTATCGGATGGTCTATCAAGTACAATTGAGCCATCTTCAATTTTCAATGTAATACCAGAGGTTAATTCTTGTGTTAATTCCCCTAATTTACCTTTAACGGTAACCACGTTGTCGCTTACTTTAACTTCAACACCTTGTGGTAATGCGATTGGATTTTTTCCTATTCTACTCATTTTACAATAGTGTTAATTTAATAAACGTAACATAATACCTCTCCTCCTACGTTTTCTTGACGAGCTTTCTTATTTGTCATAACACCTTTAGATGTAGAGACAATAGCAATACCTAGGCCATTTAAAACTCTTGGCATTTCTTTAGAAGCAACGTATTTACGTAACCCTGGAGTTGACACTCTTTGAATCTTTCTGATTACTGATTCTTTTGTTCCTCTGTCGTACTTTAAAGCTATCTTAATTGATCCCTGAACAGAATCATCATTAAATTGATAACTCAAAATGTACCCTTGATCAAACAAAATTTTTGTCATCTCCTTCTTCAGCTTTGAAGCTGGAACTTCAACTACTCGATGACCTGCAGCAATTGCATTTCTCACTCGAGTTAGAAAATCCGCGATTGGATCTGTGTACATAATTAATTAATTTGTGGTTTTGGTTTTCAGTAATTTCTGTGGTTCCTACGAAATATCGTAATTACTAAACCTGAAACCAGTTAATATTCATTCTTTGTTCTCATTTAAAGCCTTTACGACTTTAGTTTTAGTTGCATTCACAACAGGGCGTAATTACCCCATGAAAACAGTGTGCAAATATACATAAACTTTTTTAAAAAAAAACCTTTTTAATAATTATCGTTTTGACACTTAATTTATTGTCTTTTTATGTTGTTTTTTTGAATAAGTACATATTGAACTAATACAAATTCCTGTGCATAAACTGGAATTAACGAATAAATATCGCAAAAAAAAAGACCTAAAGTTAATACTTTAAGTCCTTATAATTATTTCTAATCTGTTATTTTACCAGCTAGCTTTTTTAACACCAGGAATTAATCCCTGATTTGCCATTTCACGGAAAGTAACACGTGAAATACCAAATTGACGCATATATCCTTTTGGACGACCTGTTAACTTACAACGATTATGCATTCTAACAGGAGATGCATTCTTAGGTAATTTTTGTAAACCTTCATAATCTCCAGCTTCCTTTAAAGCTTTTCTTTTTTCAGCATACTTTTCAACCGCTTTAGCTCTTTTGCGCTCACGCGCTTTCATTGATTCTTTAGCCATCTTCTTAATTTTTTTTAAATGGTAAACCTAATTCTGCCAATAATGATTTTGCTTCTTTATCAGTTTGAGCTGATGTTACAAAAGTAATATCCATTCCACTGATTTTTTTTACTTGATCAATATTTATTTCTGGGAAGATGATTTGTTCAGTAACTCCTAAATTGTAATTACCTCTACCATCAAAGCCATTTGCTATACCACTAAAATCTCTTACACGAGGTAATGAAGCAGTAATTAAACGATCTAAAAATTCATACATTACATCCCCTCTTAACGTAACCTTAGCTCCTATCGGCATTCCTTTACGTAATTTAAAGTTTGCAACATCTTTTTTAGAAATAGTTGGTACTGCTTTTTGTCCAGTAATTGTAGTTAACTCGTCAATAGCATATTCAATTAATTTCTTATCAGCTATAGCAGCACCTACACCTTTACTAACTACAATTTTCTGTAATTTAGGAACTTGCATAACGTTGTTATAACCGAATTCTTCAGTAAGAGCTTTTACAACTTTGCTCTTGTACTCCTCTTTTAATCTTGGTACGTAACTCATGGTTATATTGCTTTATCTGATTTCTTTGAAAATCTAATTTTCTTATCTCCTTCAACTTTATAGCCAACTCTAACTGCTTCACCATTTTCAATTAACGAAACATTAGATATGTGCAATGGAGCCTCTTTTTTTACTATACCTCCTTGAGGATTGGTAGCGCTAGGTTTTGTGTGCTTTGACACCATATTAACTCCTTCAACTAAAACCCTATCCTTATCTTTTAGTATGGTTAAAACTTTACCTTCCGATCCTTTATGATCACCTGCGATAACTTTAACAGTATCACCAGATTTGATTTTAAATTTCTTCATCTTATCTATGATTTTAAAGCACCTCAGGCGCTAATGATACTATCTTCATAAACTGTTTCTCACGTAATTCACGGGCTACAGGACCAAATACACGAGTACCTCTCATTTCCTCTGTTGGATTTAAAAGTACACAAGCATTATCATCAAATCTAATATATGACCCATCTTTACGTCTAACCTCTTTCTTGGTACGAACAACTACTGCGCGTGACACTTGACCTTTTTTAACAGTACCGTTTGGAGTGGCTGACTTTACAGTTACAACAATTTTATCTCCAACACTAGCATAACGCTTCTTTGTTCCTCCTAAAACTCTAATTACTAAAACTTCTTTAGCTCCAGTATTATCAGCTACTTTTAATCTTGATTCTGTTTGTAACATAATTATTTAGCTCTTTCTAGGATTTCTACTAATCTCCAACGTTTAGATTTGCTTAACGGACGTGTTTCCATGATTTTTACAGTATCACCTTCGTTGCAATCGTTATTCTCGTCATGTGCAACATACTTTTTCGTTTTCAAAACGAATTTTCCGTACATTGGGTGTTTTACTCTTTTTACCTCGCTTACGACGATAGATTTCTCCATCTTATTGCTAGATACAACACCTATTCTCTCTTTTCTAAGATTTCTTTTTTCCATCTTTAAAACTGACTAGAATTATTGTAATTCTCTTTTTGTTAACTCTGTAGCAATTCTTGCTACAGTTTTTCTTAAGCTACGTAACTCTAATGGGTTCTCCAAAGGAGTTATGGCGTGAGCCATCTTAAGATCAGTATAATTTTTCTTCAACGCTCCAAGCTTATCTTGTAAATCAGCTGTTGATAATTCTTTAATTTCAGATTGTTTCATTGTTTCTAGAATTAAGCGTTATGATCAAAATCTCTTGCGACGATAAACTTCGTTTTCACAGGTAGCTTTTGAGCTGCTAAACGTAAAGCTTCTTTCGCTACTTCCATTGGAACACCTCCAACTTCAAACAATATTCTACCTGGTTTTACAACTGCAACGAAATGATCAGGAGCACCTTTACCTTTACCCATACGAACCTCTAAAGGCTTCTTTGTTATAGGTTTGTCTGGAAAAATTTTAATCCATAATTGTCCTTCCCTTTTCATATAACGAGTTGCCGCGATACGAGCTGCTTCAATTTGACGAGATGTAAGTAAGTTTTGGTCGAGTGACTTTATTCCAAACATTCCATTTGAAAGTTGTGTCCCTCTTCCAGAGTTCCCACTCATATTACCCTTGCCTTTCTGAACTCTACGGAATTTTACTCTTTTTGGCTGTAACATGTCTAATTTCTTTTAAAAATTATTTTCTTCTGCGAGGTTGACGTTTTCCTCCTCCTTTATTAGAACTATTACCCTTTTGCTTAGATAATCCAACTAATGGAGATAACTCACGTTTTCCATAAACCTCACCTTTCATAATCCATACTTTCACACCGATTCTTCCGTATGTAGTATGCGCTTCATTAAGTGCGTAATCGATATCTGCTCTGAAAGTAGAAAGTGGAATTCTCCCTTCTTTATAATGCTCTGAACGCGCCATTTCAGCACCGTTTAAACGACCAGATATTTGAATTTTAATACCTTCTGCATTCATTCTGATTGCAGCTGCGATAGCCATTTTTATGGCTCTCTTATAAGAAATTCTGTTTTCGATTTGACGTGCTACACTAGCAGCTACAAGATTGGCATCTAATTCAGGTCGTTTTATCTCAAATATATTGATTTGAACTTCCTTTCCTGTAATTTTCTTAAGTTCCTCCTTTAACTTGTCTACTTCTTGACCACCTTTACCAATAATGATACCTGGTCTAGCCGTAGTGATAGTAACGGTTACAAGCTTTAAAGTACGCTCAATAATAATACGCGAAACACTAGCTTTAGATAATCTAGCATCAATATACTTTCTTATCTTATTATCTTCAGCAATTTTATCTCCGTAGTCATTACCACCATACCAGTTAGACTCCCAACCTCTGATGATTCCTAGACGATTTCCTATCGGATTTGTTTTTTGTCCCATTTCTACTTTGATTAATTACTTTTATTTTTACTTCCTAACTCTAAGGTAACGTGATTAGAACGTTTTCTAATTCTATGAGCACGCCCTTGTGGAGCAGGTCTTAATCTTTTTAACATTCCTGCACTATCAACGAAAATAGTCTTTACGAATAAACCAGCATCCTCAATACTAGCATCTTCATTCTTAGCTTGCCAGTTAGCAATTGCTGATAGTAATAACTTTTCTAGGTTACGAGATGCTTCCTTAGGACTAAACTTTAAAATTTGTAAAGCTTTTTCAACCTCAACTCCTCTTACTAAATCCGCCACTAAACGCATTTTTCTTGGTGATGTAGGACAGTTAGTAAGCTTAGCAAAAGCTCTTTGCTTTTTAGCTTCTTTTAACTGCGTTGCCATGTTTTTTTTACGACTTCCCATAATTTCCTACTTATTTTTTACCTTTATTTTTTGCACCGGCATGTCCTCTAAATGAACGTGTTGGTGAAAATTCTCCTAATTTATGACCTACCATGTTTTCAGTAACGTATACTGGAACAAATTGACGACCGTTATGAACGGCAATTGTTTGCCCAACGAAGTCAGGAGTAATCATACTTGCTCTAGACCAAGTTTTTATAACTGATTTGCTTCCAGCTTCAACGTTAGCTAAAACTTTTTTCTCTAATTTATAGTGAACGTAAGGTCCTTTTTTTAATGATCTTGCCATGACTTATTATTTCTTTCTACGTTCTATGATATACTTATTACTAGCTTTAGTTTTAGATCTAGTCTTAAATCCTTTAGCTGGAATACCGTTTCTAGATCTTGGATGTCCTCCCGAAGAACGTCCTTCACCACCACCCATTGGATGATCAACAGGGTTCATTCTTACTGCATTGGTTCTTGGTCTTCTTCCTAACCATCTGCTTCTACCAGCCTTACCTGATACAATTAATTGATGATCAGAATTAGATACTACCCCAATGGTAGCTTTACAAGTTAATAGAATTAATCTTGTTTCACCTGAAGGCAACTTAACCGTTGCATATTTCCCATCTCTTGCCATTAATTGAGCAAAAGATCCTGCAGAACGAGCCATAACAGCGCCTTGCCCTGGACGTAATTCAATACATGAAATAGTAGTTCCTAAAGGAATATCACTCAAATACATTGCATTACCTAGGTCTGGGGATGCTTCTTTACCAGAAACAATAGTTTGCCCCACTTTTAATCCATTTTGAGCAATTACATATCGTTTTTCTCCATCAGCATAAACTACCAAAGCAATAAAAGCAGTACGATTTGGATCGTATTCGATAGTTTTTACTGTAGCAGGCACACCGTCTTTATCTCTCTTAAAATCGATAATACGATATTTCTTTTTATGACCACCTCCAATGTTACGGGTTGTCATTCTTCCCTGATTGTTTCGACCTCCAGATCGTTTTTTCGAAGCTATTAAAGATTTCTCCGGCTTATCAGTAGTAATGGTGTCGAACCCATTTACAACTCTAAAACGCTGACCTGGTGTTATTGGTTTTAATTTTCTAACTGACATTCTAAATTGTCTTAAATATTGTTATAAAAATCAATTACTTCACCATCTGCTAATTGCACAATGGCCTTTTTATATCCACTTGTTAATCCTGTAACTAAACCTTTTTTGGTATATTTAGTTTTCCTTTCAGCTGGTTGAATTAAAGTTCTAACAGATTTCACTGCTACACCGTAAGTAGATTCTACAGCACCTTTGATTTCTAACTTGTTAGCTTGCTTATTTACAACGAAAGCATAACGATTAAATATTTCGCTATCTTTTGTCGCTTTTTCCGTAATAATAGGTTTTATTAAAATACTCATTTCTTTCCCTATTTACTTAAATTAGATTCAATTCCTTCTAAAGAGCTTTCAGAGATTACAATTTTATTAGCGTTAAGAACACTATATGTATTAATCCCTGTAGCATCAACAACTTTAGAATTTTTCAAATTACGAGACGATAAGTATACATTTTTGTTTTCATTTCCTAAAACAAATAAAGATTTCTTAGCATCCAATTCTAAAGCCTTTAACACATTAATAAATTCCTTTGTTTTTGGAGCTTCAAAATTGAAATCTTCAACAACAACTAAATTATTATCGTTTGCTTGAATACTTAAAGCTGATTTGCGAGCTAAACGCTTTAAGTTTTTATTTAATTTGAAAGAATAGTTTCTTGGTCTTGGACCGAAAATACGACCTCCACCTCTAAAAACAGGAGACTTAATACTTCCCGCACGTGCCGTACCTGTTCCTTTTTGTTTTTTAATCTTTCTTGTACTACCAGTAATCTCACCTCTTTCCTTAGCCTTATGAGTACCTTGTCTTTGGTTTGCCAAATATTGCTTTACATCTAAATAGATAGCGTGATCGTTTGGCTCTATTCCGAATACTTCGCTAGAAAGTTCAACTTTTCTACCAGTATCTTTACCTGTAATATCTAATACTGCTACTTTCATTATTTTTCGATAGTTACATAAGAGTTCTTATGACCTGGAACAGCTCCTTTTACAACTAAAAGATTCTTTTCTGGCACTACTTTTAACACTCTTAAATTTTGAACTTTAACTTTATCATTCCCCATACGGCCTGCCATACGCATTCCTTTGAATACTCTTGCAGGATATGAAGCTGCACCAATAGAACCAGGCGCTCTTAAACGGTTATGCTGACCATGTGTAGCCTGCCCAACCCCTGCAAATCCATGGCGCTTAACAACTCCTTGGAATCCTTTACCTTTAGAAGTACCCGAAACATCAACGAATTCTCCCTCAGTAAACAACTCAACAGTAAGTAAGTCACCTAGTTTATGCTCACTCTCAAAATCCTGAAACTCAACAACTCTTCGCTTGGCTGTTGTTCCTGCTTTTTTAAAGTGACCATCTAAAGCCTTGTTAGAACTTTTTTCTTTTTTGTCATCGAAACCTAATTGTAGTGCATTATAGCCATCCACTTCTTCAGTTCTGACTTGGGTAACAACGCAAGGACCTGCTTCGATTACAGTACATGGTATATTTTTACCATTTTCATCGAATAAGCTGGTCATTCCTATTTTTCTTCCAATTAACCCAGACATATTTGTTTGATTTCTGACGATAGATAAATTTAAAATCCAGCGCGTCAATTAATAATTAATTATTTGAAACTAAAGTTTCATATACTCCCTTGGAATACACTAAAAAAAAAAGAGCATAACACCTTGCTCTTTGTAAGTGTTAATCCGTTTTTCCTTTGCGAAACCCTCAGGACATGTTAACTGAATTAATAACTCAGTGTCTATTTTTTGTGCACAGAACATCAATTCAGTGCGCAAAAGTAAAAAAAACTTTCGATTTAACAAAATTAAACCGAAAGTTATAAATTAGTTATACTTTTATTTCAACTTCAACTCCACTTGGTAATTCAAGTTTCATTAAGGCATCAATAGTTTTTGAAGAGGAACTATAAATATCTAACAAACGCTTGTAAGCAGATAATTGAAATTGTTCTCTTGATTTTTTGTTTACGTGTGGCGAACGTAATACAGTAAAAATCTTTTTATGTGTTGGTAAAGGTATTGGTCCGTTTACTACTGCCCCGGTACTCTTTACAGTCTTTACGATTTTCTCAGCAGACTTATCTACTAAGTTGTAATCGTAAGATTTTAATTTTATTCTTATTTTTTGACTCATTTTGATTAACCTTTAGCATTAGCGATTACTTCCTCCGCGATATTAGATGGTGTTTCTGCATAGTGAGAAAACTCCATGGTAGAAGTTGCTCTACCAGAAGACATTGTTCTTAAAGCTGTTACATATCCAAACATTTCAGATAACGGAACAATCGCTTTAACCACCTTAGAACCAGCACGATCACTCATATCGTTAACCTGTCCTCTTCTTCTGTTTAAGTCACCTACTATATCTCCCATATTTTCTTCAGGGGTTAGTACCTCTAACTTCATTAATGGCTCCATGATTACCGCTCTTGCAGCTTTTGCAGCGGCTTTATATCCCATCTTAGCAGCTAGCTCAAATGATAATTGATCAGAATCTACTGGGTGAAAAGAACCATCCTTTAAAGTAACCTTCATAGAATCCATTTCATACCCCGCTAAAGGACCATTTTTCATTGCCTCTTTGAATCCTTTTTCTACTGAAGGAACGAATTCTTTAGGTACATTACCTCCCTTAATTATTGATTCAAATTGTAAGCCTTGAGTACCTTCATCAGCAGGTTCCATAGTAAATACAATGTCAGCAAATTTACCACGACCACCAGATTGTTTTTTGTAAACTTCTCTATGGTCTGCAGAAGCTGTGATAGCTTCTTTATACTCAACTTGCGGTTGCCCTTCGTTAACTTCAACTTTAAACTCACGCTTTAAACGATCAACGATGATATCAAGGTGTAATTCACCCATACCTGAAATAATAGTTTGACCTGAAGCCTCGTCTGTTCTAACTGTAAAGGTAGGATCCTCCTCAGCTAATTTTGCTAATGACATTCCTAATTTATCAACATCTGCCTTTGTTTTAGGCTCCACAGCAATACCAATTACAGGATCTGGGAAATCCATAGATTCTAGAACAATTGGGTTCTTTTCATCAGACAAAGTATCACCTGTCTTAATGTCTTTAAAACCTACACCTGCTCCAATATCACCTGCTTCAATATATTCAATAGCGTTTTGTTTATTAGAATGCATTTGATAAATACGTGATATACGTTCTTTTTTACCAGAGCGATTATTTAACACATAAGAACCAGCATCTAAACGCCCCGAATAGGCACGGAAGAATGCTAAACGACCTACAAAAGGGTCTGTAGCAATTTTGAACGCTAAAGCAGAAAATGGTGCTTTTGCATCTGGCTTACGAGTTTCCTCGTCACCAGTATTAGGGTTCGTTCCGATGATATTATCTCTATCTACTGGTGAAGGTAAATAACGACATACAGCATCTAATAAGAACTGAACTCCCTTATTTTTGAATGAAGATCCACATACCATAGGAATGATAGACATGTCCATTACCGCAGCTCTAAGTGCAGCATGCACTTCTTCTTCAGTAATAGAATCTTCATCTTCCATATATTTCTCTAACAAGTTTTCGTCATAAGCAGCAACCTCTTCGATTAACTTACCACGTAACTCTCTTGCTTCCTCTTTTAATTCTTCAGGAATATCAACGATATCAAACGTTGATCCATAGTTATCATCATGCCATACAATAGCACGGTTCTTTACTAAATCAACAATACCCTTAAAGTCAGCTTCATCACCAATATTTAAAACGATTGGCACCGCGTTTGACTTTAACATATCCTTTACTTGTTGACAAACAGCCAAAAAGTTAGCTCCTTGACGATCCATTTTATTAACAAAACCGATACGAGGAACCTTATAATTATCCGCTAAGCGCCAGTTAGTTTCTGATTGAGGCTCAACACCATCAACTGCAGAAAACAAAAACACTAAACCGTCTAATACACGTAAAGAACGATTTACCTCAACTGTAAAATCAACGTGCCCCGGAGTATCAATAATATTGAAATGATATCCTTTAGCATCAGCAGTTGGTTTTCCGTTTTCCGTAGGAAACTGCCATGTACAAGTTGTAGCTGCAGAAGTAATTGTTATACCTCTCTCCGCCTCTTGCTCCATCCAATCCATTGTTGAAGCACCATCATGAACCTCTCCAATTTTATGCGAAACTCCTGTATAGAAAAGGATACGCTCAGTGGTAGTAGTCTTCCCTGCATCAATGTGCGCAGCAATACCAATATTTCTTGTGTATTTTAAATTTCTACTCATGATAATTAAAATCTAAAGTGTGAAAATGCTTTATTTGCTTCAGCCATCTTGTGAGTATCCACTCTTTTCTTAACTGCTGCACCTTCTTCTTTAGCGGCCGCTAAAATCTCTGATGCTAATCTTTGCGCCATGGTTTTTTCATTACGCTTTCTTGCGTAAGATATCATCCATTTTATCGCCATAGACACTTTACGATCTGGACGAATTTGCATTGGAATCTGAAATGTAGCCCCTCCTACACGACGAGAACGAACCTCTACGTGTGGCATGACATTTGACAAACCATCTTTCCATATTTCTAAAGCCGACTTTTCCTCGTCAGTTTTCTTTTCGTTTACGATATCAATGGCATCGTAAAAAACTTTGAATGCTACAGATTTTTTACCGTCCCACATTAAGTTATTCACAAAACGTGTTACTAACTGATCATTAAATCTTGGATCCGGTAACAAAACTCTTTTTTTAGCTCTTCTTTTCCTCATGTCTTTACATTAAAAAAGTTACTAATTATATTTTACTTTTTGTCTTTTGGGCGTTTTGCACCATACTTAGACCTACGCTGAGTTCTTCCATCAACTCCTGCAGTATCTAATGCTCCACGTACAATATGATATTTTACACCTGGTAAATCTTTTACCCTTCCACCTCTAACTAATACTATCGAGTGCTCTTGAAGATTATGTCCTTCACCTGGGATATACGCGTTGATTTCATTACCATTAGTTAATCTAACACGCGCTACTTTACGCATCGCTGAGTTAGGTTTTTTTGGTGTGGTAGTGTAAACACGCGTACAAACTCCACGTCTCTGAGGACATGACATCAAGGCAGCCGATTTACTCTTCTTAGTTATTTTGGCTCTTCCTTTACGAACTAATTGTTGAATAGTTGGCATACTAATTAATTACTATTTTTCGTTTGTACTTAATAATTCTCTTTTCTTAAAGAGTCCGCAAATGTACAATAATTTTCTTATTATTCAAATGCGAATAAGTTATTTTTGATCAAGCTATTAATTCATTAAATTAATTGTATTTTAACTTCTAATTCTAATACAAAAAACAATTAAACAAATAACCATTCTTTTCCTTTCGATGCATTGTATTTTGTTTTCTCAAAAATTCACTTTACAAGTTACGAGCAATATTCAACCAGACTTAAATATCATTAATACTTATAGTTACAAAAAAAGACATTCAACGAAAGAAAATGTGTTTTCTGAAGTAAAAAAAATAAAAAAAAGCTTAAATAAGAAAGGTTACTTGAAGGTTACATATAAATTAAGCAAGCAAGACTCTACCTTTACCTATTACTTCCAATTGGGAAAGAAGATAAATGTCGCAAAAATAAAAAGAGATAATGCGTATATACAAATAAAATTTTGTCAACTTAAAAAGTACCTTGAACACAAAAAAAAAGAATTAGATTCGAAAGGCGAATCTTTTACTGAAATTAAACTAACAGACATTAATATTACACAAGACACTTTAAATGCAACGTTAATAACGCATAGAAAAAACGTTCGGTCAATTAACAAAGTAGTTGTTAAAGGATACCAACAATTCCCTAAATCCTACTTCAAAAACTATCTTTTTCTTAAGAAAAAGAAGGTCGTCAATAAAAGGAAGCTAAATTTAATTTCTGAACAATTACAAACTTTAAATTTTGTAAGAGAAGTCAAAAAACCTGAATTTCTATTCAGCAACGATTCTACTTTTCTTTTTCTATACCTCAGTAAAAAAAAACAAAGTAGCTTTGATGGTTTTTTATCTGCTATCCCTTCAAAAAACAAATTGAAGGTCAGCGGTAACCTGATATTAAAATTATTAAATACAATGGACAAAGGGGAAGACTTCGTAATCAACTGGATATCCAATCAGAACAATACTTCTTTAAATATCAATCTTAATTATCCTTTTATGTTCAATACTCCCATAACACCCAAAATTAATTTTAACATTTTCAAGCAAGACTCAACTTTTATTACCTCGAAAGTCTATTCAGAACTTTCATATCAATCATCCTACAAATCCTCTTACTCCTTTTGTTATAGTTCAACAAAATCTTCCTATCTCCTAAATCAGAATTCCAAAAACATATCTTCTTTCTCAAGCCACTTTCTTGGTGTTTCTTTTGAAACCTTATTAAAACCTAAAAAATCCATTTTTACAAACAATTCCTATTTCAAAAGCTCTTTATTTTTTGGCTCAAGGAATTCTGCCAATCAGAAAGATTATCAAATGAAACTACTCTCTAAATTAAAATACACTCATGATTTTTCAAAAAAAAAGAGTGTATCTGTAGGACTTGAAGCTGGTTTCCTTATATCCGACTCCTACGTAGAAAACGAACTTTTTAGAATTGGAGGTTCTAATTCAATTCATGGATTTCTACTAAACAGTATTGAAGCATCTAAATACGGAATAGTAAATACACAGTACAATCACTTAATTAATAAAAATAAATTGCTTTACACCATTTTTGATACTGCTACATATAAGCATAACAGAAAAAACACAATTTTTTCTATGGGAATAGGCTATTCACAATTTTTGAATAATACATTAACAAGTATCGAATACGTATTAGGAAGTAATAAAAATCAAAAGTTTTTTAATGGAAACTCACTGCTATCAATAAGAACAACAATATACCTATAATCACAAAAAAACAACCTTAAAATAATAAAAAAAACAATAAAAATATCTTTTTTTTAAATTTTATCTTGTTTTTTTAGCGTTTATTTATGAATTTTAACCCTAACTAATTTAAATAATTTTATAGAATGAAAACAAAGTACAATCGATTTCTATTGCTACTCTTTGCATTAATCATGCAAATATCGTATGCACAAGAAAAAACAATTTCAGGTACAGTTTCAGACGATAGTGGCCCTCTTCCAGGGGTTACAGTTTTAAAAAAAGGAACAACACAAGGTACTGAAACTGATTTTGACGGAAACTATTCAATTGAAGCTAAAGCAGGTGATATTCTTGTTTTTAGTTTTGTAGGAATGAAAAGTACAGAGAAAGCTGTTGGAACATCAAGCACTATCAATGTAAGTATGAAAGGAGATAATATTCTTGATGAAGTAGTTGTTACAGCCTTTGGTATAAAGAAAGAAAAACGTTCTGTAGGATACGCAACGCAAGAAGTTAAGGCTGAAACTATTACTAGATCAGGAGCTTCAAACGTTTTAGATGCTTTATCTGGTAAATCATCTGGTGTACAAATTACTAGAGCTTCTGGCTCTGCAGGAGGTGGATCAAGAATTGTAATAAGAGGTGCAACCTCAATGGTTGGTAACAACCAAGCACTCATCGTTATTGATGGAGTAAGGGTAAACAACGAAACTTTGAACGCCCAAGCGAACACGGCTGGTACAGCTACTTCGAACAGACTTATGGATTTAAATTCAGAAGATATTGAAAATATTAGTGTATTAAAAGGAGCTGCAGCAACAGCCGTTTATGGAACTGCTGGTTCTGCAGGTGTTGTTCTTATTACTACTAAAAAGGGTACTAAAGGTCAAAGCTTTAAGTTAAATGTAAGTACACAAATAGCTTTCGATAGAGTGTCTAGATTAACAAAATTACAAGATACCTACGCTCAAGGAGGGGTTCTGAACGGAAATCCAATTTATATAGGTCCCGAAACTGGACAATCTGGTTCTTGGGGACCAAAACTTTCTGAATTGGAATACTCTAACGACATCAATTACTATAATGCTGTTGTAAACCCTCAATACAATCAATTTTACGATAATACTCGAAATTATGCCCTATCGGCTTTTGATTCAAATGGCGTATACAAGTGGGATAGAAATGGTTTTTTAGTACCTAAGGGATCAGGAAATGGAATACCAGCCAATAACTACAATAAACTCAATAGTGAGGACTTTTTTACTACTGGTGTTTCTATTACAAACAATATAGGAATATCAGGCAGTAATCAAAACCTTACTTATAGATTCTCTGCTTCTGACTTAGAACAAAAAGGAATTGTTCCGAATGAGATGTACAAAAGGCAAACATTTAGTCTTGGTGGTACTTTGAAAGCTAATGATAAATTATCTTTTGAATCTGCCATGAACTTTACTAGATCAAACTTCAACAGAATACAACAAGGCTCAAATGTTTCAGGTTTATTATTGGGCCTTTATAGAACTCCTGCTTCTTTTGACAACACAAATGGTTTAGGAACTACCGATGCTGTAAATAACACTGCTGCTTATGAATTTGCAGACAGATCTCAAAGAAGCTACCGTGGTGGAGGTGGTTATGATAATCCTTACTGGATTGCTAATAATATTCCTGGCACCGAAGGTGTAAGTAGGTTTTTCGGTAATTTCAAAACAACTTACAATTATAGTCAATGGTTAAATTTTGGATTTAATGCTGGTATTGATGTTACAAGCGATAAAAGAAAGCAATCATTTGAAATTGGTTCCAACGCAAATAGAAACGGTAGAATACTATTAGATGATTATTTCACCAGACAATTTGATGTGAATGCTTTTATTACTGGTGACATTGATTTTTCTAGTGATTTCTCATTCAACTATATGCTAGGGACTAACTTCTTTAGCTATACTAGAGAAACTAACAGTATTGATGGAAACAACTTGGCTTTTCCAGGATTCTTAGATATTAGCAATGCGTCAACTATTTTAGCATCTGAAGATTTGGTAAAATATAAAACAACTGGTATTTTTATAAATTCCCAAATTGGATGGAAAAAAATGGCTTATCTTAACTTTTCAGCAAGACAAGATTATGATTCTAGATTACGTGTACCTGTGAAAGATTATAATCCTTCTGACATTAGCTTCTTCTATCCTTCTGTATCGGGTTCTTTTATCTTCACAGAAGTATTACCTAAAAACGATGTTTTATCGTTTGGTAAAGTAAGAGCTTCTTGGGCACAGGTTGGATCACCACCTCCTTTCGAATATTTAACTTCTACTACAAATACACAAAATGGCGGAGGTGATGGAGATAATATTAATGGTGGTTGGGGTAATGGACTAAATTTCCCTATTAACGGACTTACTTCATTCGAACAAAATAATATTCTTGGTAATGGTAACTTAAAATCAGAATTAACAACTACGAAAGAGTATGGAGTTGATTTGAGGTTCTTTGGAAATAAACTAACCCTGGACGTTGCTTATTTTCAGAATAAAACAGAGGATGCCATCTTAAACGCATCACTTGCCCCTTCATCAGGATTTACAAATATTTGGGTTAATGCTGGTACAATGACAGGTGATGGATGGGAAGTTACATTAGGCGCAAAACCTATTTCTACAGAAAATTTCAGTTGGGATACAACGATTAACTGGAGTAAAAACGAAACTATTGTAGAAACACTTGCCCCTGGAATAGAAAGATTATTCTTAGCTGGTTTTGGTACTGCTGGTAGTTATTTAGTTGAAGGTTTACCTTATGGAGCCATTGTTGGAGGAGCCTACCTAAGAGAAGAAGCTGGTACAGCTTCAGACACAAGCTTGTCTATTCCAGGTGGAGCTGTTATGATAGACCCAAATACAGGTTATCAACGTATAGATAATAAGCAACGTGTTATAGGTAATCCTACCCCAGATTTTATAATGGGTTGGAATAACACATTTAGCTACAAAAACTTTTCCCTTAGCTTCTTATTAGACTGGAAAGAGGGGGGAGATGTTTGGAATGGTACGGCATGGGCATTATCTTTCTTCGGAAGGTCTCAATTAACGGCTGATACCAGGGAAGAAACTCCAATAGTTTTAGATGGACTATTACCTGATGGTTCACCAAACAATATAGCCATTGTAAGAGATCGCAACTATTGGACTTCTAATGTTGGAGGCTTTGGATCAGTAGGAGAACAATTTGTAGATGATGGCGGTTGGATTAGATTAAGAGAACTTTCTTTTTCTTACAGATTACCAAAGAAATTATTTGAAAATATATTAATCGAAAGTGCATACTTTACTTTTACAGGAAGAAATCTATGGATCGATACTGATTACAATGGTGTTGATCCTGAGACTAGTTTAACTGGTAATGGTAATGGACAGGGATTTGACTACTTCAACAACCCTGGAACTAGATCATATATGTTTAAAATGGGTTTAACCTTTTAAAAAACTGAGAAAATGAAACTTAAAGATATTAACTTAAAAAATATATTCATTCTTTTTGTATCTACTTTTATTATAACTTCTTGTGAAAGTTATTTTGAAGATACAGACAATTCAGATCCTAATGCACCTCTAAGCATTCCTATTAATGTTGCCTTACCGTCAATTGAATTAGCTCTTATTGACTCTAAAGGTGGATTATTTTCAAACTTTAATACAATGTTTATTCAGCATGTAGAAGGTGTTGAAAGACAATGGGAATCTTTTAACAAATATGATATTCAACCTGTAAGATTCAATCAACCTTGGACACAACTTTATGAAAAAGTTTTTATCGAACTAAAAGCTGTAAAAAACGAAGCATCAACTAATGGGCTAAATCACTATTTGGGAATATCAAAAACCCTCGAAGCCTATACCTTAATGATGGTTACTGATGTTTTTGGAGATATTCCATACACTGAAGCTGGTCTAGGACAGGAGAATTCTAGCCCTATTTACGATAGCCAAAGTAGTGTCGTATACCCTGCTATCAAAACATTATTGACAGACGCTTTTACACTTTTTGATAGTCCAGCGGGAACTATAGCTCCTGGAAATGATGATGTAATCTACGGTGGAAATATTACTAAATGGAAATTAGCTGCTCATAGTATCTTAGCAAGATATTACTTGCATTTAGGTGATAATGCCAATGCTCTTTCAGAAGCAAAAATGGGTTTTACTAGCAGAAGCGATAATATGGGGTTCACTTATCCTGGTAGTGGCAATGATGCTCCTTGGTATGGATTTAATACTGAAAGAGAAGGAGATATTGAGTTCCACCCTACATTAAGAAGTATTATGCAAGGTCTAAATGACACCGATAGATTAGGAGTTTTAGGTGTTACTTTCAATGCTAGTCATCCATATTTCACCAATAATCAGAGAGAAGATTTGATTTCATATAGAGAAATACAATTTATAATTGCAGAAACCTCGACTAATCCAGCTGAACAACATACAGCTTACCTAAATGGAATTAGAGCCTCGTTTGAAGAGATAGGTTTATCTACTACAGAATATGATGCTTATGTAGCTCAAACTTCCGTTAATCCAGGTATCGGAAGCCTTACCATGAACCATATAATGACTCAAAAATATATAGGAATGTTTGTTCAACCAGAAGCCTTCAGCGATTGGAGAAGGACTGGTATTCCCTCTTTAACACCTGTAACAGGTACTTCTATACCAAGAAGATGGTATTATCCAGAAAATGAATATTTATTCAACAATAATGCTCCCGGCAGAGATGACGACTTGTTATTTAAAAGAGTTGGATGGGATAACTAAATATTTAATCAACTAATTTTATTTAAATAACGTTATTGTTATAAATAAAAATATAGAGATCGTCTAAAAGATAATTTTAGACGATTTTCTTTTTTTAATATATTTTATATCGCTTTTGAAGTCGTTTTATTGAGTAATAATTATAAAATCGGATAATTAAATTTAAGAGTTAAACTGAAATTTTTAAGATTATAAACCATTGCAACAAGTCTAATTTATCTAAATTTATTTTTTTATGGTATGAGTACCTAAACAATTAGAAATAACTATTTTTTGCCTAGTAAAGCATAATATTTAACTTTTTTCAAAGCAATCAGCATTGCTGTTTCCTGTCTAATAAATTGGTAAAAAGTATCTGACTCCTCATTCTTAATTTAGACCAAAAAGACCGTATTTTTTTTATTTTGGTTTTTATAGAAGTAATTATGCTTCAAAAAGTACCAATGTATATAATTTTTAAATCGAGATAATTTTCATTACCATAATAAACTGCACCTAGGGTAATACTTTACAACCTTTCAGAATAGTCTTTTTGTATAACTGTTTATACAAGATTTTAAACATGTAGCTTCTATTATGATTTTTAAAAATATTTAATTTATTAGTTATTAGCTATTTTAGAAGATTTAAATAATAGTACGATTAAGTTATCCATTCTAAATATAGTCATCTTACGAAAGTATCTAGATAACAAATAAATAAGCTTACCATAGCTACTTCTTCTTATTATTTGTAGTTGGTCACCATATTTTTTAAGTAACTGACATTTTTTTTAATACACTTCCGCTTATCTTTTTTTCAACAACCCCTTTTTAAAACTTTATTAGCTTGATTAATAACAACATTTATTTACCCAACTCCTTCCACCTCAATATCTGACATTTTTAGAATATGTTGTTTAATTTTATAGAACTTCACTAAAAAAGATCGAAAAGATATTTTACTTATTTTTATATCCCTATTTTGCCATTAACTAGCTGTATAACCAACATAGCCTGCCAAAAATAAAAACACAACACAAAATATTGATTATAAAATAAGTAATTCAATAAAACCTATTCTCTCCTCTTTTTTGGAAAAAACAGCTATAATTATGACAACTGTGTTTAAAGAAAATAATTAACTCTTACGTTAAACACGAAACTTACTCACACCATATAAACAATTAAATATCAATTAATAATAATTAACAAAAAGCTTTTATTTAAAAAAATAAATTCTTTCTGGTACAACAGTTGAATGCTAATTAAATAATTGATAAAGAAATATTCCACATACTAAACAACAATTTATCTAACAAAAAGTAAAAAAAAAACAACATTCAAATAAAACACTCAATTACAACAAACTAGCATTTTACATAAATAATTGGAGCGTTAAAATTCTCAATTCTCAACTTATTTCTTTGCTTATTAAAGTTTAATTTAAGAATTTTGAAAGAATTAATTCAATCAATTACGCAATGAAAACAAAGTTTATTGGAACACTAATACTGCTCCTAGTATTAGGTGTGCAAGTAATTTTTGCACAAGAAAAAACGATTTCAGGAACTGTATCAGATGATTCAGGACCACTTCCCGGGGTTTCTATATTGAAAAAAGGATCTACTCAAGGAACAGAAACTGATTTTGATGGTAATTATACCATAAAAGCAAATTCAGGAGATATTTTAGTATTCAGTTTCATTGGAATGAAAACTATTGAAAAAACTGTTGGAAACTCCAATAAAATGAATGTAATAATGGCCAATGACAATGTATTAGATGAAGTTGTTGTTACAGCCTTTGGTCAAAACAGACAAGAAAGATCTTTAGCCTACTCGGCGCCTAAGGTAAAATCTTCTGACTTAACAGCTGCGCAAAACGATAATGCTATCAGCGCCCTTTCTGGAAAAGTAGCTGGTTTAAAAATTAATTCTCCATCAGGAAATCTAGGTGGCTCGCAACGCATCCTTATCCGAGGAACTAATTCTGTCACAGGTGAAAATCAACCACTTTTTATTATTGATGGAATTCCTATGGATAATTCAAATTTTAATACGAATGATACGCAAAGAGGTTCAGGAGGTGTTGATTTTGGTAGTACCATAAATGACATAGACCCAAGTAACATTGAGTCTTTAACAGTTTTAAAAGGTCCGGCTGCTGCACTTTATGGATCAAGAGCATCAAACGGTGTTATTTTAATAACTACCAAAAAGGGAAAGAACTCTAAAAAACTGGGGATCAACATAAATTCTACAATTACTTTATCCGATGTAGCCATCTTACCTAAACTTCAAAGAGAATATGGTGGTGGTGGTATAGTATCAACGTCTAATGGAGGTAAAAATGGTTTTGCTACAGAAACTATAAATGGTACGGAATACATGCTCGTGGACTATGCTACAGATGAAAGTTGGGGACCTAAGTATGATCCTAACTTAAATGTTTTACATTGGGATGCATTTGATCAAAAAAGTTTTCCTAATGACTATTTAAAAACTAGACCATGGGTAGCTCCTGAAAACGATGTCGATAGCTTTTTTCAAACGGGTATTGCTACCAATAATGTGATAAGCTTAACTACCGCTACTGACAAAGGAAACTTTTTATTCTCTTTAGGGCATCAAAAACAAACTGGTATTATACCTAATACAAAAATTAGCAAACATTTTGCCAAATTAAGCTTAACGCAAAGACTTGCTAGTAATTTAACAGCTACTTCTTCCTTAAATTATGTTGAAACGAAAGGACAACGTCCTGTTATAGGCTACACTGACAATAGCGTTACTCAAAAACTATTTCAATGGGGACACAGACAGTTAGACTATGAGAGACTCAAAAATTACAAAAATCTAGATGGTACTCAAAGAACTTGGAATAGGAAAGCTTGGAACGAAGCCGAACCTAATTACTCGGACAACCTATACTGGACAATTTACGAGAATACACCTGAAGACAAAAGAACTCGTATATATGGAGCTGGAAGTTTAGCTTATAGTGTTACGGACAATTTAACTTTAAAAGGTAGTATTTATGCTGACACCTATAATTTTAGAAATTCAGAAAGAACAGCTATTGGTTCTCAATCACAGTCTTCTTATTTAGAAAGAACCTATGACTTTAAAGAATACAATTATGAATTTACAGCCGCATACAACAAAGAACTATCTGACAAATTTAAGTTTTCTACTTTACTTGGAGGTAATATAAGAGACAACCGTTTAAGTTCTAGAGCAATTTCTACAACAGGAGGTTTAGGCATACCAAATATTTACAATATCAATAATGGAAGAGGCCCGCTTGCCAGAACTTCTAACGAAAGTGTTAAAAAAGTAAACAGTATTTTTGGAAGTTTAAATTTATCTTTTGACAACCAGCTATTTATAGATTTAACTGCGAGAAACGATTGGTCATCAACGCTTCCTGAAGATAATAATTCGTACTTCTACCCTTCTGCTTCTCTTGCATGGGTATTTAACAATCTTTTATTCGAAGATTCCTCTTGGTTTAATTATGGTAAATTGAGAGCTGGTTGGGCACAAGTGGGTAACGATACTGCTCCTTACAGAGTTATTAATACTTTTTTAATACGAGATCCTTTTAATTCAGTAGGTAGGGTTTCTGCGGCTAATAGATTGTTAAATCCTAATCTTAAAAATGAAACTACCACTACATGGGAAGTAGGTACTGAATTAAGTTTTTGGAATAGACGTTTAAATATAGATTTCACGTATTACAACAATGAAACTACTGATCAAATTATACCACTTGACCTTTCTTATTCCACTGGTTATGGTTCTCAGCTAATCAATGCTGGTAAAATGACGAATAAAGGTATAGAGGTACAATTAGGTATTAAACCTGTAACCAATAATAACTTTACGTGGGACGTCGATCTGAATTTTGCAAAAAATGAAAATGAATTAGTAGAACTTAAAGAAGGTTTAAATTCTATTTTACTATCAAGTGCTCCCTTTAGAACTCAAATCACAGCTGTAGTTGGCGAGCAGTATGGTACAATAATGGGTACTAATTTTATCTACGATAATAACGGTAATAAGGTAATCAATGATTCAGGAAAATATGCAGCTACAAGAGATTTAGTTCCTTTAGGATCTGTTAACCCAGATTTTACAGCAGGACTAAAAAACACGTTTAAATACAAAAATTTTGATTTGGGTATCTTGCTTGAAACTAGTCAAGGGGGTAAATACTTTTCTACAACTCATCAATGGGGAATGTTTTCAGGAATGTTATATGAAACTGCTGCGAATAATATTCGTGAAACAGGCGTAACCTTACCTGGCGTAACTGGTACCGTTACATTTGATAATAATGGTAAATATACAGTTACCAATACAGCGCCTAACACAAAAACCATAGGAGCGCAAGCCTGGGCGACAAATCATTATGGCGGCCCAGATGCTCAAAATGTTTTCGATGCCAGTTTCTATAAGCTAAGAGAAGTTTCTTTAGGATATACTTTCAAAGGCGATTTCTTAAAAATTTTCGAAAAAGCAAGAATTAGCTTCTTCGGTAGAAATTTATATACATGGGGACTTGATTATGATGGTATTGATCCTGAAACTGTATCAACTGGTTCAGGCAACATTCAAGGTCTAGAAGGAGGATTACAACCTTCTGTTAGATCATACGGAATGAACTTAAACTTATCTTTCTAAAAATTAAAATGATGAAAAAAATAAAATATACTCTGTTAGGTTTTGCTTTTATGACTTTGTTTCATGCTTGTGACACCGATTATATAGACAATCCTGATCAACCTGTTGTTGCAACTTCTAACTCATTACTAACCAACGCTCAATTTGACTTAGCTTATGAATTGAATGACCAATGGACTGGAGGAAGAGGTTTTTTAGGTTTCTCTCAATATTGGGCACAAACATTCTATACCGATGAAAATAGATATGCACTAAGAACAAGTCAAATAGAATCCTTTTGGGAGTGGCCATATAGAATATTAACTGATTTGAAAGAAATCATTAATTTAAATAGTAATCCAGAAACTGCTCCAAACATGGCTATTCTTGGAAATAATAACAATCAGATACAGGTTGCAAGAATTATGATGGCTTTTACCTTTACCAAACTAGTCGATACGTTTGGAGATGTTCCATATTGGAGTTTTGGGCAAAAAGACAACCCTTCTTTTCAAGCTTTAAGACTAAAAGAAGGTATAACAAGCCCTGTTTATACAGATGCTAAAATTATATACCAAGATATACTAGCAGAACTACTTGATGCCGCTAATAAGATGGATTTAAGTAAAAGAGTCTTTTTTGAAGACTACGAAAAAAGTGATAATATTTATAAGGGAGATCCTACTCTTTGGTCAAAATTTGCACACTCTTTAAGACTTCGACTAGCATCACATATAATTAAATCTGATCAAGCTTTAGCTAACTCCGTGTTTAACGAATCTGATAACAAAGCATTTACCAGTAATATGGATAATGCTACTTTTAAATTTGGTGGGAACGACTTAACAGGAGGGCCATGGCATGTTGCTTTTAATGTTAATAAAAGAGAAGATTTTGCACCTGCTTTACCTTTTACTGAATTATTATACAATAATGTTGGACCTTTTGCTACACTAACAGATAAAGATCCTAGAGTTGATCATTATTTTGATAAAGCAAAAGAAACCACAGAAGTTATAGGTGTGCCTTATGGATTTGGTAATAGCGCAGCACGCGCGGTTAAAAATGAAGGAAGACCTCATGAGCAAATAATAAAAGCTGATTATAATCAACCACTTCTTACCTATTCTGAAATTGAATTTATCAGGTCAGAATTTAAGTCATGGGATCAAAATCACTATGTGAATGGTATAAAAGCTTCTATGGAATTTTGGGGAATCGCTTCATCGGATGCAACTACATATATCAGTTCACTACCTTCTTCATCTGAAGAAAATGTGCTAACACAAAAGTATATTGCACTTTACATGGACGGTTTAGAAGCTTGGACAGAATACAGAAAATCAGCATTCCCTAAGACTTTAGTCGTTCCAGGAGATACCTTTAATGGTGATACTTTTGAACCTATTGTTCCAGGATTAAATAAAATTCCTAGTAGGATAACATATCCTCAAAAAGAACAATTAATAAATAGAACTAACTGGGATGAAGCAAGAAAAAAGCTTTCGGACGGAGATACGATGAACTCAAATATATTTTGGGACATTAATTAATTTATATCTAATTTTAGTAAATAAAAAAACCGTCTAAAATAGACGGTTTTTTTATTTACTAAAATTTAAAACAAGATTCTGAAAAATAATTTCAGTAATTTTACTGACTAGATTAAATTTACTTCTAATAAAAATGAATTTAAGAGATAACACAAATAAAAAAACCATGAAATACTATAGTAATACATCTCAATTTATATTACTTTATTTTAAAAGTATTTTACTAACAATAGTTACGTTTGGTTTATATTATCCTTGGGCAAAAGTAGCGTTATTAAAATTCCATTGTCGTTCAACGATCCTCCAAGAAAATAGCTTTAATTTTGTTGGAACGGCTAAGGATGTTTTCAAAAGTTACTTGATATTACTCGTTATAATAGCTATTACTTTTCTCTTTTTGTTCACTTCTTTTATTGCCCCCAATAATAGGTTATATCCTTTTCTTTTTGCTATCTCTTATTTTATTTTTATTTCAATAATTCCTATGGTAATTCATGGAACATTAAAGTACAGAGCAAAAAATACACTTTGGAAAGGAATACAATTTCATTATTTAGGATCAAAATCTGAGCTTTATTGGAAATTTCTTTCAGGTCTTTTAACTACCTTCTTAACTCTGGGAATATACACTCCTTGGTTTTTTACTGAATTAAGAAAATATATTATCAGTCATTTAAGATTTGGCAATCTTTCGTTTGAATTCAAAGGTGAAGGAGCTCAATTATTCTGGATACAAATTAAGTTTATTTTCTTATTCCCTTCAACATTTGGCATTTACAGTTTTTGGTTTATCAAGGAGTTATTACAGTTTTATATAAACAATATTGAAGTAAACCAAAATGAAATAAAAACTAGGTTCCAACTTGATGTTCGGACAGGAGATATTTTTAGGTTAACCATTATTAATTTTGCTTTGATCATTTTTTCTTTTGGTTTAGCCATGCCTTTTGTTATTCTAAGAACCTACAAGGCGTTAGCTTCATTTATACAAATAGAAGATTCAATTCAAATTAATAAAATTCAGCAAGCAAATTATAAAACAACGTCTAAAGACGATTTTCTTGATCTTAAACTTGTTTAATCAAATAATTTTTTTGTTCTAAACATAGAAGGATCCTACAAAGGGGTCTTAAAAATTAAAACTTAACAGATGAAAAAAAATATCGTTGTCACTGGCACGAGTAGAGGCGTCGGATTTGAACTGGTAAAAAAACTTGCTAAGCAAGGTCACAAAGTTCTGGCACTCTCAAGAAATATAGAACCTACAGAAACACTTAACTTCAAAAACATAACCTCTATTTCAACAGATTTATCTGATTTAAAAAGTATCCATAAGGCTGTAGACTACATTAGTTCCAATTTGAAAATGGTTGATATTTTGATTAATAATGCTGGTAAATTAATCAATAAACCTTTTTCTGAACTTTCTTCAGATGATTTTCTAGGTGTCTACAAAATAAATGTTTTTGCAGTTGCTGAATTAACTAAAAATATTCTTCCTTTTATGCCCGATAAAAGTCACGTTGTAACAATTAGTAGTATGGGAGGAGTACAAGGTAGCGTCAAATTCCCTGGTTTAGCTGCTTACAGCTCCGCAAAAGGAGCGGTAATCACACTTTCAGAGCTACTTGCTGAAGAATATAAAGAACAACAAATTGCTTTTAATGTACTTGCTTTAGGAGCTGTACAAACTGAAATGTTAGAAGAAGCTTTTCCTGGATATAAAGCCCCAATGTCTGCAGAAGAAATGGCTGACTACATAATGGAATTCTCTATCAATGGGAATAGATACTATAACGGCAAAGTCCTACAAGTATCAAATTCAACCCCTTAAATAAAAATCTTTTGTCTATAGAAAAATATATACCAAAAAAGGCTTTACCACTCGTACAATTTCTTATTGAAGAGCATAAAGTTACTCTTAAAATTGTGAATCAGCGCCAAACAAAACATGGTGACTTCAGAGCTCTTGGTAATGGAAAAATGCAAATTACAGTAAACAATAACTTAAATCCTCATCAGTTTTTACTAACACTTATTCATGAAATTGCACATCATGTAACGCATGTCAAATTTGGAAAAGTTCAAGCTCATGGAAAAGAATGGAAAATTATATTTCAGCATTTAATGCTTCCTTTTCTACGACCTGACATTTATCCTTTATCTATACTACCACATCTTGCTAAATATTTAAAAAATCCTAAAGCAAGTACGGACACAGATGTAAATTTATCATTAGCTTTGCGCTATGGTATTGCTGGTAAAGGCAAAACTTTTGTTTTTAGACTTTCAGAAGGTAGTCTGTTTAACTTTAAAGATGTTACATATCAAAAGGGCTCAAAAAGGAGAACTCGTTATGAGTGTATTAACCTTAACAACAATAAAGTATATCTTTTCAATCAAAATACCGAAGTAATACCAAAAAAGATTAAATCAATTTAAATTATCTTATGGAAAGTAATTGTTATGCAGTTATTATGGCAGGTGGGATTGGCTCAAGATTTTGGCCAGTAAGTACAAAAAAATACCCCAAACAATTTCATGATATGTTAGGTACTGGAGAGTCTCTAATTCAAAATACTTTCGACAGAATTAATAAATTAATTCCCTCTCAAAATATTTTAGTGGCTACTAATACAAATTACGAAAGTTTAGTACTAGAACATTTACCTAAAATAAAAAAAGATCAAGTTCTTTTAGAACCTGTTATGAGGAATACTGCTCCATGCATTTTATATGCAGCCCTTAAAATATATAATGAAAATCCAGATGCCTTAATGCTTGTTGCTCCTTCCGATCACTGGATTGAAAATGAGGCTGATTTTTTAGATAATATCCAAATGTCTTTTGATGAATGTACAGAAAAAGATATTTTAATGACACTCGGTATTCAACCTGAATCTCCAAATACAGGCTATGGATATATTCAATTCGAAAATGATACTTTAACCGTTAAGAAAGTTAAAAACTTTACGGAGAAGCCAGATATAAAAAAGGCGAGACAATTTTTAAAAAGTGGAGATTTTCTATGGAATGCAGGAATATTTGTCTGGTCTGTAAAAAGTATTATTAAAGCATTTAATGAACACCTCCCTGAAATAGTCAAAGTTCTTGATGTTCCCAACATTTACAATACTGAATTAGAAAAAACTTTCATAAAGGATAATTACGAAAAATGTCAAAATATATCAATAGACTTTGGTGTAATGGAACACGCTCAGAATGTGTTTGTTCTTCCTGCTAATTTTGGTTGGAATGATATTGGTACTTGGGGATCTCTTTATCATAAACTTGACAAAGATGACAACAATAATGCTGTAGTTGGCGCAAAAACAATATTAAACAGTTCTCATGGCAATATGATTAGAACAGAGAACAATAAGAAAGTAATTATTAAAGGACTAGACAATTTTATAATTATCGAAAAAGATGATATTCTTTTAATTTGCCCGAGAGAAAATGAACAAGAAATTAAAGAAATAGCGGCAAACTCAATTAAAGAGTTTAAAAGCTAATGTAAAACTGATTCAAAAAATGAATAATACGAACTTGACAAATAGCTTCCTTTTCTTTCACCTAGCACCTTTCCTTTCCTATTAATTATTACGACCGATGGAAAAGAGTTTTTATACTTTCTAGCTAGTTTTGCATTTATTTTTCTAGTTTCTTCTGAAACTAAATCTTTATTTCTCGGAAAATCAGCCAAATACAAAATAAATTTGTTTTTCGAAAAATCGACAAACTCTTTGGTGTGAAATAATTCTTTATCTAACTTAATACAAGGTCCGCACCAATCGGAGCCAGAAAAATAGATGAGTATTGGTTTATTTTCTTTTTTAGCTTTGTTTTTAGCAATTTGAAATGTCTGTTCCCATTTTGGCAGTTCATGAAGTTTCATGACTACATCTTCATTTTGTGAAAAAAGTGTTAATGAAACAGAAGCAAAGAAAACAAATAAAACGGATTTCATAATCTTAAAATTAAAAAGAGTTAGCACAAAAACGATACCAAATTAATTGATTTTATTTTTAATGTGATTTATGATAGAATCATTAAACTGCTTTTCCTTCTCTAAAAAAACTGTTTGAATTGGCAAGTAGAAGAGATTGTTTAACGAGGCTCCAAATCTAACAAAATCCTTCTCAGTTGTCAATACAATTTTTGTTTCTGTGTTTAAACTACTTTGCATTTTTTTTATTTTGTTAAAATCTTGTTCCGAAAAATTATGATGATCTGGAAATTTTATATGATTATATTTTATATTATTCTGACTTAAATAATCCAGTAGTGGCAATGGATTAGCTATGCCTGTTACAACTATAATCTCTGTATTTTTAAGATTACTTAAACACAATTTATTATTATTTGAATAAATGAATTTATCATATTTAATACTTGAAAAATAGATCTGTTGTTTATCTAGTAATTTAAGCCTATTAACTATGGAAGATCGTTTTTCCTTTGTCATATTTTGAGGGCATTTGGTAATAATAATAATATCTGCTCTCTTAGCACCTCTCTTACTTTCTCTTAAATTACCTGTCGGTAAAACAAAATCATCGGAATACAAATCATTATATTTTGTTAATAGAATATAAAGACTCCCCTTCACTTTTCTATGCTGAAATGCATCATCTAGTAGAATAAGCTGTGGTTTAACTTTTTTTATAAGTTGGTTGATGCCATTGACTCTATTAAAATCAACAGCTACATCAACTTCTTCAAATTTTTTATAAAATTGCAAAGGTTCATCTCCAACATCTTCAGAAGAATGATTGATGTCTATTATTTGAAAATCTTTTGTTTTTCTTTTATAGCCCCTACTTAAAATTGCAATCTTATACTCATCTTTTAAAAGACGAATTAAATACTCTACTTGCGGAGATTTCCCTGTTCCCCCAACATTTAAATTTCCCACAACTATTACTGGTAATTTAAATCTATGCTGCTTAAAAAACTCCCAATCAAAAAATAAGTTCCTGATTGATGTAATTAAATCAAATAAGACGGCTATCGGAAAAAGTAAAAATCGAATTAATTTCATTTCAACGAAAATAATTAAAAATCTTAACTTTGGTGATCTATAAATCATTAAAACCATTATGAAAATAAAGGATATCACTGACCATATAGAGAAACTTGCTCCTCTATCCTATGCAGAAGATTTTGATAATGTTGGACTACTTGTTGGGAACTCTAATACAATAGTCACAGGTATATTAATTACCCTTGATACTTTAGAAAAAACAGTAAATGAAGCAATTGAAAAAAAATGCAACTTAATTATTAGCTTTCATCCTATCATTTTCTCTGGATTAAAACGATTAAATGGAAATAATTATGTAGAAAAAGTTGTACTGAGTGCAGTTAAAAACGATATAGCTATTTATGCTATCCATACCGCATTAGATAATGTAAAATATGGAGTTTCTGGGAAAATGTGTGAAATGCTTGGATTAAAAAATCTAAAAACATTAATTCCCAAAAAGGGATTAATTAAAAAGCTTACAACGTACGTACCTAGAGAAAATGCAGCTGCTTTACGGAGTAAATTATTTAAAGCCGGGGCTGGAAATATTGGAAACTATGATCATTGTTCATTCAATATTGAAGGTACTGGCAGTTTCAAAGGAGGAAATCTTTCAAACCCTGTAGTTGGTAAAAAAGGTGAACTAACTTTTAGTCCAGAAACATGTATTTCGGTTACATACAACGACTATCAAGAGAATACTATTTTAGAATCTTTATTCAGACATCACCCTTATGAGGAAGTTGCCTACGAATTAGTTACCCTTGACAATAAAAATCAAAATATAGGAATGGGCATGTCAGGTGAGCTTCAAAATGCACTAGATGAAGGTAGTTTTCTTAATTTTGTAAAGAAAACTTTTAAGTCTAAGTGTGTAAGGCATACAAAACCACTTGGGAAGTCTATTAAAAACATTGCAGTACTTGGTGGATCAGGTAGTTTTGCCATCAACAATGCTATAAAAGCAAAAGCAGACGCTTATATTAGTGCTGACTTCAAATACCATGATTTTTTTAAATCAGAAGAAAAAATTTTGCTAATTGATGTTGGTCATTACGAAAGTGAACGTTTTACAAAAAATTTATTGGTTGATTATCTTAGCAAAAAATTTAGTACTTTTGCGATTATTTTAAGTGAAGAAAGTACAAATCCAATATACTATTTATAAAAGATGGCAAAAAAAGACATAACGGTAGAAGAAAAATTAAGAGCGTTATATGATTTACAGCTAATTGACTCAAGAATTGATGAAATTAGAAACGTTCGAGGTGAATTACCTTTAGAAGTTGAAGATTTAGAAGATGAAGTTGCCGGATTAAACACAAGACTTTCTAATCTTGCCAATGATGTAACGAGTTTAGAAAGTGATATTTCTGCAAAAAAACAAGCAATTACTGAAGCAAAAGCATTGATTTCTAAATACGAAGAACAGCAAAAAAATGTAAGAAACAACCGTGAATTTGACTCTTTAACAAAGGAAGTCGAATATCAGGAACTTGAAATTCAATTATCTGAGAAACGCATCAAAGAATTTAAAGTTAAAATCACTCAAAAGAATGAGGTTATTAACAATACAAAGTCAAAGTTAACTCAGCAAGAAAACCATTTGTCTCATAAGAAAAATGAATTAGATGCTATTTTAAAAGAAACAGAAAAAGAAGAAGAATTATTAAAGCAAAAATCTGAGGAGTTTTCTGAGTCAATAGATGATCATTTATTAAAAGCATACTCAAGAATCCGAAAAAAAGTTAAAAATGGTTTAGCTGTAGTTTCTATAGAAAGAGGTGCTGCAGGCGGTTCATTTTTTACGATACCTCCTCAAGTTCAATTAGAAATTGCCAATCGAAAAAAAATAACAATAGATGAGCATAGTGGTAGAATACTGGTAGACGCAGCTCTTGCAGCTGAAGAGCGAGAAAAAATAGACAACTTATTTACCGCCTAATCTAAAAAGATTAATAAATAAAAAAAACTCAATCAAAATTTGATTGAGTTTTTTTTATTTATTAATCTTCTTTAAAAAGTTGTTCCTTATAGGCTGCCTTTTTAACCTCTGCTCTTCTCAAAACAGAAGGTTTAACATACTGCTTTCTTTCTCTTAATTGTTGCAGAACTTTTACATCTCTGAATTTTTTCTTGTAACGTTTTAAGGCTCTATCAATATTTTCACCTTCTTTTACTAATATTTTTAACATATGTCTATAATTTTATTATACAATAATTATTTATTTGAGTTCTAAAAACATTCAACAGTATAATAAATCATATAGCCAGAAAGTCCGTCTCTTTTGATTATCCTTAAATAGGTAAAATCAAAAGATTTTATTCTAAATAAAAAAGAAATTAAAATGTACTTCGAAAAATTTGTTTGTTCTCCAGAAGAATATATAACTCTAAAATATTTTTTAATTTGAGATAGAACACAAATAGTTTCGCAATTTATGAAATTTTATTGACATCTAAAATTAAATAACATATAAAAAGGAACAAAACTCAATTCCTTTTTATATTGTTTCGCCAAGTTCTTTTAATTTTGATGTATTTTCAGCCAGCATTAATTCTTCGATAATCTTCTGAATATCCCCATTTATAATATTTTGTAAATCATATAAAGTCAAGCCTATTCTATGATCTGTTACTCTGCCCTGAGGATAATTATATGTCCTAATTTTTGCGGAACGATCTCCAGAAGTTACCATTGAACCTCTTTTAGCCGCGTCTTCCGCTTGCTTTTTAGCTAATTCTAGATCATATAACCGTGAGCGTAATACTCTAAATGCCTTTTCTTTATTCTTATGTTGTGATTTTTGATCTTGACACTGAGCTACCAATCCGGTTGGTATATGAGTTAACCTAACAGCCGAGTAAGTTGTATTGACAGATTGTCCTCCAGGACCTGAAGAACAGAAATAGTCAATTCTTACGTCTTTAGGGTTAATCTCTACATCAAACTCTTCTGCCTCTGGGAAAACCATACATGTAGCCGCTGATGTATGTACTCGTCCTTGCGTCTCTGTCTGAGGAACTCTTTGAACACGGTGTACACCAGCTTCAAATTTTAACGTCCCGTAAACATCTTCACCAGTAACTTCAAATTGTATTTCTTTAAATCCTCCATTTGTACCCTCACTGAAATCAACTATTGAAACGCTCCACCCTCTACTTTCACAATACTTTGAATACATTCTATATAAATCTCCTGCAAAGATACTCGCCTCATCTCCGCCTGTTCCTGCTCTTAATTCAACTACAGCATTTTTAGCATCTTCTGGATCTTTAGGAATTAATAAAAACTTAATTTCATCCTCTAATTGAGGAATACGAGTCTTCGCCTCATCCATTTCTGCTTTAGCCATTTCTACCATTTCAACATCACTTCCTTCAGCAATAATTTCTTTAGCTTCGTCTATATTTGCCAACAAACCTTCGTATTCATTTGCTTTCTCAACAACCTTACCTAGGTCTTTATATTCCTTATTTAATTGAACATAACGTTTTTGATCTGAAATAATATCAGGCTGAATAATCAAATCAGACACTTCATCATAACGTTGCTTAACAATTTGTAATTTATCTAACATTGCATCATATCTTGATTCGCGAATTTACAATTTTTCTTTAAATAGAGGTCTATTCGAAATAACTTATAATACAACGTAATCGTTACCTTTTTCTTTCCTATTAAAAAGTGTAAATCAAATTCAATTTTATAAAATTTTTAATTATGACCATGTAGATTTTAGAAGTTATGGTTTTATAACAATCAAACCAATATTAATAAACGTCTAATAAAGAGAGATTTTGTATAAATTTTACTTTATTTTAACACAATATACGATTAAAATCAAAAGTAATACTATTAATTTTGCAGGAAATAATCTTAAAAATGAAGGGTTTACTTTCTAATATAAAAATTTTCATTCCAGAAGGAACCTATATTAAAGATCCTGAGTCATCTAATTTGGGCAAAAGAATTATAGAAAACAGCATCGTTATAATTGAGAAAATAGGTTTTGAAAACTTTAACTTCAAAAAGCTTGGAAAAGAAATAGGTTCCAATGAAAGTTCTATATACCGATATTTTGAAAGTAAGCATGAGCTTTTAATTTATCTAACTTCTTGGTATTGGGGATGGATAGAATATCAATTAGTGTTAGAAACATATAGCATCAATGACTCAAAAAATAAATTAATTCGAGCTATAGATGTTGTAACTAGAAAAACGAAGCAGGATAATAATTATGGTCATATTAACGAGGTTATTCTAAATAAGATAATAATCCATGAAAACTCAAAATGCTACCTAACAAAAGAGGTAGACAACGAAAATAAAGTTGGTTATTTCAAAGCATATAAACGTGTAATAAAAAGACTAGCAGAAATAATCTCTCTATATGACAAATCCTATAAATATGCACTGAGTTTAGCAGGAACTATTACCGAGAGTGCACTTCATCAGCACTACATGAAATTACATTTCCCTTCAGTAACTAGTTGTAGTGAGTTATTAAGTCCTACAGAGTTTTTAACAAATTTAACCCTTAACACTTTACGAAATGGCAAATAATGTACTTACTCCTTGGAAACGGTTTCTTGGATTAATTAAATTGGAAAGGAAAGATATTTTACAGATTGCCTATTTTGCTATCTTTGAGGGTTTAGTTGCCCTATCTTTACCATTAGGAATACAAGCTATTATAAATTTAATTCAAGGAGCACAAGTTTCAGCTTCGTGGATAATCTTAATTATACTTGTTACTGGTGGCGTCGCTTTTTCTGGCATCTTAAAACTGATGCAGATCCGAATAATAGAAACAATTCAACAACGGATTTTCACAAGAGCTTCTATTGAGTTAAGCTATCGTTTTCCCAAAATTAAAATGAGTGAGTTACGCAACTATTACCTGCCTGAATTAGCCAATCGTTTTTTTGACACTCTCACGATACAGAAAAGTCTTGCTAAATTGTTAATAGATGTTCCTTCTGCATTTTTACAAATCATATTTGCACTTGTTCTTTTGTCTTTTTACCACCCTTTCTTTATAATCTTTGGTCTTCTATTGGTTTTGTTAATTTTTGCCGTTTTCAAGTACACAGCTCAAAAAGGATTAGATACAAGTCTAGAAGAATCAAAAAACAAATATAAAGTTGCACATTGGCTTCAAGAAGTAGCTAGAGCTGTTGTTAGCTTTAAAGTTTCTGGTAAAACTAATTTAGCACTTCAAAAATGTGACGACCTTGTTGCAGATTATTTAAACGCAAGGGAAAATCATTTTAAAATATTAGTACTACAATATAAAAAAATGATTGGATTCAAGGTAGTAGTAACTTTTGGTTTACTCTTTATGGGGGGGTTTCTTGTGTTAAATCAAAAAATGAACATTGGTCAATTTGTAGCAGCTGAAATTATAATTTTATTAATTATTAACTCTGTTGAAAAATTAATCTTAGGACTAGAATCTTATTATGATGTTTTAACATCAATAGAAAAAATTGGTCAAGTTAACGATAAGCCTCTTGAACCACAAGAGGGAGAGGTAATAGAAAATGAAAATAATCTTACCATAGAACTACATGAAGCAAGCTATGTAGTAAAAGAACTCAATAGGCCTATTCTTAATAAAATTTCATTAACTATAAATCCTAATGATAGAATTCTTATTGAAGGTGAAAGTGGAAGTGGTAAATCTAGCTTATTACAATTAATTTCTGGAGTTAACTTACCAACATCGGGAAGTATCTTCATCAATAATTTATCCATTGAAAGTCTTTTTATTAAAAAATACAGAGGTAAACTAGGGCTTTCTCTATCAGAAGAAACTCCTTTTAAAGGAACTATTAGAGAAAATATTTCTTTTGGAAATACAGAAATTACCGATGAAATTATTTTTTCGATACTTGACAAAGTAGGACTAACAGACTACATAAAAACACAACCAAAAGGGCTCAATACAATACTTAAACCAGAGGGACAACAAATAGCTTTCACAATTTCAAAAAAAATTGTTTTAGCTAGAGCAATAGCTAAAAAACCAAAAGTTTTAATATTGGAAGACCCACTTGATCAATTTAAAGGAGATGAAACAAAAAAAATAATAGACTTTCTAACAAGCCCTAAACAACCTTGGAGTTTAGTTGTTGTTAGTAGTAACCCTAACTGGAAAGACAAATGCAATAAAAATATTGTATTAGAAAAAGGAAACATAAAAAATTAAAGCACGTCTTTATGCTAAACATTTCAAAAAATAATATCTCTAAAAATATAGATTTGACCTCTCTTAAATCGGGCCAAGAGATTTTTACAAGAGAGTATCATAAAAAGTTTAAAAATTTTTTACTTATTTTCATTTTAATTCTTTTTGTAATATTATTTCTTCCTTGGACTCAAAATATTTCAGGGAAAGGTAATGTAACTACATTAAAACCAAGTCAAAGACCCCAAACATTACAGTCTCAAATACCTGGAAGAATTGAAGAATGGTTTGTTCAAGAGGGAGATTTAGTAAAAAAAGGTGACACTATACTTAGAATTTCAGAAATAAAAAGTGATTATTTTGATAAGAAATTAACGGAAAGAACGGGGTCTCAGCTTAGTGCTAAATCCTTATCCGTTACAGCATATAAAAACAAAATTTTTGCTCTTCAAAATCAAATAAAAGCCTTAAATCAAGAACGAATTTTAAAATTAGATCAAGTTAAAAATAAACTTACCCAGGCTCTTCTGACTGTTAAAAGCGATAGTATCGATTTAGAAGCTATAAAAACAAAAAATGATATTGCTAAAATTCAATTTGAAAGAACAGTATCTCTTCAAAAAGAAGGGCTCAAAGCTGTAAAAGATGTTGAAGAGAAAAAAGCTAAGCAATTAGAAGCGAATGCTAAATTAATTTCTCAACAAAACAAGCTTCTATCCTCAAAAAATAAAGTTATAAATGCCGAGCTGGCAATTTCAACTTTAATGACAACTTATGCAGATAAAATTGCTAAAGCTAAAAGTAGTCTTTTCACTGCACAATCAAATAGTTTTGATGCAGAAGTTCAAGTATCTAAATTAGAAACCAACTTTGCTAATTATAAAAAAAGAGGTAGCTTAATGTTTATAACTGCACCTCAGGATGGCTTCATTAATAAAGCTATTAAATCTGGCTTAGGTGAAACTTTTAAAGCAGGAGAAGAACTTGTAAGTATTATGCCTGCCAATTATGACTTAGCAGTAGAAATGTTTGTTAGACCTATTGACCTTCCTCTTATTCATCTTGAAGAAAAAGTAAGAGTTCAATTTGACGGATGGCCAGCGATTGTGTTTAGTGGGTGGCCAAATCTATCCTATGGTACCTATGGAGCTAAAGTTGTAGCTATTGAAAACTTTATAAGCAGTAATGGGATGTTTCGAGTACTATTGATTCCTGATGACAATACTGCGTCTTGGCCAACTGCTATAAGGATTGGCTCTGGTGCTAGGACAATAGCCTTATTAGAAAATGTTCCTATTTGGTATGAATTATGGCGTCAGATAAACAGTTTTCCACCTAATTTTTACCAACCACAAAAAAAGCCAATAACTACGAATAAAAAATAAATTAAGCAACCCCTCTAGAACATAAACTTGTAAATTAATGAAAAAGCTTTTATTCTTTTTTTACCTTATAAGTCTCTCTCTTTTTTCCCAAAAAAATTCAGACATGCTATCCTTAGAAGAATACTTAGGATATGTAAAAAAATTTCATCCAATTGTAAAGCAAGCTAAATTAATCTCCTCTGAAGGTGAAGTCAAATTAATGAAAGCTCGTGGCGGTTTTGACCCTAAAATTGAAATTGATTTTGATAAAAAATTATTCAAACAAACTAGATACTATAATAAACTAAGTAATACTTTTAAAATTCCTACATGGTATGGAGTCGAAATTAAGGCTAATTATGAAACAAATGATGGAATATACTTAAATCCAGAACTAAAAACGCCTAAAGAAGGACTTTTAAGTGCTGGTGTGTCCATGTCTCTTATGAGAGGGCTTCTCATAAATGATAGAATGGCCGCTTTGAAAAAAGCAAAATTATTTAATTTACAAACTAAACAAGAGCAAAAAATTTTAATAAATAAAATTATTTACGAAGCTACAAAAACGTATTTTAAATGGTTAAAATCTTATCGTTCGAAAGAAATCTATCTAAACTATCTATCAAATGCTCAAACAAGATTACTAAATATCAAAAAAAGCTTTGAATCTGGAGATAAACCAGCCATTGACACACTAGAGGCTAGTATTAATTTAAAAAACAGAAAATTAGACCTTGAAAAAGCAAAAATTAATTACATTAAAATAAAATTAGAAACGAGTAATTTTTTATGGACTGTCGGGAATACACCTCTTGAACTAAAAGAAGAAATATACCCCGACAACAAAACTATTAAAATTATCGATCAAGTATTAAACTCATCAATTAAAAATGCTAATCAATTTAATATAGAATATCACCCCAAACTAATTAAACTCGAACTAAAAAAGAAAAGTATGATCGTTGAAAAAAAATTAAGATTAAACAATTTGCTTCCTAAACTTGATATTCAATACAACTTTCTTTCATCTAAATACAGAAGTATAAACTCATTTAACACGTCTAATTATAAAGGTGGCATTAAAATGAATTTCCCCTTGTTTTTAAGAAAAGAGCGAGGAGAATTAAAATTAATAAAACTTAAAATCAAGGAACTAAATTTTGATATTGCTACGAATAAAGTCAATTTAAAAAACAAAATAAATGCTACAGTAAAACAAATAGAGTCATATGAGCAACAGTATATTATACTAAATGAACTTATTACTGACTACGAAAGTTTAGTAAAAAGTGAAGAGCGTAAATTTAGCCTAGGAGAAGGTTCTCTCTTTTTAGTTAACTACAGAGAAGTAAAACTAATAGAAAATCAATTAAAATTTATTGATACAGAGTATAAATATCTTCTTTCAAAATCAGAATTATTAAGAACTCTAAATAAATACTCAATATAGAATTTATATCATTTCACGATTTAAAATTATTGCAAAATAAATGATCGTTCAAGCATCTTTCTAAATTAAATATAAGGTGTTTTCTTGTTATAATATTGCTTATTAGCAATATTGTGTAATACACACAAAAACTAATTTTAGTTTTTAATTATTCTATAAAGTAAAATTTACAAGTTTCTAAATAAAAAAGGCTTCTTTTGACTACTTTACTTTCTGAACTAATTAAAAAGACCTTGAATAAACATTCAAGGCCTTTTCGTCTAACCAAACTTAGTATAAAAACTAACTACTACTATTGTATATATTTTTAAAAAAATTGCTTTTATTCTAACATGAGTATCATTTGATGATTCGTTTTTAAATCGAATCCTTTGGTAATGAAATCCATAACGCTAAAATAGGAATTTCTTATTTAGTGAAAACAAACTATTACTAATTATTTCTGTTTTTTTTTTAATTTATAGTTTTCACTATGTTTTTTTATTAATTATTACATTTATTTGACACAAAATTATTTATTTAGTCACAAAAAAAAATATTTTTTTTCTTAATACATATATTTTTTTATAATTATTCTATGCTCTGGTATAGATTTATCATAATTTTCAACTAATAATTCTAATATTTCAGGCTTCTCAGCTCCTATACTTTTCTTTGATTTATATTTTGAAACATATAAATTATATACTTCCCTTTCTACTATTTTTTTTTTCTCAAAAATTAAGAAATATTGTTCGTTTAATTCAGTATAGCTTATTGAAGATTCTAAAAATGTTTCTGATTTATCCTCAAAAAAACTGGAAAACTCATAATATTTAAAAACATTCTCCATTTTAAACTATTTCAGCAGAAAGCCCTAAGTCTAATAACTTAGAACACTTTGACTTCAACTCTTTATATTCTCCTGTTTTAACAGTACATTTTCCTTTATAATGAACAAGTATTGTACATTGTTCCGCCTGTTCAAGTGTATGATCACAAACACTAATCAAACTATCAATTACAAAATCAAATGTGTTAATATCGTCATTATATAAAATAATTTCATATTTATTATCCTCCTGCATAAGAAGATCTAATTCTTCTTGAATTTTTTCAACTGTACTCATCTTATACTATTTTTTATAATGTAAGGCAACCCAATTATTTCTTTCTATTTGTTTGATCAAAGATAAATTTCTTTTTGTAAGTTCACCATCTAGGATTGATACATCTTCTTTGTAAAACCCACTCAATAATATATTTCCTTCATCATTCAAACACTGTAAGTAAATACCTATATCATTTAATAAAATATTTCTATTAATGTTAGCTATAATTAGATCGTATTTTTTTTCTTTAATTAGATTTGAATCTCCTTCAAAAACTGAAATATTTTTACAGTTATTTCGTTCAACGTTTTCTAAAGAATTTAAGTAACACCAAGAATCTATATCAATAGCGTCAATTGGTTTTGCCCCTCTCATTTCAGCAAATATCGCTAAAATTCCTGTACCACACCCCATATCTAACACTTTTTTATTGGTAACATCCTGTTTTAACAGGTGTTGAAGCATCATATATGTTGTTTCATGATGACCTGTTCCAAAGCTCATTTTAGGCTCTATAACTATATCAAATTCGCAATTTAAACTATCATGAAAAGGAGCTCTTATGCTTATTTTGTCTTCTACAATAATAGGACTAAAGTTTTTCTCCCACTCTTCATTCCAATTCGTTTGCTTTATTTTCTGGAAAGAATACTCTATTTTGAATTCTCCTGAGTTTAAAATATAGATATCATTAAGTATATTTTCTTGCCAATGATTCTGTTGGATGTAAGCAATACATCCATTTTCATTCTCAACAAAGCTCTCAAAACCAACAGCACCTAGTTCTGCTATTAAAATTTCAGTACCAGGATCTTTGGGCACTATTTTAAAGTTATATTCTGTATAAACGTTGTCCATTTTAGTTTAAATAGATTCAATTATTTTTAAAAAATCACTTGAATTCAATGACGCTCCTCCAATTAATCCCCCATCAACATCAGGTTTTGAAAAAATTTCTTTTGCATTTGAGGGTTTAACACTACCTCCATACAATATCGAAATATTATCAGACAGTTTTTCGTTGTAATTTTTCTTTAATAGATTCCTTATATACAAATGCATTTCTTGAGCTTGTTCTGGCGTTGCTGTTTCTCCTGTACCAATTGCCCAAACAGGTTCGTACGCTAAAATAATACTAGCAAAAACCTCTTCTGGTAAGTGAAACAGACTGCTTTTTAACTGTTCCTCTATTACTTGAAATTGTTTTCCTAACGTTCTATCTTCTAGTGACTCTCCAAAACAAAATATGACTTCCATTTTATTAGCTAACGCTCCATCAATCTTCTTAGCTAGTAACTCATTCGACTCTGCATAGATACTTCTTCGTTCAGAATGTCCAACTATAACAGATTTAACACCTATTCCCGATAACATGTTTGCTGATACCTCTCCTGTAAAAGCCCCACTATTTAATTCATGCACGTTCTGAGCGGCCACTTCGATAATCGACTCTTCTGTAACTTTTACAACAGAAAGTAGATTCACAAAACTCGGTGCAACAATAATCCTTGTATTGTTTATCTTTTCTAACAATACTCCTTCCTTAATTCCCTTGATTAATTCCTTAGCCTCACTAAGATTTTTATTCATTTTCCAGTTACCTGCAATAATGTTTTTTCTCACTATTATAAGTTTTATTGTTATTGAAGTTTGTTATTAAGCAAAAGTACATCATTTTTTTTAGGTATTTTCTAAAACGTTTTCTCTATAAATAATGAAAGAAATGTATAAGTAAAGTATCATATAAAATCAATATTATTTTAATTTCCGTTTTAACCTTGAAAGATTTGAAGATTTAAAGATTAAAATATCATCCTCTTCATCTAAAATCAAAAATCTGGGAACTTTTTTAAGCTTTAAGAAATTTCCTAAAGCTCCCTTATCTTTACTTGACAGATAATAATGCTTTCCTTTAATAGGTATATTTTTTAATTCTCTTTTCCAGTCATGATAAGAATGATCAACAGACAATGAAATATAATTAAAATTGTTGCTTTCTGATTGTAATTTAACCACGTCTTCCCGGCTTTTTTGACTAAAAGGACAGTAGCTTGCATATATATGAATTAATGTTTTCTTTTGATTTTCAGCTTCCTTTAAGACTTCAGAGAATTGGATTGATTCACGTTTCACATCTACTAATTTCTCATTTAATGAGAGATTATTGAATTTAATGGGGTGAAATACACCACAACTAGTTAGTAATAGAAATAAAAATAATAAACTTTTCATTTTTAAAAATTAACATCAATAAATAAACGTAAAAAAATAAATATATTATCTAAAATTAACTCTTGGGTCTAGCCATTTATAAATAACATCAACAAATATGTTAATAATTACAAAAAATAAGGCTATTGTAAGCACGCTTCCCATTATAACGGGAAGATCTAAAGTATTTAAAGAATTTACAATTTCCTTTCCTAAGCCGTTCCAATTAAAAATATATTCTACAAATACAGCTCCTGCTAGCATTGAAGCAAACCATCCAGAAATTGCAGTTATTACAGGATTTAAAGAATTTTTTAAAGCGTGACTCTTAATTATTTTAAATTCAGAAAGTCCTTTTGCTCTCGCTGTTCTTATGTAATCTTCGTTTAGAACCTCTAATAATGAATTTCTCATCAGTTGAATGATAACAGCCAAAGGTCTTATTCCCAACACAAAAGACGGTAATATTAAATTACGCCAATTAATGTAAACATTTTCTCCAAAATCATCAACTTCATAAAGACTTCCAGTCATTTTTAAACCAGTTAAGTCATGTAAAACAAAGCCAAAAACCCAAGCAACTAAAATTGCTGAGAAAAAAGATGGAACACTCATACCAAGAGTACTTAAAACTGCGACTAATTTATCATAAATTGAATCTTTAAAAATTGCACATAGAATCCCCAAAAATATTCCGATAATTATTGCTATGGTTATTGCTGAAAAAGCCAGCACAAAAGTATTAGGTAGTGTTTCCTCAAGAACCTCTGAGACATTTTTACCATTTTTTTGAAAAGATTGTCTCAAGTACGGTGCTTTCAAAACAACTTTTATCTCTCCAAAATTTATAACAAAAAAAGAATTATACTTTTTTGGATCTAAAAAAAAATAGCTACTATCTGAAGCACTATGAACAGATAAAGGAGAAATATCATTTATGTAATAAACATATTGTTTAAGAAAAGGCTGATCAAACCCATACTTTTTTCGAATATTTTTCAATTGCTCAGTATTCTCACGTTGATCTAACATCATTCGTGCAGGATCTCCTGGAAGGATATGAAAAAGAAAAAAAATAACAGTAGCTACTCCAAAAAGAGTAAGAATACCATAAAATAACTTACTAATTATATATTGAAACATTAAAAACAAATATAAAATAAACTCTCAAATTTGATTATTTTTGTCTAACTTTTATTAAAACTTATGACAACGCAACAACTTGTAGCTGAAATTAAAAGAAAAAAAACTTTTTTGTGTATAGGGCTGGATGTAGATTTAAGTAGAATCCCACCACACCTTCTTAATGAAGAAGATCCAATATTTGCTTTTAATAAAGAAATTATAGATGCAACTAATGAATTGTGTGTAGCTTACAAACCTAATACTGCATTCTATGAAGCCTATGGATTGAAAGGGTGGAACGCTCTTGAAAAGACAATAAAATATCTTAACGATAAATATCCTACTATTTTCACTATTGCCGATGCTAAAAGAGGTGATATTGGTAATACCTCAGCAATGTATGCCAAAGCTTTTTTTGAAGACCTCGCATTTGATAGTATTACTGTAGCTCCCTATATGGGTAAAGACTCGATAGAACCATTTCTTAATTTTAAGAAGAAACATACGATACTATTAGCCTTGACCTCAAATGAGGGTGCTTTTGATTTTCAAACGAAAAAAATTGATACTAAAGAATTATACAAACAAGTATTAGAAACATCAAAAAGCTGGGAAAATTCTCAAAATCTTATGTATGTAGTTGGCGCTACAAAAACTGAATATATAAAAGAAATAAGAAAGATAATACCTGATAATTTTTTATTAGTTCCTGGTGTTGGAGCTCAAGGAGGAAACTTAAAAGAAGTTTGTAAGTTTGGACTCAATGAACAAATTGGATTATTAATCAACTCTTCAAGAGATGTTATATATGCTGGTCATAATATTGATTTTGCAAAAAAAGCCAGAGACAAAGCCAAACTTCTGCAACAACAAATGGAACTCTTTTTATCGATATAGTATTAGTTTACTTTTTTACTAATTTTTACTCATGGCACCTATCTCGCTTACAGATATTTGAAATATGACACACTTCCTAAAAGCATCTCGGGTTTATTCTATTTAGAAAAGAAAATATTAAACTTAATCTTTAAATAACTTAATAAAAAAGATAAAAGTGATAAAAATAATAGATCAAATTGGTCAAAATATTACTATTTCAAAGCCCATAAGAAGAATAATTTCATTAGTCCCAAGTCAAACAGAGTTACTTATTGATCTTGGCTTAGAGAATTTTTTAGTTGGAGTGACTAAATTTTGTGTACATCCAGAACATATAAAAAAAACAGTCGCTGTCGTTGGGGGTACAAAAAATATAAAGTTAGAGAAAATCAAATCATTAAACCCAGATATAATTATCTGTAATAAAGAAGAAAACACTGAAGAAATTGTTAAATTATGCAATTATATTACCACCACACATGTTTCAAACATCTATTCATTAAATGACCTCAAAAACTTAATTAATCAATATGGTAAAATATTTGCTTGCGACATAGCTAGCCGTAAAATAATTAACAGACTAAATACTAAAATAGAAACGTTTAAAAAGTTTATATCAGGGGTACCTCAAAAAAAAGTAATTTACTTCATATGGCGGGATCCATGGATGGTTGCTGGAAATGACAACTTCATTAATCATTTATTAGACCTAAATAATTTTCAAAATATATTTGCACACATATCAAGATATCCCCAAATAAATTTGAAAGAAATAAGTGAACAACAAGAGTCTCCTGATCTTATTTTACTGTCTTCAGAGCCCTATCCGTTTAGAAACAAACATATATTTGAAATAAGAGAACATTTTAAAAATGTAAGAGTCGTTTTTGTTGACGGAGAAATGTTTTCTTGGTATGGCAGTAGAGTTCTTAAAGCTTTCGATTATTTTAAAGAACTACATAGCCGAATTTGAAAGTTCCTTGTTAAGGTATTTGATTTTATTCAATTTATCTAAAATTTTCATTGCTTTAAATGCAGAACGATCACTCTTGCATTCATCAACATACCGATAATCATTTGATCTCTCAATAAGCCTATCATAACGCTCTTCGAGATACTCTTTGTAACATTGTATTTGGTTTATTCGTAACATTTTTATACTATCATTTACTCAAATATAAGCAATGATTTAATTAATGAAATATTATTTCTAAGTTATTTTAATTTGAAATAATGTTCAAGATTACTTTTTAGTTACTCAAAATAATTGTTAATCTTGCAAAGCAAATACTTTTTTTAAAAGTGTTGTATTTCTTAAACCGACTTTTTCTCGTATGCCTTTCTCTTCAACGGCAATCATAGTATAAACTCCATTCAATGCCTGTTTTGTTACATAATCTGTTAAATCAGGATTTACCTTATCTACAAAAGGGATGCTATTATATTTTAAAATTAAATTTTTCCATATCTTATCAGCACCAACGTTTATAAATGATTTTTTTATCACTGGATGAAACTCAACATATAGCTTTTCATTTGTCTTGCCCTCTAAATACCTAGTTGCTGCATTTTGATTACCTAAGAGTATGTTTTTTGCATCCATAAAAGTTATATTTTTGATAGCATCAACAAAAATAGGTGTTGCTTTTTTCACTGCCTCTTCAGCTGTTCTATTCATGGCTCTTATCCCTTTATCTGCCAAGTTCCCAAGTCCTATCTTTCTTAAACCTCTGTCTACATCATTTAATTCTTTAGGTAACAATATTTTAACCAAACTATTCCCATAAAAACCATCAATAGCAGTTAATTTACTCACTTGATTTCTTATCCCATTATCTAAAGCCTGACGCAACCCTTCACCTATTTGTTCCTGAGACAACAACTCCTTAACCGGGATCTGATTGACAACTTTTTGTAACTCATGACATCCTAAAAATTGAAACATAACAAGTAATACAATTATTTTTTTCATGTGCATCCTATTTGATAATCTTTTATTTATTATTATTTTCTTAAAAAAGAATCTGTTTTTTTATCATAACCATACGGACAGTGCTTACAACCACTTTTGCAACAATATCCTCTTTTCAAATGAAATTTCTTCGTAAAAACCCTATAACCCTGACTGTTAAAATAATAATCTTCTTCCTCTAGTGTTATTCTTTTATTATACATAAAACAAAAATAATATCTATTTTATAAAAATATTAAATAACGTATACATTTTTATACCAATCAATAAGTTACATGATTTGATTATAAATATTTTCACTTCTCTAAAAATTATATATTAAGCCATCATAGTCAAAAAACTAAATTAAAAAAAGAAATAACGAATACTATATTATGAAGTCTAAACTAAAACTTTAAGCTCTTCTAGATTTAGTCCTCCATAGTTTCCTGAGCTCATTAACAATAAAACCCTATCTTCCAGCGATGTACTAAACAAGAAGCTTTTAAACTCTTTAGGATTGGTAAAAACTCTAAGATTTTTGATATTAAAAGATTTTTTTATTTGCTCTACAGAAACTTCTTCCAACCTTTTAATTTTAACGGCTTCTGGAGAATAAAATACAACCGCTTCATCTACTTCATCTAAGGCTCCTTGATACTCTTTTAAAAATTCTTTGTTTAAACTACTGTAAGTATGAAGTTCCAGACATGCAAGTATTGACTTTGACTTGTATTGATTTTTCACAGCCAACGTTGTTGCTTTTACCTTACTCGGACTATGAGCAAAATCTTTAAAAATCAAAGTTTTTCTGCTTTCTGCTAACTTTTCCAATCTTTTATTAGCTCCCTTAAAACTTTCTATAGCTTCATAAAAATCATCTTCATCAATTCCCATATGCTGACAAATCCATTTTGCTCCTGCTAAATTTTGCAGATTATGTTCTCCAAAAACTTGCAACGGCATAGGACCATCAGAAGTATCAATATAAGTTACTCCATCAACGATTGAATAATCTGGCGTACTGTAGGGGTATCTTTTAATCGAATTCTGGGAAGTTTCTACTACTTTAACCACATTATCATCTTCTTCATTATAAACCATTATACCTCCATTAGTTAAAGACTCTGTAAAAATAGCAAACTGTTCTCTATAATTTTCAAAGGTTGGAAATACATTTATATGATCCCATGCAATACCGCTTAGTAAAGCTATGTTCGGTTTATAGAGATGAAATTTGGGCCTCATATCAATTGGAGAACTTAAATATTCATCTCCTTCTAAAACTATAAAATCGTTAGAATCTGTTAAATGAACCATGTTTTCAAAGCCTTCTATTTGAGCTCCTACCATATAATCTGTGTCTACCTCATGGTACTTCAAAACATGCAGTATCATGGACGTTATCGTTGTTTTTCCGTGAGAACCTCCAATAACTACGCGAGTTTTCATTCGTGAATGCTCATAAAGGAACTCTGGATAAGAATATATTTTAAGTCCCAAGTCTTTAGCCCTTAATAGTTCTGGATTGTCACTTTTTGCATGCATTCCCAATATTACGATATCTAAATCTGTAGTAACATTACCTTCAAACCAACCAAACTTTTTAGGTAAAAGGCCAAATGTTTTCAATCGAGAACTTGACGGCTCATGAATAATATCATCACTTCCTGTGATCTCGTACCCTTTTTTATGCAATGCTATTGCTAGATTATGCATTGCGCTTCCTCCAATGGCTATAAAATGTATTCTCATTCCACTTTATTTTGGGTAAATATACTGAAGAAAAAGGCGACAAGATGATTTATTTAAATTCTTTGCTTAAAAAAAAACCATAAAAAAACAATTAAATAACTGCAAAACAACCACTTAAATACAATAAAAAATTGTATTTTAGTTACAATTTTTAAATGTTTTTTTTGTTATTTGTAAAGGATTTAATTAAAATCCACTCATCTTTAAGATTATTAAGACATGATATACCCGGTTAAGAAAAACGAATATGTCTCTTTCATTTTTCTAATCTTTTTTCATCTCCCTTTGCTTGTTCAATCTCAATGTACAGGAAGCGATGGATTTATAACTATTTGTGAGAAAGATAATGATCCCAACAATCAAACATTCAATCTTTTTGATCACCTCAATGGATCACCTGAACTAGGCGGTACTTGGATATCTGTAAATCCAGTTATAAAGAATGCCCTTTCAAGCGATACTGGTATTTTAAATCTCTGGTCAATAAATCAATTTGGTACTTATGAATTCACTTATTCACATCCAAACTGTATCGAAAAGGCGAGTGTTACTGTGTCATTAGGCGGATATCCTGGCGAAGATAATGTAGCTGGTGGAGCTAACGCTTGTAGTGATGATAGCGCTGTCGATTTATTTATTTTTCTTGACAACAAACTAACAAGCTTAACTGCTGACATTAATGGTACTTGGGGAGCTAGAGACTCAAGTGTTGCTATGTTTGTTAACGAAAAATTCTTTAATGCTTCTGCTGCAGGACCTGGAACTTATACACTCACATACACTGTGGGTTCTGTCGATACATGTTCGGAAAGATCCGCCGATGTAATACTTGAAGTTCATAGAGCACCTAACCCTGGTAATCCGGAGAATTTAACCATATGTTCAACCGAAGACTTTTCCGCTTATCGAGAGGTTGATTTACTAGATTATTTAAGTGGAGAGGACTCAAATGGAATTTGGGAAGATGTTAGCTCAGTAGGGCAAATTACTTCTTTCGATGACTCCATTATTAACATAGAAGAAATTTTCAATAGTTTTGGCTCCGGTGAATATATTTTTGAATATACAGTATTTCCTACTCACGGTAATTGTTCCGAAAGAAAAAGTTCAGTTGTTGTTCAAATCCCTGATATATCTGCCAATTTTTTTGTAGATAATCAATGCCTTGATGAATCTTTAAATTTTGAAATTCAACATCAAAGACCTGGTTCTATTTTTATCACTTATAACTTAGAATATGAAATTCTCGACTCAAATAACTCTGTCGTATTTTCAGATATTATCAATAATATAGAAATGGCTGACTCAAAAGGTGTTACAATTAACCATGAAGTATCACTTCCTAACAACACCCTAGCTCCTGGAAATTACACCATAAGAACAAAAGAAATTACAAATATCAGAGGTATAAGCTGCGATAATCTGATAGCCACAGAAGATATTTTTACAATCTTTCATCCAAGTATTGAAATTCCAGACATCTGTTATATGAATAATATAATAGAAGCGAAAATAACTAATCTGACAGATAACAATGGATTCTTATCAAATGATACGCTGTTAGTAAATTATATCATTACTGACATGACAACCAATCAAGAGTCTGTTGTTTCAAATCAAAGTGTAAATTTTAATAACGGTGAGGGTATTCTTGATCTTGATATGTCTAGCTTTCCAAAAACAAGCAATAATTATAAGATTGAATTTACTGCTACTCCCGAAAATGGTACTGGTTGTATAGATCAAAACTTCATCGTTAGAAGAGTTCCTGACGATATTGTACTTGATCTTAATATCGATAATTCTTGTGACGCTTCTGATATCGGAGTTTCAATTGATGCTCCACTTCTTAGCAATGGTAATTATAAAATATCCTATAATATTAGAAACTTAACAACAAATCAAATTGTATTTGATAATACAAATGACATTGCAGGGGGATTATCTGAATTTAACCTAAGTTTAGGACACTTAGAAGATGGCTCTTACGAAATCATTTTGCAAAGTACTCAAAATGACGTGACCCCTTGTAGAGAAAAAACAGAATTTGAAACAAGAAAAAACTTTTCAATAGGCGGAAATCCTGAAAAACCTGTACTCGAAGTAAATCAGTCTTTCTGTTTACCTGATTATGCTCCTAATTTACCTACCATTGCAGATTTAGTAGTTACCCAGGGAACGAATTTAGAATGGTATGAAAGCGAAACTTCTGACGTACCTTTAGGCAGTGGAATAAATTTAGAAGACGGAGTAACCTATTATGTAAGCTCAAAGAATACTGATAATAATTGCAGGAGTTCAGAACGATCAAAGGTAACTGTTGCTCTTATAAATCCTCAGGAAGTTAGAAGTGATAATACACGACCTATTTTCTGTGATAAAGACATACCAACCATAGCTGATTTAGAGGTTATTTCAGTTAATCCGGAAAATGTAGTTTGGTATGATAGCATTCAAGGAGGCAACCAACTAGCTGATACTACAGTTTTGGTGAACGAAGCCTCTTACTTCGCTGTTGAAAATATTAATGGTTGTGAAAACGCTAATCGACTAGAAGTTACTCCAACTGTATTAACCCCTCCCACACCTAATTATACTGGTGAAACAGCGCTTTGTGCTCTTGACAATATTACATTAATGGATATTGAAAATAATATTACTGGCAATACAGATCATGAACTTGTATGGTATACTTCACCCGATGAGGAAACTACTTTGGATAATTCAGTTTTAATTAAAGAAAGCATTACTTATTACGTTGCTAATGTTAACATTACTTATAACTGTGAAAGCAATAGAATTCCGCTCACTTTTTCATTAGAAAACTGTTCTGCAGAGGAGCACTACTTTTTTATCCCCGATGGCTTTTCTCCAAATAATGATGGCGTTAATGAAAATTATTTCATACCTAATATTAATTACTTCTACCCAAATTATACATTTGAAATTTATAACAGGTATGGTCAAATTTTATTTCAAGGAAACAAAAGTTCACCAAAATGGGATGGTAAAAACTCAACAACACAACAAAACGCTACTAGTGGAGTATATTACTATATTTTAAGATATAACAAAGATAATAAACCGGAGAAGCAAGGAAAAATATATTTAAGTAAGTAGTATGAAAAAGTTTATATTTTTGATCACTGTAATTTTAAGTGCCATTGGTACAATAAGAGCACAGCAAGACCCACAATACACGCAATATACATTAAATCAGAGTGTGTTTAACCCTGCCTACGCTACTAATGAATTAGGCGTTATTAATTTAGGCTTCATGCATAGATCGCAGTGGGTTAATGTTATTGGAGCTCCCAAAACCTATACCTTTTTTGCTCATAGTCCTTTATCAAAAAAAATAGAAATCGGCTTCTCTTTAATAAGTGATAACATAGGTGATGGAACTTTAAAAGAAACCAATTTTTATACTGATTTTGCCTATGTTTTAAAAATAAATGATAAACATCAACTCTCATTAGGGCTAAAAGCAGGTTTCACAAGTTTAGCTACTAACTTTAATGATTTTAAGTTTCCTGATGACGACTTTGTTAATGGTTTTCTCTCGAACGATATTGCTTTTATTAATCAAAATTCGATTCTTCCTAGCTTTGGTCTCGGAGCCTTTTATTTCACCAATAAATATTTCATTGGCTTAGCTATACCCAATTTAATAAATGCAAAACACATACAGGAAAAAAATGGTCTAAGAAGCATCGGTGGTGAAGAAATTCATATTTTCTTAAACGCTGGATACGTCTATCAGTTAACTGACAAAATAAAACTAAAACCCTCTTTCTTAATAAAAAGTGTAAAGGGATCTCCGTTTGTTATCGACACTTCTTTGAACGCCCTTTTTAATAATCGTTTTGAAGGTGGGTTATCTTATAGAGCTAATGATTCTTTTAGTATTATGTTAAATCTTCGAGCTACTAATAACTTGTCTTTTGGATATGCTTATGATTTTACAACATCAAACTTAAGTAACTTTAATTCAGGAAGCCATGAGGTATTTATTCTTTTTGATTTAGACACTTTTGGATTTAAAAAAGGATTTGATAAATCCCCAAGATTTTTCTAAAAAAATTTATCATGAACAAGATTTTATTCATTTCAACCATATTTTACATGACTTGTATCAATGCGCAGATTGATAGAGACCTTGTAAGGGCAAACAAATACTTCAGTAGATCTCACTTTAGCGAGGCCATACCTCTTTATGAAAAGTCATTAAACAATAATTACAATTTCAACGCTTTAAAAAACATCGCAGACGCTTATTTTTATGTTGCTCAATATGGTAGTGCTTCAAAGTACTACAAGTATTTAGTAAATAATTATGCTAGTTTATTAGATGAAGTTACCTATTTTAGGTATGCTGAAACACTCAAATCTCAAAATGAATATTTAAAATCCTATAACATTCTAAAAAGATACTATAGAGACAACGATACAACTAAACTTGCAACATTAGAAAAATCAATAAAATATTTAGAAAATGTAAAAGCAATAGGTAATCGATTTTCTATAAAAAACTTAGAAATTAACACCAAACAATCAGAATTTGGTGCTTTTCGAAAAGGAGATACCTTGCTATTTGCTTCTCCAAGGAAACCCCAAGATGGTGTGCAAAAAAAATATGGTTGGACAGGAGATCAGTATCTAGATATATATAAAACTTCATTAAAAAACTTATCGGAAATATATTCTTTCTCTACTGAAGTGAATAGTAAGCTGCATGAATCAAATATTATTATTACCCGTGATGGAAAAACAGCATATTTTACTAGAAATAATTATTCAAACGGTAAACGTAAAAAAGACAAGAATAAAATAACGCATGTTCAAATATTTAAAGCTAAATTTATAAACGGAAAATGGAGTGAAATAACTTCTTTACCTATAAACAGTGTTAACTATTCTACAGAACATCCAACTTTGAGTCCTGATGAAAAAACATTGTATTTTGCGTCCGATATGCCTGGAGGTTATGGATCTTTTGACATTTATAAAGTAGCTTTATTAACTAATGAACGACTTGGTACTCCTAAAAATTTAGGACCTCAAATAAATACGAACAAAAAAGAACAATTCCCATATGTTGATAGTAATAATAACCTATATTTCTCTTCTAATGGACATCCTAGCTTTGGAGGAATGGACGTATTTACAGTAAAATTAAATAATTATACCGCATCAAAACCTGACAATATAGGCTTACCCATTAATTCAGGGTACGATGATTTTTCATTTTTTATTGATCCAATCTCTAAAATAGGATATTTTTCATCAAATCGTCCAACAGGTAAAGGAAATGATGATATTTACGAAATAAAAGAGGAAAAGCCTCTTATTATTGAAGATTGTGCTCAATATATATCAGGTGTAATTACTGATATTGATACTAAAAAACCTCTTTCCAATGCAACGGTGACACTCAGTAGTAACAATAAAATTATTGTTCAATCTACTAGTAATAATCTGGGACGCTTTAAATTTAATGCTAAATGTAACACCTCTTATTTAATAACTGCATCTAAAGAAAAATACATAAAGAAAACAGCAAAACTTTCATTAAAAAACGAACGTAAAAAAAACAACGATGCCTCTTTAGCTTTAAAATCAATTCTTATACAAGAAAAAGAAAAAAAAGCTGCTCTTGCGTTACAATTGCAGAAAGAGCACGATTTAAGATTAAAGAAAGCGTTACAACTTGAAATCGATAAGAAAGAAAAAATTGAAACGACAATAACAAAAGAAGATAATATAAAAAAACAAGATAGCATACTACTCATTAAAACACCTGAGGTAAATTTCGATTATAAACTTTGGTATATGAGAAGAGACTCTAAAAAAGCTTCAAAAGTAGTTATTGATTTAATGAAAAAATATCCTGCAATGATTGTGGAAATAGGTACACATTCTGATATGCGTGGAAATTCAAAATATAATAAAGATTTATCTCAAAAAAGAGCGAATTCAGTAAGACTTTATCTTATTGATCAAGGAATTGATCCAGAGAGAATAATTGCTATTGGTTACGGTGAAGAAAAACCTGTTATACAATGTAAAACGGAAGAAGCTTGTTCTGAAGAAGAACATGAATTAAACAGGAGGTGTGAATTCGTAATTAAGAGAATATACTAACTTATAGATTCTTAATAAAATATTGTTTTGCTTTATAAAAACTATTCATTTTAACTAATTAACTATATCTAGTGAGCCTCTTTGGCTCACTTATTGTTTTGTATACCAAATAAGAATACATATTTATTATACAGAAACTGATTTTTACTCGTTTATAAAATAACTATCCAGAAATAATTACTTACTTTGTTTAATATCATTTGTATAGTTCGCATTGATATTCAAATGTATAAAAATGTAAAGAAATGAAACAGCTAAGAAGACTAATCTATATTTTAACAATGATTTTTTTATTCTCAACCTCTATAAATGCTCAAAAAGATTTTAAAAAGTCTTGGGATGATATTTATAGATTAGAAGCCGAAAATCTTCCTAAATCCGCACTAAAATTAGTAGATCAAATTTACAAAGAAGCACAGAAACAAAACAATACCTCTCAATTAATTAAAAGCTTACTCTACAAAAGTAAATTTTCGTTAACTCTAGAAGAGAATGCGCAACTTAAAATCATAAATCAATTTAAAGAAAATATAAAATCAAGTAGCTTTCCTACAAAAAACATACTTGAAAATATTTTAGCTAATTTATACTGGCAATATTTTAATCAAAACAGGTGGAAGTTTTACAATAGAACTCAAACAAAAATAAAAGTAAATAAAAATGACTTTAGGACTTGGGATTTAACTACCTTATTTAGTCAAATACGCTGGTATTTCCAATCTTCTTTAAAGAACTCAAATAAACTACAAAACATTAATATTAATGATTTTTCAGACATCCTACAAATGACTAAGGATACTAAATCTTTACAACCAACCTTATTTGATTTCCTTGCATACAATTCATTAGACTTTTACAAAACTTCTGAGACTACAATTTCAAAACCTACTTATGAGTTTAAGATAAACAGCAAGCAATATCTTGACAATTATCTTGATTTCTCTAAAATGACTCTTAAATCAGTTGACAGTTTATCTCTTCAATTTAATAGTTTAAAAATTTATCAAAAACTAATTCAACTACACTTAAAAAGAAATAATCTATTAGCATTAGCTAACTATGATATAGAGCGGTTATCTTTCGTTAATAAACATGCTATATATAACAATAAGCAAGAATTACTTATTAAAATACTGAAGTCTTCAAAAGAACTATTTAAAGACAAAAAAGTCATGGGCTTATATGCGTATGAAATTGCGAAAATATATAATGAATTAGCTAAAACATATAAGCCTACAAAAAATACGGCTAATCAATTCAAAAACAAAAAAGCATTAAATATCTGTAGTGAAGTTATTGAAAAATTCCCTGAAAGTTTAGGTGCAAAAAAATGCGGTTTTTTGAAATCAAATATTGAAAATAAAAAGCTAAATATTACCTCAGAAAAACATATTCCTGTTTTAAAATATTCAAAAATTCTAGTTAAATATAAAAATATCTCAGACCTAAGCTTTTCAATTCATAAAATTACTTCAAAAGAAAACGATCAACTAAAAAAGATCTATAACTCTCAGAAGCAATATAGCTTTATTAAAAAACTTTCAAAGGTTAAAGAGTGGAAATCTACACTCAAATCAGTAAATGATTATCAAGAACATACAATTGAAATTGGAGTTCCAAAATTGAAATCTGGTAGCTATATAATTTTAGCAATCCCTGAGCAGAGTTTTAATAAAAATGTAACATTTGCTTACACTAATATTCAAGTAACAGATATTGCTATTATCTTAAATCAGCTAAAGGAACACAACTATCAAATTGTTGATAGAAATAACGGGGCTGCTATCGTAAACGCTAAAGTCAATCTTTCAAATCAAACAAGAAAACATTACAATGCTTCCATCGATAAAAATTTTGTAACTGATAAAAACGGCGAATTTACTTTTAATGCAATCGATCAATATTACCCTAATGTTACCGCTACTATCAACTATAAAAATGATCAAGCTATTTTTTCTGGGTTTAATATCAATCCAAAATATGAAAATTACAACAATACAAATCGTCCAAATATTAAAACTTTTTTATTCACTGACAGAAGTATTTATAAACCAAGCCAAACAATTTATTTTAAAGGAATTTTATTGGAAAGCAACAAAAAAAACGCGAAAATTAAAAGTAATGAGATTGTTTCAATACACCTAAAAGATCCTAATTACCAAACGCTAAAAGAACTTAAAATTAAAACAAATGAGTTTGGGTCATTTTCTTCAAACTTTATTATTCCTAGCTCAGGATTGACTGGTCAATTTATAATTGAATCTTCTTTTGAAGATAGAAAAACAAGTACTTATGTTACTGTAGAAGAATACAAGCGTCCAAAATTTAAGGCAGAATTCAAACCTGTAACAGAAACCATCAAAGTAAATGATAATATTACCATCAAAGGGTTTGCAGAGTCTTTTTCAGGTCCTCCTATTTCAGGTGCAAAAGTAGTTTACAGGGTACATAGAAAAATTATCTATCCTAGGTGGTGGTATTCATACAATCCATTTTTAAATTCAAGTCCAAAAGAAATTACTCAAGGAAAAACTGTTACAGATGAATCAGGAAATTTTAGTATTAACTTTAATGCTAGCCCTGATGATAGTGTAAGTAAAGAAACACTTCCGATTTTTACGTATGAAGTCACAGCAGATGTTACCGATATTAATGGTGAAACAAGAAGCGCTATATACGAGGTAAAAGCAGGATATCACGCTTTAGTAGCCGATATTGAAATCCCCAGTAACATTAATAAACTAGATAATGAAATAAAATTAATTATTTCAACTAAAAACCTCAACGACGAAAATGTTGAAAATACTGGTCTAATAGAAATTTATAAACTAAAATCACCAAATAGAATTTTACGAAAACGACCTTGGAAAGCACCAGATTTTCAAGAAATTCCTGAAGCCGAATTCAAATCTAAATACCCAAATGAGGCTTATACCAATGAAGATAATTTTTTAAACTGGAAAAAAAGCACCAAAGTTTTCTCTTCTGACTTTAACACAGCAATAAAAAGCGAATTAATTGTAAAAGGAATAAAAAGATGGACTTCAGGCAAGTATTTAGTAACGTTAAATACAAAAGATAAATTTGGCCAAACAGTTAAAGCTAAACAGTATTTTACAGTTTTCTCTACTAAAGATAAACTACCTTTTGATCAACAATTAATTTCAGTTTCTACAGATAAAAAAGAGTATAAAATTGGTGATACTGCTGTTATTAATGTAAGTAGTAATGCTTCGGATATTAGCTTAGTTCTTCTTATAGAAAAAAAACATAAAGTCTTCTCAAAACATCGTATTCACTTGAATAAGGGACAAAAAAAAATATTGATTCCTGTAAATAAAAGTGACCTCGGTGGCTTTGGTGTAAAATGGTATTTTGTCAACCACAATACCTTTGAAAAGGGAAATATTAATATTCTAGTACCTTACCCTAAAACTGACTTAGAAATTATAACGAATACCTTTAGAAATAAATTACAGCCTGGAAAAAAGGAAACATGGAGTTTCACTATTCAAGGTAATAAAAAAGAAAAAGTGGCAGCAGAATTATTAGCTGGAATGTATGATGCTTCTTTAGATGCTTTTAAACCTCATCAATGGAATTTTTCTCCAATACAAAAACCAATTTATCGGTCATTTAATGATGTAAGTGCGGGGATTAGTTTTGGTAATACAAACTTTAATGTTGTAAATCAAAATAGAGAAATACCAATTAACTATAAACCTCTCTATACCAAATACAATTGGTTTGGGTTAAGCTTAAATAGTCAACAATGGGCTCAAAAAGAATATGTAAGAAACATAAAATTTCAGAAAAGCAACTTTGAAAAACAACTATCAGGAGTTGTAAAAGATGAATCAGGACCTTTATCAGGTGTATCAGTAATTATCAAAGGGACTAACTATGGAACAAAAACAGACTCTCAAGGAAAATTCACACTAAACGTAAATAAAAATGACTTGTTGCTTTTCGATTTTATAGGCATGGAACCTTTTAAAAAACAAGTGACAGATTTCAGTGAAATGATTGTAACATTGAAAGCTAGTGAAAACCCAATAGAAACGAATCCTTCAAATTATGGAATAAACAGAAATGCTCCCGTAAGAAGAATGGCGAGAATGAGCGAAAGTATGGCCATTCAAGATAATATAGAGACTGAACCTGAAACAGTATTAAATGTTGAGTCCGATTCTAAACAAGAAAATACTATTAAATTTAAAAACAATTTCAGCACGATAGAAACAAGAACTAACTTGAAGGAAACAGCTTTCTTCTATCCGCACTTAATTACTGATCCCAAAGGAAATGTTTCATTTAGTTTTACTGTACCAGAAGCATTGACCAATTGGAAACTGCAATTATTAACGCATAACAAAGAACTAAACTCTTCTGTTGAAACCCTTGAAGCAATAACGCAAAAGGAATTAATGATTACCCCAAATGCTCCAAGATTTTTGCGCCATGGAGATAAAATTAAAATTAGCGCTAAAATTTCTAATTTATCAGAGAAAAATTTAGATGGTGTAGCAAAACTCATTTTAATTGATCCTATTTCTGGAAAAGAAATTGATATAATTAAAGATTCAGCACAAGAAAAATCTTTTTTAGTTAATAAAAATGAAAACACAGAAGTCTCTTGGAATTTATACGTTCCTGAGACAGTCAACGCAATACAATATAAAATATTAGCTAAAGCAGATAATTTCTCTGATGGTGAACAAAATATCCTACCCGTACTATCAAACAGAATTTTGGTAACAGAAAGTCTACCTATGTGGGTTAGATCAAAAGAAAGCAAAACGTTTCATTTAAGTAAACTTAAAAACTACACATCTGCAAGTTTAAAAAATCATCAACTAACACTTGAAGTTACCTCAAATCCAGCTTGGTATGCAGTTCAAGCGCTTCCGTATCTTATGGAATCTTCAAATGAATCTAGCGAACAGCTATTTTCTAGATACTATGCTAATATATTGGCTAATTACATTGCTAATTCTAATCCCAGAATTCAACAAGTTTTTAATCAATGGAAATCATCGGATGCACTAATAAGTAATCTTGAAAAAAATCAAGAACTAAAATCATTAATCATTCAAGAAACTCCTTGGTTACGTGATGCCTTATCTGAAACCGAGCAGAAAAAACGAATTGCATTATTATTTGACATGAACAAGCAACATAGCGAACAAAAATCAGCACTTCGTAAATTGAACGACATGCAGTTTAGCAATGGCGGTTTCCCTTGGTTTAAAGGAAGTTACTCTCCTAACATAAATATAACTCTTCATATTGCTAGCGGATTTGGACACTTGAAAAAACTAGGTATTTCAAATTTTGACAATATGGCTAATGATATTATTCAAAAATCGATTGTCTTTCTTGACAAAGAAATAGTTTCTATACATAACGAGTTAATTGAGAAAGCCTTAAAAATAAAAGAAAAAGATGGCGAAAAAGAGTACAAGAAATACTTACTAAAAAACCATCTCAATAATTTTATTTTACATTATATATACATGCGCAGCTTTTATAACGATTTAGATATTAATTCAGAAACAAAAAAAGCAATTTCATTTTACACGAAACAAGCATCAGAGTTTTGGAAAAAAACTGACCTATATAGCCAAGGGCTGATGGCCATAATAAATTATCGTTACGATAAAAAAGAAATAGCTAATAAAATACTTAAATCGTTAAAAGAACAAAGTATTAGCTCTGATGAAATGGGAATGTATTGGAAGTCCAATAAATCTGGCTGGGGTTGGTATCAGGCACCTATTGAAACTCAAGCATTATTAATTGAAGCTTTTTCTGAAATAGAAAACGATACAAAAACAATTGACAATCTTAAAATTTGGCTTCTGAAAAACAAACAGATAAATAGATGGGAAACTACAAAAGCAACTACAGAAGCTATTTATTCTCTATTATTACAAGGTAGCCAGTGGCTTCCATCAATGGAAATGGTTAATGTAAAAATTGGAAACAAAATAATAGACCCCAAAGAAAAACCTGAAATTAAGCTTGAAGCAGGATCAGGTTATTATAAAACATCTTGGAAAGCGAAAGCTATTAAAAAAAATATGGGAAGTGTTACACTTAGCTCAAAAGGTAGCACTGTTGCATGGGGGGGCTTGTATTGGCAGTATTTCGAAGACTTAAATAAAATTACAAAGGCTAAAACCCCATTAGAATTGACAAAGAAAGTATTTAAAAAAATAAATACCAATGAAGGAAAGCAGTTAATTGAGATTACTAAAAACACAATCATTAAAGTTGGTGATTTATTAACAGTTAGAATAGAACTTTATTCAGATAGAGATATGCAGTTTATTCACATGAAAGATATGCGAGCTAGTGGTGTTGAACCGGTTTCAGTACTTTCAGAGTATAAATGGCAAGATGGTTTAGGATACTATCAGAGTACCAAAAACGCTTCCACTGATTTCTTTTTTAGCAACTTACCCAAAGGGTCTTACGTTTTTGAATATGATATTAGAGCAAATAATGCTGGTGAATTTAGTAACGGTATAACGAGTATACAAAATATGTACGCTCCTGAATATACGAGCCATTCTAATGGTAGTACTATTTCAATAAAAAAGTAAATAGAGTTTAAGTAGTATTTGATCGAAAGATAAAAAAAGATGTTATTTCTTATTGAATGCAATTTACTTGTAGTTCCTTCGTTGAATTGTATATAAAATAATATCTATTTTATATTATTTACATCTAAAAACCTATAAATAAAACTATTAAACTTTAAAAACATGAAAAAACTGCTATTATTCTTTAGTTTTACAATGCTACTAGTACCCAATATTAACGCCCAAGAAATGTCTAAAAATGCAATAGGTATTCGATTTGGAGAAAATAATGGATTTGGAGGTGAATTATCTTATCAAAGAAAACTAAGCCATAATAATCGTCTTGAAATCGATCTTGGCATTAGAGGTAATGATTCATACAGTGCTTTCAAAGTCGCTGGCTTATATCAATGGATATGGCAACTTGAAAATCGTTTCAATTGGTTTGCTGGTGTTGGTGGCGGATTAGGTAACTGGAAAACAAAAGTCACCAATAATTCAGATACTTTTATTTTTGGTGCAGGCGTTTTGGGTATTGAATATAATTTTGATATTCCTCTGTTAATTTCATTAGATTTTAGACCAGAATTAGGTTTTAGCAATAGCTATGATGGTTTCGAATCCGATTTTGGACTATCAATACGTTATCAATTTTAACATAAAAAAATCTTTTTTATTCGAAAACCTTTAAGCATACTTAAAGGTTTTTTATGTTTATATAAACACAAAAAACCACTCATCTACAGATAATTATATTTCAAAGCCTTATTAATACGAGTCGACTAAAATCAAGATTCAAAAGAGATTATTAAAGTACCTTTGTTAGAGTAAAACAACAATTAATAAAATTTGTTCCCCCTTCCAATATTTATTTCCCCTTAATATTAAAAGAGTCCATTTATAAGGGCTCTTTTTTATAATACCTTCTTTAAATAATGCAACTAATTATAAAATCATACTATCCTTTAAATAAAATTAATCATAACTCCTTCTGAAAAGTCTTATTTATAAAATTCAAAAACCACTCATCGATAGATAATAGGGTTTCAAAGAAGAAAATTAGTCAAATACCTAAAAACAAGACACAACAGTAAGTAACTTTTTAAATTTACTTTAAATACGAATGTAAACCCTAGAAAATTAATTCCCTCTAAACCCAAGTTGTCATAGAAAGAGTTCTGTAAAAGAGCTCTTTTTTATTTTAAAAATAATATCAAATGAAATATAAATAAGTTTTATAAAAGTCTGTTTTTTTAGGCAAAACATACCCTAGAGGTATAAAAAACACCTCTTAAAAAAATAAAGAGAAGGGTTTATTTTTTAAATAATTGCTTAATAAATTCAAGCATTTCACTGCGCTTCTCTGGTCTCGAATTGACAAGTGCTTTCTCTCCCAATATCATGAGATTCCTATTCATTTTATCAACGTAAAGTTCTTTTCGTTTTGTTAATAAATAGATCCCCATCACAATAAAAAATGCTGTTATAACGGAAACAAAAACATAAGCTATAGGACTTAAATCTTGAAACTTTTGAAACAACCAATATAATTTAAAAACGGCAATTGAAATCACACTTCCGCAAACAACCTTAACACCAACATTTTCATAATCAAAATAAAATGATCGAACTAAGAAATAGACAGCAAAAATTAGAACTATTACGCTATACCAGAAAATTTCAATAAAGACTCTAAAACTTTTAAACCCAAAAACTCTCTCTTCTTTTTGAGCTTTTAAGAAAATATTCCAAGCCTTATCTGTGATTTTCTTTTGTTTTAAGTACTCTTCATAAAGAGGAGTCCCTTTTGATAGCTCTACAACTTCTGATCTTATTTTAGCGCGTTTAGCCATTTCTTTTTTATGACTATTTAAAGCTGATAAATACGCCTCGCTGCGGTGAGGTAAAAAAGCGTGTACAAAATATATTAATGAAAATATTATTGCAATAAAATAAATTAATACATTTTTAATCTTGGTTCGTTGGGGAATACCCTCCATCTCCATCTCTGTCGTAGTCGTCTTTAGTGATCGACTGTTGGTCTTCGATGATTTTGACATTTTCTTCAGTATTATCAGTACAAGATGTTAATACAAAAACAAAGATTAATAATGCTAATAAATTTAAATATTTCATGATTTTATAGATTAAATTAACCTATAAAATTACGAATTAAACAATTTCAGTATTTATTATCTATTATTCTGTATTAATAAAGCAAACTTTGCCAGGCCCGCATTCGTTTTTAAGTTTAGTTTTCTTCTAATATTTAACAAATGAACCCTTAAAGTACTGGTTTTAATCGTTTTGTTTTTAACGTAACATCCTTCATAACCTAAATTAGCGAGCACTTCTACTTCAGTTGGGGTTAATCCATCTAACAAAGCCAATTCATCTTGTGCCTCCAATAAAAGATTTTGATTAACCCCTTCAGAATAAAATGTTTCTCCATTATTTATGATTCTAATAACTTCAGACAAATCATAGCTCAAATCATCTTTCAATATATAGCCTAAAGCTCCATGTTTAAAAGATTCTTTTATAAAAATATCTTCTGAATGACAAGATAAAATCAAAGTCTTAACATCTATATTTCTTTCTTTAAGCTTTTTTAAAACACCAACTCCATCCAATTCAGGCATATCAATATCTAGTATCAATACATCTGCTACATTCGTTTGAAACCACTCGATACAGTCAACACCATTTTTAGTACAACCTACAGTATCTATATTGACATTTTTCAAAAGTGATAGGATTCCGTCTTTGACAACATCATGGTCTTCTGCAATATGAACTCTAATTCTTTTCATAAATTCAGTTACTTAACAAAATTATAAGATAAAAAATAAGCCATCTAAACGTTTTAGGTATAAAAACAGCTAAATTTTATACGGGTTTCCGTATTTTTTGTTCAGTAAAATTACTTATAATTATTTTAAACAAATAACCTTCTTAGAAGAATTACTTATATGTATTTAGTAGTGATTAAGAAAATAAAAAGATTTTAATATTAGATATTGCAATGCAAAATTCTTTATTATAAATTTTAGGATAAACTTTTAAAAAAGCTTATTACTTTCAAATAATTATCTCTTTTCTGTAGTCATAGAATACGGCTAAACAAAAAAATTATTCCATTAAAAACAAAACATAAAATGTTTTTCTATTGTAGAAAAATAAAACAATACTATTTTACATATTTATTGTAGAAATTTTAATCTGTCATCTTAAGCCCTTCACTTACTACCCTATTTTTCTCTTCTTTATTTTTTTTAAATGAATTATGAAAAGATTTATCGTTAATAATCATATATGGAATAGATTTGTACAAATAAGATGAAATTTGATTTAAAGTATATTTTGTTGACGAAAGATTCTGGTATCCAATAACCCTTGGAGTAATCATTACCTTCAAAAAATCTTCTTTATTTTTTTCGATAGTGTAAATTTTTTCTCTAACTGCTGCTACATTTGACAACAAATTTTGAATAGATCCTTTGTTGATCTCTGTAGGTAGTGGTATCAAGGAGGTTACAGACTCTCCAGTTATACCAAGAGTATTTATTTCTATACTTCCTTCTATTTGGTTATTTGAAGCCGCGATACCTAATCCAAAAACATCTGTTATCTTTACGTTTTTCTTTTTTGTTTTTATTTTCGCAATCATCCTAACACCAACCCCCATAATAACCTTAATAATATCTCCATCATAAGGTATTTTTTTAGATATTGAATTAATTAGAGAATCATTCTTATGCAGCCAAACATCTCCGTTTAAATCTTGAAGAGAATGTGTTTTAAAAAAATCTTCTGGCTGAACTATTAACTCAGCTTTTCCCTCTTTAATAACCAAAGCATTCACTGCACTATATTTAATCCAATCAAAAATAACTTCATACCTGTTATCTTTGCTTGAGGTTGCAATAAAGCTTATATACCCACCATCAATACTTTTGCTTAAATCTCTTGAAGCAAATTTTGCTGTTTCATCTGGAAGCTGCTCAAGGACATCTTTATTTGTATATTCATAATTCTTATCAACAATTAGTCTTACTGGCAAAGGATCTATAGGCACATAGGTACTGTGTTCTATTTGGCAAAATAAAGTTAAAGGGAAAATTAGTAGTAGTAAAAAGTGTAATTTATTCATTTGTTCGATTTATGATTTTATTGATTATGTTTTTAAAGAACATGTTCCTCCATTCATGAATAAAACAAAAAGTAATTAGTGTGTATTTTGATTTAAAAAGACACAAAATACAGCTTCATCTTACGTAAAAAAGCAAGAATATAATTACTTGAAACAATAACCGAAATTATGATGTTTAAAGTTTTCAAAAACTAATCGATCTAACAAATTAAATATAAGATTTTTTTAAATAAAAAAGAAAGAATTAAAATTTTAGTAAGCAAAAAATAAATAAAAAATAGTTATCAGCCACTTACAATTATTGTAGATAACAATTAATAAAAGTATCTAAAAAAAACTTGAAGCTTATTGAGATGATCTTAGAAAATAAGATCAGTACATAAAATAAACTTTTAATCAAGTTTATTTTATGTACCATTAAATTAAGCAAAGACTATTTCATTTTGATCTACTTTCTCGAAGTATATGTCAAAATTATTTTTATTATGCTCAAAAAATTGTTCATTGGTTGCTAAAGTTACAGCATAAGTTTCTGCTTCGTGTGCAATATGATGAGCAGGTAATTCAGATAACCATTTCAACTCTTGTTTACTTGTATACAGATGAGGATTCCATTTTCTTAAAGGATTATAATACTTTATAAGTGCATCGGTTTTTTCCCCTTTATACAATAACTTACAAGCAGTTTCAAGTAGCTCTAAAGAATCCATAACACTGCATCTACATACCTCAGCAGGCGTCATTCCAAAACAAGGAAACTCTTTTGTTATGTATATTTGACCGCTATCTAATTTACTATCCACTTCGTGGACAGTAGTTCCATGGAACATTCTATTTTCAGGGAAAGCAAATATGTGCGAAAACATACCTAAACCTGGATGCTCAGGAGGTGCAGGATGAACATTTATCGCTCCTTTTTTAGCTGCTTCTATTTGTGCTGGAAGAATAATGTATTCACTCCAAAACGAAATAATGTAATCGTACTCCATATTTGCTAACTCTTCATCTGCTTCCTGCTTGTTGTCTCTATAAGCATCCCAAGTCAACAAATGAATATTATCAAAATACTTAGAAACTATTTTGAAAGCATCCCAATTCCACAATAAATCTTTCTTACATATGAATACAAGCTTATCTGTACTTTTAATCATTTTTTTCTCTTTTGTAACTTTAAATAAGTTGGTTTTATAGCTCAAAAATAGAATCCAAAAAAGTAAAAATATCTTTATAAATAGTTAAAAAAACATACTCCATATTAAGTTATATCTTTATGTTTTGTTACAGAAATACTTAAAACCTAGTGTAAGTATGATTTTTAATTTTAACTCTTCAAAACACTAAAAGGACAAATATATCTAGGGGTTTTATTTTTTGTAAAATAACGGGATTAAGTTATTTTTTATCAGAATAGAAAAAAAATAAACCCTGTAAGAATAACACTAACAGGGTTAGGATGTGGAGACGCCGAGAATCGAACTCGGGTCCAAACAAGCAGCTCAAAGGTTTTCTACATGCTTAGTTTTGAACTAATTTTCGACCAAAAGCTGATTCAAAACAACCTACTAATGGCTTATCTTCTTAAATTTCAAAAACCTATCGAAGTGCTACGTTTTCTATGTTTACTTTTACGATGCCCATAAATAAAACGCCGTAAACCAAGGCTTTTCGTGGACATTTAGCTTTCCCGCCTAGCGGGACGTGGCTTGAAATCTTACTATAATTCAGATTAAGCAGCTAAAGCGTAATTATTTTCGCCGTTTAAAAAGTTGAAATAAGTTTTACGAGTCATCATTTCACTCCTCGACATGCTTACATTTTCACTGATCTTGCTGTCAAAACCAGTCGTCCCCAATTATGTCAAAGATGCTTTTGTTTTTAGAAATAAACAAAAACCTAATCGAATATCTCTTTTTAACTTTCATTGAAAGCAGAAATAAGCGGATGCAAAGATAAAAAAATACTATTTGTAAAATACTTTTAAAAAAAGTATTTTCGCCAAGCTTGTTATAAAAAACAACATTAATACCTTATTTGTTTAATTTTAATACAGTAACATGAGATTTGGAATTATAAGAGAACGTAAAAACCCACCCGATAGAAGAGTCGTTTTTTCTCCACAGAAACTACAAGAATTTAAACAAAAATACCCAGACGCGTCAATAATTGTTGAAAGTTCTGATATCAGAGTTTTCTCAGACAAGGAATATGAAGACGCAGGGTTTAAGGTTACTAATGATCTTTCAGATTGCGATGTTCTTTTAGGTGTGAAAGAAGTTCCTGTTGATTATTTAATTCCTAATAAAAAATATTTTTTCTTTTCCCATACTATTAAAAAACAACCTTATAATCGTAAGTTATTACAAGCTATTCTTGAAAAAAAAATCGATTTACTAGACCATGAAACAATCATCAAAGAAAATGGTGCTAGACTCATCGGTTTTGGCAGGTATGCTGGTTTAGTAGGTGCTTATAACGGTTTTAGAGCTATCGGTTTAAAAGAAGATCTGTATGAATTACCTAAGGTAGAAACGCTGGCTGATTTAGATGAAATGAAAAATGAATTGGATAAAATTACACTTCCTAATATAAAAATAACGCTTTCTGGCTCGGGTAAAGTGGCTTATGGTGCTAAGGAGGTTTTAGATCATTTAGGTGTTAAACAAGTAAGTGATGCCCTCTATTTAACTTCCAAATTCACAGAACCTGTATATTGCCTTATTGATGTAATGGAATATAATAAACGGTCAGATGGCAAAGTTGGTGATAAATTTGCATTTTATAAAGACCCTTCATCATATATAAGTAATTTTATGCCTTACGCTAAAGAAACAGATTTCTTTATTGCAGGTCACTTTTATGGAGATGGCGCTCCTTATTTGTTTACCCGTGAAGATGCAAAGAAAAAGGAATTTAATATTAAATATGTAGCTGATATTTCGTGTGATGTAAATGGTCCAGTTGCTTCAACAATTCGCCCTTCAACCATTGCTGATCCTATCTATGGGTATGATCCTATAACTGAAAACGAAGTAGACTTCAAAAATGAAAATTCTATTACTGTAATGGCTGTTGATAACCTACCCTGTGAACTACCCAAAGATGCTAGTGAAGGTTTTGGTGACATGTTTTTAGAACATGTCATTCCTGCTTTTTATAACAACGATACTAATGGTATTTTAGACCGCGCTCAAATGACCTCCAACGGAAAACTTACTGAACGCTACAGTTATCTTCAAGATTATGTTGATGGCAAAGAATAAAGTATTTCTATTTTTTTAATTTCTATGGATTCAAGCAATAATAGGAAATTCTTGTTAGATACTGCTAACATGAGAATGCCCTTTGGAAAATACAAAAACACGTATTTAAGTGAAATACCCGAATACTATTTAGTTTGGTATAAGAATAAGGGTTTTCCTAAAGGAAAATTAGGAAAAATGATGGAGCTTGTTTACGAATTGAAACTAAATGGTCTAGAAAATATTTTGAGAAAATTAAAAGAGTGACGCAATACATTAGTACTATTTAACAATAATAACCAAATGAGACATAAAGACATATTCATGTAACATGTCAAATTAGTATATTATAATAAATTACTTTTTAAATAAGTAATTTGAACTGCATGTGAATTTCACCATTAATAACTATAAAAAGTCGATTACTTTCTCTCAAAGATTTTATTTTAACATAGCCAATTCCTTCATTAAAATTAACCTCTGGTTTTTGAGCATACCTACTAGTACTTGTAACATATAAAATTTTATGAACTGTACCTAAATTCTTTATTTTTAAAGTTAACTCTTTACTTTCTTTTTTGGTTATTACCCCTTTTAAAGGAGTAATTAATTCAAGATTCGTTTGTAAAAACTCTGTTGAATAAATAGGCTGATCATAAAACTCTTCTTTTGAAAGCTTATTTCCAAACTTCCACTTTCTATTTTTTGGAAAATGAGTTTTCAAATAATGTTTCTTCGGAATATCATAATAATAGGCATTATAATTTTGCTGCCATCGTCCATTAATAACAGAACCTGCCGCCCATGTAGCATCTACAATTTTCCATTCATCATCTATTTTTACCATATTCCAGGCATGATTTACTTCCTTTTTTATATTTCCTATGTCTATTATAGAATTTCTTACGAATCCATTTATGACTATATTTTCAAATCCTAAATGTGTATAAATAGCAGATAAAGTTTGCGAATATCCTTCACAAACAGCTGTTTTAGTTTGTAGAGTATGATTTATAATGCTGTCCTTGATTGCTAATATTTTTCTTCTTTTATCCTCTTCATCACTATATCTAAAACCAATTTTAGGGCTCAAATTATGATAAACATTCAAATTATATTTAATATTGTTCGCAACCCAATAAAAAGCAGCCTCTGACCTTTCTCTATCAGTTGAAAAATCTTTCAAAATTTTTGCCGCTAAACTTTTAGCAGAAAGACTTTTAGGGTAACCTGCCATTATGGTTCTATAATCCTTATTTACCTGTCCTTTCGCTGACAGAAAGCATAACATAATGGCAATTAAAAATTGTTTTATCATTTTAAAGAAGGGTATTTATAAAACAAATTCAAAAACCGTGCCTATAATGAATTAACTACCTTTCTAATAGCTACTAAATTAGTAAGTAATTTTTCAAGATACTTTAAATCCAACATATTTGCACCATCACTTTTTGCTTTTGAAGGATCAAAATGTGTTTCTATAAACAAACCATCAACATTATTTACAACTCCCGCTCTTGCAATCGTCTCTATCATATCAGGCCTTCCACCTGTTACACCACTTATCTGGTTAGGTTGTTGCAAAGAATGTGTTACATCAAGTACTGTTGGTGCAATCTTCCTCATTGTAGGAATTCCTCTGAAATCAACAATCATATCTTGGTAACCAAACATTGTACCTCTATCAGTAATCCATGCTTTACGATTTCCTGAGTCATGTACTTTTTTCACCGCATGCTCCATTGATTCTGGACTCATGAACTGTCCTTTTTTAAGATTTACAACTTTTCCAGTTTTAGCTGCCGCTACAACAAGATCCGTCTGTCTAACCAAAAAAGCAGGTATTTGTAACACGTCAACATACTCTGCAGCAATCGAAGCGTCTGAAACCTCATGAATATCAGTAATCGTAGGAACTTTAAATGTTTCAGATACTTTTCTTAAAATTTTCAAAGCTTTTTCATCTCCTATTCCTGTAAAGCTATCAACCCTACTTCTGTTTGCCTTTTTAAAACTTCCTTTAAAAACAAAAGGTATTTCTAGCTTATCTGTAATTTTAATAATTTTTTCTGCTATCTCCAAAGCCATTTCTTCCCCTTCAATTGCACAGGGTCCTGCTAAAAGAAAAAAATTATCTGAATTATTATTTTTTACGTTTGGTATTTCTGATAGGTGCATATTTTTTGGTTTATCGCAAAAATAAGAAATAATTTTAGCTTATTTCAATGTCAAAATATTCAAATAAAATCATGTATCTAAATATTATTACTTGAAATTTTATTTCAAATAACTTTACTCTAAAAGTTCAAAAATGATAAAAAAACAGCACTACTTTATCAGCTTTTAATAACAGTAATCTACTTCCCAAATTTTTCATTTTTTAAACTGAACAACTAGACAGTTTGATGTTAAAACATGTTTTATTCATTTAATATAAATCATTTTTACATATATTGCTAAAAACCAATAATATAAAACCCTTCTCATTATGAAAAAACGAATACTTATCGTTGCATTTATCTTTTCGTTGATTTCTTGCTCTCAAAAAGAATCTATTAAAGAATCAGTAATTCAACAGAAAGAAATACTATCCAAAAAAGAAATTAATAGTATTATTAAAAAAGAAATTGAAAATACAGGTGATTTTCAATGGTCGAAGCAAGACACACATGTAATTCTAAGCGCACTGAGTCACGGTAACAATATTTTAACAATTGGATACGGTTCGGCAAAAAATGACTTTACAAGAAGTTCTTCTTCTGAAAATATCAAGAAACATATAATTTCTTTGGTAAATAAAAATGAAGAAAAACTTTCGAAATCTACAAATAAAGTTTACTCCAACGATCATATAAATATTATTGACATAAAGGTAAACAAAGAAGAAACTTTATTAGCACTAATGAATGATCCGAGCGTCAGATATATAGAACCTGCCGACTACAATTTCAATGAAAACAATCAAATACGATCATCAAAAGGTTGTGATCGCTCACAAAAAGACATTAAAGAGGCCGACTATAGAATAATCACTCCAAATGCAAAAGTTCCATGGTCTTTCGACAAACATAAAATACCAGAAGCTTGGGAATATAGTACTGGAAAAAACATTACAATCGCCATAATTGACACTGGGCTTTCACCTGAGCAAAAGTTGATGAATGAATCTTTCAATAGTGGCGACTCTAGTGAAAGAACTGTTCAAAAATACGGGACATTTGTAGACTCATGGCTACCTTGGTCAAACAATTATGATGGTGTAAATGACAAATGTGGACATGGAACAAGTATGGCCTCTGTTGCTACTGCCCCGAGAAACAATAGCAATTTACCAATGGGGGTTGCCTATAATGCTAATCTTATATCATATAGAGCTGTTGAAGATGTAGTTATCGATGATTATCACGAAAAAAGAGGGATTTCAGAGGCCCTTACGGCATTAGCAAATCGAAACGATGTAAAAATTATCTCTATGTCTTTAGGATACCCTTTTAGTATTGGTCGTGTAAAGGACGCTATTAGATATGCATATGGAAAAGGAAAAATGATTCTGGCTGCTGGAGGTACTTCTACAGCTTATACTACTTGGTATGGAGTAATATTTCCGGCTTCTATGGAGGAAACTGTTGCTGTGACTGGAGTAAAAGAAAATATTTATGAAAAATGTGATGATTGTCATACTGGATCAAAAATTGATTTCACTATTCAAATGCAGCGTACTAATGGAACAAGTAATAACATTCCTATATTGAGCTATTATAATGATAATTCAGACTATGAAGGAGGTTCATCGGTAGCAACAGCTACAACAGCTGGAATTGCAGCACTTGTTTGGTCTAAAAACCCAAATTGGACAAGAGAGCAAGTACTAGAGAAGATAAAGAAATCTTCTGACTTTTATCCAGCAAAACATCCCGAATTTGGTTATGGCAATATTAATGTTCTAAAAGCAGTCCAATAAAATTTACGTTATCAACAAAAGCCTTGAAAAAACAAGGCTTTTCTTTTTTATATACAAATAGAAAATGCTTATAAACAATAAAAAAGCGTTGCAATTTGTAGCTTCATTAGCTTGTTAATAAGATCAATCATTATCAATACATAGATCTTAACTTTTTTGCGAAAAAAAATAATATTTTATCATAATGATATTAAAACTTAAGCATCAACAACTTTAACAACTCACTTTCAAAAACATACGGTTAATTTAATTTAGTAAAAAACTCTCAGTAACGATGTTCTGCTAAATTTTACAAATTTAGTACTTGATTTTAGGCGTTTACCTTCAATTGAGTTTTTTTATCTTCGCATAAAACCAACTAACATAAATTTTCTAATTATGAAAAATTATTTATTTAATATTGGAATAATTCTTATTCTATTTTCATGTTCGCATGAGGAAACAATTGAGGAATCAGTACTTCACCATACAGAACTATTATCTAAAAAAGAAATAAATTCTATTATCAAAAAATCTTTAAGAGAAACTGGAAACTTTAACTGGTCTGATCAAAATATTAAAACATTATTTAGTGCACTTAGGCATGGTAATAACATTTTAACTGTCGGCTACCACTCAAATCAAAGTCGCTCTAAAAATCCCTCTTCAAAAAAAATAAAAGACGGTCTTTTAAATTTAATTCGCTCTAAAGAAAAAATATCTTCAAAAGCCATTAATAATTTTTACTCTAACGACAATCTAAATTTAATAGACGTAAAAGTAAAAAATGAAGAGACCGTAGAGGCTCTTTTAAATGACAATAGAGTTCGATACATAGAACCAGCTGATTATTGTTTTTTTGAAAATAACTTAGCAAACCCAAGAAACACTTCTCACTCTCATGGTTTTATGGAAGATGAACGTTACATAAACAGAAACAATAATTATAATATTTTTAAAAATGTCCCTGACCCCATTTCTGAAAAAGCATATTACAGAAGAAAAAACTCAAACCATTTAAAACGTATTATAGAATCTCATGAGGAGTCTTTGTATTTAAATAGTTCAAAAAGCTCCTCTCAACAAGTATGTTGTTCTGAAAGAATGAAAATCAGTACTAATGATTACAGAACAATTGTCCCAGGAGCAAGAGTACCTTGGGCTTTTGATTTGCATAAAATTCCAGAAGCATGGGATTATAGTACAGGTAGTGGTGTGACTATTGCTTTGATAGATACAGGTATTTCCAGTGAACAAACATTAATGAATCAAAATTTTAATGATGGACATTCAAAAGGAAGAAGCCTTCAAAAATTTGGAACTTTTGTTGATTCTTCTTCAATGCTATCCAACTATTATGATGGTGTAAATGACAAATGCGGTCATGGAACTCATATGGCCTCAGTGGCCACTGCTCCAAGAAATGACAATAATTTACCTGTAGGTGTTGCATATAATGCTAATTTAGTCTCTTACAGGGCCGTTAGAGATGTTATAATCAACGAATACAATGAAAAGAAAGGTGTTTCAGAAGCTTTAATTGCTCTTGGTAATAGAAGTGATGTAAAAATTATATCAATGTCCATTGGCTCCCCTTTTAGCATTCAAAGAGTTGAAGACGCTATTAAATACGCTTATAGTAAAGGTAAAATGATCATTGCTGCTGGAGGAACTTCAACACCATTTACAACCTGGTTTGGAGTTGTTTTTCCTGCATCAATGAGAGAAACTGTTGCTGTCACTGGAGTAAAGGAAGGTGTCTATGAGAGCTGTGATGAATGTCACGCTGGTGAAGAAATAGATTTTACTATTCAAATGCAACGTACAAATGGCACCAAAAACACAATACCAGTATTAAATTATTATGATGGAGCGTCACATTACGAAGGAGGTGCTTCAATTGCAACGGCAACAACTGCAGGAATTGCAGCTTTAATTTGGTCAAAGAATCCTGATTGGTCTAGAGAACAGGTATTAGAAAGAATGAAACAATCATCACACTATTATCCTTCGAAAGATCCACAATTTGGATATGGTAATATCAATGCCTTAAAAGCTGTTCAATAAAATATTTTAAAACATTGAATTTAAACTCTGTTTATAAATATTAAAAAAGGTTGGGATTTAAATCCCAACCTTTTTTAATATTTCATTTTTTTTAGATAATCAAGCTTCAGCTGCCAGATATCAAGCTCATCTTTAAATCCTTTTATTCCTTTTCTTACACTCATGACCAAAGGATTATCTTCCGTAGCATTAGAAATAAAACTCAAATTATTTTCAAGTTGCTGCATCTCTCGCACATTTTCATCAATTTTTCTTCTAATGAATAATTGTTCATTATCTAACTTTCTATAGTCTTCTTGGGCAAAATATCCATTTATAATATTTTTAAACTTCATTAATTCAATATCCGCTCTTCCCATATTTAAACTACCTAAATGAGTATCGATGGCTTTATTAAATTTCTCATTTAAATGTCGCGCATTTCTTGGAAGAACGCCTAAGTCTCTCCATTTGGAGATTACTTCTTGAATCTGTTCCAAAGATACTGCTTCTAATATTTTGACTTCTTCTATAAATTTCTTTTTAAGCTCGACAACAACTAACTGTTCTTTATTTAACTCATTCTTTCGTTCGTGTAATTTATCAAAATAATGATTACATGCCTTCTTAAAACGTTTCCATATTTCATCAGAATACTTTCTTGGTACATGACCTATTTTTTTCCAATCTGCTTGAATTCGCTTCATTATATTAGTTGTAACGTCCCAGTCATCACTATCCTGTAAGCTTTCAGCCAGTTCTACAAGCTCCATTTTTTTCTTTAAATTATCACTTTGAGCACTCTTCTCAGATTTATAGAAAAGATTTTTCTTTGTATTAAAGAGCTTTGTTGCTTCTTTAAATTGTTGCCAAATTACCTCACTTTTACTGTAAGGAAGTTTACCGATTTCAAAATATTTTTTTCGCAGCACTTCAATTTCAACAATACTTTTTTGCCAATCATTATGAGTTTTATTTACCGAAGTATCATAGTTGTTTATTTTTTCAATAACATTAAGCTTTGCATCGATCATTTCTTGATACTTTAACTTAAGCTCTTTATAATGTATGTGACGTCTATCATGAATTTTTTTAGTAGCCTCACTAAACCTATTCCAAACTTCTTCTCTATGCTCCTTACCCACAGGGCCTATTTCTTCCTTCCAAAGACGATGTAATTCTTGTAATTCTTTAAATGCTGTATTTACATCTTGAATATTATCGAGAGCTTCTGCTTTTTCAATTAACTTTAATTTTTCTTCTAAATTATGTTTAAAATCAAGCTCCCTAAAATCTTTATTTAAATGAAGAAGATCGTAAAAACGTTCAACATGATGATGATATGTTTTCCATGTATCATTGTACCTTGTCTTTGGTACAGGGCCGATTTCTTTCCATTTCTTTTGAATTTCCTGAAAATCATTATACATATTTTTTACATCTCCTTGTTCTATAAGTACTTTAAGGCTTTCAATTACAGCATTTCTTGCTTCGAGGTTTTCATTTAACTGTTTTTCTAACTGCAAGTAGTAAGCATCTCTTTTTTTCTTATACTCTGCTAGAAGTTTATTATACTCAGTTTTAATAGGACTAGAAAACTGAAAATCTATAGAATTACCACCATCTGCAAGAAAAGTCTCTTTCTTTTCTGCTAAAAGCTTTCCAAATTTAGAATTGAATGAATTTTTAACGGCATCAACGTTGTTTTTAAGATGTTGAATAGGGTGTTGTTTTAAAAGCTTTTTTAGTTCATTAACTAATTTATCTAACTCCATTGCTTCGTAATCTAGCATTGGAATTTCATATTTTTCAACAGACTTCTCAGACTCATTAGCTACTTCATTTTCAACTTCATTTACAGCTTTTTCAGCATCTGTTATTGTTTCGTTTTTTGTTGGCTCTTCAATTTTTTCTTCCTTGTTTTCTAACATATCTACAATGTTTAAGTTCCTTTTTATGAGGGATTAAATATAAGCATTCTTGCACAAATGTGCACACTCTTTTGATTTTCAATAAATTATTTATTCCATATTTCCCAAGCTTTTTCAGCCTGTTTTTCAAGCATTTCTAATCCATTTTTTATTGTTGCACCTTGTAATTTTCCTTGATTTAAAAAACTAGTCAATGGTGGGTTATAGATTAAGTCATATAAGAGGTGATTTCTTCCTAATTGAGTGTAAGGTATTTTAGGTGCATTTTCAGTATTTGGATAAGTACCTAAAGGGGTACAATTTATAATTAACGTGTACTTATCAAGCAAATCTCCATTTAAATCTTCATAGGTAAGGCTATTTGCTTTATTTACTTTACTTCTAGAAACAAAAACAAATGAAATATTCAGTTTTTCTAAAACATAAGCTACCGCTTTCGAAGCGCCTCCTGTCCCTAAAATAAGTGCATGTTTATGATGCCTTTTTAATAATGGCTCGAGTGATCTTTTAAACCCATAAACATCTGTATTATAACCAATTAACTTTCCGTCTTTTTGAATTTTTATGGTATTTACAGCGCCTATCTCTTTTGCTTCTATTTCTAGCTCATCCAAAAAATCAAATATTTCTAATTTATAAGGAATAGTTACATTCATTCCTTTTAACTCCCTTTTATTATCTTTCAATTTTTGCTTCAACTCAGTTAAAGTTTTCAGATCAAAATTTACATAATCGTGATCATGAAGTTTCAAAGTTTCAAATTTTTTTGAAAAATATTTCTTTGAAAAAGAATACGAAATATTCTTACCTATTAGTGCAAAAAGCTTTTTATTTTCTTTTTCTTCCATAAAAATCAATGATTAAGATGATTGTAATTCCCAAAAAAACAAACCCTATTGAAACTAAGGTTTCAGCTTCTTCAATATTAGGAATATAACGTTCGTAATACTCAACTATTTTATTTCCTTTTTTATCTAGTAAATATAAAATGTCTTCTTTTTTATAGATTATCCTTTTCCATGGCCATAAATTACCAAGTGACCCCGCTATAAAACCAATAATTAGTGCTGTAACTATCTGACGCCATTTTTTTAACACATATCCCAAAATATGAGATATTGAAATTAAACCAAATAACGAACCTGCTGAAAAAACACCAATAATTTTCAAATATCTAATTTTTATTGTGTCATTTATAAAGTCATAATTCCCTAAAAAAATACTTGAAACGACATTCCCTAAAACATTTACACTATCAACTAACAGTAGTACATAATTACCTAATAAGATAAGAATAAAAGACCCTGAAAGCCCTGGTAAAGTCATACCTGATACACCTATAATCCCACAAAGAAAAACAAACCATAAATTATCATTTTCTTTAGCAGGAGTCATAAAACTAATAATAAGACCAATGGAAATTCCTATAAGAAGAGCCAAAACATTCACTGGTTTCCAATTTCCAAAATCTTTTGAAATATAATAAATAGAACCTATTACCATTCCAAAAAAACATGCCCAAACGTAAATTTCGAAATTATGTAAAAAATAATCAAGAATTAGAGAAATACTGAAGTAACTAAACATACTTCCAGTCATAACTAAAACAAGAAATTCTAAATTTGTATATCTAGAGAAACTTCTAAAACGACCATTAACAAGAAGTTTAAGAGCCTTTAAATTTAATCTTTGAAACGTATAAATGAGTTCTTCATAAAAACCCAATACAAAAGCAACCATGCCACCAGATACTCCAGGTATTTTATTAGCTCCACCCATGGTCAAACCTTTAAGGAATAGATTTACTTTTTCTATAAATGTTCGTTCTTGATACATCAATTAAAAATTAGAATAACGAATTTAAGTATTTCTAACTCTTATCTCTTGCTATTTTCTCTAATAAAATTATTAAACTGAAACCTAATATACTTAAAATTATTGCGTAAAATAATTGAGGGTCTTCTCCGAAACTAAAAGGAGATACTGATAATTCATTGAAAGGCACTTTTTCTCCATGAGAATTTATTCTATAAGTTAGAACTTTTTTCCAGGGCCAAATCTTATTTAAAGACCCAAAAATAAATCCCGTCAAAATAGCAAGAGTATAATCTTTATAATTTTCAAATAACCATTTTAATAATTTTGAAAAAATCAGAATCCCTACTAGGGCTCCCACCAAAATAGTTGAAATTATAGAGATATCTCTTTCATTTACTGCATTCAAAACAGGTTTATAAGCACCTAAAAGAACCAAGATAAAGGACCCTGAAATTCCAGGTAAAATCATGGCACAAATAGCAATTGCTCCAGCAAAAAACATAAAAATTAAAGAAGGATTTTCAGACACTATTGGAGTTAACATTGTTATAAAATAGGCTAAACACGAACCAAAAATGAAAAGAAAAATTGATACTATATTCCATTGTCTTACTTGTTTTCCAACATAAATAATACTTGCTAATACTAGCCCAAAGAAAAAAGACCATAATAGTATTGAATGATTATTTAACAACCATGTAATTAATTTTGCTAAAGATATAACACTCAAAAAAACACCTAAGAAAAGAGAGATTAAAAAATTACCATTTAGCAAAGTCCATGCTTTTTTTACCCCCTGACTTCTTAGAGTTTGAAGAAGATTTAAATTTATATTACTAATTGACATCAACAACTCTTCATAAATTCCAGAAATAAAGGCAATTGTCCCACCAGAAACCCCAGGCACAACATCTGCTGCTCCCATAGCTACTCCCTTTATACCAATTATTATATAGTCTTTTAACGATCTTTTCATAAGTTTAGTTAGTTTTTTTTGATTTAAAATGTATTTGATTCTCTTGTTTTTTTATTATTGTGTCTTTTTTTCTTTTAATTTTCTTTTTTAATCCTAATTTTTGACTCAATTCATTTAAATTATTAAAATTCACTTGATATGATATCCCTGCTCCCTGAGTGTATCCTTCCTCATAAATGGAATATTGTAAATCATTAGGCCTATTAAAAATAGTCCATCTTAAATTACCTTCATCATTTATTAAACCTTCTACTTCTACTTCACCAATGATGTTTGTTTGATTATTAGCTCCAACTGGCAAACCTACTTTTCCATTTATCAGAACCCGATCACTTAATTGTGTACTTATAGAAACATCAAGTTGATCATTACTCGTATTTTGATTTTCAATATTACCTCTATCCCCTTGAACATACCCAACTCCTAAACGAACTTTATCATCTTCACCATTTAACATATTTGAAAGTATACCCGAAGCAATTTCTGAAGCTGTTCCTGTTAAACCTGTTGTTGCGCTATTGGCTATGTTTTCTTCATTGTAAAAAGTTCCAAAAGCTAATAAAAATGAAAAATGCTGCATTTTTGTATTTAAATCATTTTCATTCAATATAAACTCCAGTTCAGAACTAGTTGTAGAATTCGCAGATGGTATTTTTATATCAAACTCTTGCTTAGAGCTAAATAATCCGCCAGTAATTTTTGTATATAGATCAATAGGAATCTTTCGACTAGAACTAATATTATCGAGTATTTGTGCCGGATTTGCTTTAGTACTATAAACAGCCGTAATATCAAGCTCTGCATCAAAAGGATTACCGCTCCAAGAGATTGTACCTCCTTTTTGCACAACAAATGGTTTCGTTATTCCTGCATATCTAAAATTATACAATCCATTATCCACTTTAAAATCTCCGACCATATTAAATTTACCACGAGTATTTATATCAATAGATAAATTACCTTGACCACTTCCTTTTAATTCACTTCCTGACACCTTATCTATAACAACCTGAGCTACTGCATCTTTAGTTACATCTAATTTGATTCTTAGATCTAATCCTTTAATATCTTCTATTAATCTTTCTTTTTCTTCCTTCTCGTTTACTCTTTTTTCAAAATGTATTAATTTATAATTGTCTACGGTTTTTATATCACTTAATGGTATTACGAAAATAGTTCCTGGTTGTGTTTTTCCTGTAACTTCAATGTCTAAATTACTTGTTAATCCTGTAATTTCAGCATCTCCTTTCAAAAAGCCAGTCCCATAGTAAGATATCTCTTCACTTTCTTTTGTATCTAAAATCAATAAATTTTCTGTAGTAATATCTAAATCTAAAAACCACATTTCAAAATTTTGATGTGCAATATAACCTTTAAGGTCTCCTTTTGTTTTATACTTAGTATCTTCTAAAACAACACCATTTAACTTAAATTGCTGTCCCTCAAGAGCTATTTCTGTATTTCCTTTTAAATCAAAATCTACATTCAGATAAGGAAATTTTAAACCTGCTTCATCTAATCTTAAAACACCATTAAAATCAGGGTTACTAATGATACCTCTTGCATTAAATTCTCCTGAAACTTTTCCTCTTAAATGTGATAATACCTCTTTACCTAATGGACTAAAAGCATTCAGTTCATATTCTTTTAGTAAAACTTGAAGATCTATTTCAGGACGCTTTGGAGAAAAATCAAGACTTCCTTCAGCAAATATGCTTTCAGCTTTCTCGTTACTGAGTGACATATTCAAATCGAATTTATCGTAAGAATTATCTCCAGTAATTTGTAAAGTAAGATCTCCTTGCTTAAAACCATTTATTTTAAAATCATTTACCGTAACATTTGCCTTTGGGTTTATTTTTTCCTTAGACTGTTTATAGGTTAGCCTTCCATTAATATTTCCATTTAACTTTAAGCTATCTATTGAAGGCAACATACTCTCTAATTTTACATTTTGAAAACGTACTTTAAAATCTTTATCAAATGCACCAAGCACACTTCCTTGAAATTCTATTTTTTGATCTCCTGACACCAAAAGAAAAGGGCTTATTATAAATTTTTTATTCTGAACATTAAAAGTTACTTTATTTTCTTTATTCTCATTAGGATTTACAACCCAATCAAAGCCTTGATAACTTAACTTAGATTTTTGAATTCCTAAAACCCCCTTTTTATCTTTATTAATTGTATAATATAAATTGAGTTCGAGGTTTTCTCTTTTACTTTTACCCGCTTTAAATTCAGATTTAAAAAATAATGTATCTCTCTCTGTTCTATTTAATAAATTTAATTTTTCAATTTCATAGTTACCCAAACTTATTTTATCTGCTGTTAGGTGTGTATTAAATATCGGATTTTTATTATCTAGCTTTAAAACTATTTTTTCAATTTCGTTCTCGTTTGCTTTTATTTTAGGGGATAAAAAACTCATTTTAATTGAGTTATTACTAGAATTAACCCGACCTTTTATGTGGGTATTTTCTTCAATAAATATTTCTGGAAAAAAAACATCAATAATTTTATTATGCAACTTAAAATCAAATTTCAAAAATTGATCACCCAATACCTTATGCGGTTCATAATTGGTATAGATACTTCCAAGAGCGTTTTGAGTTATTGGTAATAAATCTTTAAATAAAAACTTTCCTTCCAAGCTTCCTTCTACAATATCTTTAGAATTAACTTCAATACTTTTAATACTATCCTTAATTGAAGAATTAACAATAAATTTTTGAAAATCATAATTATCTCTTTGGTTTTGATATTTAAAATTTTCGAAAGTAGCCTTACCTACTATATCATCTAAAGTATTTCCAGAAATATCAAGAACTAATTTTCCTTTTATTTCGGATACTGAATCCTTTGTAAATAGATTAATTTTATTTAAATCTACTTTAGTCATATTAGCCTCAAAATCAAACTTATTAATTTCGGATGAAAAATCTGCTAAGCCTTTAAAGCTCATTATAAAATTATCATCTCTTGAATCGAGTTCCCCTTCAAATTTCCTTTTTTTAAAAAGTCCATTAACATTTAAATCATTAAAATCGTAATGATTAAATTCCAAACTACTTATTGTTCCTAAAATTGAAGTGTTTATATTATCTATATTAAAGCCGCTTCCTTTCACATCTGCACTTAAAGATATTTTTCCTAATAACGGATCATTTGCAAAAACACCGATATCAAAATCATCTAAAACTACTTCTCCTTCATAATTTGCATTGTCTATATTATCTATATTCGTTAATTGTAAATCTGAAACTGTTGTACCTATATCTGAATTAACTGTAAGTGTTGCATCCATTTGGTCTGGTGTAACCTTGACCAAACCAGCCATGGTAAAGTTACCTAGTCTTTGAAATTCAGTAGGTAATGTTCTTCCAAGTAAATTTGGTAAAACTCTTTTTAACTGATAATAATTAGAGGTAATATTTTTAATTTCTCCATCAAAAATAAATCCTCGTTCAATATTTAATGCATTTACAAAGCCAAAATCCCCATCAATTCTCAGACCTTTTTTAGATCTCATTCTTACATTATTTGTGCTAAAATTATTAAGAACACCATTAACCTTTCCAGAGAATTTAATCATATCATTACCCTGAAGCTCTTCATATAACTTATTCAAGTCTACAACTGACAAATCACTTTTATGAAACTTTGCTTTTATTTTTACTTTATCATTAAAATCAACTAATTCTTCTCTTTTGTATGATAATTTAATATCTGTATTTATTCTAGTATGATTATTGGTCTCTATAACAGTCTTGTAAAATTGCATGTGCGTTTTAGTATACAAAAAATCGGTATTAAGCTTTTGTATATCGAGTCCTCTATTATCAATAAATTTCATGTTTCGAATTTTCATTGAAACATCTGAACCTTTTATTAAAAAGTCGTTAAAATCGGCGGAAGTATTAATAGTCGCAAACTGTAGCGCTTTTTTTTGATTTTGGTCTAAAAATCTAAACGCTAAATTACTTAAAACAACCCCCTTACATTTCATGACAAAGGGACTTGATAGACTATCTTTCTGAGATTTCGTATTGAAGCTATTAATGAAAATTGAAAGGTTATCATTTTTTTCACCTTTATATGTTTTTAAGTAGAATTGAACATCCGACAACGATGCTTTTTCAAGATCAACCTTATTATCAAGAACATTTTTTACATTTAATAGCGAAGTTTTAAAATTATCGACAAAAATCAAAGTGTCTTTATGATGATCTCTTATTTCAATTCCTTTGAATTGAATGTTAGATAGCAAGGATAAATCAATTTTTTTGACAACTATATTGGTGCCAAAGTTCTTATTGATATAATTCGTAGCATACCTCCCCATTCTGGTTTGAATGAATGGTATTGAGAGCAAAAGCACCAATAACAACAAGAAAATTGTTAGATATTTTACAACCTTTAAAACCCTAACTATAAACCTTCTAATACTATATTTTTTATTCATTGTGAATTAACAAAAGTAACTACCTACTTCCAAAAAACCTGCCTAGCTACAAAGAAAATGAGTTTTTAACGAATTTCTAACACATTATGAATATTTTTGCTAGAAATATTTAAGATTTTGAGTAATAATAAAATTTACATACTTGGGATTGAAAGCTCATGTGATGATACTAGTGCAGCTATTACTTGTAATGGAGAAGTCCTAAGTAATGTTATTGCCAATCAAGAGGTTCATGCAAAATATGGTGGTGTCGTTCCCGAATTAGCTTCGAGGGCTCATCAGCAAAATATTGTTCCAGTAGTACAACAAGCTATCGAACAAGCCAATATAACAAAAGAAGATTTAAACGCTATAGCCTTTACAAAAGGACCTGGGTTGATGGGATCATTATTGGTAGGCACATCTTTTGCTAAATCATTATCAATTGGTTTAGGTATTCCTTTGTTAGGTATTAATCATATGCAAGCGCATATCTTGGCTCATTTTATCAAGGAAGAAAATGGAAGAACACCTCCTTTCCCTTTTATTTGTCTAACTATTAGTGGTGGGCATACTCAAATTGTTAAGGTCTCTGATCATTTTAATATGGAAATACTAGGAGAAACAATTGATGATGCAGTTGGAGAAGCTTTTGACAAATCTGCAAAAATTCTTGGCTTACCCTACCCTGGTGGACCTTTAATAGATAAGTATGCGCAAAAAGGAAACCCAAAAGCCTATAAATTTAGTAAACCTAAAGTTGAAGATTTAGAATTTAGTTTTAGTGGTTTAAAGACAGGAATTTTATACTTTCTTCAAAAAAACTTAAGAGACAACCCTAATTTTATAAAAGAAAATCTTTTTGATATTTGTGCTTCCATCCAGCACACAATTATAGAAATATTAATGGAAAAGATAAAAAATGCTGTTCAAAAAACACAAATTAAACACATTGCCATAGCAGGAGGTGTGTCAGCAAATTCTGAGATAAGAAAACGTCTAAAATTAGCCGAAAAACAATTGGGCTGGTCCACATATATTCCTAAATTCGAATACACAACAGATAATGCTGCTATGATTGCTATAAGTGGACATTTAAAATTTCTAAATAAAGAATATTCAGATATCTCCGTAACTGCCAAAGCTCGTTTAAAGGTTAATGAAACTTAAATACGAATAAAAAAATAAGTTAATAAAATTAATATTCTTTTACGAAGTGTAACCTATAGTAAAACTACTACTACAAAAAAACAACTAAGTTTTCATATAGCCTAAAGCATATTATGGTCATTCAATAAAGTACCTTACACGCAATTCTACATCCATGGGCTTTTGTAGTTGTTTTTTTTAATTTTTCTCCTTTTATAAGAGCTATCACAGCATCTTCTACAAAATGTTCTTTTACTTTTTCTTCGTATAGAACATTATCATCAATACCGCCCCTATATCTTAGTATTAATTTATTATTTTCCTTTTTCAAGATAAAAACCTCAGGTGTTTTCAAAGCACCGTATTTTGCACAAATTTTTTGTTTACCATCATCTAAATATGGATAATTAAACGATTCTTTTTCGGCTCTTAATTTCATTTTTTCAAAACTATCTTTTGGTGAAACTTCTGGATCATTAGAATTGATAGCTATAACATAATAACCAGAACCACTAAACTTTTCATTTAACTTATTAAGTCTATTCTCATTAGCTTGAGAACAAGGACACGTATTACATGTGAATACGAGTATAAAGCCTTCGGCATCCTTATAATCTGACATGGATACTTTTTTTCCATTAACATTCATTAATGAAAAATCAGATACTACCCCTCCTATTTCATATCCCTTTTTATCAGGAGTTTGAAAAGAATAAATATAAAGTAGCGGTATTAAAAAGAGCAATGAGGGGGATAAAAGTTTCATAATAAAATTTTATAAATAATTAAGGTCATACTATTTTTTCTGTTCTTATATGTTTGATTTACAACAACAAAAACATCTAATTTTCAACTGTTATTACACAAAATAAATAACACTATATCAATCCTTATACTAAACAATTAAAGTTATTTTATTTAAGCTTTGTCTTGACAGTGCAACCATCAGCTTGAACTTCCGTGTTTGATATTATTGGCTTTTTACCATTCAAAATAGATACAATCGCTTCTTCTACAAAAGATCTTTTTACTTTATTTAGACCTAAAAAACTATCATCAATAACTCCAATATATTGTATGATCATCCTATCATTTCTTTTCTCTAAAACATAGGCATACGGTGTTTTGTTTACACCAAACTTTAATAAGACATTTTGATCTTCATCAAATAAATAAGGAAATGTAAAACTTTTTTCCTTTGCTCGTTCTTGCATTTTTTCATGGCTATCTCCCGGTGAAGCAACTGGATCATTTGAATTTATTGCTATTACAGGAAAACCTTTATTTTTATATTTCTTATCGAGATTGATAATCTTATCTTCGTACGCTACTGAATAAGAGCAAGTATTAGATGTAAAAATTATTATAAAACCTCTTGAGTTTTTATAATCTTTCAAAGACACCATTTTACCATCAACATTTTTTAAAGAAAAATCCGTGACAACATCTCCTACATTATATCCTTTGAGCTTAACACTTTTTGATGTGTAAGACATACACGTTAGATAAATTAAAATTATTGAGATTTTTTTGATAATTTTCATGACTTTTAATTTACAAAAGCTTGTAATACTTCATTTAATTTTTTGTAACTGAATGTTCTCTCATAAAATATTCTTTGCTTTTTATTATATATTAAAGTACTTGGTATTGACCCTGTCCAGTCTTTGGATATATCCTCAATCCAAATTTGTTCGTTAGAATCATTAAAAATAAAAACGGGAGATTTAATTCTCTTTCTCTTTAAAAAAGGAATAACTACATTATCCTTTTGACTTGATAAGTCAAGGCTTACTAAAATAACTTCAACATTTCTATCATTATACTCCTCCCTTAATCTTTCAAAAGCTGGAAGCTCTTTAACACACGGTATACACCAAGTCGCCCAAAAATTAATTACATAAATTTTATCATCTTGTCTATTCAAAATAGGTTTTAACTCTTCATAATTCAGCGTTTTTATATTTAAACCATATTCCTGAGATTTAAGCTCCCAAACAAAGACAAATAGTAAACAAAAACAAATATATTTTTTTTTCATGCTAAACTCTTGCTCAACCTAAAATAACTAATTAAAAGATAGTTAACAAAAAAAACATCCTTAAATTTAAGTTTAAGGATGTTTTTATTAAGTTGACTAGATAAACCTCATTAACCAAAAATTTTATTCAGAATCATGGCCAACCTGATTCCTCCTTTATGCAATTGCTGTCTAACTACAGGCATATATTCATAAGAGTATTTATATTTTAGGTTATCTCCTGTATCTGCTGAACTGTATATTCTCTTTGTCAGCTCATGCGTTTCATGAACCCAATCTTTAACCGTTCCTTTCTGTATTTCATTTAGTTGGTTTTTATTTAATCTTTTCGTATTATCGGCTATTTCTGAGTAACTCATACCCCATTTATCAAGTAAATTTTCATCCCAAACTTTGTGCAAATTAGTTTCTTCACCATGCCATTTTAACCGAATAGAGTTCCCTCCTTTGTCTATTTTTCTACCTATGTGTAACGGTTGGTGTAAATCTCCTAATAAATGAACTAACATTTTTAGATAAAAAGCTTTTTCTTTAACCGAGTTGTTTTTAGATTTAAGAACATCTATACAACTCTGTATCCCTGTTACTAAATCTCCTTTTTTATTCTTCACACTTATACCATAAGTCTTATCAATTGACATATTTATATAATGCCATGCATAAAACTCATTATATTTTTTATCTGATTTTATTTCATCTGCGAATGTTGATACAAAAGCTAAGCTTTGCCCCTTTAACAATTTATTAATATTTCTTTTAGCTTTCCTTGTTAAATATTTTTCAGCTATTTCACCTGTTGCTCTATGCCCTGTTGGCCCCCAAACTTCGAATGAATAGGCTTTAAATATTGCAAAAAAACTTATTACCCCAACTAAAAACTGTTTCCTCATTAAATTTATTTTTAGCAAATTTATAAAATCCCAAACTATAAAAAATTATATTAAACAAAAAATAATAATATATTTGTAATATTAATTTGATATCATAATAAATCAACTACTAAATGAAAACAGAAAAAATTATCAAACCCGCAAACGGTTATTTATTATTCTTAATAGCCATTATTTTATTTACAACTGGTATATTCATGACCATAAAAGCAGGTAATCCAATATATTTACTAGCTACAATTATTGGCTTCATACTCTTCTTTGGATTTATTCTTGTAAACCCAAACTCGTCAAAAGTGATTCTTTTTTTTGGAAAATATGTAGGCACAATCAAACAAAATGGTTTATTCTGGGCAAACCCGCTTTATCGAAAAAAAACAATTTCACTTAGAGCGAGTAATTTTGACAGCGAAAGATTAAAAGTTAATGACAAACTTGGTAACCCTGTTATGATTAGCACTATTTTAGTATGGAAAGTAACCGAAACCTATAAAGCTGCTTTTGATGTTGACAATTATGAAAACTTTGTACGTGTTCAAACAGACGCTGCAGTAAGGAAATTAGCTAGCATGTACCCTTATGACAACTTTGCAGATGAAAATCACGAGGAAGATATTACATTAAGGTCCAGTTTAAATGAGGTTAGTGATACCCTTGAAAAAGAACTAGAAGAACGTCTAGCAATAGCAGGTATTGAAGTTTTAGAAGCTCGGATTGGCTATTTGGCTTACGCGCAGGAAATTGCTAGTGCTATGTTAAAAAGACAACAAGCAACCGCTATAGTAGCTGCAAGACATAAAATTGTTGAAGGGGCTGTAAGTATGGTAGAAATGGCATTAGAGGAGCTTAGTAAAAAAGAAATTGTAGAATTGGATGAAGAACGTAAAGCTGCTATGGTTAGTAATTTAATGGTAGTACTGTGCGGTGACAAAGAAGCCTCTCCTGTAGTAAACACAGGTACTTTAAACCATTAATAAATAATCATGAAGGAATATAAAGTAATTAGTTGGAAAATAGGATTAAGTGGTAATAATCAAAAACTTGAAGACACCCTAAACTCATTTGCAAAAAAAGGATGGAAAGTTATTAATATTGCTGAGCAATCCACTAGAATAATTTTAGAGAGAGATAAGAATCGTTAGACCTACTTTTTAAAAGTCTAGTTTCAAATAATTATTTCATTACTTTTTTGTTAAGAAATTTCATATTGAAACAAGTCACTATACATTCAATCATCTGCTCTAACAAGAATTAAAAAATGATCATAAGCTTGCTTATTTCAAAAGAATTAGAAAATAACATCTTAGAACAATAATCATGGCAAAGAAAAAGGCATTTGCGTTAAGGATAAATGAAGAAATGCTCAAAGCAATTGAAAAGTGGGCTTCTGACGAATTTCGCTCTACGAATGGACAAATTGAATGGATGTTAATGAAAACGTTGAAAGATGCAAAAAGAGAACCTAAAAAAGAACAGGACTAGTTTTATTAAAAAAAGTTCATCTATCAAAAATAAGCACTAGTAATTAGTTTTGTCTAATAACGTATGTTTCTTTTAAGAAGTTTTATTTGTACTTTTAATGGATTTTTTGCTATCAATCATTTTTGAATTCAAACCAATAAAAATCAACATTATGAAAAAACTTCTCTTTATTGCTCTCTTAATAACAAGCTATATATCAAAATCTCAGGAACTAAACTTGGAATTATTTAAAAATATGAAACCAAGAAACATTGGGCCTGGGGGTATGAGCGGAAGAATCACAGCCATTGATGTTGTCTTGAAAAACCCAGATATAATTTATGTTGGTACCGCATCTGGAGGGGTATGGAAGTCTACCTCAAAAGGTATTGACTGGAATCCTATTTTTGAAAAAGAAGTGACTGCTTCTATTGGAGCTTTAGCAATTCAACAATCGAATCCAAGCATTATTTGGGTTGGAACTGGAGAAGGAAACCCAAGAAATAGTTTGAACGGAGGGTTTGGTATATTCAAATCATTAGATGCAGGAAAAACTTGGAAGTCCATGGGGCTTGAAAAAACAAGACATATTCACAGAATTATAATTGACCCTAATGACCCCGATATCATTTACGTAGCTGCAATAGGCTCTCCTTGGGGAGTACATTCTGAAAGAGGTGTTTACAAAACGACAAATGGAGGTAGAACGTGGAAACAAATCTTATTTGAAAACAATAAAACTGGGGCAGCTGACCTAGTAATGGATCCCTCAAACCCAAACAAACTAATCGCTGCAATGTGGGAGCATAAACGAGACCCTTGGTTTTTTAAATCAGGAGGTAAAGGAAGTGGATTATATATAACACACGATGGAGGAGATTCATGGAAAAAAATAACTTCCGAAGAAGGAATTCCTGAAGGAGCTCTAGGAAGAATCGGCATAGCTATATCCCCTTCAAATCCAAATGTTATTTACGCTTTAATAGAATCAAAAAAAAATGCACTATTCAAAAGTACAGATGGTGGATTTAAATGGAAAAAAATAAATGATAAAAAAGGCATTGGAAATCGTCCTTTTTATTATTCAGACATTTATGTAGATCCACAAAATGAAAACAGACTATATACAATATTTACATATGTAAATGTATCAGAGGATGGAGGAAAAAACTTTGAACAATTAATGCCTGCGTATGGAGTTTCAAATGGAATACATCCTGATCATCACGCCTGGTGGATTCATCCAAAAGATGGTTCTTTTATGATTGACGGTAATGATGGAGGCCTTAATATAACTCACGATTATGGTAAATCATGGAGATTCATAGGTAATTTACCTGTAGCTCAATTTTATCATATAAATTTTGATAATGATTTCCCTTACAATATCTATGGTGGCATGCAAGATAACGGTTCATGGAGAGGACCTGCCTACGTATGGAAATATCAAGGAATTAGGAATTCTTACTGGCAAGAAATAGCTTTTGGAGATGGTTTTGATGTTGTGCCTGACAAAGATAATTCACGTTATGGTTGGGCCATGAGTCAGCAAGGTTTTGTTTCAAGGTATGATTATATTACTGGTAATAATTTCACTGTTCGCCCTACTCATCCAGATCCAAATACCAAGCTTCGCTTTAACTGGAATGCTGCCATTAATATTGATCCTTTTAACAATTCCACTATCTATTTTGGAAGTCAATTTGTTCACAAATCTATTGATAAAGGCTTGACTTGGGAAATTATTTCTCCTGATCTAACAACTAATGATAAAAACAAATTAAAACAATCGGAAAGTGGAGGATTAACTATGGATGCTACTGGTGCAGAAAATCATTGTACAATTTTAGTGATTGAACCCTCTCCTCTAGAAAAAGATATGTTATGGGTAGCAACAGATGATGGTCAAATAAGTTATACAAAAGATGGAGGAACTAACTGGACTAACATCTCGGACAATATTAAAGAACTTCCGAAAAACAGCTGGATTACACAAATAAAAGCTTCTAATAAAAATAGCGGTGAAGCTTTACTAGTAGCAAATGATTATAGGCGTTTTAATTACAAACCTTATGTGTTTAGAACAAAAAATTACGGTAAAACATGGGAGCGCATAGTTGAACAAGGAGATGTAGAAAGCTACGCTCTTTGTATTATTGAAGACCCAATCACAGCTAACCTTTTATTCTTAGGTACTGATGATGGACTTTATGTTTCCATAAACGCAGGAAAAAAATGGACAAAATGGACAAATGATTTCCCTACAGTTCCTGTAAAAGATTTAGCTATTCAACCACGTGAAAATGACTTGATAATAGGAACTTTCGGAAGAGCAGCATGGATTCTAGACGATATAACCCCCCTTAGAGAAATAGCTAAAAACAAAGAGCTCTTAAAAAGTAATATAACTTTGTTTAAACCTCAAACAGCTTATAACTCTTTTTTTCAACAGCCAACAGGAAGTCGTTTTGGTGGTGATGCTGAATTTAATGGAGAAAATAAACAATACGGAGCTATTATTTCTTACTTTTTAAATGTTCCTAAAGAAGATGTTTCTAAAAAGATTAAAGGCAAAAATCTAGAGAAAAAGGAAATCAAAGTTAAATTCGATAGCATAAAATTTGAGATTTATGCTGAGAATCATCTTATCAGGACTCTCAAAAATAAAACTCCAAAAGAAAATGGTGTTCATAAAATTAATTGGTTTCTAGACGAAAAAGGAGTTGAAAGTCCTTCAAGAGAAATAAAAAATTCTAAAATAGAACCTTCTGGTGTTACAGTAAAGCCAGGTACCTATAAGATTAAGATGTTTTATGGTGATAACATATCTATTCAAGATATAGATGTCAAATACGATCCACGATTATCTTTTTCAAAACAAGCAATAGAAGATAAATATACTTCTTTAAAAAAAATAGAAAAGTATAAAAAGAAGATCTCTGAAATTGTAAATCAATTAAACGAAAGTAGAAAAATAACAGTTGATTACGAAAATAAGTTAGCTAAGGAAAAAGATAAAAAGTATGAGAATCTTATTAGTGATTCAAAATCCATATTAAAAAAAATAGATACTCTTCTTATTTTTTATATTGGAAAAGTTGATAAAAGACAAGGGATAACAAGGAATCAAAATATTTCTATTTATCAAAGGTTAAATATGGCTAATAGGTATATTGAAAGTAGACCGGGAAATCAAACGAAAACTGAAAGCCAATTAATTGATCAACTTGAAGATAGCCTTGACAAAGCAATACAAAAAACAAATAATTTTTTCTCTAAAGAATGGAATAAATACAAGTTAAAAATAGAAAAGATAACAATTTCTCCATTTAAAAAAACTAAATCTTTCTCATTAAATTAACTTATATTAATACTTGTTATTACTAGCCTATAACAAACGACGTTCAAATTATTGATCATCTTATAGAAGTCAATAATTAGATTAATGATAAAAGGTTAATATAAATTGAGTACAATGAAAAATTTAATGTTTTTGTGTCTTTTATTTAGTTCATACAATTTACTAAGTCAAAAGAATCCTGAAAATTCCTTAGGTGTGTGGTATATGTACGGTGGTAATTTTCAACTCTCGCAAAATTGGAAGTTAAAATCGCTAGCCCACTTTAGAATGTTTGACTTTACTAATGATTTACAACAGTATCTTTTTCGTGTTGGAGCTAACTTAATACTTAATAAAGAAATAAGTTTTACTGGTGGTTACGCTTATCTGAATACTGACCATACTTTTCAAGAAAATGGTGGTAATATAGATGAACACAGGATATATGAGGACTTTAACATCAACCATAAAATCTCAAAATTAAAATTAGCTCATCGGTTACGTATAGAACATCGATTTTTCACAGGTGACATATTACATTGGATTCGATACCAAATAGGACTTAGTTATCCTTTGACAAAAAATATTAATGCTTTTATATTTGACGAAATATTTTTTCATTTCCCAAATGAAACTTATGCCCAAAATTGGGTTGGTGGGGGATTGACTTACAAACTATCAAATTCTATAAATTTAAAAGCTGGTTATATGCATATATCAGATAAAACAATAAAACTAAATAGAATTCAAATAGGAGTAATTTTCAATACCCAAATAACTAAATAATTTATATAAATTAGCCTAAATTTTTTATTGATGAGTATTTCTGAAATTAATAATGATATTCCCTTCTTTGCAAACGACACCATGATATTTGGCATATTATGCATTATTTTAGCCACAATTTTCTATACATCAAACCTTAATGGTTTTACTAAATTTTATAGAATTGTTCCAGCATTACTTTTATGTTATTTTATTCCATCTATTTTTAGTTCTTTAAATATTATAGCAGACAAATGGATTGATGTAAGTGAGACTATTGCTCATTTAAAGAAAACATACAACAATATGAATGGAATTTATGATTTAAAAGGATTAAAGAATTTTATTTTATCAAATAATATACCTTTTGAACAGTATAGTTCATTTATTGGTAGTAGTAAAATTTATTATATATCGTCACGATTTTTACTTCCCGCTTCTTTAGTATTACTTACACTTAGCATAGACTTAAGAGGTGTTTTTAAACTAGGACCGAAAGCTTTAATTATGTTTTTAACTGCCACGATTGGTGTAATTATAGGTGGTCCCATAGCAATATTATTATTAAGTAGTATTGCTCCTGATATTTTAACTAATGTTGAAGGGACTGAATTATGGAAAGGTCTTTCAACAGTGGCTGGTAGCTGGATCGGCGGCGGCGCTAATCAACTAGCCATGAAAGAGCAATGGGAAGTCGGAGACAGTTTATTTAGTATTATGGCTGTAGTTGATGTATTAGTAGCTGAAGTATGGATGGCTTTCTTGCTTCTGGGAGTTGCTAATTCAGATGCTATTGATAAATGGTTTAAAGCTGATAATTCTTCTATCACTAATCTTAAAAATAAAATGGAAAAGTTCACTACTGAATCTTCAAAAATACCAACGTTCAATGATCTGATCATTTTACTAGGAATTGCATTTGGGGTAACCTCTGTAGGACATTTTATAGGAGATAATTTTGGTGGGTGGATTAAAAATAATCTATCTTTTTTAGTAGACTTCGGTCTAGGGAGCTCTTTTTTCTGGCTAATTATTATGTCCACTACCATAGGCGTTCTTCTTTCTTTTACTAAAATAAGAAAATACGAAGGTGCTGGTGCTAGTAAAATAGGTTCTGTTTTTATTTATATTTTAGTAGCCTCTATAGGTATGAAAATGAATTTGAATGCCATTGTCGAAAATATTAGTTTATTTGCTATAGGCTTTGTCTGGATGATTATTCATGTTGTTTTACTATTTGTGGTTGCTAAGATTATTAAAGCTCCATACTTCTTTTTAGCAGTTGGTTCAAAAGCAAATATCGGTGGAGCAGCGTCAGCTCCAGTTGTTGCTGGTGCTTTTCACCCTTCACTAGCGCCGGTTGGTGTCCTTCTTGCAGTACTAGGATATGCTCTGGGGACCTACGGAGCTTTTGCCTGTGCTTTGATGATGAAATGGGTAAGTTAATTCTTCTAAACATTACTCATTTTTATCTAAATAAATAAAACAACTTACTTCGATGCTACAATTGATTTATCATAAAATCCGTAAATTTTATGCATATTTGTAGCCAAACTATTTAATAAAAAGTCAACTCAAAATACAAAAAACTACCAACAAAACATGAAAAAATTAATTTTAACGTTTGTAACATCATTATTAATTATTAGTTGCTCTTCTAAAGAAAAAGGAAATATGATTGTTAAGGGACAAATTAAAGGATTAAAAAAAGGAACGCTATACTTACAAAAAATGAAAGACACCCTACTTGTAACTGTAGATTCTATCTCTCTTTTAGGTAAGGATACCTTTACTTTAACTGATAATATCGATAATCCTGAAATGTACTACTTGACATTTGATGGAAATACAAACGATAAGCGACTTTTGTTTTTCGGTGAAAAAGGAGAAATTTCGATAATAGACAAGGTAAATGAATTTGGTTTTAGACCTATTATAAAAGGATCTAAAAATCAAATCATAATGGACAAGTTTAGAAAAATTGATCAAAAATTTAATGATAAAAAATTACAATTAATTAAAAAAGAATTTGAAGCTAAGAAAAATAATGATGAACTATTACTTAATGAAGTAGATAAAGAAAGAAAAAAAATAATCCGAAGAAGATTTTTATTTGCTACAAATTTTGCAATTGCAAATTCTAACAGTGAAGCCGCTCCTTATATTGCACTTACTGAATTATATGATGCAAATATTAAGTTACTAGATACTATAAACAATAGTTTATCAAATAGAGTAAAATCTTCTGACTATGGAAAAAAATTACAGAATTTTATTGATAAAGTAAAGAGTAATGAAAAATAAATGGATTTTCCAAATAACATAAACTTTCGTTATTCCCAATAATTAATATAAAAACAGCCCATCAGGTTGTTTTTTAGTTACTCATTTAATTATATGCTTTTAATTCTTTCAATACAAAAGATAAACATGAGTAAGAAAAAGAAATAATAAAAAAGTTATAGCCTTATAATTTTCATGGTTTTAAATACAGGTTAATTACTTCATGAAACTTCTTTTTTATATAAGCATAAAAAAGCCTATACAATTTAAATTATTGTAATAAAGTTCCCCTCATTTTTAGATATGTATTGAATTAAAAAAAGGTTTTATTACATTTACAAAATCAAGGAGTTGGATATCTGGTACATAGATCTATTCTTCTGTAAGAGTTGTAATTACTAGTTAAAATATTAAATCTATTAAATTAAATAGAAATGGAACATAAAAAATGGGTATGTGAAGCAATAAATAAAATAAAAGCGGACTATAATAGATCAGCAGACACGCATCTGATTAAATTAGATTTACCTTACTTTAAAGACGTACATATCTATTTAAAAGATGAATCAACACATCCTAGTGGAAGCTTAAAGCACCGCTTAGCAAGATCATTATTTTTATATGGATTATGTAATGGTAAAATTAACTCTAATACAACGATCGTTGAAGCATCATCGGGAAGTACGGCAATATCAGAAGCCTACTTTGCAAAATTACTAGGACTACCATTTATTGCAGTGTTACCAGAATCTACTTCTGAAGAAAAAATAAAACTTATAGAGTTTAATGGTGGAAAATGCATCAAAGTACCTTCAACTAATATATATACTGAAGCTGAATCTTTGACTCGTAAAATTAACGGGCATTATATGGACCAATTTACCTATGCAGAACGAGCTACTGATTGGAGAGGTAATAACAACATAGCGGAAAGTATATTCGAACAAATGAGTAAAGAAGAATATAAAATTCCATCTTGGATTGTTGTTGGGGCTGGTACTGGTGGAACTTCAGCAACAATTGGTCGTTATATAAAATATAATCCTACATACAATTTAAATACAAAATTAGCAGTAACTGACCCTGAAAACTCGGTTTTCTTTGAATACTACCAAACTCGAAATAAACATTTAACCTCTAAAATAGGATCAAGAATTGAGGGTATTGGTAGACCAAGAGTTGAGCCCTCTTTTCAACCCGATGTTATTGATAAAATGATCAAAGTAAAAGATGCTGAATCAATTGCTACATTAAGGTGGTTATCGTTAATTTTAGGTCGTAAATGTGGCGGTTCTACAGGTACAAATGTATATGCTACACTTAATTTAGCGGAAGAATTAGTCGCAAATAAACAAAAAGGAAGCATTGTTACCATGATATGTGACAATGGTGATCGCTACCTTAATACTTATTATAATGATAATTGGTTAAAAGATCAAAATATAGTTATAGAACCATATGTTAAAAAATTGAAAAAATATACCTAAGTATATTTTTATAAATCAAAAAACACTTTTTAAAAAGTTTTGAACTTATCTTATGGATTAAAACTACTTAGAAGTTTAATTACACTTTTGCATAGTTACCAAAACGATAATAACCTTAGTAGATTCGTGCGTTTACTCAAAATAGGCTAAAGTCCTCTTGCTAATTTATGGAGTCCTTTTCTATTAATGACAAATATTTTTCTACCTCTTAGCTCAATTAACCTTTTCTTTTTAAAATCAGATAATAATCGAATCGCTGATTCGGTAGCTGTTCCCACAATACTAGCTATATCCTCACGTGAGAGGTTTATTTCTATATCTTCTCCCTCTTCATCTTTTGTAAATTGGTCTTCTAAGAATAATAATATAGACGCAAGACGTTGCTTTACAGTTTTCTGAGCCATATCAACAATGATATCATCTGATTTTTTTAATGATAATGCCATTTTCTTTAAAACTGACATTGAAAAATTAGTGTTTTTTTCTAGATCTCTTATAATTTCCTCTTTAGGTATAAAACAAACTTCCATGTTACTGACAGCAATAGCTTTAAGATTGGAGACCTCGTTACTTATTAAACTTCTTTCACCAATCAGATCACCTTGTTTGGCAAAATTTAATATCTGATCTCTTCCATTATCGCCCATTTTTGAAACCTTACATACTCCTTTTTGAATGCAGTATATTCCATTTATATGGACTCCTTGATCAAATAGTATTCCTCCTTTCTTTAAAAACTTTGTTTTTTTACAATTTGATATTCTGAATAGCTCTTCTTTTGACAATGATTTTAAAGAATTTAGTTTACTAGCGATACATTGTTCGCATTTACGACTCATACTTTAATTTTTGGAGATGCATAAAAATATAAAAGTTGATAAATATCATATTTTGTTATGGTATTTTTTTATAGCTTTAGTTGAGCGTTACTGATAAAACAGACAATAAAGACTAAAATAATTATTAACTAAAGTAGTATTAACACTATCACAGTAATACTTATGTGAAAGGTTTAGCTTTAAAAGCTAAATTTCAATTTAGAATATTTATTTTATATTCATATGGGTTTTTATGCAATAAAAAGTGTGGATAATCTTGAATATTTAATTTGGAAAAAACTATAATTTCTATGCCTAAGATTAATTTATATAATAAATAAATCCCGTTTTAACACGGTATAAAAAGGATAAGTATTGGTATTTAGAATCTATATAAGTCAAATAGATTTTTTTTATAGCAAAAAGAATTTTTGTTTTTAATTAAATATTTGATACTTAATTCCAATAGACATCTTAAAAAGATAAAAAAATTTTAAGATTTTTTTATCTTTTTCACTACTCTAATTTAGTAGGGAAAGATTCATAATATTTGTTTTATAAACACTACAATGATATTTCCCCTTTGTATTATCGGCTCCTTCGGGAGCTTTTTTTATTCAGGGAACTTTATAGATTGATATTTTTAATTGAACTATGAAACTATACTTATTAACTAATATATTTAATTTCATACTACTTTTATCGCTAATTTAGAGGGCTTTTAAAACTTTTTAATTTAAAAGTTCGTTTTAATAGGTAGTATAGAGAAGAAATATTTAAAATATTTCTTCTCTTCTTTATTTCGTTAATAATAAATTAAGCTTCTCCTGTAGTCCCACCAAAATTCATTGGGATGGGTGGTTGTTCATAATCTTTTATTTCCCCGTGTACTTGCTCAAATTTTCTGACATTATCAGCAAGAGCTTTCGCCAACCTTTTTGCATGCTGGGGTGTCAAAATTATTCTAGACTTTACTTTTGCTTTAGGAACTCCTGGCATTATATTAACAAAATCTACTATAAACTCAGCAGTTGAATGATTAATAATAGCTAAATTACTGTATGTACCTTCAGCTACATCTTGATCTAACTCTATATTTAATTGAGGCTCCTTATTATTATTATTATTACTATCTTCCATAAGTTATTTATTATTACAAAATAAAGACCTCTACTACAAAGTAGAGGTCTTTTTATTATTTCCTTGTTTATTAAAAAAACAAAAATTATAAACTTCTCTCTATTTCATCTTTAGGTCCAACTACTAGAGAGTCATAGGTTCTCATACCTGTTCCTGCAGGAATTCTTTTTCCTACAATTACATTTTCCTTTAATCCCTCTAAACTATCTACTTTACCACTTACAGCAGCCTCATTTAATACTTTAGTTGTTTCCTGGAACGATGCAGCAGATATAAAAGATCTGGTTTGTAAAGATGCTCTTGTAATACCTTGCAATACCTGTTCTGCTGTAGCTGGCTCAGCATCTCTAGCAACAACTAGATCCTTGTCTGCGCGTCTTAAAGCTGAATTCTCATCCCTAAGTTGACGAGCTGTTATCATCTGTCCTGATCTTAGTTTTTGAGAATCTCCTGCATCCTCAACCACTTTTTTACCGTAAATATCATCATTTTGTTGGACAAAATCATTCTTATGAATTAACTGATTCTCTAAAAATAAAGTATCTCCTGAATCTATAATTCTGACTTTACGCATCATTTGTCTAACAACAACTTCGAAGTGTTTATCATTAATTTTTACTCCTTGTAAACGATATACATCTTGTATCTCATTTACCAAATACTCTTGAACTGCAGAAGGCCCTTTGATATTTAAAATATCTACAGGAGTAATAGCTCCATCGGATAAAGGCATACCTGCTTTTATAAAATCATTCTCTTGAACTAATATTTGATTTGATAATTTTATTAGATATTTTCTTATATCACCTGTTTTAGATTCAATTGAAATCTCACGATTACCTCTTTTAATCTTACCAAAAGAAACTACTCCGTCTATCTCAGCTACAACAGCTGGGTTAGAAGGGTTTCGTGCTTCAAATAGCTCGGTTACACGAGGAAGACCTCCAGTAATATCACCTGCTTTACCTGCCTTTCTTGGTATCTTTACTAAAGTTTTACCTTCTTCAACCTTATCCCCATTATTAACCATTAAATGTGCACCAACAGGTAAACTGTATGATCTTAACGCATTACCATCAGCATCTTCTATAATCAATGAAGGGATAATCTTTTTATTTTTAGAATCTGTAATTACTTTTTCTTGCTTACCTGTTTGTTCATCAATTTCGACTGTATAGTTAATTCCTTGTTCTAAGTTATCAAACTTTACTCTACCACCAAATTCTGAAACGATAACACCATTAAATGGATCCCACTCACAAATTTCATCACCCTTTTTTATTTCTGTACGATCTTTATCAAAAATAATAGAACCATATGGAATGTTAATAGTACTCAACGTTACTCCCGTCTTTTTGTCAATGATTTTAATTTCTGTTGTACGGGATATTACGATATCTACTGTATTTCCAGCATTATCTTTGCTTGTAACAGTTCTTAAATCATCAATTGTTACATTACCATCAAAATTAGCTATTAGTTTATTGTCAGAGGATGTATTACTAGCAACACCTCCTACGTGGAAAGTACGTAATGTTAACTGAGTACCTGGCTCTCCAATTGATTGCGCTGCAATAACACCTACAGCTTCACCAATTTGAACTTTTTTGCCTGTCGATAAACTTTGCCCGTAACATTTTGCACAAATACCTCTTTGAGATTCACATGTTAAAGGTGAACGAACTTCTACTTTATCTATACCAGCGCCTTCGATAACATCAGCAATCTTAGGAGTTATTAATTCTCCAGAAGCAATGATCAGTTCATCAGAATTAGGGTAATATACATCGTATAATGTAGTACGCCCTGAAACTCTATCGCTAATTGATTCAACAATTTCATCATTCTTCTTAAGTGGCGTAATTTCTAACCCTCTCAATGTGCCACAATTATCCTCATTTACAATAACATCCTGAGATACGTCTACTAAACGACGAGTCAAGTATCCAGCATCTGCGGTTTTTAATGCGGTATCTGCTAAACCTTTACGAGCACCGTGGGTTGAAATAAAATATTCTAAAATTGAAAGCCCTTCCTTAAAATTCGATAAAATCGGATTTTCAATAATTTCTCCACCACCTGCTGTCGATTTCTTTGGTTTCGCCATTAGACCACGCATACCAGTTAACTGACGAATCTGTTCTTTCGATCCACGGGCTCCAGAATCAAGCATCATAAACACCGAATTAAATCCTTGCTGATCTTCACGTAAACGTTTCATAGATAGCTCGGTTAATTGATTATTAGTTCTACCCCAAATATCAATTACCTGATTATAACGCTCTTTTTGGGTTAACATACCCATATTATAGTTCATTATGATCCCATCAACCTCTTCGTTGGCTTTTGCAATCATATTATATTTTTCTTCAGGAATAATAATATCACCTAACGAGAACGATAATCCTCCTTGGAAGGCGAATTTATATCCCATATTCTTGATATTATCTAAGAACTTACCTACCGCTGGAATGTCTGTAACTTTCAAAATTCCACCGATAATGTCACGTAACGATTTTTTAGTAAGTACTGCATTAATATATCCTGCTTGCTTAGGTACAACTTCATTAAATAATACCCTACCTACAGTGGTTTTTATTAACTTAGTTACTAATTCTTTATTTTCATTTAAATCCTTAGTTCTTACAGTAATACCAGCATTTAAGTCTACTCTTTCTTCATTATATGCGATTGTTACCTCTTCTGGAGAATAGAAAGTTAACCCTTCCCCTTTTATCGGCACTTCCTTAGTCGACTTGCGCTCTTTAGTCATATAATAAAGACCTAATACCATATCCTGAGATGGTACCGTTATTGGTGCACCATTTGCTGGATTTAAGATATTGTGAGAAGCTAACATTAATAATTGAGCCTCTAAGATTGCCTCAGGCCCTAATGGTAAGTGAACCGCCATCTGATCACCATCGAAATCGGCGTTAAAAGCCGTACATACTAATGGATGTAAACGAATCGCTTTTCCTTCTATCAACTTTGGCTGGAATGCTTGAATACCTAAACGGTGTAAGGTAGGGGCACGGTTTAATAAAACTGGATGTCCTTTAATTACATTCTCTAAGATATCCCAAACAACAGGATCTTTTCTATCTATAATTTTTTTAGCAGATTTTACTGTTTTAACAATACCTCTTTCTATCAACTTTCTAATTACAAAAGGCTTATATAATTCAGCCGCCATATCTTTTGGCAATCCACATTCATATAATTTTAATTCAGGTCCAACAACAATTACTGAACGAGCAGAATAATCAACACGTTTACCTAATAAATTTTGACGGAAACGACCTTGCTTACCTTTTAAACTATCAGATAAAGATTTTAATGCTCTGTTAGATTCAGTTTTTACTGCTGAAGCTTTACGTGTGTTATCAAATAAGGAATCTACAGATTCTTGTAACATACGTTTTTCGTTACGTAGAATTACCTCTGGAGCTTTTATCTCCATCAAACGCTTTAAACGGTTATTACGAATAATAACACGACGATATAAATCATTCAGATCAGAGGTAGCAAAACGACCTCCATCTAGTGGTACTAACGGACGTAATTCTGGTGGAATAACTGGAACAACCTTCATGATCATCCATTCCGGTTTATTCTCACGATTCTTTTGAGAATCTCTAAACGCCTCTACAACATTTAAACGCTTTAAAGCCTCGTTCTTTCGTTGCTTAGAGGTTTCGTTATTAGCTTTGTGACGTAATTGGAAAGAAAGCTCATCTAAATCGATTCTTTCTAATAAATCGATTAAACACTCCGCTCCCATTTTTGCAATAAACTTGTTAGGATCACTATCTTCTAGATATTGATTATCCTGAGGAAGTTCATCGAATATATCTAAATACTCTTCTTCAGTTAAAAAATCCATTTTTTGTAGTGGTTCTCCTTCTGAATTTTTTGCTATACCAGGTTGTATTACAACATACCTTTCATAGTAAATAATCATATCTAACTTCTTAGAAGGTAACCCTAATAAGTACCCCATTTTGTTAGGTAATGATCTAAAATACCATATATGTGCTACAGGAACCACTAAATTAATATGACCTACTCTATCTCTTCTAACCTTTTTCTCAGTTACTTCAACACCACAACGGTCACAAACAATTCCTTTATATCTGATTCTTTTATACTTACCACACGCACACTCATAATCTTTTACAGGACCAAAAATACGTTCACAAAACAATCCATCTCTTTCTGGTTTGTGGGTACGGTAATTAATTGTTTCGGGCTTTAAAACCTCTCCTTTTGAAGCCTCTAAAATAGACTCGGGAGAAGCTAACCCTATTGAAATTTTGTTAAACTTCTTAACAGTGTATTTTTCGTTTTTTCTTGCCATAATAATGGATTCGAATTAAAAATAAGTGTCTTTACAAGACTGATTTTGAAAAAATGATTTGCCCTAAAGAAAACCTTTAAGGCAATTCACTGTGATTATTCTTCTAATTTAACGTCTAAACCTAAACCTTTAAGTTCATGTAATAATACGTTAAACGATTCAGGTAAACCAGGTTCAGGCATTGCCTCTCCTTTAACTATACTTTCATATGTTTTCGCTCTTCCTAATACATCATCCGATTTAACTGTTAAGATCTCTCTCAGAATACTTGAAGCTCCATATGCTTCAAGTGCCCAAACTTCCATCTCTCCAAAACGTTGACCACCAAACTGAGCTTTACCACCTAATGGTTGCTGCGTGATTAAAGAATATGGACCAATCGAACGTGCATGCATCTTATCTTCAATCATGTGCCCTAGCTTAATCATATAAATTACTCCAACGGTAGCTGGCTGATCAAAACGTTTTCCTGTTCCTCCATCATATAAGTATGTATGTCCAAAGCGAGGAATACTTGCTTCATCAGTATAACCATTTATTTCATCTAAGGACGCCCCATCAAAAATTGGAGTTGCGAACTTTTGATTTAATTTAAGTCCTGCCCATCCAAGAACAGTTTCATAAATCTGACCAATATTCATACGAGACGGTACTCCTAAAGGATTAAGTACGATATCAACAGGTGTCCCGTCTTCTAAGAAAGGCATATCCTCTTGTCTAACTATACGAGCCACAATACCTTTGTTTCCATGACGTCCTGCCATTTTATCTCCAACTTTTAATTTACGTTTCTTAGCAACATAAATTTTAGCTAGCTTTAGGATACCTGCTGGCAATTCATCTCCTACAGAAATAGTAAATTTCTTACGGCGTAAAACACCTTGCAGGTCATTTAACTTGATCTTATAGTTATGAACCAATTCAACAACTAATCTATTTATTTCTTTATCAGTTGTCCAAGTACCACTTAAATGCGTAAAATCTTCAACCGAATTCAACATTTTTTGAGTAAACTTCTTACCCTTTGGTAATACCTCTTCACCTAAGTCATTAAATACTCCTTGTGAAGTTTTTCCATTAATTAATTCGAATAATTTATTTACTAATCTCTCTTTTAAGCTATCAAATTTAGAAACAAAGGAAGCTTCTAAAGTAGCGATTGCTTCTTTATCCCTAGCTCTTTTATTTTTATCTTTTACAGCTCTCTTAAATAATTTTTTATCTATTACAACTCCTCTTAGTGACGGAGAGGCTTTAAGTGATGCATCTTTTACATCACCTGCTTTATCACCAAAAATAGCTCTCAATAACTTTTCTTCTGGTGTTGGATCCGACTCTCCTTTTGGTGTAATCTTACCGATCAATATATCACCAGGATTAACCTCAGCTCCAATTCTAATCATACCATTCTCATCGAGATCTTTTGTTGCCTCTTCTGATACGTTAGGTATGTCATTTGTTAATTCTTCTGCTCCTAATTTTGTGTCTCTAACATCTAATGAATATTCATCTATATGTATAGAGGTAAAAATATCTTCTCTTACAACTCTTTCAGAAATTACAATAGCATCCTCAAAGTTGTATCCTTTCCAAGGCATGAAAGCAACTTTCATGTTTCTTCCTAATGCTAGTTCACCCTGTTGTGTTGCGTACCCTTCACAAAGTACTTGTCCTTCATCAACTCTATCCCCTCTTTTTACAATTGGCTTTAGGTTTATACATGTACCTTGATTTGTTTTTCTAAATTTTATAAGATCATAGGATTTCTCATCTGGATCAAAGCTTACCATTCGTTCCTCATCAGTTCTGTCGTACTTAATTATTACCTTATTAGCATCAACATACTCAACTTCTCCTGCCCCTTCAGCATTGATTAAAATACGAGAATCTTTAGCAACTCTTCTTTCTAATCCAGTCCCTACAATAGGGGATTCTGGACGCAATAATGGAACCGCCTGACGCATCATATTTGATCCCATTAAAGCACGGTTCGCATCATCGTGCTCTAAAAAAGGAATTAGTGAAGCGGAAATAGAAGCGATTTGGTTTGGAGCGACGTCCATATAATTAATAGCCTCTGGTGTTTCTACAGGGAAATCGCCTTCTTCTCTGGCAATAACTCTATCAGTACCAAATGTACCATCTTCATTGATAGGTAAGTTCGATTGGGCAATTTTCATTCCTTCTTCCTCTTCTGCAGAAAGATATCTTGGATCCTCAGGAGAAACAACTCCATTTTCAACCTTTTTATAAGGAGTTTCAATGAACCCAAGATTATTCACCTTTGCAAATACTGCTAAAGATGAAATAAGACCAATATTGGGTCCTTCGGGTGTTTCAATCGGACATAAACGTCCATAATGAGTATAATGCACATCACGAACCTCAAAACCTGCTCTCTCGCGTGATAAACCTCCCGGTCCTAAAGCTGATAAACGTCTTTTGTGTGTTATTTCTGCTAATGGATTTGTCTGATCCATAAACTGAGACAACTGATTGGTTCCAAAAAATGAATTAATTACAGAAGATAATGTTTTTGCATTAATTAAATCAATCGGAGTAAAAACCTCATTATCACGAACATTCATTCGTTCACGAATAGTACGAGCCATACGGGCTAAACCTACTCCAAATTGGCCAGCTAACTGTTCACCAACTGTTCTAACACGACGATTAGATAAGTGATCGATATCATCAACTTCAGCCTTTGAATTTATTAATTCGATTAAATACTTAATAATCGTGATAATATCGTTCTTTGTTAATACCTTTTGATCTAAATCTTCATTCAGATTAAGTTTTGTATTCATTCTAAAACGCCCTACCTCACCTAAACTATAACGTTGTTCCGAAAAGAATAATTTTTCAATAATACCTCTTGCAGTTTCTTCGTCAGGTGGTTCAGCGTTACGTAGTTGTCTATAAATATGCTCTACTGCTTCCTTTTCAGAATTCGTAGGATCTTTTTGTAATGTATTATGTATAATGGCGTAATCAGCCTGCTGATTATCTTCTTTATGAAGTAGTATTGTTTTAGTGCCTGATTCAATAATCTCTTCTATGTGCTCTTTGTCTAATATAGTGTCTCTATCAAAAACAATCTCATTACGCTCTATAGAAACAACTTCACCTGTATCTTCATCAACAAAATCCTCATGCCAAGTTTTTAAAACTCTGGCAGCTAACTTCCTTCCAAGTACTTTTTTTAATCCAGCCCTTGTTACTTTTACTTCTTCAGCTAAATCAAAAATTTCTAATATATCCTTATCTCTTTCGAAACCAATAGCTCTAAATAATGTTGTTACTGGTAGTTTCTTCTTTCTATCAATATACGCATACATTACCTGATTGATATCTGTTGCGAATTCAATCCATGATCCTTTGAAAGGAATAACTCTTGCGGAATAAAGCTTTGTTCCATTAGCGTGGAAAGATTGACCGAAGAATACACCAGGAGAACGATGTAACTGGGACACTACAACACGCTCAGCCCCATTAATTATGAATGTTCCAGAGTTGGTCATATAGGGTATAGTCCCTAAATAAACGTCTTGCACGATTGTCTCAAAATCTTCATGCTCAGGATCTGTACAATAAAGTTTTAAGCGTGCTTTTAAAGGTACACTATAAGTCAACCCTCTTTCAATACATTCTTCAATACTATACCTTGGTGGATCTACAAAATAATCTAAAAATTCTAAAACAAATTGATTACGGGTATCCGTAATCGGGAAGTTATCCAAGAAAGTTTTATACAAACCTTCATTCCCACGCTCTTCCGCTTTTGTTTGCAATTGGAAAAAATCCTGGAAAGACTTCACTTGTATATCCAAAAAATCAGGGTAATCAGTTCCCAGCTGCGATGATGCGAAATTAATTCTTTCAGTGGTGTTTATCGTTGCCAAAAGAGATACTATTTTTTAATTAAAAATATTTTTTTTGAAACTTTTGAGTTTCAACAAGCAAACTTGTTGCTATAATTCACTGTAAATTAAAATTTTACAGAAAAGTTATCACACCTAAAAATAAATGTGATGAAATAAAGAACGAATATATACACAAAATGGTTTAGGTCTAGAAAGTTAAATCCCTAGTACCTAAACCTTTATTGTTTTTCCCGGTTATATAATCACGGGAAGAAGTAATTACTTAAGCTCTACTTCAGCTCCTGCTTCTTCTAAAGACTTTTTAAGACCTTCAGCTTCATCTTTAGAAACTCCTTCTTTAATAGCTTTTGGAGCCTCATCTACGATTGCTTTAGCATCTTTTAATCCTAATCCAGTTAATTCTTTAACTAACTTAACAACTGCTAATTTAGATCCTCCTGGAGCTTTTAAGATAACGTCAAATTCAGTTTTTTCTTCAGCTGCTTCACCTCCTCCAGCTGCTGGACCTGCAACAGCAACAGCTGCTGCTGCTGGCTCAATACCATATTCATCTTTTAAAATATCAGCTAATTCATTAACCTCTTTTACTGTTAAATTAACTAATTGCTCTGCGAAATCTTTTAAATCTGCCATTTTAATTGTTTTTTGAAATTTTTATTATTTAGTTTATTAGTGCGCTTAATTATTTTTCTGATAATGTTTTCAATATACCAGTTAACTTACTTCCACCTGATTGAAGTGCTGAAACAACATTCTTAGCAGGCGATTGTAATAATCCGATAATATCTCCAATAAGTTCTTCTCTAGATTTGATGTTAACAAGTGCATCTAATTGGTCATCTCCAACATAAACTGCCTCCTCAACATAAGCACCTTTCAACAAAGGTTTCTCTGACTTTTTTCTAAACTCTTTAATAACTTTCGCAGGAGCATTTGAAGCCTCTGCTATTAGCATTGAAGTATTACCCTTTAAAGTTTCTGGTAATTCACCAAAATCTTTCTCTGAAGCATCCATTGCTTTTGCTAACAATGTATTCTTCACGACAGCTAATTTTACATTAGCTTTGAAACAAGCTCTACGTAAGTTAGATGTAGATATTGCGTCCAAACCAGATATATCTGCTAAATAGACGGTATTTGTATCTGCTAACTGTGCCGTTAAATCTTGAATTACTTTTGATTTTTCCTCTCTAGTCATGATTAAAAGGTTTTAACAGCCTTAAGATACTGATTTTACATCTACAGCGACACTAGGACTCATAGTTGAAGACATAAAAATACTTTTTATATAAGTACCTTTTGCTGCTGTTGGCTTTAATTTAATAAGTGTTTGAACTAATTCATTTGCATTCTCAGCAATCTTTTGTGCATCAAAAGAAGCCTTTCCAATTGCTGCATGAACGATACCAGTTTTATCAACCTTGAAATCGATTTTACCAGCTTTAACCTCTTGAACTGCTTTTGCAACATCCATAGTTACTGTACCTGTTTTAGGATTGGGCATTAAACCTCTAGGTCCTAAAATACGTCCTAATGGTCCTAATTTACCCATTACACTAGGCATTGTAATAATTACGTCAACATCAGTCCATCCACCTTTTATCTTTTGTAAATATTCATCCAACCCAACATAATCAGCACCAGCTGCTTGAGCCTCTGCTTCTTTGTCAGGAGTCACTAATGCTAAAACTTTAACATCTTTACCTGTACCATGAGGTAACGTTACCACACCTCTTACCATTTGATTAGCTTTTCGTGGATCAACACCTAAACGAATTGCTAAATCAACAGAAGCATCGAATTTTACTTTGGTAATATCTTTTATTAAAGCTGATGCTTCGTTTAAATCATAAACTTTAGAGCTATCAATTTTAGCACGAGCTTCTTTTTGTTTTTTAGTCAATCTTGCCATTTCTAAATCTCTTTTAGTTTATGCAGGAGCATCACCTGTTACTGTTAATCCCATAGATCGAGCTGTACCTGCAATCATTTTCATTGCAGACTCAACTTTAAATGCATTTAAATCAGCCATTTTATCCTCTGCTATTACTTTAATTTGATCCCAAGTAACACTTGCTACTTTCTTTCTATTAGGTTCACCCGAACCTTTCTTAATTTTGGCCGCTTCTAATAATTGTACTGCAGCTGGTGGGGTTTTTACAACAAATTCGAACGATTTGTCTTTATAAACCGTTATCACAACAGGTAATACTTTACCTTGTTTATCTTGAGTACGAGCATTAAACTGCTTACAGAACTCCATGATATTAACACCGGCAGCACCTAAAGCGGGTCCAACTGGTGGCGATGGATTCGCAGCACCTCCCCTAACTTGTAGTTTTACTAATTTACTTACTTCTTTTGCCATTGTTTAAGATTTAAAGACATGTTTTAAATGGAAGCCTAAAACACATCAATATATAGGTGTAACAATTATATTTTTTCAACTTGCATATAGTTAAGTTCTAATGGTGTTTTTCTACCAAAGATTTTCACCATTACTTCTAACTTACGCTTTTCTTCATTTACATTTTCAACGGTCCCATCAAATCCATTAAACGGTCCGTCAATTACTTTGACAGTCTCTCCCACAGAATAAGGAATCGCCACATTTTCATCTTTAACAGATAGTTCATCTACCTTCCCTAACATTCTATTGACTTCTGCCTTTCTCATAGGTACAGGATCTCCTCCCTTAGTCTCCCCTAAAAAACCAATAACACCTGTTACTGCTTTTATAACGTGTGGTACCTCACCAGCTAAATTAGCTTCAACCATTACATAACCAGGAAAATAAACTCGTTCTCTGTTTATTTTCTTTCCATTTCGAACTTGTATAACTTTTTCAGTTGGTACTATAACTTGGTTAACAAAGTCTGAAAGTCCATGACGAGCTATATCAGTCTCTATATAAGTTTTAACCTTATTTTCTTGACCTCCTATAGCCCTAACAACATACCATTTCATCATTGATTCTGCCATCATTAAAACATTTGAAAGAAATTGTCTAATCCTAAATGAAAGACTTTATCAATGCCTGCAACAACTAATGCAAAAACAATTGTAAAAGCAGCTACAATAGCAGTAGACTTCTGAGCCTCTTCTCTTGTAACCCATGTCATATTTGTATTTAATTCTTCGAAAGAATCTTTGATGTATTGTATAAAGTTAGTCATATCTTATTATCCTTTTAACGAGTTACAGTAAAAACCATAACTCGTTTGAGAGTTGCACGGGTTGAGAGACTCGAACTCCCGACACCTGGTTTTGGAGACCAGTGCTCTACCAACTGAGCTAAACCCGTATTTTATAAGGAGCCTTCGTTAAAAGATAGACTCCTTAAATTTATTTATATAGTAAAACTATATTATTAGTCTAATAATTCAGTTACCTGACCAGCACCTACTGTTCTACCTCCTTCACGGATAGCAAACTGTAAACCTACATTTAAAGCAATAGGTTGAATCAAATCAACAGTAATTGTTAAGTTATCACCAGGCATAACCATTTCTACACCATCAGGAAGAGCAATATTCCCTGTTACATCAGTTGTACGTACATAAAACTGTGGACGATAGTTATTATGGAAAGGAGTGTGACGACCACCTTCTTCTTTCTTAAGGATATATACCTCAGCTTTAAACTTAGCGTGTGGAGTTACAGAACCTGGCTTACAGATTACCATTCCTCTCTTGATATCTTTTTTATCAATACCTCTTAACAAGATACCAGCATTATCACCAGCTTCTCCTCTATCTAGTATTTGACGGAACATCTCAATACCTGTTACAGTAGAAGATAATTTTTCTTCACCCATACCAATGATATCAACCGCGTCTCCTGTGTTTATAATTCCAGTTTCGATACGTCCTGTTGCCACAGTACCACGACCAGTGATAGAGAATACATCTTCAATTGGCATTAAGAAATCTTTTTCAGTATCTCTAGGTGGCTCTTCAATCCATGTATCAACTTTCTCCATCAACTCAAGAACAGTATTAACCCATTTCTCCTCACCGTTTAAAGCTCCTAATGCAGAACCTGAAACTACTGGACCATTATCTCCATCATACTCGTAAAAAGACAACAAATCTCTAACTTCCATTTCAACCAATTCTAACAGCTCCTCATCATCAACCATATCAACCTTGTTTAAGAAAACAACGATGCGTGGAATACCAACCTGACGTCCTAATAGTATGTGCTCACGAGTTTGAGGCATAGGACCGTCAGTAGCAGCAACTACTAAAATAGCTCCATCCATTTGAGCCGCACCCGTTACCATGTTCTTTACGTAATCCGCGTGACCTGGACAGTCAACGTGTGCATAATGACGATTTTGAGTTGCATATTCTACGTGAGAAGAGTTTATTGTAATACCTCTCTCTTTCTCTTCAGGAGCATTATCTATTTGATCAAAAGCTCTTGCTTCAGAATATCCTGCGTCAGCTAAAACTTTAGTGATTGCAGCAGTTAAAGTTGTCTTACCGTGATCTACGTGACCGATAGTACCGACGTTTAAATGCGGTTTCGAACGATCATAAGTTCCTTTTGCCATGATTATTAATTTTAATTCTTAGTTAAATATATTTAGTGTTACTTTAAAACCTCTGTTTTTACAACTCTAAAAGAGCCAATGACGGGATTTGAACCCGTGACCTCATCCCTACCAAGGATGCGCTCTACCAACTGAGCTACACCGGCCTAAAAGACTTTGAGCGGGAGACCGGGTTCGAACCGGCGACATTCAGCTTGGAAGGCTGACGCTCTACCAACTGAGCTACTCCCGCTTTAAAAAATTGTGGGGAGAGCAGGATTCGAACCTGCGAAGTCGTAAGACAACGGAGTTACAGTCCGTCCCATTTGGCCGCTCTGGAATCTCCCCATTCACATTTTTATTTTAAAGATCTTTTAGAGCCGATAGAGGGACTCGAACCCACGACCTGCTGATTACAAATCAGCTGCTCTAGCCAGCTGAGCTATATCGGCTTGTTACTGTATAAAAACAGTCCGCTATTTCTAACGGACTGCAAATGTAAAAGTATTTTTCAATTTTTGAAAACTTTTTTTAATTATTTTTTACAAAGCAAGGCTTGCTCTTGATTTTTCTTTAGCTTTCTGAAGTTGTCTTTTTAACGACTCTACTCCAATACTAACACCTTCTTCGAAAGTTTTACATTGTTTTTTCACCATTAATTCATTACCTGGAATATTTATTTTTAATTCCGTAATCTTATTTTCCTTTTCACTTGTTTTTTGAACTTTTAAATATACCTCGACATCAACAATCTTATCATGAAACTTCTCTAACCCTTCTACTTTTTTTTCAATATAATCTAACAACTTCTTATCAGCTGTAAAGTTAACCGATTGCGTGAATACCTTCATAATTTTCCAATTTTTAATCAAACTCTCTAGGGTGAGTTTTATTATACACTTGTTTTAATTCTTCTAAGCTACTATTTGTGTAGACTTGAGTTGAGGCTAAACTTGAATGCCCTAGCAATTCCTTAACCGAAAACAAAGACGCTCCTCTATTTATTAAGTGAGTAGCGAATGCATGTCTGAGGACATGGGGACTTTTTTTAACCTTCGTGGAAACTCTTCTAAAGTACGAATTAATTATCCTATAAACAAGTGTTTCATACATTTTAACACCCTTTTTTGTAAGCAATAGATAGTCTTTATCTTTTATTTCTTTAAGCATTTTCCGCTCCAATTGGTATACCTTTATTGTTTCAATAACGAAAGGTAGTAAAACAACGAATCGTTCTTTATTCCCCTTGCCTATTATTTTCAATACACCTTCTTCGAAATACAAGTCTTTTGTTTTTATATTGATGAGCTCTGCCCGTCTAATCCCAGTTGAATACAACAACTCTAAAATTAATCTATCTCTAACCCCTTCAAAACCAACTTTTGTTTTTATTATATCAATTACCTCATTTATTTCTTTTTCGTTGAAAGGTATACTTATTTTCTTTTGCTCCTTTAAAGACCTGTGCTTCATCATAGGGCTTTTAGTTACCTCTCCTATCTTTACTAAATAATTAAAGAACGTTTTTAAAGAGCTTAGTTTTCTATTTATACTTCTATTTGTCAATTTACCACTAGTCAATTGTACAATCCAACTCCTTATTTGGCTATAACTCACATCTTCATAACATTGATTAAATTCTTCTTTACAAAAACAAATGAAATCCATAATATCTTTTCTATAAGCCAAAATCGTATGAGGAGAATATTTTTTTTCATATTCTAAATACTCTAAAAATTTTTTCACCATTATTTGATCCATACACAAAAGTAACAATTGTTAATATACACAATAAAAAAATAGCCCACATTTAAAATGTGGGCTATTTTTATGAAGTTTAACCTACTTCTTCGGCTGTTCTTATGCCTTGTACATAGGTTGCTTTTATTTTTTGAGCTCTTTTCGCTACTGAAGGTTTCGTAAATTGCTTTCTATCGCGCAACTGTCTCATTGTTTTCGTTCGATCGAACTTTCTCTTATAACGCTTTAAAGCTCTATCAATATTTTCACCTTCTTTTACAGGTATTATTAACATTTTTCGGCACCTCCTTTCATGTAAAATTTTTATTTTTTGTAAATTTATTTAACAAGGTTGCAAATATATTCAGTTTTTTTTAAAAAGCAATACTTTATTAAAATTAAATAAACAAGAGAATTAGAAAAAAAGCCATCATTCTATTCGATGTTTATCAAAAAAATAATTTCAAAGATATTAAACCTAAATCATTGTTTTATATTGTTTTTTATCGATAATCATTTTAGCTATAATCTCTTTCAATATCTCAGAAGTCCCGCCTCCTATAGGGCCTAAACGACTATCCCTTAAAAGTCTTGCCATTGGGTATTCTTCCATATAGCCATATCCACCTAACAACTGAAGTGCATCATAAATAACTTCATCTGCAATTTTTGTTGAAAGCAACTTACTCATACTTGCCTCTTTTACGATATAAGTGCCTTCGTCAAGTCTTTTAGCTATTGAATAATTATATTCTCGACACATATCAACCTTACTAGCCATCTCAGCTACTTTATGACGTAATGCTTGAAATTCATTTAATTGTTTTCCAAATGCCTTTCTTTCTCTCATATAATCCAATGCATAATTAACTGCATACTCCGCTCTTGCATGTGCATTGATTCCCATAATCAGTCTTTCCAAAGCAAAATGCTGCATTATATAGGAGAAACCGAGACCTTCTTGTCCCAAAAGATTTTCCTTTGGAATAATTACATTATCAAAAGCTATTTCACCTGTATCTGAAGCTTTCCACCCTAGTTTATCTAACTTTGTAGCAGAAACTCCTTTAGTTGATCGATCTATAAGTAAAATACTTATTCCTTTATGTTTCTCCTCCAGATTAGTTTTGGCAGCCACAATTAAATAATCCGAATAAACCCCGTTTGTTATAAAAGTCTTTGAACCATTGACAACATAGTTGTCTCCATCTAATATAGCTGTTGTTCTCATTCCTGCAACGTCACTTCCTCCAAACGGCTCTGAAATACATAAACATCCTATTTTATCACCCTCTATACTTGGTGTTAAATATTCTCTTTTAATTCTTTCATCTGCTTCTTCTTTTAAATGTGTCATTGCTAAATATGCATGTGCCCACATGTTTGCCGCAAAACCACTTGAATTTATTTTTTGAAGTTCTTCCAAAAAAATCACTGTATAAAAGAGATCTAGATTTAACCCTCCATATTTTTCTGGTTGATTTAATCCAAAATATCCCATTTCTCCAAACTTCTTCCAAATAAACCTTTCTACCTTGCCTTCCTTTTCCCATTTATTTATATACGGAACGACTTCCTTTTGCAAAAAGTCTTTAAAACTTTGACGAAAAGAGCTGTGTTCTTCAGTAAAGTACATATTATTCATTAGATCTTAAATTAGTTGTTGTTTATTTTACAGACAAATATAACACTATTCTATCGTATTTTTTAATAGGAAAATTTGTTATCTTTTTTAATTCTTCAATCTTTTGTATTTCTGCAAACTCGTCTTTATAATCAAAAATTTTTTTACACAGATTGTAATCAATATATGGTAAACTCAAAATTTCTTTAAAACTAGCTGTATTCACATTTATCTTTTTAATATAAGGTTTTTTTAGTACTCGATAAGATTTCTGAATTAAATTTAACTCATTATCGCTAAGCCCCCAAACCTCTTGTAATTGAGCATCATAAGTATACCCTTTTAGCTTAGTACGATACTTAACGATTCTATTAGCTAATATTTCATTTCCTCCTAGTAATTCAGTTAATTCTGACCTAGAAACATCATTAATGTCTTTTAAATCAGCATTATTCGTATCATTTTTAAAGTTATTCAAATCAATAAGATTTAAACCTTTACTTTTCGATTCTCTGTTATTATAAGTCCACTTTGGAAATCTGAAATAAGGTGAAATTACTTTTAACAAACTATCAGAAACACCTGTAACAATCTGAAAATCTCTTGCTGAATTCACAAATTTATTTTTCTTTCGATAGTCAAAAAGTTTATCTATTTCCTCAACAGACATCCCCAATATATAACCTTTATAATCAGATATATAGTTAGGGTTAAATTTGTAGAGTTTTTTCCCTTCCCCCACACTCTTAAGTTCTTTTAAACTATCAATTTTATGGATCAATATTGATGCATCTTCTTGATTGTAAATATTGGGGTCTGATTTTAATAAATCGAAATAGAAATACGCAAACTGAAGTATTACTATGAGTAAAGACAAAACAAAAGCCCCATTTCTAAATTGTTTATCAATTATGAAATAGAGCTTATAATTTTTCATTTTATAATCCTGTGGTTAATCCTTTATGACACCAATTGCTTTTAAGTATTTCGATAGTTCTTCTTTAACTTTTGGGAATAAAAAGCATAAACCTATTACATTAGGCACAGCCATAGCAAAAATCATGGCATCTGAAAAATCTGTTACTGCTCCTAGACTAGCTGCTGAACCTATTATTATAAACATACAAAACAATATCTTATAAGCGTAATCAGACATTTTTGAACGACCAAATAAAAACATCCACCCCTGTAACCCATAGTAAGACCAAGATAACATTGTAGAAAAAGCAAAAAGAACAACTGCTACGGTGAGAATGTATGGAAACCATGGTAATACTGAAGCAAATGCCTTAGAGGTTGCTAAAACTCCATCTGGAGATTTCACGCCATAAGTCATTATACTTCCGTCTCCATTAGTAATAATAATAACTAGCGCTGTCATTGTACAAACAACTACCGTATCTATAAATGGCTCCAGTAAGGCAACTAATCCTTCCGAAGCGGCATATTTTGTTTTAACTGCAGAATGTGCTATAGCAGCCGAACCAACTCCAGCTTCGTTTGAAAAAGCTGCTCTTTGAAAACCAATGATTAAAACACCCAATAAACCTCCCGAAATGCCTTTCGCATTAAAAGCTCCATCTATAATCTGACCGAAAGCATTTCCTATTTGAGAAAAATTAGCTACCAGAATTATTACAGCTGCTAAAAAATAAATCCCAACCATGAATGGCACAATTTTCTCAGTTATGTTCCCTATCCTCTTTATTCCTCCAATAATTACAACCGCCACTAAAGAGGACATTATAACACCAAAAATCAAAGCAGTTGACAAACTGGTTGAACCAATCATACTTCCAAATTGTTGAGCTGCCTGGTTAGCTTGAAACATATTTCCTCCTCCAAAAGATCCTCCAACAACCATAATCGCAAAAATTGCAGCTAACACCTTCCCTAAAGTGCTCTTACCTACATCTGTCAAACCTTTTTTAAGATAGTACATGGGACCACCATAAATTGTTCCATCTTCACCAACATCTCGATATTTAACCCCCAACGTACACTCAACAAATTTTGATGACATTCCTAATAAACCAGCAACTATCATCCAAAATGTTGCCCCTGGACCTCCTAAAGAAAGAGCTACAGCAACACCAGCAATATTTCCTAACCCCACTGTCCCAGATAAGGCTGCTGTCAACGCTTGAAAATGGGTAACCTCTCCCTGATTCCCTTCAATTCTGATGGTCTCAATAGCATCTCCGCCGGGTGTTGAATCTCCTTTCATACTGTCTGAAGAAGCATGATCAACGCTGTCATATTTACCTCTCACAATATTAATCGAAGTTGGAAATAATCTAACATTTACAAATTTAAAAATTATAGTAAACACCAACCCTGCTAAAAGTAACATTATAATAACCAAAGGCATTTCAACCCTTTCTCCAAGTTTTACCGGATAAAACACAAAGCTTCCCCAGACATCTGCTACTGGTTTAAAACCTTCATTTATTTTTTCTGCAAGTCCTTTCTCCTGCGCGAATGTTAACATTGGTAATATAAAAGTAATTAGGAATAGTAATTTTTTCCTCATAATGTAAGTGTATAAAAAAGTATTATTTTTTTAAATTAGTGGGATGCAATATCTTAAAAAATAAAACCTCCCCCAAGTTTTCTTAGTTAAAAGTATTTTTTAAGTTATTTTTTGTTTAAATCTTTTTAAATCATAACTAAACTCTTTAAAATTTAATTGGAATTCTTTTTCTGTTTTACTGAGATCGAATCCAGTTATTTTTGGTCTTTTAGCAAACTGACTTAGTTTTTCTGTTGAAATTGGAAAAATTAACTCTTTATTTAGATTAAATACCTCTGCTATTTCCATTGCTATATCATAAACACTCAACAGCTTTTTAGAGGAAACATTAAAGATTCCTTTTTTTCTTTTCTTTATTACTGCTTGACATACCTCAGCGAGAGAATCAACAAGTGTAGGCATTCTATATTGATCATCTACAACATTAATTTTCACACCAGACTCAAGTGATTCTTTCACCCATAAAACAATATTACTACATGACACTCTAACATCTGTTCCATAAACTAAAATCGTACGTAAAATTGCATAGTTTACATTAGATTCTATTAACTTTTTCTCGGCTTTCCATTTTGAAACTCCATAATAGTTTAAAGGACTTGGAATATCATTTTCTTTATAAAAACCTTTATCCCCATCAAAAATAAAATCTGTTGAAAGATGGACAATATAGACGTTGTTTTTTTCTGAAAATTGAATTAGGTTATCGACAAGTTGTACATTAATTTCTTCACATAGATATTTCTCTTTTTCACATTGATCGACTTGCTTCATAGCAGCTGTGTTAACAATAACATCAGGTTTTACTCTTTCTAACTCTTCAAACAAACGACTTTCGTTCGTTAGATCAATTGATACATATTGGAAATCGTGTCTACCGCTTTTATTTATTCCTCTTGAAAAACCAACAACCTCATATTTATCTTTTCTCCCTAACAACAATGCTAACAAGCTTTGACCTAGCAGGCCATTACTCCCTGTTATAATTATTTTAATCATTTGAATTATGAAATAAAATCAATCTTTAAAATAGTTCTCTCAATCTATGAATTTGTTCTGGCCTACCTAAAACGATAAGATTGGAGTCTTTAATTAACTTTACAGAGACATCAGGATTGATAATATACTCTTTTTCAGGAGATTTATAACCAATAACGGTACAACCTGTTTTTTTTCTCATATCTAAATCTAAAATTGTTTTATTAAGGTATTCAATTGGAAGTTCATTTACCGACACTTCTTCCAAATTTGCAGAAGTATCGCCCTCAATGGTTAGTCGATCTACAAACTCGATAACATCAGGTGTTACTACCAATAAAGCCATGTGCGCTCCTCCTAACTTATCAGGCATTATTACATTATCTGCACCTGCTATTTTTAATTTACTGTAGGTACTCTCTTTAGATGCTCTACTAATAATCTTACTTTTTTTATTCAATTGTCTAGCAGATAAAACTACAAATAAGTTATCTGAATCAGAAGGTAATACCGTTACTAGGTTATTTGCTTTTAGAATACCAGCTTTGATTAGTGTCTCATCAGTTGTAGCATTCCCTTCTACATTTAAAACACCAGCTTCATCTAACTCTCTGATTAAATTTTTATCCTTTTCTATTACAACAATTTTCTTTTTATAGCTCATTAATTTCGATACTGCTTGTCTGCCATTTCTTCCAAAGCCACAGACAATAGTATGACCTTTTAACTCTTCTATTTTTTTTTGCACTCGTTTTACTTTTAATTGATAAAAAAATTGACCACTAATTAGATATTCAGAAAACAAAGACACTGCATAACCGAATATAAACAGACCTAGTAATATTAAAATAACTGTAAAAATCTTTTCTTCTACCCCAAAAGGATGAACTTCTCCAAACCCAATAGTTGTAATGGTAATCACAGTCATATACAAGGCATCAATAAAAGAATAGTCAAAAAATATTTGATACCCTCCTATTCCAAAACTCAAAATCAGCAAGGAAAAAAAGATCGCTTTATATAAGCGTGACTTAAAAACAACATTTATCATAGATCGAAGACTGAAGACCTCTTAGTGTATATTATATCCTTGAGGCGTAGCAAAAAAGCCAAAGTTAGATACACCCCAAAAGAAAGACCTACGGTAACGAAGGATATATAAATAAAAAACAATCTAACATTAACCGCTCTAATACCAAATCTGTCAGCTAATCTAGAGGATACATAAAAACCGTTACGTTCGAAAAAATATCGTACTGAATGAATAAATGTCATCTTTTCGTTTTAAACAATACCAAAGATAAAGATATCATAATTATAGAAATAAAAAGAGTTTAAATGTTAAAATCTGCACGTATTACAAATTTTATTTTTCTCGTAAAAAAACATTTACTTAATTGAATATTTTTCATTAATCAGAATAATACAGTAGTTGAACTAATTAAAATCGAATAGATATAAACTGTATTGACTCTAAAAAGGTCTTTATTCAGTTTTATACTTTGACTTTAGAGTAAAAAATAAACTCATTTTATAAACAATTCCTAATATTGAAATACATAAGTATTCATTAAATTTGCTTTTTTTTTAGAAAACAAACGATTTTGAAAGAGCAAGAATATATTGAAATTTACGGGGCTAGAGCTCATAATTTGAAAAACATTGATCTCAAAATACCTCGTGAAAAGTTAGTGGTCATAACTGGTTTGAGCGGAAGCGGAAAATCATCTTTAGCTTTTGATACTATTTACGCTGAAGGACAAAGACGATATATTGAAACTTTTTCAGCGTACGCTCGTCAATTTCTTGGAGGATTAGAACGTCCTGATGTTGACAAAATAGATGGATTATCTCCTGTTATCTCAATAGAGCAAAAAACAACTAATAAAAGCCCTAGATCAACGGTCGGAACTATTACAGAGATATACGACTTTCTTCGTTTACTTTATTCTCGTGCTGCTGATGCGTATTCCTATAATACTGGTGAAAAAATGGTTAGCTATTCAGACAACCAAATCAAAGAACTAATTCTGAAAGATTTTGATGAAAAGCGTATTGCTGTTCTTGCACCATTAATTAAATCCAGAAAAGGACATTATCGGGAATTATTCGAGCAAATTGCTAAACAAGGATTTGTAAGAGTTCGAGTTGATGGAAAAATTAGAGAAATCGAAAAAGGAATGAAACTAGATCGTTACAAAACTCATGATATTGAAGTTGTAATTGATCGATTGATTGTCAATAAAGATTTTGAAAAACGATTAGAAGAAACGATTAAAACTGCATTATATACTGGTAATAACATTTTAATGATTATTGATGTTGACAATGTAAAACCAAGATATTTTAGTAGAGAATTAATGTGCCCTACTACTGGAATTGCTTATCCAAATCCAGAACCTAACACTTTTTCTTTCAACTCGCCCAAAGGGGCTTGTTATCATTGTAACGGACTTGGCACTACTAACGAAATAAATTTAAAAAAAGTTATTCCCGATGATAGTATTTCTATAAAAAATGGAGGCATCATCCCTCTTGGAGAACAAAAGAATAGTTGGATTTTTAAACAACTGCAAACTATAGCTGAACGCTATAAATTCAAATTATCTGACCCCATTTCAAGTATTTCTCAAGAGGCCTTAAACGTGATTCTTAATGGAGGAAAAGAAACATTTTCAATTCAATCTAAAACTGCTGGTGTTACCCGAAAGTACGCAATAGATTTCGAAGGAATTATTGCTTTTATTCAAAGTCAATATAAAAACTCAGATAGTTCATCTATAAAAAGATGGGCCAAGGGCTTCATGGATGAAGTTTCTTGTTCTACTTGTGAAGGTAAGCGCTTAAAAAAGGAGGCACTTCACTTCAAAATTAATAGCAAAAACATTAGTCAACTAGCTCAAATGGATGTTACCGAGCTTTTTGGTTGGTTTGAAAATATAGAGAGCAAACTTTCAGAAAAGCAACTTAAAATAGCTTCTGAAATATTAAAAGAAATACGTACCAGAATTCAATTCCTGTTAGATGTTGGCCTTGATTATTTAACGTTAGACAGAACTTCTAAATCACTTTCTGGGGGAGAAGCCCAACGAATTAGATTAGCAACTCAAATTGGCTCTCAACTTGTTGGCGTATTGTATATATTAGATGAACCAAGTATTGGATTGCATCAACGTGATAATGAAAAATTAATTAACTCATTAGTTAAACTAAGAGATATTGGAAATTCTGTTTTGGTTGTTGAACATGATGAAGATATGATAAAGCATGCAGATTTTGTTATAGATATTGGACCTGGAGCAGGAAGGCATGGAGGGGAAATTGTTAGTAAAGGTACTTTTGACGATTTGAAATCGCAAGATACCTTAACTGCTGATTACCTATCCAAAAGAAAGCTAATAGAAGTCCCTCAAAAGAGACGTGAAGGAAATGGTAATTTTATTAAGTTAATTGGAGCAAGCGGCAATAACTTAAAAAATATTTCCGTTAAATTTCCTCTTGGTAAAATGATTTGTATTACGGGTGTTTCAGGTAGTGGTAAATCTACTTTAATAAATGAAACACTTTACCCTATACTTAACGCACATATTTATAGAGGTGTAAAAAAACCTATGCCCTTCAAAGATGTTGAAGGACTAGAGTATATTGATAAAGTTATTGATATTGATCAATCACCCATTGGAAGAACTCCTAGGTCTAACCCTGCAACTTATACTGGAGTCTTTAGTGAAATTAGAAGTCTATTTGCAAAAACACCGGAAGCTTCAATACGCGGATATAAACCTGGAAGATTTAGCTTTAATGTTAAGGGCGGACGTTGTGAAACTTGCCAAGGCGGAGGTCTTAAAGTGATTGAGATGAATTTTTTACCAGATGTTCATGTTGAATGTGAGGCGTGTCAGGGAAAACGCTTTAATAGAGAGACTTTAGAAATTAGATACAAAGGAAAATCTATTTCCGATGTGTTAGAAATGACCATTAATGATGCTGTAGATTTCTTTGAGCATATTCCTAAAATATATAGAAAATTAAAAACAATTAAAGATGTTGGTTTAGGATATATAACACTTGGACAACAATCGACAACTTTATCTGGAGGAGAAGCGCAACGCATTAAATTAGCTAGTGAACTTTCAAAAAAGGATACAGGGAATACTTTCTATATACTTGATGAACCTACTACAGGACTTCATTTTGAAGATATCAGAGTTCTAATGGATGTATTAAATAAACTAACAGACAAAGGAAATACAGTACTAATCATAGAACACAATCTTGATGTCATCAAACTTGCGGATCATATCATTGATGTAGGACTCGAAGGAGGTAAGGGGGGGGGAGAAATATTAATCTACGGGACTCCTGAAGAAATTATAAAGCATAAAAAGAGCTATACTGCTAAATTTTTAAAAAAAGAACTAAAAAAGAAAGGATAAGATAAAAACATCTTATCCTCCTCAAAGCTTACTAACTCATAAGCAACATTGTTTTTATAAGCTTTAAACTAATATACATCTGGGAAAATCATTTTTTGTTGCTATATTTTAAAATATCTTGATCGTTGTCATTTCCTCTATTTTCTTGGCCACCTGAATCAGCCTTTATTGTAACCTTAAGAGGAACTTCTCCTTTTGAATTTTCAGGAGAAATAAAAATGGCATTTACCCCAATTTTCTCAACACTTTTTCCAATGAATATATCTTTATGAGTAAATTTGTGTAATCCATTCTCTAACTTATATATCCAATTAAAATTATTTAGTTCATGCCCATTAAGGCTCGTTAATTGATCATTAAAAGAAAAACGAAAACGCTTGCTATCTGGTATTCTTACTTCTACAGGATTAACTCCGTTTGAATTCTCCCCATTGGACTCGGCTACAAGAATTACAAAATCAATAACTCCTTTACTACCATTTATCTGCGTTTTATTGGTTAAAAGTGTCGGAGAATAGTCTGGTAATACTGTTTTTAATAAGGCAAAAGTGAAAACTCCATCTCCTGATGGTTTTATTTTTATAGAAGAACTTGCCACATCAATATTTACTATTTCTTCCTGTATCCATTTTCCCCCGTCCCATCTAGCAACAATAATCCTATCAAGGAAATCTGAAGTTAGAATTGACGATGGTGTAGTAGCTAAATTCCAATAAAATGTTAAATTAGGTAAAGTATTTCCATTAAAATCATCAACAACCCAATACTCCTCATTATCAATAACCTCAATTCTATCCTCCTTTAAACTAGCACTATAAACTCTTCCTGGGTTTTCCCATAAATATTGAGCATCTACTACTGAAGAAGTACTTGATGGTGCTTCCATTTTAAGTTTTCGATACACATAATTTGTAGCTCTGTTATCTCCAATAGGAAATACAAATTCTTGATTTCCTTTTTTACGAACTCTATCTTCAACAAAACTTTCCCCTGAAACATTTTGCACTGTAGATGATTCATCAAAAATCATAAGTCCATCATTTGAATAAGATATAATTCCATCGGAAAAATCTACATTTCCTTTAAGGACAATGTTCTTCTCAATTGAAAAAGGAGCTTTCTCACTTGCATTATCAAAAAGTACATTGCTAAATAAAGAATTACCTGTTCCCGCAACTTTTTGCGACACTTGACCTTTAAAATTGAATACCGAAGATTGGGTTTCAAAAGATATTTCACCTTCATTACTCAAATCATTATAAATAAACATTTCTCCATTATTAATCAAGTTACCTGTTGAACTTACTAATAACTCATCATAGGAAGCAGAGACCCCCTCATTTCTACTCTTGTTTGATACCACATTTTGTTGAGCACTCCCCTCTTCACAAATTAAAGCAAGCACAACAAAGAATAAAAAAATAATACCTCTTACCTTCTTCCTTGACATCTTTAATTTTATTGTTAATCGATCTTCCATATAGAAATTAATTTAAAAATTATTACTATTACTTTGAAGATTTCTTAACCAATTTAGAAAGTTGGTCAATACGGTCGTTCATTTGAGTCATTTCAGAATTAAGTTTATTGCTTAACTCCTCATTTTCTTCTTTTAATGAATTTATGGTCTTATTTAATTCTATAATATGAAGATATAGCTCCTCTATTTTTTCCAGGTTTTGAACACCTAATCTAGAAATATCTATACCACCTTCACGTTTTATATCTCTAATTGAAGAAACTCCAGGTAAATGACCATTTTGTCTAGTATACTCCTCTACCTCCTCTAAACTTAGGAAAGTATATTTTTCATTTAGTTCTGACGAGCCATCATAATAGTGATCAAAAACATAATCAGGATAACTTTTTGTATCTGAAACAAACCTTGTTCCTCTGATCGAACCAAGTGCCCTAATTTTATGCCCTTGAGTGTTTTCAACACCAAAACCAACATTACCTGACTTGTCATTAATTACCATATATGGATTACCAGACACACCTCTTTTCCTAATAATAAAATCATTTTGATCAATATTCCCCTCTCCATTTGTTACATACATATGCCAAGTAGACCCTCCTTGTCTATCAAAAAATAAACTAGGTCGATTCGAAATAAACCTCACGTTACCTGCAACAGTTAACTTAGATGAAGGATTAGACGTTCCAATTCCTACATTTCCATTTGGTTTAAAGGTAACTCTATCACCATTATTATAAATTCTTAAGTCTGAACTATTACGACCTAAAAACCAATCGTTCGCTCCAGCTTCAATCCATGTTCCTGCAGCTACCCCATCCATTTTCATTCTATCTGAAACGTGAAGTTTAAAGGATGGGCTAATTCCGACACCAACATTACCTCCTCCAAACACATGAGAACCTTGTTCTGCAACATATTGCATATTATTGTTATCATTTCCAATATACCCCTCTCTCGCCCCGCTTCCGGAAGCAAACTCTATATGGCCAACATTCGCTATTTTTTGCTTTGACATTTGCAAAGTTGTTATTGCTGTATGATTTCCTAAGTTGTCTTTTAAAGAATTTAAGTTTACTGCATTTCCACGATTAATAGACAAAGTTGTGCCTGATAAACTTAACGATTGGTTATCTGTGTTTCCTTGCCCTCCAACTGTTGACATTGCTACTTTTTTAACATTTCCATTAGCATCAACAGTAACTACCTGGTCTGATGTTGTACCACCTGCGATTGATCTGATTCTCACATTTCCATTTACATCTAATTTTGCAGATGGAGAAATTACTCCAACACCAAAATTACCATTAGAAGTCATTGTCATTTTCTCAGTATTCGCCACTCTAAAGCCTATTTTTTGACCACTCTGAGTATTTAGCAATGTTTGTCCTACATTATTTTGGATTAACGCATATCCCGATTTAGTCGCTTGATTTTTATTTGCTAAACCAAGCCAAGAACCTCCATGACCTACTTGACCTACTTCCACTCCATTTATCAAAGTATTGCTTCCTGCTCCTTGAATTTCATTCCCACTCATCCATAATCTTGTTGTCGCATTGTGATTCCCTAAATTATCTGCCGATGATGGCACCTCACCCACTATCCAATCCTTAACACTCTGCCAAGATTGTTTCCTTAGAGTTCCATCATTTTCTGTTACTGTTGCATAAGTAGATCCCGAGACAGCAGCTAAATTACCTATAGTAGTAGTTCCAGCAGTCCACAAATTCCCTGAGGGCGTTAAATTAAATTTATTACCATTATTCCACAAACGAAAACTAGCATTCTCTCTCCCTAAGAACCAATCATTTGCACCTGCTTCAATCCAAGTCCCTGCATCAGCACCATCGAGCTTTGTTCTTCCATTTACATGTAATTTAAACGATGGAGCAATCCCAACTCCTACGTTTCCTCCTTGAAACAAGTGAGCTCCTTGCTCCGCAACATATTGCATATTGTTATTATCGTTTCCGATATACCCTTCTCTCGCACCTCCTCCTGCTGCAAATTCAATATGACCTACATTTGCTATTTTCTGCTTTGACATTTGTAAGGTAGTTGTTGCAGTATGATTCCCTAAGTTGTCTTTTAAAGGATTTAGGTTAACTGTATTTCCACCTTGAATAGCAAGATTTGTTCCCGAAAGTGAAAGTATCTGATTATCGGTATCTAAAGAAGAAAGTGAAACAGAATTTCCTCCTACAATACTTAAATTATTTCCTGACAATGTTAAATTCTGATTATCTGTTCCAATTAACGGAATCCACTTGTTTTTATCCCAGTAATAATACCCTGGAATAACATCGTTCGCCGTAGCCGTATTATAAACCAATAAACTCTCTTTTGAGCCTATTGACACATTATTAACTGTTGTTACATCATTTGTCCCTGTTAATTGAACCCTAGGCAACAACACCCCTTTGTTTGTTGATACCACTTCAAACTGTGCCGCATTGTCTATGCGTGATGCACCTACAACAAACTGACCTAAAATGCTTTGAAAATTGAATACCCCAATAAAAATAAAAAATGAAATTTTCTTTACCATACCCCCCATAATTAATATTTAGTTCAAAAGAGATTTTATTACTTTTTTGATGAAAGGCCTGTAAACCAACTTTAAAACACCTATCTATCAACAACATAAACTCTCTTACATTTATACAATGCTACTTTAATAAAATAACTCTATTTTAAAGATTTTTTTGGGGGACTTCTAAAGAACAGGTTGGCAAATTTAACATTTTTTTTTAAAATTTTAACATTTTTTTTAACAAATAAAGCGCAATATTTTGAAACACTCTTCAGAAAGACTAATTTACTTTTGATATTTATCTATTTTATTTAGAAGGTTTTTTTTAAAAAGTCCTTAGTTATTATCATACTATTTTAGTGTTGCTAATTTACTAAACCTTTCAAATCAGCTAAGAATAAGTAAGATCTACCCCTTTTAACATTTTCGTTTCGAACTCATTAATTTAAAAAGTTTTTAACCTCTTTTTTTAATTTAAAACAATAAAAACAGTTAAATTAGCAAGCTTCCTTTTTGGGAAGACTTAACAATAAAAAGATTTGAATATGATTCCAAATGATGACAGAAAAATAAGAGAAAAGTTACAGCAAAAAACTTGGAATGAAATAAAAACAAATGATTCATGGGCTATTTTCAAGATCATGGCTGAATTTGTTGATGGTTATGAAAAATTAAGCAAAATAGGTCCTTGTGTTTCAATTTTTGGATCAGCAAGAACCAAACCCGAACACCCCTATTATGCACTTGCAGAAGAAGTAGCATATAAATTAACACAAAATGGTTTTGGTGTTATTACTGGAGGGGGACCAGGAATAATGGAAGCAGGAAATAAAGGTGCCAATAGGGGAAAAGGAATCTCTGTTGGACTTAATATAGAACTTCCATTTGAACAACACGACAACCCATGGATAGATCCTGGAAAAAGTTTAGACTTCGATTATTTCTTTGTCAGAAAAGTGATGTTTGTAAAATACTCGCAAGGTTTTGTTGTAATGCCAGGAGGTTTTGGAACTTTAGACGAATTATTTGAAGCCATAACATTAATCCAAACAAAAAAAATAGGAAGGTTTCCTATTGTTCTTGTCGGCAAAAAATTTTGGGGAGGGTTAATTGATTGGATTAAAAACATGTTAATTGAAGAAGGTAATGTAAGTCCTGAAGATTTAAATTTATTTAGACTCGTCGATTCTGCTGATGAAGCTGTTGAGCATTTCAATAAGTTTTACGACAAATACCAATTAAAACCAAATTTTTAGAAAAATATTCTATATTTAAACTCATTCTCATCTCAAATGAGAATGAGCTTTTTACCCTTAAAACATGACGAATAGGCTTCTTACATTTTTAATTTTTTCTCTATTAACAAAGAGTCTATTCTCTCAAGCAAATGAGATTTTCACCAACATCGTCTTAATAGATAGCACCCATACTTTTGAAATACAACAAAAAATTATTTATAAAAATAATTCAAAAGACATTCTTAATAAAGTATATCTCCATAATTGGGGGAACAGCTTTTCAAATAATAGCACTCCCTTAGGTAAAAGATTTGTTGAAGACTATAAAAAAAACTTTTATTTTTCCAAAAAAAAAGAAAGAGGTTATTCTAAAATTAAAAACCTAACGATTAATTACCAGCCCATAAATTTCAGAGAACTTCCGAAACAACAGGATATTCTTGAACTTACACTTAATAAACCTTTACATCCAAAAGACAGCATTACTATTTCGTTATTTTATTCTTTAAAAGTTCCTGACTCAAAATTCACTGGTTATGGAAAAACAAAAACAGGCTATCATCTTCGCTTTTGGCAAATTGTCCCTGCTGTTTATAATGAAAAATGGCATTTAATGAGTAACCTAAATATGGATGATTTGTATGAAGATATCGCTAATTACAATATAAAAATTAAGATTCCAAAAAAATACCACATTGAAAGTAATCTATATCAATACAAAACCAATCAAGAAAATTCAATAATGTATCAACTTGTTGGTAAAGAAAAAAAAGACATTATCTTAAGTATCGATTCTCGAAATAGATTTAAATCACTAAAAACCAAAACCCAAGAAGTAAAAACCGATGCTTTTGATAAAAAAATAACAATTGAAGATTCAGAAAAAATAATTACTAAACAAATTGAGTTTATAGAAAAATATTTAGGAAAACATCCTCACAACGAAATATTTGTCGATAGAATATCCATTAACAAAAACACCCTTCGAGAATTATACGGACTACCTAGTTGGCTTAAGCCTTTTCCCTTAAATTTCAGATGGGACATCAACTTTTTTCACTCCTTAAGCTCTAAATATGTCAATGATATTCTGATTCATAATAAAAGAGAAGATTACTGGTTTATAGATGGATTAGAAACATTTTTAATGATGGAATATTTAAAAGAATACTACCCTAACGTAACTATATTAGGTAAATATTCTAATTACTGGCCCATAAAAAATTACAATTTAAGTAAACTCAAACAGAATGATAAATTTCCTTTCATCTATCAATTTAGTGCTCGAAAATTTTATGATCAGCCTCTGAAAACCCCTGCCGATTCTCTATCTAACTTCAACAGAAAAGTGGTTAGCAAATACAAATCTGGACTAGGTTTTAGATATTTAAAGGATTATTTGGATGATAATATTCTTCAAAAGTCCATAAGAACTTTTTTATATAGAAATCATTTAAAACTGAGCTCTTCTTCCGATTTTTTAACTATACTTAAAAAAAACACCCAAAAAGATCTTAATTGGTTTACCGGAGATTATTTAACAACGGCTAAAAAAATTGATTATAAAATTACATCTGTTAAAGAATCTAAAGACTCTTTAAAAGTAACCATCAAAAATAAAAGAAATTTTCCAGCTCCAGTTGCACTTTACGGGATCAACAAAAAACAAATAAAATTCAAACAATGGATTCCGAGTATAAAAAAAAGCAAAACAATATCGATAAAAAAAGGCAACTACAACAAACTTGCACTTAACTATGAAAACACCTATCCTGAGCATAATTCTCTGGATAATTTCAGAAAAACAAATAATAAATTAATAAACAAACCTCTTCAATTTCGCTTTTTTCAAGACGCTGAAGACCCTTATTACAACCAAATTTTCTATTATCCTGATGTAAAATATAACTTATATGATGGAATAATATTGGGTGTAAGATTAAAAAATCAACCAATTATACCTCATAATTTGGACTTTACGCTTACACCTAATTACAGTACTCGTAGTAAAAATTTCACAGGTGCATTTTCCATTGCATACAACCATTTTCTTGAAACCTCTTCAATATATAGAATCAGATATGGTATAAATGGAAGTAATTTTCATTATGCTCCTGAACTAAGTTATAATACTTTCACACCATATATAAGTGTGTCATTCAGAAGAAAAACATTACGTGATGTTGGGTCAAAAACGTTAACCTCTCGTCTTTTTTACATCAAAAAAGCAATTCCGGTAGAAAACCCTATTACAGAACAGGATCGGTATAAAGTTTTAAATTTTAGATATATTTACAATAACCCAAACATAATTGAACGGCTTCAATATGCTGTTAACTTTGAACTTGCTAATAATTTTACAAAATTTTCAACTGATATTCGTTATTTAAAATTTTTCGATGATGAAAGAAGTTTTGACTTAAGACTTTTTGGAGGTTTTTTCCTGTCTAATAAGTCTGTTGGTGATTATTTTAGTTTCGGACTAAATAGAAGCTCTGACTACTTATTTGAACAAAATCTTTTTGGTCGTTCAGAGAGTTCTGGTCTTTTTAGCCAGCAATTTATAATATCAGATGCTGGCTTCAAATCTACTTATCTTGAGCCACAAACGGCAAATCAATTTATACTCGCTGCAAATACGAGCGTAAGTTTATGGAAATGGTTTGAAGTATATAATGATTTTGCTGTGTTAAAAAATAAAACTAGCAATCCAAAATTTTATTACGAAAACGGTATTAGGCTTAATTTTATTCCCAATATATTTGAATTCTATTTTCCTATATATTCAAATCAAGGTTGGGAAATTAGTAAATCTGCTTACCCTACTAAAGTAAAATTTGTCATTACAACTAATCTTGATCGAATCTATAACTTCATTAGAAGGGGTATTCTGTAGACTATTAACCCTTTAAAACTAACTTAATACTAGAATCTTTCATATTACGACTTGCTCACAACCCCCTTAAAATTGAAAATTACTCAATAAAACACTAAATATCCTCTTATTTTTGAATTATCCTTAATAAAAAGATGTATTTTTAAAATTCAATTAAAAAAGCTATCTTTGTATTCTCACCCATAATTTTGACTTATCATGACAGAAAACACTGAACTAGCTAATAACCAAAAACTTTCTTTTGTCGATTTTAAAAACGAGGTTTTAAATGACTATCGAATTGCTCGTATAAGCAGAGAATGTAGCCTATTAGGCAGAAGAGAAGTTTTAACTGGTAAAGCTAAATTCGGGATTTTTGGTGACGGTAAGGAAGTTCCTCAAATAGCGATGGCAAAAGCTTTCAAAAATGGAGACTTTCGTTCAGGTTATTATCGAGACCAAACCTTTATGATGGCAATCGGAGAGCTCACGCCTCAACAGTTTTTTGCTGGATTGTATGCACATACTGATATTAAAGCTGATCCAATGTCTGCAGGACGTCAAATGGGGGGACATTTTGCTACACATTCACTGGACGAAAACGGAAATTGGAAAAACCTAACTAAGCAAAAAAACTCTTCTTCGGATATTTCTCCTACTGCTGGGCAAATGCCTCGCTTACTTGGCTTAGCTCAGGCCTCAAAAATATACAGAAACGTTAAGGAACTAAAAAACAATACTTTATTTTCGAACAAAGGAAATGAAATTGCTTGGGGAACTATCGGGAATGCTAGTACAAGTGAAGGACTTTTTTTTGAAACTATAAATGCCGCAGGTGTATTGCAAGTTCCAATAGTAATGAGTGTATGGGATGATGAATACGGCATTTCAGTACATGCAAAGCATCAAACAACAAAAGAGAGCATCTCAGAGATACTCAAAGGGTTTCAACGTGACAAGAAACAAAAAGGATATGAAATTTTTGTTATCAATGGCTGGGATTATGTAAAATTAATAGATACTTATAACACAGCAGCAAAAATAGCTAGAGAAGAGCATTGCCCCGTTCTAATTCATGTTAAAGAATTAACCCAACCACAAGGGCACTCTACCTCTGGATCTCACGAAAGATACAAAACAAAAGAAAGACTAAAATGGGAACAAGAATATGACTGCATTACTAAAATGCGTAAATGGATTCTTGAATTCGAACTACAAGATGAAAATGGTAATGTCTTGAGACTAGTTGATTCTGAGGAAGAATTAATCAATATAGATAAGAATGCAAAAAAAGATGTTTCAAAAGCCAAAAGAGATGCTTGGACTGCTTTTACAGAAGAAATTAAAAAAGAAGCTAAAACTGCTATTTCTATTCTTAAAAAAGCCTCAGAAAAAAGTAGTAATGGAACTTTTATTACTAAACTAAAAGATGATCTTGAAACAATAAACGAACCAATTCGTAAAGATGTCTTAAGTACTACCAGAAAAGCATTAAGATACTTAAGAGATGAAAGTATAAGTGAAAAATCAGAACTTCAAAAATTCATTAAATCTTCCTTAGAAACAGCTCATTACAAATATTCTTCTTTACTTTTAAGTGAAACAGAAAACTCTCCAATTAAATTTCCTGAAATTAAACCAAAATTCACGGTAGAAGAAAAACTAGTAGATGCTAGAATAATCATGCGTGATAATTTTGAAGCTGCTCTAAAAAAACATCCTGAACTCCTAATCTTTGGTGAAGATGCTGGATATATTGGTGATGTTAATCAAGGTCTAGAAGGCTTACAGGAAAAATTTGGTGAAATGCGTGTATCGGATACGGGTATAAGGGAAGCTACTATTTTAGGCCAAGGTATTGGAATGGCTATGCGTGGACTAAGACCTATTGCGGAAATTCAATATCTAGACTACTTATTGTATGCCCTTCAAATAATTAGTGATGATCTTGCAACGCTACATTATAGAAGTTTCGGAAAACAAAAAGCTCCTCTAATAATAAGAACAAGAGGACACAGGTTAGAAGGAATTTGGCACGCTGGCTCGCCTATGGGAGGAATTATAAATAATGTTAGAGGAATACATGTACTAGTACCAAGAAACATGACAAAAGCTGCTGGTTTTTACAATACGCTGTTAAAAGGGGACGACCCTGCTTTAGTTATTGAGTGCCTAAATGGATACCGTTTAAAAGAAAACCTCCCAAGTAACCTAGGAGAGTTTACTACACCTATTGGTGTGGTTGAAGTAACTAAAAAAGGAACAGATATAACTATTATTTCTTATGGATCGACATTAAGAATTGTTGACGAAGCAGTTAAAGATCTTGCACAAGTTGGAATTAATGCAGAAGTAATAGATGCTCAAAGTTTATTGCCTTTTGATATTCATCATGATACTGTTAAATCTATAGCAAAAACAAATAGGCTACTAATTGTTGATGAAGATGTTCCTGGTGGAGCTTCTGCATATTTATTGCAAGAAATTTTAGAAAAACAGAATGCTTATCAATATTTGGATAGTAAACCAGTCACTCTGACTGCAAAAGAGCACCGACCTGCATACGGGACCGATGGAGACTATTTTTCAAAACCTTCAGCTGAAGATGTTTTTGAAAAAGTTTATGAGATCATGCATGAAGCAAATCCAAATAAATTTAGAGCAATTTACTAAACAAAAAGAAGTGATTATAGTTTTATAAATTAAAATTTTTATTTAACCTTTATGCTTCTTTTTTAAGTATATGGTTACCAATAGCACATTTGAGACATTTGGAATGATCACAATAGTTTGTTTTTAACTCAATTAAGGCTTGAGAACTTAATGCCCTTTTTTCGAAAGTACGAATTTCAGAAAACTTCGAAACAATGACATTTTTTTCTATTTCTATTTGATTTAAAACATAAAGTAATTGCTCTATATCCGAACATCCTTTTTCTTCCATAAAAACAAACCTTATAGGCACAATAGCATTGATAATCAATGAATTTACTAAAGATTTTGAAATCGACCTATCCCTTTTTTTTCTTGAGGTATCAAATGTATAGTGTTCTTTCCAAAAGTCGTCTAACTCCACAGAAAAAAAACGATAAATACTGTCAACATCATCCATTTTAATGAGTTTGGAAAACATATTGGAATGCTTATGAGCTAAAGCTACTAACTGAGCTATTCGAATTGTAGGAAAATTAAGTGGCCGAACTCTAAAAAACTCAAAATATTCACATTTCATTGGCTTTAAACCATACTTTATTTTAATATAACTATATTCCTTTTTTAACCTATTGTAATAAACTTCATCTTTATTAGCTTCAAGAAAACCTGCCTGACCAAAAAACAATGCTGAGAGTTGCAAATTACTATATCTTACTTTTTTTAAAACTTTGAATGGAAAAGACATCACTAATTTTAAAAAAGCTTCGCTATTTACCTTTAAACCAAAACCTTTTGCAATTAAATAAAATAATACAGCTTCATAATCATTATTAGTTTGTAAAAGCAGCCTACGTATGGCTATAGTTTTTCTTTCTAGTCTTTCAAAATAGAGTCTTTCGAGCCAATTATTAAAAATAAAATCTCCAACTTCATAAAGAGAATTCTGACAATGAATCCATTTATTTTCTTTACGCATCAGTTTTTCGTAAATCCTCAAAATTCTAGGCTCTATAACTGTTTTTAACTCTAAGATTGGAAGTAGCTTCTGGTTTTTCATAAAGACATCGACATCATACTCCCAAACAACATGGAGAATTACAGCATCATAGTTAGTATCCAATTCATGTTGATGAGTATACCAATCAGAAGATTTTACATGTATTTCAATATTTCCTACCCATAATTGGTTATCTAAATAGATTTGGGCATTTAAAAAGTCAGGGCCACTATTATTATTCCATGATCCTGTATTAATAATTTCTAAATTTTCATTAGAATTAATTTTTAATTTTCTGGTACAAAAAAATTTATTGTTCCACAAAAAATGTAGTAATTCTTCCCTCATAGTTTTTTACGAGTCAAATTACTAAAAAACAACAATTTAAAAACAAAAAAAACAAAAAAAAATAATTTCCCTTGCAAAAACTAGAAAATCACTATTATTTGCAATACTTTTATGGTAGCATTTAAAAAATCTGAATTCTTTTTAAGAAACCAAATACTATGTAAATGAGTAATATTATTGAAAATTTAAAATGGCGTTATGCCGTAAAAAAATTCGATGACAGTAAAATTCTTCCAGAAGAAAAAATCAATATCTTAAAAGATGCTTTTAACCTAACTGCAACCTCTTATGGTTTGCAACCTTATAAACTAGTTGTCCTTAGTAATAAAAAAATACAAGCTCAACTAGTTAAACATTCGTGGAATCAACAACAAATTGGTCAAGCTTCTCATTTATTTATTATAACGGTACCTAAACAAATATCAACTAAAGAAGTTGATGAATACTTTAAATTAGTCAAAGAGATAAGAAATACTCCAGATAATATAATTGAGCCCTTTAAAAAAATGTTATCAAATAGTATTTCAAGCAAAACAGCTGATGAACTTTTTCATTGGATGAAAAACCAGGCTTATTTAGCATTAGGAAACCTAATGACTGTTGCTGCTAATGAAAAAATAGACTCTTGTCCTATGGAAGGTTTTTCTCCAGAGAAATACGACGAGGTTCTTGGTCTGGATAGTTTAAATTTAAAATCTGTATTAATACTTGCTGTTGGCATTAGAGCTGAGGATTGCTTTATGAAAGATTTACAAAAAGTTAGAAAAAAACCAGAAGATATTATTATTGATTTATAATATGATTATAAATGAATTACAAATTTAGTAAATTCGTTATTCATAACTTGTAATTCTGCTATATGCAATCAATTCATATAATTTTATTAATACTTGGATATTTTGGCGTACTAATCGGAATTTCCTTTTTTACTGGAAAGTCTGCAAATAATTCAACTTTTTTTAAAGCTAACAATTCATCACCGTGGTATTTAGTAGCTTTTGGAATGATTGGTGCGTCGCTCTCTGGAGTTACCTTTATTTCAGTTCCTGGTTGGGTCGAAGGACAACAAATGAGCTACATGCAGATGGTTTTTGGCTATGTTATTGGTTATACCGTTATTGGTCTCATTCTTCTTCCTCTTTATTATCGTTTAAACCTAACCTCTATATACACTTATTTAGGAGATCGCTTTGGTACATTTTCTTATAAAACTGGTGCTTCTTTTTTCCTACTATCAAGAGTAATTGGAGCTTCTTTTCGGTTGTTTCTAGTTGCAAATGTGTTACAATTGATTTTGTTTGACACCTATGAAATTCCTTTTTGGATTACCGTGATCATTACCATTTTGTTGATATGGCTTTATACTTTTAAAGGAGGTATAAAAACCATTGTATGGACAGATACTTTGCAAACACTATTCATGTTAATTTCTGTAGGAGTTTGTATTGCAATGATTTCAAGAGAGTTACAAATAGATGATTTATTCGCATATGTATCCGAAAACAAACTATCTAAAATATTCTTTTTTGACGACATTAAAGCTGGTAATTACTTTTGGAAACAATTCTTTTCAGGTGCTTTTATAGCTATTGTTATGACAGGATTAGATCAAGATATGATGCAAAAAAACCTGACTTGTCGAAACTTAAAAGATGCTCAGAAAAATATGTTTTGGTTCACCATAGTTCTTGTCATCGTGAATTTCTTTTTCCTTTCTTTAGGTGTTTTACTGACCGACTATGCGCAAGCCATCAAAATAGATGCTCACAAAGATCAATTGTTCCCGCTTGTGGCCATGAGTGGTAAACTTGGTGTTACAACGTCTTTATTTTTTCTACTAGGTCTTATTGCTGCCGCCTATTCAAGTGCTGATAGTGCGTTAACCTCATTAACGACCTCTTTCAGTATCGATATTTTAGAAATTGATAAAAAAGAGGACGAGAAAGAACAAATAAGAATTCGAAAAAGAATTCATATCATCTTTTCTTTTATTCTAGCTGCTACCATTCTTATTTTTAAATACTTTATTGCAGATGAAAGCGTAATTGCTAAAATATTTCAGTTTGCTGGCTACACCTACGGTCCTTTACTAGGACTATATGCTTTCGGTTTATTTACTAAGTTAAAAATTAAAGATAATTTAGTTCCTTTCATTTGCTTGATTTCTCCATTTCTCACCTATCTTATTAGTGATTATAGTAAAATATATTTAAATTTTGATTTTGGCTTTTTTATTTTAATTCTCAATGGAACACTAACATTTTTAGGTTTATTAAGTATTCAAAAACAGTATTCAAATGAGTAAAAAAGGAAAAGAAAAAAATACTGCAAACAAAGCAAAACATAGTAGGTTAATGAAACAAAAAGCAAATAAGCTAAAATCAGAAAAGCTACAAAGAAAAGAAAGACTCAAAGCCATTATAAAAAAAGCTAACGAACCAAACAATACTATAAATGACAACTGAACAACTAATATCTAAATTTGATTTAACTGAACATCCAGAAGGAGGCTATTTTAGAGAGACCTACAGAAGTGAAGGAATAATTGAAAACAAAAATTTACCTAATAAATTCCAAGGAAACAGGAACTTCAGCACCTCAATTTATTTCTTATTGACTTCTGAAAAATTTTCTGCTTTTCATAAAATAAACCAAGATGAAATATGGCACTTTTACAGAGGGAGTTCATTAAAACTGCATATGATTTCTCCCCAAGGAGCCTATTCGTTCATTATAATAGGTAATAATATAGAAGCTAATGAAACACCGCAGTTTGTTGTTCCTGCTGGTTATTGGTTTGCTGCAGAAGTAATCAATAGCGACTCCTATTCATTTACTGGTTGTACTGTTGCCCCTGGATTCGATTTTAATGATTTCATTTTGCCGAAAAGAAAAGAACTGATTGAATTATTCCCAAAGCACAAGGATATTATTACTAGACTTACACATCATTAAAAAATAAAATAAGCCTTTAAAAATAGAGACTCATTTTATTTTTAGATAGGTACACTAAATTACTTTACAACAAACACAACGTTTATCAAAGCATTTAAATCAGTGGGTTGTCCTATGATTGTATAAGTCAACACACCATTTCCATCAATAGACATGGTTCCTGTGTCAAATACACTTGAATCAGCAAGAGTTACGTAGTAATATAAATCTGTTGCTGCATAGGTAGGTATTGCGTTTGGAGCTCCTGTACTTCTAGCAACTGGAGAAGCAAATTGAGCCGTATATTCATTGTATAAGTCCAACGCAAAGGTTCCATTCGTACTAGCATCTATGGCAATTGATGGTGGATAAAAGACTCGAGCAGCTCTCGAAGTAATAGGAGCAATTGCTTGTACCACTTCTTCTATTGTTGATTCACTGCCTGCTCCGGGATCACCTGTAACATTATCCATATCTACTGGAGTGATAACACTAACTTCTGAAGCATTCTGATCATCTGCATTTACTTGCCAACCTGTACTCGTATATCTATACAACTTCTGATCGGTTGTATTATATAAAATTGATCCTATACTAACCCCTGTTGTTGAATTCATTTCACTCATAGTAGCAGTGGGTAAAACCGTTAGAGCCCTAGCGTCTATTTGAGCAAAGGACATATGTAAACCTAGCAATAAAATTGCAAACAATAATTTTAATCTCATAATTTTATTTAAAACATAAAACACTGTAAAACAGAATATAAAATTACATTTTTTCTTTTTTTAAACAAAAAAAAGTATATTTTTAAAACTTAATTTTTGAATTTTGTCTATTAAATGAAAAAAAAACACCTTCTTTCCCTTTCATTGTTTCTTTTACAATTCACATTCGCTCAAACTGGACCTGGTGGGGTTGGGCTTAGAAATGGCACATCTTCACTAGATATTTGGCTTAGAGGAAACGACATAAATGCAGACAACGATTTAACCAATAATCCACCAAACGGTAGTAGCGTATCGACTTGGGCGGACTTTAGTGGAAACTCAAATCATTTCACACAATCAGGAAACAATAGACCTACATTTAGTGATATCGGTGCATTTGATGCTGTAAATTTTAATGCTAGCCTAAGTACAGCACAATTTATGAATAGTTCTTTATCAGGCATTTTCAGAAATGCAAGCGTATTTTTTGTAGTTAATACTGTAAATGATGGAAATGCAAATTCTTTATTTGACCACTCATCAGCATCTTTAAGAGTCGAACAACACTTTAATAGAAACCGAATAGGATTTACGAGGTATGGAATTGCAGATTATGTTACTAATATACCTAGTCCTTTTGGTATAAACGCTATTATTTCTTTCCATAAATCCTCAACATCTTCAAATTTAGAAGTTCGCTCTAACAATAACTCACATACGATCAATATCGGCTCTGCCACAACAGGGATTCCAGTAGCTCGAATTGGACGAAATTCTAATGGCACAGATGAAGCAAGTGGTAATTTCTACGAAATCATTTTTTTTAATTCACAAATAAATACTGCTCAAAAAATTATTATTGAAAATTACTTATCTGCAAAATATGGAAGTATTGGCATTTCAATGGATATTTATAATGAAGATGAACCAGGGGCTGGTAATTATGATCATGAAGTTGCTGGAATTGGAAGAATAAACTCATCAAATCAACATAATGACTCTCAAGGAACTGGGATTGTTAGAATCTTAAATCCAACGAATCTAGATGATAATGAATTTCTTTTTTGGGGACACGATAATCAGCCACTTCAAATGAATACAAATATAGATACTCCTAGCTCAATTAAAAATAGACTCACTAGAGTATGGAGAGTAAGTGAGTCAAATACTTCAGGGGGAGACGTAGATGTTGGAAATATTGAAATGAGATTTGACTTAACCGGATTATCAAATATTTCTACCAATAATTTACGCCTTTTAATAGACACTAATAATAATGGAAACTTTAATGATGATCCACCAATTTCTGGTGCAGTTAATTTGGGAAATAATATTTATGCATTTAACAATATTTCCTCAATATCTAATAATACACGATTTACTTTAGGATTGGCTTTAATCACTATTATAACAAATAAAAGAATTACACATAGGGTGATAAATTAAAACGCCTTCATATTTTAATAAAGAAACTTCCCCTTTTATGATTGCTTCGAAGAAGTATATTAAAATCGAATAAAATGAATACAACAAAATATTTAATTCTTTTTTTAACATTTTTTTCTCCATCCTTAATTGCTCAGACTGGGCCTGGTGGTATTGGAAATAACATTGGAAACTCTAATTTGGTTTTATGGTTAGACGCCAATAACGTAAACTTAACTAATGGAACAACCACAAATAATTGGAATGATGCTTCTGGCTATGGACATAATTTTAATACTGGTAATGGTGCTGTCTTTAATACAAACTCAGTTAACAACTACCCTTCTTTTAGCTTTAACAATTCGAGTAATTATTTTGAACTTGCCTATCAAAGTCGTTTAAGTCCCAACTCTTTTACTATTTTTTCGGTTGTAAGAGTAGCAAGTTCTGGAACTTACAAAGCTGTTCTTTCAAATAGAGACGACCCTTCAGGAACAGCGACAAGAGGGTTTATACTGTATTCTCGACCAAATACTAATAATTGGTCTTTCTGGACAGGAAGAGATACTTTTCCTTGGCAAACTGTCGAAGGAAATATTAATACCGCTGGAAATTGGTCTTCACAAATGCTTAGATATAATGGAAATACAAGTGAAAAAAACTTATCGATTAACAATAACAATTATACTACGTCCTCCCAAACAATGACTATAAACAACTCGCGCCCTTTTAGAATTGGTGCAGGGCGAAATGAATCAAATACTCCCAACTATTACTTTAATGGGAATATTGCTGAAATCATAATGTTTGACCAACTAATAAATGATGCACAAATTATAATTATTCAAAACTATTTAGCTGCTAAATACGATTTCATTTTATCACAAAACGACCTCTATAACGAAGACAATACAGGCAACGGAAACTATGACCATGATGTTGCTGGTATAGGAAGAGTAAATTCCTCAAATCTACACAACGATTCTCAAGGAACTGGAATCATAAGGGTATTAAATCCAACAAACTTAGATGACAATGAATTTTTTATTTGGGGGCATGACAACGGAGCCTTACAAATGAATACTGGGTTAAATGCTCCAAGCATTATAAAAAACAGACTCTTAAGAACGTGGAGGGTTAGTGAAACAAATACTTCTGGTGGCCCCATAGATGTAGGAAATATCGATATGAGATTCGACTTAACCGGAATAACAGCTGTTTCTAATGAAAACCTCCGTCTTATAGTAGATACGGATAATGATGGTAATTTTAATGATGAAATACCTATTTCAGGAGCTGTAAACCTGGGAAGTAATATATACAGTTTTAATGGAGTTTCTTCAATATCTAATAACAAAAGATTTACTTTAGGTCTTGCCTTAACTACAATTATTACCAATAGAAAAATTACACACCGGATAGATAATTAAAAAACAACCGATTTTGGTCGGTTGTTTATTTATCTATAGAACCTAAAACTCGTTGCATAAAGTTATTAAGAGCTTCCTTCTTAGATGTTCCATCCTTGATCATTTTTGAAACCTCAACAGCCCCATACATATTTGATATTAACTCACCAATTACATCTAGCTCTTCATCTTTTAAAGAAGGAACTTCTGTTAAGGCTTCAAGTGTATCAATAGCTTCAAGAACATAATCTTGATCATTCTCTTCAATAAAAGAGGTTAAATGTTTAATTACAGGTAATTTCATCTTTTAACTTAAATTACTTCATTTACGAAATCTTTTAAAACATCGAATTTATTAGTTTGAACTTGATTCACTAGCTCTCCACCTATAAAAGTTGCAAAAGTTGGTAAATTATCAACGTTAGCCAACTTTCTGCTTTCGGGAAATTTCTCTGCATCTGCAACTACAAAAGCCACACCTTCATTTTCTGAAGAAAGTTTTTTGAATTTTGGTTTCATTATTCTGCAATTTCCACACCATCCTGCAGAAAATTGAACCACTACTTTTTCATTATCAGAAACAATCTGATCCAAATTGTCTTGATTTAATTCTTGTACCATAATTTTATTATTATTTTTTATTAGAGTAGAACTCTTTACAAATACTTGGAAAAGCACCTGCTAGAAAAGAAAGTTCGTGCCAACAGTTTGTTTAGCCAACACGAACTATTTTTTTTAATTTACAGCTAAGTATTCTGCTGTAGATTTTGCGTTAGGTTGCATCGCTTGCTTTCCTTCTTCCCAATTTGCTGGACATACCTCTCCTTTTTCTTGAACATGAGTATATGCATCAATTAAGCGTAAATATTCGTTTACGTTTCTACCAATTGGCATATGATTAACTCCCTCATGAACAACAGTTCCTTCTTCATCTATAATATAAGTAGCTCTGTAAGTAACATTATCTCCTTCTACTTGCACTGTTCCAGTTTCTTCATCATAAGTTTCTTTAGCTATATCTAAAATCCCTAGAATAGAAGATAAATTACGATTACTATCTGCTAATAACGGATATGTTACACCTTCGATCCCTCCATTATCCTTAGACTGATTCAACCATGCAAAGTGTACCTCAGGAGTATCACAAGAGGCTCCAATTACAATGGTATTCCTTTTTTCAAATTCTGGTAAAGCAGCTTGAAAAGCATGTAGTTCTGTTGGACACACGAAAGTAAAATCTTTTGGATACCAAAATAACACAACTTTTTTCTTATTCTTTACAGCCTCTTCTAAAACATTTAATTTGAACGTGTCTCCCATCTCGTTCATTGCATCAACGTTTAAATTTGGAAATTTTTTACCTACTAATGTTGCCATCTATTTATTTTTTTTAAATTAATATTAATACAATTTGTCTAACAGTTCACAAATTTATTCTGTTTATTAGTTCTAGCTATGTAAAATCAAAAATATTTTCCTATTGCACTATAGAATTTATTGATAAAATAACATGTATTTAATTGTTATTTTTTATGAAATTTATTAAGTCACTGTTTAACAATTATTTAAATTTAAAAACCAAAACTAATTCCAAGTACGAAAAAATATAAAGCTATTTACTTTAAATAATTCTAACCTTATTAAATATTACATATAAATGGAAAATTCTACTTCGCATTCAGTTAATGGAAAAGGAAAATGTCCCTTTTCACTTGGACCATTTAATCATGGAGCTGGTCATGGAACATCGAATAGAGACTGGTGGCCGAACCAATTGAAACTAAATATTTTAAGACAGCATAGCTATTTATCAAGCCCTATGGACATTGATTTCAATTATGCCAAAGAATTTCAAAAGCTAAATCTAAAAGAACTTGCTAAAGATATTGATTTATTAATGACCAACTCTCAAAGTTGGTGGCCAGCCGATTATGGTCATTATGGGCCTTTTTTTATAAGGATGGCATGGCATAGTGCTGGTACCTATAGAATTCATGATGGAAGGGGAGGTGCAAGCTCTGGAACACTTCGATTCGCTCCTTTAAATAGTTGGCCTGACAACGGTAATCTTGATAAAGCAAGAAGACTACTGTGGCCGATAAAACAGAAATATGGTAGAAAGCTCTCTTGGGCAGACTTAATGATTTATACTGGTAATAGGGCACTTGAAACTATGGGATTTAAAACGTTTGGATTTGCCGGAGGTCGAGAAGATATTTGGGAACCTGAAGAGGATATTTACTGGGGAAAAGAAACAAAATGGCTTGATGATCAAAGATATACTGGAAACAGAGAGCTTGAAAACCCACTTGGAGCAGTTCAAATGGGGTTAATTTATGTAAACCCTGAAGGGCCTAATGGAAAACCCGACCCAATTGCCTCGGGAAAGGATATACGGGAGACCTTTGGAAGAATGGCTATGAACGATGAAGAAACCGTTGCACTGGTAGCTGGAGGGCACACGTTTGGAAAAGCCCACGGAGCAGCTGATCCAGATAAGTATGTTGGTAGAGAGCCAGAGGGTGCACCTATTGAAGAACTTGGCCTAGGTTGGCAAAATAACTTCGGTACTGGTAAAGGTAATGATACAATAACAAGCGGTATTGAAGGCGCTTGGACTCCAAACCCCGTTCAATGGGATAATGATTACTTTAATGTTTTATTTGGTTATGAATGGGAGTTAACGAAAAGTCCTGCGGGAGCTTATCAATGGAAACCAGCTAAAAACTCTAAAGCCCCAAAAGCGCCGCAAGCTCATAATGCATCTGAAAGTCAAGACCTCATGATGACAACTGCAGATATGGCATTAAAATTCGATCCAATATATGCTCCTATTTCTAGAATGTTTTATGAAAATCCTAATAAATTCGCTGATGCATTTGCTAAAGCTTGGTTTAAATTAACACATAGAGACCTTGGTCCAAAACCTTTTTATCTAGGTTCTGAAGTACCAGCCGAAGATTTAATCTGGCAAGACCCAATACCTAGGATTGATTTCAAATTAATTAACAACAAAGACATTGAAACACTTAAAACTCAAATTCTAGAGAGTGACCTATCTATCTCTGAGCTAGTATCAACTGCATGGGCCAGCGCTTCTACTTTTAGAGGTTCTGATAAAAGAGGTGGGGCTAATGGAGCTCGAATTCGATTAACTCCACAGAAATATTGGGAAGTAAATAATCCCCCTCAATTATCTAAAGTCCTCAATACTTTAGAAAAAATTCAACAAAAGTTTAACGAAAAACAATCAGAAGGCAAGAAAGTTTCAATTGCTGACTTAATTGTTCTTGCTGGATCCATTGCAATCGAGAAGGCTGCAAAAAATGCGGGACACACTATTTCTATTTCATTTAAACCTGGAAGAAATGATGCCCTTCAGAAACAAACAGATATTGAATCAATAGCTGTTTTAGAACCATCTGCAGATGGTTTCAGAAATTACAAAAAATTAAACCGCAATATTTCTGCTGAAGAATTATTAATAGATAAAGCACAACAATTAAAATTAACCATACCAGAAATGACTGCTTTAATTGGGGGAATGCGTGTTTTGAATACAAACTTTGATCAATCAAAACATGGTGTATTTACAGAACTAAATGAATTTTTAACTAATGATTTTTTTAAAAATCTTTTAGATCCTAATATTGACTGGAAACCAATTACAGATGATCGCGATATTTTTGAAGGAAAAGACATTGAATCAGGCTCTATAAAATGGACTGCTACTAGAGTGGATTTAATTTTTGGATCAAATTCAGAGCTACGTGCCATATCAGAAGTATATGGATCAAATGATGGTGAAGAACAATTTCTTGACAACTTTTCTAAAGCATGGGAAAAAGTAATGAATTTAGATCGTTTTGATTTATAATATTTTTTATTAAAAAAGTTAGAGGTTATGTAACCTCTAACTTTTTTTATTTACTAGCGAATAATTTGACATCATTTTCTGACACAGATTTCTCTCCAAGAATAATCAATCTTTCAATTACATTTCTTAGCTCTCGAATATTACCTGTCCAATCATACTCTTTCAGTAACTTTATAGCATCTTCTGAAAATTCTTTTACAGGAACTCCTTGTTCTTTACTTATTTTGTCAGCAAAAAATTTAATTAACAAAGGTATATCAGTTCGACGATCGTTTAAGGCAGGCACTTTAATCAAAATCACGGCCAATCTGTGGTAAAGATCTTCTCTAAAATTCCCCTCTGATATTTCTTTTTTAAGATCTTTATTGGTAGCTGCTACCACTCTAACATTAACTTTTATATCTTTATCTGATCCTACTCTCGATATCTTATTTTCTTGAAGTGCACGCAATACCTTTGCTTGAGCAGAAAGGCTCATATCACCAATTTCATCTAGAAATATTGTTCCTCCATTGGCTGCTTCAAACCTTCCTGCTCTATCCTTATTAGCTCCTGTAAAACTTCCTTTTACATGACCAAACAATTCACTTTCTATTAACTCAGATGGAATTGCAGCACAATTTACCTCTATCAAGGGAGCTTTTGATCTATTCGATTTCTCATGTAACCAATGAGCTACGAGTTCTTTTCCTGACCCATTGGGTCCTGTAATTAAAACCCTAGCATCCGTAGCTGCAACTTTTTCTATTATTTCTTTAATATGAGTTATCTCATTACTTTCACCGATCATTTCATAACTCTTACTTACCTTTTTCTTCAACCGCTTATTTTCTACTACTAACTCTTTTTTGTCAAGGGCATTTCTAACCGTATTTAATAGTCTATTTAAATCGGGAGGTTTCGAAATATAATCAAAAGCTCCTAGCCTCATTGTATTTACAGCTGTATCCAAATCACCATGCCCAGAAATCATAACTATAGGTATTTCTGGTTTTATTTTTTTTACTTTTTCCAAAACCTCTACACCATCTAGCTTTGGCATTTTAATATCGCATAATATCAAATCATAATCCTTACTTTTTATCTTTTCTATTCCTTGTAAACCGTCCTCTGCTTCCTCAACATTATAGCTATCATTTTCTTCCGATATAATTTTTTTTAAAACCCTCCTAATGGCAGATTCATCCTCTATTATTAGAATTTTACTCATATTATAATCAATATATTTTTAATTTATGTATTTAAATTGAAACATCTAAATTATTTAATCATAGTCCATGCCAAAATCAAAAATTAGACAAACTCTTTTTATATAAGTTAACCTTCAAAAGATTAACTTATTTTTTTATAAAAATACACAAGTATTTGTTTAATTTGGAAATTCCGTGAATTATCTAATTATAAACTTTTTATTATTTTATTTCAAGCCTATTAATAAAGTAGCTTTCAGTTAAATTAAGTTATTTTTTAATTTATAACACGTATATCTCTTTGTGGAAAAGGTATTGAAATCTTGTGTTCTTTAAAAAGTTTATTAATTTTAAAACGTATCTCACTTTTTGGAATTACAGCTTGAAAACTATCATTAATAGAAAATACAAGCCTAAACAGCAAAGCACTATCCCCAAAATCTTCAAAAATGACAGAAGGCTCTGGCTTTTTAAGTACTTTTGGGTGCTCAATAGCTGCTTGTAATAAAAGTTTCTTCACTAAACTTACATCACTTTCATATGCCACCCCTATAGTAATACTCTCTCTCGTTATGGTTCCATTTTGCGTCCAATTAAAAAGACTATTAGTTAAGTATTTATGATTCGGTATAATAAGAACTCTATTATCAATCGTAACCGCTCTTGTCGTTCTTAATTTTATCTCCTCTACTCTGCCTACCTTTCCATCTAATTCAATGACATCACCTACATGAACACTTTGATCAATAATAATGAAAATTCCAGATATAATATCCTGGAAAAATGTTTGTAAAGCCAAACCAACACCAATTAACAATGCCGCAGATGCTGCAAATATTGCTGTTACATTTACTCCTGAAGAACTTAATGTTATCAAAAAAATAATGATATACATTAACCAACTTGCAAAAGAAAAAACTGTATCGAACTTATTTACATCATCACTCTGTAATCTTTTTGTTACTATTTTTTTAAAAAAATTGAATAATATTGAAGCAATTATTAAAACAATTATTAAAATTAATATTGCTCTAATGTTTATACTAATGTCATTACTAATGTTAAAAGTATAATCCAGTATTTTATTGAGTTTCTCCACGACAAAATTATTTAAGCATCAAAAATAAAGCAGTTCTATGAAAAACAGAACTGCTTTATATATTTATTTATATTTCGGAGTTAAAATTATCCGCTATACCGAATCCATTTCCATAAATCTTTATACGAAGGTTTCTTTCCGTAAGATAAGATACCTACCCTATATATTTTAGCAGCTAACCAAACAACAAATAAAAAAGTTAGCACTAGTAATAACATGGACAATACGATTTCCCACCAAGCTACACCAAAAGGTACACGCATTAACATAACAATTGGTGAAGTTAAAGGTATATAAGAAAATATTATTGAAATTGGTCCATGCGGATTCTCTATTACTGTAGCGAAACCAACATATACTGCTAAAATTAATGGAAGCATAATTGGCATCATAAATTGCTGCGTATCCGTTTCATTATCAACTGCTGCTCCAACTGCCGCAAACAACGAACTATACAAAGCATATCCTCCTAAGAAATAGAATATGAATAATAAAAATAACTTTAATAGAGGTAACCTAAAAAATTCTTGAAGGATTATTTCTCCCTTACCTACAGTAGCTTCTGTCATCACTTTTATTTGCTCGGGTGATACTTTAGTCGATTGCATTTCTATAAAATTCATTCCAAACACAACAGAAAGAACCGTACTCAATATCAAAAACAGTATTCCCCAAATGATAAATTGAAGTAATCCTGCCGAAGCATTTCCTATGATTTTTCCCATCATCAACTGAAAAGGTTTTACAGAAGAAACAATTACCTCGATAATCCTACTTGTTTTTTCCTCAATAACACTTCTCATTACAGAGGTTCCATAAATCATTACAAACATCATTAAAAGATACCCTGCAACTGCCCCTATTCCTATTTTAAGTCCATTCTTTAGCTTTGATGATTTCTCTCCTGAAAAGTCAAACATTTTGATATCCGAAGAAATTCTAGATGCCTTAATTTTTTCAAGATCAATTCCAAATTTCGTTAATTTTTCATTTCTAATTTTACGTTCTATTTTTCCTTCTAGTGAAGAGATAATAGTCATACTTGGTGTGTCTTTTGAAAAAAACTCAACGGAATTAGCTAATACTTCCAAACTATCTAATTTTGGAATGTGTAATACTCCGTAAAAATCACCATTCTTCACCTTTTCTTTAGAATCGCTCAAACCTAACTTAGTAAAGTCTTGGTATTTTATGGTTTCTGTATTGATAAAAACATTCTCTTTAAAAAGACCTGACTCATCTACAAAAACAATTTTTTTTACTTTTTCATCATTCTTTTTCATTAAAAAGAATATTAAAAAGCCCATACCTATCATAATTAAGGGACTTAAAAAAGTCATGACAATAAAAGATCTATTTCGCACTTTAGCGATAAACTCGCGTTTAATTATTAATCTTAATTTTTTCATTTAACTAGCTATTTTTGTTTACGGCCTCAATAAATATGTCGTTGGCACTTGGAATTAATTCTACAAAATGATGTACCTCTCCTCTATTAATTAAAAATGATAGTAGATCATTAGGAGAATCTCCTTTCTTAAGTTTTACATTTAGCTTTAACCCTTCATTTACAGTAGTAAAATCAGCAGGACTTACTTTGAATTTTTCTCTTAATAAGCTTTCCAATTCAACGGAGCTATTTGTGTTAACCCCTACTTGAAATGTATTTGTTCTAAATTGTTTTTTTATATCAACTAGCTTACCATCAAGCACTTTATTTGATTTATTAATTAATGCTATATGATCACACATTTCCTCTACGCTCTCCATTCTATGCGTTGAAAAAATAATGGTGGCGCCTTCATCTCTTAATTGCAAAATCTCTTTTGCTATTATTTGGGCATTAATCGGATCAAAACCTGAAAAAGGTTCGTCAAATATCAATAGTTTTGGACGATGCAAAACAGTAACAATAAATTGCACTTTTTGTGCCATTCCTTTAGATAGTTCTTCTATTTTCTTTCCCCACCAAGCTCCAATATCAAATTTATCAAACCAATATTTTAATCTACTCTTAGCTTCAGACTTAGACAACCCCTTTAACTGTGCCAAATATAAAGCTTGTTCCCCGACCTTCATACTTTTATACAGGCCTCTTTCCTCTGGTAAATAACCTATTTTCTCAACGTGATGTGGAGCTAGAGGTTCTCCGTCTAGTATAACTGAACCACTATCTGGCATTGTTATTTGGTTTATGATCCTAATTAAAGAAGTTTTCCCTGCACCATTTGGTCCCAATAACCCAAAAACACTCCCCCTAGGGATATTAATGGAAATATTATTTAATGCAGTATAACCATCATAATACTTAAATAAATTACTAATTTCTAAAAAATTACTCATCAACTTATATATTTTTACCTAAAACTCAAAATAGCTATTAAGCCATTTAATAGGTAGTCTTTTTATTCGAAATGTTACAATATCGACAAAATTTAAAAATGTTAGACAGCAATTTTATGTATCCATTTTCCAGGAGTCCTTTTTAAGTTTTAAAAATAGCTATCTACTAAATTCAACCATCATTTATAATTTTTATTATTTAAAATACTATGCGTGCATAATTTTTTTCAATATACTATGCGTGCATAGTATATTTTTTATATCTTTGAATTTGTATGAATAAAAACAAATCGATAGATCATCAATTAAGGGCAACTTGGCAAGCAGTTGCTAAGATGTATAATGAGCAAGCCGCGAAACATAATACCACTATGGCTACCGCCTTTGCTTTACTTAATATTGATTTTACTGAAGGAACTCCCTCGACTTCTTTAGGCCCTTTAATGGGAATGGAACCAACAAGTCTTTCTAGACTACTTAAAACAATGGAAGACAAAGGCTTGGTGTGCAGAATAAAAAACCCTAACGATGGTAGAAGCGTGATTATTAAGCTTACTGATTTTGGTAAGGAAATGCGTAAAGTTTCTAAAGGGCATGTATATCAATTTAATAATAAAGTACGAGAATTTATAACAGAAAAAGAACTGGACAGTTTTTTCAAAGTAACAAAAACTATAAACAAACTCATAACAGAAAAGTTAGTGTATAATAATGTAAATAACGAAGCTGTATAAAATGACAAACCAAATGACAAAAAGAATTAAGAAAGTTGCAATTATTGGGTCTGGAATTATGGGATCTGGAATTGCTTGTCATTTTGCCAATATTGGCGTAGAAGTTTTATTACTCGATATAGTACCGAGAGAACTAAACGACAAAGAAAAGGCAAAAGGATTAACTCTAGAAGACAAAATAGTTAGAAATCGAATTGTAAACGATGCTTTATCTACTTCCTTAAAATCAAAGCCATCTCCTATATACAGTAAAAAATTTGCTGACCGTATAGTAACGGGTAACCTAGAAGATGATCTCCATAAAATCAAAGATGTTGATTGGATTATGGAAGTCGTTGTAGAAAGGTTAGATATTAAACAAAGTGTATTTGAAAAAGTTGAAAAATATCGTACACCTGGCACTATTGTCTCAACGAATACTTCGGGAATACCTATTAAATTTATGAACGAAGGAAGAAGTGAAGATTTTCGCAAACATTTTGCTGTAACCCACTTCTTTAACCCTCCTAGGTATTTGAAGCTATTTGAGGTTGTACCTGGACCAGATTGTAAACAAGAAGTAGTAGATTTCTTGATGGATTATGGTTCTAAATTTTTAGGCAAAACATCTGTTCTTGCGAAAGATACACCTGCCTTCATAGGAAATAGAATTGGAATTTTCGGAATTCAATCTTTATTTCATCAAGTAAAAGAACTCGGGTTAACAATTGAAGAAGTAGATAAATTGACAGGCCCAGTTATTGGCCGTCCAAAATCCGCTACTTTTAGAACTGTTGATGTTGTTGGGTTAGACACTCTGGTTCATGTAGCAAATGGCATTCATGAAAATTGTCCTGAAGATGAAGCCCATGATCTTTTTAAACTTCCTGAGTTTATAAAAATCATGATGAAAAATAAATGGTTGGGGAGTAAAACTAAACAAGGTTTTTATAAAAAATCAGTTAACGCAGAAGGTAAAAAAGAAATTTTATCTCTTGACTTAGAAACGATGGAATATCGTTCGAAAAAAAGAGCCAAATTTGCGACTTTAGAATTGACAAAAAATATTGACAAGCCTATAGATCGTTTCAAGGTTTTAGTTGGAGGTAAAGATAAGGCAGGTGAATTCTATCGTAAAAATTTTGCAGCAATGTTTGCTTATGTGCAAAATAGAATTCCAGAAATTTCGGATGAATTATACCGTATTGATGACGCTATGAAAGCAGGATTTGGATGGGAAAATGGACCTTTCGAAATTTGGGATGCTGTAGGAGTTGAAAAAGGTATTGAGCTAATGAAAGCTGAAGGAAAAGAGCCTGCTTCTTGGGTATCTGACATGGTTAGTAAAGGAGAAACTTCTTTTTATTCAGTTAAAAACGGTGCTACATACTATTATGATGTCACCAAAAAAGAACAAGTAAAAAAACCTGGTCAAGATTCATTCATTATCCTTGATAACATTAGAAAGACTAAAGAAGTTTTCAAAAATTCTGGTGTTGTAATAGAAGATTTAGGTAATGGAATTTTAAACTGTGAATTCCAATCCAAAATGAATACTATTGGTGCTGATGTTTTAGCTGGATTAAATAAAGCTATTGATTTAGCTGAAAAAGATTTTCAAGGACTCGTTGTAGGTAATCAAGATGCTAATTTCTCTGTTGGAGCAAATATTGGAATGATTTTCATGATGGCTGTAGAGCAAGAATACGATGAATTAAATATGGCTATCAAGTATTTCCAAGATACCATGATGCGTATGCGTTATTCTTCTATTCCTACTATTGCAGCTCCACACGGTATGACATTAGGAGGGGGTTGTGAGTTATCCCTTCATGCTGATAAAGTAGTAGCTGCTGCTGAAACTTATATCGGACTTGTTGAATTTGGTGTTGGTGTTATTCCTGGTGGAGGTGGATCAAAAGAAATGGCTTTAAGAGCTCAAGATTTATTCCATCAAGGTGATGTTCAGTTGAACGTGTTACAAGAGCACTTCTTAACTATAGGAATGGCAAAGGTAGCTACCTCTGCTTATGAAGCATATGATTTTAATTTACTTCAAAAAGGAAAGGATGTTGTTGTAGTTAACAAAGACCGACAAATTGCTGAAGCAAAGAAGCACGCGTTATTATTAGCCGAATCAGGATATACACAACCTGTAAAGCGAAAAGATGTTTTAGTACTTGGAAAACAAGCTCTTGGAATGTTCCTTGTGGGTACAGACTCAATGAATGCCTCAAAATACATTTCTGAGCACGATCAAAAAATTGCCAATAAACTAGCCTATGTAATGGCTGGAGGAGATTTATCAGAACCTGCGAAAGTTTCTGAACAATACTTATTAGATCTCGAAAGAGAAGCTTTCTTAAGTTTAACTACAGAGCGTAAAACGTTAGAGCGCATTCAACACATGTTAAAAACAGGTAAACCATTAAGAAACTAAGAAAATGAAAACAGCATATATAGTAAAAGGATATAGAACCGCAGTAGGTAAGTCGAAAAAAGGTGTATTTAGATTTAAAAGAGCTGATGAGTTGGCTGCTGAAACCATCAAATACATGATGGATAAATTACCTGATTTTGATGTTAAACGAATTGATGATGTTATTGTTGGAAACGCTATGCCTGAAGGCTCTCAAGGATTAAATATGGCCCGAATCATTTCTTTAATTGGCCTAGATTCTGTTGACGTGCCTGGTGTAACTGTTAATCGATTTTGTTCTTCTGGTTTAGAAACCATAAGTATGGCTGTAGCAAAAATACAATCTGGTATGGCTGACTGTATTATTGCTGGAGGTACAGAAAGTATGAGCTCTGTTCCTATGACAGGTTTTAAGCCTGAATTAAATTACGACATTGTTAATTCAGGACATGAAGATTATTATTGGGGAATGGGTAATACAGCTGAAGCTGTAGCTCAAAAATATAATGTATCGCGAGAAGATCAAGATAAATTTGCATACGAATCTCATGTTAAAGCTCTAAAAGCGCTAGAAGAAAATCGATTCCAAGACCAAATAGTTCCTATCAAAGTTAACGAAACTTATATCGATAACAATGGAAAAAAAGCTACAAGAGATTATACAGTTACTAAAGACGAAGGGCCTCGTAAAGGAACAAATGTCGAAGCATTAGGAAGATTACGTCCGGTTTTTGCTGCAAACGGCTCAGTAACAGCAGGAAACTCTTCTCAAACTAGTGATGGTGCTGCATTCGTTATGGTTATGAGTGAAGAGATGGTCAAAGAGTTAAATATTGAACCAGAAGCACGTATGGTTAGCTATGCAGCCGCTGGAGTACCCCCGAGAATTATGGGAATAGGGCCTGTTGCTGCTATCCCTAAAGCATTAAAGCAAGCAGGACTTAAAAAGGAAGATATTGAATTAATAGAACTAAATGAAGCCTTTGCCTCTCAATCTTTAGCAGTAATAAGAGAATTGGATTTAAATGCAGAACTTATTAATGTTAATGGAGGTGCAATCGCATTAGGTCACCCTTTAGGATGTACAGGAGGTAAGCTTTCGGTACAACTACTTGACGAAATGCGTAAACGTAACATGAATAATAAATATGGAATGGTAACTATGTGTGTTGGTACTGGACAAGGTGCCGCAGGGATTTTCGAATTCTTAACATAATAGTAATGATAAATGAGTGTTATTTTCAGCACGGTACTTTTAATTTAATTAATAAAAAATAGTAACAGAGATACACATTAGCATATGATTAACATAACAAATTCATGTTTTATTGATTCGTTAGTTATCTGCTAAGTACTCATTACGAGAAAAAAGCATAAAAAATTATGTCAGAAATAAAAACAGATATACTACGAGGAGGAGAATTCCTAGTAAAAGAAACCAAATGTGAAGATGTATTTACCCCTGAAGATTTCTCGGAAGAGCAAACCATGATGAGGGATGCAGTAAAAGAATTTAATGATAGAGAAATTATACCTCATAAAAATCGTTTTGAAGCTAAAGATTATGCTTTAACTGAAGAAACAATGCGCAAAGCAGGTGAGTTAGGTTTCTTAGGGGTAGCAGTTCCAGAATCTTACGGTGGACTTGGTATGGGATTTGTTTCTACTATGTTAACTTGTGATTATATTTCAAGTGGAACAGGTTCTTTTAGTACTGCTTTTGGTGCTCATACAGGAATTGGTACAATGCCTATTACTCTTTACGGTACGGAGGAACAAAAGCAAAAATATGTTCCTGCATTAGCCGCTGGTGAAAAATTTGGAGCGTACTGTTTAACTGAGCCAGGAGCAGGTTCTGATGCCAATTCTGGAAAAACTACCGCTGAACTTACCGAAGATGGTAAGCACTACAAAATCAATGGTCAAAAAATGTGGATATCAAATGCAGGATTTGCAGAGATTTTCATTGTTTTTGCTCGCATAGAGAATGATAAGAATATTACTGGATTTATCCTTGAATACGATAAAGACAACCCTAATGGCGTAACTATGGGTGAAGAAGAACATAAGCTTGGTATTAGAGCCTCTTCTACTCGTCAGGTATTTTTTAATGATACACTAATTCCAGTTGAAAACATGTTATCAGAACGTGGTGGTGGATTTAAAATTGCCATGAACGCACTAAATGTTGGTCGAATTAAACTGGCGGCTGCATGTATAGATTCACAAAGAAGAATAACAAGTGATGCAGTAAATTACGCTAACGAACGTAAACAGTTTAAAACATCGATTTCTGAATTTGGTGCGATTAAATCAAAATTAGCAGAAATGGCAACTAGCGCCTATGTTGGTGAATCAGCATCTTATAGAGCTGCAAAAGATATTGAAGATAGAATTGCAATCAGAGAGTCTGAAGGAAATTCTCATCAAGAAGCTGAATTGAAAGGTGTCGAAGAGTATGCTATTGAGTGTTCTATCTTGAAAGTAGCAGTTTCTGAGGATGTCCAAAATTGTTCAGATGAAGGTATTCAAATCTATGGTGGAATGGGATTCTCTGAAGAGACTCCAATGGAAGCTGCCTGGAGAGACTCTAGAATTGCAAGAATCTATGAAGGTACTAACGAAATCAATAGAATGCTTTCAGTAGGTATGTTAGTAAAAAAAGCCATGAAAGGACACGTAGATCTTCTTAATCCTGCAATGAAAGTTGCTGATGAATTAATGGGAATTCCTTCATTCGATACTCCTGATTATTCTGAATTGTTTGCTGAAGAAAAGGAAATCGTATCAAAACTTAAAAAAGTATTTTTAATGGTTGCTGGTTCTGCAATCCAAAAGTTTGGACCAGATCTAGAAAAAAATCAGCAACTATTAATGTGTGCTTCTAATATACTTATTGAAATATATATGGCCGAGTCAGGAATTTTGAGAACAGAAAAAAATGCAAAGCGTTTTGGAGAAGAATCTCAAAAAGAACAGATTGCCATGGCTCAATTATATTTATATAACGCTGTAGATATCATAAATAAAAACGCCAAAGAAGGGATTGTTTCATTTGCTGAAGGAGACGAACAACGTATGATGCTAATGGGCTTAAAACGCTTTACAAAATATACGAATTATCCTAATGTAGTTGAATTACGTAATGTAATTGCAGAAAAACTGAAAGCAGAAAATAAATATTGCTTCTAAAATATTAGTTCAGAGATGAACTATAAAATCTTCTTCAACTTTTTATAGGTTTTAGAATTTAGTTGTTTGTTTAAAAGACCGTTATTACTTAACGGTCTTTTATTATTTAATAACCTTACATTGTTAAAACAATTTTCTACTCCGAACTGTTTTCAATTTTATCGATATTTCTTATATTTTCAACAATTCTATAAAACATTTACCCCTCTAGTTTCAAGGAAGAGTACACAACACTAGTCTCCACAATAACTCCAGTATTTATAATAATTTGCTTGAATTACAGCTACCTATTGATAGCTCTATGAATAAATAGTATTGCCCTCCTAATTAGGTCATAGTATTTTTTAACCTAATTAAATACAGCTATCCAGCACCATACTAACATAATCTCCAAAAATAATTGGCTGAAATACTATTCTATTATTTATTGAATCTTCAACTATTTAGTTATTTAAACCATCTCAAGTTTAAAATAGGTTCATCTTGAAGAATAACAAACAACTATAATTTAGATTACCTTATTGAGTTCTTTTATTTTGTATACTGTTTTTTCATCAAAGTATAGACTGACTACCTGTTTACAAGTGTATTTATTTGTATAAAAAGTTATTTTGATTATATGGGTTCATAAATCAAAATAAAAGCTGCATGCTAAAGTTACTTGTTGAACTAATTCAACAAGTAAAATTAAATATGTTAAACTCTCTTCTAAGGTATGTTTTACAATGATCTTGGTTTATTAAATCACCAAATAGTCTTATAGACAAAATGACGTTATATTTCGACCAATCAACATTATATTTCGACCAATCAACATTATATTTCGACAATTGAAACAATAAAATTAAAACAGGGCAGTTAATATATTATCTTTGACGTGTAATCCAAAGCGACTATTACTTAATTAAAAAGAGATACTATTAATAATCAAAAAGTTAAGACATAAAACGGTTTGCTTTGAGATAATACGATTATAGATATGGGTATAAGAAAAATACAATTTATATTAAGTCTATTATTTTTAATAGGGTATTTGGTCCTTATAGTAATAGTACTTACTGTGGAAGTAAGTGACACTTTTAATATGCAAAAAGGAGAAAACTCTCTTATAGGTGAAATTAATATTTTACTGGGTGTTTTAACTGGAGCTATTGCACAAATATTAAACTTTTGGTTTAACGAATCTGATAAGTAAAATAATAACTAGCACTAATTTCCAATCAATTGTTTTTTCTTAAAAAGAGGTTACACTGTTCATTTCTTCACACAACCAAACTTAAATGAAGTAGCCAAGTTAAAACGAATATGCAAAACATGATTTTTTTAAAATCTATGTATTAGTAAGGTTATGGAAACAACAATAAGGTTAATCAAACTACTATTCCATCTCTGTACAATGATTAATGAGATAATAAAGTTTATTCTCATCCATTGGGGTATACAGTTTTAAATAAAAAATTTAGTCTGGATAATATACGATATAAATTCATTTGATTTAAAACTCTCCTTTATCTAAAGAATAATAAAAATTAAGCTATAATATATCGCATTGGTTAATGGCTTAAAGGAGTAGATCATCTTGAATTTGACAATTATAAATGCGAAAATAAAAATTTACATGAACTAATAAAGTAGTGAAAATACTTCTTTATTGTTAATAAATATGAAACATAAACTATAAATTATATAATCAATGAGTGTAAGAAAAGTACAATTTATTTTTAGCTTGCTATTTTTAGTAGGATATTTATTTCTTTTGGTAATTATACTATATGTGGAGGTTAGTGACTCTTTAAATATGCAAAAAGGAGAAAACTCTCTTATAGGTGAAGTGAAAATTTTATTAGGTGTTTTAACTGGAGCCGTTGCACAAATACTAAATTTTTGGTTTAATGCTAATGAGCCAATAGCTGCAAATAACACATTATCTGAAACAAATAATTAGTCACTCTTCAATAATGAAAAAAACATTTATACCAGCCTTAACATTAGCTCTTTTTGTTATTTCTTCATGTACTTCTATTCCTAAATCTTCAGTTAAATTATCGGAAGAAATTATGAAAGAATCAAAAGAAATGCACAAACTGAATATAGCATTAATTAAGCAACTTTTTGAGGAACGAAGAAATGCTGTAAATTCATTTATCAATAATAAATATCTTCCGAAAGTAGTTTCAAACTATAAAAAATTACTCCCTGAAGATTTGGACTATAAGGAACAATTACCCAAAATAATAGAAAATATTGTACCTGTTTTACTAAGAAAAAAGGACTCCTTACAAAGCTTGTTAGAAAAACAGGAAAATGAATTCATCTCAGTATTAAGTGATAATTATACTGAATATAGCAGGGCTACATACGTATTACACGATCTAATTACATCTGGAGCAAAATTACAAGAAGAACAAAGACAAACCCTTAATTCTATAAAAAACTTAACAGGTCAGGAAATAAATGTTGATAAAATACAACAATCTATTGAAGGATTTTACAAAAATATCAATACTAAACTAAATCAAATGGTTAGCCCTAAAAGTAATAAATAAACTATGGATGAAATAAACTGGAATGACCTAGCTAATAAAGCTTCTTCTCAAACCGAAAAAGATCTTCAAAAAGATTTTGAAAGTTTGACAAAACTAAATATTAAAGATATTGATGCTTTGTTAAAGCAAAGTGCTATTAGTAAGCAAAATGCAGCACTTGTTTTAGAAGAGATTAAAGACGCCACCATATCAAATAACGAAAAAGTTAAAACTATTTCTAAAATAAATAATGGGGTAAATTTTTTGGTAAGTCTTGTTGGAAAACTTACCAATAGATAAAAAACTTTTGAATAAATTAAATAATAAAATTATGAGTAATATTACAATAAACTACGTTTGGTTGGGTAGTAATCCGCTAGGACCACTTGAAAAATTCAATATTGCATCTTGGAGAGCATTTGGGCACGAAGTGAACCTATACACTACACCTTTTTTTGGAGATCCTAAAAGAACTTATGAAAGTTTAGGTATAACAGCTGAAGACGCAACTATTTTCGATCTTGCAACTATTTTAAAAGAAGACGATGCTGTTACAGACGTTAATGACCCTAAAAAAGCCCTGAGTGATACTAGAAAAACATTAACCAAATGGCTTTCAGAAGTGCCAAATATTGTTCGTCCAGCATCCAATCATATGGATCAAATATACAATACGGTAGATGTAACAAAATCATACATAGGAGGCACAAGAAAAGGTATTGTTATTGACATAAAAGTTGGACCAAGTCCACATTTAAATAATTATATAGAAAGTTTCAACAAAAACTTTATTAGCTATACAAGGGCTGGAAAAACAGCTGGAAACCTTCCAGAAAATCAGTGTATGGGAACTATGCAAGGCACTAATGAATTACGTCTAGCATATGCAAATAGCTTCAATGAGAAAATGAAAGCTTTAGCAGAAGTAGACGTCAAAACCAAATGGTTTGATAAAATTACTGGATACCACGGAAATGCTTGCATTGCTATTTATAATAGTACAAAACAATTTATTGATGTAGCTACACAAAAAGAAGATGGTACCCCTGTAGGTAATAATTACCCAGTAGGAGAACCTGGAGGATCTAGCCATGGACCATTTCGTGTTTTCAAAAGAGCTAATATTCAATCAAATCAAGGAGGGGCAGGATCTAACAATGATGATAATATAATAAAAGACCTTGCTGGAGATGTATTAAAAAAAGAACTTCCAAAAGGGAATAATTTTACTGATAAAGCTAAGCTTGCGCAAGAAGCACTTCCAAAGAGAGCACTTTGGTAAAATCTTCTTAAGTGAATGATATTTGCTAGTTTTAAATTATTTTAAAAGATCGTTAGATATACTAACGATCTTTTTTTACTATTGCACAAATAAAAAAGAATATTTCATTTATGAATGATATAGGCCCTATAAGTTTACTTATAATTATTGCTAATTTTTCTGCTTCTTATAAAGGATTTAACGATTGGCAATTTTTCAATCAATACAAATTCAATATTGGTAAAATTTTAGTTGGAAAAGATTACAAACGACTCCTAACCTCAGGCTTCTTTCATGTGGATTGGACGCATCTCTTATTCAACATGTTCAGTTTTTTCTCTTTTGGAACTATTTTAGAAAGACAATTAGGAGGAATATCGTTTCTTTTATTATATTTCGCAAGCTTACTTGCTGGAAATGTCTTTGCTATTATTATGCATAAAAATAACCAACACTATAGCGCAGTCGGTGCCTCAGGCGCGGTAAGTGGTATTATTTTCGCCGCCATTGCCCTATTCCCAGAAATACGAATAGGTTTACTATTTTTACCTATAGGCATTCCAAGTTGGCTATTTGGTTTACTCTATATAGGCTACTCTATTTACGGTATCAAAGCAAATAATGACAATATTGGTCATGAAGCACATCTCGGAGGTGCTTTTTCAGGAATGCTTGTGGCTATACTATTTTACCCACATGCACTTTTTGAAAATTATATCCCAATTTTACTCACCATAATACCATCTTCTATTTTCTTATTCATAATCTTGAAAAAAAACAATCTATTTTGATAAAATAGTACTCATATCACAAAGTGTATACCGTAGTATTTTTATTCGAATCCATCACAAACGAACTATGAATTGTAGAAATTCCATCAACAGTAGCCAGTTTTTCATTAATAAATACTTGAAAACTACCCATATTATCTACTGCTACTTTCAATAAAAAATCAAAATTACCTGAAACATGGTGGCATTCCATAACTTCATCTAAAAAATACATATGCTTTTTGAAAACTTCAATCATTTCTTTTTGATGTTTATGTAAAGTGATTTGACAATAAGCTATTATTTCCTTACCTACTAGTTTTCTATCCAAAATAGCGACGTATTTTTTTATGACGCCTTTTTGTTCCAATCGTTTGATTCTCTCATAAGTTGGTGTTACTGTTAAACCTATTTTCGAAGCGACTTCTTTCGTATTTTGCTTTCCGTTCTCCTGTAAAGCTCTCAAAATTTCTATATCTAACTGATCCATAAAGAACTATTTTCTAAATATACTATATCTAAATATCCTAAAAAGTTAAAAAACCTTTTAAATCAACAAAATAGTAAATATTTTCTAAAATTATATCAATTTTCAGTTAACTATTTCAAAATCTGTATTTTTACAGTGATATTTAATTAAATTAAATTGAGCATGAATACTAAAAAAGAACTCTCCAATCATTTAAACGACTTACTAAATAACATACAAAATGCAAGAGATACGTTTTTGGGTTATCCTGTATCTAAAGATTTTGATTATTCAGCACTATATGATTTTTTGAAGTATCCTATTAATAATCTTGGAGATCCTTTTGAAGACAGTACCTACAAAGTACAGACTCATGAAATTGAAAGAGAAGTAGTCAATTTCTTTGCAAAACTATTTCGAGCAAACCCAAAAGATTACTGGGGCTATGTTACAAATGGAGGTTCGGAAAGCAATCTATATGGTTTGTATATTGCAAGAGAAATGTATCCAAAAGCGATGGTGTACTACTCAGAATCAACACACTATAGTGTTAAGAAAAACATTCATTTATTAAACATACCTAGTATTGTCATTCGTTCACAAGAAAATGGAGAAATAGACTATAACGACTTAGAAGAAACACTTCGTTTTAATCGCCATAAACCCGCTATTATCTTAACCACTTATGGTACCACTATGAAAGAAGCTAAAGACGATGTTTCTAAAGTAAAAGATATTTTAAAAAAATTAGCCATTCAAGATCATTACATTCATTGTGATGGTGCTTTAGCAGGATCATTTGGCCCTTTTTTGGAGCCCTATATTCCATTTGATTTTATAGACGGAGCAGATAGTATTGCTATAAGTGGGCATAAATTTATTGGATCGCCAATTCCAGCGGGAGTAATAATTACAAGACGTTCTCTTCGTGATCGAGTTTCCAAAGGAATATCCTATATTGGTTCTTTAGATACAACCATTACAGGTTCTAGGAACGGACACAGTCCTTTATTTTTGTGGTATGCTATTCAACAAATGGGTATAGAAGGCCTTAGAGCCAGATACCAGGATAGCTTAGAAGTTGCAGAATATTGTAAACAAGAACTTTGTAAAATTGGTATAACTGCATGGAGTAACCCTGGTGCTATTACAGTTGTTCTCCCTAAAATGCCAGAATCTATTAAAAACAAATGGCAATTAGCTACAGAGGGAGAAATTACACACATCATATGTATGCCAAATGTTAGTAAGCATCAAATTGATGAATTTATAAAAGATGTTACCTCTATATCAGAGGAAAAGATGGAAGAAGAATTTATTTATTTTTAATAAAAAAATAGAAACAAGTATTGTATAATATTTGTTTCTATTTTTTTTTAAAAAACAACTTATTTATTCCAGGCCTCCTAAATATCGTTCCGCATCTAAAGCTGCCATACAGCCAGTTCCTGCTGCTGTCACAGCTTGACGATACTCTTTATCCTGAACATCTCCAGCGGCAAATATTCCTGGTAAATTTGTTTTTGTTGACTTTCCTTTGGTTATCAAATAACCTGTTTCATCCATTTCTAAAACATTCTTAAATAATTGTGTATTGGGCGTATGGCCAATTGCTATAAAAACGCCTGTTACAGAAATTTCCGTTTTTTCTCCAGTCTTATTATTAATTGCTCTTACACCTTCAACAACCTTATCTCCTAAAACTTCTTCAATTTCTGTATTAAACAATACTTCTATATTTTCAGTTTTATTAACTCTATGCTGCATTGCTTTAGAAGCTCTCATATAATCCTTACGAACCAACATTGTAACCTTAGTACATATGTTAGATAAATAAGTAGCTTCCTCTGCAGCTGTATCACCTGCTCCTACCACAACGACATCTTGTCCTTTATAAAAGAAACCATCACAAGTAGCACATGCCGACACACCGCCTCCCATAAGTCTTTGCTCGCATGGTAAACCTAGATATTTTGCAGTAGCTCCTGTTGAAATAATAACAGTGTTAGCCTCTATTTCTACAGACTCATCAACAACAACTTTATGTATACCCCCTTCCTCTTTTGAAAAATCAACTTTTGTCACCATTCCGAAACGTACATCGGTACCAAATCGTTCTGCTTGCCCTTTTAAATCTTCCATCATAGCTGTTCCGTCTGTACCATTTGGATAGCCTGGAAAATTATCTACTTCTGTTGTCGTTGTTAACTGACCTCCCATTTGTAATCCAGTATACATAACTGGTTTCATATCTGCCCTCGCGGCGTAAATAGCCGCTGTATATCCTGCTGGTCCAGAACCTATTATTAAACATTTAATTTTTTCTGCCATTTCTTTCTTATATATTTATAATTACAAATTTAGTTCTTTTTATTTTTCTTACACCCTCCAAAGATATGTTTTGACTATTGGTCAATAGCTAATAAAAATATTATATTTTTTTAGTTAGTTTTCTTTTTTTTATATATTTGCCATCCGCAATTAATCGGGGTGTAGCGTAGCCCGGTCATCGCGCCTGCTTTGGGAGCAGGAGGTCGCAGGTTCGAATCCTGCCACCCCGACATTTAAAGGCAAAAGAAAAATTTTCTATTGCCTTTTTTGCTATTTAAATACCTCATCTTTAAAATAATTCTATTTATTAAATTGAGAACTACTTCAACATTATTAAGAAGTAAACATCATAAAAAAAACAAATAATCGTTAATTAAACATAACATTCTATTTAAAGATACTCATGAAAATATTTAAAGTACAAATTCTAGTCACTTTTATCATATTAACTACATATAATTGTAAAAAAACAAACCATACAAAGAAAGTACTTCCTGATATAAGAACCGAGAAAACACTAAACGACACTGACGACCCAGCTATTTGGATCAATAAAACCAATGCGGAAAATAGTATTATTTTTGGCACAGACAAGAATGCAAATGGCGCTATATATGCCTTTGATTTAGAAGGGAAAATAATCACTAATAAATGTATAAGAAACATTAAACGCCCAAACAATATTGATGTTGCTTATAATTTTAAATTAAATGATAGCATTTCAAAAGATATTATTGCTTTTACAGAAAGAGAACTAAATCAAATAAGAATTTTTACTGTACCTGATATGAAATCAATTGATAATGGTGGATTTAAAGTTTTCAGAGATGAGAGAAAACCTGGATATAATCTTCCTATGGGAATTGCTCTTTACAAATCTTTTGGTAATAAAAAATTATACGCGATCATTAGTAGAAAAAATGGTCCTAAAGAAAAGTACCTATACCAATATGAAATCTACGCTGAAAATGGAAGTGTAAAACATAAACTTGTTAGGAAATTTGGTAAATTTAGTGGTAAAAAGGAAATAGAATCTATAGCTGTTGATGAAGAATTAGGATACGTATACTACTCTGATGAAAAACATGGTGTTCGAAAATATCATGCAGATCCTGAAAAAGGAAATAAAGAAATCGCTGTTTTTGGTGGTGAATTATTCAAAGAGGATATAGAAGGGATTGCTATCGCTAAAATGAATAATAAAAATGGATACATTATTATCTCGAATCAGCAACAGAACTCATTTAATATATTTGATAGGAAAACAAATACCTTTATTAAAAAAATAGACTTAACAACAACTAGAACTGATGGTTGTGAAATAACTACCACTCCCTTGGGCGATAAATTCCCAAACGGGCTATTTGTTGCCATGAACGATGATAAAGATTTTTACTTTTACGATCTAAAAAAATTAATCCCTTAGATTATATTTCTTCAAAGATTACTTAAGGCCAACTTATTTTTACAAGTTGGCCTTATTTGCTTTTTAAGTAGATACTAGAATATTCCGTTAGTTTTAGTAAATTCGTATCTATGGAATTACTTTTTTTAGGTCTAGCCGGAGGTGCTATTATATCGTATTTTGTTTTTAAGAAGTTCACCTACAGAACCAACAAAAACCTAACGGAAAAACAATCTATTGTCTTACTAGATAAAATAAAAAAGGTTTCCAAATTAATTACAGTAGAAGGAGAATTTGCAGAAATCTATCATCATCAAAACTCGAAAGAAAAATTTCTTGGACTTTTTACCAGTAAGAAGAAAGCAATCATTATTATCAATGCCAAAGTACATATTGGATTTGATTTCCGAAAAATTAAAATGAAAGCAGACAACAGTACAAAAACCATTCTACTCTCTGAATTTCCAAAACCAGAAATATTTTCTATTGAACCAAATATTAAATTTTATGACATTCAAAATGGCCTATTAAATAAATTTAGTTCGGAAGACTTAACCGCTGTAAATGAAGAAGCGAAAGAACATATTATTCAAAAAGTCCCCGAAAGCAATTTAATGCAAACTGCCAACCAAGAGGCAATGGACGCCATATTACTTATGCATAATTTAGTGGAAACTATAGGGTGGCGTTTAGACTATTCTGCTCTGAAATTACCGAACGGACACCAATCACTTCTAGACCAATAAAATACTTCCTAAAGCAAAAATTAAATTATCCATCCTTGCTATTACCTTTATAGTATAGTTATGCAATAGACCATTTCACCAGGCTAAAAATAGTGGAATTAAAATTGGATATGTATAATATTAGCCAAGAGTTGGCTTTTTTTTGTTGTATAAATCATAAAATATTTTTTACTTTTATCTTCCTTAATACCCTTTACTTTACTACTGATTAAATCCTTAAAAAAACGATGAACATTGAACAACTCCACCAATATTGTATTTCCAAAAAAGGAGCAACCGAACATTTTCCCTTTGACGAAGTCACCCTCGCATTTAAAGTAATGGGAAAAATGTTTGCATTGGTAGGATTACAAAAATGGGAAAATGGAGAACAAAAAATAAATCTCAAATGCGATCCAGAATGGTCGGAAGAATTAAGAGCTAACTACGACAGTATTTCTCCTGGATATCATATGAATAAAAAACACTGGAATACCATTACGGTTAATGCAGATGTTACGGACGCATTACTTTGTGAATTGATCGATCATTCTTACGATATTGTAATACAAAAGTTAACCAAAAAACTAAAACAAGAATTGAATTCACTTTAACTATGAACAAAAAAGAAGCTCGTCGATTATTCAAACAGAAGAGAAAAGCACTTACAACCAATATAATTGACACCTACTTAGATTCTATTTATGCGCAGGTATTTCAAATAGATTTTTCCAGATTTCAAAACATTCATATTTTTCTTCCGATTGCAAGACAGAAAGAAATAAATACGTTCCCTATTATTTCATACATACAAAACCTAGGAAAAAGAGTAATCATAAGTAAAAGCAATTTTGAAAATAACACCTTAGAACATTTTATTTTAACCAAAGACACCAAACTGGTAGAGAACACCTATGGCATTCCAGAGCCTGTAGCAGCAGAAAAGTTTGATGTAAAAAATATAGATCTTGTTTTTGTACCACTTCTTATATCTGATGAAATGAATTACAGAGTAGGATATGGAAAAGGCTTCTATGACCGTTTTTTAGCTTCTTGTAAAAAAGACGTGTATACCATTGGTTTAAATTTCTTTCCTCCAATTCCTACCATTACCGATATAAATAAGTTCGATGTTCCTTTACATAGCATCATTTTTTCCAAATAAAAAATCCCGCCTTTCTTAAAGCAGGATTTTCTTATATATTTTATATACTATTTATTATCCGTTCATAGAAATCAAAAACTCTTCGTTATTAATCGAAGTTTTGATTCTTTGCTGAATAAACTCCATAGCTTCAATAGGATTCATATCTGCTAAGTATTTACGCAACACCCACATACGCTGCACTGTCTTCTCGTCTAACAGTAAATCATCACGACGCGTACTTGATTTAATCAAGTCTATTGCTGGGTAAATTCTTCTATTTGCAATATTACGTTCTAACTGTAATTCCATATTACCAGTTCCTTTGAACTCCTCAAAGATCACCTCATCCATCTTCGATCCTGTTTCCGTAAGTGCTGTTGCAATAATAGTTAGAGAACCTCCATTTTCTATATTTCTTGCTGCCCCAAAGAATCTTTTTGGCTTGTGTAAGGCATTCGCATCAATACCACCGGATAAGATTTTTCCGGATGCTGGTGCTACCGTATTATACGCTCTTGCCAAACGCGTGATAGAATCTAATAAGATCACTACATCATGCCCACACTCTACCAAACGCTTCGCTTTTTCCAATACAATATTAGCTACTCGTACGTGTTTGTCTGCTGGTTCATCAAATGTAGATGCTACCACCTCACCTCGAACGCTTCTCTGCATATCGGTAACTTCCTCCGGTCTTTCATCGATCAATAAAACAATTTGATATACTTCTGGATGATTAGCAGCAATAGCATTCGCAACATCCTTTAATAACATGGTTTTACCTGTTTTCGGTTGCGCTACAATCATACCACGCTGTCCTTTACCTATTGGTGAAAACAAATCAATAATTCTTGTCGACAACGAGCTACCTTTTTGCGCTAAATTGAATTTCTCATTCGCAAAAAGAGGAGTTAAATGCTCAAAAGATACTCTATCTCTGACAATATTCGGACTTAAACCATTTATTTTTGAAACTCGAATTAGAGGAAAATATTTTTCTCCTTCTTTTGGTGGACGCACATTTCCTCGAACGGTATCACCTGTCTTTAAACCAAATAATTTAATCTGTGATTGTGATACATAAATATCATCCGGTGATGATAAATAATTATAGTCAGACGATCGCAGAAAACCGTACCCATCTGGCATCATTTCTAATACTCCTTCACTTTCAATAATACCATCAAACTCAAAATCAGGATCTCTATATTTGTTACCACTTTTGTACTGGTTTTTACTCTTATTTTGATGTTGATGATGTTTGTTTTTGTTGTGATTTTGAGTGTTATTTTGGTTATTTACCCCCTGATGATTCTTACTTCCCCGTCTATTATTATTATTACTACTGGAATTATTATTTTGATTTTTCTTATCATCTGCAACAACAACACTCTTCTTGACAACTTCTTCTGAACTGTTTTTAGGTGTTTTTACAGGCTGAATTTCTTTCTTTTTAGTTTTAATAAGTTTGGTCTCTTTAGGAAGCACTTTCTTATCACTAACAGTCTCTTCTACAGGTTCTAAAGTGGTTTCATTCTCTTTTTTTGAGATTCTCCTTCTCCTTGGCTTATTGTCATTTGCATCGACTACTTTTGATACTTTCTTTTCAGCTGGCTTTTTTTCTTCTTTCTTATTGTTTACGGCCTCTGCTTGAGCATCTAAAATTTTATAAACTAAATCTAATTTTTTCAACTGACTGATTCTAGTCAATCCAATAGTTTTAGCAATCGACTGTAAGTCAGTTAATTTCTTAGCTTTTAATTCCGAAATTTCGAACATTCGTTAAAATATTAGGTTAAAAATTCCCACTTCTAAAGAATTTAAAATTACTTGTTTGTCTTTCTTGATTGTATTGTTATTTGAAGTGTATAACAGTTAAAAATGCGGTAACTTATCGACACAAATATATACAAATATTTTAACTTGTTATATTTCTTTTTAAAAAAAGAAATATTATTTTTGTAGCGAAATAAATTTTATGATTCAAAGATTACAAACTATATATTTATTAATTGCCACTATTCTTTCAGCTTTATCTCCTATTTTTTTAAAGAGATTTGAAGCAGGTAAAGTTAACCATGCGCGAACTCTACTAGAGAATCAAAGTTTTACTGAAAGTTTAGTCCCCATACTATTTTTAGTATCCGCATTAATTATGTGTATTACTATTTTTCTGTTTAAAAACAGAAAACACCAAATTTTGTTATGTCAAATCTCTATAATGATAAACATTTTTTTATTAGGATTATTGATTTATTTATCACAAATATTATCTGGAGAACTTAACGGTTCTAAGAAAGATATTGGGATGTTCATTCCTCTTTTTGTTATTTTGCTTTTATACTTAGCAAAAAAAGCCATTAAAAAGGATGAAGATCTTGTAAAATCTGTTGATAGATTGCGATAAACCTAACATCTTAGTATATTTAGTGCAAAAAACCGAAAGTTTCCACTTTCGGTTTTTAGTTTTATTAAAGTTAATGTTTAAATATAATCCGCTTTAAGGAAATAATTGATCTTTTTATATTAAATTTACCCAAGAAGACCCTTTATTTAAAAAAAAAACGCAGCTTAAAAAGCTATACATTAAAACCTTATAATGTTAATTTAAGAGACAAATAAGGGTTATCCCTAAAGGGTTTAGTACAAACCCTTAACCTTATCTAGGGATTATGAGTATTGCAAATGAGCTGATTATCAAATAAATTTGTAAAAGCAAACAAATGAGTACAAAGATTAAAGTTCATATAGCCGACGATCACAAAATTCTTATAGAAGGAGTGATGGCTCTTATAAATATAGAGGATGATATTGAAGTAGAAGGCTTCTCTCTCACAGGTAAAGAAGTTATTAATTGGTCTGCCACGAATACTGCGGATGTTTTAATACTTGACATAAATATGCCAGAAATGGATGGTATTGATGTTTTAAAAGTATTTAAGCAACGAGATGTGAGGATTCGCACCATAATACTTTCGAGTTTAAGCGATCCTAAATTAGTACAAGAAATGATAGCCTTAGGTGCTAATGGTTTTTTAGAAAAAAGCTGTGCAAGTGAGTATATTGTGGATGCAATTAGAGCTGTAAACAAAGGATTACAATATTTCAACGAAGACATAAAAAGTAAACTATTTAATCTTTATGTAGCAAGCTCTAAAAGAAACATGGATAAGGATGATTCTCACAAAGATTTAACTGAACGAGAAATAGAAGTTTTAAAGCTAATTGCACAAGAAAAAAGTTCATCCGAAATAGCTGATACATTAAGTATTAGTGTTAAAACTGTCGAATCGTATCGAAGAAATCTATATAAAAAATTAAAAGTAAAAAACGTAGTAGGTTTAGCGATGTATGCGGTTAGGAATAAAATAGTATAGTCCTTTCATTCATATTATCTTTACCCCCAAAGATAATATAGACACTATAACTCCCCTAATTAATTACATCGCTAAGAGCTACAAGTAAAATATTAAATGGTGATGTACGCGTTATTAAAATAACATAGTTTAGAGAACCCCTTCATTTTGTTTTCTTTATCCCCTAATTATGAGAAACGTCCCCCGTATCTCCATCTGTCTACACTAAGTACATCACCTTTTAAAAATATTTCTCATCTATTCTTAAATTATTTAAAATGCCAAAATCATGAAAAAACTTGTTTTATTTTTCCTTTCTTTTAGTACTCTAATTTTAATTTCTTGTTCTTCTAACGAATCAGAAATCATATCAAATACATCACCGAATATTAATAAAGATAAATCTTCTAAAGTACAATCTTATACTATCGATAGAAATCCGGACGGATCCTATTTTATTAATTTCGATACTCCAAAAAACACCAAAATTGATACTTATAAAAATCCTGACAACACTAACGAAATTGTAATATCACAAACACATCACCTAAACAACAATAAAAAGGGTAAAACTCAATTTTTAATAGACGATGAACTACTAAAAATAAACATACTTGAGGCTACGAATAAAAAAAATTCTTATATTACAATCGAAGATGATTTTTACAACAAAAATAAATCTGATAAACCAAAATTCTTAAATGATTATAGTTTGACGAAAAATACGGATGGTAGTTTTACGTTAAACTTTGAAGTAAAGGATAATGTTATCGCTGATTTTATATACAACGAGAAAAATAAAACTCATGAAGTTCATTTAAAATCAGGCAAGTCAAAAAATAAGTATTTCTCAAGAAATATTAATGTATCCGATAAAAAAATTCTAAAAATAGATTTTGTTAATCATAAATACAACAAAAAAAGTAAACGCATTCATATTAATAAAAAGCCTAGGCAAATAATTGAGGAAGTTTTCATATAAATAAATGGAAAAAAAAATATTTATAACTTTTATATTGATCTTGTTTACGTTGTTTATTACTTATAACAAGATTGGTCTTACAAAAACTAGAACCGCTTCAAATGCGGTTCTTTCTAATAACATCAAAATCAAAGATTCTACCCCTATTGGTATAGATTCTATAAAAAAACTACTTAATTCTAAAAAATATTCAAACGCACTCAAACATACGCTTTTAGCACTAGACCATAGCAAGCAAGAAAAGAATTTAGAATTATCATATAAACTCAATAATATTATAGGCGACATTTTTAGGGAAATTCGCAGCTATGAAAAAGCCTTATCTTATTATAATAAGGCCCTGATATAAATAAAAAAATTAAATTGACACGTGATCAATTTACAGAGAACGGGAATCTAACACACCATATTAACACTAATTACCTAAACATTTTATTAAAAAAAGGAGCAGCTCATCATTCATTAGACCATATTGACAGTGCTAAATACTTTTATAAAAAACTAATTAAAAGCTCTTTAGAAAACAACAAAGTACTTTATTTAAAATCTAAAGCCTATAACAATCTCTCTAATTTATTTTATTATTACCCAAAAGGGAGAGATTATAAGAAAGCTGAAGAATATGCTCTAAAAGCAATTAATATTAAAGAAAAATTAGGAGATAAAGCCTCTCAAGCTGCCTCAATAGCTAGTCTTGCTAGTATATATATCGAACAAGAACAATATGAGAAGGCAAGGAAGTTCTACCTAAAAGCAATTAATTTAATTGAAAATAATAACGATCTAAAATCTTTGAGATTTAAAGAGGTATTTTTTGAAAATCTATCATGGGCTATGTACAATCAAAAAAACTACAAGGCTTATGACTATTTAGATAAATCTATTAATCTTCGTGATAGCCTCAAAGACACAGAAATAAAAGAGATCTTGTTAAGCATAGAAAGTAAGCATAAAGAGAATTTGGAAAAACAAAAAATTTCGTTGGTCAAAAACCAGACAACTCTTTTAAAACAAAGAAAAACAGTTACGACTTATCTTTTTGCTGCCATTACCCTTTTAACACTAGTCATATCTGCTGTTGTTATCTACAATATTCGTTTGCGTCAACGTAATCTAAAATTAAAACTTGAACAAAGTAAATTAGTTGAAAAACAAAAAATTGATCACTTAAAATCAGAAGCACAAGTAAAAATATTAAATGCAGCAATTGACGGAAAAGAAACAGAAAGAAAGCAAATAGCAGAAACATTGCATGATAGTGTAAGTGCATTATTGTCTTCTGCCAACATGCATTTACATGCATCAAAAAGACAGTTTAATGGTGAAATCCCCATTGAATTACACAAAGCACAAGAGATCATTCTAGAAGCATCACAAAAAGTACGAGATCTTTCACATAACTTAGTTTCTCCTGTTCTTCTAAAGTTTGGATTAGGATATGCTATTAAAGATATTGCCAAAAAATATTCAAATATAGAGCTTGAATTTCATGCTGAAATAACTAATATAAACCGTTATAATCAAGAATTTGAAATAAAACTATACAACGTAATACATGAACTTATAAATAATATTCTAAAACATAGTAGAGCTTCTAATGCTTATATTATACTCACTGATCAAAACAACTTTCTGTCGGTTCGTATTGAAGATGATGGAATTGGATTTGACTGTAAAGAACGTAATAGTAGTAGAAATAAAGGAGGATTAGGTCTAAATCAAGTCGAAGCAAGAATACAAATGATGAATGGAAACTTTCTTGTTGAATCAAGGCTGGATGAAGGATCTAAGATAACTTTTTCAGTACCCGTTCAAAATAACCTACAAACTAGTTTCGTTTACCCAACTCAATAATTTCTAAATTTTTAATTTGACCACCATCTAATTCAAATCGAAGCATTGTTCGTGTTTTATGAAAGCCATGTTTTCCAATTGCTCCTGGGTTTAAGTGTAATAAATTATATTCTTGGTCAAACTGGACTTTTAAAATATGAGAATGCCCACAAATAAACAGGTTTGGCCTAGAAGATGCTATTATTTCTTTTACCCTTGCCTTATATTTATTAGGATATCCCCCAATGTGAGTCATAAAGACCTTTACCCCTTCTAAAACAAAAATTATATCTTCGTGAAATTCTATTCTAACATCTTTATCATCAATATTTCCGTAAACAGCTCTTAAAGGTTTATTTTTTCGTATTTTTTCAGTTACCTCAATACTCCCAATATCCCCTGCATGCCACACCTCATCAGCTTTTTTTACATATTTTAAAATCTGTTCATCCATGAAACTGTGTGTATCTGACATTAATAATATTTTCTTCATTCAACACTTCTTTTTAAAATGATATCCCTGTATTTATATGCTACAAAACTACCCAAAATAGTGTAAATACGTTCTGCTATTTTTCATAAAATAAGTATGCTCCATAAAATTATAATAGAAAAAATTGTATTTATTTTTTCATTTTAAATTCCATAATTTTGCATATTAAACTATACAGCTATTGCGTTACTTTATTGAACTATCATACAATGGAAAAAATTATCATGGATGGCAGGTACAACCGCATTCTATTTCAATACAAGAAAAGCTAAATAAGGCTATTTCTACAATTCTCCAAGAACCTGTAAATGTAATAGGAGCTGGTCGAACAGATGCTGGTGTGCATGCATCACAAATGTATGCACATTTTGATACGAATAAAATACTGAAAGCTAACTTTTCTTTCAAGTTAAACGCACTATTACCAAATGACATTGTCATTCATAACACTACCTTGGTTAAAGATGACTCTCACGCTAGGTTTGATGCAATCAGTAGAAGTTATGAGTATAGAATATGGTTGGGCAGAAATCCGTTTTTATTAGATACAACTTGGCAGCTTCTATACACTGACATAAATATAAATGCAATGAACGATGCTGCAAAAATTTTATATCAATATGAAAATTTTCAGTGTTTTTCAAAAGTTAAAACTGATGTAAAAACATTTAACTGTAAAATAACGAGCGCTAATTGGGTTTTAACAGGGAATAGTCTTACATTTTATATATCGGCTGATAGATTTTTACGAAATATGGTAAGGGCCATTGTAGGAACTTTACTTGATATTGGTTTACAAAAAAAGCAATCTGAGGATATGAAAAAAATTATTGAAAGTAAAAATAGAGAGAATGCAGGTGCATCAGTTCCAGCAAAAGGCCTATTTTTAACAAATGTTTCATATAACTATAAACTAGGTGAGTAAAAATTCAGGAAAAGCATTTGATATTAGAATTTTTTCAAGGTTAATGAACTTTGCAAAAAATTATAAATTAAAATTTACTATTGCAGTATCATCAACTGTACTTTTGGCTGTAGCTGCTGCTGCTGACCCTTATATTTTAATTCATGCAATTAATGATTTCAGCAAAACAAAAAACCTTACCGAACTAATAAACAATTCGGTTCTCTTACTTATAATACTTTTAATTCAGGTAACCTTACAATTCTCTTTTATTTACTATGCCAACTGGGTTGGCCAGCATATTATTAGGGATATAAGAATCAAAGTTTTCCAAAAAATACTGGCTTTCAAAATGGGATACTTTGACAAAAACTCTGTTGGGAAATTAGTCACTAGAGTTGTATCAGATATTGAAACTATTGCTACCTTTTTTACTCAAGGTGTGTTTATGATAGTAAGTGATATTTTAAAAATGATTATAGTGACCATCCTTATGCTTATTATAAACTGGAAACTTACTTTTATCGCACTTGCCGTTTTACCTATTCTAATCTATGCAACAAAATTATTTCAAATAGCCATAAAAGCTACTTTTCAAGACGTAAGAAATCAAGTAGCGAACCTTAATAGCTTTATTCAGGAACGTGTTACTGGTATGAAAATAGTGCAATTATTCAATCGTGAAAAAATTGAATACAAGAACTTCATAGAAATAAACGATAAGCATAAAAAAGCACATATAAAAACTGTTTGGTATTATTCCATATTCTTTCCAATTGCAGAAATTTTATCCTCTATTGCAATCGGTTTAATAGTTTGGTATGGAGGCTTTCAAGTTATAAAAGACTCTAATGTTTCTCTTGGTTCCATTATAGGCTTCATTAAAATGGCCCAAATGCTTTTTAGACCACTACGCCAAATTGCAGATAAATTTAATCAACTTCAAATGGGAATTGTTTCAGGAGAACGTGTTTTCCAAATTATTGATACCGAAAGTACTATTGATAAAAGTGGTACAACTCCAGCGAATAATCTAAAAGGTCATATTTCTTTTTCGAATGTTCATTTTAGTTATGTTAAAGAAACTGAAGTTTTAAAAGGTATTAGTTTTGATGTAACTGAAGGGCAAACTATTGCAATAGTTGGATCAACTGGTGCTGGCAAATCAACTATTATAAACTTAATCAGTAGATTTTACGAAATTGATAGTGGCCAAATTTATGTAGACTCTATTCCCGTTAGTGAATATGATATTTCTTCTTTAAGAAGTAAGGTCGCTATTGTTTTACAAGATGTGTTTTTATTTTCAGATACAATATTTAATAATATTACTCTAAATGATAATTCTATCTCCCTAAAAGAAGTTAAAATAGCCGCCAAAAAAATTGGAATTCATGAGTTCATAATGAGTTTGCCTAATAATTATAATTATAATGTTAAAGAAAGAGGAAGCATGCTGTCATCTGGTCAACGTCAGCTAATTGCTTTTTTAAGAGCCTATGTTAGTAAACCTAGCATTTTAATACTAGATGAAGCAACTTCTTCCGTGGACTCTTATTCTGAGCAAATGATTCAATTTGCTACAGATCAAATAACTAAAAACAGAACTTCTATTGTAATAGCACATAGACTTGCTACAGTAAAAAAAGCTGATAAGATTATTGTAATGGATCAAGGAAAAATAGTGGAACAAGGCAATCATTTAGAGCTTCTTAAAATATCAAATGGATACTACAAAAAATTATATGAAGTTCAATTTAATGAAGTGTCAAGTTAGCCTTTATAAAATATATTAATTAAACTATTTTTTAACTTAATTAAATACTCTCATTGTTTGTTTCATTCAATCAAATGATTACATTTGTTTTTCAATCTTAAAACTAAAAATCACAAGATCATGAAGAAAGTAATTCTATCAGCTTTGATCGTAAGTTCAGTACTTGCGACCTCATGTAAACAAGCTAAAGAAGAAACTAAAAACGCTGTAGAAGCCGCAGTAGAAAAAACAGAAGGAGCTGTTGATAAGGTATCTGAATCTGTTGGAGACGCAGCTACGAAAGTTGCTGAAAAAACGGAAGAAGTAGCCGGTGAGGTTGCAAAATCTATCGAATCTGTTTTAGATGGTGTATCAATACCTAGTTTTGACAACAAAGAAGTAGAAGATCATTTAAAAAATTATGCTACTTATGCTAAAGAGTGTATTGCTGCTAAAGGAGATGCTCTAAAAAGTGCCTCTATTGCAAAAAAAGGCGCTGAATTGGCGAGTAAAGGTGCTGAATTAATAAAAAATTTAGACGCCGAAAGTAAGGAAAAATTCAACAGCGTAATGAGTGCTATTCAAGCTAAAATGTCCGCTTCCAAATAAAATAAATTATCATAAAAAAGGTTCTTAACAGAACCTTTTTTATGTAACTACATCTTTATCTAATTTTTTAATTAGTTCCTCGACTGTATCATACAATACAAATTCTCCGTCTTTTATATAGGATATTTCGCCAGTTTCCTCAGAAACGACAATACACAAAGCATCTGTTCTTTCCGATACTCCGATAGCAGCCCGGTGACGCAATCCAAATCTAAGTGGTATCTGTGAATTTTCAGCTATGGGTAAAATGACCCTTGTAGCAATAATATAATTATCTCTAATTATAATGGCACCGTCATGTAAAGGACTATTCTTATAGAAAATACTTTCAAGGATGGCAATGTTTACTTGTGCATTCATTTTATCGCCTGTATTGACCAGAAAGTCTAAATTATTCGTTCGCTCTATAACAATTAAAGCACCTGTTTTGGTCTTCGATAAATTAACAGAGGCCTTTAATATGGTATCAGCTTCTATTTCAACACTAATTTCTGATTTTAAAAACTTTAATTGATTAAGAAGACTTCGCTTAGTAGAAAAATTTGTAGTGCCAATCATCAACAAAAACTTTCTAATTTCTTGTTGAAAAACAATCAATAAAGCAATAACTCCTCCTGATAAGAGATATCCTAGTATTCCACTTAACATTTCCATATGCAATGTTTGCGTAATTTTCCAAATTACAAAAATCAATGCAATGCCAATGACTATATTTATCGCTACAGTACCCTTTAGTAATTTATAAGCATAATACATAAGACCTGCTACCAGTATAATATCCAATACATCTAAAATAGAAAAATCAATAAAATTCAAACCAAAATAGCTTTTAACTGTCTGGTAAATGTACTTATTTTATTCGAAGTAATGCTATAGCTTTTGTTCAGTAAATATATTAGTAATGAGAGGTTACTCAAGAGTTATCAGTCTAAATAAAATTCAAGTGCAACAAAAGTACACAATAATTGATATAAATTAAAGATAACTCACAACTTTAATTGCTTCAACCGCTGGCTTTACATCATGAACTCTTAAAATATTAGTTCCGTTCAACAAAGCGATAGTATTGGCAACTGTGGTGGCGTTTAAGGCTTCAATTGCAGTTATCTCGAGTGGCTTATATAGCATAGATTTCCTCGAAACTCCCGTTAAAATAGGAGCCTCCAAGTTAGAAAACAATGCTAATTTTTTTAATAACTCGTAATTATTTTCTAAAGTTTTTCCAAATCCAAATCCAACATCAATAACAACATCTTTTACTTGTAACTCCCTTAACCTTGATATTTTATCAGAAAAATAAAAGATTAGTTCTTTCACTATATCATTATAGTTAGGATTAGACTGCATACTCTGCGGAACGCCTTGCATATGCATTAAAATATAAGGCACTTGAAGTTCGGCTACTTTTTTAAACATATTCTCATCCATTTCACCTCCTGAAATATCGTTAATAATTGCAGCTCCTGCTCTTATTGTTTCTTCGGCAACACGACTACGAAATGTATCTATAGAAATTAAAATACCAGGAAACTCTGCTAGAATTGAGGAAACTGTAGCAACAACTCTTTTTAACTCTTCTTCTTCAGAAATATGTTTTGCCCCTGGTCTTGAGGAATACCCTCCAACATCGATAAAAGTAGCGCCTTCTTCAACCATTTTTTCAACCTGTAACAATACTTCTTTTTCGTTCTTATACTTACCTCCGTCATAAAAAGAATCTGGGGTTAAATTAAGTATTCCCATTACTTTTGGTGAACTCAAGTCAACCAACTTACCTTTGCAATTAATCGTCATCTACTAAATTTTTAATTTGTTTGGTAATTATTTTCTATATTTTAATCTTTTTATGATCTTAATTTACTTCAAAACCGCTTTTATATTATTGTTTTATCTAAATAGCTTATGTATTAATTGAATTGTTAGCTTCGTATAATTCCACACTACAAAATAACTTTAGTTTTACCTGATTGATTCAGCTATTATTTCTAATTAGCAATTGCTAAGCATTGTGTAATAATTATTGTTTTCAATACTATTTCTATCTTGTTTTTTTTTGCAAAAAAACACTTAAATTGTTGACTTCAATTTCTTTTGATAAAGAAATTTATTTAATTTAATACAAGAAACCATGATATTTTTTACCTTTAAAGACATAATTAATTTATTACACAAAAGTAAAGGAAAACCTATTTGATTTCTTATTTTTACGGTATTATTTCAGAATTAAAAAAATGAAGGACACATCAAATCAATACAATACCGTTGTAAAACAGTGTAAAGACTTATTTGTCAAAAAGATGGCTGATTATGGCGTTGCTTGGAGAATTTTGAGACTTCCTTCTTTAACGGATCAAATTTTTATCAAGGCACAACGTATCAGACAGCTTCAAGAGAATTCTTTGAGAAAAGTAGATGAAGGAGAAGTATCTGAATTCATAGGTATTATAAATTACTCTGTTATGGCTCTCATTCAAATTGAATTAGGGCATGCAGATCAACCTGACTTACTTAATGAAAAAGCTATTGAGCTTTACCATAAACACATTTCATTAACCAAAAAGTTAATGGAAAATAAAAATCATGACTATGGAGAAGCTTGGAGAGACATGAGAGTTTCATCTCTAACCGATCTAATATTACAAAAACTTCTTCGAGTAAAACAGATAGAAAATAACAAAGGAAAAACCATTATTTCAGAAGGAATCAACGCAAACTATCAAGACATCATTAATTATGCTATTTTTGCTTTAATTCACCACTCTGAATCAGATAGTTAAAAAATAAAAATCCCTATTATGATACTAAAAATAACCACCCATATTTCTAGAGTACTTGTCGGAGTATTATTTATTTACTCTGGCTTTGTTAAACTAGTTGACCCTATAGGTTCACAGTTTAAATTTGAAGAATACTTTAGTGAAAGTGTCTTGAATCTTGAATTCCTAATTCCTTTTGCACTTCCTTTTTCAATTTTATTAATTATTTCAGAACTTGCCCTAGGTATTATGCTACTGGTTGGATATAAACCGAAATTTACTGTTTGGAGTTTATTTGGTCTTAACCTAATTTTCTTATTCTTAACATGGTACTCATACACATACAATAAAGTAACTGACTGTGGATGTTTTGGAGATGCTGTCAAACTCACTCCAAAAGAAACATTTTATAAAAACGTCATATTTATGTTTTTCATTGTCGCTTTAATCTTAGGGCTTAAGCATATCCAAGCTATTGTATCAAATAAGTTTGCTTCTATTGCTTCTATTGCCTCTATTGCCATATCTCTTGTTATAGTAAATCACGTTCTAAATCACTTACCAATAATTGATTTTAGAGCGTATTCGATAGGTACCGATATAGCAGATAATATGGAATACAAAGAGAACGGAGAAATTCCTCCAATTCATGATTTTATGATTGAAACGGATGATGGAGATCAAATGGAAGCAATGCTTGCTCATGATAAAGCAATGTTAATCATGATGTACAACTTTGACAAAACGGAAGAAAAAGGTATTGCCCCTGTTGCAGAAATTGCAAAGGCCGCAAACGATAAAGGTTATCAAATCTATGTTTTAACAGCTTCATATATAGAAGATTTAGAGGCCACCCAAAGTAAGTATAATTTACCTTATCCTTTTGGTTTCTGTGATGAAACTGCCTTAAAAACAGCCATTAGAGGAAATCCTGGAATTATGACTGTAGAAAAAGGAATTATAAAAGGAAAATGGAATTGGACAGATGCTGAGGAAGTAATCTTAAAATAAAAATTCTAATCATGATCAATAAATTGGCTTACTATCTTCAATGACAGTAAGTCTTTTTTTTAATGATTGTTATAATTCTCCTTACTTAAAAAAGGATTACTTTTCCTTTTATAAAACAACATCAGTTTTCCACAAATAATTAAATATCTTTTGTTATGAAAGTATCTTATTATTATCCTTAGTTCTAAGTAAGAGTTTTAGTATATTCGCGAATAATGAAACAGTTCATCTTAGTTTTTTTAGGAGGAGGTATAGGAAGTGCTTTACGTTATTTTATAAGTAAACTTTTGAATAATACTCCAAATAGCATTCCTTATGGAACTTTTGCAGTTAACATACTTGGTAGCTTTTTAATTGGATTGATATTAGGGTATGCTACAAAAAATCAATCATTAACCCATAGCCAGACGTTATTTTTAGCAACTGGATTTTGTGGTGGCTTTACTACTTTTTCTTCCTTTGCTTTTGAAAATCATACTTTCTTAAAGTCGGGAGATTTTCTCTTATTCTTTACCTATACCCTATCTAGCTTAACTCTTGGATGTCTTGCTGTTTTTGGCGCAATTTTTATAACTAAAATAGTTTAACATGGATAAACTTACACAATATAAAGAGGATAGCAATTATGCAATCATTACACTTAATAATGGAAAAGTAAATGCTATTTCTCACCAAGTCATTGATGAATTGAATGCTGCATTAGACAGGGCAGAAAGTAATAAAAAGGTTGTTATATTAACAGGAAAGTCAGGTATTTTCTCAGGAGGATACGATTTAAAATCAATGATGACTTCTCCTGAATCAGCTCTTGAGTTGGTTACACGAGGATCTCAATTAGCATTAAAGATGTTACGCTTTCCGCTCCCTATAATTGCAGCATGTAATGGTCATGCCATTGCCAAGGGGGCTTTTTTACTTTTGTCAGCGGATTACAGGCTCGGTATTGACGGACAATTTAAAGTTGGGTTAAATGAAGTTATGATTGGTATGACAATGCATAATGCAGGAATTGAAATTGCGAAAGGCAGATTAAGCCCTGTGTTTTTGGAAAGAAGTGTTAATAATGCCGAAATTTATACCCCTAAAGAAGCAATTCATGCTGGTTTTCTAGATAAAATCGTCCCATCAGATGATATATTACTTCCCACTGCAATTAAGGTTGCTGAAATGTTTGGACAGTTGAATCTAAAAGCTCATGCTGAAACAAAACTAAAGGTAAGAGCTAAATACTTAAAAAGTATAGAAGAGGCAATTCAAAAAGATCTTAAAGAAGGACTGACACCTCCTTCAAAATAAAAAAAGCCCTCAAATAAGGGCTTTTTATTTTTTATAAATCATTACACCTGCTTTGATCTCTATATCAAGATAATTCTCTCTTGGTATAATAGGGCAAGAATAGTTTTCATTATAAGCGCAATAAGGATTATATGCATTATTAAAGTCGATGGTTATACTTCCATCAATTGCTATGTCACTTGTTTGAATATCTACAAACCTACCTCCTCTATACGAATAAGTTCCATTCGTTTTGTCCAAAAAAGGTAAAAAAAGATGTTGTTCAAATCCTCTTATTGGAAACTCATCCTTATAAACATTCAATTTTAAAGAGTTATTATCAATTGTAAAATAAAGCTCTCCATATTTTCTATAAACTACTACCCTCTCGGTTGTTGTTGGAAAGCTTTTTGGTGGTTCATTAGATGTTCTTACAAATTTTCCAACAACCTTATATTTTTCATCCACAGGGAAAAAATTCAATTCCTTAAATTTTTTTAATGCTCTTTTAGTTAAAGGTGTAGTAGAAGCGTCTTTAAATTTACGATTCATTTTTATTTGAAAAGCTGTCTTGCCGGCAACCTGCTTTTTATCTTGTGAGCTACAAGAGGTAAAAAAAACAGGGAATAGTAATATAAGTAATCGCTTATGTTGTTTCATGTTATAACTTAATTATAATGCTAAAATAACTCTTAAAATTAATTTCTATCAATTCTATTACATAGGATTTTTAAATTGCATCAAATAAATCTATATTTGTTGCGTTTATAAGAAATAATTATTATATTTGAGTTAATTGCATTAGAAATCAAGAAATCTACACTTAACTTATTGCACTCAATAATAAAAATTTATTACAAAATAAAATATTTTGATTATTTTTTAACATAAAAAAATCAAAGATAACTATATATTTGAACCCCATTTTTGTCATTATTATCATGATTACAAAATGAATTAAAATAGAGATTTATAGTATTTAATTAATTCGATAATGATATAAAACGGTGAAAAATGGTTTATAATTTAATACGAAAGAAGGAAATATGAATACAGAGTTAATTAGTAAAGCAGAAGAATTTGAAAATAGAAAATTCAAATTTGTTACTACCAGTGATAGAATTGTAGCTTCCAGAGAAGCAAAAGCTTTAATTTTGGAAATTAACGAAGTTTATAAAGAAACAAAAGATGTAACGTTAATGGACTTAATGAAGCGTTTGACTGTAGTAAAACAAAAAATAGAAAAAAGATTAAAAGGAGCACCGCTAACGGTTTAAATACTAAATCTAAATTTTAACCGTTAATATGATTAAGTTGTTAGAAGTTTTTAAAAGCTTCTCTCAAACAAAATTTATTCTTGAAAAAAAATCTAGGTTTACTCCTAGATTTTTTATTACTTTTGCCCCAGCCATCGGGATGTAGCTTAGTCCGGTTAAAGTGCTGGTCTGGGGGACCAGAGATCGAAGGTTCGAATCCTTTCATCCCGACTATCTTTTTGTAAAAAATTAAGAATAGTGTATTTAAAAATACTTCTCTTTTATTTTATCATACGTTCACTATTTACTAAGATTAAGGACTTAAGACACTTACTCTTTTAAGTCCACTCCTTAAACTGATCATAAATCCATTTTTTAGCCATAAAAGTAAAAACTGTAATAAATTTGACCTTTAAAAAATCTCAAAAATAAATTCTAAATACAAACTAGTTTTGTTTATTGACAGCAGTAACTAAACTACGTTGCTTGAAATCTTGTTATAACAACTACAATTTCGAATTCGGATTTTGAACTTAACCTGAAATAAATTATCATATTTCTGCATCGCTACTACTCCAAAGCTTCTTTTTTTATTAATTATAAATGGTCAATTCATGATTATAAAATAGCTTTAAAAATACTATACCCATGTAATAGTTTTGTTTTTATTAGTTTGCTATTTCCTTCCCTATTTTTCATTGACTCTTTTCATAAGTAACGAACTAAATGCGGTTACTCCAACTTTTATTACATTCGTATCTACAGTGAAATTGGGTGTATGGGGCATAGCTATCATCCCCTTTTTAAAATTTGAACCACCGATAAAAAAATATACACTAGGAATTTCTTTTTGAAAATACGCGAAATCATCTCCTCTACCATCAGGGATTACTCCGTACAAGGGAATTGTTGTAATCAAGGAACTCTTATTTTTCGATAGAATTTCAATAGCCTTTTCCACTAAAAAAGCGTTATTTGTTATGTTTGCTCTTTCTTTCGAATAAACAAACTTACTAGAGTTAAATTCGACTTTCTTTAATTTTTTAGCATAACGTGAAAATGCAATTTGTTGTTGTAATTGATGTCGAGCCCCTTCCATCAATTTTTTATTGCTTGCACTCAAATAACCGCTAATCGTAATTGTTTTATTGTTTTCAATTACCTCGAAATTCTCTTGCACCGTGATAAAGTCTTTAAAGATAGTTTTAGGACTCCCAATACCTATATCAGGACGCATTAAATTATCCATTCTCCAAAAATCACTATTTGGTGTCACATTCTGTAAATCTGACAAAATATTTTTAGTGTACGTTATCAATTCATCATTAAACTTCGTCTTTTTGAAGGTAATGTTAATTTGTTTATAATCCGCAAAAAGATATCCTTTTTTTGAAGCTATCAGACCAACAGGCATTGGCGAAATGTGAGCTGCATAAATCTCATCTGGTTGTATAATATCCAACAAACCATCGGCTAACATAGCTCTAGCTCCCTTATAATTTTCTTCAGAAGGCTGAAAAATAAAATATACTGTACCTTGAATATAACTTTTTCTTTTCGCTAAAATAGTAGCTATTCCTAAAGCTATTGTAGTATGAACATCATGCCCGCAATAATGAGCCGCATTACTATTTTCTGTATGGAGTTCATTTTCAATATGTTTATGATTTGATATTGCGTCCATATCTGCGCGCCAAGCTATTTTTTTTCCTTTTTTACCCTCATTCAATATCCCTACAACACCATACCCCCCTATATTTGTTTTAACTTCTAAACCTAAACTCACTAAATATTTCTCAATAAAAGAAGAGGTTATTTTCTCTGTACCTGCCAATTCAGGATTATTATACAAATACTTTCTAACCTCTAATAATTCTTGATATAAAGAGTCTGAAATAGTTTCTATCGTTGTCCCATTTTGTGCATTGAGATTAACGCTAAAAAAGATAATTACTGTTAAAAAAACGCATTTAATAAAAATATTTAATTTTTCCATAATTTTTAAATCTAATACTACAAATTTGAGAATCTGCTACTAAATGCACCTGACACATTTGTGACATAATTACTTCTTTACCAACTTTCCTCGAATTCGACTTAACGACTGACGCTCCACACCTAAAAAAGAAGACAGGTGTGTTAAACTTATCCGATTGGTGAGTTCTGGATTGTTTTGGATAAACTCTAAGTAACGCTCCTCTGCAGTATTGAACAAGAAACTTTCTACCCTATCTGTCAAAACATTAAGCACCTTTTCAGCGATAAGTCTTCCATACATTTGACCATTAGAAAACTTTTGATAACTCTCTATTATTTTTTCGTAGGGTAATAATAGAATTATGGAAGGCTCTAAGCATTGAATATAATATTTTGTTTGTCGTTGCTGTAAAAATGCTGGATAATCGGTAACATATTCATTTTCAGACACAAAACCAGTAGTAATATCTCTTCCTTTTTGATTTATATAATACCTTCTTAAAAGACCTTTAGAGACATACCCCATTTCTCTTTGAATACTGCCTTCTTTTAAATAAAATGACTTCTTACGGTATTCTTGGATATTTATATGCGGCCGAATAAATGCAAGTTCTTCTTTTGTTGCATACTTGAATTCTTGAAGATATTCAGAAATATATGCATTGTATTTTTCCTCCATAACAGACAAACTTATTGGTTAATTCAATGATTTAAAATCATCATAATAAAAACAATCTTTTTCTTTTACTGTAATTTCAAGTATAAATGGAAACACAATATTTTAGCACTTTAATTGTATTTTTTCAAATGTAAATATTTTTTTGTCAAAATTTTAAAAATTATTTTAGAGCTATGATCTAAATTTATCAAAAATATTGTAATTACTTTACAAAACAGAAAGAAGAGTTCTCAAATTTTAATATAAATAATTCTATAAACCTTTAACGCTTATAGAATATAATATCTTTCCTAAAAATAAAGTCAAACCTCAATCGATTCTTTAATATTCCTCTTTCAATCAGCAAACAAAACAATCATTTAAATAAACTACTTTAACACATTGTTAGTCTTAATACTATTAAAAAACTTTTGTATACTTGGCATTGCTGCCAATTCAGTGTCTACTAATGGCTTTTCTAATTCTTGTATCGACTCCTCTAGATCTTGAAGCATTAATTTAGTTACTTCCGTTTTCTCCTGAAGAATTTCTAAGCATATTGTAGAAAGCTTATTTAAATGGTAATAATGGATTTCTAATTCATTCAATATTGGATTCTTCTTTAAAGTTTTAAACTTTAAATATCCATCTCTCCATGCTGCAAAATATGATTGTAATTCAGTATTTTTAATCATATTGGGCTGCTTAATATAAGAATCAACTAGTAATTGAAAACTATGAACCATTGAAGCATCAGCCGTACAAGCATCAGCAAATAAGGTAAAAGGCGAAAATGTTTTATACTCAGTTCCACCTTTATTTCTCGTATAAATTTTTAATGGCTCGTATATAGAAGTAAGAATTTTCAAGGATTCAATTTCTTCTGACTTGGAGATATTTCTTAAAATTTGTTCTCTAAAACTATAATGCTTTAGCCCCAACTCCTCTAGTTGAAAACTCACTTTAGACAATCGTTTACGCATATTTTCTAGATTTTTCACTTTTTTAGGAGACCAAAATCTTTCAGCTATAGCAGCTGTTCTAGGCCAAATTCTAGAATCAATCGTTAAAGGAGTCACCAACTCACTCCACATAGTTACCTCACCTCCTAAAACTCTACTTTTCTCTTCACTTGTTAAGAAACTATCTCCTACTGGATCAAAAAGATAGTGGTGGTCTACTGATTGTACCCTATCAATATAATAATCATTTGATAAAACTGCTTGGTATCCTTTTTTAACAGCTTCAACCAAAGTTCCTTCTTTAAATCCTTCATTAATACCTCTCCATGAATGAATAATCGCACTTTTAGGCATTCCATCAGTCATGATCTCATCCCATCCCATTAGTTTCTTACCGTACTTTTTGAGTATTTTTTGAAGCTTTACATTGAAATAGGTTTGTAATTCATGATTATTCTTTAATCCTTTTTCTAACTTAAACTTCTGAATATTCTTATTTTCATCCCAATGAATCCCTTCGTTTTCATCTCCTCCAATATGAAAATATTCGTCTGGAAATAATGGAGCTATTTCGGCAAATAGACTATCTAAAAACACATACACTTCAGGTTCTATCGGATTTAATGTCGGATTAAAAATTCCTGAAAATCGCTCTATTTCGTATGTAAAATCTTTTTTACTGCTTAATTCAGGATATGCGGTTAAGATAGCCGTAGCATGACCAGGAACATCGATTTCCGGCACTACTCTTATCCCTCGTTTATCAGCATACGTAACCAAGTCTTTTATTTGATTTTTTGTGTAAAAAAAGCCATCTGAGCCCAATTCATGTAATCTAGGGTAGTGACTCGACTCAACCCTAAAACCTTGATCATCGGACAAATGCCAATGAAAAACATTCATTTTCATTGAGGCCATGGCATCTATATTTCTTTTTAAAACCTCTATTGGATGAAAATGTCTTGAAACATCAATCATTAAACCTCTCCAATCAAATCTTGGATAATCCTCAATCTCGACTCCCTTGAAAAAGAAAGCTGTATCATTATAATCAATTAATTGCATCAATGTTTCAAGTCCTCGAAGAGCCCCAATATCTGTATTTGCTAAAACCTCAACAACATCTTTCTTCACACGTAACTTATAAGATTCATCTGATCTTAGTTTTAACTCAGACATTTCTTTAAAAGTTACTTGAACGGTAGCTTTTTTAGAATTTACTATCGGAAATCCTTCATTTATAAAAACACCTGTTCTATTACTAATCCTCCTGATAATGTTGGTAGCATACTCATAAACACGCCCTTCTTTTTTATGGATAGAAATTATAAAATCTTTTGTAATATGAACAGTATTTTCATTCGCCTTAATTTGTTGCGGCCAAGGCATTAAATCATATTTGTTCGCTAGTTGATGCTGACCTCGCATTGATAAAGAAAGAAATAGCAAACCTACTATAACACTTTTCCACATATAATCTATTTCAATTCTTTTAGAAGTAATTAACATTTTATTTTTTTGATATTTTATTTTTTTACACTTGATTTCTAATAAAATAACCCTCTTAACTTTATTACTAATTAGTAGCTAAAAAGGCTATTCTCTTTGAAAACAACAATAAGTTTCGTAAATATTTATTTTAAAAATAATGACGCTTAAACGCTTCAACTGCTGCATAATCTGCCATACCTAGTTTTCTATATTTTTCTGCTGTTGACCTGTTTCTATCCTCGGCTCTCACCCAAAATTCTCTGGTGTCATTACCCTGAAACATTACTTTATCCTTTTGAGATTGATGATAAAAAATAGCATGTCTTTTTTTAACAACCTGATCTGGACTCATCGGAACCGCCATTTCGATTTCATGAGGCTGCCATTCAAACCACGCCCCCCTATACAACCAAACCCAACAGTCTTTCATATAAGTTTCAGTTTTCAATAATGCCAAGGCTTCGAAAAGAGCATCTAAGCATACTTTGTGTGTTCCGTGGGGATCTGCTAAATCACCTGCGGCATATATTTGATGTGGTTTAACCTCTTCAATGATACTACACATAATATCGATATCTATCTTAGATAAATTATCTTTTTTGACTCTGCCCGTTTCATAAAAAGGTAAATTCAAAAAATGAACATTTTCATCCGAAACTCCCATATATCTTGTGGCTCCTAGAGACTCTGCTTTTCTAATTTCTCCTTTCAACTTTCTTACGTCTAACGTATCTATCTCATTAGTTTTTTTATTCCTTAAAAAATTGATAATAGTACCTATTCTTTCCGAACCTGGGCTTAAAACTTTAGATACCTCGGCAAATCGAAGAGCATCTTCATCCGAAACTGCAATATTGCCTGAGGTCTGATAAGCCAGATGAACTTCATGACCTTGCTCAACTAATCGATCAAAAGTTCCTCCCATAGATATAACATCATCATCTGGATGCGGACTAAAAATGATGATTCTTTTTCTTTCTGGAAATTTTCTCTCAGGTCTTTTGGAATCATCAGCATTCGGTTTTCCTCCTGGCCAACCTGTGATTGTTTTTTGAAGACTATTAAATATTTTAATATTTAGTTCATAAGCGTTACCTTCTTCAACCAATAAACTAGCCATTCCTTTATCATTGTAATCTTTATCTGTAAGTTTTAAAATGGGCTTTTTAACTTTATTACTTAACCAAAAAATAGCTTTCTTTTTAAGCTCCTCTGTCCAAACACAAGAGGTTACTAACCAAGGTGTTTTTATCCTAGTTAGTTCAGAAGCTGCAGCCTTATCTATAACAAAAGTTGCATTTTGATGATTTTGAAGATAAGTTGCTGGTACTTTTGATGTAATATCTCCTTCAATAGTTCTTTGCACTACTTTGGCTTTTGTTTCACCCCAAGCCAGTAAAACAACTCTTTTTGCTTTTTTTATAGTACTAATTCCCATAGTAATTGCCTTCCTAGGGACATTATCAAGACCCAAGAAACTAGAGGAGGCATCTTCTCTTGTTATATGATCAAGGGTAATACTCCTTGTACTTGAATTGTAATGAGATCCTGGTTCATTAAAACCAATATGCCCTGTTCTACCAATTCCTAACAGCTGAAAATCTAACCCTCCTGCTTCTTTAATTTTTAATTCGTAATCTACACAATACTGGTATACTTCTTCTTGTTTAATAGTTCCATTGGGGATATGGATGTTTTCTGGTAATATATCTACATGATTAAATAAATGCTCATGCATAAAATAATGGTAGCTCTGAATATTGTCTGGTCTCATTGGCCAGTATTCATCTAAATTAAACGTAATAACATTTGCAAAACTCAACCCTTCTTCCTTATGAAGTCTAACCAACTCTTCATATACCTTTATGGGTGAAGAACCTGTTGCTAACCCAAGCACACATTTTTTATCTTCATTTGACTTGGTAATAATTAAGGTTGCTATTTCTTTAGCAACTATCTTCGAAGCTTCTGAAGAACTTTCAAATATTACGTTATGATTTTTTTCAAAACGTGTTTCTTCAAACTGCCCTGCAGGCTGAAAGTTTATCTCTTTAAAATTTGACATGACCATACTCTAGCTTAATTTAAATGCAATTCTAAATTTATAGGCACATTAAGTGAACGTATAGTTTTTTCGACAAAGTGCTTTAAAAATGCTACTAAAAACAATCGAGAATGCAAAACACATTCTCGATTTCGTATAACATGGTTTAGTAACTAAAAATTTGCATTTCCAGTATCCCACCATAGCCGAGTCCCACCGTTATCCGGTCCTTTTAATAATGTTTTTGCCTTTTGAACATTTATTCCATTTGTTGAATTCTCACTATCAACAAATGGAATCCTTCGTATTTGTATATTGGTATCTATGGTTCCCCCACTTTGATTACTCACCACCGGAAAAATTTTTGGATACCCTGTTCTTCTATATTCACTCCATGCTTCCTGCCCCTCTGGGAACATTGCAATCCATTTCTGTGTTATGATTCTTTCTAACTTTTCTTCATTTGTAGATGACTCATTCCAAGCAATAGTAATATCACTCATTGCTGCTATATTATTCCCTGAATTAAGAGGATCTTCGTAATCTACTGGTCTTGAAGTATTATCTGCTAAGTAAGCAGCAACACCTTCTGCAGCGTGCTGGTTAAATGATAAATTAACCCCTTGTTCATAATTTGATCTAGCATCTCCTGAGCCACTCCACCCTCTAAGAGATGCTTCTGCTTTTAAAAAAGCAACCTCTGCAGCAGTCATTAATTGAACATTTGTTGTGTGTATAGCATCGTTTAAGGCAGAAAAGCCAAGATATGCCGTCTTTTGTTTCTCTTCATCTGAATACCCAGCCATTAAAGAAAGTCCATTTCGAATACCTTTTAAACCTCCTCCTGTTGATTCAGTAAAATACTTTAATGCTCTTGGATCTTTATAACCTAATAAAATAGATTCCATTGAAGCATTCATTCGAATGTCCCCCCATGCATTATCAATAACCGATAAAGGGTGTGCTATATTTCCTTTTATGGTAAAATTAACTTCATTACTTTCCAAAACTCCTAGAGGGTGATTTAAAGCCTTTTCACCTTCTTCTTTGGCTTTCATAGGAGCTACTTTAGCTATTCTAATAGCTAAACGTAAACGTATTGAATTAGCTAATTTTATCCAGTTAGTATAATTACCTCCATAAACCATATCAAATTTATTAAATCTAATACTATTCAAATCTGCCATGATGTTTGCCGTTGCCTGATCTAAATCAACGAAAAAAGCATTGTAAGCCTCTTCTTGAGAATCATAGATTCCTGCTTTTTCAAAATCACCAAAGTTTCTGTACACAATGGGCCCGAAAACATCAGAAACCCTATGCATAGCACTCACTTTAAGAATCAAGGCAGCACCATACATTGTTGGATAATCATTACTAATCTTCTTAATCTTATTGACCCAATTCATAACTCCCTCATAAGGTACTGACCAAATATAATTATTCCACCCACTTACTAAGTTATAGGTTGTATTGTTTTGCCCTGCAACAAAAGGTCTTGGATTTGTCATATAACCAGAAAATATATCAGCGTTTAAATTTTGCTGCAACTGAAATGACCAAGCTGGATCAAATTGATAAATATTTTGAAATATTGGCTTAAACTTAGAACCTGCTATTTGAAAATCAGCAACCAACTGATCATTACTAATTTCTTTTTCGTTTATATTGTAATCTTCTAATCCATCACAACCAAAAAATGCACTCAATAAAAGGGCTGCGACTACGAATACTTTATATACATTACTCATAATAAAAACTTTTCTAAAAACTTAAGTTAACATTTAAACCGATACTTCTTGTTGATGGCAAACCTAGAACATCTACTCCTTGAAGGGCGTTCCCTGTACTTAAAGATAAATTTGGGTCATGTGGAGCTTCTTTATAGAAGAAAAATAAATTATTTCCTATTAGAGATGCTTTAACTCTCCTAAAGAATGAGTTTTCAGATAATTTAAAATCATAACCTAAGGCAAATTCTGCCAATCTTACATTTGTAGCGCTATAAATATACTCACCTGTAAAACTATTTCTCCCTCCTGTTAAACCATAGTAAGTTTGAGCTGGCAACGTAAATTCTTTAGTTCCAACAATATTATTATTAGAATCTCTGACATATTCTGCTACAGCAACATTAGCATTTGCAGTTTCTCTAGCTGAATTATTACTCCCTCCTTCAACTACGGCTTCCGTTAAACTCATTGTTTCTCCTCCAAACTTTCCATCAATCAATACATCTAATGAAAAGCTACCTAGTTGAAAGGAGTTATTCCATCCAAGAGTAAAATCAGGGTTGGCATTCCCTACTTTTGTCAAGCCATCGACTTCTGCATCTTCTCTTTGAATAACGTATGATGTTTGACCTGGCACAGAATTATCAACAGTAACGATCGGCAAACCATTTTCATTTCTTTTGACCACCTGAGCGTAGATGTCACCAAAAGAACCTCCTTCTACTAAATAGGAACCAAAAGTATTTACACCTTTAGGTGATAACGTAAAGAATTTAGGCTCTATTAAACCCGGAGCTTTTACACCGTTATAGATTTTATTAATTTTATTTCGATTTGCTGCAAAATTAAAACTGGTCTTCCACTTTAATTTTTCTTTGTCAAGGATAGTTCCAAAAAGAGAAGCCTCAATCCCAGAATTAGTTATTTCTCCTGAATTAAGATAGGCTATTGAATTACCCCAAATAGCAACTGATACAGCATAAGGGTAGTATTGATCTTTTGTTTTGGTGTTATAATATCCAAGATCAAAACCTAAGCGATTGTTAAAAAACTTCCACTCAGTACCAACTTCATAAGAAGTTTGTGTTTCTGGTAAAGGGTCAAAACCAGGAAAAACTTGTGGATTATCAATTAAAGGATTACCCCCAAAAGACACTTCATCATTAGGAACTATCTGATTAAAACCAAAGCCATTTCCTACTTCTGCATAAGAAGCTCTCACTTTTGCAAAGGAAATATTTTTTCCTAAGTCAAACATCTCACTCAACACACCTGTTAAACCTACCGAAGGGTAGTCAAAAGATTTTGTTAATGTTGACGACCAATCTTTTCTATACGTTAAATCTAAAAATAACTTTTCGCCATAGTTTAGTGTTGTACTACCAAACAATGAATTTTCTTTAATATCAGACCTGTTTTGCCCAATATCAACTCCTGCACTTGCATTAAAATTTTGGATTGCAAAGAAATTTGCAAACTGCAAACCTCCAATGGTACCAGAATCAGCTACAAGAGATTTACTAGTATTTCTCTTGGTAGCACCACCTATTATTGCTGTTAACGATAAATTATCGGTAATTTGACTATTTATATTGGCTATGATATCTCCATATAGCTGTACAAATTCATTTTCTCTAACAATATACCTCCCATTTTCGTGAGCTAAAGTTGCTTGAGTTGAAGCATAAATGCGTTTTTCAAATTTCTGTACAGATTGATCATAAGTTCCTCGAGTTTGCAAAGACAACCAATCATTAATCTTAAAATTCAGATTTAAAGAAGCTATCAGTTTATCATTTTGATCAGAACTTGCATTTCTATTTAAAATCCAATAAGGATTTTGTTCAATATCACTGGTACGGAATGTCCCCGGATTATCTTCTGGACCAGGACCTCTATACCAACGTTGTGTCATTCTGTCCCTGTATGGATTCCAGACTTCAAATCTTTTGTAATCTGATAAATTTTCTGTTAAAGATTCAAAATTATAAACCCCTACTAGAGGGTTAAAATATAGCCCTGATATAGGTCTATTACTGATACTTTGTGTTGACCCTAAAACATTTGCACTTAAAGTTACTTTATCTTCAAAAAGCTTCGCCGTTTCTCTAACGCTAAAAGAATGTTGTCTCAATGAGTTTGTAGGCAAAACTCCATCAACAAAACTATTACTGTAAGAAAAATATGTTTGAGCCTTATCTGTACCACCAGAAACTGACAAAGAATTAATATTTGTTGTTCCTGCCCTAAAGAAATCATCAATTACCCCATGGGCTTTCTCATTAAATTTCATAAAGTAGGCGGCATTTTCAACTACCAAATTGGAAGAAAAATCAACTTTAAAAGCACCAGATCTTCCTTTTTTTGTGTTAACTACTATTACACCATTTAGCCCGGCATTACCATATAGGGCAGATGCAGAGGCTCCTTTGAGTACGGTTATAGACTCAATATCATCTGGATTAATTAATGACAACACATCTCCTCCATCGGTATTTCCTCCGCTGTTACTTCCAAATGTAGAACTAGGTTGTCCCGATGATGGATTATTAAGAGGAATTCCATCCACTACATACAATGGTTGGTTATTACCTATTGACGAATTACCTCTGAGCACAACTTTAACTGACCCCCCTGCTCCTGATGAACTTCGCGTTATATTTACACCTGAAACCTTACCTGAAAGGCTATTTACAGGGTTCGTTTGTTTTACTTTACTTAATTCCTTTGCATCTATATCTTGAGCGGCATAAGTAAGCGACTTCCGCGTCTTTTTTATCCCCAACGCTGTTACAACAACCTCATCCAAGATGTTTGAATCTTCTAAGATTACATCCAAACTTTCTTCGCTTGAAATGACAATTGATTTTGTAATCATCCCAACATAGGTAAAAATCAATACATCTCCAATAGACGCTTTGATTTCATATTTCCCATCAAAATCGGTTTCGACCCCATTTGAAGTTCCTTTTATGTGAACTCCAGCTCCAGGTAAAGGCATTCCATCATTTTTTGACGAAACAATACCTGAAATGATTTTCTCTTGAGCAGTGACCAACTCAGTGAGAAAAAAAGAAAAGCATAGTAGTAATAAAACTTTGCTGTTTTTCATATGTATGTTAATTTTTTGCGGTCTAAATTTAACTAGGTTAAACAAATGTTAAAAAAAATACATCCAAACAACATCAATATAACAACAAACAACAGTCTAACACATACTAACCACAAATTAAATTATTCTTAAACCTTAATATTGCAAAATATCAAAAACTAAAAAGCAATATTTACGGATAAGCCTCGTATTTATTACTCTGAAAATAAAACAAATAAAAAAACATTTAAGCATGAGTTATTATTTATCTAAGAAAGCCAGTAATTATCAAATTTCAAATATCCGTGCAAATTAATCTTACTTGTATGATTCAAAAAAACAATTTAAATTCACCAAATAAACTTTCTTAACTCTGTGCTACCTTTTTTTAAAAAAATTCATAACAATAGAACAATAAAAAGAAAGTATCATATTATTTTCTGGATTAGTTATTTCACTTTTAACGTTATAAGATGGGGAAGTTATTTTGATGATTATTGGTATTCTTTAAAATCAAATTTGGTTGAATTTTTTTTACACATACTACTAGTTTATGCTAATATTTATTTCTTCATTCCTTTTTTTTTAGTACCAAAAAAATATAGCAAATATGTTTGTCTTATTCTTATTTCACTGTTTGGCAACTACCTAGCAAGAACAGGTCTTAATTATCTTTTAGTTACAAAAAACATGTGGCCAGAAGCAGAAGGTGTGAAAGATCCTTTTACATTTAACCATGTTATTGCTGTTACTTTAGGAGAACTTTATGTGCTTGCGCTAGCAACCGCTATCAAATTAACAGTTGATTGGATTAATCAAAAAACTAGAATTGATAAATTAAAAAAAGAGCATCTTGAAGGAGAATTGAACTTTTTAAAAGCTCAAATCCAACCACACTTTTTTTTTAATACATTAAACAATCTTTATTCCTTGACTCTTGAAAAATCAAAGAAAGCTTCTGATGTTGTGTTAAAATTATCAGATATAATGCAATATGTAATCTATGATATAAAAGACCCTGAAATATCTTTACTAAATGAAATTAATTATATACAAAATTATATAGATTTAGAATCCTTAAGATGCCACGAAAATGCACTAATCAATATAAAAATAAAGGGTAATATAAATGATGTAAAAGTTCCTCCACTAATTTTTTTATCATACATAGAAAATTGTTTTAAACACGGGAATAAAAACAATGATAAATTTTATGTATATATTAGATTCGAAAAAACGAATCATAACAGCTTAGTTTTTATACTAAAAAACTCTTATGATTTGACTAAAACAAACAATGAAACATTAAAAAAAGGAGTTGGTAATTGTAATTCCAAAAGAAGACTTGATCTAATTTTTGAAAAAAACTATCAACTAAAGATTTCAGAAGAAAACAACGTATATAAAGTTTACATAGAGATTCCTTTAACAAAAAATTAAAACCAGTGAAAATCAATTGTGTTATCATAGATGATGAACCCCTAGCCATAAATGTGATTAAAAATCACTTACAAGAATTTCAAAATATTTCCATTGTAGACACCTTCAACAACCCCCTTGAGGCTATTTACACACTAGAGAATAAAGATATTGATGTTTTATTCCTTGACATTAATATGCCTAAAATGAATGGATTAGATTTTCTTAGAAATACACCTGTAAAACCACATGTAATTATCACTACATCGTACAGAGAATTCGCTGCTGATAGCTATGATTTGGATGTTTTGGATTACCTTGTTAAACCAATCCCTTTTCCTAGATTTTTAAAATCAATCAACAAACTAACACAACGAATTCATAGTAACGACAGCATAAAAAGTAGTATAGTACAAGAGGAATCTTATATTTTTCTTAAAGTAGACAAGAAATTAGTTAAGGTAAAATATGATGATATTTTATTTATTGAGAGCTTAAAAGATTATATTAAGGTCAGCACAATTACCGGAAATTATATTGTTCACAAATCATTGACTAGTATTACAGAAGAGCTTCCAGAAAATAATTTTTTAAGAATCCACAGATCATATACCATAGCCATAGATAAAGTAAAGTCTATTGAAGGAAATTCAATTGAAATAAATGACAAAAGACTTCCTATAGGTCGTAAGTATGTAAATAACACAAAACAAATAATTTTAAAAATACCGAATGTTTAGCAAGAACAGTTTTGCTTAATAGCGTGATTTATTTTGTTCAGCTAAAATTTTATGTTGATGAGAGAATTTAAGTTCTTCTTTAATTTCAAATATTTATATTGGAAAACAATATTTCAAAGAATTGACCTAATTGTCAATTTATAAAACTAAACTAAATATGACCAACAGCACAAAGGACATAAAGAATCGTAATTCTACATTTATCCCTATCGTTATCATTGCGGGACTTTTTTTTATTTTTGGATTTGTTACTTGGATAAATGGTGCTTTAATTCCGTTTATGAAAACTATAAATGAGTTAACAGACGCACAATCATATTTGGTAGCATCAGCATCTTATATCTCTTTCGTTGTAATGGCACTACCCTCTTCTTTTATCATCAGTAAAATTGGTTACAGAAAAGGAATGTCTTTGGGTTTATTTATAATGGCTATTGGGGCCCTTATTTTTATTCCTGCCGCAGAGGCAAGGACTTACTGGATTTTTTTACTAGGTATTTTTGTTCAAGGAGCAGGAATGACACTATTACAAACTGCTTCTAATCCTTATATTACAATTTTAGGCCCTATAGAAAGTGCTGCAAAACGTATTGCCATAATGGGAATCGCTAATAAAATTGCAGGAGCCTTAGGCTCTACAATTTTTGCTGCACTACTTTTATCAGGAATTGCCGGCATAAAGGATAGACTAAGCACTGTTAGTACTGAAGAAAAAAGTGAATTATTAAATACGATGGCTGATAGTGTAGTCACTCCTTATTTAGTTATGGCTAGCGCTTTATTTATATTAGGAATATTAATACGAAAAGCGCCGCTCCCTCATGTAGAAGCCTCTAACAATGAAAAAACGGATAACAGCCATGCACATAAAAAAAATATTTTCCAATTTCCCCACTTATGGCTAGGAGTTGCAACATTGTTTGTTTATGTTGGTGCTGAAGTTATTGCTGGAGATACTATTATCGCTTATGGAATATCACTTGGAATCCCCATGGCAGACTCACAATTCTTCACAACTTATACTCTGATGGCAATGGTGATCACATATGCCCTTGGAATTGTTTTAATACCAAAGTTTATCAGTCAAGCTTTAGCTCTTAGAGTAAGTGCTATCTTAGGTATTATTTTTACTGTTTGTATCATATCAACAAGTGGTTATATTTCTGTTTTATTTGTTGCTGCGCTTGGAATTGCAAACGCTCTAGTATGGCCTGCCGTTTGGCCGCTAACTTTAAAAGGACTTGGAAAATTTACAAAAACAGCATCAGCTTTATTAATTATGGCCATTGCTGGGGGTGCAATAATCCCCCCTCTATATGGTCAGTTCGTTGACAACAAAAAGGAAGCTCTTATCAATCAAGGCATAGAGGCAAGTACGGCATTAATGGAAGCTTCCACTTCAAGCTATTGGATTCTCTTTCCATGCTATATTCTGATACTTCATTATGCGGTCTCAGGACATAAACTAGGGCTAAAAAAAAATAATTAATTCCATTTTTGTGAAACGGTTAGAGTCGTTAGATACACTAAGAGGTATTACCATCACTGGTATGATTTTAGTAAATAATCCTGGTTCATGGAGCCATGTTTACGCTCCCTTACTTCATGCAAAATGGCATGGCCTCACTCCAACTGATCTAATATTTCCTTTTTTTTTATTTATTGTAGGAGTTTCCATATCAATAGCCTATCGCAATAAAGTTATCAACCGAAATATCTATAAAAAAATTCTAACCAGAAGCTTTAAACTGATCGGTCTTGGCTTGTTAATTAATACTGCATCTCCTAATTTCCCATTTGTTGAAACTATAAATCAGATAAGAATACCTGGTGTTCTTCAACGTATTGGCATTGTTTTCTTATGTTCTTCGTTTATCTTTCTAAAATATGACACAAAAAAAATCATCATAATTATAGCATTCATTTTACTTAGCTATTATCTGTTCTTAAATTTTATGCCTCTTCCTGATGGCAAATCTCCTACATTTGATGAATCATCAAACAATTGGGTCAATTATATAGACCAAACGATACTTGGTAGTCATATGTGGAAACCTATTAGTGATCCTGAAGGACTTTTAAGTACAATTCCCGCCATCGCTACATGCCTATTAGGAATTTTAATAGGAAAAATAATTCTTTCTAGAAGAAACGATGAAGATAAATTAAAAAGATTACTTTGGTGTACTTTATTTCTTCTATTCTCTGGTTATCTATGGGGGTATTTATTCCCAATAAATAAATCTATTTGGAGTAGTAGTTACGCTTTGGTAACTTCTGGTTGGGGAACTCTTACATTAGCTATCGCATATTACATAAATGACTTAAAGAGGGTTTCTTCTCCAAAGCCAATAATATACGTCAGTCAAAACGCAATCATTATTTATTTTCTATCCATGATCATCTCAAAATTTTTCTATCAGATCAAAGTAAATGATAAGCAAAACATACATTCTTGGATCTTTGATACTATTTTTGTCTTTTTCAAAGATTTAAAACTTGCCTCTTTTAGCTACGCTTTATGTGTAGTGCTTTTTTATCTTTTACTAGCTTACAGTTTATACAAAAAGAAAATTTTTATTAAAATTTAAATTAACTGTTTATATATGTTTTCAGGCTAACGTTAAAACAACAAACACCTGTCTTACTTATTTTCATTTTTATAAAATGAATAGCTATTTTAAAACAGAATAACTACATGTTTTATTTGTATGTAAGCTCTCAACAAAAAAGTTTTAAAACCGTAAAAAACTGATTATAAGAAACATTTGAAAAACATTTAAAAAAAACTAAAAAAAAATTTCCCAATAATCAAAAACATTATATATTTGCCCCGTCTTAAAAGATAAAGGCCGATATAGCTCAGCTGGCTAGAGCAGCTGATTTGTAATCAGCAGGTCGTGGGTTCGAGTCCCTCTATCGGCTCTTAATAGAAGTGCTAACAGCTTAGTTAGCACTTTTTTTATGCACTTTTTTTTCTAAATTTGTTAAACATAATTTCTAAAATTTAAATGAAGAATATTTTTGTAATCGGTATTGCAGGAGGAACTGGAAGCGGAAAAACAACTGTGGTGAATCAAATAATAAACGAATTATTAGATGAGGTATGTGTCATATCTCAAGACTCCTACTATTGCAAAAATGATGACCTTAGCTACGAAGAGAGATCAAAAATAAATTTTGATCACCCAAGGGCTATAGATTTTGACCTTTTAGTAAAACACCTTTCCGAACTAAAAAATGGAGAAGTAATAGAACAACCTGTATATTCATTTGTTTCTCACAATAGAACACAAGACACTATAAAAACACATCCAAAAAAAGTTATTATCGTTGAAGGAATACTTATATTCAATAGCAAAAAGCTAAGAGATTTGTGTGATATAAAAGTATTCGTCCATGCTGACGCGGATGAGAGACTTATTAGACGTGTAAGGAGAGATATTAAAGAACGTGGTAGGGATGTAAATGAGGTTTTGGTAAGATATCAAGACACCCTAAAACCTATGCACCAACAATTCATAGAACCAACAAAAAATTATGCTGACATCATTATTCCTGGTGGCGGACATAATAAAGTTGCTATTGATATTGTAAAAACAGTAATCAATGACCGTTTGTGATGAATTTTAAATCAGCCAAGAAGAAACCTTTTTTTATTTTTTTTACGAATATTTATATTATTATTTTAACCGTATTTGTTTTTTGGATGCTCTTTTTAGACGAAAATTCTTACCTTACTCACAGAGAATTTAATAACGAAATAAAGGAACTAAAAACATGGATTGAATTCCATAAAGAAAAAATTGAAAAAGATAAAGAAGTAATTAAAAAACTAAAAGATTCTCTGGAACTCGAAAGATATGCTCGTGAAAATTATTTAATGAAAAAAGAAAATGAAGATATATATATAATTGAATTTGATACGATAAAAGATAAATGAAAAAATATTTGTTCGACGAATTTGAAAATGTCTCTCCCCAAACTTGGAAAACAAAAATTCAAGCAGACCTTAAAGGTGCAAGTTACAACGAAACTCTGTTATGGAAAACTAACGACGGCATAACTGTTAAACCTTTTTATACGAAAGAAGATAGAACTCTAGATCAAATAGACCTTCCAAAAAACGGTTTTAAAATATGTCAAACTATCGAAGTAGGTAAGGTAGAAGAAGCAAATTACTTAGCTATAGACGCCCTTAAAAGAGGGGCCAATAGTCTTGAATTTATTCTTAAAGAACCAATTAATATCAAAACTCTATTAGCCAATATAGAGGTGAAAAATATATTAGTTTTTTTTAAACTCCAATTTTTATCCTCAGAATTCACAAAAAATATTTCAAAATATGTAGGTATAAAAAACTGCTTTTTTAATATCGACATAATAGGAAATCTTTCATTAACAGGGAATTGGTTTAATAGCTTTAAAGCAGACCATTTAGAAGTTAAAAATATATCAAAAGAAACCAACAACTTTCTTGCAGTAAACACTTCAATTTACCAAAATGCAGGTGCTAACATACCACAACAACTAGCCTATTCACTAGCACATGCCAATGAGTATTTAAATTATTTCGGTCCAGAAATAGCAAGGCATATTCACTTTAATATATCTATTGGGAGTAACTATTTTTTTGAAATAGCTAAATTAAGAGCCTTAAGAATACTCTGGAGATCACTACTTAACGAATACAATTCTCAAGAAACACATACACTAATATTCTCCAAACCGAGTCTAAGAAACAAAACTTTGTACGACTATAATGTAAACATGTTAAGAACAACATCTGAGTGTATGAGTGGGATTTTAGGTGGCTCTGATGTAATCTCAAACCAACCATACAATAAAACCTTTCAAAAATCTGACGAATTCGGAGAACGCATTTCAAGAAACCAACTTCTAATATTGCAACAAGAAAGTGAGCTTAAAGAAGCACAAAATATTGCTGATGGCACATACTACATAGAGAGCATAACAAGACAACTCGCTAGCAAATCCTTAGATATTTTCAAACAGATTGAAAAAGGCGGTGGCTTCCTTCAACAATTAAAAAACGGAGTAATTCAAAAAAAAATAAAAGAATCTGCTAGAAAAGAACAGGAGCAATTTAACAATGAAGAACTTGTTCTATTAGGTACAAATAAAATTCAAAATCCCAATGACAAAATGGGAACAATAATTAATTCTCCTTCTTTCGTAAAATCAAGAAAAGAAAAAACACTCATAGAGCCTATTATTCAAAATAGATTAGCAGAACAACTCGAAAAGAATCGTTTAAAAAAGGAATCGTAAGATGAATAGAAAAAATGTATCAAATATTCGTTTGATCGAAAAAAAGCCAGACCATGCAACAACACTAAAACATGAGCATTTTGCTGCTGGTATTACTCCTAACTTAAGAGGCCCATACTCCACCATGTATGTCAGAAGACCCTGGACAATAAGGCAATACGCAGGTTTTTCAACTGCAGAAGAAAGTAATGCCTTTTATAGAAGAAATCTAGCTGCTGGGCAAAAAGGACTTTCCGTTGCTTTTGACTTAGCAACACACAGAGGATACGATTCTGATCACGAAAGAGTGCAGGGAGATGTTGGAAAGGCTGGTGTTGCCATTGATTCAGTTGAAGATATGAAAATACTGTTCGATCAAATACCGCTTGATAAGATGTCTGTGTCTATGACAATGAATGGAGCTGTACTTCCTATACTAGCATTTTATATAGTAGCAGCAGAAGAACAAGGTGTTTCTGCAGAACTTTTATCGGGCACCATTCAAAATGATATCTTAAAGGAGTTTATGGTACGAAATACGTACATCTACCCTCCGACTCCTTCTATGAAAATTATCGCTGATATTTTCAAGTATACAAGTCAAAAAATGCCAAAATTTAACTCTATTTCAATATCAGGATATCACATGCAAGAGGCTGGAGCTACTCCTGAAATCGAATTAGCATATACATTAGCTGATGGTCTTGAATATATTAGGACGGGTATTCAATCAGGAATGGATATTGACACTTTTGCTCCTCGTTTATCTTTCTTCTGGGCTATAGGAATGAATCATTTTATGGAAATAGCAAAAATGAGAGCTGGCCGGATGCTATGGGCTAAAATTGTAAAACAATTTGATCCAAAGAATCCAAAATCACTTGCGCTTAGAACGCATTGTCAAACAAGTGGATGGAGTCTTACAGAACAAGATCCTTTTAACAATGTTGCAAGAACTACAATTGAAGCCATGGCTGCCGCATTTGGAGGTACACAAAGCCTACACACCAATGCGTTGGATGAAGCGATTGCTTTACCAACAGATTTTTCTGCACGTATCGCTCGTAATACACAGATTTATTTACAACAAGAAACGTATATCACAAAAACTGTTGATCCATGGGCTGGAAGCTATTACCTTGAAGAACTAACTGAAACTATCGCAAATAAGGCATGGGAATTAATTCAGGAAGTTGAGGAGCTTGGAGGTATGACCAAAGCGATCGAGCAAGGTATTCCTAAAATGCGTATTGAAGAGGCTGCCGCTAAAAAACAAGCAAAAATTGATAGCGGTCAAGATGTAATTGTTGGTGTAAACAAATACCAATTAGAGAAAGAAGATCCGTTACATATACTTGAAGTTGACAACGAAGCTGTTAGAAAGTCACAAATTGAGAGGCTAAACACTTTAAGAAAGAATAGAGATAATAATAAGGTTAAACAATCATTAAAAATATTAACAGAATGTGCCAAAACAGGAGAAGGTAATCTTTTAGAATTTGCAGTAAATGCAGCTCGAACCAGGGCTTCCCTTGGTGAAATCTCCGATGCGCTTGAAAGTATATTTAATCGTCATAAGGCAGTTCATAAAACCATTTCAGGTGTGTATAGTAAAGAAATAAAGGACGATGAATTATTTAAGGAAGCATCTGAATTAGCTGACAAATTTGCTGAAATTGAAGGCCGTCGTCCAAGAATCATGATTGCAAAATTGGGTCAGGACGGTCATGATCGTGGTGCTAAAGTTGTTGCTACAGGATACGCTGATTTAGGATTTGATGTAGATATCGGTCCTCTTTTTCAAACTCCACAAGAGGCTACAAAACAAGCAATCGAAAATGATGTTCATATACTGGGAATATCTTCATTAGCCGCTGGGCACAAAACACTTGTTCCACAAGTTGTTGCTGAACTAAAAAAATACGATCGTGAAGATATTATGGTCATTGTAGGTGGCGTTATTCCTGCACAAGATTATCAGTTTTTATTTGATTCTGGTGCTTTGGGTGTTTTTGGACCTGGAACAAAAATAGCTCAGGCTGCAATTGATATGTTAAAAATTCTAATTGATAGTACCCAAGATTAGCTTATAAAAAGCTTATATTAACACAAAATATTATTTAACGTTAAATAAAAAAACTTAAATTTTCTATTTTATTAAAGTTTCTTGTCGATATTCATGAACCAATTTACCTCATCAATATGACACTCCAACCAGGTAGGAAAAGTGCACTTAATTTTATCTAAAAACCTAGGCACCTTTTTATAGCTTTCCAAAGCTATTTCTACCCCCCTTTAATATACTAGGGTATAACTCTTCGGTCATTACACACAGTTCTGGTTTTACTTGATCTAATTCAGTTTGAAATATCACAAATACCCAAATCCAAATAGAAAATTCTTCTTTTAAGCTCGTATCTAAATATTTATGATTCTTAGAATGATGTAATCTTTATGTTGAAAGAGATATAAAGAAAAATCCCACTCATTTTTGATTACCCGTGACCTTTTTCATTTTCACAAGTTAAGGCAACATAGATTCCACCCAAAATAATTACTATAACAGAATGAAGTCACGATATTGGTATCCAAATAAAACTATGTGAAAATAAAAAAATCAGTGTATTAGATAATTATTTGATTAACTTTTTATATTAAAACATTAAGCTTAACGGTTATAAAATATAATAAATACCATAACCTCTAATCAGCCAAATAAATTATTTTAAATTCAGATCGTCTGATAATGATTAAAAAGATCAGTGTCAGATAAAATTATAATTACCCCATATTTAGGTGAGAATTATTAAAATCAACAAATATTTTAAATAATAATACTTTTATATCACTCACCTCTTATACTAATACACGATACAGAAGGAATTAACATATAAGAGATTGTAATTAATAAAGTTTATCAAGCATAAATAACCAAACAAATGGCTTTAAACATCATCATAAAACTGTTTATTATGTTAATTCCAATTCCTTATTGTTAATTTTATTCATCAAAAAATATTCAATAACTATAACGTACATGTAAAATCAAAATAAAAGAAGATTTAATACTATTGTTTCTTTTTTAGACTAAACTAATTATCGGTTTGGTTATATTTGTAATTGGAATTAAGAAACGGATTTCTAAATAATGCAAATTCAATTTATTGATAGAGAAACAGGTCAATTAAAAACAGAAAAACCTCCAGGAGAAGGTTTTTTAAAACTACTTTACAATAATCCATTTGGAAAAATTTTACTAATTCCATTAATTAAAAGAAAGTTTTTTTCGTCAATATACGGCAGATTAATGAATAAGCCAGGATCTGTAAACAAAATCAAGACTTTTGTTAAAGAGCTAAACATTAATATGGAAGAAGCTGAACGATCTATAGAAGACTATGTATCTTTCAATGATTTTTTTAGTAGAAAGCTAAAAAAAGGAGTCCGTACTATACAAGAGGGACTTATTTCTCCCGGCGATGGTAAACTTTTAGCTTTCGAACGAATTGATAAAGTTGAGAACTTTTTTATCAAGGGTAGAAAATTTCATCTTACAGAATTCTTATCTGACAAGAAATTAGCATCAAAATTTGAAGATGGCTCTTTATTAATTCTTCGTTTAGCTCCAGATGATTATCACAGGTATCACTTTCCTTTTGATGGTACTCCCTCAAAAATTAAAAAAATAAAAGGGAACTATCTATCTGTATCCCCTTATGCTTTAGTTGACAACTTTACAAAAGTTTTCTGTGAAAACAAAAGAGAGTACTGTATTTTAAAAACCCCTAGCAACGGCGATATCCTTATCGCTCCTGTAGGTGCGACCATGGTCGGAAGCATTATAGAAACCTATACAGCCAATACTAATATAAAAAAGGGAGATGAAATGGGATATTTTGAATTTGGCGGATCAACTATTGTTTTGCTTACTGAAAAAAATCGTTTCTCAATAAACGAAGATATTCTCAAAAACACCCTAAACAAGAGAGAAACCTATGTGAAAATGGGAGATCAAATTGCTAATTAACTCTCTAACATCAGAATACTATAGTTAGCAACACATAATGAAGAGGCATTAATTTTGGGTAAAAAAGCCGCAAAAAATAATATTTTGTAGTTCGTGATTATGTCGATTCATTCTAAGTTACAAAAAAAGAAAAAACCAAACAAAAAATCTATGATTAATCCGTAAATTTGCAGTGCTTTATATATTTCACAAATCACAGATGAAAAAAATCTTTAATATTCTCTACTCTACCCGTTTAATGGCTTTTTTATTTTTCATTTTCGCTGTAGCTATGGGAGTAGCAACATTTATCGAAAATGATTTTGGCACTCAAACATCAAAAGCAATCATATACAATTCTTGGTGGTTTGAACTAATTATGATTTTCTTTTTAATCAATTTTTTTGGAAATATTTTTAGATACCGACTTTACAAGAAAGAAAAATGGAGTGTTCTTTTATTCCATCTAGCTTTTCTCTTAATTCTTACCGGAGCAGGCATTACTAGATATATAAGTTTTGAAGGATTAATGATTCTTGATGAAGGAGAAACTTCTAATATTGTTTTATCAGATACGAATTATCTGAATGTAGTTATTGATAATAACGAATTTCAAAAAACAACCCATCACAAGCTACTTTTATCAGCTTTAGGAAAGAATAATGTAAGTTTTGAAGAAAATTTTCAACCTCAGAAGAAAAATCAAAGAAAAAATATAAAATTCAACCTTGTTGATTACATCCCTTGGTCCGAAAAAAAATTAATTACAAGTGAAGATGGAACAGAACATTTATTTTTGGTTGAAAGCTCCTCTGGTTCAAGACATGAGCATTATATCAAGAGAGGTACCATTCAAAATATTCATAATATTCTTGTTGGATTTGACAGTCCTAAAAACAATGCTTCCATCAATTTTTTTTATGAAGGCGAAAATCTTAAGATAAAAACAAAAAATAACGGTGATTGGCTTAGAATGGCTGATCAAAAAAGTGGTAAAATTATAAAAGATAGCACCCAAAATTTTCAGTTTTTAACACTGCATAATATTGGAGGCTTACAATTTGTGGTTCCTAAAAGCCCGGAAAAAGGCAAAATGGAAATTGTTAGGGGAGAAAAAAATAAAAGTAAATACGATACGTTAATTTTTGATATTACAGTTGAAAACGAAACAAAAAGAATCAGCTTTTATGGTGGCCAGTTTAATGTGGATAACCAGGAAAGTTTTTCAATTAGAAATTTGAATTTTAGAGCATGGTATGGCGCTAAACAGTTAAAAACTCCTTTTAACGTTAAACTCAACGATTTTCAACTGGATAAATACCCAGGGTCAGAGAATGCAGCTTCATTTGCAAGCGAAGTTACGGTATCTTCTTCAGAAGAAACTTTTGACTTTAGAATATTTATGAATCATATTTTAAACTATAAAGGATACCGATTGTTTCAAGCAAGTTATGCCAACGCAGGAAAAGAGATTGAACAAACTCATTTATCTGTTAATCATGATTCATGGGGAACATGCATCACTTATTTGGGCTATTTTTTACTATTTTTTGGTATGGTAAGCTCTTTGTTTGTCAAAAATACTCGTTTTTATTCATTGAAAAAAAGTCTATTAAAAATATCAGAAAAAAAGAAAGTACTCACTTTACTCTTTGCAATCAGTACAACACTGATTAGCGCTCAACACAAAGAGGTACATAAACCCAATACACTTACGGAACAACAAATTGACTCTATACTGAATAAAATGATTGTCAGTAAAGAGCATGCAGATAAATTTAGTAGCTTAGTTATACAAGATGCTGGAGGTAGAATGAAACCAGCTCATACTTTTGCTTCAGAATTAGTTAGGAAAGTTGCCCATACGGATAATTTTAGAGGTTTAACCCCTAGTCAGATTCTTGTTTCTATTTCAGAAACACCAATGTTATGGATTAATATCCCTTTTATTTATTTAGAAAAACATAATAAAAAAATACGTAAAACAATCGGTGTTCCAGAAAATGCTAAATATGCTCGTTTTATTGATTTTTATACAGATAATGGACAATCCAAGATTGATCATTTAATTATAAAAGCTCAAAAAAAACGAATTCAAAATAAGTTCGAACAAGACGCTATTAAAATAGGAAGACGCTTATATTTATTATCTCAAGCAATTAGTGGTACAATTTTAAGAATTTATCCGATACCTAATAGTGATGAAAATAAGTGGGTAGCGCAACCAGAAACACTACAATCTGGATTTAAAGGAATTGATTCTGTATTCGTTAGACAATCTCTACCTGTTTATTTCCAATTATTGCAAAGTTCAAAAAAAACAGGCGATTATGTAGAGACTGAAAAAATTATTGAAGGAATTAAAAAATTTCAAAAAAAGTTTGGTTCTGAAGTAGTACCTAATAGTGATAAAGTAAAGCTTGAAATAGCCTACAACAAAGTAAATATCTTTGTTAAATTATACAAGTATTACCTCTTCACAAGTTTGTTGATGATATTCTTTGTATTTCTTCAGATTTTCTACAACAAAACTTGGGTTAATTATATGGTTAAAGGTTTTATCGGAATAGTAATCAGTTTAACAATAGCTCACATATTAGGATTGGCTGTGCGTTGTTATATTAGTGGCAATGCTCCTTGGAGTAATGCTTACGAAACTGTTATCTTCGTAGGACTCGCCTCAATGCTTTTTGGCTTAATATTAGGCCGACAATCCTCATTAACCATTGCAGCTACTACTTTTTTAACTTCAATAATTTTATTTTTCGCCAGCCAGCAATGGCTTGATCCAGAAATAGCAAACCTAGTCCCCGTGCTAAATTCATGGTGGCTGTGGGTTCATGTTTCTATCATCGTTGCAAGCTATGGGCCTTTTGCTCTTGGTTTTATTTTAGGGGTTTTTGCATTGTTTTTAATTATTTTTACAAATACCAAGAACAAAAATAAAATAAGTCTTCATTTAAAAGAACTAACTATAATCAATGAAATGGCCTTGACTGTTGGCTTAGTAATGCTAACCATAGGAAACTTTTTAGGGGGCATGTGGGCTAATGAAAGTTGGGGACGATATTGGGGCTGGGACCCTAAAGAGACTTGGGCTTTAATATCTATTATGATCTATGCTTTTGTTTTACATATGCGATTAATTCCAGGGCTAAGAGGTAAGTACACCTTCAATTTATGGTCTATTATTGCTTTTGCATCAATTATGATGACGTACTTTGGTGTTAACTTTTATTTGTCTGGACTGCATTCTTATGCTAGCGGAGACAAAGTGATCACACCTACTTCTGTATATTACTCTATTGGCTTTGTTTCTATACTGGGAATATTTGCTTGGATTAAGAATAATAAGTTTTATAAAAAATAGTTAAGTCATTTACCATAAATAAATGTACTTTTGTAAGCCTTTAAAAAAGAAATCATGTTCAATAAAAATATCAAGTTAGTATTAGCTGTTTTAACATTCACCTGGTCAATCTATGAGTTTTCTCAAGGACATATTGGAAATGGAATTGCTATTTTACTTTTAGTTAGTATATTCATTTTATTTTATTTTAAAAATGAATTTATATTACTTGCTTTTATACAACTCCGAAAACAAAACTTTGACGGTGCAAAAAAGTGGCTAACTTATATAAAAAATCCATCAACTGCACTTACGCGAAAACAAGAAGGCTATTATAACTACCTTCATGGCATCATGTTATCACAGACAAACATAACACAAGCTGAAAAATTTTTAAAAAAAGCGGTAAAGCTTGGCCTAGCTATGGATCATGACCTAGCCATGGCAAAATTACAACTTGCAGGCATTGCTATGACTAAGAGACGCAAAAGAGAAGCATCTATATTAATGAATGAAGCCAAAAAACTAGACAAACACGGCATGTTAAAAGAGCAAATGCAAATGATGAAGCAACAAATGAAAAAAATATAATTTACAAACACCACCCCTCTGTAAATTTAAAAAAATTGTAACTTTAAGCTTATTCAAAGCCTATGCTAAAAAACTTATTAATAAAAAGCATTGATAAATACGCTTCAAAGTGGATTGTATTAGTAATTGACGTAGTACTAGTTTGTATTTCTTTTGTATTAGCTTATACTGTTCGTTTCAATGCTTCCTTAAATTTCGACTTGAATAGTTTTTACTACCAGATACCTTTTATAATTATTGTTTCTACCATAAGTTTTTTAACTGTTGGCTCTTACAGAGGCATTATTAGGCACACAGGAACAAGAGATGCTTTTAATGTATTTGTAGGGATTACTTTATTATCAATGATTACTATTTTTATAGTCATTATTAATAGTGCTTTAAAAATCTTCCCTTCCTTTACCATACCAAAATCGATCATTATAATCCACTATCTTATATCAATAATTGTTCTCGTTATAAGTCGTTATATATTTAAAGCTTTTTTTGAAATCATATCAACAGAACTTGATGACATTACCAACGTTTTAATATATGGGGCAGGGGACTCAGGTTTGATAACGTACGGAGCTCTAAATCGTGATACCAAAAATAACTATCAAGTTATTGGTTTTGCTGATGAAAACTTGAATAAAGTAGGAAAAAAAATAGATCGCATTAAAATTTATAATGGTAACAGAATTAATAAAGACTTTATTCTTAAAAAAGAAATTAATGAAATTATCATCTCAATTCAAAATATAAAGTCCGAAAAACTTTTAGTATTAACTGATAAACTATTAGCTCTTGATGTAAAAGTTAAAATTGTACCACCCCTTTCAAAATGGATCGATGGTGATTTGGAGGCAAATCAAATTAAACAAGTAAAAATTGAGGATTTACTTGACCGAAAGCCAATTTCCATAGACAATCCTATTGTTAATCGAGATGTAAATGATAAAACGATATTGGTAACGGGTGCTGCAGGGTCAATAGGATCTGAAATTTCAAGGCAATTAAGTAACTACTCTTATAAGCATCTTATAATTGTAGATCAATCGGAATCTGCTTTATATGACTTGCAACAAGAATTAAATCAGAAAGGAAAAATAAACTTTACAGCCATTGTAGCTGATGTTAGAGATAAAGTAAGAATGTCTCATTTGTTTAAAGAATATAAGCCTGACAAAGTTTTTCATGCTGCTGCCTACAAACATGTTCCTTTAATGGAAATGAGTCCTTACGAGGCCGTGAAAATTAATATTGAAGGAACTAAAAACATAGCAGACCTATCTATTGAAAACAACGTCGAACGGTTTGTTATGGTTTCTACAGACAAAGCCGTTAACCCAACGAATGTAATGGGAGCTACCAAACGGGTAGCTGAAATGTATATTAGCTGCTTAAGCAATAGAACAGACCATACTACTAAATTCACGACTACAAGATTTGGTAATGTTCTTGGATCCAATGGTTCTGTGATCCCTTTATTTAAAAAGCAAATTGAAAATGGAGGACCTTTAACGGTTACACATCAAGATATTACCCGTTTTTTTATGACCATACCGGAAGCTTGTAGATTAGTTTTAGAAGCTGGTACTATGGGCAATGGTGGTGAAATTTATATCTTTGATATGGGGCAATCGGTGAAAATTTACGATTTAGCTAAAAGAATGATCCACCTTTCCGGTTTTAAATTCCCTGAAGATATAGATATACACATAACAGGATTAAGACCTGGTGAAAAACTATACGAGGAATTGCTAGCTAATGGTGAAAATACTACCCCTACCTACCATGAAAAAATCATGATTGCTAAAAATCAAAAAATTAATTTTCAACAGGTTTCTAACAAAATTACTGAACTGTGTTCGGCAAATAAAACTTATAATAACGATAAAACTGTTGTGCTTATCAAAGCTATTGTCCCCGAATACATTTCGAATAATTCAAAATACCAGAAATTAGATTCACCGGTAAAAAATTAAATTAGTACTTTCGTCAAAAATTTCAATAATGCAAAAAGTAAAAACATTCACTTTGGTTCTTGCTACTCTTATGTTAACCTCTTGTGTTTCGAAAAAGGAAATTATATACTTTCAGAATGACCAAATAGATCAGTCAAAGTTTACAAACAGTTATAAAACCGTTTTTAAACCAGATGATCTATTACAAATCACGATTTCTGCTCTTGACATAGAGGCTGTAAAGCCTTTTAACTTGCCTGCTGTATCTTATGCCACTACTACAAGTAGTGTTATAGGAACTCCGAGACAACAATTATATTTGGTTGATAGACAAGGGTTTATAGATTTTCCCGTATTAGGGAGAGTCAAAATAGGTGGATTAACTAGACAAGAAGCTATCAATTTATTAATCAAAAAACTTGACCCTGACTATGTTAAAAACCCCACCATAATCATAAGAATTTCTAATTTTTCAGTGACTATACTTGGTGATGTTCAAAATCCTGGAACCTATACCATTCCGAATGAGAGAATCACCATTCTCCAAGCCGTTGGTTTAGCGGGAGACTTAAATATATCTGGAATTAGAACTATTCAAGTAAAAAGAGAAGAAAACGGACGTATAAAAACTTATGATGTGGATTTAAGATCTAACAATCTGTTTACCTCTCCCGTCTACTATTTACAACAAAATGATATTATTTATGTGGCCCCTAACGAAGCAAAATCTCAGTCTGCTTCTGCTAATCAAAACACAGGTTTATTTATTTCTATAGCTGGACTTTTAATATCAATAATAACATTAATAGCAAGATAATTAAAAATGAAAAACGAAAAAACTGATTATTCAATGTTAGATAATGACACTATTAATTTAAGAGCTGAGCTTGAAAAATATATAACCCACTGGAAATGGTTCATTTTAGGAGTATTACTATCTTTGTTAGGCGCCTTTCTTTTTTTAACGTACTCAACACCTCAATATCTAGCAAAGGCTACTATCCTAATCAAAGATGATGAAAAAGGCGGTTTGTCTGATGGTTTGGCGGCATTTGGAGATCTTGGTATTTTAAATGGCGGTGGAGGCAATATCGATAATGAGATCCAAATTATCAAATCGAGAAGATTGATCGGTGAAGTTATTAAAAAGTTAAATCTAACTACCTCATATTTTTTACATGAATCAATCATCCAAAAAGAAATTTACAAAACAGCACCTATTAAAATATCTTTTGAAAACCTTGAATACAAAATAGATTCCGTTATTTCTATTAAGATAAATTCTGAAAATAGTTTTACCTTATTTGATCAAGACGACAATGAAATAAATACTGAAGTACCCTTTGGAAATCTTATTAAAAATAGCACTATTAATTCTTTAAGAGTTAATAAAACAAATTATTTTAATGAAGAGAAAGTAGGAAACACTTATACTATTGCGATAACACCACTCAACACGCTTATTGATTCTTATTTAGAAACTGTTTCTGTAAGACCTATTAGCAAAAAGTCGAGTGTACTTCAATTCTCTTTAAAAACACCTGTCATACAAAAAGGTGAAAATATTCTCGATGAAATTATTCAAGAATATAATAAGGAAGCTGTTGACGATAAAAAAGAGGTTTCTCACAAAACGAGTTTATTTATAGCCGAACGCTTAAAACATGTTACCACTGAACTGGCTTTAATTGATGATAAAGTAAAAGGATTTAAGAGTAAAAATAATATTGCTGATATTGAAGCCGAAGCCAAATTGATTCTTGAGACGAATGCTCATAATCAGAAAAAACTTATTCAGGCTACTACAGAGCTGAATCTTGTCAAAGCCCTTAGTGATGAAATAAAGGTAGACGAAAATCTATTACCCGCAAATCTCGGTTTAGAAGACCCTAATATTTCAAAAGCTATTGAAAATTACAATTCTTTGATTCTTAAACGAAGACGCTTAAGTCAAAGTGCTGGCCAAAAAAACTCAATATTAATTCAAATTGAAGATAATATCAGTAATTTAAAAAAATCCTTAAAAAGAAGTTTAGCCAATAGAGAACGTCTTTTGGAAATTAGCCTACAGAATATAAAAACTGAGTCAGGAAGAAATAACTCTAAAATATCACAAATTCCATCAAAAGAACGAGATTTTTTAGACATTGCAAGACAACAAGAAATTATTGCTGGTCTTTACTCATATTTACTTAAAAAGAAAGAGGAAACAGCCATATCTTTAACTGCGAATGCCATACCCAATGCTAAAATTATTGATAAAGCTTATGCTTCCGACAAACCCGTCAGCCCTAAAAATAAAATTATTCTTTTAGTTGCATTATTACTAGGTCTTATCATTCCGTTTATTATTATTTACTTAAAAGATCTTTTAGATACGAAGGTGCACACAAGGAAAGATATTGAAGAACTCACCTCTATACCTTTTGTGGGAGATATTCCTCATTCTGAAGTAAAGCAAAAAATTGTTATCGATGCAAATGCAAGGTCGAGCACTGCAGAAGCTTTCCGTTTAATTCGAACTAATCTTGACTTTATGTTACCTAAAAAGAAAGATAATAATGGTCGTATCGTATTTGTTACCTCTACTACAAGTGGTGAAGGAAAATCCTTTAGTTCTATAAACCTAGCAGCATCACTTACACTATCTGGTAAAAAAGTTGTTCTTGTTGGCTTAGATTTACGAGCACCAAAAATCACTGAATACCTTGAAATACCTGATAGAAAAGGAGTCACGAACTTTTTAACGAATGATACTATAACGTTGGATTCTTTAAAATTTTCAATTCCTGAAATTCCTAATTTGGATATTATCGCTTCAGGAGCCATTCCACCTAATCCTGCAGAATTATTAATGGCATCAAAAATGGATCTCCTCTTCGAAGAACTTGAGAAAAATTATGATTATGTTATGATTGATACAGCTCCTGTAAATCTTGTAACAGACACGCTTCTTATTGCTAATAGAGCTGATTTAGTTCTTTATGTAACCAGAGCAAACTATTTAGATAAAAGAATGCTTATCATTCCTGAAGGCCTTTATAGAGATAAAAAACTCCCTAATCTAGCAATCATTTTAAATGATACGGATTTAAATAGGGGTTATGGTTATGGCTACGGACTTGCCAGTGAGTTAGATCACAAACCATGGTACAAAAAAATATTCAGCTAAAGCAAACAAATCTAAAATAAATAAAAAGACCAACTTATATCTGAGTTGGTCTTTTTTATTTAAAAAAAGAATTATTCTTTACAAGAGTTTCAATTTTTTTGATATTTTTTTTATTTCCTATTTTAGTTAGAAGCTTTAAATGATTCATATGATGTGTGTCTGTACCAACAAAATCGTACAGTCCCTCGTCTAATAATTTATTCGCTATTTTCTGAACACTTTTACCATATTGCTCTGTTAATGACAATAAATTTAGCTGGAATAAACATCCCGATTTTTTCAATTTATAATACATTTGAAAATCAGCATGGTAAAAATTATATCTTTCTGGATGCGCTAACACAGGTTTATATTCTTTTAACTGTATATCAAACAAAATATCAAACAAATTAAAAGGAGGATTGAAATAAGACATTTCTACTAATACATAATTATCTTTTAGCGTTAAGATATCTTTTTTAGCTAGTCGCTCTACAAATTTTTCATCCATCATATATTCTGCGGCTGCACGAAATGTAATATTACTTAATCCTCTATTATTTAATTCATTATTTACTTCTAATAGTTTTTCAAGAATTAACTTACTAGAATTCGGATAAACATCACCAAGTACATGAGGTGTTGTTACAAAATTAGTAATTCCATATGAGGTCATCTTTGTAATCAGTTGTATTGAATTTTCAATATCCTTAGCTCCATCATCAATTCCAGGTAATAAATGAGAGTGAATATCTACAAAATCATTTGTAAATAATTCATTAAGTGGTATTTCTTTTTTCTTTAGAAAAAACATAGGTACTAATTTATCCTTTAAAAGATTTTAAATAAACTCTAAAACACGCTCTAAAGACATGCCTCTAGAACCTTTAATCAATATATTTCCTTTTTCTATAGGATTTTCTTTTATAAAATTTTTCAAATTATCAAAAGAATGAAATTTTTCAAATGGTGACCTTGTTTTGTAAAACAAATCACCCACAAGACAACATTTATCAAAATTGTGCTCTATTAATAGGTCTACTATTTTCTGATGCTCTATATCGCTATACTCGCCAAGCTCGAACATATCTCCTAGTATGACCATTTTATATTCGCCATTTATATTACTAAAACTTTCTATGCTATGTTTCATACTTGACGGATTAGCATTATAGGCATCCAAAACAATTTTTAACTCTCCTTTTTGTATAATCTGTGAACGATTATTTGTAGGAACATAACGCTCTATCGCTATTTTTATTTGTTGTGGAATAATATCAAATAGCGAGCCAATTGTTATTGCAATAGCGATATTATTAAAATTATAATCTCCAATAAGATTACTTTTTATAGTTAATTTTTCAAAGGAAAGATCAAGATAAGGTGATGTATTAATAAGTTTAATTGATTCACTAATAAATATATTATTTACACCTTTAGCGTTTGAGACTTGAAGGGCATCATTCAGATTTACAATCGCCGATTTACCATTGTCTCTCAAAAAATCATATAATTCTGATTTCCCTTTAATAATTCCTTCCATAGAACCAAATCCTTCTAAATGCGCTTTTCCAAAGTTTGTTATAAGTCCATAATCAGGCTGTACAATTTCTGATAAAAACTTAATTTCATTCTTATGGTTTGCCCCCATTTCTACGACTCCTATTTCTGTTTCTGGTGTCATTGATAGTAAGGTTAAGGGGACGCCTATATGGTTGTTAAAATTTCCCTTAGTCGCTGTTACCATAAACTTTTCACTTAGTACTTGATTGATCAACTCTTTAGTGGTGGTTTTACCATTACTCCCCGTTAGTGCTATGATAGGAATACCAAGTTTATTTCTGTGATAGGTTGCTAATTGTTGTAACGTTTTAAGCGAGTCTTTTACGAGAATTGTTTGATCGTTTATTTTATACTCGCTTTGATCAATAACTGCATAACTAGCCCCTTTTTCTAAAGCTTGTTCTACAAATTCATTTCCATTAAATTTTTCCCCTTTAATAGCGAAAAAAATAGATCCCTCTCGAATCGTTCTTGTATCAATATCAACTAGATACGATTCAGAGTATAACTTATAAAGCGCCTGCATTTTCATGTAGTAAAAATAATAAACCCCATTTAAATCAATGGGGTTTATTTATTTAATTTTATATGTAAAATATATTAATTTGAGTACTTCGGCACCGCTGTTTTTCTTTGGTTCATCATCATAGGCCCCATTTTATCTGTTGCACACCTAAAACCAATATAGTTTGTTGCCATATATTCAGGGAAATATCTTCTTTGAGCAGGATCTAACCAATACTCTCTATCTGCCCATGAACCTCCTTTAAATACACGGGACTTATCACTAATCAGCGTTGTTCTTGCTTTATCATCATATTTGTAATTATCAATAACCCTACCAAGAGAATCTTTCTCTGCTTCTGGTTTTTCTGGAGAATTATACATTCTTGGTGTGCCATTTAATTGGTCTTTATCAAAATCATAATATTTAGAACTCGCTAAATCTCCATCACCAACACTTGCATTATTGGCTAGGTTGTAGTTTCTTCTCATGTACGTATCCTCTTTTGTGATAGGAATATATTTTACAGAACCAGGAACCTCCTTTGGAATAATTCTACCATTTTCTAGTGTGTCATACTCTACCTCTCCTAATTCATCTCCTATGATTACGACTTTACCATCTTCATTTATTAATTTTTTTGTAAATATATTTCCTCTGAAATAATTAAAATCATTCGCTTCTGAATCAATTATAGGCCTATATACATCAGAAACCCACTCAGCAACGTTTCCTGACATATCAAACAAACCAAAAGCATTCGGTGGATAGCTTCTTACTGCATTCGGAATATCTGAACCATCACTACTCCATCCAGCAATACCTGAATAATTACCTCTACCCTGCTTAAAGTTAGCTAATTGATCACCTCTTCTTCTCTTATCTCTGTCACGTGTATACTTACCGTCCCAAGCATATTTCTTTCTTCCTCGAATATTATTATATTCCCTGTTTTCAAAAATTGCTTTCGCAGCGTATTCCCATTCAACTTCCGTTGGTAGTCTAAATTTCTGAGATAAAATTCCGTCAGTAGATGTAACATGTCTTCCAGTAAATGCTCCTTTCTCTTTCTTAGGTTCACCCTTTTTTCTTGTAACAGGTAATCCGCGTTTATAAATAGTAGAGTCACCTTCAAATAAGGCATAAGGATTAGTTAAATAAGCGTCTGTATCAAAGTTATTTTTTCCTTTGAATTCCAATGAATCCTCTTTGAAAATATTCGATATAATTCCCTTATCCATTAATATTTTTAAGTTAACCGCATTAGTTCTCCACTTACAATATTTATTTGCTTGGATCCAACTAACACCAACAACAGGATATTCCGCATAAGAAGGATGCCTTAAATAACTCTCTGACAACAAATTAGTATTCCCTAAACCTTTTCTCCAAACCAATGTATCAGGTAAAACAGATGCGTAAATATTTTTAAATTGAGGTTCTTCTGGTGGGAAAATATCTTTTGTGTACTGCATGAATAAACTGTACTCAGAATTTGTTACTTCGGTTTCATCCATATAAAAAGAACGCACATGCATCTGCTTTGGAGTAGTATTCCAGTCAAACATCACATCGTCTTGAACTAATCCCATTGTAAAAGTTCCTCCTTCAATATGTACCATTCCAGGCGGCACATTATTACCTTCTTTGTACTTTCCTTTCAGGTAACCACCATAACTTGGATCATTAAAGTTCCATCCAGTGAGGGAAGATTGTCCTGAACCGCTTCTTTTACTACTACAAGAAGCAAATAGCAATCCTGAGATGGCTAATAAACTAAATAATCTTAACGTACTTTTCATGTATTTTTAACTATTTTAAGGGTGTTGCAATTTACAACATTTATCACTTCTAACAACTAAATTATCTTTTATTTAAAATACAAACTCAATTAAAAACAATGTTGTTCGCTTAGTCTCAAACGATTCTTTTTAAACTTTATTATTTCAAACTGAACAAAAAACTAAAAATTAATTCTTGATATTTTTATTAACTTGTATCAAATTATGAAAGTATACACAACTCTTTTTTACCTTATGATCGTAATATCAGGTTACGGGCAATCAAGCTCTGTTTTATCCAAGGGGAATTGGTATAAATTTTCAATTTCTACTACTGGTGTTTATAAACTAGATGCTAACTTTCTTAAAAAACTAGGAATCAACACCAAGAGCGTAGACCCTAAAAATATAAAAATATTTGGAAATGGGGGTAGTATGTTACCAGAAAAACTTAGTCTGAGCAGATTTAATGGTCTAAAAGAGAATTCTATATATATAAAAGGTGAAGAAGATAGATCATTTGACAATGATGATTATATTTTATTTTACGGCAAAGGAGCTCATGATTGGCGTATTGATATAGCAACCCGAAAAGCAAATCACAACCAAAACATTTATTCTGACAAATCTTACTATTTCTTAACGATTGATACTACTCCAGGAAGAAGAATTCAAATATTAGAACAACCCAACCAAAATAGCACCAAAACCTTTTCATATTACGATGATTTTATTTTTTATGAGAAAGAATTGAAAAACCTTTTTGCTTTGGGAAGATTATGGCTTGGAGAGGATCTAAGTTTTCCGAATTCACAAACATTTAAAATTCCTTTTCCAAATCAACTAGAAAACTCTTTTTTAAGGATAAAAATCAGTGCTGTAGCCATTTCTTCGTTACCTTCAAACCTTCAGGTTTCTAATGAAGAAACTTCCCTAACTACCCTAAACTTTCCTCCCGTTTCAAACTCAGGTGTAAGCGGTCTTGCTAGGCAGAAAATAAAAGAAGTCATTGTAAAAAGTTCCAACACCAACTCTATCCCATTAAAATTGACATTTAATAATAATGGACTAGCTTCAGCGAAAGCCTATTTGGATTATATCGAAATTTCCGGTAAAAAAAAATTAATAGCTAACGGAAAGCAGTTTTGTTTTAGAAATTTCGAAGCTGCCACAACAAACGGAACTATCGAGTTTGCTATTCAAACAAATAAAAAAATTGATTTTATATGGGATGTAACTGCCCCTTTAAATCCAAAAAACATCAAAAACAATGGTAATTCGGAGGTTTATAAATTTAAAACAAATGGAAATATCTTGAGTGAATTTGTCGCCACATCAATTGATGATTATTATATACCCCTAATTGAAAATTCTTCACCTATTACTAATCAAAACCTTCATGCTTTGAAGAATATAGAGTATTTGGTGGTCACTAATAATAGTTTATTCAGTGAAGCAAAAAGATTAACAAATTACCATGAAAACAACAATCTCTCTTCAAAAGTTGTCCTCCTTGATCAAATATACAATGAATTTTCCTCTGGTTCGCCTGACGTTACAGCAATTAGAGACTTTATAAAGCATCTCTATGACAGCTCCTCGCAATCAAAAAAATTGAAATATGTTTGTTTTTTTGGAGACTCTTCATACGATTTCAAAGATAGGTTAACTCATAATAACAATATAGTTCCAACTTTTCATTCAAAACAAAGTTTCGATTTAACATCCTCCTATGTAACAGATGATTACTACGCAATGATAGAAGCGTCTGAAGGAAATATGCTTATCGAGGATAGTATTGATATCGCCACCGGAAGAATTCCTGTAACCTCTAAGCTAGAAGCCAAACAAGTTGTTGATAAAATACTAAATTACTACACCCCTAAATCATTTGGTGATTGGAGAAATACCCTAACGCTGGTTGCAGATGATATTGATCAAAACGCTGATAAAACACTTCTAACTGGCCTAGAAGAAATTGCTGATTCAATAAAAAAAAATAAACCATTTTTTAATATCAAAAAATTATATGCTGATGCATTTAAACAAGAAACCACCTCAGGAGGCGAACGATATCCACAAGTAAAAAATGCTATAAGCGACGCCATCGAAAAAGGATCTTTAATCTTTAATTATTTTGGACATGGCGGTGAGGATGGCTTGGCTGATGAAAGAATTCTTGAAATCCCTCAGATACAAAAATTTAAAAACCTAAACACTCTTCCTTTATTCATTACGGTAACCTGTGAATTTTCAAGATTTGACAACCCCTTGAGAGATACCGCTGGAGAGAAATTATTTTTGAATAAAGAGGGAGGAGCTGTTAGTATGATTACAACAAGTCGAAATATTTACATCTCAAATGGTGCTATGTTTAACAATAAGTTAAATAAGTATGTGCTGGAATTTGAAAATAAAAACCTTAGCATAGCACAAAACTTAATGGTTACTAAAAACCTTTCTCGCACGCAACAGAAGTATTTCGTCTTTTATTTTGGTGACCCAGCTATGAAACTTGCTATTCCAAATCCAAATATTAGATTAACCAAAATTAATCAGAAAGCAATTTCTGAAACTTTAGATACCTTAAAAGCTCTTTCAAAAATTTCAATGGAAGGCATTATTACGGACAATTCAGGTAATATCATCCCTAGTTTTAACGGTATTCTGAGTGCTACTATTTTTGACAAATCTGTTAATAAACAAACCCTTGACAACGATGGCTTTGGCTTTATAAATAAATTTGACATACAAGAAAGTAAACTTTTTAAGGGAAATGCCTCTATCAAAAATGGTTATTTCAAATTTAATTTTATTGTACCCAAAGATATCAAAATAGCATTTGGAAAAGGAAAAGTAAGTCTCTATGCTCATAATAACAGCTATGACAAAAGGGGCGTAAATACTGATATTATCATTGGTGGTATTGAACAAAATGCTCCTGATGATACAACCGGCCCTGAAATTCGAGCATTTCTTAATGATGAGTCTTTCGTTGACGGAGACTTAACAAATACCTCCCCTAATTTAATTATTCATCTGAAAGATTCTAGTGGAATCAACACATCACTTACTGCAGTTGACCATGATATTGTTGCGATCCTTGACGACGACGAATCGAACCCAATTAACTTGAATGACTATTATCAAACTGAGCTTGACAATTTCACTAAGGGCAGTATTTCATACAAATTAAGAGAGCTATCAGAAGGAACACATCGTTTAAGAATAAAAGCTTGGGATACTTACAATAATTCATCTGAGATAACGTTATCGTTTGTGGTTGTGAGTGACTTAAAGCTAAACATCAGTAGAGTATTAAACTATCCTAATCCGTTTGTTAATTATACTGAGTTTTGGTTTAATCATAACAAACCGAATGAGCCTTTAAAAGTTCAAGTACAAATTTTCACAGTATCTGGGAAATTGATAAAAACAATAAATGGAGTGTCTCAGACATCAGGAAACCTATCCAATATTATAAATTGGGACGGATTAGATGATTTTGGAAACAAAGTTGGTAAAGGTGTTTATGTTTACAAACTAAGTGTTAAATCAACCGTTTCTAATGATACTTTTAAAAAATTTGAGAAATTAGTAGTAATGTAATATTAGAATGTAAAATTATATATTTGCACAATCAACAAACGAAATATAAATGAAAAAATTAACGACCCTTTTGCTCCTTTTATTAGGTTTCAACTATACAGTTAAAGCACAACAAGGAATAACAACTTCAACACCTTTTCTATTAATTACTTCTGATGCAAGAGCTGGAGGTATGGGAGACATTGGCGTAGCAACCTCTTCTGACGCTTTTTCTATTTTTCACAATGCTGCGAAAACAGCCTTCAATAAAAATGAAATAAGTGTTGGTTTAAACTACACACCTTGGCTAAGAAATTTGACAGATGATATTTTTGCTGGAAACCTTTCTTATATTCAAAGATTTAAAGAGAATGCTGCTTTCGGAGTTGATTTAAAATATTTTTCTCTTGGAAGAATCGATCTAACAGATAATAGTGGTAATTCAACAGGAAGCATTAGTCCTAATGAAATAGCTCTTACTGGTACCTACGCACTAAAACTGAGTGAAACTTTCTCTATGGGAGTAGGACTTAAGTACATCAATTCAAACTTGGATGTTTCTAACAATTTGGATGCCGTTAACTCTTTCGCTGTTGATATTTCTGCATACTATAGATCAGAAGAAGAAAATTTTGGCAGTTTTAATGGTCGTTACAGGCTAGGTGTAAACATTGCTAATATCGGTCCGAAGGTTGAATATACACCAGGAGATGCCAATTTTATTCCAACTAACTTAAAACTGGGTGGTGGTTTTGATTTTATTTTTGACGATTATAATCTTTTAGGATTAAATCTTGAATTCACTAAACTATTAGTTCCATCTGACCCTAAATCGGACAAAGGATGGTTTGAAGGAATGTTTACATCTCTTGGAGATAGAAGTTTTAGTGAAGAGTTGCAAGAAGTTACTTGGGCTTTGGGTGCTGAATATTTATACAACAAAGCTTTTGCTGTAAGAGCTGGATATTTTCATGAGAGTGACGAAAAAGGTAGACGTCAATTTTTTACACTAGGTGCAGGCTTTAAAGCGCGTGCTTTTTCTTTAGACTTATCATACTTGGTTAATGCCTCAAATGTAAATAACCCTTTAGAAAACACTTTGCGTTTCTCGCTATCTTTTGATTTAGGAGAAATCTATGATGACTATTAAAAATCAGTTAGTCATTAGTTTACCAAAAAATCATAAAGCTGCCACTTCTTGGCAGCTTTTCTTGGCTCTAAGGAAAATATTAATTATTTGAATCTTTAAATTAACGATATTCATATGAAAAAAATAACAGTTGACACTTCTGCTTTCTTATTTAATGATCTTTCAGAACTACCTAAAGACGATTTAGAGCTAATGAACAGCGCTATTAAAACCAGAAATAAAGCCTATGCACCCTACTCTAAATTTAGTGTTGGTGCTGCACTACTACTCAGTAATGGTAAAATTATTACTGGAAATAATCAAGAAAATGCGGCATATCCATCGGGTATGTGTGCAGAAAGAGTTGCCATATGGAAAGCTGGATCTGATTTTCCAAATATGATCGTTAAAAAAATAGCTATTACAGCTGCTTCATCAATAACAAAAGTTAGCAAGCCGGTAGGTCCTTGCGGAGCTTGCAGACAAACACTTTCAGAATATGAAATTAACCAAAAAGAGCCCATTGAAATAATTTTTATGGGTGAGGTTGGTCAAATTGTAAAAACTGAATCTCTTTTGGCGCTACTTCCTTTTTCGTTTGATAGTTCATATTTATAATTATTCTTGCTTTTTTTTACTAAAATCGCAAAAAAAACAAAAAGGTTAAGAAATACTAGTAAAAAAGTTAATTAAAGTCTTTTCTTTGTTCGAATCACATAAGAAAGGAAGCTAAGACGATGAATTCAATAATTACTGGAACGGGAACCTATATACCAAGTATAACAAAGGAAAACATTCAATTTTCAGGCAATCGATTTTTACATGTTGACGGTACACCATTTAAAAATAATAATGCTGTTATCATAGAGAAATTTAAATCAATAACTGGTATAGAAGAAAGACGTTATGCAAAAGACAATCTTAATGCTTCTGATCTAGGTTTTTTTGCTGCTAAAAAGGCAATAGAAGATGCTTCTATTGACCCTGAATTATTAGATTATATAATTTTTGCTCATAATTTCGGAGATGTCAAAGCTAATGCTATTCAGACAGATATTTTGCCCAGTTTAGCGACAAGAGTTAAGCACTTGCTTAAAATTGAAAACCCAAACTGTATTGCTTATGATCTACTTTTTGGTTGCCCTGGTTGGGTGCAAGGAATTATACAAGCACAAGCCTATATAAAATCTGGAATTGCTAAAAAAATTCTTGTTATTGGGGCGGAGACCTTATCTAGAGTCGTTGATCATTATGATAGAGATTCAATGATATATAGTGATGGTGCAGGTGCCTGTATTGTAGAAAAAACCGAAGAATTAGATACTGGTATTTTAAGTCATGCAGCTCAAACATTTGCAAAAGACGAAGCTTATCATTTATTTTTTGGAAGTTCACATAATGAAAATGATGATAAAGATGTTCGATACATCAAAATGCACGGTCGTAAAATTTACGAATTCGCCTTAACAAATGTTCCAAAAGCAATGAAAATGGCTTTGGACAATAGCGGCGTTCCTATAGATGCACTTAAAAAAATATTTATCCATCAAGCAAATGAAAAAATGGATGAAGCAATTATAAAGCGATTTTATCGCTTATACAAAATGCCTGTTCCCAAAGGAATTATGCCCATGTGCATTCATAAGTTGGGAAATAGCTCTGTTGCCACTGTACCAACGCTTTTAGATTTAGTTTTAAAAGGAGAAATTGAAGATCAAGAAATACAAAAAGGAGATGTTATTATGCTTGCTTCAGTTGGAGCTGGAATGAATATTAACGCTGTAATTTACAAATTTTAGTAACAATTTTAGTTTTACTAAAGTAGTAATATAATTCCCAAAGAAAACAAATTTACCTTTTAGTTCATAAAAACAAAGTCAACATTAATACTCACTTCAGTTTTCTACACGTATTAAAATCGTAATAGATTAAAAACAGCATCAAAATTAAAACTATTTGAAGTAAAAAACAGGATACAAATACCTAAATTCTAAAATGTAAATACTATTTTTGCGGATGCAACAACACAACGTACTTATTTTAGATTTCGGCTCGCAATACACACAGTTAATTGCTCGCCGCGTAAGGGAGTTGAATATTTATTGTGAAATTCACCCATACAACAAATTACCTGAAAACCTAGACAGCTTTAAAGCCGTTATTTTATCTGGAAGTCCAGTATCTGTAAAATCTGATGACGCACTGCATCCGGACCTATCGAACATCAGAGGCATAAAGCCCATATTAGCCGTTTGCTATGGAGCACAATACCTAGCACATTTTTCGGACGGATTGGTTGCTTCTTCAAACACAAGAGAGTACGGGCGTGCAAACCTATCTTACATCAAAGAAAGTGAAATATTCTTTGCTAACATTTCTGAAGGAAGTCAAGTATGGATGAGTCATTCAGATACTATAAAGGAATTACCAAAAAATGCTGTACTTCTTGCAAGTACCAATGACGTAAAAAATGCTGCTTACAAAATAAAAGGTGAAACGACTTTTGCTATTCAATTTCACCCAGAAGTATATCATTCTACTGATGGAAAACAATTGCTAGAAAACTTTTTAGTTTCAATTGCTGGTATTGAACAAAATTGGACACCTGATTCTTTTGTTGATGAAACAGTTACCAAACTAAAAGCTAAGCTTAAAGATGATAAAGTAGTTCTAGGATTATCCGGAGGAGTTGATTCCACAGTAGCTGCTGTTTTACTTCACAAAGCGATCGGAAACAACCTTCATTGCATATTTGTTAATAACGGTCTTTTGCGAAAAAATGAGTTTACTGATGTATTGAAACAATATGAAGGTATGGGACTCAATGTTAAAGGAGTTGATGCTTCGGCACGCTTCTTGAACGAACTAGCAGGATTAAAAGATCCTGAGGCCAAGCGTAAAGCCATAGGAAAAGTATTTATTGATGTTTTCGATGACGAGGCTACTAAAATTGAAAATGCTAAATGGCTAGCTCAAGGAACGATCTATCCAGATGTTATAGAGTCCGTTTCAGCAACAGGAGGGCCTTCAGCTACCATAAAAAGTCATCATAACGTAGGCGGGTTACCTGATTTTATGAAATTAAAAGTTGTGGAACCTTTGCGAATGATTTTTAAAGATGAAGTAAGAAGAGTTGGTGCTTCTATGGGAATAGATAAAGATCTATTAGGGCGTCACCCTTTCCCTGGTCCGGGACTAGCTATCAGAATTTTAGGAGATATTGATGCTGAAAAAGTTCGTATCCTGCAGGAGGTAGATGCCATCTTTATAAATGGTTTAAAAGAAAATAATCTCTATAATAAAGTTTGGCAAGCAGGTGCTATTTTATTACCTGTAAACTCCGTTGGTGTTATGGGAGATGAGCGCACTTATGAAAAAGTAGTCGCTTTAAGAGCCGTAGAAAGTACTGATGGTATGACTGCCGATTGGGTAAACTTACCTTATGAATTCTTGCAAAAAATATCCAATCAAATAATAAACAATGTAAAAGGTGTTAATAGAGTTGTTTATGATATTAGCTCAAAACCACCTGCAACAATTGAGTGGGAATAACGTTCTCTAAATAAAACATTTATTAATTTATAGATAAAGTAAATGAAGAAATTACAGTTTTTAATTTTAATAGGCATATTAACTATTTCGATTTCATGCGGGCAGCAAAAACGCTATGTTTCTTATAAAGTAAAAGACGGAGAAACAATGCGAGATATAGCAAAGCGTTTGGATATGAATTCAAAAGATTTGATGCGTCTTAATCCTGATGTTGGTAAACGTCCGCTACCTAATACCATTATTGTGATACCAAACCCTAAAGTTAAAAATGGTGACTCTTCATCTACTTCAAAAGAAGGCAATTATGCTATCATTGAAGAAAAATCAAAAGATGAATTAAAAAGACCTTCAGATAAAAATAATGAGCCTGTTTTAAAGAAAAAAACAATTACTAAGTACGAAACCCATATTGTTAAGGCAGGAGAAACTGTATATCGTATTACCAAGCAATACAATATATCCAAGAAGGATTTAATTAAATTGAATCCTGATCACCCTGAATTGATCAGTAACCAATTATCTATCGGTCAAATAGTAAAGGTAAAAGCTATTGAGGAAACTGTTGTAGTCAATCAAAAAGAAATTGAAAATCAATATGTGACCCATATTGTAAAAAGCAAAGAAACGGTTTATAGTATTACGCGATTTTATAACATATCGAAAGACGACTTATTACAATTAAATCCTGATTTTCCAACTATTAAAGACAATCAATTATCTGTTGGACAAATCCTTAAAATAAAACGTATTGATGAAGTAAAAGAAGATGAAAGCCTTATTTTTTATAGAGATAGCATTCAAGAAAATTCAACGATTAATCTTGCTTTGTTACTTCCCTTTGTAATAGAAAAAAACGATACGTTAGCCGCTAAAAAAATATTTGAAAATAGATTAGCAAATTTCGTTACTGACTTTTACATGGGGGCAGAAATAGCTATTGACTCCTTGAAAAAACAAGGTGTAACTGTTAATACTGATATTTTTGATACAGGAGCTAGAGGTAATAATATTTCTCAGATCGTAGAGAATGATGTATTAAATGATCGTGATATTATTATTGGACCTTTCTATTCCGAAAAAGTGTCTAAAGTTGCCAAAGCGACTGGTGGGATAGTTGTTTTTCCTCATTATTCAAAAAATCAAGACGAATTATCAATGTCTAAAATCATAAAATCAGCTCCTAACAAAACCTTGTATGCTAATTACCTAACCACTTATTTAAGCCGTGTTTTTAATGGAGAAAAAATTTTCGTCGTTGGTGACGATACTACCGAATCAAACAAGACAATGAACGCAATTAGTACTTCTTTAAAAAAGAATGACTCTATTACTGAAGTTGTCGAATTAAAACCAGAAAAAGGTTATATTAAAAGAGAGCGTTTTACCGATAAGATGAATGAAAAGCAACATAATTGGGTCATTATTGCTTCGGAAGATAAAGTTACTACTAAAGATGTACTAAATAGCATGATTGGTTTACCTGATGATATAACAGTGCAAGTTTTTACGACTCATAAAAATAAAATTTATGAAGATATTGATAATAATAAATTAGCAAATATTAACTTCACTTATGTATCAAACACTTACTTAGATGACAATTCGGAAGATGTAAACGTTTTTTATAAAAAATTCAAAAAACGAAATAATACACTGCCCTCAAATTATGCTATTAGAGGTTTTGATGTAACTTATGATATTCTTATGAGGTATGCTTCTGGTAATGATGTTTCAAAAACATTTAAAGAAGGAATATCATTAAGAGTAGAAAACAAATTTGACTATCATAAAAAAATGTTTGGAGCTGCTGAAAATAGAGGGCTCTTTATCATAAAATACAATTCAGATTTAAGTCTGCAAAGACTAAAGTAAAATAAAAAACCTCAAACAAAATGTTTGAGGTTTTTTATTTTAATCGTAAATCGTAAAGAAATAGAAATATTATTTTTCTACTCTCCATACATATCTTGGTAATACTTTTGATAATTTCCGCTCGTAACATTATCTACCCAATCTTTATTATCTAAATACCATATAACTGTTTTTTCAATACCCTCCTCAAATTGAAGAGAAGGCTCCCATCCTAACTCATTCTTTAATTTAGTTGAATCAATTGCATATCGATAATCATGACCCGCTCTATCTGTTACATAAGTTATCAATTTATCAGAGCTTCCTTCCGGTCGTTTTAAATGCCTATCCACTGTTTTTATAATTACCTTTATTAAGTCAATGTTCTTCCATTCATTAAAACCTCCAATATTGTAAGTATCTCCAACTTTTCCTTTATGAAAAACAACATCAATCGCTCGTGCATGATCTTCCACAAATAGCCAATCCCTAACATTTTCTCCACTTCCATACACAGGTAGCGACTTGTTATTGCAAATATTATTAATAAATAAAGGAATTAATTTTTCTGGAAATTGATACGATCCATAGTTATTTGAACAATTAGAAATAACAACAGGTAATTTATACGTGTCTAAAAAAGCTCTAACAAAATGATCGGATGATGCTTTTGAAGCAGAATATGGAGAATGTGGATCATAAGGAGTGTCTTCTGTAAAAAAACCTTCGTCATTTAAGGTTCCATATACCTCATCTGTAGATACATGATAAAATAATTTATTCTCAAAATCACTATTCCAGTACGTTTTGGCTGCCTGCAATAAACTCAGGGTTCCTAAAACGTTTGTCTTAGCGAAAGAAAATGGGTCTTTTATTGATCTATCAACATGGGATTCAGCTGCCAAATGAATAACGCCATCGATATTATAGTCAGAAAAAATAGATTCCATTTTTTCATGATCACAAATATCTGCTTTGATGAACGTATAATTCGGTTTATCCTCAATATCTTTTAGATTTTCCAAATTACCTGCATAAGTTAAAACATCTAAATTATAAATGTGATAATGTGGATATGCGTTCACAAATAATCTAACGACATGAGAGCCAATAAATCCGGCTCCTCCAGTAATTAATATGTTTTTCATCTGTTTATTTTTATTATTTTTCAATAGTCAGATGTAACCTTTGATATTTAAAGTAATCGTTTTTCTTTAAATTTAATACTTATGCCATTTGTAACTTGAAATTACCGTAATAAAACGTTTTTTTTCATTTTCTCTTACAATAATTTTAAGCTCCAAATAGTATTATTTTAAACATCTCGGTTTCATTAGTTCTGTTCTATTTTTTTTATACAATCTCTTAATGAATCCCTCCAGTAAGGAATTGTAATATTAAACTCTTTTTTAATTTTTGACTTATTTAATAATGAATAATTGGGTCGCTTCGCAGGTGTTGGATACTCTTTAGTTTCAATAGGATGTACATTACAAACAACGCCGGAAATTTCCATAATTGCCTTTGCAAAATCGTACCATGAAACTACACCTTCATTTGAGTAGTGATAAATTTTAGAGAGCTTCGAAAAGTCCTTATCTATAGCATTTAAACACACCAGTGCCAAGTCTCTCGCGTACGTAGGTGAACCAATCTGATCGAAAATCACATTTAATTCATCTCGTTCTTTCCCTAAACGTAACATTGTTTTTACAAAATTATTTCCAAAACTAGAATATACCCAAGAGGTACGTATAATTAATGATTCAACTTCGGAAGTTAAAATATGTTCTTCTCCTAAACGTTTCGTTTTTCCATAAACACCAATAGGATCGACATTATCTTCTTCTTTATAAGGCTCATAACTCTTACCGTTAAATACATAATCTGTTGAAATATGAATTAGTTTTCCTCTATCTTTTAATGCCGAAGTTAAATTTTTAACGCCTCGTAAATTAATATTTTCAGCATCTCGTTCTTCAATCTCTGCCTTATCTACAGCCGTATAAGCTGCACAATTTATAACAACATTTATATTGTTTTCTACTACAAATACTTCTACTTTATCAAAATCTGTTATATCTAAACTTTTAGAGTCCTCAAAAAAAAATTTATATTGAGAATATTTAATTGATTTTTCTCTTATCTCTGAGCCTAATTGGCCAGAAGCTCCTGTTACTAGTATATTCATTTTTAATAGTTAAATGAACTTTTTAAATCTTTAAAAACTAATAGATTTGAATCCTTTTCTGATAATTTAATCGAATCGTTCTCTAATTGCCAATCTATCCCTAAATCGGTATCATTCCATATAATACCACTATCATATTCGGGTTTATACCAATTATCAACCTTATAAGCAAAAATTGCTTCCTCAGATAACACTGAATAACCATGAGCAAATCCTCTGGGAACAAATAGCTGTCGTTTATTATCTTCCGATAATTCCACAGTAACATGTTGTCCATAAGTGGGAGACCCAACCCTTATATCAACCGCTACATCTAAAACGCAACCTTTAATACAACGCACCAATTTAGCTTGAGCATATGGTGGCTTTTGAAAATGCAAGCCTCTTAATACACCTCTAGAGGATTTAGATTCGTTATCCTGAACAAAGTCAGTTTTAATGACCTTTTCATTAAAAGTTTTTAAATTGAAAGACTCAAAAAAATACCCTCTATGATCTCCATAAATTTTTGGTTCGATAATGATCACATCAGGAATTTTTGTTTTTATAAAGTTCATAATTTTATTTAATCAAATTTAACAGGTATTTACCATAATTATTTTTCTTTAAAGGCTCCGCTAATTTCTTTACTTGCATCTCATCAATATACCCCATATAAAAAGCAATTTCTTCTAAGCATGCCACTTTTAATCCTTGTCTCTTTTCAATAGTTTCGATAAATTGTCCTGCCTCCATCAAAGAATCATGTGTTCCAGTATCTAGCCAAGCAAAGCCTCTCCCCATCAACTCAACCTTTAATGCTTTATCTTCTAAATATTTTTGATTCACAGAAGTAATTTCTAACTCCTCTCTATCAGATGGTTTTACTCCTTCTGCTATACCAGTTACATTATTCGGGTAAAAATAAAGCCCTACAACTGCGTAATTAGATTTTGGTTCGATTGGCTTCTCTTCTATAGAAATAACGTTTCCTGATTTATCGAATTCTGCTACCCCATACCGCTGAGGGTCTCCCACATAATAACCAAAAACCGTTGCTTTTTTCTCTTCTTCAACATTCTTAACAGCATTTTTTAGCATCTCCGGAAGTCCATGCCCATAAAAAATATTATCTCCCAATATTAAACAAACATCATCGGTACCAATAAATTCTTTACCAATAATAAACGCCTGCGCTAAGCCATCTGGTGAAGGCTGCTCTGCATAACAAAGCTGAATTCCTAACTCTTTCCCCGACCCTAATAATTGTTCAAAATTTGACAAATCTTGAGGAGTAGAAATGATTAATATATCTTTAATCCCAGCCAACATTAATACGGACAGAGGATAATAAATCATTGGTTTATCATATACTGGTAACAACTGCTTTGACACTCCTTTGGTTATAGGGTATAGTCGTGTTCCTGAACCGCCTGCTAAAATGATGCCTTTCATATGATTTTTTATTAGATTATAATTATTCTTTTTTTAATTGCCCAAAGATAAGAAAGTAATTAATGAGAAATATGTGATACAATTTTTAAATAAGTATTTCTTGTATTCATTATAATTTATAATTAGTATTTAAATAAAGTAATAGCGAAGCGTATTTTATTTGCTTTTTTCCCTTTCATAAAAAGAACCAAAAAATCTAGTCCTAACCAGTCGGCACTCAAAACTAAACATCTTCGAACCTAAATGAAAGAAAGTTTAGATATAACCCAACCTATAACCTTAACCTTTTATTAATCAATGTTTTTAACTAAAACATCAATAGCTACAAAACTCACATCACGAAATAAAATGTTTAGTATTTTTCTTTTTCCCTTTCATAAAAAAAAACAAAAAATATAGCCTTAACCAGTCGACGCTAAAAACTGAGCATCCTCGAACCTAAATAAAAAGAACTCGCTGTGCTCAAACATCTTTTAATCTTACCCCTTCTTGAGGTGTTATTTTCGATTTGCCTACTTATGACGGGTAATTTTCTTATTAAAATGCCTAAACAAAGAAATAGTGAACGAAGAAACGGAACTGCGATGCGAAGCATCAAGCATGTAGTTTAGAAAGTGAGCGTTACCAAGTAATTTCCTAGGTTGAACTTGATTTTTTGTTTCGTTTTGTATTCAGACAAAATGAAACAAAATTTAGATATAATCCAACATATAATCTTAGCCTTTTAATAATTAATATTTTTAACAGGAATATCAATAGCTACAAAACTAACACCACGAAATAAAATGTTTAGTGTTTTTCTTTTTCCATTGATGAAAAAGAATGGCTATAAAACTTTTTATTTAATCTTCACCTCGAGTTAAATTATTTGAAATGAAAAGCAATTTAACACTTCGACTGCACTAGTAACACCTAATGATTTACTCACAGAAATCTTGATGCCCCACAATAGCAATAATTTCAATTGTACTGTCATTTATTCTGAAATAAATAGTATCTGAACCTGAAACACAATATCGATACCCTTCTCGAATATGATCTGCTCTAGGAAATTGAAAAGGATTCGTTGCTATTCGATCAAAACTATCAAAAAAAGAAGCATAATATTTATCTGCTTGAGTTTCTCCAAACGTTTTATATCCGTAACGATAAATTCTAATCAAGTCTTCTTCCGCTTCTTTAGTTAGTTGGTATGTCATCTAACCCCCTTTTTAGCTTTGGCTAAGATGTCTTCCCTTGAATTTGAAGTAAACCCACTTTGCTCTCCTTTTTCAAGTTTCAATCTCAACCAATCAATTTTATGTTGCTGCCCCCTAGCTTGCCTGATTAAATCGTTTATTAATTCACTTTTACTGCTAAATTCTTTGCTAATAATTTGCTTTTTTAGCCATTCATCATTTGGCTGGGTTAACGAAATACTTTGTCTTGCCATACTAAAATATTTAAATTTTGATGTAAATATACACCAAAAAAACACCAATTACAATAATTTGCGCTATTCAAATATAAAAATTCAGACTATTTAAGTTCAAACACCCAAAAGCTTATTTTACATACCTTTTAAAACGTTTTTAATATAGTTCTCGATACATTTTTTACTTCGTTAACCCTCATTAAAAATCACTCGAACTGACATTTCAATTTTAGGAGAATTCTCAAGAACATGCACTACTTATTTTTTAAATCATTATCTTTTTCTGTTGATGAAAAAGAACCAAAAAATCTAGTCTTCACAAGACTGCGCTCAAAACTAATACCGATTATCATTTGATGCTACCCAATAAATTCACTTCGTTTTTTATTGGCTATCAAATGTATATCGGCATTAAACGGTGTGCACAAATAAAAGTTAAAATCGTTTAAGCATCCTCGAACCTAAGTAAAAAAAACTCGCTACGCTCAAACAGCTTTTCATTTAAACACTTCTTGCGGTGTTGTTTTTGGCTTGCCTGCTTATGACGGGTAATTCTTATTAAAATGTCTAAACAAAGAAATAGTGAACGAAGAAACGGAACTGCGATGCGAAGCATCAAGCATGTAGTAGTTTCAAAAGTGAGCGTTACGAAGTAATTTCCTAGGCTGAACTTGATTTTTTGTTTCGTTTTGTATCAAGACAAAATGAAAGAAAGTTTATACATAACGCAATACACAATCTTAACTTTCTAGTAATCAATATTTTTAAAACTTGAATATCAATAACTATAAACTCACATCACGAAATAAAATGTCTAGTATTTTCTTTTTCCGTTGATGAAAAATAAACAAAAATATAGCCTTAACCATACTTCGCTCAAAATTAAACATCCTCGAACCTAAATGAAAAGAACTCGCTACGCTCAAACAGCTTTTCATTTAAACACTTCTTGCGGTGTTATTTTTGGCTTATCTGTTTAGGACGAGACCATAAATTCAAAAATAAACTCAGAAAATTTCTGAGCTACGTTATTTTTATTATTCTTTAATTCTATCACCAGCCCCTTTACCTCCAACTGTAGCCAGTATATATTGAAAATATTTTTTCGTAGTCAAATTATCCAACATCTCTGCATCAACCTCCGCTAATTGCTTTGGTGTAGACATATCTATCTCATTTATTTGAGCTAAGCCAGTTATTCCCGGCAAAGAATTATATACACCCCTCTCGCCTCTTTCTTTTATTAATTCTTCTTGATTAAAAAGATTTGGTCTAGGGCCAACGAGACTCATGTCTCCCTTTAAAACATTAATTAACTGCGGTAATTCATCCAATTTAGATTTTCGTAAAAAAGATCCTAACTTGGTAACTGAGCTACTATTTGCTAGATGAGTTGCTACAGACTTTGTATTCACACTCATTGTTCTGAACTTTAACAAAGTAAATGGTTTTTTATTTTTCCCTACTCTTTTTTGTTTAAAAATTGGAGATCCAGTATCAAACAAACCTAAAATATAAACGATTAAGCCAAAAGGCCATAAAACTAATATTCCAAATAATGAGAATATAAAATCAAAAAGACGTATCATTATTATAATTCTATTTTATAAAACTTTTAATTGTTAAATGTATACCTTCTTCTGCAGATAATGGTAATTTTTTTATTCCAATAGCATCTTTAATTTTTTTATTGGATACCATATAGTTTTCCGTTAGTTTATGTATTTTTTCTGTATTTATTGGAATTGGTAATATATCCCCAATTTTACCTAAAATAATTAGCACAGACTTTGGTAAATTTAACACCCTCACTTCTTTTTCTATTGCTTTCCCTATATTTAAAACCAGTTTTTTTGTAGAAAGCGGTGTATCATCAGCAATATTGTAAACACCAGATGGTATTGTTTTATTTTCAATCAACTCTTTAATTACGAAACATAAGTTTTTCACCGATAAAAAAGATCGTTGATTTTCATATTTCCCAAATGGATAAGGAATACCTTTAGACACAAAATTATATAACAAATTCAAATTCCCCTTATTACTTGGGCCATGAATCATGCATGGCCTTAAAATGTAAACTCTTTTATTCTTAGGCACTTCTTTACTTAAAATATACTCTTCAGCGGCCAGCTTTGATTTCCCATAAGCCGTTACTGGATTTGACTCATGACTTTCATCCAAAACTCCTTCAACTTCACCCGCAATTGCTTTTACGGAACTCATAAAAATAAAAACGTCGCAGTCACTATTTAAAAATTTATCAAATACATTTTTGGTAAGCTCAAAATTAACATTAAAATACTCTTTCTCCTGCGAAGTATTTTTTAAATCATGCGCCTTGCCTGCTAAATGGATAAAAGCTTTATTTGCATTTAAAACTTCCTTATTTAAGACATCATAAGAAATGAATTTATCTGATGTTCTCCTTGAAACTCCCTGGATTCTGTAGTCTTCTTTTAAATAATTTGATAAGTTAAACCCAACGAAACCTGTAATTCCACTAATTAAAATATTATTGGTCATTTCCAAAACTTATTATTGACTCTGTCATTCTCTTATTAATTTCCGTTCTACTATACTTCTTCTTAAATTGTTTTCTTTCCTCATTTCTATATTTGAAATTCGTCAAACTATTATAAAGTTCATCTGCATTAGTTGGTTCAAACAAAATTAAGTTAGACATATTTTCTTTCAAAAATTGTTTCGCGTATCCATCTACACCAGCAATTATAGGTTTATTAAAAGTCCCATATTCAAAAAGTTTAGATGGTAATACTCTTTCAAATGCCTTATGCTTATTCAAGTGTAAAAATAGATAATCCGCTTTTTGGTAATAACTTATTAGCTCATTTCTATTGACCGGAGGAATCATTTCAACATTTTCGATATTATTTACTCTTAATTTTTCTTCCAGTTTTTCTCTAGCTCCACCATCACCAATAATCTGAAATTTATGTGTTCTAGATAGTTTCTTAGCTATATCTGGTATAATTAAGTCTAATCCTTGTCCTTCTCCAATATTACCGCCATATATTATGGTTTTAACTTCGCTCTTTTTTTCTTCAGTATTATCTATTGGGGAGGATAAAAACAATTCGTCAATACCATTAGTAAAAAATGAATATTCTGTTTTTTTATATTTTTCAAAATAACTCTTAAATCCTTTTGAAACTAAGTTTATATGTCCAGCTCTTTTAAAAGTAAAATTCTCAACGGGTTTTAAAAATAAGTTTAATCCTAGATTAATGATCTTATTCTTATATAAATCCGTAATAGTTTCTCTGAAGATATCTCTAATATCTAAATAAAGTTTAGCCTTTTTCTTTCTAGCAATTTTTGCACCGAGATATGCCGTAAATAAACGAGACGAAGAAGCATAAACTAAATCATATTCTTCGTCCTTTATAAGCTTTAAAGCTTTAAAATAAAACTCTTTATACGATTTAATTTGTCCTATAATTCCGCTTCCATGTTCGGGGATTTTAATTCTGTTAACCACTATACCTTCTTTAATTTCCTCTTTATCTTTAGCCTTTGCTTTGAAAGAGTCATATCTGTTAGGCTGCGTTGTAATTACATGAACCGTATCATTACTATCCAGGTGATTTAAAAGCTCCTTAAGTAACGAAGTGTTTCTAAAAGACCCTGCTGACAAGTCTGGTTCGTAATAAAATGTTAGGAATAATATTTTCATAATTATATTTCGGTAATACGAGTCTCTAATTCTCTGTTAAAAAACACCATTATTTTTTTTCCTTTTCTTGTTTTATTAAAACCCATGCTAAATTCATAATCTTGAATAACAACTTTATCATACTGGCCTCTAAGGTTCAATATTAGATTATTTAGTTGGAACTGAGATTTACTAATTTCGTTTATTTTAACGTCAGGATGAAAATGTAAAATCATTTTTTTGTCCAATGAAGACTTGCCTTCCAAGGAATCTTTTATGGAGAAAGTATTTCGGTCTAAATGAAATTGTCTCGAATGAATAACTCCTCTATTTTTATATCCATCATGTTTGGCAAGCACTTTATTCTCATCTTCAATTACACCAAAAACCTTAGCTCTTTTTGCTACCCTAAACCCTCCCCAGACTTGTGTTTGTTCTAAATTACCTAATTGTACAGTATTATGATAGTGGGTACCTCTCTCTTTCTGTCTTCTCTCATTTTTTTCATAAGTAGAAACACCAGGATCCACAATAATTGGGATATTCTGAGCGTATAATTCAAAACTAAAAGTGTCTGAATGTGCATGTCCTGGCTGGTAAGATGGCTGGATATCCCCAACATCTATAACAACTTCAAATATATCTGATTTGAAGTTTCTATAACCTGAATCAGATAATTTAATATTTTTCCAATTTAGATGTAAAGATTTAGCATAACTGAATAACTCTTTTGAAGCTGGTGCTATTCCTGTAGAACTATCATTTAATAATGGGATATTACCATTTTTATAGGTAAGATTATTTAACCACGACAACATGCTAGAAGCCTTTTCTTCTAGAAAACTCAATAAATTTCGATCATTAATCTGCTCATTTCGTCTCATTAATTGAATACAATCTAAAAGTCTTCCCAATAAGATCTGATGATACATTGGAGAGAGCTCATAATGCCCTCCATCTTTCAAAATTTGTTCCTCTAATTCAGACTTTAAAATTTTTCGAGCGGTATCTAATAATTTTTCATCTTGAAAATAATATCCCCCAAAAAGTAGAGAAAATCCATTCTCTAATAAATGATTACCTAAAAGATGATATTCCAAATTATCTAATAAAATTTCATAATGGTGATAAAGTGTTCCGTCAATGATTTTATCTTTTATAGTATTCTTTGACAAAAATTTAACCCAGTTAATTCCTCTTAATGAAATAACATAAGGTTCTTTACCATCTAATAATGTCGAATCTTGATTGATATAATCTTTGATCAACTCTAAACAAGAGTCAACAGAAATATTTTTTTGATTTAAAAAGTCAAAATAATTCAAATTATAAGTCCATAATTTTCCGAATTCAGAATAATTCCAATTTATTTTTTTATTGAAACTCACTGGAATATTTAAAAACTCAAATTTATTAGCTCCTAAATAAGATGTATTATTAAAAACTTCGTCACTCCAAAGTAAATCTATAACTCGATCTATTTCCTTATTAGAATATGATTTTTTATAAAATCGATTACGTAATAAATAGTAAAGCCTGTAATAAACTTGGACAGGCTTTAAGTATTTAATTGTATCATATAACGTAATTATTTTACTTCTATCCATCTTCCTTCTTTCAAAGATTCAATAGCAGCAAAGGATGCCTTGGTTGTATTTACAATCTCTTCAAAAGGGATGATTGATTCACCACCTAATTTTTGGCTATTAATCAATTCATTAAATTGATTATAATGACCTTTATCTTGTTTAGAAGAGCATTTTGAGAATTTCTTAAATCCAAAACCTGATAATTTTCGCCAATTATCCATTACTAAAGTTCTTTCCTGAGAATATACCTCGACTCTCTCCTTAGAATAAGCTTTTGATCCATTGGCGAAGTAGTTAATTACAGCATTAGTTCCGTTTTCATATTTTAAAAGAATGCTGGCATTATCCGTATTTTCTTCTGGATTAACCCCCATGGAATTCATACATACAGATTTTACTTTACTTCCAGCTAAATATGTACATAAATCAATATAGTGGCATGCTTCTCCAATTATTCTACCTCCCCCTACTTCCATATCATGCACCCAAACATCAGAAGGGATGAACCCTGCATTCATTGTTGCTACAATATTCAAAGGAGTATTATCATTACCTAAAACTTTCTTCATTTGTTTTGCTAAAGGAGCAAATCGTCTATTAAACCCAACAGAAATTGAAACATTTCTAGCATTATATTCTTCTATAATTTCACTAAGTTCATCTCTATTTAAAGCCAATGGTTTTTCAACGAAAACACTTTTATCAGCTCGCAATGTTTCTAGAACCATTGACGCATGCATATTATGTTTCGTTGTAATAAAGACCAAATCTGTTTCCGTATCAGAAAGTATTTCCTTGTAATTTGTTGTTGAGTTAGTAATACTATATTGTTTTGCCATAGTAGTAGAGGATAATCCGCCAGAACTAGCGATATATTTTATATCTGCATTTAATTTTTTTAGGCTTGGTAAAATAGTAGCACTTGTAAAATTCCCGGACCCAACAATTCCTATAATTCCTTTATTGCCATCAAACGTTTTCTCGTTTAACTTAACTGTGTTTTTGGGTTTTTCCGTAGAATTATATTCTAAGATTGATGCTATAGATTTAGAAGAAGACATGTCTCCATAAATAGTCTCAAACTCTTCAAGAGGAACTCTTTCTGTTATCAATGGATTTACGTCTAATGAACCGACTGAAATCGCATTTAGCACAGCTTCAAAGTTTCTCTTTTCTGTCCATCGAACATAGCCTATTGGATAATCATTACCTTTTTGTTCATACTCTTCGTCATATCTTCCCGGTCCATAAGAGCAAGAAACTTGAAAAGATATTTCCTTATTATAAAAGTCTGCTCGACTAATATCCAATCCTATTACACCTACAAGAATAATTCTACCAAGTTTACGGCACATTTGTGCTGATTGTGCTATAATATCATTACTTTTACTTGAAGCAGTAATAATTACGCCATCAGCACCTATTCCATTTGTAAAGGTTTCTACAAATTTAACCTGGTCTGTTCCTTCTGATGGGTTTATTGCTGTTATACCTTTTGACTTTGCTATTTTAATTTTTTCAGGATCAAAATCAAATCCAATAACATTACACCCATTGGCTTTAAGAAGTTCTGCTGTTACTAAACCAATAAGACCTAACCCTACAACTACAATTGTTTCGCCAAATGTCGGATTCAACAACCTAACACCCTGTAATCCAATAGCGCCAATTACTGTAAATGCAGCCTCCTCGTCCGATACGTTATCTGGAATTTTTGCAACAAGATTTTTAGGAACTAAAACATATTCTGCATGATTACCATTAGATGCAACTCGATCACCAATTTTAAATTCTGAAACGCCTTTTCCTACAGCTACAACTTCTCCTACATTGCAATATCCAAGTGGTAATGGTTGACCTAATTTATTAAAAACTGCATCTATTGTTGGTTTTAAACCATCGGTTTTTACCTTATCTAAAACCATTTTTACCTTATCCGGTTGTTGTTTCGCTTTTTGAATAAAATTTGCCTTTCCAAATTCTACTAACATTTTTTCTGTACCAAGAGATACCAATGTCTTTGTTGTTTTTATAAGTACATGCCCTTTCTTAACTAAGGGCACAGGAACTTCTTCTAATATTGTATCTCCTTTCTTAAGGTCTTGTATTATTTGTTTCAATCTAATTCCTTTTTTTAATTACTTTCGCTGGAATTCCTCCAACTATGGTAAATGGTTCAACATCCTTAGTTATTACAGATCCAGCTGCTACTACTGCACCTTCTCCTATTCTAGTACCTGCTAAAATGATACAGTTAGATCCAATCCACACATCATTTGCTATTATAACTTTTTTCTTTATGTGTCCTGATTCAAATATCCTTCCTCTGTTTTCAGGAATAACGTGATTTGCTGATAAAATATTGGTTCCATAGCCCACTAAAGTTCTATCTCCAATTTCAACCCCCCCCGTTGTAGTTATAAGAACTCCCCAGGCCAAATCTACATTATTCCCCAATTTAAGGTTAATGCATGGATTAATTTTAATGCCAGGATAATAAGTAATTCCTTTCCCTATTTCAGCCCCTTGAATTCTCATATAATTACTCTTAACAAAAGTAAAAACACGATGCCTTGGTAAAGCGAATACTATCGAAGAAATTAATTCATAAGTACAAACTAGAAAGTTTTTAATACTCTTTTTCATTCTACTTCTTTTAAAAAATCTAACTGTAAATCAACCTTTTCTTCAGGATTTGGGTACAACTTCAAAACTTTTTTCGCATTCTCTTTTATCGCTTTTTGTAAATTTGGATCTTTTCTATAACTAATTATTTTTTCAGCTATTTTAACAGCATTTATTCGGTCAACATAAATTGCCGCATCCCCACAAATCGCCCTTGACCATTCTTCATCTGATATAAATAGAGGTTTCTTAAGACACCAAGATTCTATGATGTTATTACTAAAGCTTTCTAATAAACTGAAAAGTGCTACTGCATTTATTTCTTTAAATAATAGTGGAACCTCTTCAGGTTTAACAGATCCTATAAATTTAATTTTCTCTTTAACAGAAAACTTTTTTGCTACTTCTTTTAACTTCAAAGATTCAGGATGATCCTCTGGAACTGTTATTATAAAATCAATATCTTTACACTCCAACTTTGATAATTCACTTAAAACATAAGGAACAATTTCAATATTCTTATTTTTATGCCATCCAGTTAACATTAAAAAATTAAACTTAGAACTATCAATCTTTTTTAATTTTTCCTCAAAAATTTCGCTAATCTCTATACTTGGATAAGCAGATATTGAAGGTAATATCAATTTAGTTCGTTCCATAGGATAGTTAAATAAGTTTACCGCTCTCCTAAGCATAGACTCATTTTCAAAGACTATATAATCTGATTTTAATGTCGATGTTAAACGATACTTATCAATTAATTTGAGTTTTAATAGTTCAAAACCTGAATAGCCTTGCCAAAATTTAATTTCAGGAAAAAAGAGATTTGAATATGCACAACCAGTAACTGATTTTACTCCCCTATAATTCAATCCTGGACCAAACATCGTATAAATGATATTAATATTATTCTTTTTAATAATTCTTCCTAGTTTAAACAATTGAAAACTTAATCGTTTTAATAATCCTTTTTTTACAGCATACATATTTTCATATTGTTTATTCTGTAAAACCTTATGAATATACGTGTCTTTTGTAACTAGGAAAAAAGCTAAAACATCTTTTTTTTTTAAAAGCTGAATTACAAAATTTGAAGCAACTTGTTGTCCTCCCCCACTTTTAATTGGCATTAAATTGATTAAAACCTTCACTAATTGATAAATTTAATTATTTTGTCGAACCAAACTCCAGATGAATAATTTTCTATAACCTTCTGTCTAGAATTAGATATAATTTTCTGATATTTTTCTTCATTCTTTTCTAATTCTAAAATTGAATCAGCTATTTGAATCGGTTCTCTTGGCTCAACTAGAATTCCATCTTCATTATTCACAATAGTATCTGCTAAACCTCCAATATTACTAGCTATAACAGGAGTACCAATATACATAGACTCTAACATTGTTAATGATGTTGCTTCTATATAATTACCAACAGGAATTGAAGGAATAATACTCAAAGAAGCATTATTTATTAATTCTAAAGCTTCTTTATTGTCTACCCTACCTTTTAAAATTACGATTCCTTTTTCTATTTCTATTTTAAATTTCTTTTCAAGATCCTCTCTTAATGGACCATCACCGATCACAATAATTTTTTTGAATTTATTATTCTTTGAATTATTGTAATAATTCAAGAAGCCTTCAATCCCATACTCAACACCATTTTTTTTATGCAAGTGTCTTGCTATAATTATAAAATCTTCATTATGATTTTTTCTTTTATTAACAACATTATCTAATTGTAAGATATTAACTGCATTACTAACTACAACACCTTTAAAATCATTTTTTAAATCATACATACCTTGCTCTATATTTAATTGTAAGTCGTCAACTCCTATAACACCATCTACTAGTTTTGATATAGATACATCAAGGAATTTTGAAAAACCAAATAAATCTTTGTTATTTTTATTAGTAATCAAAAATTGTTCACTAAAAGGTGCATGTAAAACTTGATAAACTTCTGTTTCCTTTAATAAGGAAAACTTCACCAATATTCCTGCTAAAGATGAAAATTTGTCATGAGAAATTATTTTTAGGCTTTTAATATCTTGCTTTTTAATTTCAGCTTTCAATTTAGAGTATAATAAATATGCCCTAAAAATTAATACCAGAGGCGAAAAAGGCGTCTTCTTTAAAACAAAATCTATTATCTTATAAAATATTTTTTCAGTTTTGTTAAAACCTAAAATTAAATTAAAATCGAATTTACTTTTCGTAAATTCATAATTCATAACAGACAAATGAGTTCCGACACCTCCACTTTCAAATGTGGAATGTGTTGTAACTATGAACACTTTCTTTTTTACCATATATTATATAAAATTACTAAAACAAACATTGTGATACTTATTGTATTATTTCTTTTTAAAAGTATTTTTCTATTTTTATGAAACTCAAAAGAACAAATAAGTGAATATAAAATTAAGAACATAGTTTTATGCCTTGGTACAAGGCTTACAAAAGAAATCGAATATAAGTATAAAAATAATATCACAAAAATACTCCAAAAGTCAATGTCTGAATTTATATACTCTTTGATATTAAGAATAAATCTTGGAAAATAAATTATTAAAAACACTAAACTAATTATTGATAAAATAAACTCCCCATAAGCTTTATAATTATTTAAATATAGTATTTCATATTTAAAACTCACTCTTTTATTTACTTGATTAAACTTTTGATATTTTAAAGGAGATAATAATGTAACTATTGGTAAAAATGTAATTTGAACTAAAAAATTACTTTTAATAACCTTATAAGTAACCTGATTTTCAACATCATTACTTAACATAATATCTCTCCTTTGATTCACCATTTCGATGAGAGTAATCCCTTTAGCTGATGCATTAGAAAATCTACTTAAATAAGGACTAATAAATATAAACAAAAACGAAAACAAAGGTATTAGAGAAATCAATAAAATACTTCTAATATATTTATGATAAATTGTCTTTGTACCAAAAATTATATTTCTATTAGTAAATATGATTATAGTTAGTAAAAATAAAAAGGTATTAGCCCCTCTTATTAAAAAGCTTAAACAAACACATATTATAAAAAACACAAATCTTCTATTCAATAAAAATTGTAAACCTAATATTAAAAGAAAATAAAGCGTTAAATCTCTATATAAATGGATAAAACTTGTTTGAATAATTACATTAAAAATTAAAATTGTTGAATAAATTTTAAATTTTATTTTTCTATTAGAGAATACTTTCTTGAAAACCTTAAACGATTTTTCAATAAATTTTTCGTACAAAACCCAAGTAAAGAAATATAAAAGAAATACTTTATCCTTTAAATTTAAAGAGAATAAATCCAAAAAATTAAATATTTTATGAATTAAAAAGGAATAAAATTCTTTGAATGAAGGATTATTTAATGCTAAATCGATAAATAAACTATCATCTCCATGGGGTGACATTATGCTATTATAATTGTAATTATAAGTTAGTAGATAACATCCTCCTATCAAAATTATAAAAAGTAAATTTAACTTTCTTTGAAAACTATATTTTGTAAAAATTCCTAGAAAAGACATAAAGGCAATCATAATTAAAGATACTCCTAATGCAGTCCCTCCTGTAAAAAAATATAAAAGTAATAGTATAATTAAAATTATAAAAAACATTTACTTATCAAATTAAAAAAACTTATTCAATTGCTTCATCATTTTTGAATTCCTTTCTATCATTTTTCCATTTCTTATTTCAAATTGTTGTTCAAGCTCTTTAATATTTAGACTTAAAAGGATTGTGACTTTTGATAGTAATTCTGTTGAATCGTTTGATATATCGACAGTAGTAATTGCATCAACCTTCTCTTCATTTTCAAAATTTTTCAATTTTTGATCAATATTTATCCCAATGGTAGGAATATTCAATATTGAACCAAATACCATTCCGTGATATCTACTAGTAATAATAATATCATTTTGGTCAATTAATGAAATTACATTATAAATATTCGAACTCCTAGAGTTATATTCAAAGAAATTATCATAATAATTTAGTTGACTTTTGAATTCAAAATCTAATACATCACAAAAACTGATAACATTAATTTCAAACTCATCTTTATATGAATTTAGTTTAATGATAAAATCATTAATCATGTTGATCACATCATCATTAACCTTATTATTATGATACCAATCTCTTAATACAACACATATTCTTTTTTTAGGATGTTTTTTTTCTTCATCTCGATTCTGAGCAATGTGTTTTTTTATGTCGTTTAAAAAATATTGATTAAAACATAAATCAGCTCCTAAGATTGAATTTTTGTAATAATTAAAACTAAATTTATCTCTTAAAATTACTAAACTATTATCTAAATAATCTAAATTAGGAGTTTTTTCAAACGGGCCCAATCCTATACCTAAGAAAACCTTTTTTCTATAAATTAACTCATTCTTATTAATCTTTTTCAAAAGTGAAAAGAATAACTGAGACTTATTTTTGATTAAAAATTTGACTCTTCTTCGAAGATTTCTAAAATTATTATCATTCTTACCTGAAGAACCAATGCTAAAATGCTGATTTCCTCCTCCATAAATCAAAGTATCACAACTTATTTCATATGAATCTGATCGATCAATATATCTTACATCTTTAAATATATCTTTACAGATTTTAGGTATGTATTTTTTATTGTAGCATAGAACACCAATGGTTTTATCTTTCTGATTTTCTTTTAGAAAAAGTAATAACGCTAATAACATAGCGTCATCGCCTAAGTTAGACCCGTAACCGCCAGTGATTAGAATATTTAAATTGATTTTTTTCATACTTTTTAGTTTATATAAAGTATTAGTAATACTATAAAAATTAATAAAACAGAATGTAAATTAATTATAGAATTAAATTTTATTAGGCCCGAAATTATTGAATAAGTAATTAAGTATATTAGATTAATTAAAAAACCTAAAAGAAAAGAAGAAACCAATTTAATAACAATCCCTTGATTATTAAAAATAAAGAAATATGAAACCAAAACTATAACCATCCAAATTAAATTACTAAACAGACTTATTAAAGTTTTTGCTTTTAATGCTATAATTCTAAAAAAACTTGTTTTATATGACATTATTAAAATAATAATGACTGAACTTTTATAAATATAACTAGCCTTATAAATATTACAGTAATCATCTCCTAAATAATTAAAAACAAAATTTTCACATACTAACAAAACAGCACAGGTAATTACTGAAAAAAACAAAGTGAAATTATTGTTTAACTTTTCTTCTCTATCTCCCAAACCTTTCATATTAAGATATGAAATAACGGGGTTACTAACCATAGAAATTAAGAATACAACATATACTTGCAAAGATATCATAAATTGATACAAACCTAATTCCTTAAATCCAACATTTCTAATTGACTCACTTTCAAGATAAATTTTAACTGGTAAGAATATTAATTGTGACACTAAAAGAGGTAAGATGTATTTAAGAATTATTTTAACATATTTTAAATCTATTGATTCAAAGTCGAATGAAACTTTTATTTTTTTAATTCCAAAATAAATCTCTAAAAAAAGGTAATTCAACATGTAGTATATACCCAAACCGATGATCCCTCCATCTACACCTAAATAAACAAATAAACTCCATTGTATTGGGAATGAAATCAAAGCACTAATTATTGTAGTCTTAGATATTTGCTTATAATATTCTAGACCAGAATAAAAACCCGATTTAAAGGTATATAATAGACTAAAGACCAATGGAAAAATCAACAACTTTATCGAACGAGTTAAGTTAGCATCTGATGTAATAAAATTGGATATCGCTGTAGAAAAAAAATAAACTAATAAAGATGTTAAAGTAAGAAACACTAAACATATAAAACTAAGATTACTATAAATCTTTACGAAATCTTTACGTTTCTTAAATCTATTTGAACTATATCGTAGAGCAGCTATCGAAATTGATGAACCAGATAACACCATCATTAACCCTAATAAGTTTCTGTGGTAGGAAAATTCTGAAAATAATGTAGCTCCTAGTATTCTTGTGGCAAGAATAGTAAGTACAAATGCAAAAATGCGTGAAAAGACCATACCCAAAGCAGACCATCCAATATTTTTTATTACTCCATCTTCTAAGGATCTAAAACTAAGTTTCAAATTAAATATAATTTATATGTTTTGAAACAATACCACAAAAATCTAAAACTACCTTGTTCATAGAAATTTCTAAATTCTTGAATTCATTATGAGCAACTAAAAAAGCAATTATATCAGCCTGATTAAATGCTTTTATATAAGAAGTTAACTTAAACACCTTATGTTCTTTTATATTAGGTTCTACAATGAAATACTCTCCATTACTGTCGTTCTGTAACACTTTATTCACAATATATTTTGCTGGTGACTCCCGTAAATCGTCAATATTTGGTTTAAATGCCAATCCCATTAAAGCAACTTTTGGCTTTCGCCCATGTTCTAATTCAAACTGTAATTTCGCATTTTGAATTTTCTCTGCACACCAAAAAGACTTGTAGTTATTAACCTCTCTAGCTGTTCCAATAATTTTAGATTCCATAGGATATTCAGAAACAATGAAATATGGATCCACCGCTATACAATGACCTCCTACCCCACAGCCAGGTTGTAAAATATTAACCCTTGGATGTTTGTTTGCTAAATTAATTAACTCCCAAACATTAATATCAGCCTTATCACAAATTAACGATAACTCATTTGCGAAGGCAATTTGAACATCTCTTGAGGAATTTTCAACTAATTTACACATTTCAGCCGTACGAGCATTGGTTCTATGCAATTCACCTTTTACATATTTACTATAAAATTCTATTGCTTTTTCTGTTGAAACTTCATCAATCCCACCTATAACTCTATCATTATAAACTAATTCATACATGACATTACCAGGAAGAACTCTTTCAGGACAATACGCAATGTATAATTTATCTTTTAACTCAGGTCTCTCCTGATAGATTAAGTCCCTCATCTTCTCAGTAGTCCCTACAGGTGAAGTAGATTCAATAATGTATAAATCCTCTTCTTTTAATAATGGAATAATACCACGTGTTGCTGCTTCAACAAAAGAAATATCTGGTTCATTTTTCCCCTTAAAGGGAGTTGGAACAACAATCAAATAGTTATTCGCTTCCACAGCAATAGTTGATGCTTTCAAATATCCGTCTTCTACAGCTTTCTCAACTGCTTGTTCTAATTCTGGTTCCACAATGTGAATTTCACCCCTATTAATGGTTTCCACAACTTTTGGATTAATGTCAACACCATGGACAGTAACTTTATTTTGCGCTATTAATGCCGCTGTAGGTAATCCAATATACCCTAGACCAATCATTACAACTTCTGGTTTATTCATTTTTATAATGCTTTAATAAAGTTAACTATTTGTCCACATGCTTTACCATTTCCATAAGGGTTATGAAGTTTACTCATTAACAAATAATTCTCTTCTTTATCCAATAACTTTTGAGTTTCTTTTACAATTTTATTCTTATCAGTTCCTACTAATAACACAGTGCCTGCATCGACTGCTTCAGGTCTCTCTGTAGTATCTCTCATTACTAAAACTGGTTTCCCCAAACTAGGAGCTTCTTCTTGAACCCCACCACTATCAGTAATAATTAAGTATGATTGATTCATTAACCAAACAAATGCCGGATAAGATAATGGGTTTATTAGTTTTACATTATCAATATCATTTAACAATTCATAAACTGGCTTCTGTACATTGGGGTTTAAATGCACTGGATAAATAACTTCAACATCTTCATTCGTAATTGCAATTTCTTTTAATGCTTGACAGATGTTTATAAAGCCTTGCCCATGATTTTCTCTTCTGTGTCCAGTAACTAAAACTAGTCTTTTTGAAGTGCTTACAATATTTTTAAGCATTACAACCTCTTCATCAGAATAATTCTTTGAAGTTACTTTTTCCGAACTAAAATGTAATGCATCAATAACTGTGTTACCCGTAACTAATATTGATTCTTCAGAGATATTCTCTCTTAATAAATTACTTTTAGAGGTAATCGTTGGTGAAAAATGGTAATCACATATACTTCCTGCTACACTTCTATTTACTTCTTCTGGAAATGGTGATCTTTTGTTAAAAGTTCGAAGACCTGCTTCAACATGACATACTTTTGCTCCAGAATAAAATGCTGCAATACTTGAGGCCATAGTTGTTGTTGTATCACCATGAACATAAACATAATCTGGCTTAAATTCCTCTAAAATTGTTTTTAATCCTGTTATAATATCCGCAGTTAAACTATATAAATTCTGATTTGGCTTCATCAAATTCAGATCATAATCAGGTGTAATCTCAAAGAAATCTAATACCTGATCTAACATTTCTCTATGTTGTGCAGTAATGCAAACTTTTGTTTCAAAAATGTCTTGATAAATTTGAAATTCCTTAACTAAAGGAGCCATTTTGATGGCCTCTGGACGCGTACCAAAAACTATTAAATTCTTTTTTTTCATTTTCCTATCCTAAAATACTCTATTCCTTTCTCTTCTAGATCGTATGCTATATATTGATTTCTTCCATCAAAAATTACAGGACACTTCAACTGCTTTTTTATTTCTTCAAAATCAGGTGATCTAAACTCCTTCCACTCAGTAAGTAAAATTAAGGCATCAACACCATCTAAAACCTCATACTTGCTTTCAAAATACTCAACTCTTTCCATATCTTTTAGATAAAAATGCCTTGCCTCGTTTATTGCTTTTGGGTCATATGCTTTAATTCTAGCTCCTCTTTTTACCAACTCATTAATCACGTAAATAGATGGAGCTTCTCGCATATCATCAGTTCCTGGCTTAAAAGATAGACCCCAAATTGCAAAAGTCTTTCCAGATAAATCTTCTCCAAATTTCTTAATAACTTTTTCCGCTATTACAAACTTTTGCCTATTATTAACATCTTCAACAGACTGTATCAACTGCGCCTCATAACCATACTCCTCACCGATCCTCTTCAAAGCCTTAACGTCTTTAGGAAAACAAGACCCTCCATAACCAATTCCTGGGTAAATAAAACTGTAACCAATTCGACTATCAGAACCTATTCCCAGTCTCACATTATTGACATCAGCCCCTACTCTCTCACAAATATTGGCTATCTCATTCATAAATGAGATTTTTGTAGCCAACATAGCATTAGCCGCATACTTCGTCATCTCTGCAGAACGCACATCCATAGTTATAAAACGATCATGAGTTCGGAAAAATGGACTATACAGTTGTTTCATTTTCTTGATGGAAAAATCCGTATCCGCTCCAATAACCACTCTGTCCGGTTTCATGAAATCATTTATCGCGTCTCCTTCTTTGAGAAATTCAGGATTCGAAACCACATGAAAATTGAGATTTAGATTCCTCTTATCAAGTTCATTTTGAATACAAGCCTTTACTTTATCTGCAGTGCCAACTGGAACTGTAGACTTATCTACTATTACCAATTCTTGATTCATTTTCATTCCAATTTCTTTAGCAACCGCTAAAACATATTGTAAATCAGCAGAACCATCTTCCCCCATGGGAGTTCCAACCGCTATAAAAACTACTTCAGCATCTTCAATAGCTTCGCTTATGTTAGTTGTAAAAAAAAGATTTTTTTTATCAATATTCTTTACAACCATTTTCTCTAAACCTGGTTCATAAATTGGGATTACCCCTTGATGTATACTATTGATCTTGCTCTTATCAATATCGACACAAGTGACTTTATTCCCCATTTCAGAAAAACATGTTCCTGAAACCAACCCAACATAACCCGCACCAATTACAGCTATATTCATTTTTTTTGATGAAATGTCATTTCCTTTAGATGTTAACTAAGCAAGGTGAGATCTTATTAGTTTCTCAAATGCCAACACAACTAGAGTCTTCTATTTCTTTTCTTTTAAATTTTCTTTATCATGTACTTCTTTTCGCAAACCGCTACTAGAAAAACGATGCTCTCTTTTGTTGAAATATAATTTAATTCCTTTTTTCTCGCAGTAATCTCTTCCTGTAAATTTCTTATTTGCATACTCTTCACCAATAATTCGCACATCAATATGAAACGACTTCAATATATCCTCTAAATCTTGCTCTGTTGCATAAGGTACTATTTCGTCCACATATTTACATCCTTTCAATTGAATGTATCGTTCTACGACTGATTGAACCGGTCTATTTTTGTCTGGTCTGTCTATTGTAGGATCTGTTTGTAACCCACATATTAAATAATCGCAATGACGCTTCGCCTCTTCTAACATTTTAATATGTCCTGCATGCAATAAATCAAATGCACTGAATGTTATGCCTATTTTCATCTGCATATTTTTATTTTTTTACTGATTTGAATAAAATCAAAACTATTTAGTAGGTTTTTTCATTTGCTTTTAACTGGGCAAAGATATATTTTCTATGCTAAAAAAAAATGTTTTTCTCCTAAATTTACCTTAACAGAATTCCTTATTAGCGAAGCTAGTTCTATAGATGGCCTTGCTTCTTGCATTTTAAAGCCTTTTTTAGCCAATACTTTACCGTAGCTTTCCGTATGCAAATCCGTAAAACCATTTGTAAAACTAATTTCCTGTTTATCAACTATCATACTTCTATAAACTGGCATCCCTTTTTTTAAAATAACATCTGGCAGTGTCTTCTTATCAATGGATAAAAACCAACGAACCCTTGCCCTTTCTAACTCCAAATATCCTGCCATTTTATTTTTTTCTTTTACATGAAGGTAACTATCTTTCAATTCTCCAAACAACCATAACAGCATATCAAAAAAATGAATCCCTATATTAATGGCAATCCCTCCTGATTTGGTTTGACTCCCTTTCCATGAATTTTGATACCAATTTCCGCGAGCGGTTATATAGGTAAGATCAACGTTGTACTTTTGCCTTTTATTTTCTTGATTAATTCTTTTTTTCAATTTAATGATACTCGGATGCAATCTTAATTGTAGTATCGTATAAATCGTTCCTGCTGATTCCTTTTCAACAGCCTCCAAAATATCTATATTCGATGGATTTAAGGTCAATGGTTTCTCACATATGACGTTTGCACCTGCCCTCAAGGCCATGGAAACATGGTAATCATGTAAATGATTGGGGGAACAAACACTAAAATAATCGATTTTTTTATTTTCATCTCTTTTTAATTGCTCTATGTATTTTATAAATAATTTTTCTTCCGTAAAAAAAAGGGTATCTGGAAAATAACGATCCAGCACTCCAACGCTATCATTTTTATCTAAAGCAACTAGTAGATCATTCCCTGTTTCTTTAATAGCTTTCATATGCCTTGGTGCAACATAACCCGCGGCCCCAACTAATGCAAAATTTTTCATTTTTAAACTCTATTTTTTAAACATGAAGCCATGCCTTTTAAAATTTGATACTATTGACAAAGCACATCAAAACATAACAGAACTAGAATTCGTATTTCTGATTAAAATTCAAGAAAGCCCTTTCAGCTTCACTCGAAATAACACTATTTATCATAAATATAAAAAATAGTTCTATTCCTCCCTACTCTACAATGTTCTATCTTTACATGCTAAAAAGTTTTTAACATCATAAACAACCCCGCCTTTTCTTTTCAGCTTTTCAATTTCAAGTAGTCTAAAATTGTTATGGGAAACAGCTAGGACAATAACATCGTAGTTATTATCCATAGGTTGTTGTATTAAATCTACTTCATAATGTGACTTAACATAAGCTTTGTTTGCTATAGGGTCATAAACATCTGTATTAAGACCAAACATTCTTAATTTCTTATAAATATCTATAACCTTCGTATTCCTTACATCAGGGCAGTTTTCTTTGAAAGTAAAACCGAGAATTAAAGCATTCGCTTTCTTTATATTAATTCCCTTATCTATCAACAACTTAATAACCTCAGAAGCCACATATACCCCCATGCCATCGTTTAACCTTCTTCCTGATAAAATAACTTCTGGATAATAACCGTATTGTTTCGCTTTTTGAGTCAAGTAATAAGGGTCAGTGCCAATACAATACCCCCCAACTAAACCAGGCTTAAATGGTAAAAAATTCCATTTCGTCTCTGCCGCTTCAAGTACTTCATGAGTATCAATATTCATCAAATTAAATATTTTAGCCATTTCGTTTACAAAAGCTATATTAATATCTCTTTGACAGTTTTCCACAATCTTTGCCGCTTCTGCCACTTTAATTGACGATACTAACTGTGTTCCTTTTTTCAGAACCGATCGATATAAGTTGTCAATTTTTGATGCAGTTTCTTTAGTAGAACCTGATGTAATCTTCAAAATATTTTCAAGGGTCCTTGTCTTCACTCCAGGACTAACTCTCTCTGGAGAATACCCTACATAAAAATCTCTATTATATTTTAAATTTGACGATCTTTCTAAAATAGGAACGCAAACTTCCTCTGTAGCTCCTGGATACACAGTAGATTCATATATTACGATATCTTCTTTTTTCAAACATTTACCTAAAACTTTACTAGCTTCCAATAACGAATTCAATACGGGTTGATTCTTTTCATCAACACAGGTAGGCACAGCCACTATATAATAATTACACCTCTTTAACTCAGAAAAACTAGTAGTTAAAAATAAACCTTGTTCACCATTCAAACCTTCAACAACAACTTCAAACAATAATTTTCCATCTACTTCTAAAGTAGTATCTACACCGTTTTTTAATTCATTAATTCTTTCTTCTTTAATATCATACCCTATTACTTTATACTTAGTAGCGAAAAGACATGCCAAAGGGAGGCCTACATAACCCAGCCCCACAATACCTATAATTGGTTTACTCATTCAATATGTTTAAATAAACTAATTTACAAAAACAGCTTTGTAATTTTAAGGAAACACGCTACTTTTAAAATGTAATTATGTTGAAATTATTAACAGACAGACTCTTCTTTAAAGAGTAATGAATATTATTGGTATTAATAAAATTAAATTAGCTCTTCATTATAAATGAAAACAGAAATAAAAATCTTTTTCATTTTTTATTTTACGTTCTCGAAAAAGCGCTTCCGATTTAGTCTGAAATTCTTCTTTGTAAACAACGATCCAGTCTTTAGCTTTAGACGTGTATCCTTTATGATTGGACAAATGTTTCTTTAAACGATTTTCGACATCAGAAGTTGAACCGATGTAATAGTTACCCAAATATCTTGAGTATAAAATATAAACGTAGAATTTCATAGCTCTATAAATTAAAAAAGCTACCCACATGGATAGCCTTCATTTCTGTGGGCGCGAAGGGATTCGAACCCCTGACGCTCCCGATGATAATCGGGATGTTCTGAACCAATTGGGGTACCCCTGATTTATCAAACTCGCAATCTTCTTACTACTTTTCCATTTTTTTATTTCACGCTCTCGAAAAAGCGCTTCCGATTTAGTCTGAAATTCTTCTTTGTAAACAACGATCCAGTCTTTAGCTTTAGACGTGTATCCTTTATGATTGGACAAATGTTTTTTTAAACGATTCTCGACATCAGAAGTTGAACCAATGTAATAGTTACCCAGATGTCTTGAGTATAAAATATAAACATAGAATTTCATAGCTCTATAAATTAAAAAAGCTATCCATATGGATAGCTTTTATTTCTGTGGGCGCGAAGGGATTCGAACCCCTGACCCCTTGGGTGTAAACCAAGTGCTCTGAACCAACTGAGCTACGCGCCCTTAATTATTTATACTCACTAAGTATGAGTTTGTGGGCGCGAAGGGATTCGAACCCCTGACCCCTTGGGTGTAAACCAAGTGCTCTGAACCAACTGAGCTACGCGCCCTTATTTTTTATACTCTTTAAGGATAGAGTTATATTTTTTTGCGACTAATAATTAACTTTTCAATAACATTAATTGCTAATTGCGGGTGCAAATATATAATAGTTTTTAGAATCTACAAGACTTTTCATAAAGTTTTTTCTATATAATTTCAGCTACAACAAAAGTACTTCCTCCCACATATGCCAAATCATTTTCTTTTAAATTAATTTTCAAAGACTTATACCCATCATTAACTGAAGAATACGATTCCCCCCTCAATCCATATTTTTTTGCTTTTTCTTTCAGCTTCTCTTCAGAAAGCCCTCTCGGAATGTTAGGCCTACAGAAATAATAGACGGCTTCTTTGGGAAACATTGGTAAAACATTTTCCAATTTTTTATCAGAAACAACCCCCAAGAGTATATGAAGTCGCTTATAATTTTCTTTACTTAGTTGCGCCAATACATAAGACAACCCTTCTTTGTTATGTGCTGTATCACAAATAATTTTAGGTAATCCCTGAAGTATTTGCCACCTTCCCTTTAAATTCGTGTTACGAACTACGTTTAAAAGTCCTTTTTCTATACTTTCTTTAGATATAACATAGTCTTTTAATTCCTTTACAGCCCGCACAGCTGTTCTTGAATTATGAAGTTGATAATCTCCTAACAAATCTGTTGAATAAACCTCATGACTATCAGAAGCAAAAACCAATTCTACACCACATTCCTCTGCTTTTCTTTCAAAAACTAGAGTTGTTTCTTTTTGTCTTTCGCCAATTACTACTGGAACAGAATTTTTAATAATCCCAGCTTTTTCACCTGCTATTTCTATTAAAGTTTCTCCCAAGAACTGAGTATGATCCAAGCCTATATTAGTTATTACTGACACTTCAGGAGTAATTATATTTGTAGAATCTAACCTTCCACCCAGCCCCACCTCAACTACAGCTATATCAACATTTTTATTAGCAAATTCATTAAAGGCCATACATACAGTCATTTCAAAAAAGGATAGTCCTTGTCCTTCCAAAAAAGGTTTGTTTTTTACAATGAAGTCTTTTACAGAATCTTTTGATATTTCTTCTCCATTAATACGAATTCTTTCAGTAAAATTTTTCAAATGAGGAGACGTATAAAGTCCCACCTTATAACCAGCTTCTTGAAGTATTGAAGCAATCATATGACTTGTTGAACCCTTACCATTTGTTCCACCAACATGGATGGATTTAAATTTTCGTTCGGGGTTTCCGAGATGCTTGGCTAAAGCTATCGTATTGGTTAAATCTTTTTTAAACGCAGTTTTACCTTGTTTTTGATACATAGGTAACTGTGCAAACATCCAATCAAGTGTTTCTTGGTACGTCATTTACTGTAAAATATTTGTCTAACTTACTGTGAAAGTGAAAATTGATAAATAATTGTTCCTTTTTGCTTAGAAGGCGCATTGGGATCTGAATTCCATTTGGTTTTTAATGCTGCTTTTTTGGCTGCATCAAATAGGCAAGCTGCTGAATTTGTAGTTCCTCGGGCACCAGGAATAGCTCTGGTGACTTTCCCATTTTTATTAACCTCAATACTAACTACTACTTTTCCTTCCTCTTGACAATTTGGTTTTTCTACAGGTTTAGATAATGCTTTCCTACCTGCCAGATTATAATTACCTCCCGAGCCACTACCTCCTTTTCCGTAATACTTTGATGAATTAGGGTCTCCATTTGCATTACCCTTAGTACCCTCCTTCGCATCATCCCCCTCTCCTCCAGATGAACCATCTTTTGAAGTACCATTTAATAAACTATTCAATGCGTCTGTTGTTGCTTTTGATGGTTTTGGTTTTGACTTTGGTTTATCTTTTTTCGACGGCTTTTTAACTTCTTTTTTTTCTTCTTTACTTTTTTTAACCACCGGTACCTCATCAGTAGTTTCATTCGTTATTACTTCCTCTTCGACTTCCTCTTCCTGAACTTCTTCTTCTACCACATCTTCTTGAAAATCATCAGCAGGCTCTTGGGCGGATGCTTCCTTTGTTTTTTCAACAGGATCTCCTTTACCTACATCCGAATTACCAAAATTAATAGCTACGCCATATTCAATTGGTGGGTCCAAATACTTCATTCCAAAATTAAACACACCATAAAGAAATAAAAACAAAATAATTAATGTTATTACTGCAGATTTTTTCTTGTGTTTAGTATCTAGTATGGCCATAAAATTATTTTCCTTTAACCGCTAAAATCATTTTCAATTTATTCCTATTCGCGATATCAATGACTTTCATTACATTTTTGTATGCTACATTTTGATCTCCTCGAATTACCAAAGTTTTCTTTTTGTTAGGCCCTACCTTTTGAAGTATTGCTCTCTCTAAATTACCTGGTTTTACTTTCGTCTTATCTAGATAAAAAAATGAATTTTTAGTAATCGTAACAGCAATAGAGGTGCTATTTTCTGTTTTACCTCCTGCTTTTGGCAGCAAAACATCAATAGCACTAACGGTAACCAACGTTGATGTTAACATAAAAAATATCAACAACAAAAAAACAATGTCTGTCATCGATGACATATTAAAACTAGGATCTACTTTATTTCTTCCTCTTAAATTCATAACTAAACAGGCTCATTTAAAAGATCCAAAAACTCTACCGACTTAGCCTCCATTTGATAGACTACCTTATCTGTACGAACAACTAAGTGGTTATACGTTATATAAGCGATGATCCCTACAATTAATCCTGCTACTGTTGTCGTCATGGCCGTATATAGACCATCTGAAAGCATTTTTATATCTATTTGACCTCCCGAATTTGCTATTTCATGAATAGCTACAATCATTCCAATAACAGTCCCTAAAAAGCCGATCATAGGCGCAGCTCCTGCTATTGTAGCTAAAACACTTACGTTTTTCTCTAATTGATAAACTTCCAACTTTCCAGCATTTTCAATAGCTTTGTTAATATCCTCTAAAGGTTTTCCTATTCTTGAAATTCCTTTTCCTATAAGCCTTGCTGCTGGCGTAGTTGTATTATCGCAAAGTGATTTTGCACTTTCAAGTTTTCCATTCATAACATGATCTTTGATTTGATTCATGAAATTCTTATCAACTTTAGAGGCTGCTTTAATAGCAAAAAAGCGTTCGAAATAAATATATAGCGCTACAGCTAAAAGTACAAATAATATGGCTATGATTATTTGCCCTCCAATACCACCGTCCATTATCAGATTATAAATTGATAATGTTTTTTCTTGTGATCCCTCTTCAATTATTTCTCCTTTGTCTTGAAAATATGCTATCATTAAAATGAATTTAAGTTTTTATTACTAACGAATGAGTTGTTTTTTAATTGTTTAAAAAAATCCTGAATTTAAACAAATTCAGGATTTAAAATTATGAAATAAAATGTTTGTTTCTTAATATTTTAGATTAATATTATTTTAACCATAATATATCCAACACCACCTAAAACAATTGTATAAGGAAGTGCCATTTTAACCATTTTAGTATATGACAAATTTATTAAAGGAGCCAATGAAGAAGTTAATAGAAACAAGAATGCCGCTTGACCATTAGGTGTTGCTACACTTGGTAAGTTTGTTCCCGTGTTAATTGCAATAGCTAAAGTTTCAAAATGCTCTCTAGATATTTGCCCTGCCTTAAATGCTTCTTGTACCTCTCCAATGTAAACAGTTGCCACAAATACATTGTCGCTAATTGCAGATAGTATTCCATTTGCTAAATAGAATAATCCTGGTTGCGATGAAGGATCTTGTTCCAATGCCCAATGAATTATAGGACTAAATAAGTGCTGATCATGAATCATCGCTACAATAACAAAGAACACCACTAAAAGCCCCGTAAACGGCAGCGCTTCTTCAAAAGCATGACCAAGTTGATGTTCATCGATAATGCCCATAAATGCCGTTTGAACGATAATTAACGCTAACCCTATAAAACCAACTGGCGCAATATGTAGAGCCAGCCCTGCAATTAATAATACAGCAGATACTCCTTGAACAATAAGTCCATATTTTTGCTTGTCTGTTCTCTGTTGATCTTCTTTTTCTGTATACTTTTCAATAATTTCAGCTGCGATTTTAGGAAGCTTTGCCCCAAAACCAAACCATCCTGTTAGCTCTAAAACTACTGTAGTCGCTACACCCAATACAAGAACAGGCATTGTAATAGGAGCCATTTTTAAGAAAAACTGAATAAAATCCCAGCCCATTCTTTCTCCTATCAACAAATTTTGAGGCTCTCCAACGAGCGTACATACGCCTCCCAGAGCCGTACCTACAACACCATGCATAATCAAACTCCTCAAAAAACTTCTAAATTGCTCCAGTGTTTCTCCTGTTAATTCATCTCTATCTAGCGTCCCATCATGATCGTGATCAGAAGAGCTTGAATTTATCTTATGATAAACACCGTAAAACCCTACCGCAACACTAATTAAAACTGCTGTTACTGTTAAAGCATCTAAAAATGCAGACAAAACCGCAGACAAAAGCACAAAGAGTACGGATAAAATTACTTTTGATTTTATTCTAGTAAATACCTTACTAAAAATGTACATCAAAAGTGGCTTCATAAAGTAAATTCCAGCAACCATAAACACCAACAGCAATACAACTTCCAAGTTAGTATCCACTTCATGATACGCATTTTTAGGTGTTGTTAATCCCAAAGCCAAGGCTTCAATGGCCAACAAACCACCCGATTGTAAAGGGTAACATTTTAATGCCATTGCTAGAGTAAAAATAAACTCTCCAATAAAGAGCCAAGCTGTTACGGTCTTTCCTAAAACAAAAAAGGAAAAAATGTTGAAGATTAAAAAGCCAATCATGGTCATTTTAAACCACTTTGGGCTATTCCCTAAAAAATATTTAAACATACTACTTAATTTAAAGCTTTTAAACTAGCTCCTTCAGCGCTATTTCAAAAGCTGTTTCACTTATTTTTGTCTTTGAAGCACTTTTAGAAAATGTTTTCTGTAATGCTTTTTTTATAATGTTTGAGGTATCATTAAAAATTGCCTCATCAGTCATTTCTACTCTTCTTTCCATAAAATAGGCAAAAACTCTTGCCATTCCACAATTTGAGATAAAGTCAGGAATTAGGCTAACTTTTTTATCCGTTTCCTCCATTATTGGTCCGAAGAAAATCTCTTGGTCTGCAAAAGGCACATTTGCTCCGCACGATATTACTTCCAATCCAGTGGCAATCATTTGATCAATTTGATCTTTTTTAATTAATCTAGAAGCCGCACATGGAGCAAAAATCTCACAAGGTAAATTCCAAATTCTAGTGTTCATTTCCTCAAAAGGAATCATATCTTCAGCAATCAACGTGTTGCCGTCTTTGTTTAAAAAAAGGTTCGTAATTTCTTCAAAAGAAAAACCCTCCTCTTTAATAACCCCTCCAACTCTATCTATGATACCAACCACTTTTGCTCCCATTTGAGCTAAATAAAAAGCAGCTGCTGAACCAACATTTCCAAAACCTTGGACAATGGCTCTTTTTCCTACAACACTTCCTCCATAGATTTCATAGTAGTGCTTGACCGCTTCAGCTACACCATAACCCGTAATCATATCAGCTACTGTATACTTTCTGTCAATACTAGGTGAAAGGTTAGTATCCTCTAAAACCTTTATAACTCCATGACGCAACTGACCTATTCTATTTATCTTATCTGCCTCTGTTGGTTTAAAATGACCATTAAAAACGCCTTCTTGAGGATGCCAAACTCCACTATCTTCTGTAATAGGAATTACCTCATGTATTTCATCAACATTTAAATCTCCTCCAGTACCATAATAATTCTTTAGTAAAGGCGCTACTGCTTTATACCATCGTTCTAAAACTCCTTTTTTTCTTGGATCGTGAGGGTCAAAATTAATACCTGACTTAGCGCCTCCGATTGCAGGACCTGAAACAGTAAATTTCACTTCCATCGTTTTCGCTAGTGACATCACCTCATATTTATCCAATCCTTTTCTCATTCTTGTTCCACCTCCAGCAGCTCCGCCTCTTAATGAATTTATAACAGTCCAACCTTCAGCCTCTGTTTCTGGATCTTTCCAATTAAAAACTATTTCAGGTTGTTTTTCTTCGTATTTTTTAAGTAATTCTTTCATTTTTATTTTAGTAATATTCAACTTTATGTTTTTTCCTTTTTAGCAAAACTGTTTTAGTGATTTTCCCCTTAAGGGGAAGTTAAAGCTGATTCATCTAAATAATGTTTTAATTTCCTAATATCGCAAACTTACCAAAAAAATATATGTTTTATGTTTTTATTTTACCTAACTACTTGTATTAAGTATAACTTGTTTTAAATTGAAATTAAACTGCTCTAATTACTTAAAATTGTTCAGAATACTATTGTTTGTAATACTGATATATAAATTATTTTGTAATATTTATGTAAGAAGTATTTTGCTAATGCTTAGGAAGATTTATTAGTGTAAATTTTTCCCGATGAATGATCAGAATTCGCCCCAGTAACTGAAGCTAAACAATTTATTTTGTTTTCGACTCTTAAAACCCCTAACAAAGCAAAAATTAATGCTTCCTTATATTCAATAAGCTTCTTTTCCATCAAAACTACCCTTTGGTTAGAAAAAAAATCGATTCGACTCGTTAAAAAAGTATTAAAAACGCCACCACCTGTGTAAAGAACACTTACTTCGTTACCAATTGACTTATAAATCTGGAAAGCAGCATGTTCCACAAATGTTCTTAATATTGTTGGAGTATCATCGTTAAATTCGTTTAATAGCGAAAAAATATTTTTTTGAACCCATTCCAAACCAAGAGATTTTGGTGGCTTTTGATGGTAATAATCTATGCTATTAAGTTTTTCAAATAAATCCTCATTAAGCTTTCCTTTCATTGCAATACGTCCCCCATCATCAAAATCTCTCCCTAATTTTCTGGCATAATGATTCAAAACAATATTTAGTGGGCATAAATCAAATGCTATCCGTTTGCCTATAGCATTATCAAATGATATGTTAGCGAAACCACCTAGATTAATACAGTATTTAAATTTAGAAAATAATATTTTATCTCCAATTGGAACTAAAGGAGCTCCTTGTCCACCAAAAGCAACATCTTGTGTACGAAAATCACAAACTACCTTTTTTGAAGTTTTATTAGCAATAGTTTGACCATCTCCTATTTGCAATGTAATTCCTTTGTCGGGCTGATGAAATATGGTATGCCCATGTGATGCGATGAAATCAACATTTTTTATATTATTTCTATATATAAAATCATTAATTAGATTAGAAAGTAATTCAGCATACTCTATGTCCAAGACCAATAAAGCATCTCTTGTTAAGGATATTCCCCCACGCAACCTCTCCACCCAATCAACTGAATAAGAAATAGTTTCACTAAAAACTATCTCATACTTACTAAAATCTTTTTTTTTAAATTCAACATAAACTACGTCAACACCATCTAAAGATGTGCCTGACATTACCCCAATAACAAAATATTTTTCATCTAACATATTCAGTAAAAATAGAAAAGTCTATTGAATATTTCACATCAAAAACTTATCTTTGGAAACATATTTTACGAATTTAACAAGTGAATTAATAAAACAATAAATGAATTTCAACCTTACTGAAGAGCATTTAATGATTCGAGATGCTGCTCGTGATTTTGCACAAACCGAATTATTACCTGGCGTTATTGAACGAGATGAAAAGCAGGAATTTCCTAACGAGTTAGTCCGAAAAATGGGGGAACTTGGATTTATGGGCATCATGGTTAATCCCAAATATGGAGGGAGTGGTATGGATACTATTTCCTACATTCTCATTATGGAAGAGCTATCTAAAATCGATGCTTCTGCCTCTGTTATGGTTTCTGTGAACAACTCATTGGTGTGCTATGGATTAGAAGCTTATGGTTCAGAAGAACAAAAACAAAAATACTTAACAAAACTAGCTACAGGTGAACAAATTGGAGCTTTTTGTTTGAGTGAACCAGAAGCAGGAAGTGATGCTACCTCTCAAGCAACTACTGCTGAAGATAAAGGTGACTATTATTTATTAAATGGAACTAAAAATTGGATTACCAATGGTGGACGATCAGATGTTTACCTCGTTATCGCTCAAACAGATAGAAGTAAGGGGCATAGAGGAATCAATGCTTTTATTGTTGAAAAAAGTATGGATGGTTTTCATATTGGCCCAAAAGAAGATAAACTAGGGATTCGTGGTTCTGATACACATACGTTGCAATTCAACGACGTTAAAGTCCCCAAAGAAAATAGAATTGGAGAAGATGGATTTGGCTTCAAATTCGCTATGAAAACCTTATCTGGTGGTCGCATCGGTATTGCTGCACAAGCATTAGGTATTGCCTCTGGAGCCTATGAATTAGCTTTAAAATACGCTAAGGAGCGTAAAGCTTTTGGTACTGAAATATGCAATCATCAAGCAATAGCATTTAAGCTTGCAGATATGTATACAGAAATAACTGCTGCTCGTCATTTAGTAATGAAAGCTGCTTTTGATAAAGATGAAGGTGATAATTATGACCAATCAGGAGCAATGGCTAAATTATATGCCTCTAAAGTTGCTATGGAGCAAACTGTTGAAGCAGTTCAAATTCACGGAGGTAATGGTTTTGTAAAAGAATATCACGTAGAAAGATTAATGCGTGATGCAAAGATCACCCAAATTTATGAAGGTACTTCTGAAATTCAAAAAATTGTAATTTCAAGAAGTTTAATTAAAGGATAAATTTCTCCCTACAAAAAATATTTAAGTTTTCTCTTTTTTAAAATTGGCACGAATGTTGAAAAGTAACAATCAACTTTAAAAATTTTAAAAATGAGAAAACTATTTTTTTTTATGGCAATTGTTATTGGAACTTCAATCCAAGCTCAAAAAGGAGAATTTAATGTAGGTGTAAACGCTGGACTTCCTGTAGGGGACATTAGCGATGCTTATTCTTTCACTCTTGGAGCTGAAGCTAACTATTTATTTGATGTTGCTGATAAGTTCAAAGCAGGACCATCTGTTGCCTTCATAAACTTCTTCGGTAAAGAACAAGAAGTTTTCGGATTATCTTTAGGTAGCATAGGCGACGCCCAATTTTTACCAATCGCGGCGGCAGCAAGATATGAAGCTTCGGATAAATTTAGTATTGGAGCAGATATCGGTTACGGAGTTGGTATAAGTCAAGGTAATGAAGGAGGTTTTTATTACAGACCTATGGTTAGCTATGATGTTGCAGATAATATAGCCATTCAAGCAAGCTTTAATGGTATGTCAAATGATGCAATAAGTATGAATAATATCGGTTTGGGAGTATTATTTAGCTTATAATATTAAAAATAAATCTAAATAAAAGCTCATCGAATGGTGAGCTTTTTATTTTTTAGACATCTGAGATAAAAATAAAATTTATATTTGAGAATTATTATAAATATAAGATGTTTAGTACAGAACTTGAAAATCCTGTTTGGAAGGCACTATCTGAAACACATAAAGCATTTGCTATTAATTATAAAGGAGTTAAGTTTTACGATCCTGATATATGCCCATTTGGTAGCTTTACCGATATAAAAGACACCGACAAAGCAATGGAGCTGTATAGTGAACTATGTCATGACTTTTTCATTGTGGGAAATCAACAACCCAAACATCATCAAAGCCTAATTTTAGACAGAACTGTTGCCTGTCATCAGATGATGATCAATGAAAAAATTCCTTTTGAACATAACTATAAGATTGAAAAATTAACTAAACTACACATCAACGAACTTTATAACCTAGTTTGGTTAGTAATGCCTGGTTATTTTAAAAAAAGAACTTTTGAAATGGGTGATTATTATGGTATTTTTATGAATAATAAGCTCGTTGCCGCCACTGGTGAAAGGTTTAGAATGGAAAATTATACTGAAATAAGTGCTGTTGTAACACATCCGGATTATATGCGGAGAGGAATGGCTAAACAATTAGTAATTTACATTTCAAATCAAATTTTAAAAAAACGTAAAACGCCTATTTTACATGTTGTTAAAGAAAACACCAAAGCTTTAAAGTTATATAACAATTTAGGTTTTAAAATTATTGGAGAAATGACTTGGAGGCATTATATAAAAAAATCGTAATTATTTAAATTCAATTTCATGTAAATGAAGTCCAGAAGAGGGTGCTATTGTTTTTAGAAAATCAATATCACTATTCGGATTTAAAGATTCTTTTATAAAATCTAAATCATAGTTTCCTTTTCCTAACTCAAATAACGCCCCCATTATTAAACGTATTTGATTCCTAAGAAAACCTTCTCCTTTTACAATTAAAACGTAACTTCTTTCGGGAAAAAACGATGCCGAAAACTCAGTATTTTCTGTAATAATACATTTATCAATTACTCTTTCTACTTTGGTTTCCTTAGAAGGCTTTGTACAATATCTCGTAAAATTATGAAACCCTTCAAACAACTTCGCTCCTTTTTTCATTTTATCAAGATCAAGTATTTGTAAAACTCCTGTTAAAAAAGCAGCACAATAGGGATGATTTTTTTCTCCATGAGAAAAATAATATCGATATTCTTTTAACTTGGGATGCTGAATAATATTAAAAGCGTTATCTGTTATTCTTTTAATAGTCAAAGCTCTAATATCAGATGGTGAGTTTTTATTAAAACTTTCAATAAAATCTGTTTCTTTAAGCTTTTCATCTATAAACAACTGAAAAACATAATTTGTTGAGGAAACCATAGCGTCTGTTCTCCCGACTCCAATGGACTTATTTCTGATCCCTTTACAAACGAACTTTAATGTTTTATCTATGGCCCAATGGACTGTTTTTAATCCAGGTTGCTTTTGCCACCCATGAAATCTAAAACCAAGATATTGAATTCTGATACAGTAAGAATAATTATAATTCATTTTTCAAATCTACGATCATTTTACAATTTTACCTCATTAACAAGCAATTAAACAAATAAATAAAATTCAATAAAAAATTGATTTTAATGAAAAAACAATTAAAAAAAGACTTAAAAAATAAACAAAAAACACCTTTTATGTGTTTTTATTAAAAAAAATTCATTTTTATTATATTCGTATTTTTTTTATCTTTATTTGAGTACTTATTATTTTAGTTAAAGTTAACTAAAGCGCTTTTATCATATTAAAATTTTTACCCCTTATTTTTTGAATCGTATATAACTCACGAAAACGTTTTTAAGCGGTAATACACTATATGTCATTTGTTTATATCCGTAAAAAAATGAAACTTTGTAATCTATTTCAACCAAAATTAGAAGCATAATTGATGATATACAACCTACAATAATCGTGTTTTGAAACATATTTTTTTGTCTTTATAACTATAAAGTATCACTCAATAATTATAAATGTTAAGCATTATATAAATACCCTAATTAAATGCTGTTTTTTGGAAGCTAGGTGTATCTAAAAATAGTTTAACCCTTGGAAAGAAACAAGTAAATCATCTAAAGGTTATACAAAAGTATAAACTAATATAAAATAAGATTCTGTTAAGTATTTTCAATTAAATCTACAATAAAAATGATATGAATGTAATATATACAACAATTCAAAATAATGATGCCTCTTCATTAGCAATAGAACTAGGAAAAATAAAAGAGGATTTGGGAATGTTATGGATGCTACTCTCTGCAATCTTAGTTTTTTTTATGCAAGCTGGATTTACTTTAGTTGAATCTGGTATGACAAGATCTAAAAATGCTGTAAACATAGCAATGAAAAACTTACTTGATATTTGTGTTGGTTCTTTAACCTATTGGATAATTGGATATTCTTTAATGTATGGTAAAACATCAAATGGGTATTTTTTTTGGGGCGGTCTTTTCCTTGGTGAAGGAGTTGATCTTTTATTTCAAACAATGTTTGCTGCTACTGCTGCTACAATAGTATCTGGAGCCATTGCTGGAAGAACAAAATATTCAACATATGTTATATTTTCAATAATAATAACTGCATTTATATATCCAATATCAGGTGGATGGCAATGGCAAGGTGAAGGTTGGTTAACAAAAATAGGATTTATTGACTTTGCAGGATCTTCTGTAGTTCATTCAGTTGGAGGATGGGCTGCATTGGTAGCAGCAATATTAGTGGGACCTAGAATTGGTAAATTTGTCGGAAATAAAGTTATTCCTATTCCTGGTCATAATCAAATATTAGCAACTTTAGGAGTTTTCATTTTATGGTTCGGTTGGTTTGGTTTTAATGGAGGTTCTCAGCTTGCATGGGGAGGACAAGATGCCATTTCTGCATCGAATATTGTATTAATTACTAATTTATCTGCTGCAGCTGGTGGTCTAGGTGCTTTAATAACAACATGGATCTGGTATGGAAAACCGCATCTAGCACAAACATTAAACGGCGCTTTAGCTGGCTTAGTAAGTATTACTGCTGGGTGTAGCTACCTGACTGAAACTGGGGCAGCATTAGCTGGGTTAATTGGAGGGGTTTTAGTTGTTTTTTCAATTGAATTTATAGAAAAAAAATTAAGAATAGACGATGCTATCGGAGCAGCTTCTGTTCATGGTGTTGTCGGAATATGGGGCACGTTAGTGATAGGTCTATGGGGAGTTAATGGAGATAAAGGAATTGGGCTCTTTAACGGAGGAGGACTTTCTCAACTGGGTATTCAAGTAATAGGAGCTATTGCCTACGCTTTATGGGCTACAATACTAGCATTTATTGTACTGTACACACTAAAAAAAACCATAGGTCTACGTGTTTCTAAAGAAATTGAAGAAAAAGGACTAGATCTTGCTGAGCATGGAACAATTGCGTATCCAGGTAAAAGAGATCGAGGCGAATAATTTGTATGCTCGAAAACATAAAAATAAATAACCAATTCAATACTACTAAAATATGGTGTTTTAGTTTAAATATCTCTCGATTTGTTAACAAATTATCAATCGTGAGGTTTCAAAACTAACCGTTCAAACGTGTTAGTTGTAATTAACTTAAATATAATTAAATAACCAACAAATGAAACAACAAGGATTATATTACCCAGAATTTGAAAAGGATAATTGCGGTGCTGGGTTTATTTGTAACTTAAAAGGAAAAAAATCAAATACAATCATTCATAATGCCCTAGAGATTTTAGTTAAACTAGAGCACCGAGGGGCTGTAAGCTCAGATGGACGAACAGGTGATGGTGCGGGTATCTTAATTGATATTCCTCATGATTTTTTTAAGAGAGTTTGCTCTTTCAACATTCCTTCTCCTAAAGAATATGCCGTAGGAATGGTTTTTCTACCCAAAAGCACCAACCAATCAAACTATTGTAAAGCTATACTTGAAAAAGAAATTGTAGAGCAAGGTTTGTGTATAATAGGATGGCGAGATGTCCCCGTTGATAACTCCTTTATGGGGAAAATAGCTTCTAAAACAGAACCCAAAATAAAACAAGTCTTTATTGGCAAAGGAAATTCCATTGAAACAGACTTGCAATTCAATGCAAAGCTGTTTGCTGCAAGAAAAATTGCAGAGCATACAATTAGCAACTCGAAACTATCTCAATCAGACTATTTCTATCTTCCAAGTCTCTCAACAACCACAATAATATATAAAGGTCTTTTAATTCCTGAAGACATCGGTAGGTATTTTAAAGATCTTAGAGAAAAAGATGTTGTTACAAGACTAGCCCTTGTACATCAGCGATTTTCTACTAATACATTCCCTTCTTGGAGTTTAGCACAACCGTTCAGATATATGTGTCATAATGGTGAAATTAATACACTTAGAGGAAATGTAAGTAGAATGAGAGCGAGAGAGGAGTTAATGAAAAGTGATTTATTTGGTCAAGATATTCAAAAACTATTCCCAATAGTAAGTGATGGTAAATCAGATTCTGCATCAATGGATTTAGTTGTTGAACTTTTATTAATGACTGGACGATCACTTCCTGAAGTTATGATGATAATGGTTCCTGAAGCTTGGGAGAAACATCGAACTATGGCTGATAACAAAAAAGCTTTTTATGAATATAACTCTTGTATTATGGAACCCTGGGACGGTCCTGCATCGATTCCTTTTACAGATGGTAATTATATTGGTGCTTTATTGGATAGAAATGGTTTAAGACCCTCACGCTATACCGTAACTAAAGATGGATTCGTTATCATGTCTTCTGAAATAGGTGTCGTTAAAATTGAACCTGAAAACGTAGAAAGACATGGACGATTAGAACCAGGAAAAATGTTCTTGGTTGATATGAATGCTGGAAGAATTGTTGAGGATGAAGAAATAAAGTCTGACATCATCTCTAAAAGACCTTATCAAAAATGGGTTCATAAACACACACTTGCCTTATCTGAAGTTCCTTACACAAATAATATGTGTCCTATCGAGCCAACTAATTATAAGACAAGACTTCGTGTTTTTGGATATACGAAAGAAGAAATTGACACTATCATAACACCCATGGCAACACAAGCTAAAGAAGCGATTGGTTCAATGGGGAATGATACTCCCCTAGCAGTTCTGTCAGATAAACCTCAATTACTATACAACTACTTCAAACAGCTATTTGCGCAAGTAACAAACCCTCCTTTGGATGGAATCCGAGAAGAACTTATTACTGATATTAGTCTTGCTATTGGAGGTGATGGAAATATATTCGATATCATTCCGGAGCAAGCAAAAAAATTAAGAATACAAAATCCCGTTATTTCAAATGACGACTTAGATAAAATAAAAAATATAGATCATCCGGATTTTAAAGCTGTTTCTATTCCTATGTTATACCCCATAAAAAATGGGGTAAATGGTTTAGAAAAATCCTTAGATGATATAATTATGTCTGTTGAAAAAGCGGTTTTAAAAGGTGTTAATATCATCATACTCTCTGACAGAAATATTGATAAAGAATACGCGCCAATTCCAGCATTGCTTGCCTGTTCTTATGTTCATCATACTCTAAACAATAAACAAAAACGTTCAAAATTTGGAATTGTAATTGAAACTGGAGAAGCAAGAGAGCCACATCATTTTGCCACATTATTCGGATATGGCGCAAGTGCTATCAATCCCTACCTTGTCAACGAAATCATTAGAGAACAAGTTAGAAATAAGGGAATAAAGATTATAGACGAAGAAACAGCCGTAAATAACTTCAATAAAGCTATTGGAAAAGGGTTGCTCAAAATAATGAATAAGATCGGAATATCAACACTTCACTCTTACAGGGCTTCGCAAATATTTGAAGCTCTCGGTTTGAAAAAATCTTTTACTAAAAAATATTTCCCTTACACTACTTCAAGAATCGAAGGTGTAGGACTTGTAGTTATTGAAAAGGATATTCAAACCAGATTTGACAAAGCATTCAAAATTGAAAATCATCAATCTTTACTAGATCTTGAAATTGGAGGGGATTATAGATGGCGAAGAAATGGAGAAAAACATATGTTTAATCCAACAACTATTGCGAAGCTTCAACAAGCTGTTAGAAGTAAAAATGAGGAAAGCTATAAATCATATGCGGATAAAATCAATGAACAGAATAAAAATTTAATGACGCTCAGAGGACTTTTAGAGTTTAATAACTTAGATCCTATATCTATTGATGAAGTAGAACCTTGGACTGAGATTGTTAAAAGATTTAAAACTGGTGCTATGTCCTACGGCTCAATTAGCGAAGAAGCGCATGAAAATTTAGCCATTGCAATGAATCGAATTGGAGGAAAAAGTAATTCAGGAGAAGGTGGTGAAAATAAATTACGATTCATAAAAGAAAGTAATGGCAATTGGAAAAATAGTGCAATCAAACAAGTAGCTTCTGGTCGTTTTGGTGTTTCAAGTAATTATTTAACAAATGCCAAAGAAATCCAAATAAAAATGGCTCAAGGAGCAAAACCTGGTGAAGGAGGTCAACTACCTGGTCCAAAAGTACTCCCTTGGATAGCAAATGTTAGAAAATCAACACCTTATGTTGGATTAATCTCTCCTCCTCCACATCATGACATTTACTCTATTGAAGATTTAGCACAATTAATTTTCGATCTCAAAAATGCCAATCGAGAAGCTAGAATTAATGTGAAATTAGTCTCAAAAATTGGTGTTGGGACAATTGCTGCTGGTGTTGCTAAAGCGAAAGCCGACGTAATATTGATTTCTGGATATGATGGAGGCACAGGAGCTTCTCCTCTGACTTCATTAAAACATACAGGACTACCTTGGGAATTAGGATTGGCTGAAGCACAACAAACACTAATTTTGAATGGATTAAGAAATAGAGTTGTTCTTGAGGTCGATGGGCAGCTAAAAACAGGAAAAGATGTTGCTATCGCTGCTTTACTAGGAGCTGAAGAATTTGGATTTGCAACAGCTCCCCTTGTGGCCTCTGGTTGTATCATGATGAGAGCTTGTCATTTAAATACCTGCCCAGTCGGTATTGCTACTCAAAATCCAGAATTACGAAAAAACTTTAAAGGAACTCCTGAACATGTTATTAACTTCATGTACTTCGTTGCTGAAGAATTAAGACAAATTATGGCCCAATTAGGTTTTAGAACTTTAAATGAAATGATTGGGCAAAGTCATAAATTAAATACCTATAAAGCTATTAAGCATTACAAAGCGAAAGGGTTAGACCTATCAGCAATACTTTATGAACCTAATAGCGAAAAAGAAACAATTAAATATAACACGGAAAAACAAAATCATAATTTAGACAATGTTCTAGATTTTAAAATTTTAAACGATGGAAAATCTGCAATTATCAACTCAAAAACAACAACACTCGAATACGCAATTCAAAACACAGATAGGACTATTGGTGCTATTTTAAGCAACGAAATATCGAAAATACATGGTGAAAATGGTCTTCCAGAAAACACCTTAAATGTAACTTTTAAAGGCTCTGCAGGGCAAAGCTTCGGAGCTTTTTCTACCAAAGGACTTACCCTTAAAGTAGAAGGCGAAACCAATGATTATTTAGGAAAAGGACTTTCGGGAGCTACCTTAATTATTAAAAAACCTGATTCAGCTAGCTTTGACGCTTCAAAAAATATTATTACTGGAAATGTAAGTCTGTACGGGGGCATCAAAGGGAAAGCCTTTATAAATGGTATTGCCGGAGAGCGGTTTGCCGTAAGAAACTCAGGAGTTACTGCTGTGGTAGAAGGTATTGGTGATCACGGTTGTGAATATATGACAGGTGGTAAAGTTATCATTCTTGGAAAAACAGGTAGAAATTTTGCTGCCGGCATGAGCGGAGGAATCGCTTATGTTTTCGATGAGGATAAAGAATTTATTTCAAATCTCTGCAATAAAGAAATGGTTGATCTTGATCCATTAAATACTGATGATTTTCTTGAGTTAAAGACACATATTGAAGATCATTATAAACATACAAATAGTAAGCTAGCTCATATGCATCTTGATAATTGGGATACCATAAAAACAAAATATGTCAAGGTGTTCCCTAAAGATTTCAAAAAAGCACTGAAAAAATTATCTGAAGAAAAATTAGTTTTAAAAAAAATTACAGCTTAAAGTATGGGAAAATTAGGAGGATTTATAGATATTGAAAGACAGAACGAATCAAACATATCAGTCAAAAAAAGAATACAAGATTATAAAGAATTCACAATTGCGCTAAAAGAATCCGAAATTAAAAAACAAGGTGCTCGCTGTATGGATTGTGGTGTTCCTTTTTGCCATAGTGGTTGCCCTCTTGGTAATCTTGTTCCCGATTTTAACGATTTAGTATACAAAGGAGAATGGCAAAAAGCATCATTGATCTTGCATTCAACCAATAACTTTCCAGAATTTACCGGTCGATTATGCCCTGCTCCTTGCGAAAAAGCATGTGTATTAGGCTTAGTAAGCGATCCCGTTTCTATTGAAAATATTGAAAAAAACATAGTCGAAAAAGCTTTTTCAAATGGTTGGATACAACCAACTCTACCTAAAATTAGAACTGGAAAAACCGTTGCTGTAGTTGGTTCTGGCCCTGCTGGATTAGCTGCAGCACAACAATTAAATAGAGCTGGTCATAACGTTACTGTTTTTGAAAGGGATGACGAAGTGGGTGGATTATTAAGATATGGTATTCCTAATTTCAAACTTGAAAAAGGAATTATTGACAGACGTGTAAAAATATTGGAAAAAGAAGGTATTATTTTTAAAACAAATGTTAATGTAGGTGTAAATTATGATATTAAAAATCTTAGTTATTTTGATGCTATATTATTATGCGGAGGTGCAACAAAAAGAAGAAATATACCTGTAAAAGGAATCGAATCAAAAGGTGTTCATCAAGCAATGGACTTCCTAACACAACAAACAAAATTAGTATTTAATAAAGAAATTGAAGGAGAACCTATTTCAGCAGAAGATAAAAATGTAATCGTTATCGGGGGCGGAGATACAGGTTCAGATTGCGTAGGTACATCGAATAGACAAGGAGCTAAATCGGTAACAAATTTTGAAATTATGCCAAAGCCGCCTTTGCATAGAAGTCCAAATACACCATGGCCATATTGGCCGCTTCAGTTAAAGACAAGTACCTCACACGAAGAAGGTTGTAATAGAAATTGGTTAATTAATACGAAAGAATTTATTACTGATAACGATGGTAATCTCACTGCTCTTAAAACTGTCGAAGTAAAATGGGATGTTATTCCTGGTGAGCGTCCAATGCTAGTTGAAAAACCAAATACTGAAAAAATATGGCCTTGTGATTTGGCCCTTTTGGCTCTTGGTTTTACAGGACCTGAAACAACTTTAAGTGATCAATTAGGCGTGGCTTTAGATCATAAAAGTAATTACAAAGCTAATAATTTTCAAACAAATATACCTCATATATTTACTGCGGGAGATATGAGAAGAGGACAATCATTAATCGTTTGGGCTATTTCTGAAGGAAGAGAGGCTGCTATTAGTATTGATAAATATTTATCTAATTCGAGTTATCTATTAACAAAAGGTGATGGAGATCTTCCGAAAGTTTAACTAAAAATTGTTTTCAAAAAATATCTATCAAATATAGACGTTTTTTGAAAACGTTTTTTAATTTCCAATCTCAAAAACATACCATGTCCAAACTACCCAAAATAAAAAGGTTTGAAGAAAGTGTAGAAGCAAAATATAAGATATACAATAGTATTTTTATGACACTTCCTTTTGATAGTATTACTAAAACAGGCGTGCTTCTCCCTTTGTTTCAAGAAACCTGTAAACAAGGCTTCGAAAAAGGAGATGATCCATCAGATATTGTAAAAGATTTTTTTGAAAAATATCAAGGTCGAAGAGATAAAAAAAGTCAACTAAACTTATTATTTCGATTTATTCAATATATAGAAAGACAAGTTGTTCTTTTTGACGCTATTGAAGATGCAGCGTTTCCTATAGTTAATAATATGGACGGTATTGGTACCCTCAGAAATTTAAAAGAATTCGCCTCTTCAAGTAATCAAATTAAACAGCTGAGACAATTTTTACAAGATTTTAAAGTAAGAATTGTTTTAACCGCACACCCAACACAATTTTATCCGGGTTCAGTACTTGGAATTATTACGGCTCTTTCTGAAGCTATCAAAGAAAATGACTTACAAAAGATTACTCAGCTTTTAGCTCAACTTGGAAAAACTCCATTTTTTAGACAAAATAAACCTACACCCTACGATGAAGCCATAAGTTTAATTTGGTATTTAGAAAATGTATTTTATCATTCCTTCGGAAACATATATGATTACATAAAAGAAAATATATTTGATAACGTAGAAAATATTATCAATAATATTATAAATATTGGTTTTTGGCCAGGGGGAGATAGGGATGGAAATCCCTTTGTCACGCCAGAAATAACATTGAAAGTATCTCGTAAACTAAAGGAAGCTATTATCAAAAATTACCATCGTGATATACGAATTTTAAAAAAGAAATTAACCTTTTTTGGTGTTGAAAATAGAATTATAGACCTTGAGAATAAACTCTACAGAATCATATTCATGAGTGATGCTAATTCCATTACATTAAATTCTTTAAAAAAAGAGCTATTAGAAATAAGATATATTCTTATTGACGAACATCAATCATTATATTTAAAGGAAATTGATAGTCTTTTAAATAAAATAAAATTATTTGGCTTTCACTTTGCCAATTTAGACATTAGGCAAGATAGCAGGCAACATCATAATGTATTTAAAATACTAATTGAAACTCTTAAAGAGAACAACATAGATATTTTCCCTGATAACTACAATGATTTAAGTCAAGATGAACAAATAGATTTTCTTTCCAAAGTTAATGGTAGTATTGATCTAGATATTATTAATGACGAATTTGCTTTTAAAACTTTAAAAACTATGAAGGTTATTAAAAAAATTCAAGAAGATAATGGAGAAGCAGCTGCCAACAGATATATTATTAGCAACAATCAAACTTCATTAAACGTAATGCAACTGTATGCTATGTTAAAATTAGTTGCGTTCAATAATGAGTTAACGATCGACATTGTTCCTTTATTCGAAACTATAAAAGATTTAATTAATGCTCCTAAGGTCATGGAAGAGCTATATAGTAATACTTCCTATATGAAACATCTTGAAAAGAGAGGCAAAAAGCAAACCATAATGCTTGGTTTTAGTGATGGAACTAAAGACGGTGGTTATTTAATGGCTAACTGGTCTATTTACAAAGCAAAAGAACAGTTAACATACATTGCTAGAAAATATGGTGTTATTGTAATATTTTTTGATGGTCGTGGTGGCCCACCTGCTAGGGGCGGAGGAAAGACCCATCAATTCTATGCTTCCCTGGGCCCTAATATCGAGGATAAAGAAGTACAATTAACAATACAAGGACAAACCATTAGTTCGAATTTTGGAACATTAGATTCCTCTCAATATAATATGGAACAATTGATTAGTTCCGGTATTAGTAATAAATTGAACGGAATAAATGATTTAATAACTGATGATAATGTTTCTGTTATGGATGAACTTGCTACTATTAGTTATCAAACTTATAGTAAATTTAAAGCACATCCAAAGTTTCTTCCATATTTAGAAAAAATGAGTACATTGAAATATTATGCAAAAACCAATATTGGAAGTCGTCCATCTAAGCGGAATGCAAATGCTAGTTTAGTTTTTGATGATTTAAGAGCTATACCATTTGTTGGATCATGGAGTCAATTAAAACAAAACGTACCAGGTTTTTTCGGTGTTGGTACTGCCATAAAGCAATTTGAAGATAAAGGTCAATTCAATAAAATAGTTAAATTATACAATGAGTCGACATTTTTCAAAACTTTAATCGAAAATAGTATGATGTCTTTATCGAAATCTTTTTTTGATTTGACTAAGTATATGAAAAATGACAAAGAATTCGGTGAATTCTGGAAATTAATTTACGAAGAATACTTACTTTCTAATCGATTAATTTTAAAACTTACAGGTTATACAACCTTAATGGAGAATGAGCCATCAGGTAAAGCTTCTATCGGGATTAGAGAACAAATTGTACTACCATTATTAACAATTCAACAGTATGCTTTAAAAGAGATTCAAAAACTCGAAGAAGAGGGTAATTCAAATTCAAAAACACAAGAAATTTTCGAAAAAATAGTGACACGATCATTATTTGGAAATATCAATGCAAGTAGAAATTCTGCATAAAATATCTATTGATAAATCTTTACATGAAGTCCAAGGTAACTTGGGCTTTTTTAATAATTAGATTTTTCTTTACATGACAGTCTGTAAATATTGGTAAGTTCTATAATAAGGCTATTGTATTTCGTGAAGTAAAAAGTAACGTATAAAAAAACTCCTCATTACAAAATGTAATGAGAAGTTTTAAAAGAAAGGCAACGACCTACTCTCCCACCTGTGGCAGTACCATCGGCGCTAATGGGCTTAACTTCTCTGTTCGGAATGGTAAGAGGTGAGCCCCATTGCTATAATCACCTTAAATTGTTTCAGTATATTTCAACTGTATAAGTTAACATATTGCTAAAATCATATCGCTTATTCAAATATTTATAAAACTATTTGAACATAAAGAGTATCCTTCCCGAACTCCTAAAAGTTCGGGAGGAACGTACATAAGCCTATGGGTTATTAGTACTACTCGGCTACATACATTACTGCACTTACACCTATAGCCTATCAACGTGGTCATCTCCCACGACCCTTTAAAGAAATCTCATCTTGTGGTGGGTTTCGCGCTTATATGCTTTCAGCGCTTA
>NZ_CM169894.1:1735000-1860000 GCF_057162725.1 Tenacibaculum profundi
AATCACTTTTGTTTTCTTCTCCTCCGGGTACTTAGATGTTTCAGTTCTCCGGGTTTGCTCACCTTGCGGTGTGATATATCTTCAATATACCGGGTTGCCCCATTCGGAAATTTACGGATCATAATGTATGTGCCACTCCCCGTAACTTATCGCAGCTTATCGCGTCCTTCTTCGCCTCTGAAAGCCTAGGCATCCTCCATACGCCCTTATTTAGCTTATTGTACTTTTTGCTTCCGATATTAATCGGAAACGAGCTCTTTATAATTCTTAATTATATTTTTATAAAAATATATCGTTAGATACTTAAATCTAACGCTCTATCTTGATTCTTTACGATATCATTTTACCAATATGTCAATGAACTTGTGCCGAGTCAGAACTGATAAATATTTCAGTTACCAACCTGGTATAATACCTTGTGATAATAATTATCTATAGGTATTATCTAGTGGAGAATATCGGAGTCGAACCGATGACCTCTTGCGTGCAAGGCAAGCGCTCTAGCCAGCTGAGCTAATCCCCCATGTACTTCTAGTATGAGGCTTAACTATTGAGTTATGAGTCGTTAAACATTCTCAACATAACCCGCTTCTAGAATTTCCTTTAACTAAATACCAAACAAAAAAAAGTAGTCTTGGGCAGGCTCGAACTGCCGACCTCTACATTATCAGTGTAGCGCTCTAACCAGCTGAGCTACAAGACTATTTAAGATCTGATCTTAGTCTTTTTTATTTTAAAATTAACAGCAGAGTAAAATTACACTTCCTTCTGTAACTTAACACCATCTTCTCTAGAAAGGAGGTGTTCCAGCCGCACCTTCCGGTACGGCTACCTTGTTACGACTTAGCCCTAGTTACTAGTTTTACCCTAGGCAGCTCCTTGCGGTAACCGACTTCAGGCACCCCCAGCTTCCATGGCTTGACGGGCGGTGTGTACAAGGCCCGGGAACGTATTCACCGGATCATGGCTGATATCCGATTACTAGCGATTCCAGCTTCACGGAGTCGAGTTGCAGACTCCGATCCGAACTGTGATATGGTTTATAGATTCGCTCCTATTCGCATAGTGGCTGCTCATTGTCCATACCATTGTAGCACGTGTGTGGCCCAGGACGTAAGGGCCGTGATGATTTGACGTCATCCCCACCTTCCTCACGGTTTGCACCGGCAGTCTCGCTAGAGTCCTCAGCTTTACCTGCTAGCAACTAACGATAGGGGTTGCGCTCGTTATAGGACTTAACCTGACACCTCACGGCACGAGCTGACGACAACCATGCAGCACCTTGTGAAATGTCCGAAGAAAAAGCTATCTCTAGCCCTGTCATTCCACATTTAAGCCCTGGTAAGGTTCCTCGCGTATCATCGAATTAAACCACATGCTCCACCGCTTGTGCGGGCCCCCGTCAATTCCTTTGAGTTTCAATCTTGCGATCGTACTCCCCAGGTGGGACACTTATCACTTTCGCTTAGTCACTGAATCTAAATCCAACAACTAGTGTCCATCGTTTACGGCGTGGACTACCAGGGTATCTAATCCTGTTCGCTCCCCACGCTTTCGTCCATGAGCGTCAGTATATACGTAGTAGACTGCCTTCGCAATCGGTATTCTGTGTAATATCTATGCATTTCACCGCTACACTACACATTCTATCTACTTCCGTATAACTCAAGTCAACCAGTATCAAAGGCAGTTCTACAGTTAAGCTGTAGGATTTCACCTCTGACTTAATTGACCGCCTGCGGACCCTTTAAACCCAATGATTCCGGATAACGCTTGCACCCTCCGTATTACCGCGGCTGCTGGCACGGAGTTAGCCGGTGCTTATTCTTACGGTACCGTCAAGGTCGTACACGTACGACTGTTTCTTCCCGTATAAAAGCAGTTTACAACCCATAGGGCAGTCTTCCTGCACGCGGCATGGCTGGTTCAGGCTTGCGCCCATTGACCAATATTCCTCACTGCTGCCTCCCGTAGGAGTCTGGTCCGTGTCTCAGTACCAGTGTGGGGGATAATCCTCTCAGACCCCCTACCTATCGTTGCCATGGTAAGCCGTTACCTCACCATCTAGCTAATAGGACGCATAGTCATCTTGTACCAATAAATCTTTAATATACAACCGATGCCAATCATATATATTATGGAGTATTAATCTTCATTTCTAAAGGCTATCCTCCTGTACAAGGCAGATTCTATACGCGTTACGCACCCGTGCGCCGGTCGTCAGCAAGTAGCAAGCTACTCCTGTTACCCCTCGACTTGCATGTGTTAAGCCTGCCGCTAGCGTTCATCCTGAGCCAGGATCAAACTCTTCATTGTATAATCTTTAATATTATTTAATGTCAAGTCTTCAAAAGAATTTTCAAGTGGTAAACCCTAAAGCTTACCGTGGTAATTCTACTCTAATTACGCTGTCAATTTCAATATTTTCAATGAACTTGTTAACCCAAAATAATTAATATAATCTCAATCAATATCTCAAATTAAACTCTTGTAGAAATGCTAGAATCGAACTAACTGATAAACTAATTATCATTCCAAAATTTCTGTGATCGTGTCGCTCTCCGTAAGCGGATGCAAAACTAAAAACTTTTTTAAAAATAACAAACATTTTTGAAAGTTTTTTTATTTTTTTTCAGAACAGCCGAAGTCAAATTAAAACCTCAAACAAACTAAAAAAAAGTAAATAATTACTAATTATCTTACCCCCCTTTATAACTCTAAAACAACACGCTAAATCAATGAACTTGCTAACTCTTTTACTATGCGTTTTTCGCGTTAGCGGTTGCAAACATACAACCATTTTTTATTCTAACAAGACTTTTTTTAACCTTTTTTTAAACCAAACAAAAAAACAGCTTAACACCAATTACTTATATTTTAAATAATACGTAATTCAACTACCAGGTTTTTAAAAATCACTTCGCCCCTCTATCCCCCCCATCAATTTATTATACAAGTACTTTAAGCTTAATTATCCCATGACCTATTCTATTTCTGTATCATTCCATAAAAAACACATATCACATATCCTGCATTAGAGTTGCATTAATTATATACTTATATTATTGTACACAAAATGCATTTGCAATATCTTTGCCCTTCGAAAATTTCCACTTGTAGGGAAATCAATTATAATTTTATATAAAACACAATGATTAAAATTACATTACCAGACGGAAGCGTTAAAGAGTTTGAAGTGGACAGCACTGCTATTGACGTAGCCAAAAGCATTAGTGAAGGACTTGCAAGAAATGTTATCTCTGCTAGTTTTAATGGATCAACTATTGAAACAACCACACCTTTAACAACCGATGGGTCTTTAGTTTTATATACATTTAACGATAAAGAAGGTAAAAAAGCCTTTTGGCATTCTTCTGCTCATGTACTAGCTCAGACTATATTGGAATTTTATCCAAATGCAAAGCTGACAATTGGGCCAGCTATCGATAATGGCTTTTACTATGATCTTGATTTAGGAGAAGATATAATCTCTGAAAAAAAATTTCCAGAAATAGAGAAAAAATTCTTGGAGTTAGCTAGAGAAAAAGCAGAATTTAAAATGCGTGAAGTTTCTAAAACTGATGCCATAGCCTATTATGAAAGTAAAAACAATGAGTACAAGGTAGAGCTTATTGAAGGTCTTCAAGATGGAGACATTACTTTCTGTGATCACAGTAATTTTACAGATTTATGTAGAGGAGGCCATATCCCAAATACAGGTTTAATAAAGGCTATTAAAATAATGAACGTAGCAGGAGCTTATTGGAGAGGGAATGAAAAGAATAATCAACTAACACGTATTTATGGCATCTCTTTTCCTAAACAGAAGCAGCTTAAGGAATATTTAGAATTATTAGAGGAAGCAAAGAAACGTGATCACAGAAAGCTAGGAAAAGAATTAGAACTTTTCACCTTTTCGCAAAAAGTTGGTCAAGGACTTCCTCTATGGTTACCAAAGGGTGCTGCATTAAGAAGCAGATTAGAAGACTTCCTTAAGAAAGCTCAAAAGAAAGCAGGTTACGAAATGGTGATGACCCCCCATATTGGTCAAAAAGATTTGTATGTAACCTCTGGTCATTATGCAAAATATGGTGAAGATAGCTTTCAACCAATAACTACACCTAAAATGGATGAAGAGTTTCTTTTAAAACCTATGAATTGCCCTCATCATTGTGAAATTTATGCTCATAAGCCATATTCTTATAAAGACCTACCTATTCGTTATGCAGAATTTGGAACTGTTTACAGATATGAACAAAGTGGCGAGTTACATGGATTGACAAGAGTGAGAGGTTTTACTCAAGATGATGCCCATATTTTTTGTACGCCAGAACAACTTGATTCAGAATTTAAAAACGTGATTGACCTCGTCCTTTATGTATTTGGTTCTCTAGGATTCAAAGATTTCACTGCTCAAGTTTCTGTTAGAGATATGGAAAACCTCAACAAATATATTGGTGATAAGGAAACTTGGGAAATTGCTGAAAATGCAATTATAAATGCAGCAAAAGATAAAGGATTGGACTTTATTATTGAAGAAGGGGAGGCAGCATTTTATGGTCCTAAACTAGATTTTATGGTGAAAGATGCTTTAGGAAGAAGTTGGCAATTAGGTACCATACAAGTTGATTATAACTTACCTAAAAGGTTTGAATTGACCTACAAAGGCTCGGACAATCAACTACACCGACCTGTTATGATACATAGAGCTCCTTTTGGATCTATGGAACGGTTTATTGCTGTATTACTTGAACATACCGGGGGAAAATTTCCGTTGTGGTTAACACCTGAACAAGTTATCATATTGCCAATCAGTGAGAAATACCAAAAATATGCAGAAAAAGTTTTACATTTGTTAGAAAATTCCGAAATTCGCGCCCAAATCGATGATCGAAATGAAAAAACAGGTCGTAAGATCAGAGATGCAGAAGTTAACAAAATACCTTTTATGGTAATTGTGGGCGAAAAAGAGCAGGACGACAACACTGTTTCTGTAAGAAAACACGGTGAAGGAGATGTTGGAACTCTATCTATTGAAGAATTCGTATCTTTGATATCAGAAGAGGTGAACAAAACATTAGTTCCTTTTAAATAAGTAAAGTTAATAATTTTAAATATATAAGCCATAGCAATCAAAAGAAGAAGAGGTGTCAGAAACACCAGAGTAATTAAAGAAGATCAACATAGAATTAACGAAAAAATTAAATATGTTGATGAGGTACGTCTTGTAGGCGATAATGTCGAAACTGGTGTATATTCTTTGTTCAAAGCAAAAGAAACTGCCAGAGAATTAGGTTTGGATTTAGTTGAAATCTCACCAAAAGCAGTTCCTCCTGTTTGCAAGATTATTGATTACAAAAAGTTCTTATATGAGCAAAAAAAGAGAGAAAAAGCTCTTAAGGCTAAAGCTACAAAAGTAGTTGTAAAAGAAATTCGTTTTGGTCCGCAAACAGATGAGCATGATTATGAATTTAAGAAGAAGCATGCTATAAAATTTTTAAAAGACGGGGCTAAACTAAAAGCTTTTGTCTTTTTTAAAGGACGCTCTATTGTTTTCAAAGAACAAGGACAAATTTTATTATTAAAGTTAGCCCAAGAGTTAGAAGATTATGGAAAGGTAGAACAAATGCCAAAATTAGAAGGAAAACGTATGACTATGTTCATCGCCCCTAAGAAAGTTAAATAAGAAATTTAAAATATAAGCAAGATAAAACGATAAGCAAAAATGCCTAAAATCAAAACAAAATCTAGTGCCAAAAAACGTTTTAAACTAACTGGCTCTGGAAAAATCAAAAGAAAGCACGCGTTTAAAAGTCATATTTTAACAAAGAAGTCTAAAAAACGTAAGCTTGCATTAACACATGCCACATTAGTTCACAAGTCTGATGAGGCCAGTATTAAGCAACAATTAGTATTAAAATAATTGTTAGTTAAGGTAGTAAATTAATTATAAACCATGGAGTCAGGCTCATAAAGTATTACAGCAGAAATAATGTGATCGCCTACTACAAAAAAACAATTTGAATTATGCCAAGATCAGTAAATTCAGTAGCTTCAAGAAATAGAAGAAAGAAAATTTTGAAGCAAGCAAAAGGTTACTTTGGACGTAGAAAAAACGTGTACACAGTAGCAAAAAATGCGGTTGAAAAAGGGTTATTATACGCTTACAGAGACCGTAAAAACAATAAGAGGAATTTCCGTTCATTATGGATTCAGCGTATTAATGCTGCAGCTCGTCAGTATGGATTATCCTATTCTCAGTTTATGGGGAAAGTTAAAGCAAATGAAATTGAGTTAAACCGTAAAGTTTTAGCCGATTTAGCTGTAAACAACCCAGAAGCTTTTAAGGCCATTGTAGATAAAATAAAATAAGTTTCATAAACTTGCTTATAATAAAAACCCAAACTATAACGTTTGGGTTTTTTACTAAAGACTATTGTTATACTTAAATAATATTTCATGAAATTCTTAAAAATCTTATCATTAGTACTAATTACTAACATTGTTTTTGCTCAAGACAAGAAAAACGAAATGGAGAGTAGTTCTATAGAAATGAAATTCGATGAACTATATAAGAAATCTAGTTCTTACCAGAAATATAAAGTTATAGATAAAATTGCTTACTCAGAACTTAAACAATATGTACTAATTTCACTTAAAAAACTTGAGAATACTATTGACAATGAAAAAAAAGACGTCACCAAACTTAATGATGAATCCACAAAGTTAAATAATGAAATTAAAAACTTAAAAGAAAAATTAGATACCTCTATTGCTCAAGAAAATAAAATTTCTTTTCTAGGGATTGATTTAAATAAAATAAACTATAACATCATAGTTTGGAGTATTATTTCTATTTTGATTGCATCTCTTATGTTTTTCATTTATAAATACAAAGACAGTAATAGTACAACAAAGAGAACTCAAATCACATTTGATGAAATAGAGCAAGAATTTGAGCTCCATAAGAAAAAATCTATTGAAAAAGAGCAACAATTAAGAAGAAAACTTCAAGACGAAATAAACAAACAAAGAGGTGTTTAAAAAATTCAGAATAAGTCTTTGAATTATATCAAAGACTTATTGTACCATATTATCTGAACAAATACTTTTTCTAAGTACATAATAAAGATCTTATTTCTCCCTTTTATTTATCAACTACTAATCCAAAATGTAAAATAATAAATTGATCAATTTCACATTCTATCCTTTGTAGTAATAATAATAAAATTCTAAGTAATGAAAATTACAATACTTTTACATATTTATAATTATTTCTAATCCTAACCAATTTTTTGGTTAAATAGTATACTACTCTAGAAATTAAAAATCAAATGTCTCTATAAATGAATTACTCGTTAAAGGTATATTTTTAATAACCATCTATTTTTCTACAACGCTTACTTTATTTAACTAGCAATTGTCTCTCGCTCACTTACTAAAGCTTCTATAAATTCATCAATTAAGTCCTTGTTCAATCCAGGAATACAAATAATATGAGCTATACTTCCCTCTGATGCTATTTGATATTTTTTACATAAATCATCAGATGGTTTATCGAACACAACGGTAAGTGCTTCATTATTCCTCCAAGCATTCATCCCTAATCTACACAATTCTTTTTCGGTATATCTTGCTAAATCTTGAGCCTTTTTTACTCTAGCTTTTAAGCCATTTTTTCCTATTTTATCAATAACTGACCAAAGAAATAATGGTGTTATTCCATTTCTTGATCCAGTAATAGTTGTATCCAACGTCCCTACATACGATATTGAATTTGCTACTCTATTTCTATGTGCTCTTTTACACATTACAATACCACAGGGTATGGGGCCTCCAATAAACTTATGACCTGAAATTGAAATACTGTCAACACCTTCTGCAAAATCAAACTTTAATTTAGGCTCAACAAAAGGAGCAATAGTACCTAAAAAGGCGGCATCACAATGGATATAATAATTTTTTATAGCATACTTTTTAATAATCTTTTTAATCTTCTCCAAATCATCAACAGCCTCTGTCATTGTTGTTCCAATATTTAAAAAGAAAACAGCTGGTTTATCCCTGTGAATGGTTATAACTTGTTCTAAATCTTCGTAATCAATTTCACCATTATCTTGACTTCTAACAACTACATTTCTCATATTCAACAAATGAAGATTTTTCTTAACACTATAATGAGTTGCCTCGCTATAGTATACTATAGCATCAGGGAAACATTCTCTTGATAAATAAAGTCCATAAAGGTTTCCTTCTGTCCCCCCATTAGTAACATACCCCCATACGTCGTTCATAGAAGTATTTAAAATATCAGCAAAAAAAGAAATACAATTTCTCTCAATTTCTTTAGTATCTATAGCCAGTGTAGAATTAGACTCAGGATCTCCAACATTATTAACACATAAATCTAAAAATGGAGCAAAATCACTAAAACTAAAATCTTTCGCTAATGGATATCCTAGAAAACTATCAGATTTTCTTTTTATTCTTCTATAAACGTTATTAAATGTCTGCATATCACTATTTTTTAAACAAAATTACAAATAAAGAATATAATTCCTAAAAAAAATATTATATTAGTAAAATTTCCTACATAAAACCTAATAAACAAAATAAAAAAACTAATTATTATCTAAAACTTATATTTTATGAAAAAAAATACTGCTCACCTATTAGATGCTATTGATTTGAAAATTATAGAAGAGCTACAAACAGATAGCAAACAATCAATTAAACAGATATCACAAAAAATAAACCTATCAATTACTCCTACTCATGAGAGAATAAAAAAGATTGAATCGTCTGGAGTGATTGATAAATATGTTGCTATTATAAAACCAGAGATGCTAGGTAAAAAGTTAATTGTTTATTGTCAAGTTACCTTAATCCAGCATGAAGAAAACGCGTTTAAAAAATTTGAAGACTACGTAAACTCTGTTTCTAAAATAGCAGAAGTGTCCTATATCGCTGGTAGTTTTGATATTCTTTTAAAAATCATCTTAAAAGATATGAATGAGTATCAGAATTTTGTTTTAAAGGAAATGTCGCAATTAGAAATTATTTCAAATATTCAGAGTTCGTTTGTCATTAAACAAATAAAAAACAACACTCTTATCAGTATTGAATAATACCATAAGGTTTATTTTAAAAATTAAGTTAAATCAACACCTAGATTACATATTTATTGTTCTCCAGGTAGGTATCTGGTAACTTATAAAACAACTATCATGTTCCTAATTTTTTTAAATTCAAACAAAAAGTTCCGTATACTTTTATAGTATGTGGAAATATATTTATAGAAGACTTCGCTCCAAAGTTAAGTACCTCATCTGGAGTTTGCCCAGCCTTAACATCTACATAATCTAGATAAATAATTGCTTTTACATATACATTACTACTTTTTATAGAACCTTTTGGTATAAAATAATTAATCATCGCATTAGGATTCGTATTCGATCTAGAGAAGGCTGGTAAGCTCTGACTATCAACATAAAAAAGATGTCTATCTGCTGAAACGCTTAATGCAGGTAGTATTTTATTAATTCTTCCCATAAGGATGTCATTACTATCCCAAATATAATTTCCCAATGGAGTTCTATGATGCTTTGCTAGGTATGGTCTGCCTCCAACTAAATCCTGAACATATTGAATACCAATCTTTTTTCCTCTATGAGTTTGATCTATTAAGAAATTAACATCTTCCTGTGTAATAGAGGTTGAAATAGTTTCACTATTGTAGATATAACTAAACTCAGCACCTCCAGCTAAACTGGGATTATTAGTATTTCCTCCAGCTGTTAAAGAGCCCCCAACTATAAAAGAATAACTTGGGTTACTGCGTGTTCTTGTTACTGGTTGGTTCCCTATTTTAGCGATAGGTGAGTAATCTTTTATAATAGCTCTATCAAAACTATTTCCTTGCAATTCTGTTACAAAAGTTACTGAGGTTATTAAGTTTTTTAATTCTTGATAGTATTTCATTCCTCTACTAGGACGCAATACATCATACCTTGGATTTTTATATCTTCGACCAAAACTGGCCCGTGTATGAGTAACGCCGCTTTCTGGTACGTATTCAATATGAATTCCATACCCCTCTTCACCGTTGTCTTCTGTTTTACCTTTAGCTACCTTTAATCGAACATCATACTTTAAAGACTCATGTTCAATAAAATAGTTAACTTCATTTTGATATTTAGTAAAAATATTTTTTTTTCTATTAACATCTGTAGAAAAACTATTTATGGCGGTTGTACTTAATAGCTCTTCTTTTATTTTTTTCTTAATTTCATTAAAGTTAAAAATAGAAAAAAATGCCTTTTCATCAAGATTTTCACTTGAAGTTAAAAAAGTTTCACATTTATTACCTTCTCTATAAAATATACTTTTACGGCCTGCTTTAGGATCTATATAGGATAGCATATAAAGGGTTACATTATCTAAAATGTCCCCAGAAAACGCAACAACACTATTTCTTAAGGCTTCTTTTTCTTCTTTACAAGAGGCTCTGACAAGATAAGCGATCCCCTTTTGATTACATAACTCTAAAAGATATGATGTTTCTTCTTTTTTCTGATCAATTAAATAAATTTTATTTTCATCAAGTATATCCTCTTCCTTACGAAGGACCTTATAAGACATACCCGGTGGAAGTAAGTTTTTTAAATGCATAAACTCAATTGTAGCATCTTGTTTATTTTTTAATTTTAAATTCTGATCATCTTTATTACTACAATGAATAAATAAGATTATAGTTAGAAAAGCCAATATTATCAGTCTCAAATTAATTTTATAAGTCAAGTTTGTCATTTTATACTAGTTTTTTTAAAAAAAATATTTAATAAAAGGTTAGAAATATTATACAAATTACATTTTCAAGTGCATTTTTTGATAAAAAATGTACTTAAATTAATAAAAAATTACACTTTGCCCCCCCCTTTTCCTTTTATTTTCTTAAACCCTGATTAAAAATAATTTAAAGACAATCATTGATAAAAGATAGAGGTAATTAACACCTCAATTTTCATTATTACACAATTATCTGTTTATAGTTCCTCTTAATTCATGTAATTTGTAGATTGGTCTTTTTTTATGCAAATCTGACCAAAGCTTAACTAAACATACTTATTTAAACTCTTTAAAGACCTTAATAACAGATTGCAATTAGGGCAAGCATAATGTTTATGTTTTTCAATTTATTTATTACATAAATATGTAATTAAAGGTTAATAAAAATGCACAGCGTTATCATTACAATACGCAATGAGCTGTATATTTAAAGTTTCATAAAGTGGTGGACGATCTATAAAAATCTATTGACGTTGATTTTAATTTATATAATTTAAGATTCGTAAGTAAAAAATCACAAGCTTTTCTTTAACTAAAGAAATAATTTTGGTCTAACACTTTATTAAGGAAGAGAAAACCTTTTCAAAAAAACGTTCAATTCCTCTTACTTTAATTTGTTTTAAATCACTAAAAAAATTAAAGCTTATGTTTTTATTTTTTCTAAATAACTAGAGGGTATCTAAGGGCATCATGCTACTTAATAGCATCAAACATAAATTTATCGAAATAAAGAATTGTGATAATTAAAGATTTTAAAAAACGTACTGAAATCTCATAATTTAAAATGTTTTTTAAAGCTATTTCTATGGTAAATACTCTTATAACCTATACTCGAAAATAAGGTTTAGCTCTGTTCTAACAGACTATATTTTTTTTCGAATAAGCTTTTCATATATTAGGTTTTATCTATGTAGTATTTTTAAAAAAAGTATTGTAATCTAATGATCATTTTTAAATCTAGAACTTTTTTTTTATCCTTTTAGATAAAATTTAGCTAACTTTTCTCTACACCTAAACAAGGAGACAAAAGAGCATTTTGTACACTCTTTAAATATTAAAAAAATGTTAAAACTCCATATAAAAACTAGAAATAACCGATAAAAAAATAATTAAAAAAACAAATAATATACGCTATATTTTACCCTCTTACATTGTCTTAAGTTTTAGGAAAAATTAAGAGAATAGTCTCCATTAAAAACACCTGATCAACACCGTCCTTTTAAACTCATAAACAACAGGATCTTAAAGTTAAATATTTAAGAATTCCATTAAAAAAAAGAATTAATTCAAAATATACCCAACCGTATTATTTATTTAAAATATTAGTACAAAAAAATCGAGGCAATAAATAATTGCCTCAACTTTTTAATACATACATAATATCAATTTAAAGTAGTAGACTCTTATATTATGCTATTATTATTTAGTTTCCTAATTTTTTTAGATTTAAACGAAAATCAGGTGCTTGACCTAAATGAGAAGTTAATTTTGCTTCAAGCGAATTCAGATCATGATCAACATTAAGTAACTCATCTGGAGTTTGACCAACTTTAACATCTAAATAATCTAAATAAATCTTGGCTTTTACTTTAACTTCCCCATTATTAGGAATACTATTCTCTGGTATAAAGTAATTTACCATTGCGTTTGGATTCGTATTAGACCTTGACATACCTGGTAAAGTTTGGGTATCCACATTAAAGAAATGGTCATGTGTTGATGTAGCCAAATCACCTAATATCTTATTTAGTCCTCCATTTATAAGAGTATAACCATCATCTACATTGTTTTTAAAGTTATACGATCCTAATGGACTCCTTGGATGCTCTTCAAAATAGCGTATGTCTGCCACAAAGTCTTGTAGGTATTGAACGCCTAATATCCTTCCACCGTTCCCTTCTTCGATTATATGTTTAACATCTTCTGAAGTAATCGTACTTGAAAGAGTTTCACTATTATAAGTGTAACCTCCAGTCAAATTTGCTCCCAGAGAGGGACCTGTTGTAGCAGCTGTACCAGTCAACCCTCCCCCAATTGTAAACGAATAACTTGGACTTTGACGTGTTCTTCTTACAGTTCCACTAATTTTAGCAACTGGAGAATAATCCTTTATAATAGCTCTACTTGGACCTGTCAATTCTGTTACAAAAGTAACTGCCGTAATTAAATCTGTTAGCTCTTGATAATATTTCATTCCATAACTTGGGTACCATATACTATAATCTGGATTTCTCTTTTTGTTTCCAATTCTTGCTCGTTTATGTACAACACCAGACTGCGGTAAATATTCCACATGAATACCATATCCATTCTTATTTGTATCATTTGTTTTTCCTTTAGCTATTTTTACAACAACATTATACTTCAAAGATGTAGTAGATATAAAATAACTAGCTTCATGTTGATAGTTATCAAAAACTTTGCTTTTATTTCTAGTAGAATTAAGAGCATTTTTTCCTGATAATTTTAATAATTCTTTACTAATTTCATTACTAATCTCATTTACAGTGAAAGATGAAATACTTACACTTTCCTTGTCTATACCATTTGAAGATAATGGCTTGTCATCACCTTCTTCATAAAATATACTTTTTCGACCTTGGACTGGATCTTCATAAGAAAGAACATATAAATTTGAATTATTCTTATTGCTTCCCGCATAAGCTACCATAGTATTTTTTAGCGCATCTTTTTCTACTTTATTAGATACCCTCACTAGGTACTCTAGGTGTTTATCATTACAAAGTTCAACTAAACTAGACGTTTCAGCTCCTTTTCTATCAATTAAATAGATCTGATCTTTATTTGATATATCGGAAGCTTTATTAAGTATTTTAAATGATTTTCCTGGGGGCAGTAATTTTTCTAACCCATCAAACTGAGCAGTTGTCAATTCTTTTTCTATCGAAAGGTCTTGAGTATCGCTATTACATGCTGAAAATAAAACCATTACCACAGCAGATAATTGGACTATTTTTAAAAATTTTGTATTTAATAAATTATTCATTTTATTTTATTTTATTTTGAGGTGTTTTTTATAGGACTAATCTTTAGTTTTAGGCAAAAAAAGTCCCACCCAAAGTGTCTACTACTTTGAACTAATCATGTATCGTCAAAAGAAAACATAACAAGGAGTACTCTTTTTTACTTGTTACCTGTGTTTACTTTTAAAGTTGTTTGTGCGAATGTATTTGTCAATAAAAACGTGAATACAAATGCGAGGATTGATTTTTTATTTTTTATTTTTTCTAATTATTACTGGTGCAAATTTACAGGTGAATACCTTGTTAAAATGGTAATTTAAGTGCTATGAATGGTAAAAAGGTAACTTAAAGTAATGTGCTTATAAATTATAAAAGTCATTCAGGTTTAATTTTAAAAAGAATCAATGTTTTTTTCTTGAAAAAGGAAAATATTATAAAGAAATGAAGGAAAAACTTTTTAGGTTTTCCCTTGATATTGAAGTATAACTACTTCATATTAAAATCAATTAATCTATTTTTTAAATTATATCCAGTTTAGCTGTCATTTTAATCTTGTTTGTTATTGAATAATAATTAGGAAAAAGTCTAATGACTTGATCAGCGATCTCTTTTAATTCTTCAGAACTTCCATCACCTTTTACAGTAAATAGGTATTCAGCTGAGTCAAATCCAGCAGGTATTTTTTCATCAATACCAAGAAAACCACGTAAATCAAGTTCTGTTTTAATATCAAGAGTAAGATTATCTATTTTTATACCTTTAGATGATGCTATTGCGATAAATATTATCGTCATACAAAACGATAACCCAGCAAGAAAATAGCTTTGACGATCTTAAAAATCTCTATAATTTACTTTTAAATATAAAAAATCGAGGCAATAAATAATTACCTCGACTTTTTAATACATACGTGATATCAGTTTAAAGTAATAGACCCTTACATTATACTATTATTATTTAGTTTCCTAATTTTTTTAGATTTAAACGAAAATCAGGTGCTTGACCTAAACGAGCCTTTAGTACTCCTTCAATCGAATTTCTAGGATGAGTAGCATTCCAGTACTCATATGGAGTTTGACCAACTTTAATATCTGCATAATCTAAATAAATTTTGGCTTTTACTTTAACTTCGCCGTTTCTAGGAATACTATTCTCTGGTATAAAATAATTCACCATTGCGTTTGGATTCGTATTAGACCTTGACATACCTGGTAAACTTTGAGTATCCGCATGGAAGAAATGGTCATGTGTTGATGAAGCCAACGAACCTAATGTCTTATTTAACCCTCCTAATATAAGAGTATAACCATCATCTGCTGTATTATTTCTAACATTATAAATTCCTAATGGAGTCCTTGGATGCTCTGAATAGTATGGTTGTCCTGCTACATAGTCTTGTAGATATTGAACACCTAGTTTTCTTCCTCCATTCCCTTCTTCGATTATATGTTTAACATCTTCTGAAGTAATCGTACTTGAAAGAGTTTCACTATTATAAGTATAAGATCCATTCAAATTTGCTCCCAGAGAGGGACCTTTTTTATCAACTGTACCAGTCAACCCTCCTCCAATTGTAAACGAATAACTTGGACTTTGACGCGTTCTTCTTACGGTTCCACTAATTTTAGCTACTGGAGAATAATCTTTTATAATAGTTCTACTTGTACCTGTCAATTCTGTAACAAAAGTAACTGCCGTAATTAAATCTGTTAGCTCTTGATAATATTTCATACCATAACTTGGATACCATATACTATAATTTGGATTTCTCTTTACAGTTCCAAATCTTGCTCGTTTGTGCACAACGCCAGACTGAGGTAAATATTCCACGTGAATACCATAACCTATTTGATTTGTATCATTTGTTGTTCCTTTAGCTATTTTAACAACAACATTATACTTCAAAGAGTTATTAGATACAAAATAACTAGCTTCATGTTGATACTTATCAAAAACTTTGCTTTTATTTCTGGTAGCGTTAAGAGCATTTTTTCCTGATAATTTTAATAATTCTTTACTAATTTCATTACTAATCTCATTTACAGTAAAAGATGAAATAGTTGCCACTTCCTTATCCATACCATTTGAAGATAATGACTTGTCATCACCTTCTTCATAAAATATACTTTTTCGACCTTGGACTGGATCTTCATAAGAAAGAACATATAAATTTGAATTATTATTATTACTTCCCGCATAAGCTACCATAGTACTTTTTAGCGCATCTTTTTCTACTTTATTAGATACCCTCACTAGGTACTCTAGGTGTTTATCATTACAAAGTTCAACTAAACTAGACGTTTCAGCTCCTTTTCTATCAATCAAATAGATTTGATCTTTATTTGATATATCGGAAACTTTATTAAGTACCTTAAATGATTTTCCCGGGGGCAATAAATTTTCTAACCCGTCAAACTGATTCGCAGTTGTCAATTCTTTTTCTATCGAAAGGTCTTGAGTATCGCTATTACATGCTGAAAATAAAACCATTACCACAGCAGATAATTGGACTATTTTGAAAAACTTTGTGTTTAATAAATTGTTCATATTATTTTATTTTTTTTTATTTTTTTTTATTTTGGGGTGTTTTTATAGGACTTATCTTTTAATTTTAGACAAAAAAAGCCCTACTCAAAGTGTCTATTACTTTGAACTAATCATGAATATTAAAATCATTTGATTCTTAAAATTAGAACGCTACTAACCGCTCTATTTCTATGAATAGGATCTACATCATTTTATCTAATAACAATGAGGTATTTGTTAGTTTTAATTAAACTAACCAAAAAGTTTTTTCACTCATAATAAGGATTTTTAAAAGGGTTAAAACGAACTTATAAAGTTTAAACTTATATTTTTTCTAGATATATCTTGTAAAGGGAATGTAATAGACTACTCTTTTTACACTAGTGGAAAGCTAACATCCTAAATTATATTTATCTTTTTAACTTAAATTGATTAACAAACACCGAAGCCAACACATTGCCTTACAATAACATAAAGACAAAAAAAAACTTCAAATACCCTATTAATAACAAAAAAAACGAATTAAAAAACATTATTCACAACAATAAGGTGTTAAAATTATAAAAATAAAAACATCCATATTTTGTTCTTTGCTTTACATTGTCGAGGCAAAGCGACGTTTTTTAAGGTAATTCTACAACTAGTTTCTCTTAGAATATTTTGTTTTAATCTATACACGAGACCTTCTTTATTTTTTAGTATTATTTTCCAAAACTTACTTTTGTTAAATTTTAGTATAACCAAATATTCTTCAAGTAAGCTATAAAAATCATGTTGTCTAAAATTTTTATTAGTTTTTAAAATTGCTGCAATAATTTTATATCCATAAAAACTGGTAATAAATTTATTTTGTCTTCAGGGTTAAAATTAGTGGATAAAAAAAAGAAAATATCAATTGTAGTAATAATGAAGTATTATAATTGCTTCGATTCACAAAGGAACACAAAAAACTATAATACAACAATTTAAAAGCGTAAAATTATAAAAAAACAAATATTGATAGATGATCAAAATAATGAGTAAGAAAATAGCTTTAACGATCTTAAAAATCTCTATAATTTACTTTTAAATATAAAAAATCGAGGTAATTATTCATTACCTCGACTTTTTAATACATACATAATATCAATTTAAAGTAGTAGACTCTTATATTATGCTATCATTATTTAGTTTCCTAGTGTTTTTAGATTTATAACTTTGACGACCTTAAAGGTCTCTATGACTTACTATTTAATATAAAAAAGTCGAAATATTAAATTATCTCGACTTTTTTTGTTTGAACCCTTAAAAGGGTATTTGCATCTAAAAAACTTTGTTGCTAAAACTACGTGCGAACCTAGTTAACTTTCTTGTTTTTGAGTTTGTTAAGATTTATAGTAACAGTTTTTGAATCATATTGGGAATTAAAATCTCCTGCGACTATTTTAGATGAACCTGCTCTAAAAACTTCATAAGGAGTTTGCCAGGCAAAAACATCTAAAATATCAAGTACAATTGAATGCCTAACTTGTACTTCACCATTTTCAGGAACTCCGTTTTCAGGTATAAAAAAGTTTACCATTGCTTTCGGTTTTGTATGAGATCTTGACAAGGTAGGCATAGTCGTTGGTGTTACATGGTAGAAATTATCATCTGTAATTGGAGTAGCTGGTGAAAGTGTTTTATTGAGCCCTCCTTGTATAAGCGTCTCAATTGAAGGATCTTCTATCCTTACAACCTTTTTTAAATCTGGCTGTCTTGGGTGTTTGTACAAATATTCTTTTCCTGCTATTAGCGCTTGAATATATTGCAATCCTACTTCTCTAGTACCTATTCTATTTTCTTCATTTATTACTCTGTTATTAACATCTGATTGAGTCCACGCTGCTGATTGAGATCCGCTACTATAAGTATAAGATCCATTTAAATTTGCCCCTAAACTAGGACCATCTGCACCAACCGATGCATCCAAACCTCCTCCGATTGTAAACGAATAGTTAGGCTCAGATCTTGTTAGCGTTACAGTTGTACCTATCTTAGCGTCCGGATAATAATCTTTTGCTGCAGTATTTGTTGCCCCTATTAATTTTGTATTAAAAGTTAGCCCAGTTATAAGGTTTGATAGTTTTTGAAAATATTTATGTCCTCTACTTGGATACAAGAAATTATATTGTGAATTATAGGTTTTACTTCCAAATTTGGCTTCAGGGTGGGTAATACCATCAATTGGGAAATAATCTAGATGAATTCCATACCCAACTTCCTCTGTATCACTTGTCCTTCCTTTGGCTACTTTAAACACAACCGCATACTTAAAATTAATGTCCTGAAGATAAGAGGTAACTTGAAATTGATAATCAGAAAGCCCCCCTTTATTCTCGTCTTTATTTGTTTTATCAGAAGTTCTAAGTTTTTTCTTCATTTGAAGTTTTGACATGTCCTGTTGTAATTGATCTGTGATATCACCTAAAGTAACAGAATATGATTCATCAGAATTAGAAAAACTAGATTTTCCTTCTTGATAAATAAAAGTTTGATAACCTTCTTCTGAGTCTTTAGATGTCAAAACATATAGATCTGATGAATTATTAACATCTGCTAAAAATGCTACCATACTATTTTTCAAAGCTTCTTTTTCAACTTTATTTGAAGCTTTAACCAAATAATCAACACCTTGTTCTTGACAAAGCTCTACTAAACTAGCCGTTTCAGCGCCTTTGCCTTGGATCAGATAAATTGGGCCTGACCCCGTAATATCTGATTTACTATTAAGAACTTTAGAAGAGGTACCTGGAGGCAATAAAGACTCTAAACTGCTAGATTGACTAGAGTTCGCAACTTCTAGTTCTTCAGAAAAATTTTGCTCGTTACTATCACACGAGCTTAATACTGTAGTCCCTGCAATAGCTAATGCTAATAAGCGTAAAGAAATTGTTTTTTTAATATTCATTATTTTATATTTTTTTGGCAAAATTATAGTGAAAGAGTTGTTAAGAAATTAAACAAACTGCTCTTTTTAGAACACTTATTGCTTATTTCGCAATTTTTAATTAAAAAGAATTAATTTTCAATAAATAGACTTAAAAAAGTATGGGTAGAAGCTAACGGAAAACTCTTATGATTTTATCCTATATTTATAAGAATTTAAAAGGCTATGAAAAAAATAATAGAGTACTTTCCTTTCTATCTTATGCTGTCTATATGTGCAAAAATTTGTATAGAAAATATCAATTGTAGTAATAATGAAGTATTATAATCGCTTCGATTCACAAAGGAACACAAAAACCTGTAATACAGCAATTTAAAAAATAAATATTGATAGATGATCAAAATAATGAGTAAGAAAATAGCTTTAACGATCTTAAAAATCTCTATAATTTACTTTTAAATGTAAAAAATCGAGGTAATTATTTATTACCTCGACTTTTTAATACATACATAATATCAATTTAGAGTAGTAGACTATTATGTTATGCTATCATTATTTAGTTTCCTAATTTTTTTAGATTTATTTCAAAATCATGTGCAGGAGCTGAATGTTTCCAGAATGTTGCTTCAATCGAATATCTAGGGTGATCAACATTCCAGTACTCATATGGAGTTTGACCAGCTTTAGCATCCATATAATCTAAATAAATCTTGGCTTTTACTTTAACTACCCCATTGCTAGGAACATTATGATCTGCTATAAAGTAATTCACCATTGCGTTTGGATTCGTATTAGATCTTGACATACCTGGTAAACTTTGCATATCCGCAATAAAGAGTTCATCATGTGTTTCTGACGCAAACATACCTAATGGCTTATTTAACCCTCCTAATATAATAGTATTATCTCTTAAGTCATACGATCCTAATGGAGTCCTTGGATGCTCTTTAAGATAACGTTGTCCTGCCACATAGTCTTGTAGGTATTGAACGCCATGTTTCAATCCATTTGGCTCTTGATTGACTAAATGTTTAACATCTTCTGAAGTAATCGTACTTGAAAGACTTCCACTATTATAAGTATAAGATCCATTTAAATTTGCCCCTAAACTAGGACCATCTGCACTAACCGATGCGTCCAAACCTCCCCCGATTGTAAACGAATAACTTGGATTTTGACGTGTTCTTGATACGGATCCACTAATTTTAGCAACTGGAGAATGATCTTTTATAATAGCTTGACTTGGACCTGTCAATTCTGTTACAAAAGTAACTGCAGTAATTAAATCTGTTAGCTCTTGATAATATTTCATTCCATAACTTGGGTACCATATACTATAATCTGGATTTTTCCATAAGTCTCCAAATCTTGCTCGCTTGTGTACAACACCAGACTGAGGTAAATATTCCACATGAATACCATATCCACTATCTTTTGTATCATTTGTTATTCCTTTAGCTATTTTAACAACAACAATATACTTCAAAGATTTAGTATCTATAAAATAACTAGCTTCATGTTGATACTTATCAAAAGCTGTGCTTTTATTTCTAGTAGCGTTGAGAGCATTTTTTCCTGATAATTTTGATAATTCTTTACTAATCTCATTACTAATCTCATTTACAGTGAAAGATGAAATACTTACACTTTCCTCGTCCATACCTTTTGAAGATACTGACTTATCGTCACCTTCTTCATAAAAGATACTTTTTCGACCTTGGACTGGCTCTTCATAAGAAAGAACATATAAATTTGAATTATTCTTGTTGCTTCCCGCATAAGCTACCATAGTACTTTTCAAAGCTTCTTTTTCAACTTTATTTGAAGCTTTAACCAAATAATCAACACCTTGTTCTTGACAAAGCTCTGCTAAACTAGCCGTTTCAGCGCCTTTGTCTTGGATCAAATAAATTGGGCCTGACCCCGTAATATCTGATTTACTATTAAGAACTTTAGAAGAGGTACCTGGAGGCAATAAAGACTTTAAACTGCTAAATTGACTAGAGTTCGCAACTTCTAGTTCTTCAGAAAAATTTTGCTCGTTACTATCACACGAGCTTAATACTGTAGTCCCTGCAATAGCTAATGCTAATAAGCGTAAGGAAATTGTTTTTTTAATATTCATTATTTTATGTTTTTTTGGCAAAATTATAGTGAAAGGGTTGTTAAAAAATTAATCGAATCCTCGTTTTTAAAATACTTATTACTTATTTCGCAACTTTTAATTAAAAAGAATTAATTTTCAATAAATAGACTTAAAGAAGTATGGGTAGAAGCTAACGGAAAACTCTTATGATTTTATGCTATATTTATAAGAATTTAAAAGGCTATGAAAAAAATAATAGAGTACCTTCCTTTCTATCTTATGCTGTCTATATGTGTAGGAATTTGTATAGAAAATAATATGGATATACAAGAGCTAAGCTTACAAAAAAGTTATCTATACATTATTATAATAATTATTTTTCTATACTTCATAATGAATAAAATCGGTCATTTACTATTTATGTTGATAGTAATATTATTATTCATCAGTGTTGGCTTTCTAACTTCTTTTTTTAATAACCCTATAAACTATTCTAATTATTACAAAAAAATACCGTCAGAAAATAAAATTTTAACTCTTCACATAAAGGAAAAACTAAAATACAATTCGTATTATCAACGATATATAGGAGCAGTTGTCTCTGTAAATAATATAAAAACTAGAGGCAATGTACTTGTTAATATTAAAAATAAAGGCTCTAAATCATTAGAAATAGGTCAACTAATATATTCTAATGCTAACTTTAGTTCAATAAAACCTCCATTAACGTCAAGTCATTTTGACTACAAAAGCTATTTATCAAAAAAATATGTGTTCGAACAAATCTATTTGGATAATAATGAATTTCAAATACTAGAAACAAAAAATAATTCTATAATTAGAATTGCAGAAATATTGAGGGCAAGAATAGAAATATCTTTAGATAAACAACCTTTCTCAAAAGAAGTGCTTGCTGTTATAAAAGCACTTCTTATTGGACAACGTAAAGATTTGTCTAATAAAATAAGAACTGCTTATTCAAAAGCTGGCGTCATTCATATTCTTGCTATATCTGGACTACATCTTGGTATTTTACTCTACTTTTTAAACAGTATATTGGCTTTCCTTACTCAATTTAAATATGGTAGTCAGGTTAAATTTTTAATTATTTTAGTTATTTTATGGGGTTTCGCATTTATTTCAGGCCTTTCGGCATCCATAACGCGTTCTGCGACTATGTTTTCTTTCGTTATCATAGGAAAGTTATTGAATAAAAATACTTTTACGGAATATTCTATTATAAGTTCCATGCTATTTCTACTTTTAATAAAGCCTATGTTTTTGTTTCACATTGGTTTCCAGCTAAGCTATCTTGCTACCTTCGGGATTGTTTGGATATACCCAGTACTACAGAAACAAATACACTTTAGTAATGCTTTTTTTTCTAAAATATGGGAAATATTAATTATTTCTCTATCTGCACAAATCGCAATACTTCCTCTAAGCATCTATTATTTTAATAGCTTTTCAGGCCTGTTCCTAATTTCGAACTTAGTCATTATTTATTTTTTAAGCTTTGTTTTGATATTAGGAATTATAATTATCTCTATGGCAGTTATTAATATTTTACCCTATCCTATTGCTTTTCTATACAACTATATCATTTCTCAAATGAATAATTTTATTGAATGGATTTCCTCTTTCGATTATTTCATTTTCAAGAACCTTATCCTTAATAAGTTTGAAATACTTCTTTGTTATTTGATCATTTTTGGAAGCATCAATATACTTTATCACTTTACTAAAACCCGCTTTTTTCTGATTCTTTATTGTTTTTTAACATTTCAACTAGTAAATATTTATGAAAAAAGAGTAATTTATTTAAAAAACACCTTAACCGTTTTCCATGATAACAGAAATACTATTATCGGCAAGCAAAAGGGGAAAGATTTAATGATTTATCATTCTAAAGAGCATAAAAGCCTCGGTTATTTTACTGATCCAATTAAACAGAAAACAAACGTAAATATCAATTTAAGTAATAAAACCCCAAATATTATACAGCACAAAAATAATACTCTTTTAGTTTTAAAAGATACTTACTTACAGGGTTTAAAAGGAATAGATAAGAAGACAACTATTTTACTTTGTAACTCTCCCAAAATAAACCTTGAACGTATTTTGAAAAAAAACAATCCTAAACTGATAATTGCTGATGGAAGTAACTATAAAAGCTTTATAACTATATGGAAAAAAACATGTCTAAAACATAAAACACCGTTTTATTCCACTGAACAAAACGGTGCATATATTTTTAATTGAAACAAAAGCTAGATAGAACTTTTAAAATTTTTCTCAAAGTCTTTCCATTTCGTTTTTTTGTAGTTATCGTCATTGAAAAAAGCCAACACTATTTCAAATTTCTTTTCAGCCATATATCCTGGAACATTTTGTAGCAACTGTTTGTCTTTATTTAAAAATGCTGTAGATGGATAGCTCAATCTACCCTTCATTAACGCTGCTGCTAATTCGTGATATCCTCTTCTTCCTTGAGATTTGTAGGCAAAAGTTTTTCCTTCAAAACTAATATCATTTCGGTCTTCCCCATTTAATTTTACTGGATAATAATTTTCATTTATGTATTTTATAATTACCTCATTTTTATAGGTTGTATTATCCATTCTCTTGCACCAACCACACCAGTCCGTATAAATATCAATTAATATAGGTTTCGGTTCTTTTTCGTTTTTTTCCATAGCTTCCTCAAAAGACAACCAATCTATTTTATCTTGAGCATTTATACCCAAAGAAATTAAAGCTAGTATTATAAAAATAAAATTCTTCATATCTTCTTAATTTCAATAACTATTCCAAAATTACAAAAAAAACCTATTAATTCTCAACGATTTAACAGGTTTAATATTGTTTAACTATATAAGCTATTATTTAACTCCATGCATAAGTCTCTTTAAAACAGGATGTAATACTAAAGATATGATCCCTAATCCGAGAGGTATTAATGTAAAAATTAAGAAAAAACCTGATAAACTATATTCCTGTGTAATTTTTTCAATATCTCCACCAATGTAATGTGCTAGCTTATTTCCTATTGCAATTGCCAGATAATAAACTCCAAACATAAACGCAATCATTCTTGTTGGAATTAACTTGCTCAAATAGGAAAGCCCCATCGGTGACAAACATAGTTCTCCAAGCGTGTGAAATAAATAGGCCAAAACCAACCAAATCATACTTAAACTAGCACCTTCTGCACCTGCAGAAACATTTCTTGCACCAAAAGCTAAAAATCCAAAACCTAAAGCTAACAAAGCCAGACCAAGAAAATACTTAACTGACGCAGGTGGGTTATAATCGCTGTCCCACCACTTTGTAAATAACGGAGCAAATATGATAATAAACAAAGAGTTTAAAATAGCAAACCAAGTAACCGGAACTTCAGTTTCAGAACTACTAAACTCTGTGTAAATTTTATATAAAACAATGATCCAGACAATAACGAAACTAGATCCTAGTATAATGTTTGACAATCCGATTTTGGTATAGGTCTTTCTAAATAGACTTATTAAAACATACGTTATAATACCTAATGGAACAACAGTTACCAATAGATCAATTACTTTAAATATAGTTCCTGAAGTACCTTCTAAAATTCTATCTGTAAAATCTCTTGTATAAATAGGCAAAGATCCTGCTGCTTGTTCAAAAGCAGCCCAGAAGAAAATTGTGAATAAACTAAAGATGGCAAATGCAATCATTCTGTCTCTTTCAATTCTTGTATATCTTGGTATTCTTACCAATAATAGTACAATAAATGAAATTGCCGCTAATAGCGCAAAAAACAATGAATCAGACAACCCAGCAACACTAAAATTCAAAATATTAATATTTCCAATCTTACTTAAAGGGTCATTAATGATAAAAATTAAAGCAGAAATAGTAAAAAGCCCTATTAATATATAATCAATAATAGAAAAAGGATTTCTTACTCCTACTTCCTCTTCTACCTCTATTTTTTCTTTATTTGTTTTCAAAGGCTTGTCTCCAAGTGTTCCAAAAATCGGTTGTGCATAATAGAACTGCAACATTCCTAACAACATAAAAACACCTGCTAATCCAAACCCATAACTCCATCCTATTTTTTCTCCAACCCATCCACATAACATAATACCTATGAACGCACCTGCATTTACCCCCATGTAAAAAATATTATATGCTCCATCTTTTTTATCATCTTTTCCTGCATACATCTTTGAAATGATTGAGGTCATATTGGGTTTAAAAAAACCGTTTCCTATAATCAATAAAGCTATTCCAATATACAAAGATGTTGGTGTTTCAAAAGCCATTGAAGCATGCCCCAAAGTCATTAGAAGTGCTCCAATTACAACAGCCATTCTGTATCCAATTTTATTATCAGCTAACCATCCCCCAAGCAAAGGTGTAAGGTATACAAAAAGGGCGTAAGTACCTAGTAACGATAAGGCAGCGGAAGTACTCCAACCCCATCCTGGATTATCTCCTAAAACTGCTCCTGTTAAAAAAATAACCAGAATAGCACGCATTCCATAATAAGAAAAACGCTCCCACATTTCTGTAAAGAATAGAACAAATAGTCCCGCCGGATGCCCCAGTACTTTATCTTTAAATAAATTCTCGATATCTGTCTTCATATATTTCTAATATTTAGTTTGTAAACGCAACAAACCTCCCAAGTTTTTCTTGTGAGGTTTATCGCATAAAATAATTAATTATTATTTTCTATATTTTCAGCACCATGAGTTAATCTTTTTAATGGCTTTAGCAACGTTATGATTAATACCCCAAATATTGTACAAAATATAGCAATTCCTGTAAATACTTGAAATTCTCCAGCTCCCTCAGACAATTCTCCAACGAATCCAGCTACTTTGTTTCCTAATCCTGTAGCAGCAAAATAAGCTCCCATCATAAAAGACGCATACTTTACTGGAGCTAATTTTGTGATGAAAGATAAGGCTACTGGCGAAGCACATAATTCACCGATAGTGTGGAATAAGTAAGCTAAAACTAACCATATCATGGCTGATTTTTCAACAACTTCCTCCCCATTCATTACAACCTCTGTACTTGCTTTGCTCATAAAGAAGAATCCAAATGCCATGATAATAACTCCCACAGCCATTTTGAATAATGAAGAAGATTCTTTTCCTTTTTTACCCCAGTTATACCAGAACCCACCAACAGCAGTACCTAGTACAATAATGAAAAATGCATTAATCGATTGAAAAACCGCAGCAGGAATTTCATTCCCTATAAGCGGTAAAGAAAAAGAAAGAATTCTATTTGTTTTTTGCTCAGTGTATAGACTCATTAAACCTCCAGCTTGCTCAAAAGCACCCCAAAAAACAATAATGATTAGGAATGACAAGAACATTACTAACATTCTATCTTTCTCGACCTGAGTTAAAGGTTTCTTCATTAATTCCTTGTCTGGAGAATCTTTCTTTCCAAGGAATTCACCCACTCCATCTAAATACTTTAATCCGAACATATAAACTAACTGCCCCAATGCCATTCCAATTCCAGCTAAACCGAAACCATAATGCCAACCATACTTGGCGGCAACGGCTCCAACAATAAGAGCTCCCAAAAATGCTCCTAAATTAATACCTATGTAAAATATATAAAATCCTTTGTCTCTTCTGTCATCTCCTTGATTGTATAAACCACCAACCATGGTCGAAATATTTGGCTTCAAAAAACCAACACCAATTACAATTAAAATCAATCCTGCGAAAAAAGCCCACTGTGCATTAATCGCCAATATTCCATGGCCCGCACATAACAACAAACCTCCTAACATCACAGCCTTTTTTTGACCTATAAACTTATCGGCAATCCAACCTCCTGGTATAGATGTTAAATACACGAACATTGTATAGGTTCCATAAAAAGACAATGTCTCTGCATTTGTCCATCCATATCCCGACTGCGGATCCCCTAGAATAACAGGAGCTGCAAGAAAAAGTGTTAAAATAGCACGCATTCCGTAATAAGAAAAACGTTCCCACATTTCTACAAAGAATAGAACATAAAGCCCAGCAGGATGTCCAAAGATTTCTTTCTCTGCTACTATATTTTTAGCCATATTTATTTGTTTAGTTTATAAGTTATTTTTGATAAAGTTAGTCATTTTAGTATAAAGATGTAAACGTGTATTACCTCCATAAATACCATGATTTTTATCTGGGTATATAGCCCATTCAAAATCTTTATTAGCTTGAACTAATGCCTCTACCATTCTATATGTATTCTGAACATGTACATTATCATCACCTGTACCATGAATTAACAGGTACTTTCCTTTCAATAATTCTGGGTAGCTTAGCGGAGAGTTCTCGTCATAACCTGAAGCATTCTCTTCTGGAGTTCTCATGTAACGCTCTGTATATATTGTATCATAAAAACGCCATGTGGTAACAGGCGCAACAGCTATTGCTGCAGCAAAAACTTCATTTCCTTTAAGTATGCAATTGGTACTCATATAGCCACCGTAAGACCATCCCCAAATACCAATTCTTTTTGCATCAATGTAAGAAAGTTCTCCTATTTTTTTGGCAGCTTCAATCTGATCTTCCATTTCATATTTTCCAAGATTTTTGTAGGTAATTTTTTTAAAGTCTCGTCCTTTAAATCCTGTACCTCTTCCATCAACACATGCTATTATATAACCTTGCTGAGCTAACATTTGATACCAGTACTCATTTGACCCACCCCATCTATTCGCTACCTGTTGTGAACCTGGACCAGAATATTGATACATTAAAAGAGGGTATTTTTTTGAAGGATCAAAATTAGTTGGTTTGATCATATACATATTCAACTCCTCTCCATTTACAGAAATAGTAGAAAATTCTTTACTAGCAATATTATACTCTGCTAATTTCGACTTTAGAGCAGCGTTGTCTTTTATAATTTTCAAAACTTCTCCTTTTGCATTTCTCAATGAATAAATACTTGGTGTACTTGCATCTGAATAGGTATTAATGAAATAGTTTAAATTTTTACTAAAAGCTGCTATATTTGTTCCAGTTTGCTCACTTAGTAGCTTTTTATTTTTTCCTTCTAAAGAGATACTATAAACACCTCTATTTATCGATCCATTTTCGACTGATTGATAACAAATTGTATTGTTTGTTTTATTAAATCCATAATAAGAAGTTACCTCCCATTCTCCTTTTGTTATTTGATTAATCAGTTTCCCTGCTTTATTGTAGTGATAAATATGATTAAAACCATTTTTTTCGCTTGTCCAAATAAAACTGTTATCGTCTAAAAAAGTTAAATCATCATTAACATCCACATAGGCTTTGTCTTTCTCATTTAATATTAGCTGACTACGATAAGTATCAACATTAACAAAATACAGATTTAAGTCATTTTGATGACGATTAAGTGTTCTAACAGCCAAAACTTTATCATCTTTAGTCCAGTTTATCCTTGGAATGTATTCATATTCACCTACAGTGATTTCTGCTGTTTTATTAGTTTTTAAAGAAAAAATATGCAGTGAAACCTTAGCATTATCCTCTCCAGCTTTGGGATATTTAAATACATGCTGAACTGGATACTTCCCATTACCAAAAACATCCATTGAAAACGTTTTAACCTTACTTTCATCAAATCTTAAAAAAGCAAGATGATTACTATCTCCACTCCATTCGAAAGCTTTAACAAAACCAAATTCTTCTTCATAAACCCAATCAGTAATACCATTTATTATTTTGTTCTCTTCACCACTAGATGTAATTTTATAAACAACCTCTTCTTTATCGAAACTCTTTATGAATAAATTATTTTCTTTTGCAAATGCAACTTTTTTACTATCTGGCGAAAAAGTGGGTTCCTGTATATCTTCCCCTATTAAAGAAATCTTTTTTGTTTTTATGTCATAAACATAAAATGTACCAAGAAACGAATGACGAAATATCTGTTTAAAATTAGTTCCTAAAATTAATTTTGTTTCATCATTATTAAACTCATAGGAATTAAAATAATCAATATTTGCTAAATCTTTACTGTCAACTATTGTTTCTATTTTTTCTAAAGTCTCATAACTGTATTTATTGACCGAAGAACTAAATCCATCAAAGTCAATGAGTGAATAAAAATCACCATTCATGGAATTTAGGGAGTTCATATAATCAGATCTAAAAGTATTGTTTTTCCATATGTCTTCTAGAGAAATGTTCTTTTTTTGCGCTTGAAGTAAAGTAGATAATCCAAGAACAAAGATTAATAATTTGTTCATATTTAGTATTGTCTGTGTCAAAAGTTTGCCAAGTTTACGGAAAATTCATTAATTTTTAGATCAAAATGATCATAAATATGTTCAGATAATACTAAATTAATTGGATTCATTTATCTTTGACCTCCTAAAACTTAATGAAGAATGGCGAAAGTTATTTCAGGATTTTCAAAGCTATCGAAAAAAGAAAAAATTGACTGGTTAGCAACTAACTTTTTTAATAATCAGAATGAAATTATTGAAACGATAAAACAGTACTGGAATGCTGATGAAGCATTGCAAAGGCTTCATGATGATTTTATAGAAAACACGATCACCAATTTTTATATGCCGTATGGTATCGCTCCTAATTTTGTTATAAACGATAAAGAGCATGTAATTCCTATGGTAGTTGAAGAAAGCTCTGTTGTTGCAGCTGCCTCATTAGTTGCTAAATTTTGGAGTACAAGAGGAGGTTTCAAAACAAAGGTTATTTCTACTACAAAAGTAGGACATATCCACTTTATGTATTCTGGTAACAAAGAAGATTTAGAAACCTATTTCGAAACACAAAAAAATAATTTACTCAAAGCAACCCTTTCCATTACAAAGAATATGAGAAAAAGAGGTGGTGGGATTTTAGACATTAACCTTATTGACAAGACCAAAAGTCTTACTGATTACTATCAACTTCATGTTTGCTTTGAAACAAAAGACTCAATGGGCGCTAATTTTATAAATTCTTGCTTGGAGGCTATTGCAAATGAATTTAGAAGAAATGATATTGATATTATTATGAGTATTCTTTCAAACTATGTCCCCGAATGTTTGGTAAGATCTGAAGTATCTTGTAAAGTTCAAGATTTAGGAGGTGAAAATCCTGAAAAGTTTGCAAGAAAATTCCAACAAGCAGTTAAAATTGCTGAAATAGAACCTTACAGAGCTGTAACACATAATAAAGGTATTATGAACGGTATAGATGCCGTTGTTTTAGCGACTGGAAACGACTTTAGAGCCATTGAAGCAGGAGTTCATGCTTATGCGTCCAAAGAGGGTACATATAAAAGTTTATCTCATTGCGAAATTGAAAATGGAATCTTTAAATTTTGGATCGAACTTCCCTTAGCAATAGGAACTGTTGGGGGATTAACAGCCTTGCATCCAATGGCCAAACTCTCATTGGATATGATGGGAAGACCCTCCGCTCCAAAGTTAATGGAAATTATTGCTACAGCAGGCTTAGCTCAGAACTTTGCCGCATTACGAGCCTTGACAACAAAAGGAATTCAACATGGCCATATGAAAATGCATTTAATGAATATTTTAAATCAAATGGGAGCCTCAAATGAAGAAAAAAACATAATCTCTAAAGAATTTGAAAACAGTACTGTTTCACATAGTGCAGTAGTACAAAAACTTAAAAATTTGAGAAAAAACTCTTAGATGGATTCAGTAAGATATTATAGTAACGGAAAACTACTTCTTACAGGAGAATACTTGGTACTCGATGGAGCAGAAGCTTTAGCTGTTCCATCTAAGTTTGGTCAAGATTTAACTGTGCAAAGTATAAATGATCCTGAATTAATTTGGGCCAGCTTCACCCAATCAGGAAATTGCTGGTTTGAGGCTAGTTTTAGCCTTCCAAAATTAAGATTAACATCAGCTACTTTTAATTCTAATATTGAGGGAAGTTCAGAATTTATTGCAGAAACCCTCCAAAAAATATTACAACAAGCTAGAAAATTAAACCCTAATTTCCTTAATACTTCGAGTGGTTTTATTGCTAAAACAAAATTAACTTTTTCAAGAAATTGGGGGTTAGGAAGTTCTTCAACCTTGATCAATAATATAGCAGAATGGGCTCAAATAGATCCTTTTACGTTATTAGAAAACTCTTTTTCAGGAAGTGGTTACGATATTGCTTGCGCCAAAAACAACACTCCAATACTTTATCAAATTGAAGAAAAAAAACCTATCATAAAAAAAGTTAATTTTAATCCAAATTTTAAAGATCAACTATTTTTTGTTCACTTAAATCAGAAGAAAAATAGTAGAGAGGGAATTGCCCAGTATAAAAAAGTAAAAGACAAAGTTAAGCAACACATATCATCAATAAACGACATCACCCATAGATTATTGATATGTAAATCTATTAATGATTTTGGTTCTATTATTAAGGAGCACGAACAAATAATAAGTGGGATCATAAAAGAAAAACCTGTTAAGAAAAAATTATTTTCAGATTATTTTGGAGAAATTAAGAGCCTAGGAGCTTGGGGCGGTGATTTTATATTAGCGACTGGAAACAATGATACCCCCGAATATTTTAAAAATAAAGGTTTTAAAACTATTTTAAGTTATAATCAAATGATTTTGTAAAGCTGTGAAAAAAGTAATTATTATTGGAGGAGGTGCTGCTGGTTTCTTTACAGCAATAAATGTCAAAGAATTAAATCCAGAATTAGACGTTACAATTCTTGAAAAAGGAAAAGATGTTTTGCAAAAAGTTAAAATATCAGGTGGTGGACGTTGTAACGTTACACATGCTTGCTTTGAACCTAAAGAACTAATTAAAAACTATCCAAGAGGAAAAAAGGAATTATTGGGACCTTTCCATCAATTTATGACTGGCGATACTTTTGAATGGTTTGATAATCGTGGCGTACCTTTAAAGGTTGAAAATGATAACCGAGTATTTCCAGAAGCAAACACTTCTCAGGCAATTATTAGTTGTTTTACAGAATTAACTAATAAACTAAATATAAAAGTTACTACGAATCAAAACGTAATTGATATTGAACATCAAAATCACTCATGGAAGGTTATCACTAAAAATAAAAATCACCAATGTGATTTTCTAGTTATTGCCTCAGGTAGTGGCAAGAAAATATGGGATTTAGCAAAAAAGCTAAATCATAAAATCATCACACCCGTCCCTTCATTATTCACCTTCAATATTAAAGACCCTCGGATTTTTGACTTAGGAGGAGTATCGGTTCCCAATGCTATTGTAAAAATTGCTAAAACAAAGCTAGAAAATTCAGGTCCTTTACTAATTACCCATTGGGGATTAAGTGGTCCTGCTGTTTTAAAGCTTTCTGCTCATGGAGCAAGGATATTATCAGAAAAAAACTATCAATACAATGTTATCGTCAATTGGCTTGGTATGGATAGTGATGAAGTTCTTGAAATGTTAAATAATTTTAAAAAAAAGCTTTCCAAAAAACATATTTATTTAAGATCTCCTTTTTCAAATCTTCCTAAAAGATTATGGGAACGTCTACTAAATGCAACCAAGATTTCAACTAACGCAAATTGGGCTGATTTAAGTAACAAGCAGCTAAACAGCTTGTCGATTCAATTAACGCAAGGACTATTTAACGCAAATGGTCGAACTACTTTTAAAGACGAATTCGTCACCGCTGGTGGAATTGACCTAAAAGAAATTGACTTTAAGCGATTCGAAAGTAAAATACATAAAAATCTATTTATCGTTGGCGAAGCCTTAAATATAGATGCTGTTACAGGTGGATTCAATTTTCAAAACGCTTGGACAAGCGGATATATCTGTGCTAAAAGCATTGCTGAAAATTCTATTTTGTAACCAAATTTATCTACAATTTAAAAAAACAACTAATTCTTTTTTCAATCAAATATTGCTAATAAAAAAGTTTGACAAAATAGCTTCAAACAGTTATTTTAGACTACTTTCAAACCCCTATGAGGTTTCAACGCATCTCTGAATATCTTCATATTTGCCTCGTCGACAATTATAAAAGCCAGTACATGAAACTTGTTAATTTCTTCGAGATTGATATCAAAAAAAGGTAGGTCGTTTTGGTCCACAAACTCTTTTAAATGCAAACAATGATGTTTTGCTATTTCAAAACTATCCTCTCCTCTGAAGTCCCAAACTAATTTAATTTTATGCATCAACCTTATATTTTTTTCACAAAAATACCTATTCCAAGAGAAATAGGTATTAATTATTAAATAAATTCAAAATGAGAACAAGACTCGTTTTTTTAAAATTTTGCTGTGGGGGACAATTTATTTGAGTTTTTAACTATTTATAAAATTATTATTACTCTAATAACGAAAAAAACGTAAGTTAAGTATCTACTAACTTTTTTTTAACATTAAAGCTTAGAAACAAACCGATACAAATGAAAAATATTAAACTAAGTTCAATCTTTTTAAAATCATAAAATCAAATTTTATTTATTTTACGATACAAAAAAACCCGCTCCAAAATTAGAGCGGGAAAATTGCTATGAAAAAGAAAAATTCTAAGACGTCTCTTAGAACTGACGCAAAAATATAAAAAAAACAGTATTCATTATGTTAAAAAAAGGCACTTAAGCACACCTGAAAACCCTATTTATAAATACTCAAAAACCCTAACAAACTAGGCGTTAGCACTAGTAAAACTAACTAATAAAACAACTAAAGATATTAACCTAAAAATTACCAAAATTCTTTTAAAAAGAATTAAATGCTATTTTAAGACTATAGCAACAAATTAAATAATTCTACGAAAGTCAATAACATTCTCTTTTAATAGTAACTAAAAAACCTGATTGAGTAAAAGAATAAAGACAACGTTCTCTTTTCAATATTTTTCAGAATCGTAAGCATTGTCTTTATTAGAAAATAACATGTACTTTTGTAAAAACTATAAGTTTAAGAATGTTAGAATTTATTTTTCAAGGAGCCTGCAATGATATTAAAAAAACTAGTCATAAATGGCAAACTCCAAGTAATATTGCACTTGTAAAATACTGGGGAAAAACACATCCGCAACTACCCAAAAATGCTTCTATAAGTTTTACTTTAAACAACTGCAATACAAGAACTAGAATAGACTTCAATAAAAAACAAAATAACAATAGTATTGAATTTGAAATCTTTTTTGAAGGAAAAATTAAAGAAGAGTTTAAACCAAAAATTGCCGATTTTTTTGATAGAATTAAAAAATACTGCCCTTATATTTATGACTATCGAATGGTAATATATTCAGAAAACTCTTTCCCGCATAGTAGTGGGATCGCTTCCTCAGCAAGTGGGATGTCTGCTATTGCTATGTGTATTATGAATCTTGAAAAGGATTTGAATCCAAATATGAAAGATAGCTACCTAAAGCAAAAAGCTTCTTTCCTGGCTAGATTGGGTTCAGGTAGTGCCAGTAGAAGTATCGAAGGTCCATTAGTTGTTTGGGGGAAACACCTTGACATAGCTGGAAGCTCTGATAATTATGCCATTAAGTTCCCCTATAAAACTCACCCCGTCTTTGACAACTATCAGGATTGTATTTTGATAGTAGATAAAGGGGAAAAAGATGTTTCCAGTACTCTGGGGCATAATTTAATGCATAACCATCCATTTGCTGAGCAAAGATTTAAACAAGCCAACGATAATTTAAAAAAAATCTCAGATATTCTCCAAAACGGTAATCTGAAAGAATTCATAAGTCTCGTAGAAAGTGAAGCCTTAAGTTTACATGCAATGATGCTAACAAGTAATCCTTACTTTGTTCTTATGAAACCTAAAACCCTTGAAATAATTAATAAGATATGGAATTACAGACGAGAAAATGATAGTAATATTTGCTTTACTCTTGACGCTGGTGCTAATGTTCATCTATTATACCCTCTCTCAGAGAAAAAAGAAGTAGATTTTTTCATAAAATCAGAACTGTTAAAGTTTTGCCAAAAAAATCATTATATTTGTGATTATACAGGATCCGGATCTAAAAAAATTAATTCATAACCACTACCCTAATCATGAAAAACACTACTTCTCTTCTTTCTGTCATTACACTAATAATATTCTCACTAAATGGTTTTGGTCAAGAAACTATTTGGTTCAATTCGAATTGGCAACCCACTACAGAATCTCAAGGAAAATACTATCGACCCTATCCTAAAAAAATTGACCAAGGCTACTGGATAGTAGATTATTACATGAATGGACAAGTTCAAATGGAAGGATACAGTAGTATATTAACTCCAGGCAAAGAAGAGTTTGAAGGCTTGGTACTTTATTATCATGAAAATGGGACGCCTTTTCATAAAGCAAATTATAAAAATGGACAATTGCATGGAATTCGAAAAGTTTATTACGAAACTGGAGAACTCAAGGAACAGGGAAGATATGTCGAAGGGAAGCGCTCTGGAATTTGGAAAACCTTTTACAAAAATGGAAAAATAAAAGAAAAAGGTAAATACAAAGACAATGAAAAGTCCGGAATTTGGAAAACTTTTCATAAAAATACAAAACAATAAATTGGAATCTAGAGGTATTACTTGTATTTTTGTATTACTGAAACATTTACAACACCTATGAAAGGACCTTTATTCTATGCAAAAATTTTGCTCTTTGGGGAATATGGTATAATCAAAGAGTCTAAAGGACTGGCTATTCCATTTAATTCATATAAAGGAGCTTTAAAAACAGTGAATACACTGAATGGTGAAGCAAAAAAGTCTAATGAAAACCTTTTAGGATTTCATCAATATCTAAAAGAGCATGGTAGTGAGCTTATCCAATTAGACCTTGAAAGTTTCAAATGTGATATTAATAATGGAATGTATTTTGATTCCTCAATTCCTCAGGGATATGGAGTTGGTAGTTCTGGCGCTCTTGTTGCCTCAATTTATGACAAATATGCTTCCAAAAAGATTACAGTTCTTGAAAATTTAACAAGAAATAAGCTATTGACTCTTAAGGAAACCTTTTCCATAATGGAATCATATTTCCACGGTAAGAGCTCTGGACTAGACCCTCTGAACTCTTACTTAAGTCTTCCTATTCTTATAAATTCTAAAGAGAATATCGAAGCAACTGGTATACCCTCTCAAAAAGACGGAAGAGCCGCTGTTTTCTTACTAGATTCCGAACAAATTGGAGAAACAGAACCTATGGTCAATATTTTCATGAATAAAATGAAAAATAAAGGCTTTAGAAAAATGTTAAGTGATGAATTTTCTATCCATACTGATGCGTGTATCGAAGATTTCTTACAAGGCAATATAAAATCGCTATTCGGTAATGTGAAAAAACTATCAAAAGTGGTTTTTAAAAACTTTAAGCCAATGATACCTTCGGCTTTTCACAAGGTTTGGGAAAAAGGGATAAGAACAAATGATTACTATTTAAAACTCTGTGGATCTGGTGGCGGTGGTTATATTTTGGGCTTTACTGAAGATTATGAAAAAGCAAAAATTAGCTTAAAAGACTATAAACTAGAATTGGTATATCGTTTCTAACTAACCTTTGTCACTATGGGTAATACATCAAAAGTAACTATACTCTTTTATAAAGTATTTAGCCTATTATCAGTAGTTAGAGGACACAACATATTAATATTAATAGCAGCGCAATATTTAGCTGCTATTTTTATTTTTTCAGAGAACAAAGCTCTAAAAAACGTTCTTTTTGACTCTCATTTATTTCTGTTAGTACTCGCAACCACATGTGTAATTGCTGCAGGATACATTATAAATAACTTTTACGATGTAAAAGCCGACAGAATTAACCGCCCTATAAAATCTGGCTTGGACTCAATTGTTAAACAAGAAACTAAATTATCTTTATATTTTATTTTAAACTTTTTTGGTTCTTTATCTGGATGGCTAGTATCTTGGAGAGCAGCTATTTTCTTTACTTTTTATATTTTTAGTATTTGGTTATACTCTCATAAATTAAAAAGATATCCTGTCATTGGGCTTGTCTCAGCAACTACACTTACTATACTTCCCTTTTTCGTTATACTGGTGCATTTTAAAAATTTTTCAAAAGTTATTTTTGTACATGCTTGTTTTTTGTTTTTAGTTATAATGGTAAGAGAAATTATAAAAGATTTAGAAAATATAAAGGGAGCTATAATAAATAATTACAACACATTCTCAGTAAAATACGGAGAAAATAAAGCAAAACAACTTGTTATAATACTACTCATACTCACTCTACTACCGATAATAATATTATTTAATTACCCAGGAATAAATCATATGAAATATTACTTTTATTTTGCTGCTAGTATTTTATTATTTATTGGGATTTATATAAATAAGGTAACCACAAAAAATCAATACAGACTGCTTCACAACATACTAAAGCTATTATTATTAGCAGGTGTTTTTAGCCTAATCTTTATTGACAAAACATTAATATTAGATAAAGTGATTCGAGTTTTAGATTAGTTTTAAAATATTTAATTGTAAATTTGCACACATTTTTTAATTATGAATTCAAAAGACTCGTCGAGAGGACGACAAGCTGGTAAAATCAGCAATCCTCGTAATAAATCTCAATTTACAAAGAACTTCAAAAAGAACAAACCTCAAAAAAACGCTTCTCAAAAAGAGACAAAAGAAGGCATCAGGCTAAATAAATACATTGCCAATTCAGGAATTTGCTCAAGAAGAGAGGCTGACACTTTCATTGAGCATGGAAGCGTTACAATTAATGGTAAACTGGTTACAGAAATGGGCTATAAAGTCCAACCAGATGATGAAGTCCGTTTTGATGGTACACTCATATCAATGGAAAAGAAACGATATGTTTTACTAAATAAACCAAAAAACTACATCACAACAATGGAAGATGATCGTGGTAGAAAAACAGTAATGGAACTGGTTGGAAATGCAACATCTGAACGTATTTATCCCGTAGGAAGGTTAGACCGAAATACTACTGGTTTACTTTTATTTACAAATGACGGAGAATTAGCAAAAAAATTGACCCACCCAAAACATAATGTGAGAAAACTCTATCATGCTACTTTAGACAGAAAGCTAACATTGTCCGACTTAGAAAAATTAAGAGGTGATGTTACTATAGAAGGGAAAAGAGTTTTCATTGATGCCGTTTCCTATGTAGAAGGTGAAAAAAAGAACGAAGTTGGAATTGAAATTCATTCAGGAAGAAATAGAATTGTTCGTAAAATTTTTGAACACTTCGGATATAATGTAACAAAACTAGATCGTGTAATATTTGCTGGACTAACAAAAAAGAATTTACCACGCGGTCGCTGGAGAGAACTCACAAATCAAGAACTAAATAATTTACATATGTTATAAAAAAAACCGTGCTAAGCACGGTTTTTTTAAGCCTTTTTTTTATGATCATTTTTTACATCTTCATCTCTGTACTTACAGCAAGGATGTAAATTATCATAATCTATCTGAGAGGCCTTAACTTCTTTTGTATCATGACCTACCTTTGCTACCTTTTGCTTAATCAAATTTAATTCCGTTTTTCTTTCGTCAAAAATCAAACTTAAATCATGTGTTTCAACATTCCAATTAGCATATTTCACTCCTTTCATTGATAAGGCTGCCTTCTCAATTCTTTTCTTACACATCATACACACTCCATCAACATTAATTATAACTTTCGCATTTTTCTTCTTGTTTTGAGATAACATAGAAGATGTTATTCCTAACATTAAAAAAACAAATAAAACTTTTTTTCTCATTTTTAATCTAATTTAATTCTTAAACCTGTGTAATAATTGCTACCAAAAATTGGTGCGTAAACAATAGTAGTATCAAAATAAGCTCCAAATGGATTCTCACTACCCCGAATGGGACTATCTTGCCTAACATTTGTTATATTTTCAGCTCCTAAATATAATTCAAAAGTCTTAGAAAAAACCTTTGTTAATTGAGCATTTATTGTACTATAAGGTTTTGAGTAACTAGCTAGCCCTCTACTTTTAAGACCCTCATCTCCCCCCGGTATTCTTTGATTTCCTAACCAATTATATGTAAAATCAAACTTCCATTTTTCTCCATTGTTCTTCGAAATTGTCTCATAGGATGTATTTACAAAAAATCTATTTCTCGCTAAAAGAGGTTTTTCAAATCTACCGCTTTCATAATCAGTTTTTACATTATTAAGTCTGTATGCCAAGCGAATATTAAAATACGGTAATACGTTTTGAGTAATTTCGGTCTGAAAGCTTTCGGCTTTACTATCACCTTTTAAATCATAAAACGAAATAGCATTTAGATTTTCCCAGTCAACTACCACTTTATTTTGAAAAACTGTTCTATAATAATCGATACTAATTGATCCTTTCCGGTCAAACAACCTGAATCTTTGAGAAAAAGACACCCCTGAATTCCAGGCAATCTCTGGGTTTAACCCATAAATTCTCCCTTTGTTACTTTGAATATTAACACTCCGTGAAGAGGCAAATAACTGTAAATTTTCAGCGAAAATATTGGCACTTCTTACTCCTCTACCTATTGAGGCCTTAAAAACCCCTTTATTCCATGCAGCATAACGGGCATGTATTCTTGGAGTTAAAAAGACACCTAATAAATTATGAAAATCTAATCGAATACCAGCTGTTAAGCTAAAAAACTCATTATCATCATACGTATATTCAAAAAAAATGCCAAGATCATGTTCTTTTCTCTTAAAATTCTTGTCTATAACTAATTCAAAATAGTCATCTTGCAAAAAACTTGCTCCGACTTTAAATTGATGTCGAGTATCTCCAATTATTGAACTAAATAGGCCATTTACATAAAAACTTTTATGATAAATATCGTAGTCTTTTAATCCAAAATAAGATTTTTGCTGATGGTCATTGTAAGACATTTGAAAGCTAAACTTCTGAAAAGGTAAGTCTGGAAAAACATAACCTAACTTAGTGGATATAGCAGCTTTTGATGTATTTATCTCACTTCCCCAAAACTGGGGATTTTTATATTGTTTTTTAAAATCATAATAAATTTGACCTGTTTGCTTAGTATCATTCAAATACCTCAAATTAACAAAACCAATCCATCCTTTTTCAGAATCAATATATTGCCACCGATTCATTATATTAACTTGATTTGTTAAAGGATTATCTAAAAAGCCGTCGTTGTTTCTATCAAATTTTAGACTTCGATTGCTACCATGCAAATAAAAACCTGTGTACCATTTATCTGAAAGCTTTTGATTGAAATGAGTATTTAATTCTAATCTACCACCAAGCTCTCCATAAAAATTTGTAAAAAATTTACTGTCGCTAAAAGGTTTTACCAACTCCGCGTTAATCTGCCCAGAAATACTTTCATAACCGTTAGTAATACTCCCAGCTCCTTTCGTTATCTGTATGCTCTCAACCCATGATCCTGGAATAAAAGTTAAGCCAAATACTTGAGAAGCTCCTCGTACCGAAGGTATATTTTCCTGAGTAATTAAAAGGTATGGGCTTTTTAAACCTAACATTTGAATTTGTTTAGTCCCTGTTAAGGCATCTGAAAAATTTACATCAATTGATGGATTTGTTTCAAAACTCTCTGATAAATTACAACAGGCTGCTTTCAATAATTCAGCACTCCCTATATTCATTATATTTTGCGCATCTAAAAAAGACCGTTGAGTTGGTTCTTTAGAAACTATAATTTCAACTTCCTCAAGTATTTCTTTTTCTTTCAAAACGTATCTTAAATAAGATTTATTTTGAATTAATAATGTATCTGTTTTAAAACCAACATGACTAATAATCAGATAATTATCAGCTTGATTATTTGGTATTGTAAACATACCATCATCATTGGTTATCGTTCCTATTTGAGTGTTCATCCAAAATACTGATACCCCTGAAACCGCCTCTTCATTTCCTTTTTCATTTGTATATAAAACTTTTCCTTTAAACGTAACTTGCGAATAGCAAATCGAATTTATAAGCAGTATCGTAATACCGACTATATTTTTCATATTGTAAGTTATTGTGTTTGTTTTTTAATCAACTATAAATCAAAACACAAATCATAAAATAAATACCTGATACAATAAACGAATGTTATATACTATTTGAAGTGAATAGTATTTTTTGAGATCATAGACTTTAAAAACAAATTCAGCGTCCGATATGGTATTTGGTTTAAAAAATAATATCGTATACTTTTCTATATTCTGTTTCAACTCAATGGTACTTTCGAAGATATTTTTTTCTCCAGACAAAAAAATACGTTCGTTTTTACAACATGATTTTTTTTCGGAAACAGCAATACTAAATGACTTACAAGATGACTCCTTTTTACATGAATGTTTCTCTCCAAAAAAAGAAACACCAACTAATTTCCCTCCACAAAAATATTTTTCAATTGTAAAAGAAGTTGTTGACAAAACTAGCAGAATCGCTAATAAAATTGATGTTATTTTTGAGAATACTTTTATCACATTGGTAAAATTACGAAAAATATTTTTGCAATAGATATCTTCAAAGTACTTTTGCTACTTTGTTTAATATTTATTTGAAATAAAATTTATGGATAATATAATAGAGATAAAGAAGCAAATTGAAAGAATTTGTAGCTCTCAAAAACCCAAGGAAGAAAAACTTCAACAAATATGTGATTATTTAGCATCTGAAATTTCTTATTACGATTGGGTTGGCTTCTATTTCAAAAATGGGGATAAGAAGGAATTAAAACTTGCTCAATTTTTTGGAGAGCCCACTGAACATACAATAATTCCTTTTGGTAAAGGCATTTGTGGTCAAGTTGCTCTTAGCAATAAAAATTTTGTGGTTCAAGACGTAAGTGAACAGGATAATTATATTTCATGTGGTTGGAAAGTTAAATCAGAAATTGTTGTACCAATATTTATCGACGGACAAAATATAGGTCAAATTGACATTGATTCTCATTCAATAAACCCTTTTTCTTCGAAAGACGAGGAACTTCTAGAATTTATTTGCAAAAAAGTTAGTTTTTTCATTTAAAAACTAACTAAAATATTTGATAATTAAAGTTTTTTTATTTAATTTGAAAGATATTTATTAACAACTTTATTAACATTTAATTCCCTTATATTATGAGTAGTAATGAATTCCCCACTTACGCTGCTTTGGGCGACAGAAACGCTCAAAAGAAAAATCAACAAACTTTAATAGAGAAATTCACTTCATGGTTTAGAAATTTTCTTGAAAACGCAGAGTGAGAATTAAAATTTCGATTTATAGTTAATTTTAAAAAACACTGTCAAATTAGCAGAATTTTGGCAGTATTTTTTTATTCAAAAAACTAAACACTTTATTGTAAAACCCTCTAGGTTTTAGTATTTTTGGTCTCTTAACAACACAACAAAAATGGACAATACAAAAACCATAAAATCAGCACTAATTTCTGTATTTAATAAAGACGGATTAGAGCCAATTGTCAAAAATCTCAATGCGTTAGACGTTACTATTTATTCTACTGGAGGTACCGAAAAATTCATAAAAAATTTAGGTATTAATGTTTTACCTGTAGAAGATGTAACAGCTTATCCTTCTATATTAGGTGGAAGAGTAAAGACATTACACCCTAAAGTTTTCGGAGGTATTTTAAATAGGCAAGATCACGAAAGTGATATCGCAGAGATGAAAGACTTTGACATCCCTCAGCTTGATTTAGTTATTGTTGACTTATACCCTTTCGAAAAAACAGTTGCCTCAAATGCTTCCGAGCAAGAAATTATTGAAAAAATTGATATTGGAGGAATTTCACTTATTAGAGCAGCCGCCAAAAATTATAAAGACACTGTCATTGTTTCTTCAATGGAGCAATACAACGATTTTCTGTCAATAATAAGTCAATCAGGGGGGAAAACAACAATTGCTGAACGAAAAAGGTTTGCGTCAAAAGCTTTTAATATTTCCTCTCACTATGATACGGCCATTTTTAATTACTTCAATGAAGAAGAAATTGTTTATAAAGCTAGTGAAACTAGATCTAAAATCTTACGCTATGGGGAAAATCCTCATCAGAAAGGCTATTTCTTTGGAGATCTAGAGAATATGTTTGACAAGCTAAACGGTAAAGAACTCAGTTACAACAACCTACTAGACATTGATGCTGCTGTAAATTTGATGAATGAATTTACCAAGGAGCCTCCTACTTTTGCCATATTAAAACATAACAATGCCTGTGGCCTCGCACAACGGTCAACGATTCATGATGCTTACCTTGATGCACTAGCAGGAGATCCTGTGTCTGCTTTTGGTGGAATTTTAATAGCTAACGATACTATTGATCTAGCTACGGCACAAAAGATACATAAATTATTTTGCGAGGTAGTAATAGCCCCATCATACGATGATGACGCTTTAGAAATTTTGAAAGGGAAAAAAAACAGAATAATTTTAATTCAAAAAACAACAAAGCTATCTCAACAGACTGTAAGAACAGCCTTGAATGGATTTCTTGTTCAAGATAAAGACAATAAGACAGATCTATTAGAAGATATAATTTATGCAACAAACAATAAACCGTCTGGAAAAGAGTTAGATGATTTATTATTTGCTTCAAAAATTTGTAAGCATACAAAATCAAATACGATTGTTTTGGTCAAAAACAAACAACTACTAGCAAGTGGAACCGGCCAAACAAGCAGAGTAGATGCGTTAAAACAAGCTATTGAAAAAGCTAAAAGTTTTGATTTTGATTTATCCGACTCAGCAATGGCTAGTGATGCGTTTTTCCCTTTTCCTGATTGTGTTGAAATTGCACATAAGGCAGGCGTGAAAAATGTAATTCAACCGGGAGGATCTATTAAAGATCAACTGAGTATTGACTACTGTGATAAAAATCAATTAGCAATGATTTTCACAGGAACAAGACATTTTAAACATTAATTATTTTTGATGTAAAAGCTATCTATATTTTTTATAGATTTGTGTGTACGCATCAATTATTTAGATAAAAGACAAACATTTTATGGGGTTTTTCGACTTTATGACCGAAGATATTGCTGTTGATTTAGGAACTGCAAACACGCTAATAATCCATAATGGAAAAGTAGTTATTGACAGCCCTTCTATTGTTGCAAGAAATAGACTTTCTGGTAAAATTATTGCTACGGGTCATGAGGCCAATAGAATGCAAGGAAAAACACATGAAAACATAAAAACAATACGCCCACTTAAAGATGGAGTAATCGCTGATTTTCAGGCCTCTGAAGAAATGATTAAGGAATTTGTAAAAAAAATTCCTGCCATTAAAAAGAAGCTTTTTCCTCCTTCTTTAAGAATGGTTATTTGTATTCCTTCTGGTATTACAGAAGTTGAGAAACGTGCTGTTATCGACTCTGGACGCCATATGAATGCCAAAGAAATATATCTTATATATGAACCTATGGCAGCAGCGATAGGTGTTGGAATAGATATTATGGAACCGAAAGGTAACATGATTATTGATATAGGTGGTGGAACAACTGAAATTGCTGTAATTGCTCTTGCGGGTATTGTATGCGATCAGTCTGTGAAAGTTGCTGGAGATTTATTCACGAACGATATAATGTATTATATGCGAACACAGCACAATTTATACGTTGGCGAAACTACTGCGGAAAAAATAAAAATTCAAATTGGTTCAGCCACAGAAGATCTTGATACACCTCCAGATGATATGATGGTTCAAGGTAGAGACTTACTCAGTGGCAAACCTAAACAAGTTCAAGTTTCATATAGAGAAATTGCCAAAGCGCTTGATAAATCAATATTAAGAATTGAAGACTCTGTAATGGAAACTTTATCTAAAACTCCTCCAGAATTAGCTGCTGACATATATAATACTGGTATATACTTAGCAGGAGGAGGCTCTATGCTAAGAGGCTTAGATAAACGCTTATCTCGCAAGACTGACTTACCTGTTTATGTAGCAGAAGATCCACTTAGAGCTGTAGTTCGTGGGACTGGTATTGCTCTTAAAAATCTAGAAAAATACAAATCAGTATTGATCAAATAAATAATGTTAATTCATGCAGCAGCTTGTTTATTTCTTACAGAAGTATAAGTATTTTTTGTATTTTCTTTTTTTAGAAATTACAGCTGTTGTACTGATAATTAACAATTATTCTTTTCACAAAAGTAAAGTGATAAGTTCTGCTAATCTCATTTCTGGTGGAATACTGAATAAAGTAAACAACATAAACAAGTACTTCCATTTAAACACTGAAAATACATTACTTGCAAAAGAAAATATTATACTTAAAAATAAAATTGAACAACTTTCTAAAATAATTGATAGTAACAAAATTACTGTCGTCGTTGATAGCCTAAAGTACAATCAAAAGTATATATATAAAGCTGGAAAAATAATTAGTAATAACTATAATTTTTCTTATAATTTTATGACTATTGACAAGGGTAAAAATGATAATATTTCTAATGAAATGGCTGTGATAAATAGTAAAGGAATTATCGGAATCACGGAAGATGTTACCAGTAGATATTCTAGAGTGCAGTCAATTTTAAATAAGAATAGTAAAATAAACGCAAGACTCAAGAATAGTCATCATTTCGGAACGTTAGAATGGAATGGAAATAATGTAAACATTGTTCAATTATCGGATATTCCTAGACAAGCAGTTTTAAAAGTTGGAGACACAGTAATCACTGGAGGCAAGTCTTCTATATTTCCTGAAGGACTAAATATTGGAACTATAGCCAGTATTCCTGAAAAAGCTTCTGCTATCAATACAATAGATGTTAAACTTTTTAACGATATGACAAATATTGGTAATATTAACATCGTTATAAATTTTCACAAAAGTGAGATTAATGAGCTAAACAAAAAAAATGAATAGAACGATACATTTAATTTTATTATTCTTGTTTTTTGTGCTTTTACAAGTAATTGTGCTTAATAATGTTTTACTATTCGGGTATATCAATCCTTACCTATACATTTCTTATATATTTATTTTCCCTCTTAATCAAAAACGTTTCCTTTTTCTTTCTCTTAGTTTCATACTTGGCTTGCTAATTGACTTATTTTCCAATTCTGGAGGAATTCATGCCTTCGCGACCTTATTTATAGCTTATATTAGATTATTTTTAGTGAAAACTATTTTTAAAAAAACAGAATCTGATTATTTATTATTTGACTTAAAACTGGAAACATTTGGTAAAGTGTTTAACTATGTTACAATTTTAACAATTATACATCATTTTATATTATTTAGCTTTACCAACTTCAGCTTTAGTAATTTTTCAAATATTATAATTAACACCCTACTATCAACGTTATTTACCCTAATACTGTACTTTTTAGGAAGTTTTATTTTTAGAAAAAAGTTATCATGAGAAGAAGCTTTTTATTAATTTTTCTTATTTTCCTAGTTTCGCTTATTTATATTGGAAGACTTTTTCAGTTACAAATTCTTAAGAGCGAAAAACAAAACCCTGCTTTTACCTCAACAGTTAAAGTTGAATATGATTATCCTGAAAGGGGATATGTGTATGATCGTAAAGGGAAATTATTAGTTGCAAACCAATTATCATATGATGTTATGGTTATTCCGAAGGAAGTAAAACCACTTGACACCTTAGAATTTTGCTCTCTTTTAAAAATAACAAAAGAAAATTTTTTAAACCGTTTTAAAAAAGCTGAACAATACGCTAGGTGGCTCCCTTCTGTTTTTTTAAAACAATTATCGAAAGACCATTTCGCTTTTTTACAAGAAAAATTATCCAAATATAAAGGCTTTTACGTTCAAAAGCGGATTATACGAAATTATCCGATAAACTCTGCTGCAAATGTACTGGGCTTTATTGGTGAGGTTAACGAGCAAAAAGCAAAGTTAAGTACTTACTATGAACAAGGTGAGCTAATTGGAAAACTAGGTATAGAAAAACAATACGAAAAAGATCTTAGGGGAATAAAAGGTAAAAGATATTTCAAAAGAAATAACCTAAATGAAATAACTGGACCTTATAATGAAGGAAAACTAGACACCCTTTCTATACCTGGTAAAGACTTAACATTAACAATCGACAGTGATTTACAGCAATATGGTGAAAAATTAATGAAAGGAAAAAGAGGTGGTATTGTAGCTATTGAGCCTAAAACAGGTGAAATTTTAGCTCTAATTACCGCACCTTCATATGATCCTAATCTATTAGTTGGGAGGAAACGTTCTAAAAACTCTACAAAATTATTTTACGATTCGATCAATAAGCCAACATTCGATAGAGGACTGCAAGCAATGTATGCTCCTGGATCACCTTTTAAAATTATTAATGGATTGATTGGTCTTCAGGAAGGAGTTATAAATAATAATTTTTCGGTACGTTGTTTTGGTGGTTATAGATACGGCCGACAAAAAAAAGAGTTTATGAGGTGCCATTGTGGAATAATTGGAAATCCTATACATTTAAAAACCGCCATCGCTAAGTCTTGCAATAGTTATTTTGCTACAACATACAGAAGAATAATAGATAATGCTAAAGATTCAAAAACAGGACTTGAGATTTGGAGTAAACATGCAAAAAGTTTTGGTCTTGGTAATTATTTAGGCTACGACTTACCAACAGGACAAAAAGGTAGAATTCCTGACTCTACTTATTACAATAGTTGGTACAATTTTAGATGGGGTGCCACTCACACCATTTCTAATGCAATTGGTCAAGGAGAAGTTGAAACCACCCCAATGCAACTAGCTAATATGACTGTTGCAATTGCTAACAAAGGGCATTATTATCGCCCACACATTGTCAAAAAAATTAATAATAAACTTATAAAAGATAAGACTTATACTGAAAAAATAAAAACAACTATAGCTCCAAAGCACTTTGAAATTGCTATCGAAGCTATGCATGAAGTTTTTACAAGAGGAACTGCAAGAGGGAGTAAAGTAAAGGATATAGAAATTTGCGGAAAAACAGGGACAGTTGAAAACTTCACTAGAATAAATGGTGAACGTATACAACTTAAAGATCATTCTATTTTAGTGGCTTTCGCTCCAAAAAATAATCCCAAAATAGCCCTCGCTGTCTATATTGAAAATGGTGGATATGGATCAACAATTGCAGCACCAATAACCAGTCTTATCATTGAAAAGTATTTAAAAGGTCATGTCGAAAGAAGATATATTGAAGAGAAAATGATTGATTTAAGTTTAAAATCAGAATATGATAAATTAATTCCTAAAATAGATAGTATTGCGCCAAGAGAGAAATAACATATTTGTCGGAATCGACTGGGTTACCGTAATTCTTTATATTATTCTTATCATTTTTGGATGGGTTAATATTTATGCGGCCTCCTCCAATGAAATTGATAACCAAATTTTTAACTTTTCAACAAGATATGGAAAACAATTAATCTGGATAGCTCTTAGCATACCTATTATAATATTCGTACTATTCTTCAACTCCAAATTCTATGAAACTTTTTCAAGCATATTATATGTTATTTCTATTTTATTTCTGATTGGAGTTCTGGTTTTTGGAAAGAAAATTAATGGTGCAACTTCCTGGTATAGCTTTGGAGGGGTAGGCCTCCAACCTTCCGAGTTCATGAAAGCTTTTACAGCACTCGCACTAGCAAAGTTAATGAGTGATAGGCAATACAACTTAGGTCTCTTAAAAAATCAAGTAAAAGCATTTGTTATCATTTTTTTGCCAGCTTTTTTTATAGCATTACAACCGGATATGGGGTCCGTTCTTATTTATTTCTCTTTCTTTTTTGTATTAAATAGAGAGGGTTTAACACTAACATATATTATTTTAGGAACATTCTCAATTTTGCTGTTTTTATTAACTATTTCCTTTGGAGTCGCAACAGTATTAACAATTTCATTGACCCTTATTTCAACTTATATACTATACGCTATTTATAAGAACAAAAGATTTATTCGGTTTAATATTTTTAAGGTGATCGGTACTTATGCAGTTACAAGTATCTTCATTATTGGAATAGGATATATATATGACAACGTAATAGAACAACATCAAAAAGACCGTTTTGATATTTTACTAGGCAAAATTAAAGATAATACAGGTATTGGTTATAACACCTACCAGGCAGAACTAACCATAAGCTCTGGTGGCTTTAGTGGAAAAGGATTTCTAAAAGGGGATAGAACACAGGGTAATTTTGTACCTGAACAAGATACAGACTATATATTCAGCACAGTTTGTGAAGAATGGGGGTTCTTGGGAAGTTCTGCTGTAATAATTATATTTTCACTTTTTCTATTCAGAATTATATATCTAGCAGAAAAGCAAACAAATAAATTCGGAAGGATTTACGGTTATGGCGTCGTTTCTATATTCTTTTTTCATGTTATAGTAAATATTGGTATGGTAATAGGTATTTTACCTACAATCGGAATACCGCTCCCTTTTTTTAGTTATGGTGGTTCTTCTCTATGGGGTTTTACCCTCCTTCTATTTATTTTCATACGATTAGATGCTTATAAAGCATATGATCTATAAACGTTTCTCCGCCCCTTTTTTAAACTTCTTTAATGTCCTAACAACTTATTCTAACTATTTAAATCCCTAATTATTTCTTTCTTAAAGATCTATAACAATCTATTTTTACTACTTTAACAAAAAAGATGGTTCTTAAAAAGTAAATTTAATTAAATATTATTCTAAAAGTTTCATGTTAATTTAAAGAAGTAGAAAATTCAGATTTTAAAGTTTTTGATGGTTGGCAGTCAATCCCAATATCTATAGATTATCAATCTATTCTATCTTTATGCACTTATTTTATACATAGAAATACAAATCAAATGCTTCGAAAAACCATTTAAACACTAACATAAAAGCTACGGGAATACAATATCCATTAGTAATCCATAGGGTATGGTATGTTTTTAAATATTATTTTTTTGATAAAAGAAAAGGGCGCCCAATCAAGGGTGCCCTTTTAACTATTAACTAACCTTAAAACTTTATAAAGCAGCTACATGTTTAGCCAATTTAGACTTTAAGTTAGCAGCTTTATTTTTATGTATAATATTATTTTTTGCCAGCTTGTCAAGCATTGAAATTACTGAAGAAAACATACCTTCAGCTTCTTTTTTATCTGTTGAAGCTCTTAATTTTTTCACAGCATTACGTGTTGTTTTGTGCTGATATTTATTTCTTAAGCGTTTTGCTTCGTTACTTCTTATTCTTTTTAATGCTGACTTATGATTTGCCATTTTAATAAAGCGTTAAATGTTTATAAAAACTTTGTAGTCCGTACGGGAATCGAACCCGTGTTACCAGGATGAAAACCTGGCGTCCTAACCCCTAGACGAACGGACCATTGTTTTAGTGTATTATATTAATATAATTTCATACTGCTAACGAATATAAAATTATTTGTAGTCCGTACGGGAATCGAACCCGTGTTACCAGGATGAAAACCTGGCGTCCTAACCCCTAGACGAACGGACCATCACAATACATATCTGTGATTGCGGGTGCAAATATATAAACTATTTTAAATTACACCAAATCTTTTTTTAAAATTTTCAATAGGCTTTTGCAAATAAAACTCTTCGTACTGATGGCTTTCCTGTTAACACACACATACCTTGCTCTTTAGCATAATCATTAGGAATGCATCGAATGGTAGCTTTAGTTAACTCTTTTATTTTTTCTTCAGTTTCATTAGTTCCGTCCCAATGCGCTGAAACGAACCCGCCTTTCTTCTCTATCACTTCTTTAAACTCTTCAAAAGTTTCCACCTTTGTGGTGTGATTTGTTCTGTAATCTAATGCCTTTTTAAATAAGTTTTCTTGAATATCATTTAAAAGGTTCGTAATATGATTTACTAACTCATTTTGCTCAATTATTTCTTTTTCAAAGGTGTCTCTTCGAGCTACCTCAACTGTACCATTTTCAATATCACGATTTCCTACAGCAACACGTACAGGCACCCCTTTAAGCTCGTATTCTGCAAACTTTGCTCCAGGCCTCATTGTATCTCTGTCATCAAACTTAACAGTAATCCCCTTAGCCCTAAGACTTGATATAAGTTCAGACATTTTATCAAAGATGATATTTAACTGATCCTCTCCCTTGTAAATCGGCACTATTACTACTTGAATTGGAGCTAATTTTGGTGGTAGTACCAGACCTGAATCATCTGAATGTGTCATTATCAATCCTCCTATTAAACGGGTAGATACCCCCCAAGAAGACGCCCAAACATATTCTTGTTTTCCTTCTCTAGATGTATATTTAACATCAAACGCTTTTGCAAAATTTTGACCTAAAAAATGTGACGTTCCTGCTTGCAAAGCCTTTCCGTCCTGCATTAAAGCTTCAATCGTATACGTCGCATCTGCTCCCGCAAAACGTTCACTTTCGGTTTTTTCTCCTTTTACAACTGGCATTGCCATATATTCCTCTGCAAACACGGCATAGATATCTTGCATCTGTTTTGTCTCAAACAGTGCTTCCTCTTTTGTAGCATGCGCCGTATGACCTTCTTGCCAAAGAAACTCTGCCGTACGAAGAAACAAACGAGTACGCATTTCCCAGCGAACAACATTTGCCCATTGATTAATTAATAAAGGTAAATCTCTATGAGATTGTATCCAACCTTTATAGGTGTTCCATATAACAGCCTCTGAAGTAGGTCGTACTACCAACTCTTCCTCCAACTTCGCTTCTGGGTCAACTCTTAATTTACCTTCTCTATCTGGGTCACTCTGTAATCGATAATGCGTAACTACAGCACATTCTTTTGCAAAACCTTCTGCATTTTTCTCTTCAGCTTCGAATAAACTTTTAGGTACAAAAAGTGGAAAATAGGCATTTTGATGTCCTGTCTCTTTAAACATCCTATCTAACTCTGCTTGCATTTTTTCCCAAATTGCAAAACCATATGGTTTAATTACCATACATCCTCTAACTGCCGACGTCTCAGCTAAATCTGCTTTAACAATCAATTCGTTATACCATTTAGAATAATCTTCTGCTCTTTTTGTTAAATGTTTACTCATATAAGAAAGTTTGGCATAAAATTTGTAAATTTTTATGCGTAAATTGTAGGTGCAAAACTACGTTAAAAAGGTAATAAGCCCAACAAAAAATATTTTTTTGCAACGCAATGTAAAAGAAAAGTAATTCGTTCAACTATAAAAAAGTCCTAACATGATACCAAAATACACCAAATCCAGATTTTTTTACCCAAAATTCATTTTATTCATTATATCGATTTTATTAGCTTCTTGTGGTACGATGCAAACCGTTTCTAACAACGATGGTATTTATAACGATGAACCTCTGGCTCAACATGAATCACAAAGGAATAGTATAATAACACCCAGTGATAATGAGTTTCAAAAAAATGAAGATAATTATTTTTCTAAAGAATTAGAAAGAATTGGACTACTGAACGGAACAGATATTTTTACAGACATTGATAATTATAAGTCTGATACTGATGATGATTTCGAACTAGAAAACAACTTTGATACTGAAACCGAAGAAATCAATAGAAGTTATAACTCATATGCTCCTTGGGGTTATCATTCAGATGACAATGATGTTGTTATCAATGTTAATACCAATCCGAATTGGGGCTGGAATAACTGGGGATATGGTTGGAATGATTGGGGTTGGAATAATTGGGGCTGGAATAACTGGGGCTGGAATAACTGGGGATATGGTTGGAATGATTGGGGTTGGAATAATTGGGGCTGGAATAATCGCTGGTGGAGAGGGCGTTATATATATGGAAATAGATGGGGATGGAATAATTATTGCCCTCCATATGGATATGCAAATCGTAGATATTTTTATGGTAATAGAAGAAATGCTAACTACTATCGAATGGGAGCAAGGAGAGGCTATAATAACTACAGAGGTCATTATACAAGACGAGCTATAACCTCTAGACGTTCTTCAAATGTATATAGAAATAGTCGAAATATAAGATCCTCAAGAAGACACGGCAGTATTAACCGAAGATCTTCAAGAACCTATAGAAATTCAACAGGTAGATCATCAAACAGAAATTTTTCAAGATCAAGAAGTAATTCTAATCGTAACTATACTCCTTCAAAAAGAAGAACCCGCTCTAGAACGTATACACCTTCCAGATCAAAGAATAACAATTCCTCAAGAAACTACTCTCCTTCAAGATCAAGGAGATCTTCAAACTACTCACCATCAAGAAGGGGTAGTTCCTCAAGAAGTTACTCTTCAGGAAGGTCTAGTTCTCGATCTAGAAGTAGGAGAAACTAAAAACTTTAAATAATTTAAACTAACTACGCAATATAATTACAGTTTATATTTTAAAAATTACAGTAATGAAAAAATTAGTATTATTAGGAATTTTACTTAGTTCCTCGCTAAGTAGTTTTTCACAAGATTTTGAATTTCAAAGATTAAACTACAACCAACTTGGTTTACTATTTTCACAAGATGATAATTACGGGACTGCTAGATTTGAAGCTATGAGTGGTGCTTTTGGGGCTCTTGGAGGTGATCTTTCTGCATTTAGAATCAACCCAGCAGGTAGTGCTGTTTCTTTATCAAGTACAGCATCGGTTTCCTTAAGTCATTTAAATTCGGACTATGCTTCTATATACTATGGGAATTCTTCAAATTCATTCAATGATTCTTTTAATCTATCACAAGCTGGCGCCATATTCACTTTTAGCACCAATTCAACAGAATGGAAAAGAGTCGCTTTTACTGTTAACTATAATGTCAAAAGTAATTTTAATTCTTTCTATAGAGTCGCAGGAAACAGTCAATTTTTATACAATAGCGAACACCTAGATGATTTAGAAATAAATAAAAATCAATTTGATAGATCGTTGGAGCAAGATTTTTCAGTTGAAAAAAGAGGAAAATCAAGTGTTATTAATTTTGGACTTTCAGCAGTACATGATAATAAGCTTTTTGTTGGTGTTTCTCTTAATTTTCATGATTTAAACTTAAACAGGATATCTCATTTAATAGAAAAGAATGATGATAGAAATGGAAACATATTAATCGCCGATAATTTAATTGATTCATATATACAAGGAAATGGTTTTTCTTTAGGCTTAGGTTTTATTTATAAATTCAATCATAATTTAAGATTTGGGCTCGCTTACGAAACTCCAACCTGGTTTAATGAAATACAAGAAGATTATGCTGAAGACCTAATACATGAAGAAGTAAAAGATTTAGATTTTTTTAAAACTCGTGCTGTACCGATAGAAGAAGGAGCTATTTACAGGTTTAGAACTAATAGTAGAATCACAGCTAGCGGCGCTTATATTATTGGAAAGCAAGGTTTAATAAGTTTTGATTATACATACAAAGATTATCCAAACATAAAGTATAGAGAAAATTCTTCTACTTTCATTGATGCAAATCAAAATTTTAACTCAAACTACAGAGCAACCCACTCTTTTAATTTAGGTACAGAATGGCGTTTTGACAGGCTAAGTATTAGAGGTGGTTATCATTATTCTAAAAATCCTAACCTTTTGGTAGCAATTGGTGGAAATACAAATGATGATAATATCAGAGGTTTTTCAACAGGGTTAGGTTATAATTTTGGAAATATGAAAATTGACCTATCTTACAGTAAATTTGAAAACCAAGAATTTGAATCAATATATAATCCTGGAGACATTATTCTTGACAACGATACTTCAAGAATCTCAGGAACACTTACCATAAACTTGTAATCAAAACACAAATAATTATAAAAGAGACCCTCTATTACGGGTCTCTTCTTGTTATTATTTCTCAGTTTTTTACCGTAATTTTGCATTTCATTCAGAAAGATATGGACTCAGTTAAAATAAACATTCAAGAAACTAGTAACGAAACCATTATTAAATTTGTTAGTAGCAGTATTTTAATAAATGGTGGAAGTTATGAATACAATAATATTGATGAGGCTAAGAACTCTTCTTTGGCTCAGCAACTATTTTATTTACCTTTTGTTAAAAAAGTATTTGTAACGGCAAATTTTATTGCTATTCAACGTTATGACATAGTGCAATGGGATGATGTTGCTGAAGAAGTAAAGGAACAAATTGAGGCCTACATAAAAAAAGGCAACCCTGTTGTCAAAGAAAATACTGAAAAGAAAGAGCCTATTGAAGTTTATGCTGAAGTAACTCCAAACCCTAGTGTAATGAAGTTTGGAACCAACAAAGCGCTTACACAAACAGATGTGGAATTAAAAAATATTGATGAGGCTAGTAAATCCTCCCCTTTAGCGCAAGAGCTTTTCAGTTTCCCATTTGTGAAAGAAATTTTTATTTCTGAAAATTATATTTCAATTATGAAGTATGATATGGTCGAATGGAATGAAGTATACCATGATATAAGAGCTTTTATAAGAAATTATCTCTTAGAAGGAAAGACTATTATTTCCAAGCTCCCTGAAATTAAAAAAGAAACAACTCAAAAGACTGAAGAAAAAACTAATCTCTCTGATATTGAAACAAAAATAGTTGCTATTTTGGATGAATATATAAAACCCGCCGTTGCTTCAGATGGTGGAAATATTGCATTTAAATCTTACGATCGAGAACAAAAACAAGTGAATGTTATCTTACAAGGAGCATGTAGTGGTTGCCCTTCTTCTACCATTACTTTGAAAAATGGCATAGAAACAATGCTAAAAGAAATGTTGCCCAATCAAGTAAATGAAGTTGTTGCCATTAATGGATAATTCAAAAAAAATTATGTCTAAGCAAATTAAACCTTACAAAAATTCTAATTTAGGAAAAAAAGAGCAAGTTGCTCAGATGTTTGACAATATATCCAAAGAATACGATGGTCTAAACCGAGTAATATCAATGGGTATTGATATTAGTTGGAGAAAGAAAGTTGTTAAAATTGTTGGAAAAAAATCTCCAAAGCAGATCTTAGATATCGCCACTGGCACAGGTGATTTAGCTCTTATGATGACGAACTTAAATCCCGATCGTATTATAGGATTAGATATTTCCCAAGGAATGCTGGAAGTAGGCAAATCTAAAATCAAAAAAGCAAACTTAGACCATAAAATTAAAATGGTTGTAGGTGATAGTGAAAATATACCTTTTGAAGATGATACATTTGATGCCATAACAGTCTCATTTGGCGTGAGAAATTTTGAAAACCTCAACAAGGGGCTTCAGGAAATCTTGAGAGTATTAAAACCAGGAGGGCAGTTTGTTGTTTTAGAAACTTCTAATCCTACCAAATTTCCATTTAAACAAGGTTATCGTTTATACACTAATTATATTTTACCTACCATAGGAAAATTGTTTTCAAAAGATAGGGTTGCTTATTCATATTTATCAAAAAGTGCAAATTCTTTTCCTTTTGGACAGGCCTTCAACAATATTTTGCAAAAAAATGGGTTTAAAGAGGCAAAGAATTTACCCGTAACTTTTGGAGTTGCATCAATATATACAGCTTTTAAATAATTATGTTAAGAAAATTTATAGTTTTTATAATACTTTGTAGTTCAACTTATAAAACGCTTGGTCAAAGAGAGAAAGTTCTAAACCTTCCAAGTTTTGATAAACCTTTATTCCATTATGGTTTTTACTTAGGAATGAATACAAATGGCTATAAGGTATCCTACAAACCTAGCTTTGTAGACAATCCTCAGGTAGAGGTACAGCCATCCGTTGGTTTCAATGTAGGTTTGATTGGTGATTTAAGACTTCATAATAATTTAAATCTAAGATTTGAACCTGGATTAATGTCCAATACAAAAACGCTTATTTTCAAACATATGCCTGAAGTTAATGAAAACCGGAGAACAAGAGAAGTAGGAACTACATTCCTTCATTTACCTCTAATTTTAAAGGCAAGTACCAATAGAATTAACAACATTAGACCTTATGTTTTAGGCGGTATTGCTTACGATTATAACTTCTCAAGTAACCAAAACAACAGCGATGATAATTTTGCTGGAAATTTTAGAACAAAAACGAGCAATATCACCTATGAATTGGGCATTGGTATAGACTTGTACCTGAATTACTTTAAATTTTCTCCTTCCATACGAGGTGTTTTTGCTATTTCTAATGAAATAATTTATGATAATAGTCCTAATAGTCCATGGACAGATCCAATTGATTTTCTCGGTACAAGAGGAGTATTCTTAAATTTAGCATTCGAATAAAAGATTTCTAAATAATATTATACATCTATTACAAAAAATTACGAATGGCTCTCAATATTATTGAGAGCCATTCTTCTAAAAAAAGGACACAAACCTTTTTTACCTTATTTAGATAGAGTTTCCCCCGAAATCTATCTTATAAGATTAGGACACATTATTTCATATGAAGTCACTTTCAAAGAAAAAATATAATATAAAGCACCTACTAAAAAAGAAAAGGTTGTCTTTTAAAAGACAGCCTTTTCATGTAAATATGTAAAGCTAAAAAACTTTACTATTAGATAGAAGTCCCCCGAAATCTATCGTTATTTCTCTCAGTTTCAATTTCATAAATTTCAAACTGATAGATATGCAAATATACATTTTTTATTTTTCAAAAATTATTTTGCTATCAACTACATCTTTAATGGGCAAAATAACCTTTCCTTTATTGGTTTTTAAAGTAATACATATATTGTCAATAGCTACCACAACTCCCTCAATTTCATCAACTCTAATGTGCTCACCTATGCCTATATTTTTTCTTGAATAATATCCAAACAATAATCTACCAACAGCATCTCTTGCTCCTAGTCCGAATGCAATTGTAAAAGCTAATAATATTGAGCCTATCAATAGAGTTAAGTTACTCTTTATAATTGATGTATCAACTCCTGCCTGATCTAGTGCCGTTATTGATAAAAAAACTACAATTAAATAAAAAGCGATATTACCAACTAAATTACCTCCTGTTATCTCTAGAGATTTAAACATAGATTGAATTGCCTTTTTTACAACAGTTCCTAAGTAAGCACCAGCAAGAAAAATACCTATAGCAGTTAGTAATTTTGGCAAATAGGCAAAAAAGCTTTTGATCCCGTTAGAAACTCCATCTAGACCAAACATTTCCGCGCCAACCATTACAAATATGAAAATTAAAAACCATTTTAAAACAGCTAATATTATGTTGGTAAGTACGATATTAATGGTAGTATCTCCAAAAATTTTCGTGTTACTTAATTTTTTTGACCATTCATCTATCTTAGTTTTTGCTAAAGCCTTCCTCACAATATATAAAAAAAGCTTTATGATTAACCAAGAGAAAATAACAAATGAGATAAAACCAACAACTTTGGGTAGTGATTCAATTATTCCCTCAAATGTATTTTTAAATGGTTTCAAAATGTCTAATTGTAAAGAGATCATAATAGTATTAGTTTAGTAGTTTATGATATTAATCCGTAATTTCTTCTGTGTTATCTTCGTTGTCTGGAGGTGGTGCCCCTCCTCCACTGAGTAAATCAACAATTGTATTGGGATATTTGACAACAAACAAATCCGCTACATCTATAGAAAGCTTTATCATTGCCACATCATTAAGCACCTTTTCTTTTAGTACTTTTGGCAATTCTTCGTTATGTAATATTTTTTTAAATGGATTATCCATAATAATTACAACTCGTTATACGTTTCTACAACCTTCGCTTTTGCTCGTTTTAAGCGCATCTTAACAGCACTTTCTCCTAACTCTAACACGCCTGCTATTTCTTTTATACTCATATCGTCTTGATATTTCATTAATAAAATCATTTTCTCAGCAGGAGAAATTAGTTCGAGTGCCTTTGCTAATTTATCCGACTTTAGCTCAAATAGAGCTGCATCATCTATTTCATCTAAACCATTATCTTCCTCCTTGATTTGATCAGTAACAATTGTTACTCTTTCTTTTCTCTTTGCACTATTACGTTGAACATAATTTACACAAAAATTGTAGGTAAAAGAATATAACCAAGTAGAAAATTTTGATTTACCTTTAAAAGTACGCAATTTAACAAATAAACGAATGAAAAGGTCATGTGTTAGATCTTGCGCTTCCTCTTTACTATTGGAAAAGCCATAGCACTTGTTATAAACAAGACCTGCATAGCGATCATATAAAACAGCAAACAAATGAGTATCATTTTTTTCTACTATTTTTATAACCAACTCTTCGTCACTTATTTTTGTAAGATTAGTACTCTTCAACGGCTAAGTTCAGTTAATTTTTTGTTTAGACTTTTTATATTTAAGACACTTACTTCTCAAAACAGTCACATTTTCACTCTATAACCCCACAAAATTAACAAATATTTAACCACAAATAGATTTTTTTTAAAAAAATCAAAAACTTTTGTAACATTTATTTTCATTGCTACGTATTAGTTAATAGAGAGCATTATTTAATTAACAATAAATACGAGCCTAATTACATGAGACAGCTTAAAATTACAAAACAAGTTACTAACAGGGAAACAGCTTCATTAGACAAATACTTACAAGAAATTGGTAAAGTAGATTTGATCACCGCAGATGAAGAGGTAGAACTAGCACAACGGATAAAGGCAGGTGACCAAAGAGCTTTAGAAAAATTAACTAAAGCGAACCTTCGTTTTGTAGTTTCTGTTGCTAAACAGTATCAAAATCAAGGCCTAACACTACCTGATTTAATTAATGAAGGTAATTTAGGTTTGATAAAAGCTGCAAAACGTTTTGATGAAACTCGTGGTTTTAAATTTATATCATATGCAGTTTGGTGGATACGTCAATCAATACTTCAAGCTTTAGCTGAACAATCTCGAATTGTACGCTTACCACTAAATAAAATTGGCTCTATCAATAAAATCAATAAAATGTATGCTTTTTTAGAGCAAGAAAATGAGCGCCCACCAAGTGCTGAGGAAATTGCTAAAAAATTAGATATGACTGTTAATGATGTTAAAGAGTCAATGAAAAATTCTGGTCGTCATGTATCTATGGACGCTCCTTTAATTGAAGGAGAGGATTCAAATTTATATGATGTATTAAACTCTGGTGAATCACCAAATCCAGATAAAACATTATTACATGAATCGTTACGCATAGAGATTAATCGTGCATTAGAAACATTAACTCCACGTGAAGCAGATGTCGTAAAATTATATTTTGGATTAGGAGAGCATCAACCAATGACTCTAGAAGAAATCGGCGAGACCTTTGATTTAACCAGGGAGCGTGTGCGTCAGATTAAAGAAAAGGCCATACGAAGATTAAAACATACATCTCGTAGTAAAATTTTAATGACTTATCTTGGTTAACTTCAATAATAAAAATATTTAAATTAAAGCGAATAGTTACAATAACTATTCGCTTTTTTTAGAAAAAGCCCCTCTATTAAAAACTACACTATCAAAAAGTTAATTGTTATATTTCTTTAGTCTCGGAGAAATTTTCAAATTAAAAATTTCATGTATTTTTGTAATTCAAAACAAACAATACAACACAATAACTATTAAATAAATGGAAAAACTTATTGCCCCTTCAATTTTAGCTGCTGATTTTGCCAACCTACAAAAAGACATCGAATTAGTTAACAAAAGTGAAGCGGATTGGTTTCATATAGACATAATGGACGGGGTTTTCGTTCCTAATATATCTTTTGGAATGCCTGTTCTTAAGTCTATCTCAAAGCACGCAAAGAAAACTATTGATGTGCATTTAATGATTGTTGAACCAGATAGATACATTAAAACATTTGCTGATTTAGGCGCTAATATACTGACTGTTCATTATGAAGCTTGTACTCATTTACATAGAACTATTCAATCGATAAAGGCAAATGGCATGAAGGCTGGAGTAGCTTTAAATCCGCATACCCCTATCGCAGTCCTTGAAGATATTATTACTGATCTCGACCTAGTTTGTGTTATGAGTGTTAATCCGGGATTTGGAGGACAGTCGTTCATTGAAAATACGTATAAAAAAATAGGTCAATTAAAAAACTTAATAGAATTTAGTAAAGCTACGACGTTGATCGAAATAGATGGCGGTGTAACCGATAAAAATGCAAATAAACTAATTGATGCTGGCGCAGATGTTTTAGTTGCTGGAAGCTTTGTTTTCAAAAGTAAAGAGCCAATGGAAACTATTCAGAATTTAAAAACAATGGTTAACCGAACAATTTAAATAATTTTTTTTACTAAACTCAAAATTTCATGTAAATTATTACTGTTTCAACTTTTGCAAATGACCTGGAGACATGCAAAAACATTGAGATAGTTAGCAAGAGTAAAGCTAATTAGATTCATATAGATATAGGTATTACGAATGCTGTTTCGTTCCTCAAAAATCTTTTGAAATTCCTGTTCTTAAATCTATTTCAATGCTTGCAAAGAACCATTAACTTACAGCTAGTGGCTGCTGAGTAAGATAAATATATTAAAATATTTATTGATTTAAGTGATAATACACAAAATGTTCACTATGATATTTGTAATCATTGCATAGAACCATTTAATCTATAAAAGCAAATGCTATAAAAACTGGAGTTGCTATGAACGCCTCCTGTCTCCGTTATAGAAAATACTCTTCATAAGTTTGACCTAATTTGTATTATGAGTACTAATTCAGGGTTTGAAGGAAAATCATTCATTGAAAACACATGCAAAAAACTAGACCAATTGAAATATTTAATTAAGCATGGAAAATATTTTAATAAAACTTCAGCATTAATTCAAATAAATGGGGGAATAGACGGTTTTAATGCAATTAAAATAGTTGATAGCAAAGCAAACGTTATAGTTAGTAGAATCTATGTTTTCAAAAGTGAAAACCAATAGAAGCTATTGATGATTTGAGAACTAGACTAGAAAGTGTTTTAGTTGATCGAAGCTTCAATTTCAAAAGGAAAACAATAGTTATCTATAACAGATTAATAATCCATCTACAATCATTAAAGCCAATTCATTAAAAACTACTCTCAGCCACTCAATCAACACCCTATCAAAACATTAAACACTAACGCCCTCTATATATTAAGAGTAATCACCGAAATAAATACATCTTTCTACATTTATAGTTGCTAAAAAAATCAAAAAAACAACTAACTAAAGAACTAAAATAATGTATTTTTTATATTCATATTAAAGATATTATGAATAGAAATGATTTTATAAGAACTACAGCCCTCGGAGCTACAGGATTATTATTTTGCAATACTATTTTTGGCAAAGCATATAAGAAAAATGAATTAAAGGATGGAAATGTCTTTGAAGCCATCATTATTGGAACAGGATATGGCGCCTCTGTAACAGCACTCAGACTATCTCAAGCAGGCATAAAATGTCTCATGCTTGAAATGGGATTAGACTGGAAATCATCTGGAATTCCTTTTAGTAAAATGAGCTGGGCTACAAAACATTCTACCTGGTTAAAAAATACAACAATAGCCCCTTTCGGAAATTTTAGAACTTTTCAGAAATTTACAGGAATACTAGACAGAATGGACTTTGAGAACATTAGGATTTATCTAGGAAGAGGAGTCGGTGGTGGCTCATTAGTAAATGGAGGAATGGCTGTAACCCCTAAAAAAGAATATTTTGAAGAGATATTTCCTAATCTAGACTCAGCCCTATTTTTTAATAAGTATTTTCCTCTTGCTCATTCCGAATTAGATACAACTATAATACCTGAACAATATTATAATTCCTCTAGCTATTACAAATTTTCAAGAACAGGCGAACGGCAAGCTAGAAAAGCTGGCTACAAAACTGTTAAAATCCCAAGTAGTTATGATTTTAACTACATACAAATGGAAGAAAAAAACGAAGTTCCTAAGTCTGCCCTTGATAATGAAGTTATTTACGGTAATAATTATGGTAAAAAAGATTTAACGAAGAATTATTTAAAAAAAGCATTAGAAACAGGAAATGTAACCATTTTAGCTTTGCATAAGGCAGAACAAATTATTCAACTAAGTAATGGACAATATAAAATTAAAGTAAACAAAATAAATACAATAGGCACAACCATTGAAACTATCCATTTTTTAACAAACAAGCTATTTCTTGGTGCAGGAAGTATTGGTACTACAGAGCTATTACTAAAATCTAAGGCAATGAATACCTTAAATTGTAATAATAATTTTCTTGGTAAACTTTGGGGTAATAATGGTAATGTAATGACTGGAAGAAATTTTGTCAAAGGGGGTACAGGAGCAAGTCAATCCACAATTCCTGTTGCTGCCATAGATGGATGGACCGATAATGATGATGCTATTTTAGCTGAAATTGCCCCCCTACCTATTGGAATGGAAACATGGACATCTTTATTTCTAGTTATTAACAAACTAAAGAAACACGGTGAAATACTATATGATAATAAAAGAAAAATGTTAATTCTAAAATGGGGAAAAACACATACCAACCATATGGTTAAAAACGTGAAACAATTTATTTATAACATGAATAATGCTAATGGCGGAACAATAGCTTCATTATTGTTTGATAAAGGCGTTGGTGAATATATCTGCTACCATCCACTTGGTGGCTGTGTGCTAGGAAAAGCAACTGATGAATATGGTCGGTTAAAAGGGACTTCTGGTATCTACATTACAGACGGATCACTTATACCTGGATCATTGGGTGTTAATCCGTATATATCGATTACAGCTATTGCTGAATATTGTATTGAGCATGTAATTAAATACGATTTTCCAGGTAATCAAAATACTTTCGAAAAAAAAGAAAAAAAAATTGATATTTATCCTGTTCCTTTCCGAAACCATTTAAATATCCGCTGGGTTTCAGGCGTATGTAATGAATATAAAATTCAATTGTTCGATAGCTTTGGAAACAAAAAAATAGACGTTAATGTTACTTTAGAAAAAGGTAAAGATTGCTTCAAATTACCAAACCTAAGCAACTTAAAAAGTGACATATACATTCTTAAAATATTTAATAAAGAAAATCAAGAATTAACCCGTAGGATGCTAAAAAAAGAGTAGAAAATTATAAAAGTAGATAAAAATACTAGTACTCGATACTTTTTATAAAATATAACTAATAATCATCTGTCATTTTAAAACTACAACAATTTTCGCACTCTTTTCTCAAGAAAACTGAGTTTATTTCTCATAGATAGTGATATTTTAAAATAATATTAAGTACCTTTATTGACCAAACCATTCAAGAATATACAAAAACATTACCATTGATAAAAGAATTAAGGCTTAATTATGGCTATTTGTTCGAAGAAGAATTAATTAATGAAATACACTCAATCGGTATTTATAAGGAATTTAAATCTCAGACAACTATTATTAATACAAATAGCTCTATTATTTCAATCCCTTTATTACTTGAAGGAGCCATAAAAATTTTAAGAGAAGATGTAAATGGGGACGAACTTGTGTTATATTATCTTGAAAAAGGAGATACTTGCGCTGTAACATTATCTTGCTGTGTTGGGCAAACCAAAAGTAAAATTAGAGCTGTTGCTGAAACTGATATCAAATTGTTAATGATACCCAAAGAAAAAATGAGTGAATGGCTAAGCAAATACAAAACATGGCAAGAATTCATTCTGCAAAGCTATCATAATAGACTTCAAGAATTTGTAGAGGCTGTAGACACCATTGCTTTTCTAAATATGGACCAACGACTATTTAAATACCTAAGAGACAAAGCTCTGGTCAACCATAATGATTCAATTAATGTGACCCATCAAGAAATTGCAAATGACTTACATACTTCAAGGGTAGTTGTTTCTCGACTTCTAAAATCACTTGAAAGACAAGGTAAAATTAAATTGCAAAGAAATTTAGTGAAAATATTAGAGATCTAATTTATAATTCTTTCGCTTTTATAAAGGCCTCTTCCTAATCTAAAGTTGTAGATAATGCGACCGTATTCTTTATTATTTAACATGACAAAGAACCTATCTAATAACCTTGTTTTTTTCAATAAAAAAAACCTAATTACTTAAAAAGAATTTAATTACGAGTTAAAGTATTTTTTGCATAGATTTAGATCTTAAAAAATAAGTATTCATCACAAATCGTTAGTGTGAATAAATAACAAATATAAAAATGGATATTAAAACACAAATTACCCCCTCTCGAATCATGGAAATCGGGATGGGATTTTGGGCTTCAAAAACCCTTTTAACAGCTGTTAACATGGAATTGTTCACTCACTTAGCCAAAGAAGAGCTATCTGGAGAGGCCATTAAATCAAAACTAGCGCTGAATGGAAGAGGGCTTTATGATTTTTTAGATACTTTAGTTGCACTAGGTTTTTTGAACAGAAAAGGCTTAAAAGAATCATCTATTTACAGTAACTCTGAAGAATCTAATCTGTTTCTCGATAAAAAGAAGCCATCGTACGTTGGAGGAATGCTTGAAATGACCAATAATAGAATATACCAAATTTGGGGTAACCTAGAAGAAGGATTAAAAACAGGAAAACCCCAAAATGAAACGAAAAATGGTGGGATTCCAATATTTGAAATGTTATATTCTGAAGAAAAAAAATTGAAAGAATTTTTAAAAGCCATGGCTGGTATTCAAATGGGAAATTTTATGATGTTTTCAAAAACTTTTGATTTTTCATCATATAAAACTCTTTGTGATGTTGGAGGTGCTGGAGGGGAACTCTCTACTCAGGTAGCATTGAATAATGAGCACATGCATTGTACCTCTTTTGATTTACCTAAAGTAACAGCTGTTGCATCAGAAAATATTAATAGCATGAACTTAAATGAAAAAGTTTCAGCATTGTCTGGTGATTTCTTTAAAGATAAGCTTCCAAAAGCTGATGTTATTACAATGGGAAATATTCTTCATGATTGGGGAATTAAAGATAAAAAAATGCTGATAAAAAAGGCCTATGATGCCCTACCTTCTGGAGGAGCATTGGTGGTTATTGAAAATATCATTGATGATAATAGAAACGAAAACGCCTTTGGTTTACTGATGTCATTACACATGAATTTAGAAACACTTGAAGGATTTGACTTTTCATCTGCTGACTTCGATGTTTGGGCGAAAGAATGTGGCTTCAGAGAAACATCTAAAATGCCTTTAACTGGACCTTCTAGTGCCATAATAGCAATCAAATAAATTAGTTTATAAGCTTGTATTGCAAAAACGATTCTCTTTAACAAAAAAAGAGGATCGTTTTTAGTATAATAAATTAATGTGAAAAACTAACAATAATGGAAAATATTAGTGACCAACAAACAAGTCAAGTAAAAAGGCTTTTCACTCAAAGAAATATACTTGTAACGTAGGAATTAGTTGCCACTTGATACAAAAAAGGCTAGATCATAATGAATTATTCTTTTAAAATATGTTTACAATAAACATGAAGCAACTTAAATGACTAATTTATTTTTAATAATATATATAATTGTATTCTATTTCAACCCTACTTAAGGGTTAACTATAAAACAATACTAACTTTATTGAAATAATGCTATTGTCTATAGATGACGTTGTAATAGTACCTTCTCGAAAAAACTCTATTTAACAAAATAAAATTTAAAGAAAATTTTATGAATCAATAGGGAAGCTCATATTAAAATATAATAAATATTAAAAAAATATTTATTCCTCGAAAACTACAAATCGTTAATAAAATAAATACAACAGAACTATCAACTACTTTAAATAATACAGTTCAATAATCTGTAATAATGCCTCTTCAGCATTTTTATAGAAAAACAAGTATTAGAAGAATAAAATGTCACTTCTTCAATGAGTCATACTTATATTGGAAAAGTTTTTAATTTTTCTTTGTGAAACTGAATTTATCCATGAATAAGTATGCATTTTTTTTAACATTATTGATTAAATTGGAAATCGATCATACTATAAACTTTAAATATCATTAGAACCTTCTATTTTCAATATTTACGATTGAATATGCTTTTTTGATGGAAGGGTATTTAATATTAACGAATTCTTAGTTTAAAAAGAAAATCAGTAAAAAGTATAATAAAAAAAGTAATTAGTATACAACTCAAAAAATTAACCATTATAATTTTGTAATAAATTACACCCCTCTAAATAATACAATATGCTACGCCCCCGAACAATAATAAACATCTTTCTTAAAAAGAAAAAACAACTTCAATACGATCCGATAAAAAGTACTACAACCATTAATTTTTCAAAGAAGATTTAGTAACAAGAATGGTAACCCCGAAATTTATCTTCTATACTATCATTAGTCCGTAGAAAATAAATTTTCAAAATCATTAACAAACCATAAAAACTACATGCTTTAAAGTCTGTAAAAGAACACTTTAAATAAAAACAGACTCAAATTGAACATTGTAATTTTTTTGATAAATGAAGATGAAAGTCTTTGGTTTATAATACTTTTTTAACAATAACCTCATACAAGTTATATGAACAATAATTATTTATTTTTTTATTAAAGAATATTTAAAACACTAATTACAAAACAAAAAACAATATTAATATTTAGTTTTTTTCAAAAATAAAAAAGTCATGACCCCTAATAATAAAAAGCTTTTCTTTAGAAAAGCTAGCCCCCAAGATTCTGATATTGTTTGTCTACTTATCTATGAAGCTTCGAAACCATCTTTTGATTTCAACTATACTTTAAAAGATGCTACTCCACTGGAGTTTATTAAGTATTGTTTCAAGAGTGGAAAGGGATTTTTTGGATACAAAAAACAAACAGTTTGTATACTTAATGAGAAAATAGTATTTACAGCAACTTCTTATAAAGGAACTGAATTTAGACGTCTTGCCATACAAACAATTCAACTATCCTATAAATATCATGGGTGGATAAATGCCACAAAAATATTAATCCGAAGCTTACGAATTTCACACTTATTTATTGAACCTCAAAAAGAAAGTATATACCTAGCTAACATATGCACTGACATTAATTTTCGTGGAACCGGAATCTTTAAATACTACTTTAACACATTAACTGATACTATCAAATCAGAACCTTTAGCACAAATTGAATTGGATGTTTCTTACGACAATGAAAATGCTCTTAATGTTTATAAAAAATTAGGATTTAAAATAACTGAAAATCGAGACTATATAAGAAAGGATAAAAAATTCACAGGAACTAGAAGAATGGAATACATTTTTTAGCTTGTTACAAAACTTTTAGAAACATAAAATTAAACAACAAATATTTAACTTTTTTGAACATCTATATTTATTAAAAAATGGAAAAAATTGATAAAAAAAACAGAATTGAAAGTCTTGGAATCTATTTCCCAGAAAAAATAGAGACAATAGAAGAAACTGTTTCAGAAATGAAAAACAAACAACCTTTTGACCTTAAAAAAATTACAGGAATAGAGGAAAGAAGGGTATATTCTAAAAACGAATCGTGTTATAAAATTGCGCTACAAGCTGTTAAAGACTGCCTAAGCAAATCTAAATATGAAGCTAAAGATATAGATTTAATAATTGTTCCTTCCATCTCAAGATTTCATAATGGCAGTAATAAGCAGCTTTTCGAACCTCCTTTGAGTCTTTACATCAAAACAACTTTAGGGATGGAAAATGCCATTTATTTTGATATATCAAATGCATGTGCTGGTATGATGACTGGTATCTATATTATAAATTCAATGATCAAGTCTGGAGCCATAAAAACGGGTTTAGTAGTGAGTGGAGAAAATATTACTTGTATAGCAGAAACAGCAAAGAAGGAAATTAATGATCCATGGGACTCTCAATTTGGTTCTTTAACTGTTGGTGATTCTGGAGCTGCTGTAATAATTGATGAAGCAGAAGACGAACATGATTATATCGATTATATTGAATTATTAACTGCTGCGGAACATGCCGAATTATGTATTGGAAAACCAAGCGATTTAAATGCGGGCTTTGCTTTATACACAGATAATAATGAAATGCATAAAAAAGATCGAATTGAATTATTTGCACATTTTATTGAAAAATATTACAAGGAAACAGGAAGATCTATGGAAAGTGAAAATTTTGATTGGATTATCCACCATCAAGTAGGATTAAAAGCGATTAAAAATTTCACTAAATATATTGAAGAATCTTCTAGCTTTAAACTTGCAGAACCCCTGAATTGCGTAGAAAAATACGGTAATACTGCCACTACCTCACACTTTATTTCGTTATATCATAACTTAAGTAATGGCAAATTAAAACCTGGTTCAAAAGTACTAGCTATACCAGCTGCATCAGGAATTATTACAGGTTGTTTATCTGTTAAAATAACTAATTTAAAAAAATAAAAAACACATTTTTATGAACTTAAAAATAACAGCTGTTGGTACTAGTACGGCTAGTAATAGTTCTATACAATTGGCAACAGAAGCTATTGCATCTTGCTTAAAAAAAACAAATATCAATCATCAAGAAATTGATTATCTAATTAATGTTGGAATCTATAGAGATGAAAATATGGTAGAGCCTTCTATGGCTGCACTCATCCAAAAAAAATCAGAAATCAATCTTGACTTTATTAAATTTAATACCCCTGTAACTACTTTTAGTTTTGATTTAATGAACGGAGCTTCTGGAGCTATCAATGCTTTTCATGTAGCTTCTAATTTCATGAAAACAAAAGATAAAAATTACTGTCTTGTTGTTTCGTCAGATAACCACCCGGGAGGTCAATCAGACAAAAACTTCCCTATAACAAAGTATGGTGGGGCATTCTTACTTGAAAAATCAAAAGACACCAATAAAGGCTTTCAAAATTTTTACTTTACAAATACAAAAGATTTGGAAATTGGTTTCGAAGGCTATATCGATCTAGACGAATACACCACATCAAGTAGAACTAATATCACGATTGTTCAACACGCTAATTACATTCAAAAGTTAGGTATCTTTTTAGGAAATGAGGTTTTAGCGTATATGAAAAAAAATCAACTTAACGTTTCTAATACACTACTCATAACAACGCAACAGTCTTCTGATTTTTCTTTCCAAGTAGCTCAAATAGCTGGAATACCAGAAGACCAAGTTATTTCTTTGAAGAAATTTGGAAATCCCCATACCTCTTGCTTTGCTATCGGGTTTGAGCATTTACTCGAACAAGAACTCGCTAAAAAGAATCAAAATGTCTTGTTTGTTGGAGGAACTGGAGGTTTATCTTGCTCAATTGCATGGTATAAATTATAATGTTAACAACCCCCATTTTATTACACACAATGAAACAACTTGAATATAATCCAGCAAATATATTTTATCAGCATAGTACATCTTATCCTCAAAAAACAGCTTTTGAGTTAGGAGTTAAAAATCATGAAACAGTCATCTATAAATCTTATTCGTACAAAGAAATAGAAATAATGGTTACAAGTTTTGCTGAACATTTATTTGATTCAGGGCTTAGACAAGGTGATAAAACAATTATAATGATAAAGCCATCTATAGAATTATTTGCCTTAGTTTTTGCTTTATTTAAAGTGGGGGCAGTTCCGGTAATTGTTGATCCTGGAATGGGAATTAAAAGGCTGTTACATTGCTATAAAACAATAAAACCAACAGCCTTTATAGGGACAAGAATTCCTCATATCATTAAAAAATTTTCACCAAAAACATTTAAAACAATTACGATTAGTATTCTTGTGAAAGGAAATACTTTAATTTCGAAACTTTCAAAACCTCATAAAAAGAATACCCATGCTTCAGAAGTAGCAATAGCCAAAACAAATAAAAAAGCATTAGCTATTATTAATTTTACCACGGGAACCACTGGACCTGCAAAAGGTGTCTTTTTTTCCTATGGTATGATCGAGGCAATGGCTTCCATGAATTATTGTGTATTTAAAAACTCCAGTAAAAGTATCAATTTAGTTACTGTACCTTTATTTGGCGTACTTAATATACTTATGGGATGTACAAGTATTTTACCTTATATGGACCCTACTAAGCCGGCTAAAGTTAATCCTAGAAATATAATAAAACCGATTTTAAAATTCCACGTAACCTCAATGTTTGCCTCTCCAGCATTATTACATCAAGTTTCTAAGTTTGGAGTTGAAAATAACATAAAACTTTACTCCTTGAAATCGGTAATTTCGGGGGGAGCTCCTATCACTACAGAAACATTAAAAAATGTGACTAAATTACTTACAAATTCAGAAAAATTAAATGTTACATGGGGCGCTACTGAAGGATTGCCACTCACTACAATTACGGGTAAAAAAATTCTGAATCAAACCCTTGACAAAACACATAAAGGTTATGGTAGCTGTATAGGTAAAGCAGTTGAAGGTGTTAAAGTCAAAGTAATTCCTATAACTGATGAGGTGATAACAAATTTGGATCAAACTCAAGAATTAGGAAAAAATACTATTGGCGAATTAATTGTACAAGGAAAAAATATTAGCCCTTCTTATTTTGATAATCCTGAAGCTACTGCATTACATAAAATTTATGATAACGGTTCTTTCTGGCATAGAACAGGTGATCTAGGCTGGATAGACAAAGAAGAAAAAGTCTGGTTCTGTGGACGAAAATCACATGTTGTAAAATCTACAGCCCCGATTAAAACTTTATATCCAGTGCAAATAGAAGGTATTGTAAACCAACACCCAGAAGTATACCGAAGTGCTTTAATTGGTATCAAAACTAAATCAAAAAGCATAAAAACAATCATCTGTATTGAATTAACAAATAATAGCACTAAGAAAAAATCACAAGTAATAATTAAAAGTGAAATTTTAAAAATGCTAAGCAAAATTGAAAAGAGTGAGCATATAAATGAAGTCATATTTGACAGCTCATTACCTGTGGATATTAGGCACAATTCTAAAATTAAACGGATTGAACTTACAGAAAAATATCAATATCGTTATGACCAAAAACCAGAAGGCGATATTGACAAACCCATTCATTTTCTAAAATTTCACTACCTAATGATTATTCCTATTTTAGGTTGGGCCTTTATATTTTGGGGGATTTTTAAGCCATTTATAAGTACATTATTAATAATTATATGGTCAATTGACCTCTTTTTGAGTGTCGTCGTTCATTCCTTACAAATTCCTATTGGTATTTCTAAGGGTTTTAATAAAGGATATTCTAAATGGGCATCTGGAATTTATACTTTTATTTTTGGAGCCACTTGGTGGAAAACAATTTCAAAGTAACCCCTATTAAATAAACTATTAAATATTTATAAAATCATGCGTATTCTAATTACTGGAGCTTCAGGTTTTTTGGGAGGACATTTAGTTGATGCCTTTGTAAAAGATTTACATCAGGTAAAAGTACTAATAAGAAAAACAAGTGATATTACACATCTGTCCACTTACGGAAAAAATATTGATTATGTATATGGAGATATTGAAAACCCAATAAGTTGCCATTCAGCAACTCAAGACATTGATATTGTAATACACTCAGCTGCAAGAGCAATGGACTATGGCAACTATAAAACTTTTGAAAAAACAAATATAGAAGCAACTAAAAATTTACTGACTGCTGCTAAAAAAAATGGAGTTCAGAAATTCTTATTTATTAGCAGTCCAAGTGTATTAGCCGAATTTAAAGATCAAATTAATATTAATGAGCAATATCCATATCCTAGAAAAGCAATGAACTATTATTGTGATTCAAAAGCTAAAGCTGAGCAATATGTTTTGAGTCAAAATGGCTATGGTATTTATACAACTAGCATCAGACCAAGAGGCATATGGGGACCTCGTGATAAGACTGGTTTTCTTCCCAAACTCATGAAAAGAATAGCAACTGGCAAATTAAAAAACCTCTCTGGAGGAAGACCTGTTTTAACTGACTTATGTCATGTATACAATGTTTCACATGCTTGCTTACTAGCAAGTAAATCAGATAAAGTTGGTGGTAATATCTATTTCATAACAGATGATTCTACTATTGAAGTCTGGACATTTCTTAATCACCTAGCAATACTTTTAGAGCTTCCTGAAATTAACAAAACAATTCCTTCAAAAATACCAATACTAGCAGCTTCAATATTTGAAATTTTATGGAAAATACCGTATTTGAAACATCATAAATCTATGCCTCTTTCAAAATATTCATTGGGCTTATTAACTCGACAAAGCACCTATAACATTAGTAAAGCTAAAGAAGATTTTGCCTATCAACCTATTATAAATGAACGTCAAGGTATTCAAAACTTATTAAGTTGGATCAATCAAATTGGGGGTGTTTCTGCTTTTACAAAACATGTTTAATCATAAATAATTATGAAAGAATTCATAAGAAAAATTTCAGCCTCTGAGAGACTATATTTGACCGGAGCTCAATTATATCCTCCCTTTTGTATTCGAATGGTTATTGAAAGTGATCATTCAATAGCTATAAAACAATTACAAAAAGCTGTGTCTATAGCCTCTAAAAGACATCCAAATAGTAGATTGATTCTTGTAAAAAAAGGAATGCATTCTTTTTGGAAAGATTCTGGTATTGATCCTCCTGTAATTTCTTTACCTAAATCATCAGAAAAAGAATTCTCTTCTAAAATGAATTCCGCTATTGACGCGCCTATAGATTACAAAAAAGGTCCAACAAGCTCCGTATATCAAATACAAAATGCTACCTCGTTTTTTATTATTTTTAAAGTATTTCATGGGACAATGGATGGTAAAGGGGCTATATCTTGGGTTAATGACGTTTTTCGAGCGTTAAAAAAAGAGACTATAATAGGCGCAACAAGTACCTTAACAGACGAAGGATTTTTAAAAACTACCAGTCCTAAAAATTCATTTCGTAAAAATTATCCTCTAAATGCCACTCCAGCTATAAAAAAAGAGACAAGGTATAAAACTGATGATATAGCCACACAAACAGTTATCAAACTACCTGGTAAACACACAGCAATAGTTGCCAGATTAATTCATTATTTTTTAAAAAAAGGAAAAATAAATCGTTTCATGATTCCTGTTGATCTAAGGAAGCATGTAACAAATATTCAAACTGGAAGTAATTTTAGTAATCCTATTTTTTTTGAAACTGATGATTCCAAAGATCTTGAATGGAAAGATATTTATGTAGACTTAATTGAACAGTTAGCCGAAAAAAAAGAATTACAAACAGGTCAATATGATACTATATTTCATTATCTACCGGTGGTATTTTTAAACTACATACAAAAAAAACTACAGAAAAAGCAAATTAATAATAGTAGCTTCATGCTAAGTGGTATTATCTCACATATGGGTAAAATAGAATTACAAAACTTTAGCTTTGATAACTTTAATCCTAAAGGTGTGTTTTTTTATCCAATGCACCTTCCTAATATAGCAAGTTCTTTTGTTATTTCAGAAAACAATCACCAAACATACCTCGGCATTAGTGTCCCAAGTAAACTAGCAGATTCAAAAGACTTATCTTTATCACTAAAAAACTTTAAATTACAACTTTCACAAGATCGCATTAAAAACACAAAACCTTCAGTCATAGAAGGAAATAAAAAAAACGATTTCCCATATCAAAGCATAGACAAATGGCTTTTTGAAGAAGTAAAAAAGCACCCTAAAAAAATAGCTTTACGCGAAGGTAATAGCAATACAACATACGAGAAATTTTACAGTGATTTATCCGCAATTGCTAATGCTTTAGCTACTAATTATCAACCTAAAGGAACTATCATAGCAATTCACTCTAAACGTTCTAGCTATCTAATAAAAAGTATTTTTGCCGTAATAAAAACTGGTGCTGCGTTTCTATTAATTGATGATAGTTACCCAAAAGATAGAGTAACATATATGCTGAATGATGCAAAAGTTACTCTTGTCATTACTGATCAATTGATGACCTACCCAGAAGGGGTTCAAAAGATAAAAATTAATGATTTTAAATATGATAACTTTCGCAATGAGAAAAACGAAATACCAACTCGAAATAATGAATTAGCTTATGTATTGTATACCTCTGGTTCCACTGGTAAGCCAAAGGGAGTTTGTGTAAGAACTGAGAGTTTGCTTAATTATCTTAATTGGTCCATTAATTATCTTTCGAAAGACCAAACAGCAAATTTAGCGCTATTTAGTTCCATTTCTTTCGATGGTACATTAGATAATATTTTTCCTCTTTTTTCAGGAGGAAGTATTACTTTATATCCAGAACCTTTTGATTTGGACCTCTTATCGAGAATTATTCATAATCCAAATATCAACGCAGTAAAACTTACTCCTGCTTACTTAAAATTGATTTCTCTAATTCATATTCGTGCTACACACTCTATTCAAAGTATTTATGTTGGAGGTGAAGAATTAACCAGATCAATAGTTCAAAATACTTTCAAAAATTTCGGAAACCATATTACGATTTATAACTTATATGGTCCTACAGAAACGACCATTAGTTCTTCTTACCTAAAAATAGATTATACTACTAATTTATCGAAAAAATCAGTTTCTATAGGTACTCCAATTGATAACACAAAGATTTATATTTTGGATAAAAATTTACAGATCGTTCCAAGGAATAAGATAGGAGAAATATACATTAGTGGTGCTGGAGTATCATTTGGTTATTTAGAAAATCTCTTATTAACTAGAAAATCATTCATAAAAAATCCCAGTTACCCAGATGAAATACTTTATAAAACAGGAGATTTAGCTATTTTGGATGATAATGATTTAATACACTATAGAGGTAGAAATGATCATCAAATAAAGATTAATGGAGTACGAATTGAACTTCCAGAAATCCAACATGCCATCTTAAATACTCCTAGATTAGAAGATGTATCGCTCATAACAGAAGAGACACGGCAAGATAACGAGAATACTAAAAAAATAATTATAGCTTTTTTTACTCCTAAAAATATAAATGTAGGGGATATTAAAAAACAAATAGCATCTCAATTACCAAAATATATGATTCCATCTAAATTTATTGGATTAGATAAAATACCTTATACTAAAAATGGAAAAGTTGATCGAAAACAATTATTGAAGATCTCAAAAAAAATAGTAAAAGAAACAAAGGTTCCGATTCCTTCTGTATTAAACTCAAAAGAGTTGAATTTATTAGTTATATTTTCTGAAATCTTGAAAATTGATAAAAATGAGATCGATAGAGAAGATTCATTTAACGACTTGGGGGGAGACTCACTTGGTATGCTTTTTCTTTTAGATCGTATAGAAAAAGAACTAATTGATACTAAAAACATAAAAAAATGGAAGGAAAAAATTTCTTTAGTTATTCAAACTCCTACCATAAAAAAAATAGGTAAACTGTTAAATCAAATATAGTTTTCTTGTAATAATTTAAGTATTGAATATCTTCAAAATATTACTTTCTTTTTCAAAAAAATAAAACTGTGTTATTTACTTATACGCTAACCTAACTAACAGTTAAACAAACTAGTTGTAAATCAAGATCAGCTTATATCTATTTTATAATTAAGAAAAATGGTGAAACAAAAAGTTTTATAATTACTAAATAAAAAAACACTGGACTAAACCAGTGTTTTCGTGACCCAAGAAGGACTCGAACCCTCACCATCAGAGCCGAAATCTGATATTCTATCCATTAAACTATTGGGTCTTCTTTGTTTGCAAAAATACTATTTTACAAGCTTACTCTTTACAATTGTAGAAATTATTTTACCATCAGCTTTTCCTACTAATTTTTTTGAAGCAACTCCCATCACCTTTCCCATATCCTTTATTCCTTCTGCTTTTATATCTCGAATAATATCATTTACAACTTCTTCTATTTCTTCCTTGCTAAGAGCTTTTGGCAAAAACTGTTCAAGAACAGAGGCTTCTGCGAGTTCAGGCTCTGCCAGATCATCTCTACCTTGATCACTAAAAATAAGAGCACTATCTTTTCTTTGCTTTACTTGTTTCTGAACAATTTTTAATTCTTCCTCATCAGATAATTCTGCATCACCTCTTTCTGTATTTACTAACATAAAAGCAGATTTTAAAGCTCTTAATGCTTTTAAAGCCAATACGTCTTTTGACTTCATGGCCTCTTTTATTTTTTCTGTTAATTGTTTCTGTATTTTCATTCTAAGTTTTGTTTAGAAAAATGATAAATTTAATCTACATTATCATGTAAAAATGAATTGTTTGAATTTAATAAGTCATCCTTATCATTTTTTAAGGCCTTGTCTATTTTACTAATATCTTGATTAGCATCTATATCAACTCCTAATCTTTTATATGCTGGCTGACGTTCAATTTCATCTATATTTTTACTTACTTTGTCAGCAAAGCGATAATTAAATCCTTTCATTTTATCTCGCCTCTCTTGAGCCCTTCTTTGTAATTCTAAAATAGTTAAACTCATAGGAGATCCTTCTTCATTTAACTCTGAATTCAATTCATCCTCCTTGGAACTTGTTTTTACCTCAAACCTCAATGACTCGTCTTCTTCTTTAGCTATTTTTGGAATAGAGCTCTTTCCTATTGTTGGTTCAGCTTTAAAATCTTCTAAAATATATCGTTTATGTATTTTTTTCGAATCTACAACATCTGCCTCAACTTCTAAATTTTTAATTTGCTCTGTTGTTTTTACTATTGTAGATTCTTCAACTTTTGGCTTAATTTCCTCAAATGAGTTTAAAGGTAAATCAAACAGTAAATCTTGCTGAATACTCTCTTCCTTAATATTTTCCTCTTTGTTCGTATTTGAAGCGTTAGTAATGATAAAATCTTCCTCAGAAACAGAATTAAAAGTAACTTCATCATAAACTACATCAATGTTCTTGATAGACTCAGTTGTAAAAACTAGATCAGGGTTTTCTTCATTTTTCTCTTCTTTTAAAACATGTACCACCCTCTGATCAATCTTTTGTGTTAAAGGTTCGTCAATTGTAGGGGCTTTCTCTACTTTTTTCTCTTCGAAATTATACGTTGCCTTTTGCTCATCTTCTAGTGTATGAACAATTTTTTTTATTTCAGTACTTGATATATCTCCTTGCTGATCTAATGTGAAACCTGTTGCTACAACCGTCAAGGAAATTCCATCTTCTAATGCATCATCTTCACCTATTCCCATGATTATATTGGCATCATAACCAGCTTCTTCTTGGATATAATCATTAATCTCACCAATTTCGTCCAAAGTCACCTCATTCGCTCCTGAAACAATTAATAAGAGTACATTTTTAGCTCCTGTAATTTTATTATCATTTAACAATGGTGAGTCAAGAGCTTTAATAATAGCATTTTTAGCTCTGTTAGCTCCAGCCTCCTTTGCTGATCCCATAATCGCTGTTCCACTATTTGATAATACTGTTCTCGCGTCATGTAAATCTATATTTTGTTTATAGTGATGTGTTATTACTTCAGCAATTCCTTTAGCCGCAGTTGCTAAAACTTCATCTGCCTTTGAAAACCCTGCTTTAAAACCAAGGTTACCATATACTTCTCGTAATTTATTATTATTAATTACAATAAGTGAATCAACATGTTTTCGTAACTCATCAATACCTTTCTGAGCTTGTTTTGAGCGCATTCTTCCTTCAAATTGAAATGGCATCGTAACGATTCCAACCGTTAAAATATCCATATCTTTTGCTATTTTAGCAATAATTGGAGCAGCACCTGTACCTGTTCCACCTCCCATTCCAGCAGTAATGAACACCATTTTAGTATGTGCATTTAACATCTGCTGTATTTCTTGAATACTTTCTGCTGCTGCTTGAGCACCAACTTCTGGATTTGCTCCAGCTCCTAAACCAGATGTCAAATGCGCACCTAATTGAACTTTATTTGGGATTGGACTATTTTCCAAAGCCTGGGCATCAGTATTACAAATTACGAAATCTACTCCGTGAATTTGTTTATTGTACATGTGATTTACGGCATTGCTTCCTCCCCCACCTACTCCAATAACTTTTATAGCATTAGATTGTGTTTTAGGCATGTCGAATGAAATGTTATCAAATTCTGCGCTCATAATAACTTTTCTTTTAATGATTTTAATTTAATTTAACTCTACAGGGGACAAGTTTAGAGTTTTATTCTATTTATTCTGCGTTATCTAAAAATTCCTTAAACCTTTCAGTGAACTTTTCAAAGAATGATTTTGATTTTTTTTTCTGTATTTCCTCCGTTTTATAGACTTCTTTTTCATCTTCTGTTTTTATTTCCTCTTCTTTTCTTTCAAAAACGATATGTTCTTCTTCTTTTTTCATTTCTACAATTGTTTCTTCTTCTTTTTCCAATCCTTCAATTAATAAACCAACAGCAGTTGCATATGCTGGACTGGATAAAACATCATCAGAATCCCCTGCTAAATGCTCATTTGGGTATCCAATACGAACGTCCATCCCTGTAATGTATTCTACAAGCTGTCTTAGGTGTTTTAATTGAGAGCCTCCTCCTGTCAAAACAATTCCAGCTATTAACTTTCCTTTCTGTGTTTCATGTCCATAATTTTTGATCTCTAGATAAACATGTTCTATGATTTCTTGAACCCTTGCGTGTATGATTTTAGATAAATTTTTTAGTGTTATCTCTTTAGGCTCTCTCCCTCTTAAACCGGGTATCGATACTATTTCCGTTTCTTTATTTTCACCTGGCCAAGCTGACCCAAACTTTATCTTTAATAACTCTGCTTGTTTTTCAATTATCGAACAACCTTCTTTAATATCTTCAGTAATTACATTTCCTCCGAAAGGTATTACTGCAGTATGCCTTATAATACCGTCTTTGAAAATAGCTAAATCGGTTGTACCGCCACCTATATCGATTAGGGCTACCCCTGCTTCCTTTTCTTCTTGGCTAAGTACTGCCGAGGCTGAAGCGAGTGGTTCCAATGTTATGTCCGAAAGACTAAGCCCTGCACTTTTAACACAACGTCCAATATTTCTAATTGAAGACACCTGCCCAACAACAACATGAAAATTAGCCTCAAGTCGCCCGCCATACATTCCTATTGGTTCCTTAATCTCTGGTTGGCTATCCACTTTAAATTCTTGTGGAAGAACATGGATAATTTCTTCACCAGGAAGCATCACTAACTTATGAACCTGTTCAACTAAATTTTCTATATCAGAGTTATCTATAACTTCATCTGATTTTTCTCGTGTTATGTAGTCACTGTGATGTAAACTTCTAATATGCTGCCCAGCAATCCCCACAACAACATTTTCTATTTGATATCCAGAAACGCTTTGAGCTTCATCAACCGCTTGTTGTATTGACTTTATTGTTTGCGTAATATTATTAACAACGCCACGTTTCACACCTAGGCTTTTCGCTTTACCAATACCGAGAACTTCAAGCTTTCCATACTCGTTTTTACGACCTATCATGGCAACAATTTTGGTTGTACCAATATCTAAACCAACTGCTATTCTATTGTTTTCCATTATGACTATGTTTTGTGCATACAACCTGGTTGTGATACTTTACGTTAATTAATTTATACCGCGTAATGGTTTCGTCTATAAGTGCCTTATTATAAAAGGCCTTTAACTTTTTTAATTTGAGTGAGGCAAACTCGCTACCTCCAAATACTACCCTATAATCTCCAGAACGAACATTAAAAACATACTCACCGTTCGACTCTCTTTCGACTGCAATGATCTCTTTTTTAAAAAAATCATCGCTTGCGATGGTTTGTAGTAATTTTATAAGTTCTTTGATTTCTGTAGCATCCTCTACTCCCGAGACTAACGGAACTCTCGATGAAAAATTACTTGACATTGGAATTTTAACTCCAAATCTATCAATATAAAAAAACGTATCGCCATTTACAAGACGAGCCAAAGGCTTACGTTGTTTTATTAGGGTTTTCAGTATTCCATCTATTGTTAAAAAAACAGAAGCTTTTTCAACATACGGATTCATCGAAACTCTAGTCTCTAGAGAGTGTAAATCTACTACTCTTTTCGGTTGATTTTTAACAAATTTTCGATTTTGTATTAACATTTTATCAACCATACTATGCGTCAGGAAGTTATTATCTCCTTCTTCAAATTCAACGTCTATTTTTTCCACCATCTTATCTCTATTTCTATCGATAGAAAACCCATATAAAAAAAATAAAAAAGCAATTAATGCAATAAACGTTATGTAGGACGAAATCTTTCTCAAATTAATAAACTGTATTTTTTTTCTAAACCTAATTTTACTCTATCTACTAACAAAGAAATATCTCCAGCACCAATCATTACGATAACATCCGCATTTGATTTTAAAACATTCTCAATAAGTTTATTCTTTGAGGTTATTTTTTTTTCATTTATTGTCATTTTTTGCATTAACCAATCTGATGTTATCTCTTTTATTGATTGTTCTCTTGCTGGGTATATATCAAGCATTAAGACCTCATCAAACTTTGAAAGTGAATCGGCAAATTCATTCCCAAAATCTCTTGTCCTTGTATATAAATGCGGTTGAAATACAGCCAACACTTTTTTTCTAGGGTACATTTCTCTTATAGCAGTCTCTACTGCTTTTATCTCTGTTGGATGGTGTGCATAATCATCAATTAAAACTACTTTTTCCGATTTAATTTTATATGAAAATCTTCTTTTAACTCCCCTAAAACTAAACAACTGATCTTTAATCATCTCAAAAGATACACCATAAACATCTGCCATCGTAAAAGCAGCCAATGCATTCATCAAATTGTGTCTTCCTGCTGAATGAAACTTTATATCTTTAACTATCGTACCAGGTGTTTTTATATCAAATAAGTAACCACCTTCACTTACTTTTATATTTAAAGCTTGATAAGCCACAGAATTTCCAAAACCATAAGTTAAACCTTTAATTGGTAAATCTTCAGCCACAATTAAAGCATCCGAGACTTTTCCTGCAAATTCTCTAAAGGACTCATGCAAAGCGCCAGGCTTATCGTATATATCTAAATGATCTAAATCCATTGAAGTAATACAAGCGATATTGGGGCGAAGCTCTAGAAATGAACGATCAAATTCGTCTGCCTCTACTACAGAAATCAAGTCTTCCCCTAAAATCAAATTCGAATCGTAGTTCTCTAAAATACCCCCTAAAAAAGAAGTTGCCTTTAAGGGCTGCATTATGTGCCCTAAAATTGCAGATGTAGTGGTTTTTCCATGTGTTCCTGCAACCCCAAAACAAAATGTATTTTTTGTAATTTCTCCAAGAATTTCGGATCTTTTTAAAACAATATAATTATTAGCTCTAAAATAAGTTAGTTGTTGATGATCTGAGGAAATTGCTGGTGTATAAACAACCATAGTTTCCTTTTTATTTAAAAAGTGTAGATCTATGTTTTTTACTTCATCCTCATAATGAATACTTACTCCAAGCTCCTTCAAGGAATCGGTAATTGGAGAACTCGACCTATCATATCCTGCAACATTTTTACCCATAACAAAAAAATAACGGGCAATAGCACTCATTCCAATCCCTCCAATCCCAATAAAGTATATATTATCTACCTGCTTTAACTCCATATACTCCTTAATTTTGAATAATTTTTTCTATTTCATTAACGATATCATTAGTAGCATTTGGGAGTGCTAGCGTTTTTATATTATCACTTAAACTCTCTTGTTTACCTACATCTTTAAGTAAAGTTTCTAAAATTATTGGAAATGTTTTAAGGTCATTTTCCCTCAACAATATAGCTCCATGTTTATCAGAAATAGCCTTTGCATTTTTAGTTTGATGATCCTCAGCAACATTTGGAGAAGGAATAAAAATAACAGGCTTTCCTACAATACATAACTCAGAAACAGAGCTAGCCCCTGCTCTGGAAATAATAAAATCGGTTGCTGCGTATGCCAAATCCATCCTATCTAGAAATTGAAATACTTGAACATTTTCTTTATCATTATATTTTTTAAAATCATCAAAATATAATTTTCCACACTGCCATATAAGCTGTACATTATGACTTTTAAAAAAATCGAGATGGCTTTCAACCAATTGATTCATTTTCAACGCACCTAAGCTCCCACCTAAAACAAGTATTGTTTTCTTTTTAGAATCAATACTAAAAAACTTCTTTCCCTCCTCAGTTTTAACATGAATAAAAAGTAAATCTTGTCTGACTGGATTTCCAGTTTTAACAATGTTTTCAATTGGAAAAAACCGTTCTAAATTATCATACGCCACACATATTTTTTCTGCTTTCTTCGCTAGTAACTTATTCGTAATACCTGGATAAGAATTTTGTTCCTGTACTAAGATAGGGATGCCTTTTTTATTAGCCATAATCAAAGCCGGACCACTTGCAAAGCCTCCCGTACCTACTGCTATATCAGGTTTAAATCGGTTAATTATTTTGTTTGCATCCCAAAGACTCCTTAATAATTTAAATGGAAACGTTAAGTTAGCCAACGATAGCCTTCGTTGAATTCCTGAAATCCACAATCCCTTGATTTTATAGCCTGCCTGTGGTACTTTGATCATCTCCATCTTGTTTTCTGCTCCAACAAATAAAATATTTGCTTCTGGATAGCGTAGCCTTATTTCATTTGCGATAGCAATAGCAGGGTAAATATGGCCTCCTGTGCCTCCTCCACTGATTAATATATTTAGTGATTTCTTCATGTCAAATCTAATTGGCTTTATTTTACCTTTAAATAGTTTCATGTAAAATATCTAAAGGATTATCATCTAAAATAGTTTCTTCTGTTTCGTTTTTAGACGCGCTTACACTCAAAATCATGCCCAAACCGAAACATGTCATCCAAATAGATGTTCCCCCACTACTAATTAATGGCAAGGTTTGCCCCGTTACAGGCAAAATATTTACTGCTACCGCCATGTTAATCAGTGCCTGAAAAACAATTGGTATACCAACACCAATTACAAGTAATGTTCCAAAAATTGTATTCGCTTTTTTTGCAGTAATTAATATTCTAAAAAGCAATAAAAAATAAATAAATATCGCTAGTAAAGCTCCTATCAAACCATACTCCTCAATAATGATTGCATAGATAAAATCTGAGGATGATTGAGGTAAAAAATTCTTCTGAACACTTTTGCCTGGTCCCTTTCCAAAAGTCCCGCCTGTTGCAATAGCTATTTTTGCCTTTTCAACTTGATAGTTCTCTGCCCCGTCTGAACTCGAAAAACTTTCTAATCTACTTTGCCAAGTATGAATACGATTAGGCATTGCATCTGGAAACGCTTTAGCTACTAAAATAAAAAACAATAACGAGAACAAACCAATTCCAAGTATATAACCTATATACTTCAAAGGATAGCCTCCAACAAAAGACAATAAAAGTATCATTGTAAAGAAAATCGCCGTTGTTGAAAAGTTAGCTGGTAATACTAAAATCAAAACCAACCCAACTGGGAACCACATTTGCAACAAACTTTCTTTAAACTCAATAGGCTTCTCTTTATTTTTTGCCAAGTACCTTGCTACATATACCATTATAACCAAGCCAGCAAGAGTAGAAGTTTGAAAGCCAATTCCAACAAAAGGTATTCGAATCCAACGACTTGCATTTGCCCCTCCTATAACCGTACCTTGTGACATTGTAAAAATTAAGAGTAAAACAACAATAGGCAACATAAGAACCGACCCTCCGCTAAAATACCTATAGGGTATTTTATGAACCCCATAAATAATAGCAAATCCAGAAATTAACAAAACGATATGCTTTATTAAATGTCCTAAAGTAGACCCATTACCTACAACATAAACTAAATTTGTACTAGCGCTATATACCGGCATAAATGAAAATACGGCCAAAACAAGTACAATAGCCCAGATGGATCTATCTCCTTGAATATGTCGAAATAAGGGTTTCATATCTTTACTTTTTACAATCCTGCAACAGCTTCCTTAAATTTATCTCCACGATCTTCATAGCTACTAAATAAATCAAAACTCGCACATGCTGGCGACAAAAGTACTGTATCTCCTTTTTCAGCAATCTTATGAGCAACCTTTACAGCCTCTTCAGCACCCGCAGTTTCAACCATTATATCAACTACATTTTGAAATATTTCAACTATTTTTGAGTTATCCAGCCCTAAACAAATAATTGCCTTCACTTTTTCTCTAACTAAAGGCAATAAATCTGTGTAATCATTTCCTTTATCAACACCTCCTACAATCCAGACCGTAGGAGTATCCATACACTCTAATGCGTAGTATGCAGCATTTACATTAGTCGCCTTACTATCATTTACATATTGTACTCCATTTATTTTAAGCACATTTTCCAAACGATGTTCAACCCCCTCAAAATCACATAAGCTTTCAGCTATTATTGATTTTCTTGCTTTTAATAGGCGAGCTGCCATTGCTGAAGCCATAGCGTTCTTTGTGTTATGTTTTCCCTGTAATTTTAAATTTGAAACATTCATTAATACTTCTTCCGAATTAAATTTTATTATAATATTTTGATCTCTTAAAAAAGCACCATATGCTAACTCCTCTTTTATTGAGAAGGGTACTAATTTTGCTTTAGTTTTATTTTTATTCAACCACTCAACAATTACTTTATCATCTTTATTATAAATTAAAAAATCATTTTCTTTTTGATTTTTAGTTATTCTAAATTTAGACTCTATATAATTGTCAAAACTATGGTTGTACCTATCCAAATGATCAGGTGTTATATTGGTCAAAACAGCAATATCTGAACTAAAATCATGTATACCATCTAACTGAAAACTACTTAATTCCAATACGTAAATGTCATGAGATTTTTCGGCTATTTGCTTTGCGAAACTATCTCCAATATTTCCTGCAACACCAACATTAAGCCCCATCTTTTTTAATAAATGATATATTAACATCGTCGTTGTTGTTTTACCATTTGATCCTGTAACACCAATAACTTTTGAAGTAGTATACTTTGCAGCGAACTCTATTTCTGAAACTATTGGCACACCTTTTTTAACTAACCGCTCAACCAAAGCTACTTGTTCTGGAATACCTGGACTTTTCATCACTATATCCGCTTTGAAAATAAGCTCTTCACTATGTTTCCCCTCTTCAAAGGCTATATTATTTTGTATTAAAATATTTTTATAATGCTCTTTAACTAAACCTTTTTCAGATACAAAAACATCATAATTTTTACTTTTTCCTAAAATAGCCGTTCCTACACCACTCTCTCCTGCGCCAAGTATCACTAGTCTCTTCTTCATTTGCTATCTCAATTTTAAAGTAACAATGGTTAATACAGCCAATAAGATACCTACAATCCAGAATCTAGTGACAATTTTACTTTCGTGATACCCTAATTTTTGATAGTGATGATGCAATGGAGACATTTTAAAAACTCTTCGTCCTTCTCCAAACTTCTTCTTAGTATACTTAAAATAAGAAACCTGAATCATAACAGATAAATTTTCAATAACAAAAATCCCTGCAAGTATTGGTAATAATAATTCTTTTCGAATTGCTATCGCGATAACTGCAATAATTCCTCCTATTGTCAAGCTACCTGTATCTCCCATGAATACCTGAGCAGGAAAGGTATTATACCATAAGAAGCCAATTAAAGCACCTGCAAAAGCAAAAATAAACACAGTAATTTCACCAGATTTTGGTATGTACATTACATCTAAATAATCAGCAAAAATAATATTCCCCGACACCCAAGCGAAAATTGCTAAAGCGACAACCATAATTGCTGAGGAACCAGCTGCCAATCCATCAATACCATCAGTTAGGTTAGCTCCATTTGAAATTGCAGTAACCAAGAAGACAGTAACAAAAATAAAAATGATCCAACCATAACTTCTATAGTCTTTTCCTAAAAAAAATAAAACTTTGGCATAATCGAGTTCATTTTGTTTCAAAAAGGGGACTGTTGTCTTAGTAGATTTATGTGCTTCTCCAAAAACAATCTTTTTTCCATTTTTATCAACAACTTGGGAATCGGTAGACAACTGTTCTTTTATTGTGACATCAGGATGAAAATAAAGCATTGAGCCAACAATCAGACCTAAACCAACCTGACCTAAAACCTTAAATTTACCTTTTAAGCCTTGTTTATCTTTTTTAAAAACTTTAATATAATCATCCGTAAAACCAATAGCTCCCATCCATAAAGTTGTAATTAATAAGATTATAATATAAATATTATCCAGCTTTGTAAGCAGTAACACCGGAATCAAAGTACCTAAAATTATTATAACCCCCCCCATAGTTGGAGTACCAGATTTTTGAGTCTGTCCTTCTAAACCTAAATCTCTTACAGTTTCACCAACCTGTTGTTTTCTTAAATAATTGATTATTTTTTTCCCAAAAATCATGGTTATAAGCAGAGATAGTATAAATGCTGAAGCAGACCTAAAAGTTATAAACTGAAACACACTCGCTCCGGTCAAATTAAACTCACTCTCTAGATATTCAAAAATATAATACAGCATCTTTTTTATGTTTTTTGCTGGTTAAAGCAGTTTACTACTTCTTCTAAATCATTAAAAGGAATTTTCTTTCCTTTTACTTCTTGATATTTTTCGTGTCCTTTTCCTGCAATCAGAATAACATCTCCTGAAGCAGATAGTTTACAGGCCGTTTTTATTGCCTGCTTTCTATCTAGAATAGACAATATTTTTATTTGGTTTTCTGGAGCAACTCCCTCTTCCATATCGTTAATAATACTCTGTGGATCTTCTGTACGTGGATTGTCAGAAGTCAAAATTACCTGTGAACTTAAATAAGAGGCGATACTTGCCATTTGAGACCTCTTACTCTTATCCCTATCTCCACCGCAACCAACCACCGTAATAATACTTTCTTTATTCATCCTGAGATCGTTGATTGTTTGAAGTACATTCTTCAAAGCGTCAGGTGTGTGGGCATAATCTACAACTGCTGTAACCTTATCTTCAGAAACTACATATTGAAAACGTCCATCGACACTTTCTAGTTGACTTAGTAGACGTAATGATTCTAACTTTTCTAAACCTAATAACTCAGCAACGCCATATATTGCGAGTAGATTATATGCATTAAACTCACCTATCAATTTAGTCCACACCTGGACCCCATTAAAAACCAGCAAACTACCAGCAAAGCTTTTCTCTATGATTTTCCCTTTAAAATGCCCTACAGTTTTAAGTGTATACCCAAACTTCTTAGCTTTTGTATTTTGTAGCATTATTTGACCATTTTTATCATCAAGATTAGTTAGTGCAAATGATGTATTAGGTAGATTATCAAAAAAAGATTTCTTAACATCTCTATACGCTGCAAAATTTTCATGATAATCCAAATGATCATGTGTAAGGTTCGTAAAAACACCCCCTTCAAAGTGTAGGGATTCTGCTCTTTTCTGATGAATTCCGTGAGAGCTTACCTCCATAAAACAATATTTTACTCCGCAAGCTACCATTTCTGACAAATACTTATTAATAGAAACAGAATCTGGTGTTGTATGAGTAGCTTTGTATTCTTTATCATCAACTAATATTTTTACTGTGGAAAGTAAACCTACTTTAGCTCCTGAGCTTTTCAATAATTGATATAATAAAGTAGTTATTGTTGTTTTCCCATTAGTTCCTGTAACTCCTATTAATTTTAGTTTCTCAGAAGGATTATCAAAAAAGTTTGCCGAAATAGTAGCTAAAGCACTACTTGAATCTTCTACCTCAACATAAACAACTTTTTCTTTAAAGATCTCGGGTAAAATTTCACAAACAATAACTGATGCTCCTTTTATTAATGCTTTATCTATAAAATGATGACCATCTACGTTCACTCCTTTCTGAGCTAAAAATAAGCTCCCCTCCTTAACATTTCGACTATCGAAATAAATACCATTAATCATAACATCAACAGAGCCATAGATGGTTTTAATCGAAACTTTATTTAATATACTTTCTAATTTTTTCACTACGATAATCTTAGATAAACCGTTGAACCTTTTAATACTTTTTTCCCATGTTCAATTGACTGATATAACACCTTCCCAATTCCTGTGAATTTAACCTTTAATCCCATATTCTCAAGTAAAGAAATCGCATCCATACCACTCATCCCCAGAACCCGAGGCATTATAGTTTTGTACTTCTTGAGTTTGGTATAATACGCTTCATAATCCTTATCAACTTTTGCATAAGAAATAACATCTGTTACTGACTGATTTTGAATAGGAGTTGTTGTATATATTTTCTGAGCTATTTCTTTGAAAACTGGTGCCGCAACCTTGGCTCCATAATATCCTTTTTCTTTTTTTGGCTCGTGAATTACCACTATACATGAATATTTTGGGTTATCTGCTGGAAAAAAACCTGCAAACGAAGCAACATACTTCGAACTAGAATAATACCCTCCAGTGATTTTCCCATTTGAATCTTTATGCCTAGGAATAAACTTTTTTGCAGTACCTGTTTTTCCTGCCATTGAAAAATTAGAAGAATAAATATTACTTGCTGTTCCTTTTTTCACAGTATTCTCCATAATTTTTCGAACTTTATCTAATGTTTCTTGAGAAGCTATTTTATCCTTAACCACCTCTGTTCCAAAACGCTTATCTATTCTATTTGCTACTCTTAACTCTTTAACAAAATAAGGTTTCACTAACTTTCCATTGTTTGCAACAGCATTATAAAAGCTAAGTATTTGGAGAGGGGTTAATGAAACCCCATAACCCCAAGCCATCCATTCAAGAGTGATCGGTCTCCAATTTTTATCCGGAGTTCTGATAAAAGGTTTTCCTTCGCCTTTTATTTTTATTCCAGTTTGCTTATCCAAGCCGAAGGATTTAATTCTATTCACAAATTTCTCAGGTTTCCTATCGTAATACTTTTGAATCGTTTTAACAATACCTACATTTGATGACACTTCAAAAACTCTTGACAAAGAAATCCTACCATATCCTCCCACCTTGCTATCTTCTACTTTTCTGTCATTGATAAATATTTTACCTTTACCACAATCAACAACAGCAGAAGTATCAATTAGTTTATCTTCAAGTACTGCCATTAAACTAGCCAACTTAAATGTAGAACCAGGCTCATGACTTTCCCAAACAGCATAATTCCTTTTTTCATAATACTTACCTTTAGATGTTCTACCCAAATTTGCAATTGCTTTTATCTTTCCTGTACTCACCTCCATTACCACTGCACATCCATGTTCAGCCTCAAAATCTTGCATCTGCCTTAACAAAGCATGATGAACTATATCTTGGATATTGACATCGATTGTTGTAATGACATCATGCCCATCAATTGGCTCTTTTTCATTAACATCATTGATGGGTTTCCATTGTCCTTTTGCTATTTTCTGTTTTAATCTCCACCCATTTTCACCTTTCATATAATCCGCAAATGCCCCTTCAATCCCTGCTCCTCCTCTGTAATCATCATAACCGATTGTTCTCTCTGCAATCTTCCCAATTGGACGCACCCTAACTGTCTGTTGCTCAGCAATAAAACCTCCCCTATAAACACCTAGTTCAAATATTGGGAACTGTTTCATCCTAGCATAGTCATTATAACCTATACTTCTAGCTATAAGCAAATAGCGATTTTTACGCTTTCTAGCATCTCGCAATTTTTTCTGATAAAAACTTGGTCTTTTACCCATTAAACTAGATAATGAATCTGACAGTGACTTTATATTTTTCTCAAACACTCTTGATTTAACAGACATAACATCCATTCTAATAGTAAATTTTGACATTGAAGTAGCCAATAAATTCCCATCAGACGCATAAACATTCCCTCTGTTAGCAAAAATAGTATCGTTTCTATGTGTTTTAGCTAGCGATAATTTCCGGTACTTATCTCCATCCAAGAATTGTAACTCAAAAATCCTAAAAACAACAACTACAAAAAAAAGAGCCATCAAAATAACAATTACATAAAGTTTATTTAATATGCCTTTTTTTATCACCATCCTTATTGTTGTTTAATTGTTACTTTAATCTTTTTAGGAGGCTTTTTAGCTGGTGCTAAACCCTTCCCTTTCAACTTGGTTCTTATACTACTTTCTAACTTCATCCGCATTAATATGGCACTTGTATCAACATACTCTGCTCTCAACCTTCTTTTTTCTTTATTTAGTTCTGAGATCTCCACCACCTTAGCATCTGCGCTATGAGCTACTGAAATCATTACTAAAAGCAATCCAACTATAAAAAATAACATCTTCCAGTTTCGCACAGAACTATCATCAGTCAGAAAACCTCCTCTTAAAACATCATAAATATTTGCTCTCACTATTAAATTCAATTTATTTCAGCTCTGCTATCCTTAACTTTGCACTTCTTGCTCTATTATTTTCTTTGACCTCTTCTTTAGAGGGAATAATTAATTTTCCTACCCTTTTTAAAGGCTCATTCGTATTCCCAAAAACATCCTTTTCCAATTCCCCATTAAACATTCCTGTCCTTATAAATCGTTTAACTAATCGATCTTCAAGCGAATGGTATGAAATCACACTCAATCGCCCGTTTTCATTAAGCAAACCTGGAACCTGACTTAAAAAATCCTTTAACACCTCTAGCTCTTGATTAACCTCAATTCTTATAGCCTGAAAAACCTGAGCAAGTATTTTATACTCCTTTGCCTTAGGTAAAAAACTTCTCAAAACTTGTTTTAATTGAAAACTTGTTTTAATTTCACCTTCAGCCCTTTCCTGCACAATTCGTTTAGCCAAGGCTCTTGCATTTCGAAGCTCCCCGTACATAAATAAAACATCAGCCAAATCTTTTTCCTCGTACCTATTTATTATTTTTTTTGCAGAAAGCTCAGACTTCTGATCCATTCTCATATCTAAATCTGCATCAAAACGGGTTGAAAACCCTCTATCTGCAGCATCAAATTGATGGGAAGAAACCCCCAAATCCGCTAAAACACCATCAACTTTACCAACACCGTAAAAACGCAGAAACCTTGTAATAAACTTAAAATTTTCTCCAATCAGAACAAATCGACTATCATCTATCAGATTCCTATGAGCATCAGGATCTTGATCAAAAGCAAACAATCTCCCTTTTTCACCCAAACGACTCAAAATTTCACGAGAATGCCCTCCTCCACCAAAAGTCACATCAACATAAACACCCTCTGGTTTTACATCCAGAGCGTCTACACTTTCTTTCAATAACACTGAATTATGATAATTCATCTAAATCTATATTACCCATCACTTCTTCTGCTAAATCAGCAAAATCCACAACAGAATCATCTATTATTTTTTCGTACTTCTCTTTATCCCAAATTTCTATTATGTTGACAGCTGAAGACAACACCAATTCCTTTTTCAAACCTGCAAAACGACACAAATCTTTAGCGATCAAAAACCTACCAACCCCATCCATTTCTACAACTTTAACCCCAGCTGTAAAACGACGAATAAAGTCGTTGTTTTTCTTAACAAAACGATTCAATTTATTTATTTTTGTCATCATCAGATCCCACTCACGCATAGGGTAAACCTCTAAACAGGACTGAAAAACAGATCGCTTCACAACAAATCCATCTTGCAACACCGAAGACAATTGCTTTTTCAAAGCCGTAGGCATCACCAACCTACCTTTTGCATCCATCTTACACTCATATGTTCCGACCAGACTTTCCATTTAACAAACCAATAGTTTGGATCAAAAATATAAAAAAAATACCACTTTACCCCACTTTAAACCACTTTGTTGATAAGTTTCAACACTCTACTTAAAACACTGACTAGCAAAGAATAAATACTTTTTAAAACACCCAAAACGAAACAAGTCAACACACCAGTCTCTTACATAAGCACAAACTACTAATAGTTCGTTAACAAAAATCACTTATTCATATTAACTTAATAAAACATAATTTAAAATTCCATCAAAAGGAAAATAAAACAAATTAACAACCAATCAGGAAACTAAATCTTTATTAAAAACATATCCATTTTTAGGAAATATTTTAGTTTTTACAGACAAAAAACAAAAAAAACTCTTCTAAAAAAAGTGAAACAACGCATTACTATCAATAATAAAAGTGAAAAATTGCCAAAAAAAAACTACATTTGTCGATAAGTCAAATCAAACTTTTTATGACTGAATTTTTAAAGAAGGAAGATAAATTTACTTTCGCAGAAGCAGGAGAAGGAAAACCTATTATCGTTCTACATGGACTCATGGGGGCATTGAGTAATTTTGACACAACTTTTAAATATTTCTCAGAAAAAGGATATCAAGTTTTCATCCTAGAACTCCCATTATACACACTGCCTCTGATTAAAACCAATGTAAAGAATTTAGCTAAATATTTACATGAATTCATTAATTTCAAAGAACTAAAAGACTTTATCTTACTTGGTAATTCTTTAGGTGGTCATGTTGCTTTATACTATACAAAACTTCACCCACGGAATGTTTCAGCTCTAGTTTTGACAGGAAGCTCAGGACTATACGAAAACTCAATGGGAAGCAATTACCCACGAAGAGGTGATAAAGAATTTGTAAGAACTAAAACACGTGCTGTTTTTTACAATCCTGAAATTGCTACGGATGAATTGGTTGACCAAGTTTATGATGTTATTAATAATCGAAATTCTTTAATACGAACTCTTGCAATTGCAAAAAGTGCTGTAAGACATAATATGGCAAAAGATTTACCAAAGATGAATCATCCAACTTGCCTTATTTGGGGTCGACAAGATACAGTAACCCCACCTGAAGTTGCTGAAGATTTTCACAAATTATTACCAAACTCTGACTTATACTGGATTGATAAATGTGGTCATGCCGCAATGATGGAAATACCCGAAAAATTCAATACCATACTTGAGGAATGGCTTTCAAAACGTAACATTTAAATAACTCTCTTTGGATCAAATAAAAATGTTATGCATCAAGAAAAATAAATATTTGGTATTTAGATAAAATAAATATTAAACTTAAATTTACCTTAATGAAAATAAAATCTGCAGAGTTTGTAGTAAGCAATACTAATGTGATTAACTGTCCAAAAGAGAGAATTCCTGAATATGCTTTCATAGGGCGCTCAAATGTTGGAAAATCTTCGTTAATCAATATGCTTATGGAACGGAAAGATTTAGCCAAAACATCAGGTAAACCAGGTAAAACACAGCTAATAAACCATTTTAAAATAAACAATGAATGGTTTTTAGTAGATCTTCCTGGATATGGTTATGCACAAGTATCTAAAAAGAAAAGAGCCAAATTTCAAGGGTTTATTGAATATTATTTTAAAGAAAGAGAACAATTAGTTTGCGCTTTTATTCTTGTAGACTCCAGACATAATCCTCAGAAAATTGATATCGATTTTATGCAATTCTTGGGAGAAAATCAAATTCCATTCTGCATTATTTTTACCAAAGCAGATAAATTAAGTAGTTCCAAATTAGGAAAACAAATAACCTCTTACAAAAAAGAACTATTAAAATATTGGGAGGAATTACCAATGTCTTTCGTCACATCATCAACTAACAAACAAGGCAAGGAAGAATTTTTGAAATTCATAGAAAAAGTTAACGAAGATGTTGGTCCTAATTTCAAATAATGAAAATGCGAACCACAAAAGATTCACTTCAAATTTTATTTGAAGACAACCATATCATAATCATCAATAAGCGTTGTGGAGACATTACCCAGGGCGACAAAACAGGAGACACTCCGCTTAATGAAATTGTTAAACAATTTCTGAAAGAAAAATACAATAAACCTGGCAATGTCTTTTTAGGAACTGCTCATCGTTTAGACAGACCCACTTCAGGTATTGTCATTTATGCAAAAACATCAAAGGCTCTTGAACGTATTAATAAAATGTTCAGGGATAAGAAAATAATAAAAACCTACTGGGCCATTGTAAAAGGACATCCAAAAAAACACAAGAACTCATTAACCAATTTCATCAAAAAAAAACCACAACTCAACAAATCTTTTGTGTACGAAAAAGAAATAAACGGTAGTAAACAGGCAATATTACACTATAAGCTATTAAAAAAACTACAGAATTATTCTTTACTTGAAGTCAATCTAGAGACAGGCAGACATCATCAAATAAGAGTTCAATTATCTAATATAAAACACCCTATTAAAGGAGATTTAAAATATGGTGATAAACGGAGTAATAAGAATGGTGGCATTTCTTTACATGCTCGGAAAATAGAGTTCACACACCCTGTAAGTAAAGAACTTATAAAAATAGTAGCTCCTACTCCTAAGGAAACTATTTGGGAAGAATATCCGTAATTTCGTATATTTAAGAAAATATTATGGATGCGTGCTATTAAATATCTTCTTTTCTTAACACTGCCTATAACCGTGTCAATTTCTTTCATTCAAAATGGATGGTTGACATTCTTACCAGTGATCACATTTTTCATTATAGTTCCGTTACTAGAACTATTTTTTAAACCAAAAAACAACAATTTTAATGAGGAAGAAGAAGAAGTTGAAAAAAACAATAAATTTTATACTCACATTCTTTACTTAGCTGCTACACTACACCTATTTTTCCTTTTATGGTTTTTAATTTTTGTACATCATCAAAACATACCGCTAATAGATTTTATTGGTAAAATAACCTCCATGGGAATGATGTGTGGCGTTATTGGTATTAATGTCGGGCACGAACTGGGGCACAGAAATAATAGAATGGATATATTGATTGGAGAAGTTCTATTACTTAGCTCCCTCAACATGCATTTTCTACCTTATCACAACGCAGGACATCATTTTAATGTTGCTACTAAGAAAGATGCAGCAACCGCCAGACGAAATGAGAATGTTTACATATTCTGGATACGTTCCCATTTCCAAAGTTATTATCAAGCGTGGATATTAGAAAACAAGAAACTTCTCCTAAATAACAAACCTTGGTATCACTATCAGAACAGAATGGTGATATACACCATTGCTTCACTAGCACTAATTTTTCAAATTTTTTACTTTTTGAGTATTAAATCATTATTTGCTTTTATCTTAGCTGCAATCATTGGCATTTTACTATTAGAAACTGTTAATTATATAGAACATTACGGGTTATTAAGAAAACAAAACAAAAGTGGGCGATATGAACGAGTAAAAAGAATCCATTCATGGAACTCTGATCATGTAATAAGTAAATACATTTTATTTAACCTGTCTAGACATTCAGATCATCACTACAATGGAAGCAAACATTATCAACTACTTAAATCATTAGTTGAGAGTCCACAAATGCCAACAGGTTATCCTGGAATGATGATTCTAGCTCTATTTCCTCCTCTATGGTTTAAACTAATGAATAAAAAACTTCAAGCACTACAAAAAAATAATGAATATTAATAAAATAGTACAAAAACAAAAAAGCTTTTTTCTATCACACAAAACGAAAGATGTCTCTTTCAGAAAAAATTCACTAAAAAAGCTCCTTCATGAAATTAAAGAAAAAGAAAAAGAAATAATTAATGCCATCAATAGTGACTTTGGGAAGTCAGAATACGAAACTGTTATGACAGAAACATCAGTCATCATTGCAGAACTAAATCTAACACTTCGAAATATAAAAAAATGGAGTAAGCCTCAAAAAACACTTCCCTCTCTTTTAAACTTTCCATCCATTGCTAAAATTTATAAAGAACCCTATGGAAACACACTTATAATATCTCCTTGGAACTATCCTTTTCAATTGGCCTTCGCACCTCTTATTGGAGCTATTGCTGCCGGAAACACAGTACTTCTTAAACCTTCAGAACATACTTCTAATACGAGTAGTATTATTCGAAAAATTATTGAAAATGTATTCTCTCCAGAACATGTTAGTGTTATTGAAGGAGATGCCTCTGTATCAGAAAAATTATTAAAAATTCGCTGGGACTATATTTTTTTTACAGGAAGCACTTCAATCGGTAAGATAGTAGCAAAAGCTGCAGCAGAACACCTTACTCCCATAACTTTAGAACTTGGTGGTAAGAGCCCTTGTATAATTGATGAGTCAGCAAATTTAAAACTCGCAGCTAAAAGAATTTTGTGGGGTAAGTTTATAAATTGTGGTCAAACCTGTATATCTCCGGATTATATATTAATCCATACTTCTGTTAAAGAAAAATTTATTACTTATTTTCAACAAGAGTTACGGGAAGCCTACGGAGAAAATCCAGAACTTTCTCAAGATTTTCCTAGAATTATTAACTCTTTTAATTTTAACAGGTTACGCAAGATGATGGAGCATAAAATTATCTTAGGAGGTCAAATTAATGAGAAAGATCTTTATATATCACCAACCCTTATTGATGAACCTGAATTAAATAGTAAGGTTATGCAAGAAGAAATTTTCGGACCAATCCTTCCAATAATCTCCTATTCTAGCATCAGTAAAATTGACAAAATCGTATCGCAAAATGATAAACCACTTGCTTTTTATGTATTTTCCAAAAAGAAAAGTTTTGTAAATCAAATGATATCTAAATACTCTTTTGGCGGAGGAACAATTAACGACACTACAGTTCATTTTGTAAATCACAGACTTCCTTTTGGTGGAGTTGGTAAAAGTGGAATGGGAAGCTACCACGGAAAAAGATCTTTCAATACATTTACACACCAAAAAGGCATAGTATTTAGAGCTAACTGGCTAGATATACAAACTAGATATGCTCCATACAAAGGTAAATTAAAGCAACTAAAAACCTTAATGAAATTTGGATAAATATCTCTGATACAAAAACGAAAATATTGTAGACACAATCAATTTTATATTTTAGGCTTAGTCAGGCAGAAAAACAAGAATATTTTTCGAATTTTCAATTTCTGTTTGATTCAATTTCATTTTTACAAATAATCCATTGTGGTATTTTTCTTTTTGATCTCTATAATAAGGACTAAATATATTCCCTGATTGCCCGGTAGGGATTATTGATATACTATTTTCTATATTCGAAAAATCAATTATCCTTCTTGTTGATGGACCTGCATAAACCTTATAATATCCTGTACTATCTATATTGTATATTTTATTATTTATGACTTGATCACCTCCATTTGGCTGGTAGGGCCCTACATTAAATATCTTCCTAAAAATACCTCCTAGTTTTCCTATTACATGTTCATGTTCAACCGAAGCTACTCTTTTCCATTTCCATTCTTCAATATTCTTTCCCAATTGATTTTCAAGAAACTCAACCCCTTTTTTAAAAGATATCAAGACAATATCTTTTTTAGTCTCTTTTTTATTTTTAGTATTTAGATCATCCCACCAAATAGACTCCTCTTTTTTAACTTGATTAGCTAAAACCTTCTCCTCAAATGGTGTATTCATAAATTGATAAAAAACATCCTTCATCTCATCTTTAAATGTATTTTTCATAAACTCATACCTAACTCTATTGTAAATAACAGGCTCAATATTATTTTTTCCAAAATCCCCATTCCATGCTTTTAGTAAATGTAACACTTTTAGCTCTTTCTCCGATAAATCTTGGCTACTAATACAACTAAACATTTTATCAATAATATCAGGCGCCGTAACGGATCTAATATCACAGATCATCTTGATCATATCTTCTTTGGTAAAACCACTTTTATCTTTCAATAAATCTACTATTCTTTTGGCTCTATCTTCTGGCAAGTAATACCCTGGATATAAAATACCTGCTATAGAATCTGGCTGATTATTTGCAGAATAAACATATCCCCATTCAGGGTTAATTGCTTGTGGATTCTTATCGAACTCTAAAAATTCTATAATTTCATCTTTCCCAGATAATCCGTTTAAAAATACTTTTCTATAAAGCCCCTCTCTATATTTATAAAGCTTTCCTGCTCCAAACCAAGCTATATTATCCTTTACATCACCATACATAAGATTCAATCCTGGCGAATGTAACAATGCTGCCCCTTTTTTAAATTGGGAAATTGAATTAGAATGTGATAACTGATAAGCTGCTTCAAGTAAATCATTATCTAATTTTGTGTATATCCATTGCATAGAAATAGGACGAGGACCTTTAATATGATCTATAAGATTATTTATAATTGGACCATGTTGACTAAATTTTACTTGATAATTTATGGTTTGACCTCCTTTAACTTTTATACTCTTATTAATTAATTTATATTTTTCTATCCCGTTCTTTGTTTTATAACACATATCATCATTTTCTATATTTTCCTCAACATAAAAGTCAATGTCATCATTTTGAAACATAGTTACACCATAAGCGTAATTTCTATTATGTCCGAGAAGCGGAAAAGGAGTTAGCGCGAGATTATACCCATACATTTCATAATCTGGAGTTTTTATATGGGATTGGTACCAAACTGAAGGTTGAGAATATGCGATATGTGGATCGTTCGCAAAAAGAACTTTTCCTGATTTAGTTTTTTCTTTACCTATAACCCATGAATTACTCCCTATAAATGAAGCTACTGGTAATCTGTCTATTATTGTATTTATTGCTTTTGATATTTTAATACTTGATTCGGCACAACTGTAATTTTCTATGGAGGTTAAGTTAGAATAATCTGCTTCTACCAATTCTTTCAAATAGTTTTTCCCAAGCTTCTCTTTAATTGCCGTTAGCATAGGATCTGTTTTATGAGCCAAGGCAAAGCTAAATGCCATGTATGCGAAAACATTGTAAATATCCTTAAGTGTATATTTTTCCTTATCAATGCCCAACATATAAAACTCTATAGGCTTAGGACCTTTTTCTATAAATTGATTCACCCCGTTCAAATAAGCCATCGCCATTTTAAAAGATAAACTATTTTGATTAACCCTTTCAATATTTTGTGCAATTCTTTCTTCAATTCCAATTCCTAAAAAAAATTTATCAACTGAAACAAAATCTTTTCCAAAAATTTCAGCTAATCTACCTGCAGCAACCCTTCTAGTTAACTCCATTTGCCATAACCTATCCTGAGCATGAACATAACCTAAAGCAATGTAGGCATCAATACTATTACTCGCATTGATATGAGGCACACCTATATCATCAAAATAAACCTTCACAAGATCTGAAATCCCCGTTAAATTCAATTTACCATTATAGATTGGCTTTAATTTTTTATAGAAAAAAAAGCTTCCAATCATCATTATTATTAGAAAGGATGCTACAAGACCAAGAACTTTTCGACTAAAAATCATTTATAAAAAAATTTCTTTTCCTAAATATAAATATCTTTTTCACTTTTTTTAAACTCATTTTATTCTCGAAATTCTAAAAAATCACAACAACAACAAAATAGTAAAAACACTTAAGAAAATATAGTAAAAACCCTTAATCCCTAACTAAAAGCTTTTATATAAATTTGGCCACCCCCCGACTCTTATTCTTGAATTTTAAATTATAAAAAAATGAATTTAAAAAAAGTAAGAGAGCCGATTGAAAAAAAAAGGGTCCTTCTTGTCACTGAAGGAACGTATCCATATAACTATGGCGGGGTCTCAAGCTGGTCGCACACATTATGTAATCTAACAAAAAATGTTGATTATCTTATCTATTCTTTGAATGCTCACTATGAAGAAAAACCAAAATATGAAATACATGATAATGTAAAAAAAATAATACAAGTACCACTTTGGGCTACCTACGATTTATATGATATAGTAGACTATGGTATTTCGTATAAAAAAATAGTTTCAAAAAAAAGAAATACGAATAGGTCTATTATAAAATATAACTTTCTCAAGTCTTATAGAACTTTTATTTCGAATTTAATTGATAAAAACGGAGACATAAAAAAACTTGAAGAAAGTATCTATGAACTATGGGAATATTTTGAAAAATTCGATTATGAACTTACTGTAAAAAATATATTAGTTTGGGAAGAATTTAAAAAAGTCATAATAAAATCTAATTTTAAATCTTCTAACTTAATCTTAAGTGATATATCGTTTTCATTTCAATATATTAACAAACTATTACTTCCCCTCACGATTCCTATTCCAAAAGTAGATATTGTTCACATTACATTAGCTGGACTCCCAATTTTACCTGCATTAATTGCAAAAAAGCTATACAAAGCTCAAATTTTGTCTACTGAACACGGCGTGTTTATTAGAGAAAATATGATTAACATTAGCAGTTCATCATTCTCTTTTTTCGTGAAAAACTTAATTATAAAATGCTCCGAATCTATTTGTAAGCTCGCCTATACAAGATCAGATCTTGTTACTTCCGTGAACAAATTCAACACAAAATGGGAGTTTAGATACGGTTTAAGTGAGGATCGATCCAAAGTAATTTATAACGGGGTTGATGAAAATAGATTTACAATAGGAGAAAAACCTGATCATTTAAAAAATATTCCAACAGTTGTTGCTATCGCAAGAATATTTGCATTGAAAGATATAATTACAATGATTAAAACCTGTGACTATGTAAGAAATAAAATTCCCAACGTACAATTCATTGTATACGGCGACAAAAAAGCTGACTTAGAGTATGTGCAAGAATGTGAGGATTTAATACAAGAGCTAAAATTAAAAGAAAACTTCATACTCGCTGGACATCATAATCAACCAAATAAAGCTTTTTTAGAAGGCGACATTTCTATTTTGACATCTATTTCAGAAGGCTTTCCATATACTGTAATAGAATCCATGAGTTGTGGGGTTCCTGTAGTAGGGACAGACGTTGGGGGAGTTGCTGAAGCTATTACGGAAAAAACGGGGTTTGTTTGTAATCCTAAAGATTATAAAAACATAGGTGAACGAGTTTTTTATTTGCTCTCCAATCCTGAAATACGAAAAAAAATGGGGATTGAATCCCGAAAAAGAGTTTTAGAAAACTTTACACTTCATAAAATCATTCAAACTTATGAAGATACTTACGAAAGTTTAACCCAACCAAAAACACTTACAAAAAAGCTAACCTCTTATATTAAAAAATGATAGAAGATATTGAAGAAAGTAAACGTCTACTACTGCAAAAAATTAAAAATAAAATCGGATCTCCAGTATCTATTGACGTAGTTGTAGCTACGCTAGAATCATTAGGAATAAAAAGTAAGAATATTCAAAATGATTTTGGGTATGATGACTCTTGGGAACTCTCAAAATATATTTATCAGGAACTAACATTGAATGTTGAAACTGACATTAAAAATGAGAAACAATTAGAAGATGAAAATGAAGCTACAAAAAAAAACAGAAGAATATCGCTTAGCGCCTATTTGTTTTTTAAACAATATTTTCTGAGTACGTCATACCTCCTTGCTTTTGCCATACAACTAACATCAATTATTACTTACGGATTCTCTATTTATATATACACTGGCTTCAATCATGTTCAATCAACTGTTGTTGTTTTAGGGATTATAATAGGTATGATAATCAGTGGTGGATTTATACAAGTTATTGGTAATCAAGTGTCCGGGCATTTTTACCTCAAAGATTATCAATTAGTTCAAAAAATGACATTCTCATTGCTTAAAAAAGGGAGTGTTTTCATAATTTCAAGTATTTTTATATTATTTTGTATTAATCTAATTATACCTTTCTATCCAATTAAAACAGCACTTCTTATTGGAGCTTATGCTTTTTGGGTTGGTTTGCTCTTCTTAGTTTTTGCTCCCCTACATGTGGTAAAAAACCGTAAAATAATATTGCTAGCAACAATACTTGCTACTGGGATATGTTTACCTTTAATCAATAACCCATTTCTAAACTTATATCAACTACATTTTATTGGTCTTATCATCGCTATATCAACGGTAATGTTATTTCTTGTAATATACTTTAAAATAAAAATAAAGCATAGCCAACCTAGCAAAATTAAATTCCAAAAAGGAGCTATATTTTATAATAATATTCATTCTTTTCAATATGGTATTTTAATTAATTTATTTTTTTTCATAGATAGGATTGTGGCTTGGTCTAGCACTAAAGTTGGGAATTTTTTTATGCCAATTTATTACGAAAAAGATTATGAAATTGGTATGGATATTTCAATTATTTTCTTCCTTTTCCTTGCAGGAATACTCGAATATGGAAACACCTCTATATTTAATCTTCTTAATAATCAAAAAAATAAAACTAATTTCAATAACCTAAAAAAATATAAGAAAAAAGTTCGCTTATTATATCTTAAGAATCTTTCAACTATATTTATCTCATCCGTTCCTGTCTACCTAATTATTTTATATATTTTTTATGGTAACTGGGGGTATAATTATTTTTTCACCGAATCTTTAAAAACAATAAACATAAAAGTTGCTAATATTGGAGTTCTAGGTTATTTATTCTTATGTTGTGGTATGCTCAATTGTTCATACTTATTATCAATGAAAAGACAGAAAGAAGTTTTACAAATTCTTTCATTGTCTTGTGCAATAAATTTAGCCTTTGGACTCTTATTTAGTCGATTATTATCTTATGAAGATAGTGTATTTGGAATGCTTATTGCCTCTGTATTTTTAACTATTGTAAGTTTTAAAGAAAATATAAAAGTTTATAAAAACATTGACTACTATGCTACACAATAAATACTTGATTTTATTTTTTAGTTATTTTTTCTTCCTAAAATCCTATGCAAATCGTAATAACGTATTTTTATGTTATGGAAAAGTTCCTGTTCATGAAATAATGAACTACACGTATGTTATTATAGAAGCAAGCTATTACAATAGTGCAGAAGTAGCTATTTTAAAGCAACATAATCAATATGTATTATCCTATATATCAATTGGCGAAATAAATAAATACACTTCTTTCTACAAAAAAGGAAAAGCCTATACTATTCCAGGAAAAAATAATATTTGGAATAGCTATTATCTTGACATAAAGCAGAAACCTCTTCAAAAAATAATTTTAGAAGACATTAACAATAAAATCAATACCAAAGGGTTTGATGGGCTATTTTTAGATAATGTGGATAATTATGGAAATTATGGGAAACAAAAACATTTACGAACTTACTTAATTTCTTTTTTAAAAAACTTGAGGCAAGTGTATCCGAATATTTTTTTGATGCAAAATGCAGGTCTTGACCTAGTAAATGAAACACATGGTTTAATTAACTCAATTGGTATAGAATCTATTATAACAGCATATGATTTTGAGCAAAAGAAATATCTATTTAGAGCTAAAAACGAATTAAAAACAAAAATTTCATTAATAAAAAAAATAGAAAAAGAATACAATATACCTTTTATCATAATTGAATATATGGACAGTAAAAAAGGTAAAAATAAAATACTCAGAAAAATGAAAAAATTTAAATGGGACATCTTTATTGGACAAATTGATTTACAAACTAAACCAGTGTTTAAATAATATGGGTATGTATGTAAACAGTTTTCTTTATGCGCTTATAAGACTTATTTTTGCCTTCTTAATTTTCTATTTCATTAGAAAGTCTGTAAAAAAGAAAAGAAGTGATTTATTTTCTTATTTCATAATTTTCAATATTAGTAAATATACGTCGATTAGTGTTATTTTAGTATTTATATTAACTTCAGTTCAAGCCTTTAACTTATTCAATTATTTAATATGTATTCTAATTTTTCTTGTTTTTGACTTAAATAACTTTAATTCCCCCAAAATGATTCTTACTACATTGAAAGATGGGTTTGAAAAAGCTACCTCTGAATTCATTAGTTTAATTGAATCTTCAAATAAGAAAAAACATTTTAAAAGATATATCAGTCCTAAAAAATTAGATAACAACGAAATTTATGATCTCGTTTCTGTCCTATTAATTATTATTATTACCTACGTCTCGAGAATGTATTTCTACAAGAATGACTTATTCCTATTCTCTGAAAACTGGTTCTCTGATTTTGATAAACTCTCATTAATAGAACAGCAACAATGGTTCAATACCGAATACCAAGAAATGGGAGAATATGCTCTTATTAGCTTAATAAGTAAATTCTTTAAGCTTAGCCTAGGTATGAGCTTACAAATGTTCGGTTTATTACAAATTATAATTCTTTCAATTCTTATTTACTTCATAATAAAAAATATTAGTAAAACAAATAGTGTTTTTTTCCCATTTCTTACATCGCTATTCCTCTCTGGGCACTTTGACATTTTACCTAATGATATTACCCTAATATTTCAACATAGGAAAATATTTACAGTATTAATTATTTTATTACCAATCTTTATTAAGATATCTAAAAAACAACATTTTTATAAATTTCGAACAAACTTTATTTTACTTTGTCTTTCATTTATTTCGATAGCACTAACTCACTTTGCTTCAATTGTAATAATAATAATACCATTTGTTTCAATACTCTTTATTTTTGATAACAATAAACCAATAAAACAAAAAATAACCTTATTATTCTCACCTATTATCATTGGTACTTTGATTCTTGGTAGCTTTATTTTTCTTTTTGAATTTGGAGAATTCAACACCTTTTTTTTCCTAAAAAATAGTTTTATCGAAGTTTCAAACTATACAAAAATGGGAAATCCAAGGTTTGACTTTAATACTATTACTCTTTTAGTATCTTTTTCTTCGATAATAACAATATTAATCAACATTTTTAATAATCGTGTAAATTTTTTTCCTTTAATATTATGTATTTTATACTTACTGTATGTAAACCTATACCGTACTAATCACTTTTTAATTGATAAAAATTTACTTCTACCAATCATAAGTATTCTCACACCGGTTTGTGCTATAATAGCTGTTTTTGAAATATTATTAAACAACTTCAAGTGGAACACTTCAAAGTATACTGAAAGTTCTGCCTTATTGATCTTACTTATTCTATTTTTTATTGGAAATCATTACCAAAAAACTAGTTTAAAGCACCTTAAAGAGTCAAATGAGACAAATCGACAACTATTATCTGTTTATGATAAAATAATAACTAGCCATCTTCCCTATAGCTATGCGGTCTCAAATCTACAAAAAGCAATGCCTTTTAGTGAATCCAATCATTTCTTTATAAATTATCATGAACTGAATAAAACTTATATTGATAAAGATTCTATTTTTCATACAAATAGAAAAAAGAATGACTTTCTTAAAAAACATCCTGAAGCAACTATCCCTAACAGTGTTTTCATATTTGAAATTCTTGATTTAGATAAAAATATCAGCCGCACTGGCTTTTTAACTCCCGAAAATCAGTTTAAAGAAAACGACCGTATAATTAATGTTTTAAAATCACGAGGAAGGGATATTTTACTCTTTATGAATACTAATCGGGTAAGAGTATATAAAATAACAAATAAAAAAAACAGTAGTGATATAGATAAGATGTTATTTTACGATAATCGATTTGAAGGATAATTATATATTAAATAGAAAAAATAACACCAAGAATTCTAAGACTTCGCAAAAATTATTTTAAGAGAGATTAGAAATTCCATAACTAAAAACAAGCACTAAAAATATTAAATGTGAAAAAAATAGCTGGTCAATCCATAAAATTAATTCTCGCTACGTTTCTTTTTATTTTCTCTGTCTATGGAGTCTATTTTAAAGAAAAAATCTTCTCTAAAGCAAATACTATTTCAATAGAAAAAAAATTTTCAAAAAGTAACTTTTTTATCAATAAAGAAGCTCCAATAATTAGCTTCATAGGTGATTTAGAGAGTAATGACAACGTTCTTTCTCATATCAAACAATTATGCGATTATACAAAAATTCCCTTTTCCTACATCCCCATTAAAAAAGCTACGATATCAAAAGATTTTTACATTCCCAATAGCTTAAAAATTATTTTTCTAAATAAAACAGATAATTTCCCACAAAAAATAATAGAAAAATTAGTCTGTTTCACCGCAAAAGGGGGAACTATAATAGTTACTAATACACCAGAGGATCAACGTTTAAACTATTTAATTGGTTTATCTGAAAAAAAATCATTACATAATTATAATACTTCAGCTAAAGGAATATTATTCAATAATAACTTCACTCCAAACCTAAATAATGTTGCTATTTTCGAAGATATAATTCACTATGGCCTAAACAAAAGTAGTTTTAATGAGAATGTAAAAACGGTATTAACCTCTGTAAACGATAAGAATTATCCCGTTATTCTTGAAAATAAAATTGGACTAGGGAAAGTAATTCTTTTTAATACTACTTTCGAAATTTCAAAATACGAAAGAGGTTTGATTTTCCCTTGTATTCTATCATCTCTTGAGGGTATTCCATACCCCATTGCAAATGTTAATGCTATTTTTTTGGATGATTTTCCAAGTCCTGTATATCCTTTTATAAAAGAACCTATTCTAAGTGAATATAATATTTCTAATCAAAAATTTGTTAGGGATATTTGGTGGCCAGATATGCTAGCTCTAGCAAAAAAATATAATATCAAATATACTACAACCATTATTTTTGACTACGATGAAAATGTAGAACCTCCTTTTTCATACAAACAATGGAATTTAGCCAGAGAAAATTTTATTCCCATACCTCACAAAATTACTCAAAGTGTATTGAAGGAAAACCATGAACTCGGAATTCACGGATACAATCATGTATCGCTATTAGAAAAAAGTTGGAACTATGAAAACATTATAATTGCAATGAATACTGTAAAAAAAATGTGGGATATTAGTGGATATGGTCATCATCCAATATCTTACATCCCCCCATCCAACTATATTGATAAAAAAGGTGTTATTGCTTTACATGAGGGTTTACCTTCGCTAAAATATATGTGTAGCCTATATACTGGGCATTTAAAGAAAGGAGGTGATAGAGAATTCAATCCTGAGCCTTACACACATGAAATGTTTGATTTCCCAAGAAATACCTCTGGATTTTATATGAATAATTTTAAAAAATATTTAAAAGAATCTATGTTTCTATATACTGGAATTTGGTCTCACTTCGTGCATTCTGATGATATTTATCAAATTCCTGCAATGGGAAATTTAAAAACAAAAGGGAAATTTAGTTTTAGAAATGAATTAGGGCTAAATTGGAGAAAAATAAATAACCAAAATCAACCTGGAATGCTAACTGCCTTTGAGGAGTTGATAAAAAAACATTGTGAAAATTATCCATTAACTAAATTTCCCGATGTGAAAAATGGAGGAAAGTTAGTCGCTGATTTAAGAGCTGATGATTTCAAACATAAAATAATTGATGAATTCTATTCTGTTCAAAATTTAACTTCCTCAGAAAAAGAGCACAATTGGTTTGTTTATACTTCGAAAAGCAAATCAAACCAACTATTTCAATACTTAAAAAACAATAATTATATATTTTCTAAAACCACTTTATTCGAGGGTTTTATTGTAAATATAAAAACATCGAATGGAAAAATTAGCATTCCTATACTGAATAGAAGGTATAATAATTTTGACAAAGAATATTATTTATCTGAATATCGTAATTACCTCAATCATAAAGAAACTTCAAGAGACTTATTAAAAAAGAAAATAGAATCATTAAGAAAAAAAATATTTCAACAGACTAAATTATCAATCGATACTTGGAAGGAATACGCAAAATATTCTTCATGGACAAAAGAAGAGCTTATTTTTTGGAATGATTTAGAAAGCTACTATTACAAGCACCAAAATTATGAAGCCTCTTCCTTATCTGAAGCTATGGCTAAAATTATTTGGTATCCTTCGGAAAAAATTAGAACAAACTGGTTACAACGAAAAATAATAACAGCTGACAGTCTTCAATTAAAAATTAAGCTATTGAAAGATTATATTAAAAATAATAATACTAAAAATAATATAGAATCAATTCAAAAAAAATTAAAATTGATTGCAGAGTTAAATCCAAGTATTGAAAATAGAATTGCCTTTATTTCTTCCTATTTATGGAATAACAGTAGTGATAAATTAGCAGTCCTTCTGAAAATACCATTAAGCACTAAATACAAATATTTTGCTAGTGAACTAGCTTGGTACTTTTATGAGCAAGGTTATTTATTAAAAGCTTTAGAATGGGCATCGATTTCAAATAAAATAACAATTGACACGCAAATGCACTGGTTATTTGAAGCAAAAAAATACAAGCAATTAAACTCTTTTTATTTAACATACAAATATAAGTCTGAAGATGAAAAGTTAATCGCAGACAAAACAATGATTGACCTTTATCTTGCTAGGGATATGTTTATGAAAGCTTGGGAAATTGCCACTAAAATTCCCAATTCTCATCATGAATACAAATCTATCCAAAAAAAAATGAATGTATTTTATCTTTACCAAGATAGAAATATTCACAAAAAACTAGTAAACGATGACTCATTTTTATATAAAAAAATAAGAGATAGCATTCATCGAATAGTTATGTTAGAAGAAAATAACCTCTATAATTTTGAATCTTCTTTGACTACCAATAGAAACGATATAAACAACTTTGATAAAAAAATCACTTATAGTTTTGTTAACAGGAAACAAAATGCACATAACTTTTCTTTTACACAATCATCTGTGAATGATATTATGAATAATAAAGAGGAAAATATTTCACTATATGGGTTTAATTATAAGTTTGAAAGTTCAAGATTATTTAATCAACAATTTCAATATTCAGGTTCATTTGGTTTTGAAACCGATAGAAACAAGTATTTTTATAATTTTAATACTCAAATTAATTATAATGTAGCTAATAGTTTTTTATCAGCTGAATATACAGCTACTCCTCTCAGAAATAATATTGGTCTTGAAAATTATATGTATGCTAACACCCTGAATATATATTATGAAAAAAACTTTGAAAATAAAATCAATGCATCATCATTTCTTGAAGGGAATTATTACACCGACGACAATTTTGACACAACCATATCTTTATCTGTAAACTACCCCATCATCAATTATGGAGGTAATACTTTCAGAACAGTTCTTGAAAGCTCACATTCATTCGGATCAACCAATTCGGAAGGAATTCCTTATTGGATGACAATTAATAGACATTTTTCAGGAGGAGGGCTACAATACCAGTTAAATTCTGATATTGACAAAACATTCATACTTATTGATGGTATGTATTTCTATGATAGTTACTCATCTTACTTTTCTAGATATCGAGCAAAGATTAATTTTCATTTACAAAAATATTTTACTGTAAACTTTAATGGGGAACTATATAATCACGATTTATACTACTCAAATACACTTAATATTGGATTATCATATTATATACACTAAACAACTTAATTGAATTCATATAAAGACAGATTATAGTTGTATTTTTGATATGATAAAACGCATATAATGAAAAAAATACAAATGGTTGACTTACAAGGTCAATATCAAAAGATCAAAGACGTTGTTAATACATCATTTGAGGAGATATTAAACTCTTCAGCATATATAAATGGTCCATATGTCAAAGAATTTCAATCTGACTTGGAAAAATATTTAAATGTTAAACATGCTATTCCTTGCGCAAATGGCACAGATGCATTACAAATTGCAATGATGGCTCTTGGTTTAAAGCCAGGTGATGAAGTTATTACTGTTGATTTTACTTTTGCAGCTTCTGTTGAAGTCATTGGACTATTAAGATTAACTCCTGTTTTGGTGGATGTAGAAGTGGATACTTTCAATATGAATATTGAAGCTTTAAAAAGATCAATTACTCCTAAAACTAAAGCTATAGTACCTGTTCATTTGTTCGGGCAATGTGCAAATATGGAAGCAATACTTGAAATTGCTAAAGAACATGATTTATTTGTTATCGAAGATAATGCTCAAGCAATAGGTGCTAACTATACTTTTAGTGATGGGACGGTAAAGAAAGCCGGAACAATTGGTCATGTTGGAACAACTTCATTTTTTCCTTCAAAAAATTTAGGTTGTTATGGAGATGGAGGAGCTATTTTCACTGATAATGATAATCTTGCACATAAGCTAAGAGGAATCGTAAACCATGGAATGTATAAAAGATATTACCATGATGTAGTTGGCGTAAACTCTCGATTAGATAGTTTGCAAGCTGCTGTTTTAAAGGCAAAATTACCTTACCTAGATAGCTATTGTAATACTAGAAAAAAAGCTGCTGAATTTTATTCAAACGCATTCAAAGATCATCCGAATATTATTACTCCGAAAATCAGTAAATTTTCAACTCATGTCTTTCATCAATACACACTAAGAATTACTAACCAGAGAAGAGATGAACTTCATAAGTACCTGATTGATAAAAATATTCCAAATGCTATTTATTATCCCGTTCCACTTCATGCCCAAAAAGCTTATAAGAATAGTCGTTATAATGAAAAGGACTTCACTGGTACAAATCAATTAGTTAATGAAGTTATTTCATTGCCTATGCATACAGAGCTTGATGCTGAACAGTTAAATTTTATAAGTCAAGCTGTTTTAACTTTTTTAAATAAATAAAACATAAATTAAAAACATACATGCCTAATTAAAATTAAAACCCTATTTTTTTTCCTTCAACCTCTAAAAATTAAAAAATATGAACAATATTCTAGTAACAGGTGGATTAGGCTTTATCGGCTCACATACTGTTGTAGAGCTCCATAACGTTGGCTTTAATGTTATCATTGTAGATGATTTATCCAACTCAAGAATAGAAGTCCTAGATAATATCACTCAAATTACAGGTAAAAAACCAGACTTTCATCAATTAGATCTAAAAAATAAATCTGACGTAAAGAAATTATTTGAAACCACTAAAATTGACGGAATTATCCACTTTGCTGCATTTAAAGCGGTTGGTGAAAGTGTTGAAAAGCCATTAGATTATTATGAAAATAATATATCCAGTTTAGTTTATATCTTGCAAGAAATTAGAGATCGAAATATAGATAATTTTATATTTAGCTCATCATGTACTGTTTATGGTCAGGCTGATGAATTACCTATCACAGAAAAAGCACCAATAAAAGTTGCAGAGTCACCTTATGGAAATACTAAACAAATTGGAGAAGAAATTATACGTGAATCTTGCGCTGCTTATAATTTTAATGCAATTGCATTACGTTATTTCAATCCAATTGGCGCACATGAAAGCATAAAAATTGGGGAGTTACCATTAGGGGTTCCTCAAAACCTGATTCCTTTTGTTACCCAAACTGCTGTAGGAATAAGAAAGGAACTTTCTATTTTTGGTGATGATTATCCTACTGAAGATGGAACAGCCATAAGAGACTATATTCATGTCGTTGATTTAGCAAAAGCCCATATTGCTGCACTTAAACGATTGTTAAATAAAAAGAACAAAACTAACTTTGAATTTTTCAATGTGGGTACAGGTAAAGGTAGTTCTGTTTTAGATGTTGTTAAATCTTTTGAAAAAGTATCTTCTAAAAAATTGAACTATAAAATTGTTGGCAGAAGAAATGGTGATATTACCGCTGCTTATGCAGATACAACACTTGCAAAAAAAGAGCTTAACTGGCAATCTGAAAAAACTCTAGACGATGCTTTAGAGTCTGCTTGGAAATGGCAACAAAATCAATCATAAAAAAAAGCTTCAAGTTTAAATAACTTGAAGCTTTTTTTATAATTTCTTTAACTTTGCTACTTAAGTAACTCAAATGCTTGATTAGCGATCTCCAACTCCTCATTTGTTGGAATAACGAGTACTTTTACTGGAGATTCTTCTGTGTTAATTTCTGTAAGCTTTTTAAATCGTTGGGCGTTTATTTTCTCGTCTAATAAGATTCCTAAGCCTTCCATCTCTTTACATATTAACGCTCTCATTTTCTCTGAATTTTCTCCTACTCCTGCAGTGAAAATAATAGCATCTAATCCATTTAAAGCAGCAAAATAAGAACCAATATATTTCTTCACTCTGTAAGCGTTCATTTCCAATGCTAAAAGACAACGCTTATCTCCATTATTAGCTTCTGTCTCAATATCTCTTAAATCACTGAAACCTGTTAACCCTAGCATTCCACTTTCTTTTTGAAGTATATTATTAACTTCTTCTGCAGTATAGCCAAGCGAATCAATAAGATAAAAAATTAGGCTGTGATCAATATCACCACTTCTAGTTCCCATAATTAAACCTGTAGCAGGACCAAAACCAAGACTATGATCAATACTCCTTCCATCATTAATTGCTGTCACACTACAACCATTTCCTAAATGTATAGTTATAATTTTTGACTTTTTTTTATTCAAATATTCAATAGCTTGCTCGGAAACAAATTTGTGGCTAGTTCCATGAAACCCATACAAACGAACATTATTATCCTCAAAAAAATGATTAGGTATTGCATATTTATAGGCTTTTTCTGGAATTGTTTGATGAAATGAGGTGTCAAAAACGGCAATTTGACGTGCCTCTCTGAAAAGATCTTCAGCCACATTAATGCCTTCTAAATTTGCTGGATTATGTAGTGGTGCTAAATAGAATAACTCTCTAATTTTATTTTTTACTTCTTGATTTACTTCTTTAGTTTCTGTGAAAGAAACCCCTCCATGAACCACTCTGTGACCTACAACTTTAATTTCACTAGTAGAATTAATGACTCCGTTTTTCTTATCAAGCAACATCTTTACTACCTTTTCAAGACCTTTTTTATGATTCTCTATATTTGTAACTTCTTCTATATATTCATCTGCTACTTCATATTGGACCTTACTGTTCTCTAACCCTATTCTTTCAACTATCCCTGAACATATGACCTGCTGGTCGGGCATCATAAACAATTGATATTTAATTGAAGAGCTTCCTGAATTTATTACTAAAATTTTCATTTTTTAAACGTTTTATCCTTGTGCCTGTATAGCCGTTAGTATAACTGTATTAAAAATATCATCAACTGTACACCCTCTACTTAAATCATTAACTGGTTTATTCAAACCTTGTAACATCGGACCTATTGCTAATGCACCAGTTTCTCTCTGAACGGCTTTATAGGTATTGTTTCCTGTATTTAGATCTGGAAATATCAACACATTTGCCTGCCCAGCTACCTCCGAGTTAGGCATTTTTTTCTTCCCTACTGATGGATCTACAGCAGCATCATACTGAATAGGGCCTTCAACTTTTAGGTCGGATCTTCTTTTTAAAACAATCTGCATTGCTTCTCTTACCTTATCAACATCTTCTCCCTTTCCAGAAGCTCCTGATGAATATGACAATAAAGCTATTTTAGGATCTATTCCAAATGCAATACTCGTATCTGCTGCTGAAATAGCAATTTCAGCTAACTCATCTGCAGTTGGATTAGGGTTAATAGCGCAATCACCAAAAATTGATACTCTATCTTCCAAACACATAAAAAATATAGAAGAAACTACAGAAAAGCCTGGTTTAGTTTTCACAAATTGTAATGCAGGTTTTATTGTATGCTGGGTTGTATGGGCTGCCCCTGACACCATACCATCTACATACCCTTTATATACCATCATTGTACCAAAATACGAAACATCTGCCATCAAATCCTCTGCCATAGCTAAATTTATTCCTTTATGTTTTCTTAGCTCATAAAGTGTAAGCGCAAAATCTTTAAAATAGTCTGAATTTATTGGATTTATGATTCGTGTTTTTTTAAAGTCAAATGAAATATTTAACCTTTTAATAGAAGCTTCTATGTTGATTTTATTACCTAAAATTGTGAGATCTATTAAATCATTTTTTTGAAGCTGAGATGTTGCTATTAATATACGGTCATCGGCTCCCTCAGGTAATACAATATGTTTTCTTTCCTTTTTAGCCATTTGTAAAAGGTTATACTGAAACATACTAGGTGTTACAACATTTGACTTTTTATAACTAACTAATTTCTCTTTTAATGTTGTCGTATTTACATATGTTTCAAACATGTTTATCGACATCTTTATTTTACTTTGATTATCCGCGTAAATATGTGATCGAATAGTACCTAACTTCGCTGTAACACTAAATGTACCTTCTTGTACCCACAATATAGGAACAATTTTTTCTAGCCCTTTAATAAGCTTTATTACCGACGAACTTAAATCAATACCACCTGTTAAAATAATAGCAGAAACAGAAGGGTAGTTACTTGATATATTTGCTTGTAATGTTCCAAGTAAAATATCTGATCTATCTGCAGGAGTCACAACAACGCAATCATCAGTTAAATGATTTAAAAATTTAGATAAATGCATTGCTCCAACTTTAATATCTCCAGTAGTATTATTAAGATATTTATCTCCAAATAACACGTTACCATCAATACCCTTTAAAATCTCTTTTATTGATGGATTATTTAATTTGTTGTCTACTGGTATTGCATTTATTGATACAGACTTGGGTAAACTAGCTCCAACTTTTTGTAAAATAATAGGTATATTTTTTTCTTGTACTTTATTAGCTACAACAGCTATAACTTCTACGTCTTTATTCGTAAAAGAATCGTACGTTAAACGTAATCCCTGAATAAAATCTAATAAGCTTTTTCCATTCCCTCCTGAGACAATAATTACGGGAACTCCTAGATTTTTAGCTATTAAGATATTTAAATCCATTTCTATAATTGCTGCATGATCAGAAAAATCTGATCCTTCAATTATTATATAATCAAACTTTTCTTCAAGTTTTTTATATTTCTCTATGATTTTATTGATAACTTCATCCTCTTCTCCCTGATTAATTTTATTAACCAACTCTGAACGTGTATAAGCGTATGAATCTTCATAATCTATACTAAGATTAAAATAAGTTAAAACGGTATTGATATGGTTATCTTTGATTCCCATATCAGGATTATCGATTATAGGCCTAAAATAGCCAACCTTAGGATGGTTTCTAAGTTGTAATTGCATCAATCCAAGGGTAAGCATAGACTTACCAGAATTAGTTTCTGATGCTGCTATATATATTGCTTTATTCATGGTTTAGGAGATAAGTATAATTAAATGTGTTTTTATAGGTATACGAACTAAAAAACTCATTTTAATAGGAAATGAGAAATTCAGATACAAAGATAATAAACGTCCTTTTCTAAAAATAGTATAACTCTAAAGTAAAGTTAAAAATATCAACAAAAACCAGTGAAATAATTTCACTGGTTTTTGTTTTATAAACATAACATTATCATTTTACCTTACTTGATAATTTTTCAAATAGAACTCAATATTTCCGAGTTTTCTAATAGTATAATTTCTTCCATCTATATTTTTAGTTCCGTAGCCAAGACCTCCAAAATTGGAACCTAAAACCTGTTCTCTTAACATTTTTTTATTCGCATGAAACTTACTGTCATTGATACCAATATGCCCGGATAAACGAACTTCTTGTAAGCCTCCATTAACTTCGCAATTTAATGATGGAAGCTTAAATTCTCCAGTAAGGAGTTCTTCTAAACCTATATCAAAATTAGCATTACATAAAGCCGTTGCTAAAACATCAAAATCTATTGATACATCGTCAAAGTGAAAATGATGCTTTGAGACTGCTATAAACTCTACCTCTCTTTCTAGCCTTGTCCAATCATTATCAAAATCTTGATTATATGAAACCCAATTTCTAAATTTTATATCCCAAAGAGAGACAAAATGTTCAGATCTAACCATAGAAGTTGGACTTGGATTCGGCGTATCATAATCAGCCCCTCCTGTAGCTAATACAATTTTAGAACCTAAACCAAATATATCTACATGATCTCCCCATGATAATCTTATTTCTGGTATAATTGTACTTATAATACTATTTTGCCATTCACCATCTATAGATTGATTAGTTGTGATCTCATTGGTTCTTTTTTGATAAATTTTATTTTTCGAAACTTTATTTCTTTTATACTGTGTTAGAATTAAATCATCTAACTCTTGGTCTACTGGTAAAATTATCAATGTCGGATTTTTTAAGATATAATTATAGTCTACCTTATCAACCTTTTTAACCAAAATACCATTTTGATAAACAAACCCTTCATTATGCTTAACATTATTCAGAGGAGCATATGATACGGTAATACTATTCATATTTCCTGTTGCAGAGTGAATTTTTTCAAAAGGAAAAAATAATTCAAATTCATAAAACTCTCCATTTGACTTATTATTATTCAATTCGTTAATTAAAGACTTTGATGTCAAATTTTTCTTTGATTTGGTGAAATATCTCTCACTTTTTTTCGATTTACTACTTTTTCCTAATAAAGAAGCAAAACTTATAACGTCTAAATTAGGATCAAATAGCTTATTCATAGAAGAAGTGATCTCATTTAGGACATGCTCCTTTGAAGTAACTAATTGGCCAACCTTATTTGCCAGCTTAGACATCTTTTTCTTTTGAAGGATTTGTTCGCTAGTTAAGCTAATTTGAACTTCAGAATCTGGTATTAATTGAGCTTCTTTTTCTGAACATGACGCTAAAATAAATGTGGTGAAAATTGTAATGTAAAATTCACCTTTTGTTAAAAAATTTAAATTCATTATTTGATATTTTATTTTGTTTAATGCCACAAACTTAAAGAAGGTAAGTAGAGAAAATTCAATGTAGGACTAGTGAGGTGTTTATTGGCATAAAAAAAATAGTAAATGTCTAAAAAGAGAATATTAAGAAGAGTAATTATTAATATTAATAATGAAAAATAACAAATACTACTCGAGAAATTAGTAGTATCTAATACAATAAGTAATTTAAAATAAGTAAAAATCATAATCAATATTTTTTCATTTTAGATTATAATTATACTCACATAAAAAAGCCAATAAAAGAACTTTTACTGGCTTTTTAAAAAATAAGTCGATCAGTAATTATTATTTAATTTCGTAATTTCTAAGATAGAACTCAATATTACCTAACTTTCTAATGCTATAACTATTTCCATTAACGTTTCTTGTACCATAGCCAATCCCACCAAAATTAGAACCAATAACTTGTTCTCTTAACATCTTTTTATTTGCATGAAATTTACTATTATCAATAGCGATACGTCCTGATAAACGAATTTCTCTTAATCCTCCATTTACAGTACAATTTAATGAAGGTAACTCGAAATTACCATTAAGAAGATCATCTAAACTAATATTAAAACTAGCATCACAAACAGCTGTAGCAGAAACATCAAAATCAACATTAACATCTTGAAAAATAAATAAATGTTTAGATGCTGCAACGAACTCAACTTCTCTCTCTAATCTAGTCCAATCATTATCAAAGTCTTGATAATAAGGAACCCAATTTCTAAACATAACATCCCAAAAAGACACAAAATGTGGTGGTCTTACTTGGGTAATAGGACTTGGTCTTGGTGTATCGTAATCAGATCCTCCAGTAGCTAATATAATTCTAGAACCTAAACTAAACATATCTATATGCTCACCCCAAGACAATCTTATTTCAGGTATCATAGTACTAATTATACTTTGTTGCCATTCATCATCAATAGGTAAGTTTTCTGTGATCTCATTGACTCTCCTTTGAGCCCTTTGCTTAGCTCTATTTTTTTCTTTTTTATATTGCTTCTCAAGGAGTGTATCTAAATTATTATCTATTGGTAAAATTACCAATGTAGGATTAGCTAGTACATAATTATGATCTACTTTTAAAATTTTATCTACCAATTTACCATTTTCATAAATAAAACCTTTATTATAATTACCCCCTCCTAAAGGTGCATATGAAACTGTAATTCTACTTAAATTACCTTGTTCACTATGCATTTTTTCAAGTGGAAAAAATAATTGAAAATCCTTGTTATTGAGAATTTCAAACCTATGTTTAGCTTTAGTAATAGATAATTCTCTAATCAGAGACTTTGATACTAAATCATCTTTTCCTTTTGCAAATGATCGTTCTATTTTCTTTGCATTACTTGAATTACCAAGTAGAGAAGAGAAACTTATTGCATCTAAGTTAGGATCATACATCTTATTCATAGAAGAGGATATTTCCGTAAGAATATTATTATTAGATGTTACCAACTCTCCTACTACTTTTGCAATTTCTATCATCTTTTTCTTTTGTAGGAGCTGTTCATCACTTAAAGTTGAACTTGACTCTGATTCGGAAACTGTTTCAACTTCATTTTCTGTACAAGAAACAAAAATGGAAAGTGCAATTGCAGTAATCAGTACCTTTCTTTTTGTTAAAAAATCTAGTTTTAATTTCATAATTAAATATTTTATTTTGTTTTAGTGATGCTAAATTATAAAAAATAAACATAAAGCATAATTATTATTAAATTTTTGTAAAAAAACTAAGTTTTAATACAATTAATTATTTAAAAACAAATAAAAACAAATAAAATATAAAAAAAACACAAAAAATAAAATCGAAATTAGAGCCACATTATCAACAACTTAAAAAATATCTATTGATAAATCTTTACATGAAGTCCAAGGTAACTTGGGCTTTTTTAATAATTAGATTTTTCTTTACATGACAGTGTGTAAATATTGGTAAGTTCTATAATAAGGCTATTGTATTTCGTGAAGTAAAAAGTAACGTATAAAAAAACTCCTCATTACAAAATGTAATGAGGAGTTTTAAAAGAAAGGCAACGACCTACTCTCCCACCTGTGGCAGTACCATCGGCGCTAATGGGCTTAACTTCTCTGTTCGGAATGGTAAGAGGTGAGCCCCATTGCTATAATCACCTTAAATTGTTTCAGTATATTTCAACTGTATAAGTTAACATATTGCTAAAATCATATCGCTTATTCAAATATTTATAAAACTATTTGAACATAAAGAGTATCCTTCCCGAACTCCTAAAAGTTCGGGAGGAACGTACATAAGCCTATGGGTTATTAGTACTACTCGGCTACATACATTACTGCACTTACACCTATAGCCTATCAACGTGGTCATCTCCCACGACCCTTTAAAGAAATCTCATCTTGTGGTGGGTTTCGCGCTTATATGCTTTCAGCGCTTATCCCTTCCGAACGTAGCTACTCAGCAGTGCCCCTGGCGAGACAACTGATACACTAGAGGTTCGTCCAACTCGGTCCTCTCGTACTAAAGTCAGATCCACTCAAATTTCTAACGCCCACAGCAGATAGAGACCGAACTGTCTCACGACGTTCTGAACCCAGCTCGCGTGCCACTTTAATGGGCGAACAGCCCAACCCTTGGGACCTTCTCCAGCCCCAGGATGTGACGAGCCGACATCGAGGTGCCAAACCCCCCCGTCGATGTGAGCTCTTGGGGGAGATCAGCCTGTTATCCCCGGAGTACCTTTTATCCTTTGAGCGATGGCCCTTCCATTCGGAACCACCGGATCACTATGCTCTACTTTCGTACCTGATCGACCTGTATGTCTCTCAGTCAAGCTCCCTTATGCCATTGCACTCTACGCACGGTTACCAAGCGTGCTGAGGGAACCTTTAGAAGCCTCCGTTACTCTTTTGGAGGCGACCACCCCAGTCAAACTACCCACCACGCACTGTTCTCATCACTGAGTTAGGCTCTAGATAAGCAAAGGGTGGTATTTCAAGGTTGACTCCACAACCCCTAGCGAGGCCGCTTCAATGTCTCCCACCTATCCTACACATTACTTATCCAAAGTCAATACGAAGCTATAGTAAAGGTTCACGGGGTCTTTTCGTCCCGCTGCGGGTAATCGGCATCTTCACCGATACTACAATTTCACCGAGCTCATGGCTGAGACAGTATCCAGATCGTTGCACCATTCGTGCAGGTCGGAACTTACCCGACAAGGAATTTCGCTACCTTAGGACCGTTATAGTTACGGCCGCCGTTTACTGGGGCTTCATTTGAGATCTTCGCCGAAGCTAAACCCTCCACTTAACCTTCCAGCACCGGGCAGGTGTCAGGCCTTATACATCATCTTTCAATTTAGCAAAGCCCTGTGTTTTTGATAAACAGTCGCCTGGATCTTTTCACTGCGGCCAGCATTACTGCTGGCGACCTTTCTCCCGAAGTTACAGGTCTATTTTGCCTAGTTCCTTAGCCATGAATCTCTCGAGCACCTTAGAATTCTCATCCCAACTACCTGTGTCGGTTTACGGTACGGGTTCTTATAAACTGAAGCTTAGAGGTTTTTCTTGGAAGTTCTTAACCGCACTATCCACGCTTCCGAAGAGTTGTGGTACTATCACACTTCAGCTAAGTCTGCGGATTTGCCTACAGTCCTAATACCTACATGTTTCAACGAGCTATTCCGTCAGCTCGCGGCGGGTTCATTACTCCGTCACCCCATCGCATTTATAAGAAGTACAGGAATATTAACCTGTTGTCCATCGACTACTCCTTTCGGATTCGCCTTAGGTCCCGACTAACCCTCAGCTGATTAGCATCGCTGAGGAAACCTTAGTCTTTCGGTGTGCGGGTTTCTCACCCGCATTATCGTTACTTATGCCTACATTTTCTTTTCTATACGTTCCAGAAAACCTTACAGTTCGCCTTCAACACATATAGAATGCTCCCCTACCACTTTTAAAAGTCCATAGCTTCGGTAATATGTTTATGCCCGATTATTATCCATGCAAAACCGCTCGACTAGTGAGCTGTTACGCACTCTTTAAATGAATGGCTGCTTCCAAGCCAACATCCTAGCTGTCTAAGCAGTTTCACCTCGTTTTTTCAACTTAACATATATTTGGGGACCTTAGCTGATGGTCTGGGTTCTTTCCCTCTCGGACATGGACCTTAGCACCCATGCCCTCACTGCTGATAAACATTTTATAGCATTCGGAGTTTGTCAGGAATTGGTAGGCGGTGAAGCCCCCGCATCCAATCAGTAGCTCTACCTCTATAAAACTTTTAATCAACGCTGCACCTAAATGCATTTCGGGGAGTACGAGCTATTTCCGAGTTTGATTGGCCTTTCACCCCTACCCACAGGTCATCCAAAGACTTTTCAACGTCAACTGGTTCGGTCCTCCACTGTGTGTTACCACAGCTTCAACCTGCCCATGGGTAGATCACTCGGTTTCGCGTCTACTACTACTAACTTAACCGCCCTATTCAGACTCGCTTTCGCTTCGGCTCCGAACCTTAAATTCTTAACCTTGCTAGTAACAGTAACTCGTAGGCTCATTATGCAAAAGGCACGCCGTCACCACGAATGGCTCCGACCGCTTGTAGGCGTACGGTTTCAGGTTCTATTTCACTCCCTTACTTAGGGTTCTTTTCACCTTTCCCTCACGGTACTAGTTCACTATCGGTCTTTCAGGAGTATTTAGCCTTAGCGGATGGTCCCGCCAGATTCATACAGGATTACACGTGTCCCGCACTACTCAGGATACTACTATCTCTTCTTCGATTACCTATACGAGACTATCACTCTCTTTGGTTAGTCTTTCCAAACTATTCTAGTTCTCTTAAATTCGAATATTGTAGTCCTACAACCCCAATACTGCCGTAACAATATTGGTTTGGGCTATTCCGCGTTCGCTCGCCACTACTAGCGGAATCACTTTTGTTTTCTTCTCCTCCGGGTACTTAGATGTTTCAGTTCTCCGGGTTTGCTCACCTTGCGGTGTGATATATCTTCAATATACCGGGTTGCCCCATTCGGAAATTTACGGATCATAATGTATGTGCCACTCCCCGTAACTTATCGCAGCTTATCGCGTCCTTCTTCGCCTCTGAAAGCCTAGGCATCCTCCATACGCCCTTATTTAGCTTATTGTACTTTTTGCTTCCGATATTAATCGGAAACGAGCTCTTTATAATTCTTAATTATATTTTTATAAAAATATATCGTTAGATACTTAAATCTAACGCTCTATCTTGATTCTTTACGATATCATTTTACCAATATGTCAATGAACTTGTGCCGAGTCAGAACTGATAAATATTTCAGTTACCAACCTGGTATAATACCTTGTGATAATAATTATCTATAGGTATTATCTAGTGGAGAATATCGGAGTCGAACCGATGACCTCTTGCGTGCAAGGCAAGCGCTCTAGCCAGCTGAGCTAATCCCCCATGTACTTCTAGTATGAGGCTTAACTATTGAGTTATGAGTCGTTAAACATTCTCAACATAACCCGCTTCTAGAATTTCCTTTAACTAAATACCAAACAAAAAAAAGTAGTCTTGGGCAGGCTCGAACTGCCGACCTCTACATTATCAGTGTAGCGCTCTAACCAGCTGAGCTACAAGACTATTTAAGATCTGATCTTAGTCTTTTTTATTTTAAAATTAACAGCAGAGTAAAATTACACTTCCTTCTGTAACTTAACACCATCTTCTCTAGAAAGGAGGTGTTCCAGCCGCACCTTCCGGTACGGCTACCTTGTTACGACTTAGCCCTAGTTACTAGTTTTACCCTAGGCAGCTCCTTGCGGTAACCGACTTCAGGCACCCCCAGCTTCCATGGCTTGACGGGCGGTGTGTACAAGGCCCGGGAACGTATTCACCGGATCATGGCTGATATCCGATTACTAGCGATTCCAGCTTCACGGAGTCGAGTTGCAGACTCCGATCCGAACTGTGATATGGTTTATAGATTCGCTCCTATTCGCATAGTGGCTGCTCATTGTCCATACCATTGTAGCACGTGTGTGGCCCAGGACGTAAGGGCCGTGATGATTTGACGTCATCCCCACCTTCCTCACGGTTTGCACCGGCAGTCTCGCTAGAGTCCTCAGCTTTACCTGCTAGCAACTAACGATAGGGGTTGCGCTCGTTATAGGACTTAACCTGACACCTCACGGCACGAGCTGACGACAACCATGCAGCACCTTGTGAAATGTCCGAAGAAAAAGCTATCTCTAGCCCTGTCATTCCACATTTAAGCCCTGGTAAGGTTCCTCGCGTATCATCGAATTAAACCACATGCTCCACCGCTTGTGCGGGCCCCCGTCAATTCCTTTGAGTTTCAATCTTGCGATCGTACTCCCCAGGTGGGACACTTATCACTTTCGCTTAGTCACTGAATCTAAATCCAACAACTAGTGTCCATCGTTTACGGCGTGGACTACCAGGGTATCTAATCCTGTTCGCTCCCCACGCTTTCGTCCATGAGCGTCAGTATATACGTAGTAGACTGCCTTCGCAATCGGTATTCTGTGTAATATCTATGCATTTCACCGCTACACTACACATTCTATCTACTTCCGTATAACTCAAGTCAACCAGTATCAAAGGCAGTTCTACAGTTAAGCTGTAGGATTTCACCTCTGACTTAATTGACCGCCTGCGGACCCTTTAAACCCAATGATTCCGGATAACGCTTGCACCCTCCGTATTACCGCGGCTGCTGGCACGGAGTTAGCCGGTGCTTATTCTTACGGTACCGTCAAGGTCGTACACGTACGACTGTTTCTTCCCGTATAAAAGCAGTTTACAACCCATAGGGCAGTCTTCCTGCACGCGGCATGGCTGGTTCAGGCTTGCGCCCATTGACCAATATTCCTCACTGCTGCCTCCCGTAGGAGTCTGGTCCGTGTCTCAGTACCAGTGTGGGGGATAATCCTCTCAGACCCCCTACCTATCGTTGCCATGGTAAGCCGTTACCTCACCATCTAGCTAATAGGACGCATAGTCATCTTGTACCAATAAATCTTTAATATACAACCGATGCCAATCATATATATTATGGAGTATTAATCTTCATTTCTAAAGGCTATCCTCCTGTACAAGGTAGATTCTATACGCGTTACGCACCCGTGCGCCGGTCGTCAGCAAGTAGCAAGCTACTCCTGTTACCCCTCGACTTGCATGTGTTAAGCCTGCCGCTAGCGTTCATCCTGAGCCAGGATCAAACTCTTCATTGTATAATCTTTAATATTATTTAATGTCAAGTCTTCAAAAGAATTTTCAAGTGGTAAACCCTAAAGCTTACCGTGGTAATTCTACTCTAATTACGCTGTCAATTTCAATATTTTCAATGAACTTGTTAACCCAAAATAATTAATATAATCTCAATCAATATCTCAAATTAAACTCTTGTAGAAATGCTAGAATCGAACTAACTGATAAACTAATTATCATTCCAAAATTTCTGTGATCGTATCGCTCTCCGTAAGCGGATGCAAAACTAAAAACTTTTTTAAAAATAACAAACATTTTTGAAAGTTTTTTTAGTTTTTTTCAGAACAGCCGAAGTCAAATTAAAACCTCAAACAAACTAAAAAAAAGTAAATAATTGCTACTACCCCCTTTATAACTCTAAAACAACATGCTAAATCAATGAACTTGCTAACCCTTTTACTATGC